>NZ_JACXAB010000009.1 GCF_014699075.1 Microvirga sp. | reverse complement strand
GGACGCGTACCTGTCCACCTACACCGACGTGGCGGCCGCCGGGGTCAACCCGCTGGCGCACTACCTCAAGTACGGCGTCTATGAGGGACGATCCACCTTCGGTGATAGCATCATCGCGTAAGCCTGAACGCAGGTTCCCTGACCGGGCGGGGCTCCATGCCAGGAGCCCCGCCCGAACTCGTCTCATACGTTTGATACAAACGTCTGAGGTCCATCGGCAAAGCAGGATCAAAGCCCTGGCACAGGTGTATTCTGGGCTCGTTCAATAAAAATGCGCGAGGACGAACGAATTGACTCATGGTCGAGCTACCTCGCAATCGCTGCTCCCTAAAGGATAGCGCGACTTTTCTACAGATCGGATCGCCCCTCTTATGAGGGCAATCTTTAATCTAGAGGACATTCGAATATGGCACGAACGATTGATGCTGCAGCATATCGCGTTAAGGCAGATGGCGTAACGGACGATACCGCTGCCATTAACAATGCGCTTCAGGCGGCCCATGATTTGTATGCTGCAAACCCTGGTGAAGGACTGGTCTCAGTCATTTTACCGAAAGGGACGCTTATCGTTTCGGGCACAACCGACAAAAGCCAAGGCGCGGTTCGCCTGCTGACTGGCACCGCTCTTGAAGGTGCAGGCGCGGGACAGACGACGCTCAAAGTGGCCGACGGGTCGACTGTCGATATCACCGGCGTGGTGCGTACCCCGTTCAACGAGGTCACGACCGATGTCGGCCTGTTCAATCTAACTATCGACGGAAACCGCGCCAATACGACCGGCAAAGTCGATGGCTTTTACACGGGCGTAAAACCCAACAGCACCCAACAGGATGCAAACATCCATGTCTCCGGGGTCGAGATTAAGAACTGCGAGGGCTATGGCTTCGATCCCCACGAGCAAACCATTCGCCTCACCATCGAGAACTGTGTTTCCCATGGCAATGGCTTGGATGGCTTCGTAGCTGACTTCATCATCGATAGCGTCTATCGCAACAACATCGCCTACAATAACGACCGTCACGGTTTCAACGTCACCACAACCACAACCAACTTCATTCTCGAGAATAATCAAGCCTACGGCAACGGCTCGGCAGGCATCGTGGTGCAGCGTGGCTCCGAAAACATCCCATGGCCCGACAACATTAAGATCAACGGTGGCGCCTACCACGACAATGCCCGTGAAGGTATTCTCCTGAAGCTAGCCGATAACGTTACCATTGACGGTGCTACGATCTACGGAAATCTGCGGCATGGTGTCCGGATTGAGGGCGCGACGGACACCAATATCCAGAACAGCCGGATCTACAACAACTCGCAAGAACGCGACAGTGGCTTTGACGAGATTAGCATCCGCTTGCACGTCGATGACAGTGTGACAGGCACGGGCCTGACGTATTACTCGACCAATACTCAGATCGTCAACAACACGATCTACTCAAACGGCACAATCAATGCCCGATATGGGGTTCGCGAGGAACCGACGAACGACGACGGTGGTCCGACGGGAACGTACGTCTCAGGTAACAGCATCTTTGGTATGGATTCAGGGGCGATCTCCCTGCCGGGCTCTACTAAGCCGCCGGTTCAGCCACCATCCGACGCTCAGCCTCTTGTGGATGATGGCTTCTACCTTGCGCTGTATCCGGATGTGCGCGCGGCCGGTGTCGACCCGGATGATCATTATGCGACGTATGGCTGGCGTGAGGGCCGGGATCCGAACGCCTTCTTCTCGACCAATGCATACCTGTCGGCCAACCAGGACGTGGACGCAGCCAACGTCAACCCGCTCGATCACTACCATCAGTATGGCTGGAAGGAAGGCCGGGACGCCTCGGTGCGGTTCGACACCAGCCTGTACCTGATCAACAACCCGGATGTGGCAGCAGCCCGCGTCGACCCGCTCGAGCACTACCTCGCCTATGGCCGCTTCGAGGGCCGGCAGACCTACACGGCGGTGGGGCTGGGGGTGCAGGGCACGTTCGATGCCGAGTACTACCTCTTGGCCAACCCGGACGTGGGGCTGGCGGACGTGGATGCGGCCTTCCACTTCCAGACCTATGGCTGGAAGGAGGGGCGCGATCCGAACGCCTTCTTCGACACGAGCGCGTATCTTTCCACCTACACGGATGTGGCCGCCGCCGGGGTCAACCCGCTCGAGCACTACAATAACTTCGGCTGGAAGGAGGGGCGGGATCCCTCAGGGGCGTTCGACACGGACGCGTACCTGTCCACCTACACCGACGTGGCGGCCGCCGGGGTCAACCCGCTGGCGCACTACCTCAAGTACGGCGCCTATGAGGGACGATCCACCTTCGGTGACAGCCTCATCGCGTAACGGACACCACCATTGACGTGATTGGGTGGGGCCTCCAAACAGGTGAACCCCACCCAGCTATACCCCTCGCTACACTGTGGCGAGAAGTCCAGTTTCCGATCTGCGAAGAATGAGGCCTCCGCCAGTCATCTATTCCGTTGGAGTCGTTACATGGCTCTTGGGAACCGAACGCCGCAGGAATATGCTTTGCGGGTAAGTCCTTCGCCGCTAACGTAGGGCTCGGGTGCCGGCAAAAGTTAACGCCGCGTGTGGGTCACCAAATCCAAGCGCTTCAGGCGGCAGGTCCACAGCGACTCGCCGTGGATCACATCTTAGGATAGGACCAACAGGGCAATCATTGAAAGAAGCGCTGAATCAGCTTTCTGAGGATGCGTGTGACGCCACGCGGCAAATAGTTGTATGCGACGTGGGCCATGTAAAACAGTACCGGATATCTGCGCCAATGATTAGCCAGTGGCAGGACGAAAGAATTGTCTGTCGCCTGGGCATGTTCTTCCACGAGATGCTTGATGTCAGAGCTAGGAAGATGTTTTTTTCTCACGAACTCCGCCAAGAGAGGCTTCACAGCCTCCATGCCTAAGGCTATCAGCCCACGAGAATCCACCGCAACCGCAAAGAGCCGTTCGGCGGCATGCGCAGCAGTGCCATCCAACTGACCGCGTTCGGTCGCAAATTGCTGCTCAAGCTCCTTTTTCAAGAACGGAGTGAGTGCCGACCGCCGGAACCAAAACATTGAACCCGCAGGAAATCTGTAGGTCTCCAAATCCGTCGGCAAGCTACCAAGGACGACATCCGTCATTTTTCTCATCGGCCGGCCATTGACAGTGAGCCGTCCTTGAAGGGAGAGAAAGTGGCCAGCAGGCGCAATAAGACCAATCCTACTCTCATGTTCCAACAGCTGTAGGGCAATTAGGCCTTGTTCGTCCGATGTCAGCAGGGAACTGGTCATACTGGCACGCCAATCGACGCCGTCGCTTCGATGGGGCGAGCGTTTCGTGTGAATCTTGAGCGCCAGATCGATGTCGGGAAGATCTGCGCTCAGCGCCTTGAGGAAGGGTAATACGTCTCTTCCCCTGTTTTCTGCCAAGATCGTCTGGAAATAGGAAAGATAAGGCGTATCCGGCTTCGCGATAGAGCTGTGTGCTTGGCAGTGTGTAACCACTAAGCCGAAAGGCACCTTAATGGACGATGCCAGCTCGCTGGCCATAGCCTCCCAAACGTCGAGATAGTGCACATGCGCAAACACCAGAAATCTAAGTTGTGATTGAGGAGACATTCTATCCACTTCATGATCGGCGCCATCCGAGTTTCCGCAGGCTGAACTCGAAATCCAAATGATGGTCATGCTGGTTGTTGCTTGAGGCCCAACGAGAATGCAATGGATTAACGCGAGCATCGATTTGTGCAGTTTGCGTAAGCCTGAAGCTGGATGCCCGTCAATGGCTGCGAGCTCCGGAGCATGTGCGCATCGACCGTTCCTGGCCCGGTACGCGGGGTCCGCCCACTGGATCCCAACGCTCGTGGGAAACGGCTCCTACGAAAGCTTCACTCGCAAGCTCCAAGTCGACCTGCTGAAGAGCAAGGTCTTCTCCACGACGGTGAGGCAGCCACTCGCGCGGCTGAGGCATCCATCAGCATCGTCAGGGTACGGCACATGAAGGCAAAGTATTCGGGATCCTATTTAAGAACATCAACTTCATAAAGCTCGGAATCGAAATGTTTGGACAGAGTCTTGACCGCTTGGATCGCTATAAGCGCCGAGCGCTGTCACAGCGCCGTACCGCCATCCACGCACTCAATAGCGTACGAGCCGCAGTGCGGATGCTTCCTCACGTTAGGCCCAGCGAATAAGGGCCTCGGCGAGCAACAGTCCTCCCTTGAACTTTCACGAATTGAGTATATACATCTATGTATATACGGAGGATAAGGATGGTTATCGCAAAAGTTTTCCGGTCAGGCAACAGTCAAGCCGTCAGACTGCCCAAACAGTTTCGGCTGACCAGCAATGAGGTCGAGATCTATCGGCGGGGCGACGAAATTGTCCTGCGGGAGAAGCCCACAAGTTTGGCCCGTGCGTTCGAGCTGCTGTGCGACCTCCCGGATGTTGAGCGCGAGGATGCCCCGCCGCAGGAGCGAGAGGGCCTGTGATGGCTCAACCCCGTTACCTCCTCGACACCAACATCTGCATCTACATCCGTCGCGAGCGACCGCAAGCCGTCATGGAGCGCTTCCAGGAGCTGCCTCCCGGCTCGACAGGGATCTCGGTCATAACCTTTGGGGAATTGCTTCATGGGGTTCGCAAGAGCTCGGATCCTAACAGGGCTCTGATGATTTTGGAGGATTTGACAGCACTGATCCCGGTCGTTCCGATGGCGAATAATGTGGCCGAGACCTATGGCATCATCCGATCCGATCTGGCGGCTCGGGGCGAACTGATCGGCAACAACGATCTTTGGATAGCCGCCCATGCCAAGAGCCTCGAGGTGACTCTGGTGACCAACAACGAGAAAGAATTTCAGCGGGTGAGGGGCCTCACGATCGAAAATTGGGCCAAGGGATAGATACTGCAGGTTAGTCTGTGCTTTGAGTAGTCCCGGTTCAGTGAGCTCCTGGTCAGGAAGGCGCACTCATGCCTGCTTTACGGCGCCACCTTCGAGAGCCTTTTCGGGCTCGGATGCGACGCTCATCCAGCGGCGTTGTTCCCCATCATTGAGCGAGCCTTGCGTCCTGTCTGCGCCGGATGCCGTTGCGGAGCTTCGCTCGGGCCAAGTGCTTCAAAGGTGCTGCGAACAGGATGCGGGCTCCAGTCCTGGACCGGCGCCTTCTTTGGTTCGGGGACCGATATCACGCGCCCCTGCCCGGACCACCGGAGCTTAAAATGAATGGCAGCTTTAAGATCAGTGAACCCGACCAGACCGCCACCGCCCTGCAGCACCGAGAAGTCATAGGCTCCACCATATCGCTCAAGCCAACGGATGACCTGAAGCCGAAGTGCTTTCTTGCTCTCGTGCCAGACGTCCCAATCGTTGACCAGGAAAACGAACGGCCAACGCTTGCCATAGTCCGCCACCTCGGAGCGCGGATGATGCCATTTTCTCATCCTTGACCAGGTCAGCAATGGCTTTCTTCATCTCGTCTTCACCTGTCATTGACGATATCACCCGGTGGCCTGATTGAGGCGCTCGTCTGGGCCGAGGTGCCGAACGCGATCAAGGAACTTTCTATAGAAGGCTGACAGGCCCGGACCTGCCAAAAGCTGGCAGGACACGAGGGCCTGGAGGGCTTCTTTAGCGTCCCGGGCGTCGATTGCGGCGATGAGGCTGGCATGCGCTCGGGCCAGCTCCTGAAACCCGCTGGTTTGGGCATGGGCCTCATCGCCCACTAGCGCGAACAGCTTCATCGGTTGCGACTTGCCCTTCAGGGGCACCAGCCCGGCCTCCAGAACGGCAAAGCCCGGCGCGGCGCGGGCCGTCTGTTCCGAGATCAGGATCGGCACGCCGGCCCCCTTGCAACTCGACTCGATCCGGGCGGCGACATTGACCGTATCGCCCACCACCGAGTAATTGAACCGGTGCGCCGATCCCATGTTGCCCACGCAGGCCTCCCCCGTATTGAGGCCGATTCCGATCTGGACGATCAGCTCCGGCTGGCCGTTCGAGCGCAGGCCGAAGGCATCGGTGGCATTCAACTCCTCGACGATGGCCTGCATGTTCAGGGCCGCCGTGCACGCCAGCGCGGCGTGATCGGGCACGCTGACCGGCGCGTTCCAGAAAGCCATGATCGAATCGCCGATATACTTATCGACTACGCCCTTATGCGCCTGGATCACCTCGGTCAGGGGCGAGAACAAGGTGTTCAGGAACCGGATCAGGGCTTCCGGCGAGAGCCGCTCGGAAATCGGCGTGAAGTCGCGCACGTCCATGAACAGAATGGTCATCGGCCGGATCTCGCCACCCAGGCGCAGTTGGTCAGGGGAAGCCTCCAGTGTCTGAAGGAGCTCCGGCGCGAGATAATGGCTGAAGGCCCGCCGGACGAAACGCTTCTCCCGATCGGTTGTCAGGTATAGGAGGGCCGTGATGGCGAAGTAAGCCAGAAGCGCGCTCAAGGACGGGTAGATCGGATCAAGCAGGAGGCCTTCCTTGAGGAAGGCGAGCCACGCACCGGCGAGGAGCGTGGCAATGGCGCCCACCATGACCAGAGCCGAGTAGCGCGCCGTGACGTGCAGGAGGAGCCCGGCGACCAGCGCTCCCGCGAGGGCTGTCAGCAGGGTCTCAAGGCCGTGAGCCCAGTCCGGCCGCACGAGGAATTCTTGGGTTAGAATCTGCTCCACCGCCTGGGCGTGGATGGTCACGCCGGCCACGGTCTCGCCAAGCGGCGTCACGCGCCGGTCGTGCAGCCCGGCCGCGGACGTGCCGATGAACACGATGTGACCCGCGATCCGCGGCTCGACCACGGGGCTGCGATCCGGATCCAGAACGTCCCGTGCCGACACGAGGCGCTCCGGGTGGTTGTGGCCATAGCGCAGGACGAGTTCACCCTCCGCCGTCATTGGCACCCGGAACTGGCCCACCCGCAACTCCACCAGGGCGGGCGAGGCCGTGCCGGGCTCCCCACTGGCGCCGGTGCTGCGAACAGTAATCGTGGAGGCTCCTTGGGCAACCCGGAGAGCCTCAAGGGCAAGGCTCGGGTGGAGCCGCCGCCCGTCCGAGACCAGAAGCGGGATCTGTCGGACAACGCCGGAGGCACTGTCCTGGCCCAGGCTGAGGCTGCCGACCCCCTGCACGGCCTCTTCGAACAACGGCAGGCTGGTGACACTGCCCTGGAACGGGTGCAGGATCTCGAGCGGGTTCGTGCCGGCGAAGGCGTAACCGGCTTTGCTGCCCGGGCGCGTGTCGTTTGGCTGCTCGGTCGTGGCAAAGCCGGCGACGACAGGAAGAGCGCGCATGGCCTGCGCAAGGACCTGGTCGTGGTCGGGCAGGCGCTGCAGCAGAGTTTCCGTCTGCCGCTTGAGGTCCCGGTCGGTCAGGGGCAGCTGATCGGCCAAGCGAGCCGGCGAGGTGCGGTCAGGCTCCGCGAAGAGAACATCAAAAGCCACCGCCGCGGCCCCCATCTGCGCGAGGCGCTCGACAAGGGAAGCGACCCGGGTGCGGGGCCAGGGCCACTGACCCAGTTCCGCCAGGCTCGCATCATCGATGTCAACCACCCGTACCGGCAGATCCGCTTCGGGGCGGGGGGCAAGCCGTTGGAGCGTATCGAACGTGAGGTGACGCAGGCCCGCCACAGGCGCGGGATCCGCAAGCTTCAGGCCAATCATCAGCAGCACGGCGCCCGCGCTCAGAAGCACGGTCTTCAGTGCAAGGCGCGTGAGCCGCAGAGTCATGGCAACCAGTCGCGGAGAGGATCGGGCAGGGCGAAGAGCGACTATCCAGGCCCGCGTTGCTGGCTGTCAACTGCCTTCAGCGACATGTAAAGGGTCGAGCCCTTGCCGGGCTGGAGCAGGGCCGTCGTTGTTGGCCTTTCGGCAACCCCAGTGCCGCCGGCCGTCAGGAAGCCAGCCAGATCATCCAATCCGGCCGGCGGGGCTCGAGCGTTCTGGATCAGCGGCTTGGGGGAATCTCATGACCGTCCAGATCTCAGCGACACGAAGCAAAGCAGGCCACGTTACTAGGTCATGCTGCCGGAAACCTGTGGTCAACTGTGACAGGCAAGGCTCGGTAAGGCCAGATCGCAGAAACTGTACTTGAAGCTTGGCAGGTTCCTGGTCTAGCGTGGCGCACCGAATGACAAGAGGGTGACGATGCGCGTCGTGGGCTGGGGAGTGATGGCGATCTTGGCGGCGATGATCGCCGCAGCACCTGTGCGAGCGCAGGCCCCGGCTCCCGTTGTGGGGAGCGCCACGGCCGTCGTGCCGGCCGTGACCGGACGATTGGGGAATGCCGAGCGCACCATCCAGGTTGGGGACGCGGTTTTCTTCAACCAGCGCATTCAGTCGGCCTCGGTCGGCGAGACCAACCTGGAATTTTTGGACAAGACGCGCCTGACGGTGGGCCCGGGCGCCGAAGTTGTCCTTGACCGCTTCGTGTACGATCCGAACCGCGGCGCCAGCGAGGTGGCGATTGGCCTGGTGAAGGGCGCCGTCCGCTTCGTGTCGGGCACCGCGCCAAAGGACGCCTACACGATCCGTACCCCGACGGCGCTGCTCGGCATCCGCGGGACGCAACTGCGCTTCCAGGTTCAAGGTGAGTACACAAGCGTCCTGGTTGAGGAGGGCGCTGCCCGCATGTGCCACCGGACGCGGCACTGCACCCGGATCACGGATGCCCGCTGCAAATGCATGGACCTCGATCTCGGGAGTGCTGCGACCGTCTACCGTAACGGCAAGATGGTGCGTCAGGCGACCGGCATGGACGGCCCCAATCCTGGTGCGCTGATTCAAGAGGCCAATCTGCGCGGTTTGCGGAGGGCCAACATTGCCGCCGCGCGCTCGTTTGCCTCATCCGTGGTGACCGGCAACGTCTCCCATATCGGCAATGTGGGGCGCCCGGCTGCTCTCCCGAGCGTGACGCAGACCGAGCAGGTGTCGCGGGTGACCACGGCGCGGGCGGAGGCGCTGCCGAGCTCAGAATGGCGCCTCGTTTCCGGCGATCCGTCGATCCACTTCTCGGAGGGCACGAGCTTCGGCTCGATCACCGCTGGTGGGTCGAAGATCACAGCCCTGAACCAGGTGGGCGTCGAGAGCACGAGCATGGAGCGGAGCTTCACCATGCCGTCAAACAGCTCGATCTTCAATTTCATCACGCTGGCGAATTTCGTGACGAACGAGTTCCCGGATTTCGTGGGAACAGAATTCAACGATACGGCCACGATCACAATCGTGTCGCCCTCGGGCCAGTCGCAAACGTTCTCCGCCCAATCGATCTTCGATGCATCGGTGAACGGGCGTCTGTTCTCACCAGTTGCGGGGCTTCCGTCCCCCCTCGATGAGAGCGGCGGTCAAACGGGCTTTCAGAACGTCACTGTCAGTCTTCCAACCTATGCTGCGCCTGGCGGCACGGTTCGGGTGATTGTCAGTGTTCAAAACGTTGGCGACACTGCCTATCCCAGCGCCGTTCTCGTGACCCAGACGCGAGGAACGGCCCGGTAGTGAGCCGTTCCTCGGTCCCATGGATAATCTTGGTACACGTTTCACGGCCGGGGCGTGGCGATGCCTTCTCCGCATGATCGAGGGCGCAAAGCGTGCGCGGTCAAACAACGGAGGGTGGCGCTCGCGTGCGCTTGGCGGCCGCCTCTGGCGCACAAGACAACATCGGCCTGCGTTGACGCAGAATTCTCGTTCTGCCCTGAGGCAAGATCCATGCCTCCCGCATGATCTCATCGCCTGACCCAATCAGCAAGACACGCATGCGATGCTCGGTGAACGCGCATCGCACCGAGCCTGATCCGATTGCCCGCTGGACGGACAGGCTACCGTGGAGCCGGGATGAGCGATCCTCACACGGGATGTGCCGTCAGCAGGTGAGGCGCAGGGTGCGGGCTGCTGCGCTCAACCAGCGCCTGCAACACAAAGCAGGAGCAACGCCCCTCGGATCACCTGCATCGGTGGTCCTTCTCTCGCGCCCTCCGGCTCGCAACTGATCGGCGTCCTGAAGCGGACCCTCACACGGGGGAGATCAGATGGTTAACCTGAGCCTCCAGGGAGGATAGCCGGCTTCGACGCAACCGCAATGCGACAGAACAGATCCCAGGCCGGAACGCGTTGCGCTCTCCCCAGCAGGTGATAACCGTCACGCGCGCACCGATATTCCCGCTGCCGCATGCACCGACCGCCGGCGGGTTGTCAGAAAGCTACCGCCAGATTGGCGCGGCCGATAAAGCCTTCATAACGCTGTGACCCTGTGTAGGGCGTTGATGCCTGGCGCAGGGAGAACACACCGGCGGATACATTGCCCGTGACAGCCGGGCTGTATTTCAGAACCAGTCCGCCCTCGAAGGTGGCCTTGGTTTTCGCCGGGATGAACAGATCACTCACCTCATCGTAGAGGTTGTCGTCACGATAGAGGAGTTCGACCGCGCCAAAGACGCCCCATCGGGACGAGACATCGTACTGGTGGCTCAACCGCCCGATGGTCAAAGCGCTGTTGCTGTTGTCCTCCTCGGGCAGAAGAGCGCCCGTGAAAAAGTCCAGGACCGCGTTCTTGTTCGTATTGTTGAAATAAAGGCTCGCCGTCGTCGCGTGCTGCGCATCCCACTTGTATGCGCCCCGCCCAAGAATGGCAAAGGAGGTCCCCGGGCGGAAGAACTCTATGCCGGCAAGCTCTGAGGTGGTTTCACGGGTGAGGATGCCGGTGACCGACAAGAGCCAATCCTCGCTCAAGTACTGCAGACCTGCGGTGACAACGGTCTGATCGCCTGGTTTGTAGCGAAGTCCTGTATCCCCGTCAGGCACGTAGCTGCCACGAAAGTTGTAGCCAACGGCAAGCGTTGCCACGAGGGACTGGCCGAACGGGATGGTGACCCCAATACCCGGGTTGAAATTCCAGCCTTCGCCGAACCGGGTTTGGAACACCAGATCCCTGTCCATGACAGCGTACTTCTCACGCCCGCGGAGGGTCGCCTTGCCTGTGGGAAGATTCATGTCGAAAGTGACAAAAGGCTGAACGCTTTCGAACCCTTCATAGGCGAACTGAAGATGCGTGGTGGTATCAGTCGGACTGGAGACTGTACCGTGCGTCGAAGGGCTTTGATTGCTGGATGCGATGTAGCCCGTCTTCACTCCGGCCTCAGCTGATACCGCTGATCCAACCGCGAATTTCGTAATCCCCTCGATCGGCAGAAAGAACTGATGGCCTTCGCCGCTGCCCCTCGTGCTGTGCCAGGACACAAATGCCGGTGTGGCTGAGGCCTGGTATTGAAGGTTCGTGGCTTCCTGCGCCACAACAGGTTGCGCAACGATCAGGGCGAGAGCGAAGGTGCCCGCAGAGAAAGGCTTAGAGTTCATGGATGTAGCCTAGAGGGGAAAGGCTAAGCTAAAGCGGTCGGAAGAAAAAAGTCAACAACGCTGTGTGGTGCGAAGTAGTCGTGAGTGCCTATTGCTCTTAATGCTTGTGGACAGCTTCACCGCTGTGGAATGATTTGACGAGAAGCCCTCCACGGTCCGGGCGCCTCTCCCCAAGGAGAGAGGCGCTCTGAGGGATGCGCGCCGCACAAGTCCCTATCGTCTCGGCGTCGGGGTGGATTGGACCTGCAAAGCATGATCCGAGGTGATCCCGCAGTCTGTCCATGCTCATTGGCGGCAACGACCTCTGGACTGCCGTTCCTGCCAACACCCTTTTGACCAACGCTCGTCAAGAACGTCAGCAGGTGATTGCCTCACACTCGAAACGGAGCCAAGGGATGTAGGCTTGTTGCTGGCCATTCCGCCCGCTGGCGCCACGATTGTTGCGCGATGAACCGGCAGCGGTGTTAACGACTGAGACAGAGAGTTCTTGGCGCTGGACGATGATCCCATCAATCGTCCCCTTCCAACGGCCCTGCCTGCTGGAGGGCAGAGACCTTTGGATTTTTTCGGCGGCGAGGTGCCAGATCTTTTGCCCTTCGGACTTGGTGACACGATGATGATCCTCGCGTGTCGTGGCCTACGCACATAACTCATGGGAAGGACCCATGTTGTCGGATCCATCCTCACCTCTCAGCTCCAGCGCCTGAATGTGCTCAATGATCCAGCGCTCACGAATACACCAATGCGCCGCTCGCAGAGCACACTGACGCCTTTGTCCTGCTTCCAGATCCAAGGCGCATGGTTGGCGATAGACAAGCCCGCCGGTTTCTGGGTTCGGCTGGTTCGATGCAGGGCATGCCTCGTGCTCCTCATCGCTCGTCAAGGCAAGAACCGGATGCGCCTCGCCAATTCGGGGCGATCATTCCCTCCATGCTCATCTGTTGCGCGGCTGATGTCACCATCGCCGTCCGGAATGAGGCGGACGCGCAGCCCCTTTGCGACAGCGGTGAGGCTCTGAGGGGCCCACGGCGAGACCGCCGATGCGCCATCCTGGGTTCGTCTCGTTAAGGACCGGCCGTGCCGATGCTGGGCTCCGGTCGCCGCATCCTGCAACTGATGGAGCTGTGCCGGCGACCGGTCATCGGTTTCCTGCTCCTCCACGAGGGTCACCACTGCCTCGGCACGCGAGGCTGATTGTTCTAAAAGAGACTGAGGCCGCGTTGCTCGTTGTAGGGATCCTGCAGCACTAACACCAAGGCTCTCATCAAAAAAGTCAGGAGATCGCAACCGCTGCAGGTGCGAAGGCCTGCCGCTTCGGCGGCATTCCGGTCATGGGCAACCAGAGCCTGGACAACGGCGCGAGCGGAGCAAATGGCCTAGTGTAAGTGGTTGAAGAATGCGAGGAGGAAGCAGTCAGACCGTGATCATCAACCATCATAGATCGCTGGAGCAGGACCAATGTTTATATAGCAAGGCATTGACTTCATCTTCCGTACGGTCGGCTTCATGGAGCTGGTCATGCGTGCGAGGGCGGTTGCTGCCTCGGGGTTGCCTGTGGTGCGACCGGCGTCTGAGGATGGCTCGCCTTGGCCTGCACGTCCCGCCTAGCGCCTTGGTAGAACGGGCCCCAGTCGTCTCACAGCAGGACGCGCCATGCCCCGACCGGTACAGCGCTTGGCTGCCGTTTCCGGAGCATCTCCAGCGCATCCGATCTTTTCCTTTCCTCGCGTGTTGTGACTCCTGGGCCCACTAGGAGGATCGGAGAGAAATGGCGGTCAACGGAGATATTCTGGACTGCTTGATCGTTGGCGGCGGGCCGGCGGGGTTGACGACGGCATTGTATCTGGCCCGCTTCAAGCGGCGGTTTCGGGTGATTGACAGCGGGTCGCCGCGGGCGGCCTGGATCCCCACCAGCCACAACATCCCCATGTTTGCCGAAGGGATATCCGGCAAGGATCTCCTGGCTCGGGCCAAGACCAATCTTGAGCAGTATGGGGCTTGCATCCTGCCTGGCATGGTCACGGGTCTGCGCAAGCAGCCTGATCGTTTCATCGCGGTGGTGGAGGGCAATAAAGGCTCCACGAGCCAGATCGCCGCGCGCCGTGTCGTGATCGCCACCGGAGCCGTCGATATCGAGCCTGACCTGCCGGATGTGCCCAATGCCGTCCAACGCGGCCTCGTCCGCTACTGCCCGATCTGCGATGGCTATGAATCCCGCGACCAGAAGATCGCCGTGATTGCTTATGGGGCTCATGGGATAGGGGAGGCGGTCTTCATCGCCCGAACTTACTCCAGGGATGTGACCCTTCTGACCTTGGGGCAGCACCTGGAACTCGATCCGGAGCAGCAGGGGAGGCTCGACGAGCACGGAATCAAGGTGGTCGAGGCCCCGATCGAATCGCTTGCCATGGAGAATGACCGGATCTCCGCCATGAACGTGGCCGGCAAGGAGCACCGCTTCGACGTGCTCTACTCGGCGCTCGGCCTCAAGTACCGCTCGGACCTCGCCCTGTCTCTCGGGGCCGAGCACGATCCGTCTGGCAGCCTGATCGTCGACAGCCACTGCGAAACCAGCATAAAAGGCCTCTACGCGGCCGGCGACATCGTCCGCGGCATTGACCAGATGGTGGTGGGGATGAGCCATGCGGCCGTGGCGGCAACCCATATCCACAATCATTGCGAGCTGCCCACCGAGGATGAACCCGGCGGAGCCTGAGCGCTACCCTTAAGTGAGCGCCTTCGCCAGCATCGGCAGGCTGATGTCCATCCGGTAATCGACGGAGGAATGGTCGTCGTGGAATTCCTCGTAAACGTGGGGAATGCCCGCGGCCTCGAGCTTCCGGCGCATGATCCGCGAACCATAGACCATGTTGTACTGGTCGATGTCGCCGCAATCGATGTAGAAGGCCTTGAGTCCGCGCAGGTTAGCCTGGTGCTTCGCGTCATCCGCCATACGCAGCGGGTCCCAGCGCAGCCAATTGGCCCAGCGCTCCTCGATGATCTCGCAGGTCTCGAGATCCACCGGCAGGCGGATGCCGTAGAACTGGCTCGGGTCAGGGTCGAAGCTCGCGGCCTGGGCAAGCAGCATCAGGGTGTGCCAGTCCTTGTCCTTCGCCTTCGGCCCCGCCTCGAACTTCCGCAGGAAGGCTTCGATGGACATGCCGTGATCCACCAGATGGCGCAGCGCTCCGGCGAACTCGCCCAGGTGGTAGAGATATTCGAAGCCCACATCCCCCGAGTGTGAGGCGGCGGCCGACCACACGGAGCCCCCATGGCGAAGCGCATGCACCATGGCGCCGTAGCCGCCCGAGCTCTTGCCGAACACGCCCCGGCGTCCGTCTCCGCCGCAGCCGAAGCGCTCTTCGACGAAGGGCAGCATCTCACGGATCAGGAAGGTCTCCCAGAGGCCCATGGCGGCGCTGTCGACATATTGGTTGCCGCCAAGGCGCGTGAAGCAGTCGGGGAAGGCTACCACGACCGGCGGCATGGCGCCGGTACCGATCAGGCGGTCCAGTCGCTCAGGGACATTCTCGCCGTAGTTCTTCCAGTTGGTGTGCGCGGGGCCGCCGGCCGTGTACCCGACGAGGTCGACGAGGAGGGGCAGGTTCCGGGCATCGTGGCCGGCCGGCACATAGACATCGACCCGGCGCCGGGAGGGATCGCCGAGCAGGTTATCTTTCAGGCAATCGCCCTCGATCCAGAGGCTGTGCACCGTACCTGCCGGAACGTCATGGTTCTTGCGCATCGTGATCCCTCGTGAGGCCAATTGCTCAAGATGTGACTGTCGAAACAGCACTTGTCCAGAATTTGGGTCTTTGCGCCGGTTAATAAGTCCCTATCGCACCTAGCCATTCCACAGGCGCTAAGTCTACGGTGCAGCCCCAGGTGTCAGACATTTGAAGTCATACTTGGGGGTGTAGTTATGAGCGATGGTTTTCTGCCGCGATGGAGCCTGAAGACCGAAGGCGTCGTCATGCCGGACGAGCGGCTGCCGACCGGCCAGATGGTGGTCGTCGGCCTGCAGCACGTGGTCGCCATGTTCGGCGCAACCGTGCTGGCCCCGATCCTGATGGGCTTCGACCCGAACGTCTCAATCCTGTTCTCCGGCATCGCGACGCTGATCTTCTTTTTCGTGGTTGGCGGCCGGGTGCCGAGCTATCTCGGCTCAAGCTTCGCCTTCATCGGTCCCGTCCTCGTCGCCACCGGGGCAAGCGTCGGCAGCCCCAACCCCAACATTCCCCTGGCGCTCGGCGGCATCATCGCGGCCGGTGCGCTCTACTTCCTGATCGGTCTCGTAGTGCAGCTGGCGGGACACCGCTGGATCGAGCGGCTGATGCCGCCGGTGGTCACGGGGGCCATCGTGGCGGCCATCGGTCTTGTGCTCGCGCCGATTGCGATCAACAGCGCCTCCGGCATCACGCCTGACAACCAGAACGGCAGCGACTTTGCTCGCTGGATTGCGCTCGCCACCGTCGTGGCGGTTGGCCTCGTGGCGGTCTATGCGCCCGGCATGTGGCGCCGTCTTCCGGTGCTGGTCGGCGGCGCCGCCGGTTACCTGATCTACTTCATCTGCGCGAATGTTCTGGGGCTCGGCCAGCCTATCGACTTTGCGAAGATCGGTGCGGCGGCCTGGTTCGGCCTGCCGTCCTTCCAGAGCCCCGTGTTCGACATGCGCGCCATAAGCCTAATCGCCCCGGTGGCTGTGATCCTGGTGGCCGAGAACCTCGGGCACATCAAGGCCATCGGCGCCATGACGGGCCGCAATCTCGACCCGTATCTCGGCCGCGCCTTCATGGGGGACGGTGTCGCCACCATGTTGTCGGGTGCAGCCGGCGGTACGGGCATGACCACGTATGCCGAGAACATGGGCGTGATGGCCGTGACCCGCATCTATTCCACGCTGGTCTTCCTCATCGCCGCGGCTTTCGCGCTGCTGCTCGGTTTGTCCCCTAAGTTCGGCGCCTTCATCGGCACGATCCCCGGGCCCGTGCTCGGCGGCCTGTCCATCGTGGTGTTCGGCCTCATCGCCGCGACCGCCGGTCGGATCTGGGTGGAAAATCGGGTCGATTTCTCTAACCCGCGCAACCTGATCACGGTGGCGGTGGCCCTCATCCTGGGCGCCGGCAACTTCAAGCTGAACGTGGCGGGCTTCACCCTGGACGGAATCGGAACGGCAACCTTCGGTGCCATCATCCTCTACCATCTCCTGAGCATGGCACCGAGCACGGCGGATCGGACGGAGACCGTGCACTAGCCGGCAGCTTTCCAGGAACACGCATTTGGAGCCCGCGTTGAGCCTCAACGCGGGCTTCGTCTTTTGAGCCGGCCTGTTGCGTCATGGCCGGCAGGAGGTCCGCATCCTTTTCGCACAAGGGATGCCAGCATGAGCTCCGACCAGAACCAGACCCTGCCGCCTCAGGTGCAGGACCATCAACCCGGCCACGAGACCGAGATGAACCCGCGGCCTGACTACGAGCCGCGTTATGCGGGCAGCAACCGGCTGGAGGGCAAGGTCGCCCTTATCACCGGCGGCGACAGCGGAATCGGGCGTGCGACGGCCGTTCTGTACGCCCGCGAGGGCGCCGATCTCGCGATCATGTACCTGAACGAGAGCGAAGACGCCCAGGAGACGAAGCGTCTCGTGGAGAGGGAAGGGCGCTCCTGCCTGACCATTGCGGGCGATGTGGGCGATCCCGGCTTCTGCCGCTCGGCAGTGGATCAGGTGATTCAACGGTTCGGCAAGCTCGACGTGCTGGTCAACAATGCCGCCGAACAGCACCCGAAGAAGGAGATCGACGAGATCACGCCCGAGCAGATCGACCGCACCTTCCGCACCAACATCTTCGGCTACTTCTACATGGTTCAGGCAGCGATGCCCCACCTCAAGAAGGGCGCTGCGATCATCAATACCACGTCGGTGACGGCCTATCGTGGCAGCTCCGAGCTGCTCGACTACAGCGCCACCAAGGGCGCGATCGTCGCCTTCACCCGGTCATTGGCGCAGAAGCTTGCCGGCGAGGGCATTCGCGTGAACGGCGTGGCGCCGGGACCGATCTGGACGCCGCTGATACCCTCGACGTTCCCGGCCGAGAAGGTGAAGCAGTTCGGCGCCAACACGCCGATGAAGCGCCCCGGCCAGCCGAACGAGGTTGCGCCGTCCTACCTGTTCCTGGCCTCCGAGGATTCTTCCTACATCACCGGTTCCGTCCTGCACCCGAACGGCGGCGATCCCACGGAAGCGTAAAACAAGAAGGGCGGCTCTTTCGAGTCGCCCGATCTTTGTGCCTTCCAGTAGAAGTCAGCGTCTGCGACGCACGCGCACCGGAACCGGAACCGGATTGTGTGAAGGCGTCATCAGCGTGAAGAGCAGCATGACCGCCGAGAGAGAGCCACCGATCAGAAAAAGAACTTCCGCGATCTCAACCTGAGAAGCCACGCCAGTGATCGCTGCAAAGACAGTAACAACCGCAAAGATGAAAAGCGCACGAAGGGCAACTGAACGATTCATTGGCCATCTCTCCCAAAGTGTTCTTGAAAACGTGTAGGGGGAAGTCGGGTTCCATACGAATAAAAGCCTGCAGGATTACTTTTGAACGACTGATGAACAGGCCTGATAAATCGTCCGATGCGGAACCTTACAGTCGCGCTTGGCGTTGTTTGAACATCGTCGGCTTACAGTCGATTGTCATGTTTAGCGAGGTAACACCATGCTCGGTTGGGCAGTCACTTTTCTCATCATCGCTCTCGTCGCAGCTCTCTTCGGCTTCGGGGGCATCGCAGGCACCGCGGTTGAAATCGCGAAGCTGATTTTCTTCGTTGCGATTGTGCTGTTTGCGATCTCGGCCGTCATCGGTCTGCTGCGCGGACGGAGCCCCATGTGATGCCGCTACGGCATATTTGACAACGGACGCCGCCCTTCAAGGGGGGCGTTTATCGTTAGAGGGTGGCGGCTTCCCGCCTGCGTCAGCCCTGCAGGGCTGCCCGGGTCATGCTGTCGGGGCCAAGATCGTCGATGTCGTCGACATTCAGCAGCGAAGCGAGACGCTGGCGCGCCCGGTTCACGCGGCTCTTGATGGTGCCGACGGCGCAGCCGCAGATGTTCGCGGTCTCCTCATAGGAGAATCCCGATGCTCCGACCAGCAGAAGGGCTTCCCGCTGGTCGGAGGGCAGTTGGGAGAGAGCGCTGCGGAAATCCTCGAAGTCCAGATGGGAGCCTTGCTCGGGTTGGACCTTCAGCCGTCCGGCATAGGAGCCGTCAGGGTCCTCGACCTCGCGGCGCCGCTTTCGGTACTCGGAGTGGAAAAGGTTGCGCAGGATGGTGAAGAGCCAGGCATTCAGGTTCGTGCCGGGTTCGAACCGATGCAGATTGGAGAGGGCTCTCAGGAGCGTGTCCTGAACGAGGTCATCGGCCCTGTCGACTTGGCCCGAGAGCGAGATGGCAAAGGCGCGAAGGCTGGGCACCGCCGCAAGGAGAGCCTCTCGTAACTCGGGCTCCGGTTCAAGGGTCATTGAGACCCGCCCTTTTGCCCGTTCTTGTCCAGCTGGTCGAGCAGCTCCCTGAAGCGGTCCGGGACGGGCTGCTGCATGAGCTCGTCATACATGGCGCGGAGTTGGTCGCCGATACGTTTCTGGCTGCCGCTGTCGAGTTTCGGATCGGTTGCAAGCTTTTCGCCGGAGCCATTGTCGAGACTGACCCGAGCGAGCTTGTTCCCCTTATCAACCGTCATATTCGTCCCCTTGCCACCCCTGGTTTGTCCGGGGTAGCCAACCTTGGCAGTATCCATATATTCGTTTTCGAGCAATAACGCTCATTGCTGCACACGGTTCCCAAGCCGCGGAACTTTTGCAGCTTTGCCGCGTTGAACGAACCATCGGTACAACGAGTCAAAAGCACAGTTAAGGGGAAGCGAATGTCGACAGCCCAGCTTGTCGTCCAGCACTTACCATACCTTCGCCGCTACGCGCGCGCTCTCACAGGCAGCCAGATGGCTGGGGACGCCTATGTCGCTGCGACCCTCGAGACGCTTGTGAGCGAGCCTGAGACGATCGGCCCTTCCGGAAACGTGAAGGTCGAACTCTTCCAGGTGTTCACCCGGATCTGGAATTCCTTGTCGGTGAACGGCCGGAGCGAGCAGATCCAGCGCGACCTGCCGGCGGAGGTTCGCCTCGGGCAGATCACGCCGCTTCCCCGTCAGGCCTTTCTTCTCTCCTGCCTTGAAGGCTTCGGAGAAGAGGAAGTCGGGCAGATCCTCGATGTCGACACGCGAACCGTGCGCGACCTCGTCGACGAGGCAGGACGCGAGCTCGCGGCCGATATGGCGACCGACATCCTCATTATCGAAGACGAGCCTCTGATCGCCATGGATCTAGAGGCTCTCGTCGAAGGCTTGGGCCACAACGTGACCGGCGTCGCCCGTACGCGCACAGAGGCCATCAAGCTTGCAGCCACGAAGCAGCCTGGTCTGATTCTGGCGGATATCCAGCTGGCGGACGGAAGCTCCGGCCTCGATGCGGTCAACGACCTCCTCAAATCCTTCGAGGTCCCGGTGATCTTCATCACGGCCTATCCGGAGCGGTTCCTCACGGGTGAGCGTCCCGAACCGGCCTTCCTGATCGCCAAGCCCTTCCAGCCGGCCAACGTGTCGGCCGTCATCAGCCAAGCGCTGTTCTTCCAGCAGAGCGCCCGCCGGCGCGAGGCTCGTGCGGCAACGGCCTGAGACCGAACGGATAGCAATCTAAATAGTAATAGCCCGGCTTAAAAGCCGGGCTATTCTTTTGTGCTGATGTATTGGGCACAAAAAAAGACGGGCTCGAAAGCCCGTCTAAGGTGCCGGCCAATGCACAAGGGGAATGCGGGGAGGACCAGGAGGCCGGTACTTAAAGAACGTCCTATCGAAAACAAAGGTTCCAGGATTTTTATCGCTCTTTTTATTCTTCTCTCCTACGGAAGGGTGCAGGAACATCAAAGTTATCGTCGCGTTAAATTTCTGAAACGTCGAGGTTGAAGAGCAGGAGAGAGGGATGTTCCGTATCCCGGTGGCGCTGGTGGGATTAGCTGGAATCTTCTTTGTTGCGGGAAGCTTTGTTCCTGCCTCCTTCAACATGTCTTATCAGGCGCAATCCGAAGTTCTCTCCGATGATGCGCTGCCCCAACGCATGAGCGCCGCGACAAAGGGGGACCGCATGACGGTCCCTGTTCCAAGCGCCAATCCGGCAACTGTGTCGATCGTCGAACTCGTCGGTGTTGCCCAGGCGACGGTGATCCTTCGCGACCGCGATGGAAAGGTGCTGTACAAGTCCGACCCAAACGCCGGCACCACCATCTATGCACGCGACACGGATCTGCCTGTGGTTACCCTCAAGGAGGAGAGGCAGGCTCCCGCGATCCAGCACCCCGTCAGCCAGCGGGAGGGAACTGAAACTCCCCGCGAGCCGAAGCCGAAAGCGCGCAAGCCGGTCGGTTGCCTCGGCGATGTCAGTCCTCTAGCCAAGGCGAGTGCCGACAGGATGCCGAGCCTCTGCTTGGCGCTTCTCCAGCAATCGCTCTCCTGACGGGAGTTAGAGCAAGCAGGGTGCGCTCAAGCGCGGAAACGACTCGCTTCAGGAACAAGCATCATGCGAGAGCGGGAGGATCCTGATGTCCGCCCGGGAACTTATTTCTGTGGCAAAGGTTCCTCCTAATAGCGTCCGTTTTGCTGCCTTCTCACAAGAAGCAGTAAGGGAATATGTCTTTTCTCAAAAATATTAATAAGTATTCACACTGATCTATAACGTTAAGCAGGCCGTTCACATTGCCTTGAATAAGTCAATGTTCGGAACGGTTGCTGTTGCCGGGCGTTTAACCCTCGCGCACTTTGGCGCTTAACGCGATTCAATGTACCCTCAGGAGAAATAAGCAATGCTGAAGAAGCATATGGCAGCTTGCCTTGTAGTGACGGCTTTCGCGGCTGCGCCCGCCCTTGCACAGACATCCACCACTCCCTCGGCCCCAACTGACCGGCCGGCCGCGTCCGGCACTGGAACCACCTCGACCGGGTCGCCGGCCATGCAGCCCGGAGCCTCGGGTTCTTCGTCGACGATGAGCCAATCCTCGTCGACCATGAGCCAGAGCGGCGGCATGCAGGGTCAGTTCATGACCAAGATGGAATCCAATCAGATGATGGCCTCCGATCTGATCGGAACGCGTGTGGTTGGCGCGAACAACGAGTCGATCGGCGACATCAATGACGTCATCATGGACCGCAACGGCCAGATCATGGCGGCCGTAGTGGGTGTTGGCGGCTTCCTCGGAATCGGCGAGAAGGATGTGGCTGTTCCGTTCAACGCCCTCGAGTTCATGAACGCCCAGCAGGCCCAAGCCATGAACAACAACTCTGGCGGCGGCAACAACAGCGTCGCGACGACGGGCTCGACTACCACGACCGGCAACACCGCGACCACGGGCTCGGGCACGGCCGGAACGTCCAACACTACGGCCAGCAACACCTCGAGCAACCAGAACCAGCCTGAGCGCGTGGTTCTGCGCATGACGAAGGATCAGCTTCAGGCTGCTCCTGCCTTCGATCAGGACGGCGGCAACGCCAACAACTCGACGACCGGCTCCGCCGGCACCTCGACGGCTCCGAAGCAGTAATCTGGCGGACTATTGAGGAGTTATGCGGCGTCTGGGGCAACCCAGGCGCCGTTCCCATATCCGAACGGCGCTGCGGCGCGAAGGCAAAATAAAAGGCGCAGCCATAAAGCTGCGCCTTAAAGGTGCCAGTCCAAGGGGGCATTCGGACCGGTTATCAGCATAACGGCGTTCGTACGGCCTGGTTCCAAAGAATTTTCGAAAAAATTCCTCCACCCCTCCCGACGACAGCGGCATGCCGTCCGGACTTGTTGACGCATAAGGAACCGGGGTCTGGGGCATACGTTGCCGTTAGCAAGATGCGGGAGGGAGCCATGACTGCGACGAACGAGTTGGATGCCGTGTTATGCCAGGAGGAACTAGCCGATGAGTTCTCCAGGCTGACCTCGAGTTCTCCTTACCGGGACAAGTCATCGGTGGCTTCGATGCTCAGTGGCCTCATTCCCGTCTGCCACCAGGATGATGTGACCTGCCCCCTCATGTTGAGGCGTCACCTCGTTGTCCCGGCATGGCCGCACGTCATGCCTGCCGCGACAAGCCCTGGCGTTTGAGCGACCAGCAGTTCAAGGTTTTTCTTTCATGGTTGAAGCGTTGTCACTCCCGTCCGGAGCCAATCCTGTGGCGGTTCTGCTCCATCCGAGCACCGTCCCGATCGTCGACGTGTTCCGTTCCTTGAGCCGCCTTGAGGATCAGTACGATCTGGCTCTGCTCGATGGTCCTGAGCAGGCGCTGGCGACCTACACGCAGTCTGAGACGGCAAAGGGCATCGTCTCTGATGCGCTCCTGCTGGCCTTTGCCTTGACCCGGCAGCGCGGCCGGCCGTTCATCCATAGGCCAGTGGGGTCGAGACATGGCAGCTTGGACGAATACTCTCTGCTGACGCTGATTGGTGCATCACGAGGATCCTCCCCGGAGGTCGCGCTTGAGGCTGCTCGTCATCTGGACATCGTGTCGCTCGATTTCATGTCGGCCCTGGCAGGGGATCTGGTGCGGCAGATCGAGCTTGGTGCTGTGGCATTCGATGTCCCGAGCCTTTCCGAGTTTCGAGCCATCATGGGCGTGGGAGATGTCGAGGAGGTCGTCGTCGAGACTGCCCTGACGCGCACCGGATTCAACTTCAGGCACCAGTAAGTCTTAGCTTCAATATCATTGAGCAAAGTAAAGGGGCCGCTGAGCGGCCCCTTTGATTATTGGAATGGATGAATGCGTTATTCCTGGTTGCCGCGGGTATTGCCCGAGGCCTGACCGCCTTTGCGGCCAGCTTCCGAGGCGAGTTCACGGTCCTGCGAGAAGGACCGCTTCTCGGCGGGAACGCTCTTGCCGCCCTTGCTGGCGATTTCACGCTGCCGGTCGGAATCCATCGACGCGAAGCCACGCTTCGAGGTCGAACCACCTGCCATTTATGCCTCCTAATCGAGTGGTGTTCGTGCATCATCAACCGCTCGCTGAATCGATGGTTCCGGTCAGGAAGGGTGAACCTTTGCAAAAAATTTTACGAAATTATTCAGACCTCACGAATTGGCGCGCTTAAGGCAAATGTTTGACTGGAGGAAACAAGGCAACATCTTGTTGGTAGGAATAAGAGCCAAGAAGGTACTTACCTCGATACAGGGGAGGAGTGGCGTCTATATTTGGCAATAGATGGTCTATTGAAGGTAAGTCATAGAAGATCGCATGTTCGTGCTAAAAGCGCGATCTGAATTCAGACTACCAGAGGCCACACGTTCGTGTGCCAGGAGAGGGACAGAGGCAGTAGTGCTCGCATGGCCTACCTCGGTATAAGAGAAGGCGCAGCGCTACGGCGCTCCTGTAGAAACGGCAGAGGAGAGAGGACGGGATGACCTACGACGACAACAACGTGTTCGCGAAGATCCTTCGCGGCGAGCTGCCGTGCCACAAGGTCTATGAGACCGATCAGGTCCTGGCCTTCATGGATGTTATGCCTCGCGGCGACGGGCATGTTCTGGTCATCCCCAAGGCGAAAGCGCGCAACCTCCTCGATGCAGATCCTGATGACCTCGCGCAGCTCGCAAAGGCCGTACAGACCGTGGGAAAGGCGGCGAAGAGCGCGCTTTCAGCCGACGGCCTGACGATCCAGCAATTCAATGAGAGCGCGGGCGGGCAGGTGGTCTTCCACATCCACTTCCACGTTATTCCCCGCTTCGAGGGCGTGGCGCTGAAGCCCCATACGGGCCAGATGGAGAAGCCGGAGGTCTTGGCCGATTTCGCCTCGAAGATCCGGAACGCGCTGCCAGAGGCGTGATCGGCCGGGTCCGCAGATCATCCCTCCCCACGTCATCACCGGCCTTGTGCCGGTGATCTCGATTTGTGAGGTGCTGCGCTTGTGTGACCGGGATGGCCGGCACGAGGCCAGCCATGACGTGGAGGATTTACGCCTCTGAATCAGTCTGCCCAATCGAGAGAGCGCGACACGGCTTTGTTCCAGAGGGCGTTCAGGCGCTCGCGGCGGGAGGCCTCCATGGCGGGCGTCCAGCGCTTGTCCACGGCCCAGTTGCGCACGAGCTCGTCCGTCCCGCTCCAGAAGCCCGTGGCGAGACCGGCTGCATAGGCAGCGCCGAGAGCCGTGGTCTCGATCACCTTCGGGCGCACCACCGGAACATCGAGGATGTCCGCCTGGAACTGCATCAGCAACTCGTTGACCACCATGCCGCCGTCCGTGCGCAGCTCCGTGGCGGTGATACCCGTGTCCTTGGTCATGGCGTCCAGCACCTCGCGGGTCTGGAAGGCCGTGGCCTCAAGCGCTGCACGGGCAATGTGCGCCTTGGTGGCGTAGCGCGTCAGGCCGCCGATGAGGCCGCGGGCATGGGAGTTCCAGTGAGGGGCGTAGAGGCCGGAGAAAGCCGGCACGATGGTGACGCCCCCATTGTCCTCGACGCTGCGGGCGAGGGTCTCGATATCGGGGCTCTTCTCGATCATGCCGAGATTGTCACGAAGCCACTGCACGAGGGCGCCGGCGATTGCGATGGAGCCTTCCAGGGCATAGACAGCCTTCCCCTGGCCGAAGCGATAGCCCACCGTCGTGAGGAGACCGCATTTTGACGGGTAGGGGGTCTCGCCGGTGTTCATCAGCATGAAACAGCCGGTGCCGTAGGTGTTCTTGGCCTCGCCCTGCCGGAAGCAGGCCTGTCCCACGAGCGCCGCCTGCTGGTCGCCGAGAATGCCGGCAATCGGCACGCCAGCCAGATTGTCGGTCGCCTCGCCATAGACTTCGCTGGACGAGCGGATCTGCGGCAGGCAGGCGCGTGGGATATCGAAGAGGCGCAGGATCTCCTCGTCCCAGTCGAGGGTTCGCAGATTCATGAGCTGCGTGCGGCTGGCATTGGTCACGTCGGTGATGTGGCAGCCGCCATTGACGCCGCCGGTCAGGTTCCAGACCAGCCACGTGTCGATGTTGCCGAACAGCACGTCGCCGGCCGCAGCCTTCTCCCGGGCGCCGGGCACGTTATCGAGGAGCCAGCGCAGCTTGAGGCCGGAGAAGTAGCTCGCCAGCGGCAGGCCCGTCTTGTCGCGCAGGCGGTCGTAACCGCCATCCTTCGCGAACTCCTCGACGATCGAGTCGACGCGGGTGTCCTGCCAGACAAGCGCGTTATGAAGCGGCTTGCCGGTGCGCCTGTCCCAGATCAGCGTCGTCTCGCGCTGGTTGGTGATGCCTATGGCGGCGAGGTCGCGGGGCGACAGCCCTTTCTTGGCCAGCGCTTCCTGGATTACGGCTTGCGTGTTGCGCCAGATTTCGATCGGATCGTGCTCCACATAGCCCGGCCTGGGGTAGATCTGCTCGTGCTCCTTCTGCCCGACCGAGACGATGCTCCCGGCCTTGTCGAACACGATGAAGCGCGAGCTGGTCGTGCCCTGATCGATGGCACCGACGTAGTGAGCCATGACTTTCCCCGAATTTGCCCCAAACTTTATTGAGCTGCGACGGCTGTCGCTTTTGTCCTGGCCAAGTAGGCATCGATCTTGGCCGGAGCGTCAACCGGCACATGCAGCCCGAGCTTGGAGCGGCGCCAGAGGATGTCCTCGGCGGTGCGCGCCCATTCACGACGCACCAGGTAGTCGACTTCGGCGGCGGTGAGACTGGCGCCGAAATCCTCGCCGAGATCCGTCATGGACTTGGCGGAGCCCAGAAGCTCCTCGATGCGGGTGCCATAGGATCGCGCAAGGCGATGAGCGACGGGCTCGGGCAGGAAGGGCCAGCGCTGGCGCACGGTGGCGAAGAAGCGGTCGAAATCCGCGTCCGGCATGTCGCCTCCGGGGATCTTGGCCTTCTCGGTCCATGATGGCTTCATGTTCGGGAAGTAGGATTTCAGCTCCTCGAGGGCATGCTCGGAGAGCTTGCGGAACGTGGTGATCTTGCCGCCGAAGATCGACAGCACCGGCGCCTGGCCCTGAGGCGCGTCCATGTCGAACACATAGTCGCGGGTCACCGCCGAGGCATTGCTCGATCCGTCGTCGAAAAGCGGGCGCACGCCGGAATAGGTCCACACCACTTCGGCCGGGGTGACCTCGCGCTTGAAGAAGTGGTTCACCACATTGCAGAGATACTGGATCTCGTCCTGGGTGATCTCGACCTTCTTGTCCGGTACGGATTCAACCGGGATGTCGGTGGTACCGATGAGGGTGAACTTCTCCTGATAGGGAATGGCGAAGACGATGCGCTTGTCCGTGTTCTGGAGAATGAAGGCTTCCTTGGTGTCGAAGAGCTTCGGCACCACGATGTGGCTGCCCTTCACAAGGCGCACGTTCTTGGTGGTGTTCAGCCCGAGCTTGGCGTTGAGCACGTCGGCCACGAAGGGGCCGCCCGCATTGACGATCACCTTGGCGCGCACCTCCTCCGTCTCGCCCGTCTCCACGTTCTGGAGAGTAGCGACCCACGTCTGGCCGTCGCGGCGGGCGGAGGTGAGCTTGGTGCGGACCCGGATGTCCGCCCCCTTCTCGAAAGCGTCCAGGGCGTTGAGCGCCACCATGCGGCTGTCCTCGACCCAGCAGTCGGAATAGACGAAGGCGGTGTCGAAGCCGGGCTTCAGGGCTTGGCCCGCGGGATGCCGGGTGAGCTTGATGCCTTCCGTGCCCGGCAGCTTCTTGCGCGGGGCCAGGTGGTCGTACATGAACAGGCCCAGGCGCACGAACCAGGCCGGGCGGATGCCCTTCTCATGCGGCAGGATGAAGCGCAGGGGCCAGATGATATGCGGGGCGGATTCGAGGAGCCGCTCCCGTTCGAACAGGGCCTCGCGAACCAGCCGGAACTCGTAATACTCAAGATAGCGCAGACCGCCGTGGATCAGCTTGGTCGAGGCGGAGGAGGTGTAGCCGGCGAGGTCGCCCTGCTCGCAGAGCACCACCGAGAGGCCCCGGCCCACGGCATCGCGCGCGATGCCTGCGCCGTTGATGCCGCCGCCTACAATCAGAAGATCGGTCACTGTCGTCACGGAATGCGTCTTTCCTTCAATTCCGGGCTGTCCCGGTGCCCTGCACATGGTTTCTTTAGCCGCCTAAGGCAAGACAATTCTTGAACTTGTTCAAGGCTCCCTGGCCAAGGCCAAGTTTAGCATGAAAGCCACGAGGGAGCACACGGCCATGACCAAGCATAGGATCAGCACGGCGTCGTAATTACCCCACCACGCCCAGAGGGCCCCGAAGGCAAAGGGCGCGATGGCCATGGTGACCCGGACCGGCATGGCAATCATGCCCTGGATGGCTCCGTAATCCTCGCGTCCGAACAGCTCCGGCGGGAGCAGGGCCCGCACGATGGTCAGCATTCCGTTGGAGGCGCCATAAAGTCCCGCGAAGATGAGGATCAGCCAGGACCCGGCCGGGATGAACGGCAGGAGCATGAAGCCGAGGGCACTCAGGGCCATGGTCACAACCCCAATCCCCCTCAGGCTCATGGCCCGCTCTCCGAAACCGGTGAGGAACCGTGCCGCCACCTGGGCAGGCCCGATCACCGTGTATGCGGCCACGGCCGCCTCGATGGAAAAGCCTCGCTCAAGGAGAATCGGGATCAGGTGGACGGGAATTCCCACCGAGATGATCCCCTGGAGAACGCTGGTGATCACGAACAGCCAAAAGGCCGGCTTGGCGAGAACCCGGCGCGGGTTCGAGGTGGAGGGAAGGCCCGTGCGGCTTTCGCCAGCCTGCTTCGACCTTGCCGGGGCTGCAGGAATGCCGAAGGCATGCAGCGCGGCGCAGATCCCGATGTTCAACGCAGCCATCACGAGGATCGTGTCACGCCAGCCATAGCGGTCGATGAGCACGTGGAGGAGCGGGATGAACACCGTGCTGGCGAACCCGGCCACCAGGGTGATGATGGTGATGCCCCGACGGGCCAGCAGGCCCAGGTTCAACGCCAGGACCGCGAAACCAGCCTCGTAGAAGAGGGCGCTTGTGGCGGCACCCAGA
Organism: Microvirga sp.; assembly: GCF_014699075.1. Lineage (GTDB taxonomy): Bacteria > Pseudomonadota > Alphaproteobacteria > Rhizobiales > Beijerinckiaceae > Microvirga. Next base: position 119,152 of record NZ_JACXAB010000009.1, on the reverse strand, counting down.
CCGAGCCAGATCAGGACAAAGACCGGGTAGCTCTCAGTATACGCCCAGAGGACGAGAAGAATGGCAGCCAGCACCGAGCCGCCTGTCATCACGGCCCGCCCGTAGCCCCGGTCGATCAGCCGCCCGACCGGGACGGCAAAGAACGCTGAGGAGATGAGGGCGAGCGAAAAGGCGGCGGTTAAGGCCGTTTTCGACCACCCGAGGTCCCGCTCCATGGGCTCAATGAGGAGCGCGAAGGCATAGAACAGCGTCCCGTAGGAGATCAGGTGCGTGATCGAGAGGGCTGAGACGATGCGCCAGGGCATGGAGCCGGAGGGTGACATTCTTGCTTTATGTCAGGCCTTGAGGTTGACGGATAGGTTTTTACCCCCCATATGCACAGCAGGCGACGGCGCTTGGCATCCAAGCAGCTTGAGCGGGACTGCGTGACGGATATTCGCATGAGCGATGACCCCGGTCCCCTTCTTCAATCGCTCCATCATAAAATGGCCCCATCACGCGGGCTGTTTCCCCAAAGAGCCCTGAAGCGCCTTTGCTTTATGAAGCCGACCTGCTTTCCGGCTCACTGTATCCGTTCGAAAGACATCTCCTTTGACACTCTTCACCGATTTCGGATTGGCCCAGCCGATCCTGAAGGCCTTGACTGCCGAGGGCTATGAGACGCCCACGCCGATCCAGGCCCAGACCATTCCCTATGCCATGGAAGGCCGCGACGTGTGCGGCATCGCCCAGACGGGCACCGGCAAGACGGCCGCTTTCGCGCTGCCGATTCTCCATCGCCTGTCCGAGAGCCCGAAGCCGCGCCGGGCCAGGAGCCCTCGCGTGCTGGTGCTCAGCCCGACCCGTGAACTCGCCAGCCAGATCGCCGACAGCTTCAAGGCCTATGGCCGCAACCTGCGTCTCACCACCGAGGTGGTGTTCGGCGGCGTCACCATCTCCCGCCAGGAGAAGGCGCTGATGAACGGCGTCGACGTGCTCGTCGCCACGCCCGGCCGCCTGATCGACCTCATCGACCGCAGGGCCCTGTCCTTGCGCGAAATCGAGATCCTGGTCCTCGACGAGGCCGATCAGATGCTCGACCTCGGCTTCATTCATGCGCTCAGGCGCATCGTGACCCTGCTGCCGAAGGAGCGCCAGAGCCTGTTCTTCTCGGCCACCATGCCGAAGACGATTTCGACCCTGGCCGAGTCCTTCCTGCGCAATCCGGCTCATGTGGCCGTCACACCCGTGGCGACGACTGCCGAGCGCGTGGAGCAGAGCGTGATCTTCGTGCAGACCGGCCGCAAGCAGGTCCTGCTCGAGACGCTCCTGCGCGACCCGACCATCGACCGCGTGCTCGTCTTCACCCGCACCAAGCACGGCGCGGACAAGGTGGTGCGCGGCCTCGACAAGGCGGGCATCGCGGGAGCCGCCATCCACGGCAACAAGTCCCAGCCGCAGCGCGAGCGTGCGCTCGCGGGCTTCCGTGACGGCTCGTGCCGTGTGCTGGTGGCCACCGACATCGCGGCCCGCGGCATCGACGTCGAGGGCGTGTCCCACGTCATCAACTACGACCTGCCGAACGTGCCGGAATCTTATGTCCACCGCATCGGCCGCACGGCCCGCGCGGGCGCCACGGGTTCCGCCATCTCGTTCTGCAACGACGAGGAAAAGGCGTTCCTGAAGGACATCGAGAAGCTGACCCGCCTCAAGGTGCCGGTCATGCCGCTCCCCGAGGGACTTCCTGCCGGTTCTGCCGTGTCCGAGGCTTCCGAGCCGCGCCGCGAGCAGTCCGGGCGCAACGGTCAGCCGCGGGGCCGCGCAGCTCCTCATGCCCGTGGGCATCAGGGCCATGGCCAGCCGCGCAGCGCTGATCCGAACGCCGACCGGGGGCCGAAGCGCCGTCGGGGTCGCGGTGGGAAGCCTGCGGGCAATGGTCAGCCCCAGGGCGGCCAGCCGACAGGGAACCAGCAGCGTCCGGCTCAGGGCCAACGTCCGGCACAAGGTCAGCGGACTGCGCAGGGTCAACGCCCCGCACAAGCGAAGCCTGCCGGGCAGCGTTCGGAAGGGCGCCGCGGTGATGGCGCCCAGGTGGCTTGGCTCGAAAAGAGCCCCCGCCGCCGCTAAGACAGTTCAAGGCGCCTTCGGGCGCCTTTTTCTTTGAAGGCTCAGCATGTTTCCCTCCCCCTTGTGGGGAGGCATTAAGGGAGGGGGTGTTGGCGCAACACGCGGATAGGCTCTCGCTCGCACCCACACCTCCAACTCCTCCCCACAAGGGGGAGGAGAGATCGCGTTGCGCCTTGTTGTTCAGTCTTGGTGCTGCAATACCCTAGACTTAGTTGTAGGAGACCCCACCCGATGGCCAAGCGGGCCGGAAGCGCCGATCTGCCGCTGCATTCGGGGCATGTGCCGAAATGGCTGGCCGACCGGATGACGCGACTCGGCGGTGTGGTGTCTGAGGCCATCGTGCACCATTACGGGCGCGACGAGCTCCTGCGCCGGCTTGCGCATCCGTTCTGGTTCCAGTCTTTCGGGGCAGTGATGGGCATGGACTGGCACTCCTCCGGCATCACCACCAGCGTGATCGGCGCCTTGAAGCGCGGGCTGACGCCGCTCTCGAAGGAGCTCGGCATCCATGTTTGCGGCGGACGCGGCAAGCATTCGCGGCAGACGCCGCATGAGCTCGTGGCGATTGGAGAGCGCGTCGGCTTCGATGGCGCGGCGTTGGCCAATGCCAGCCGCCTCGTGGCGAAGGTCGACAGCGCGGCGATCCAGGATGGATTCGATCTGTATCTTCACGGCTTCATCGTCACGGATGACGGGAAATGGGCCGTGGTCCAGCAGGGGATGAACGACACGTCCCGGCTCGCACGCCGCTACCACTGGCTGTCAGAGGATTTGAAGAGCTTCGTCGACGAGCCGCACACGGCGATCGATGGCAAAGGGCAGGGCACCATCGTCAATCTCACGGACCGGCGTGCGGCCGCTTCGCGCAAGGCGCAAATTGACATTCTGGACTCGCTTGGACCGGACAACATCGCCCGCAAATTCCTGGCGCTTGAGGAGCGAGAAGCTGCACCAGCCGCGAGCCCGCAGCCCCTGCTGCCGCATCTGGTGATGCCCGAGCATCATGATGTGCGAGCAAAGGATGTGGTGCTGCGGCGGCTCCATGGGACACTGGCAGCGGCGGCCGACCGCGGGCCTGAAGACTTTTCCGATCTTCTGATGACTCCGGGTGTCGGGCCGCGCACCGTGCAGGCGCTCGCCATGGTGGCGGAGGTCGTGCACGGCACGCCCTGCCGCTTCAGCGACCCCGCGCGCTTCTCCTTCGCCCATGGCGGCAAGGACAGGCACCCGTATCCCGTGCCGGTTCGGGTCTATGACGAGACCATCCGCGTGCTGAAATCCGCCGTGCAGAAGGCGAAGCTGGGGCAGCAGGAGGAGCTTTTTGCCCTCAAGCGTCTCGACGATCAGGCGCGCGCGCTTGAGCGCCACGCCACCGGCCCTGACGTGGAGGAGCACATCAGGCAGGAGCGGGCGAAGTCGCATGCCTATGGCGGCCGCTCCATCTTTGGAGACGAGCCGCCACCAGACGAGACTGCTTAGCGCCGGGCAGGCTGCAGCAGGCTCTTGTCGAGCATCACGTGGACGCCCTTGCTGCCGTTGACCACCTGGGTAATGCGCAAATCCGCCGCGAGGCTGCACAGGGCATAGGCCTCAGCCTTGGTGATCCCGGTGCGGGCGACGATCAGGTCGATCATGCTCCGCAGCGCGATGACCACGCAATCGTCGAGATCAGGATCGAACGCCATGGTCATGACGTGCGTCGGTGTCTCTGCCATGGGCCAGATGAGGCTCATGCTCTCGCGCAGATGCAATTCGAAGGTGCCGATCAGGCCAGTCTCGATGGCCGTCACGCAGACCTCGCCGTCTCCTTGGACGCCATGGCCGTCGCCAACGGAGAACAGCGCACCATCCACATGGATCGGCAGGTAAAGCGTGGTGCCTGCCACCAGCTCCTTGTTGTCGAGATTGCCGCCGTTGCGGCGCGGCGGCAGGGTGCTCAAGCTCCCCCAGGCGGCCGGTGGCGCCACGGCCATCACGCCGAAGAACGGCTTGAGGGGCAGCTCCAATCCCCAGGGCAGCTTGCCCGTCATCCGCTCGCGATCGAGCGGGATCGTCATGAAGTGGATCTCGTCGAAATCGTCGGGCAGGGCGCCTTTCTGCGGGGCGGAATAGGTGAAGCCCCAGTCGTAGTGCAGCTCGATAGCCTTGATGCGAACTTCGAGAACCTGACCGGCCTTGGCGCCGCGCACCGCAACCGGGCCTGTGCAGATGTGGCCCGGCAGCTTCGGTTTGTGAGCGGCATGGATGTCCGACAGCGCCTGCGGAATCACGAAGGGCGCCTTCGGCATCGCCTCGGGACCGCCCGACACGGTCGAGATCGTGACGGTATCGCCCGAATCCACGGTCAGGAGCGGGGGAATGCCCGCATCGAAATAGCCCCAGTGAATGCTCTGCGGGGACGCATCAATCCGGTATTCGGCCACGAAACACCTCTGCCATCGTCATCGATGCAGGATGTCTCGCATTCCCTTGGATCCAGGACAACAGGCTTTGCGCCTAATGATAAGGATCCGCCGCGTCTCTGAGGCCATCGCCCATGAAGTTGAAGGCGAGCACCACGATCACCACCGGCGCCATCGGGAACAGAAGCCAGGGGTGCAACTGCACGGCAGCCAAGTTCTGCGCCTCGTTGAGCAGCACGCCCCAGCTCGTCACCGGCGGCCGCAGGCCCAACCCCAGGAAGGAGAGGGCGGTTTCGCCGAGGATCATGGACGGGATCGACAGCGTCGCCGAGGCGATCAGGTGGCTCATGAAGTTGGGGATGAGGTGGCGTGCGATTACACGCTGCTTGGAGGCTCCCATCAGCTCCGCGGCCTTCACGAAATCCTCCTCGCGCAGGGACAAAAGCTTGGAGCGCACGGCGCGCGCCAGTCCCGGCCAGTCGAGCAGGCCGAGGATGATCGTGATGCCGAAGAACACGAGAATCGGGCTCCAGTTCGGCGGCAGGGCAGCCGACAGCGCGAGCCACAGGGGAAGCTCCGGCAGGGAGCGCAGGATCTCGATGGTGCGCTGGATCACGTGATCGACCCAGCCCCCGAGATAGCCCGCGAGGCCGCCGAAGAAGAGCCCGAGGGTGAACGAAACCGCGATGCCCACGATACCGATGGTGAGCGAGATCCGCGCGCCATAGATGATGCGCGAGAGCAGGTCGCGGCCGAGACGGTCGGTACCGAGCAGGAACATCGATCCGTCTTCCGGCGGGCAGACCAGATGGAAATTCATCTGCCACATGCCCCAGAACTCATAGTCATCGCCCCTGCAGAAGAAGCGGATCGGTTGCGGCCGTGAGGTGTCGAGGGTGTAGACCCGGCGGAAGTTCTCCAGGTCGAAGCTGTAGGTATAGGGATAGACGAAGGGGCGCATGAGCTGCCCCTCATGCATCAGGTGAATGCCTTGAGGCGGCGCATACAGGAAGTCGCCGTGCCGCTTGGTCTGGTTGTAGGGGGCGATCACCTCGACGAAGGGCACGATGGCATAGAGCGCGAGGAGCACGAAGGCGGCGGCGAGCGCCACCTTGTGCCGCCGGAACTTCCACCACATCAGCTGCCAGGACGAAGCGCGGTAGAAGCTTTCGCTCTGCGCGCCGACGGGCTCCGTGGCGCCCGGATCGAAGGGCGCGGGATCGACGTAGTGCCGCTTGGAAGTCACGACGTTGTTCATCGTGCGCCTCCCATGCGGATGCGCGGATCGAGCCATGCCAGCAGGAGGTCGGAGACCAGCATGCCGACGACAGTGAGCACGGCGACGAACATGAGGATGAACCCGGCCAGGAACTGATCCTGGCTTTTGAGCGCACTGAGCAGGATCGGACCGACGGTCGGCAGGCTCAGCACCAGCGACACCAGCACCGAGCCGGAAACGAGCTGCGGCAGGAGATTGCCGATGTCGGCGATGAACGGGTTGAGCGACATGCGGAAGGGATACTTCAGAAGGGCCTTGGTGGGGCCAAGGCCCTTGGCCTTTGCGGTCACGTAATATTGCTTGCCAAGCTCGTCGAGGAGGTTTGCGCGCATGCGCCGGATCATGGCGGCGGTTCCGCCGAGGCCGATCACCACCGTGGGCACGACAAGATGCGAGAGGAGGGACTGGACCTTGGGCCAGCTCCAGGGCTCGCCGGCATATTGCGGGTCGTAAAGTCCGCCGATGGAGATACCGAACCAGCGATTCATGTAATAGAGCAGGATCAGCGCGAGCAGAAAACTCGGGGTTGCAAGCCCGATATAGCCGATGAAGGTGGCGATGTAGTCGCCGATGGAATATTGCCGCGTGGCCGAATAGATCGCGATCGGGATCGCGACCAGGTGGATGAAGATCACCACGGCGAAGTTGACAAGGAGCGTGAGCCACACGGCATCGCCCACCACGTCCACGACGGGCTTGTCGTATTCGAAGGACCAGCCCCAATCGCCCTGCAAGAGGCCCGAGAAGCCGTTCGGACCCGGCATGACGCCGAGCCAGACCAGGTATTGCTGCCAGGCCGGCTTATCGAGCCCGTATTGCCGGATCAGGAATTCGGCCTTGGCGATGGAGGCGGATTCGCCCTGCGCCCGCAGCTCCGCGATCTGGTTGGTCAGGAAGTCGCCCGGCGGCAGCTTGATGATGAAGAACACCAGGGCCGAAATGATCAGCAGGGTCACCGCCATGGTGACAGTGCGACGCAACAGGAAGCGGATCATCGACGGGCCTCTTTGCCGGCGGCTTTGTTCCAGTAGATTTCATCGAGCCGGTAGATGCCGAGCATGGCCGTCGGTTCCCAGCTGTAGAGCGCCTTGGCAGGAAGGCCTTGGAGGCCGTTCCGCACGACGATGGGCTGCAGGGCGCCCGCGATTGTGCCGATGATCCACTGGTTTTCGACGTGGTTTTTCAGCATCTCGTGCCAGGCCGCTCTTTGAACTTCCCGGTTTCCGGTGTTCATCCAGGTCTCGTAAGACTTGAGAAGGCGCTCCGCTTCCGGAATGTCGACCGCCTCTCCCATCTTGCCCTTGGTCTCGATGTACTGCCCCCATTTCGGCCAGGCATAGTTGTCCTGCCGCATGGGAGCGAGCTCGGTTGGAGGCATGAGGGCGGTTGGGATCGCGTTGTCGAGGCCGGGGGCTGCCACCATCACGGTAAGGCCCGCATAGGAGCGGTTGCGCAGCACGGTCCGGTCCTGCGGCTTCACGAAGAGCCGCACGCCGATCTCGCGCCAGAACTCGCCGACAAGCGTGAGCCCGTCCACCACGAGGCTGCTCTCGCCGTCGGTCTCGACGATGATCTCCAGCTCGCGCCCATCGGGCAGCAGACGGATGCCGGCACCGTTGCGCTTCGTGAGGCCGATCTCATCGAGCAGGCGGGTGGCTTGGTCGGGATCGTAGGTTGCGTGCTGCGTGCGCAGCTCCGGCATGAAGAGCGGGCTTTCCGCCACGACGGTGTTGTTGCCCTCGATGCCGAGCCCGAAGAGCAGCGCATTGTTGAGGGTCTTGCGGTCGATCCCGAGGGACAGGGCGCGCCGGAAGCGGACATCCCGGTTAAGCTGGCGCCAGACCGGATCGACCGTGTTGAGATTGGGATAGAGCGCAAGCTCCGTGCCGCGCGCATAAGGCCAGAGAAGGGTCGTGTAGCCCTTCGCCTTCTCGCCCTGCTTCAGCACGGGGATGTCGCCCATGGACAGGCCGCGGAACAGCAGATCCTCCTCGCCCGCATTGGCCTTCGCGGCAAAGAGCCCGCTGGCGGAGACGTCCATCAGGATCCGGTCGACATACGGCAATTGCTGCCCCTGAGCATCGACGCGATGGTAGTAGGGATTGCGCTCGAAGATGAAGCGGTTCGCCGGCGCCGCATTCATGACGCGCCACGGCATGAGGGTCGGCAGCTCCGGATTGGTCTGTTCCTTCATATCGTCCATGCGGTTGTGGAGCGCAGCCCAGGATTTCAGCTTCTGCTGCTTGGCCTTCTCCTCGATGGCAGCCTTGTCGGCGAATTTGGAATGAAACTGCTTGAGATAGGCCGAGGCCCGGTAGATGCCGGGATCGAGCGGACCCGCCAGCTGCGGCAGGAAGCGCGGGTTGGGCTTGTTCCAGGTGTAGCGAACGGTGCGCTCGTCGAGCACCTCGAAGCGAGGAGGCTTTCCGTCCACCAGCATGAACTCGGGCGGACCGGCGGGCGAGAGATCGAGATTATGCGCCACATCCTCCCAATAATAGCGGAAGTCCTCCGCCGTGAACGGCGAGCCGTTCGACCAGCGATGGCCTGCGCGCAGGGTGAAGGTGAAGACCCGATCGCCGTCGTTCTCGAATTTTTCCAGGAGATCGGGCTGGAGTTCCAGGTTCCTGTCGTAGCCGACAAGGCGCGTATAGGTGAAGGTTGAGATGTAGCGGATGTCGCGCGGGCGAGGTACCAGGGTGACGATGTCGCCGCCGTACTGGCCCGACGAGCCGACCACAATGGGCGTTTTCGGAAGCCGCTCGACCATCGGCGGCAGCTTCTTCTCCTGCGGCAGGTTGGCGAAGAGCGGTGGCTCCTTATAGTCCTGGCCTAAAGCCGGTGGCGCCAGCCATCCGAGCATCAGGCCTAGGGCGAGCGTGGTCTTGCAGAGGTTGAGCATCATGCAGCCTCCCGGGCTGTCAGGCGCCCCAAACGAACCTTGTGGCCGGGCTCGATCTCCTTCATCACTCCGAACTCGCCAGGCTCGATGCGGAAGGGCTCCGGCCACGCGGAGGGCTGCGAGAAGCCGCCCGCGCGCAGCTTGGCGAAATCGAGGGGCCGGTCGATATCCGGATCGGGCACGGCAGCGAGCAGCGCCTGAGTATAGGGGTGAACCGGATTGCGGAACAGGGACGATTTCGGAGCTTCCTCGACGATGTAACCCCGGCACATGACCGCGATGGTGTCGGCGATGTAGTCCACGACAGCGAGATTGTGCGACACGAACAGGTAGGAGAGGCCGAGCGCCGCCTGCAGGTCCTTGAGCAGGTTCAGCACCTGAGCCTGCACCGACACGTCGAGGGCCGAGACCGGCTCATCGCAGAGCAGGACGCGCGGTTCGAGCGCCAGCGCCCGTGCGATCCCGAGGCGCTGGCGCTGGCCGCCGGAGAACGAATGCGGGTAGCGCCGGAGCGCCCGCTGATCGAGCCCTACCATCTCGAGGAGATGCTTCACGCGCTCGTAGCGCTCGTCCGAGGTGCCGATGTCATGGATGCGCAAGGGCTCGGTCAGAAGCTCATAGACCGTCATGCGCGGATTGAGGGACGAGAACGGGTCCTGGAAGATGAACTGCACGGAGCGGCGATAGGTGGTCAGCGCCTCGCCCTCGAGCTTATGCACGTCCTTGGGGCCGGTGCCGTCGTCGAACAGAACCTTTCCGGAATTGGGCGTGATCGCCCGCATGATCATCTTGGACACGGTGGTCTTGCCGCAGCCGGACTCACCGACGAGCCCCAGGGTCCTGCCGGCCGGAAGGGAGAGATCGACCTCGCTGACGGCGCGGATCTCCCGTGTCTTGCCGGAGAACCATCCGGATCGCAGCGTGAACGACTTCGTGAGGCGCTCCACCTTCAGGATCGGGCCTGCCGGCTGAACGCGCTCCGGCGCATCGACACTTGCGAGGCTTGCGCTCTTCACCTCGCGGATTGGCGTCAGGCGCTCGTTCTCCGCCATGGCAAAGCGCGGCACCGCGCGCATGAGCGCCTGGAGATAAGGATGCTGGGCATTGCGGAAGATCTCCTCCCGCGAGCCGGCCTCCATGATCCGCCCGCGATACATCACCACCACCTCGTCGGCCACGTTGGCCACCACACCGAGATCGTGGGTGATGAGGAGCACCGACATGCCCGTCTCGACCTGCAATTCTTTGATGAGGTCGAGGATCTGCGCCTGCGTGGTCACGTCGAGCGCCGTCGTCGGCTCGTCGGCGATCAGGAGGGCCGGGCGGGTGATGAGCGCCATGGCGATCATGGCCCGCTGGCGAAGGCCGCCCGAGAGCTCGAACGGATAGGTCCTGAGCGCCCGCTTCGGGTCGGGGAAACCGACCCGGTTCAGCACGTCCATGGTCCTCTGGTTCGCCGTCGCCTGGTCCACATCGGCGTGGATCATCAGGGCCTCGGAGATCTGGTCGCCGATGGTGTGGAGCGGTGACAGGGACGTCATCGGCTCCTGGAAGATCATGGCGATGCGTCCACCGCGCAGGGCGTGCATGGCGTCGCTTTCAGCCGGCAGCGCCGCGATGTCGATGCTTCCCCCGTTCGACGGATCGTTGAAGAGAAGGGAGCCGTTCGCGATTCTGGCCTTCTTCGACAGGATCTGGAGGATGGCCTGAGCGGTCACAGACTTGCCGGACCCGGACTCGCCCACGAGCGCGACTGTCTTGCCCCTCGGGATGTCGAAGGTCAGCCCATCGACCGCCCGGAAGTTCCCGGCGTCGGTGCTGAAATCGACCGTCAGTTGGCGAACCGACAGGATTGGCGCTTCCATATGCTCCTCCTGGCCTACGAGCATAACGCTTCAGACCTCATTAGATCGCAAACGTGACCTTGTTTCCATTCCGAAACATACATCAGGACGCAGGAAATGAATGTCTTGCTCGGCAAGGTGCGCGATAAGCCTTTCGGATAACATCCAGATGACCTCGTCATGAACGAGATGATGGGTCAGGAGGCCGATGGGCTTATCCCGGTCGCATCGCCGACGATGCGCCGCTCGATGGCCCCCGTCATTGCCGCGATGATCTGCCGAGGCTCAACCGCACTTCGGGTGTCATGCCAGTCGATGGGATCCACATGGGTGTTGATCTGGAGGAGCCCAGGGGCGGGAGAGGCCACACCTCGATCGGCGAAGGTGGACAACCCGGTAAAGCCCAGGCGCGGCAGGTGCGGAATCAATTCGCCGGAAATCCGGTTCCAGGGCGGCACGAAGACCGGGAGCAACCTCTCTCCCAATTGCCCGCGGGCGACCTGCAGACCGCGCTGTGCTTCCTTCACGATGGTTTCCACAGGGCGGTGAGCGCCGAACTCCGCCTTCTTGGCCCCGGCCGGGGCATGATTGTCGTGGCTCCAGCCATGTACGAGGGCGAAAGCTGAACTTTCATCCATGAGTCGCGAGGCGAGGGAAGCTTGAAGGTCGCGCGGGATGACAGCGAGGCCGATCCCGGCACCGTAGCGACCAGCCAGCGTGAGAAGGCGGTCGAGGGCAGGGGTGTCGGCGACCGCATCGTCATCCCTCCACCAGAAGCGAACGCGCAAGCCCTGGTCCCTGGCCCGCTCAAGCGCGGCATTCAAGGGCGACCAGTCGATGCTTGGGTGCAGGGCGGGCCTGGACAGGACCAAGCTTTCCGCGATGGCGACGCTTCTCCGTGCTCCGTCGAGGGCGATGGCCGGTGGAGAGGACGCCGGTTGTGACAACCCTTGGCGGATCGCCTCCGCCAAATGCGTCCCGGACAACTCGTCCTCGGAGATGATTGCGGCAAGTCCCCAATCCTTCAGGCGCTCGGCCCGCAGGCGTTGCTCCGTCTCGTGGCCGGCCTCGAAGGGAACGAGGACCGACCGCGCGCCGCAACGCAGGAGGTCCACCACCGTATTGTAGCCGGCTTGGCTGACGGAGATTTCGGCGCCGGCGAGCAGCGTCCGAAAATCGGCCCTCGCCCGCTCAACAGCGGCATGGGCCGGGGCGATGCCTCGAAGCTCCTGGAAGTCGTCTTCCGAGACGCCTCGCCCGATGAGGATGCGCCAGGGGCGCTCGGTTACCAGACGTGCTGTTTCGAGAGAGGCGCGGTAGAGCGGCAGGCTCGCGGCGCTCGACCCGCCCGAGACCACGATGCCCCGCCGGTGACTTTCAGGAACGGGATCCTCATCCTCGTCCACGTACCCGGTGTAGCGGAGGAGCGGCCTGATCGTCTCGTCCAGCGGCCATGACGCTTCAAGGGGCACGAGGCCGGGATCGCCGTGAACGAGGATGGCGTCGTAGCCACGCAGAACACGTTCGTGCGCCTGCGCGATGCGCTCGGCCTTTGCCGGTGCTACGAGAATGTCCCTAATCGAGCACAGGACCAGCGGGCGCGGGTTCAGGGTATGGGCGGCCTCGATCAGTGCCATGAACTCGCCTGCCAGCACGCGGCGGCCGAAGGGGAAGAGCTCGGTGATGAGGATGTCGGGTCGGTTATTGCGAAGTGTGTCGAGCAGGATCGTCCTACGCTCTTCGAGATAAGCCTCATCGACCGGCTGGAGGCTCTCGTCGAGGAGCGTTTTGAAATCAGTCCCGACTGTGCGTACGGGCGGCAGCTGAACGAACTCCGCTCCGCCCAGCTCCGCCAGACGGGCAGGGGGTCCTCCCGATACGAGGGTCGTCTCATGTCCTTTGCCGGCGAAGGCCCGTGCGAGGGCTGCGGCCCGGGTCAGGTGGCCGGCACCCAACAGATGCGTCACGGCGATGAGAACGCGCAATGTCATGCTCCCATTCCAGCCGTGAGCGGTTCGAGCGCTTTGCGCAAGCGCAATGCGGCATGATCCAGATCGCGCTCCCGGTGCACGAAGTTCAAGGCAGTGGCGCCTAAAATACGGAGACGATCCCGATCCTGCAGGAGCGCACTCAAAGCATCGGCAAAACCGGCGATGTCGGCGGGCTGTGTCAGGATACCCGTTTCGCCATGCTTCACCACGCTGGGCACCCCGCCATAAGCTCCGGCTAGCGCCGGGCAGCCCATGGCCTGAGCTTCCAGCAGCACCATTCCGTAAGCCTCATTGACGGCAGGCCAGAGGAAGAGGTCGGCGTTTTCATAAAGTGTTTTCAGCTCGGTGCGGTTCTCGATCCGTCCATGAAAGCGCACACGGTCAGCCATAGACGAGAAAAGCTGCTCGATCTCGGCCCGCGCCTCACCATCCCCCACGATGTCGAGCGACCAGGGCAGATGCTGCACGCGTTCGAGAGCAGCGGCAAGGATGCCATACGAGGCAAGCTTGTCCCCTTTTCGCATCATGGCGACGGTGAGCAGGCGCGATTCATCTGCGGGTGCGCGGTGAGTGCTCGACAGAGGCCAATCCCGCACGTCGAGAAAGGGCGGAAGGTCGACGAGAGCCTGACGCGGCGGCCGAACCGTTTCCAAGGCTTCCCGGTCATGCGCCGTCATGACGAAGATCGCATCGGCGCGGTCGAGAGCCGCCTCCGCTCCCTCATGCCCCAGAGCCCAAGGTCCATGCGCGCGCTTCGCAGCCCGCGATCCTTCGGCAACCGTATAGGGAATGTTCAGTGCCTCCGCCACGCGGGGGCCGATCCAGTCCGGCGCCTTGTAATAGACGTGGTAGGTGAACCACAGGCAGGGACGGCTTTGCTCCGGCAAAGCGCGATAGTGCTCGATGAGGCGTGACGCTTCCTCCAGCGACTGCTGCCTGATGTGTTCCTGATGCTGCGGATCGCCTGCCTTGTCGAGGGTGCGCAGCTCGATCGCGAGCTGCGTCGAATACCCCGCTCTGTCGAGGGCCTTCATCAGCAGGCGCGCCATGGTGCGGTCGCCTGACGGAAGCGGATGGTTGGGGCTTTTCAAGGGAGCGTAGAACGCCACTGGCCGCGCGTGGGTCACACCCGCTCCGGTTCTCTCTGCGGGTTGTCGGTCACAGTGCGCAGGCGCGTTTCCAGCACGTCGATTCCGCCTTCCATGGAGAAGTCCCGGCGCAGGCGCGCGAAGGCTGCGGAGCCGAGAGCTTTGCGCCGTTCAGGGTCGCGGGCGAGCAGGTTGAGGGCGTTCGACAAGGCTTCCCAATCTCCCGGCGGAACAAGCTCGCCCTCCGAGCCGCTGCGGATGAATTCCGGGATCCCGGCGAAATCCGTCGCCACGATGGCAAGCCCCTGGCTCGCGGCCTCCATGATCACATTCGGCAGGCCGTCCCGGTCGCCCGACTTCGCCTCCTTGGACGGCAGCACGAAGAGATCGGCCTCTTGCAAGAGAGCGATGATGTCGGGCTGCGCCTTGGAGCCGAGGAATGCCACCTTGTCGCCGATACCCGCCTCCTGCGCTTGCTTTTTAAGGCTCCCCAGCAGTTCCCCGCCGCCCACATGGGCGAAGCGCCAGTGCAGATCCGGCGGCAGGGCGGCAAACGCCTGGATCAGGTCGCCGTAGCCCTTCTTCGCCACGGCCCGGCCGACGGAGACGATGCGCAACGGATCGAGAGCGTCCGAGCCATCGCGGGCGGGGCGGCTCTCGGGTGGTGAGGGAAACCGCGAGAGATCGAGCCCGTGATAGACGAGCGATACCTGCTCCGGCCGCGACAGCGATTGAAGATGGGCTGCTCCTTGGGCCGTGCAGGTCACGCCCCAACGGGCCTCCGCCATCTTCTCGCGCTTCTCCCAATCCGGGGTGGTCCAGATATCCTTGGCATGGGCCGAGAAGGTCCAGGTCCGGCCGGTCAGGAGCGCCGCATAGCGAACGACGGAAGCCGGCGTGTGCAGGTAATGCACATGCAGGTGCCGTACGTCCGCCGGCAGTTCCCTGGCCATGGCGAAGGCCTGGCCGAGACGGCGCACCCGGTTCGCCGTGAAATCGCGCTTCAGGTCACGCCAGAACGCCTTAATCGTGGCCCCGAAGCCTTGCTGGCCCAGGCTCCAGACGGCGCCGCGCAACACGCGCAGGGGCTCTTCGTAAAGGTATTCCGGCAGATACGAGACTTTCGCTTGAATCCCCTTGTGCATCGGATGCACCGCCCTCTCGGTCGGATGCCGGAGAGACCATATCTCAAGGTCGAGCCCGCGCTGCTCGAGAGCCAGAATCTCCTGGGCGATGAAGGTCTCAGAAAGGCGTGGATAACCTTTCACCACGATGGCGATGCGTCGGGCTGTCGTTGAGGGAAGCATTCTTAAACGCTACTCGGCCGCCTGATGATAGGCAGGGGCAAACCGTGGTCGGGACTCGGTCAGCACCTTGAGCCGTTCGCATACCCGGTCAAGCCCATCGAGAAGACCTGGAATGGTCACCTCCGACGGGCGGGGCTGGGAGGAAAGCGCCCGCAGCGCCGCCGCCATGCGCTCCGGCGTACGCGGCTCCTTGTGGTCGCTCAGCATGCACACGAGGCCGAGGCGCTCGGCCTCCACCGCCCGAATGTATTGCTCCAGCCGGGGCCGGGTGCGCGGGACGATCAGCGTGCGCTTGTCGAAGGACAAGGCCTCGCAGAACGTGTTGTAGCCGCCCATGGCCACCACGGCATCGGCCTTCTTCATGAGCCATTCGATCTTGTTGTCGAACGACATCACGTCGAGCTTGGGCTGCTTGGCGATGCGTTCGACGAAGGAGCGGCGCTTGTCCCGGTCGATGAACGGGCCGAAGAGGATCAGGGCAGGCTGGTCGAGCTCCGTGTCCGCCTCATAGGCCGAAATCACCCAGTCGATCAGGTCGTCCCCGTCGCCGCCGCCGCCGGTGGTTACCAGGATGAAGGGCTGCTTGGTGATCTTGGGGTATTTGGTGAGCGACGGGGTCGGCGGCACATCCCGGCGCAGATAGCCCGTATAGGTGATCCGGTTTTCCACAGCCTCAGGCAGGTCGAGGGCCTTGAGGGGCTGGTAGACATCCCTCAAGCCATAGACCCAGATCTCGTCATAATAGCGGATCAGGGCCGTCTTCGCGCCCTTGCGCTCCCATTCCGGGACCAGAAGGGCGGGCTCGTCCATGACGTCGCGGATGCCGAGCACGAGCTTGCAGCCGGCCGCCTGAAGATAGTCGAGGGCCGGCACGACCTCGCCCCGGAAGCCCGTCGGCTCCTTGTCGACGATGAACACGTCCGGCTGGAAGGCCTTGGCCGCCTGGAGAATGAGGGCTTGGCGCAGGCCCACCGCCTCGTCCAGGCTCACATTGAGGTTGAGGCTGCGGTAATCTCCGTCAGGAAGCTTGGTGACCCCCGGGATGCGGATGTAGTCGACGCCGCTCTCGAACTCGAAATTGCCGATCACGGGCGATCCCGAGATGATGATCACGGAGGTGTCCGGCTGCGCCTCCACGATGGCATTGGCCAGCGCCCGCGAGCGGCGCAGATGGCCGAGGCCGAACGTGTCGTGGCTGTAGATGAGGACCCTCGAGCCCGGACGGGACTTGACCAGGGGCAGGCCTGTCTCTGTTCTCGGCTCCGTGACCGCGTTTGCCATGCAGGCTTCCCTTGGTGGGCAAGAAAAGGAAAATAGCGTATCGTTTATTGACGGTAGGCCAGCTACCTCTAACCTTACAATAGCCCCCCTCGTCAAACTATGGCGATGCCCCGGAACGGAAAGAGGGATCACAGGCACATGAAGATGGCATCACGGCGCTGATGGAAAAGAGCCTTTTCCGCTATATCTGGACACATTCCAAGCGCGACCAGATGATCATCTGCGCCGTCGTGCTGGCGTCCCTGCCGTTTTACTTCATGTCGCTCGATCTGCCTCGCCAGATCGTGAACCAGGCTATTCAGGGTGAGGCTTTCCGCGACGGAAACCCAACCGCTCCTTTCCTCAATCTGTCCTTTGACTGGCCGGGGTGGCTCGGTGGCAGCACATGGGAGATCTTCGAAGGCTTCCAGGTCAGCCGGGTCGGCCTGCTCATGGGCCTGTCCTTCGTGTTCCTGTTCTTCGTGATCGTGAACGGGGCCTTCAAGTACTGGATCAACGTCTCCAAAGGCGTGCTGGGCGAGCGCATGCTCAGGCGCATGCGCTTCGACCTGTTCTCCATGGTGCTGCGCTTCACCCCGGACGCCCTGCGGACCGTCAAATCCTCCGAGACCGCGACGATCATCAAGGATGAGGTCGAACCGATCGGCGGCTTCATCGGCGATGCCTTCATCACCCCTGTGTTCCTGGGCACGCAGGCCACGACTGCGCTCGTGTTCATCATGGTGCAGAATGTCTGGCTCGGCCTGATCGCGCTCGCCGTAATCGCCGTGCAGTTCACGGTCATCCCGCGGCTGCGGCGCGAGCTGCTGCGCCTCGGCAAGCAGCGCCAGCTGGCGGGCCGCATCGCGGAGGTTCTCGACGGAATCGAGGTGGTGCATGTTCACAATGCCTATGGCTGGGAAAAGGCCGAGATCGGGCACCGCCTCTTCAATCTCTTCACCATCCGCTTGAAGATCTACAACCGGAAATTCTTCGTCAAAACCCTCAACAACTTCCTCGCCCAGCTGACGCCGTTCTTCTTCTACGCCATCGGCGGCTATTTCGCCCTGCGCGGCACCCTCGACATCGGCCAGCTCGTCGCCGTCATCGCGGCCTACCGCGAATTGCCGCCGCCCCTGAAGGAGCTGATCGACTGGGACCAGCAGCGTCTCGACGTTCAGGTAAAGTACGATCAGGTTACCCAGCATTTCGCCGAGGACAGGCTCGGCCCGATGCTGGAGGCGCGTGAAGCGGCGGAGGCGGATCAGCCCCTGATCGGCTCCTTTGTGGGCGAGGACATCCGGGTGGCCGGGCCGCATGGCGACCTGATCATCGAAGGAGGCGCCTTCACGGTCGAACTGCCCGCAAGTGTCGCGCTGATCTCGAACGGCGGTGCGGCCGCCAGCATGCTGGCGCGCATCCTGGCCCGGCGAAGCCTGGAGTTCAGCGGCCGGATCCGCATCGGCGAGCGCGATTTGACCCAGCTTCCGATGGTCGTGACCGGACACAGGATCGCCTATGCGGGCGTCGACCCGATCCTCTTCCCCGGCAGCATTCGCGACAATCTCGTCTATGGCCTCCGCTCGAAGCCTCTGGGTCGGCTGAAGGAGGACGGGCAGGAGATGGACCGCCGGATCGCGGAGGCGCTCAGAACCGGCAACCCGATCGAGAGCATCTCCGACCAGTGGGTCGATTACGAGCGTCTCGGCGCAAAGGACGAGGACGAACTGGACCGCATCCTGCTCGACCTCCTCGACAAGGTCGGCATGGGAGACACGATCTATCTGTTCGGCCTTGCCGGCAGGATCGATCCCGAGCGCCATACGAGCCTTGCGGAGCGCCTTGTCGAAGCCCGACACCGCCTGCGCGACACTTTCCAATCGAACGGCATGGGCGATCTGGTCGAGCCCTTCGATCCGGAGCGCTACAACAGCCAGGCGACGATTGCGGAAAACCTTCTCTTCGGCGTGCCGATCTCCGACGAGTTCAAGGGGCGCAACCTCGCCGACAATGCCCAGTTCCGCAGCGCCATCGACAGGGCGGAGATGACGGACGATCTCGTCCAGATGGGTCTGCAGATTGCCGAGACCATGACCGAGATCTTCGAGGGGCTGCCGCCCGGTCATTCCCTCTTCGAGCAGTTCTCCTTCATCGGCGCCGATGAGCTGACCGAGTTCGAGGCGATCCTGCGCCGTCGCGGCCGTGGCGAGGGCAGCCTGAGACGCGAGGACCGCACACGCCTCCTGTCCCTGCCGCTGGCTTACATCGAAGCCCGGCATCGCCTGGGCCTTCTCGATGACGCCATGACCGGCCGGATCGTCGAGGCACGGGGGATCGTCCGCGAGGTTCTCGAAAAGGCCGAGTCGGGTGGCGTCGAATTCTATGACCCGGAAGGCATCTGCGCGGCCGCTCCTTTGCGGGACAACCTCCTGTTCGGGCGCGTCAGCTATCAGGTGGCCAATGCCCGGGCGCGGGTTGCGGAAGCGGTTGCCGCCGTTGTCCGCGAACTCGACCTTCAGGAGGAGGTCGAGAGGGTCGGCCTGGAATATCAGGTCGGTACGGCGGGCAGGCTCCTCTCGCCGCAGGAGCGGGCGAGCGTCAACCTGGTCCGGTGTCTGGTGAAGCGCCCGGACATTCTGGTGATCGACGGGGCGCTTGCGCCTTTCGACGAGGCGCGTAGCCAGCAGTTGATGCAGCTGCTACTCGAGCTATTCGATCAACAAAGCCTGTTCATGGTACTTCCGAATGATCGACAGGCCGGCGACTTCGATGTTCAGATGCGTTTCCGCGATGGACAGATCATAACCGATAAGACGGCAGCTCCAGCTCCGAGGCCTTCCAGCCCTAAGCCGGACGCCCCCCAGAGGATAGCAGGAGAGGTGGCATGACCCTTGAGACGGAAGTTCAGTCCTTGCGGCAGGTCCCGATGTTCAGGGATGTGGACCCCGCTCGTCTGAAGCTTCTCGCCTTCACCAGCGAGCGGGTGCAGTTCGCCGGGGGGCAGCGGTTCTTCTCCCAGGGGGACCCGTCCGACGCCGCCTATGTCATTCTCGATGGTCGGGCCAACGTGCTGCTCAACACCCCGGGCGGGGAAATCCAGGTTGCGGAACTGGGGGGCAACGCCCTGGTGGGTGAGATGGGCATCCTGTCCGATACCCCTCGCTCGGCCACGATCATGGCGGCCGAGCCGACCACGGCGCTTCGCATCGACAAGCGGGTCTTTCTAGAGCTCCTGGCCCAATTCCCCCAGATGTCCCTGGCCATCATGCGGGAACTGGCCAAGCGCCTCGAGCGCACCAACGCGCAGCTTGTCGCGCAATCCTCATCCTAAATTTCCGGAAAAAACCTGAAAATTTCTCGGGGAAAAGCCGGACAAGGTTAGCGAAATCCTACTTTTTATGGCCAAGCTGACCGATTCTCGACACATCTACCCGTCAACCCTGTCCCCAGAATAACACAAGGGAAGGCCAGATCGTCCGGTCGGGCCATGCGGGATAAGTGATGATGAGTAACGCGAGAACGCTGCTATGCGCAGTACCGCAGCCTGTTGCGGATGTGCGTAAGACTGGAAGTCGCCGCTCTCTCCAACTCGCCCTGGCCGCAGGCCTGATCATGGGCTTTCAGGGCCTCACGGCCGGGCCGGCCGCCGTGGCCACCATCCCCACCGGCCTGCTGGCGCGACCTGCTGCCGTACCGGCCGTGCAGGAGGATATCACCGGCTCGGTAGTGACGGCGTCCGTAGCCTTCACCCCGAAGCTTTCCAAGGACCCGGGTCTCTTCAAGGCCATCCTCGACGGGGCTTTCTCCATCGTGAAGCCCCGCGCCGAGAAGCCGGCGTCCCCGACCATCTCGGAGACGGAGATCGGGGACCCGGACGAGCTGATTCCCTTCAACGGGCGTAACGTGCCGCGCTGGCTGGTGCATTCCATCCTCAAGGCCGCCCATGCAACCGGTGCCGACCCGGTCTACATGATGACCCTGGCGGATGTGGAATCGAGCCTCTCGCCGGAAGCCAAGGCGCGCACCTCCTCGGCCCAGGGCTTGTTCCAGTTCATCGACAGCACCTGGATCGAGACCGTCTATCACCACGCCGCCGATTACGGCTTCAAGGCAGCCGCCGAGGCGATCCGCTACGTCAACGGCGAACTCGCCGTCGAGCCCAAGGACCGCGAATGGGTCATGAGCCTGCGCACGGATCCGTATTTCTCGGCTCTCATGGCCGGCGAGCTGATCAAGGATGTGGAGCGCGCTCTGCACTCCCAGGGTGAGCGGGAGCTGGCTGAGGCTGAGCTTTACCTGGCCCACTTCCTGGGAGCGTCCAGCGCAGTCCGGTTCCTCGAAGTGCTGGATCAGGACCCGAACATGAAGGCCTCCAAGCTCTTCCCGAAGGCGGCCCGCGCCAATGCCGGGCTCTTCATGGACGGCAAGGGCCGGAAGCGCCGCCCCGTGACCGTTGCCGAGCTCTACGACCGGATCGACTCGAAGATCGTCCGCCGTCTCGACCGGTATGAGGGCATCGGCCCGTATCTCGCGGAGATCTCGCGTCCAGCCGATCGCACAACTGAGGCGACGGCCGTCGTCCAGTAAGGATTGGCCCCATCCGTGGGGCCTCTCACCCGACGGCGCTGATCGCCGATTGGGCCGAAGCCGGCAACGTCCGCGTATGGACGAAATCACCCTTGGCCAGATAGGCCAGTTCATGCGGCCTCGAGGCGCGGCCCAGAACGGGATTGCGATGTGGGAACCGGCCGAAGCGGGTGATCACGTCGAGATTGGCTGTGGCCTGGCTCAGCGAGAATGCCCAAACGGGCTTGAGGTGCTCCGGTGCTTCCTCAAGGGCCTGTTCCGAGATGGCAACGATGCGCCTCATCCGCTCCAGATGATCCGGACCCTCCGCATGGGCCAGCGGGAGCAGATGGAAGAACCTTTCAAAGGGACTCTGCAGGGCATCGTAATGCCCGTTCCGAAAGCCATCCTCGGCGATGCTCAAGGCGTCCTGATCCGATGAATAAGCTTCGGCCGTCCCGGCAAAGAGGCCGCGCGGAAACTGATCCAGAACGATGATGAGGGACAGGCGCCCGTGTGGGTTTTCCAGCCAATGCTCCAATTGGCCGGAGCGCGCCGCATGCACTATCGGGGTGAAGTGCGCCATTTCCGCATTGGCGCCCCCGCGCATCCACCAGGCGAGCATCTGCCAATGGGCGGCGATGTCGGCGTTCGAGAGATCGACCGGAAACCAGAAGCGGTAGACCTGTTGCCAGTCCATGCGAGATGACATCGGCTCCTCCCTGAAGGAAATCCGATGCTACGCCACGCAGGCCGTTCTCGATGTGACCTGGATCACAGACCGATAGGCAGGCTTCAGAATGCCTTGAAGGTGATGATGGTGTGCGTGTCGGCGATCTCTGGAATGATCTGCACGTTCTCGGCGATGAAGTGGCCGATATCCACGCCGTCATCCACGTGGAACTTGGCGAGGATGTCGTAGTTTCCGGCGGTCGAGTAGATCTCGGACGCGATCTCCCGGTCCGCCAGCGCGTTCGCGACGGCGTAGGTCTTGCCGAGCTTGCACTTGATCTCGACGAAGAAGGTCTGCATGAGCCGCTCCAGGTGGCGCAATCTTTGACATGTCTCTCATGGCATCGGCAGGACCGGCGCGCAAGCCGATCCGGGCAGGGGTCAGGATGGTCGCCCGATGCTCACGTAGGTGAAGCCGTGGCGGCGCATCTCGTCCGGCCGGTAGACGTTGCGCAGGTCGACCACCACAGGCTCGGCCAGGGCCGCCTTCAGGCGGCGCAGGTCCAGGGCCCGGAACGTATCCCATTCGGTCACGAGCACCAGGGCATCGGCGCCACGCGCGCAGTCGTAGGCATCCTTCGTGTAGTGCACGTCCGTCAGCATGGACCGGGCGGCTTCCATGCCCTCCG
This sequence comes from Microvirga sp., assembly GCF_014699075.1. Classification (GTDB taxonomy): domain Bacteria; phylum Pseudomonadota; class Alphaproteobacteria; order Rhizobiales; family Beijerinckiaceae; genus Microvirga. Next base: position 97,046 of record NZ_JACXAB010000009.1, on the reverse strand, counting down.
GATCATAGGCCTTCACCCGGGCGCCGGCATCCTGGAGCGCCGTGATCACGTCGATGGAGGGCGCGTCGCGCATGTCGTCGGTGTTCGGCTTGAAGGTCAGCCCCAGCACTGCAATCGTCTTACCCCGCACGGAACCGCCGCAGGCGGCAATCACCTTGCGGCCCATGGCGCGTTTGCGCTGGCTGTTGACCGCCGCCACCGTCTCCACGAGGCGGATCGGCGCTTCATGATCCTGCGCGGTCTTGATCAGGGCGAGGGTGTCCTTGGGAAAGCATGAGCCGCCATAGCCGGGGCCGGCATGGAGGAACTTGGAGCCGATGCGGTTGTCGAGACCGATGCCCCGGGCCACATCCTGCACGTTGGCGCCCACATGCTCGCACAGGTCCGCGATCTCGTTGATGAAGGTGATCTTGGTGGCGAGGAACGCATTCGCCGCATACTTCGTCAGCTCCGCCGTGCGCCGGGACATGGCGAGCACCGGCGATTGGTTGAGGTAGAGCGGGCGGTAGACGTCGTTCATCACGCTTAAGGCGCGCTCGTCGTCGGTACCGATGACGATGCGGTCCGGGCGCTTGAAGTCGGCAATCGCCGCGCCTTCGCGCAGGAATTCCGGGTTGGACACCACGGCGAAATCCGCATCGGGCCGGGCCTCGCGGATAATGCGCTCCACCTCGTCTCCGGTGCCGACCGGCACGGTGGATTTGGTGACGATCACCGTATAGCCGTCAATGGCCGCGGCAATGTCGCGGGCAGCCTGATAAACATAAGACAGGTCCGCATGGCCGTCGCCGCGCCGGGAGGGGGTGCCCACCGCGATGAACACGGACTCGGCGCTCCTGACCGCCTGGCCTAAGTCGGTGGTGAAGGTGAGGCGCCCCTCGCGCACGTTCTTGGCGACGAGTTCGGCCAGCCCCGGCTCGAAGATCGGGATCTCGCCCCGGTTGAGGGCTTCGATCTTGGCCGGATCCTTGTCGACGCAGCAGACCTCGTGGCCGAAATCCGCAAAGCAGGCGCCGGAGACCAAGCCCACATAGCCTGCTCCGATCATCGCGACATGCATCAGGGGCTCCCCGTTTGTTCGAGCCTTGGGTTTAGGGTGGCGAGCGCCGAGCCGCAAGCCGTCGCTTGCGACGATTTCGCGGTGTCTCGTTGGTATTTTGCAACAACGTCCCCTTTGACTTCTGCCGCCGGTACCTCCACAACACCGCCGCTTTTCAAACGGGGCATTGATGGACAATCCATTTCTTGTCGAGGTCACTCGCGGCCATCTGGTCGAGTCGCGCCACAGGGGCAGCGTCTCGGTGGTGGACGCCGAAGGGGCCACGGTTCTGTCGATCGGCGATGTGGACAGGCGGGTTTTTCCGCGCTCCGCCGTCAAGGCGCTTCAGGCCATGCCGCTGGTCGAAAGCGGGATCGCCGACAAATACGGGCTCTCCGACGAGGAGATCGCGCTGGCCTGCGCGTCACATTCGGGCGAGCCGGCCCATGCGGCGGCGGCAGGATCCATGCTGGCCAAGGCGGGGCAGGATCCCGGCTGCCTCGAATGCGGCACCCATTGGCCCATGGGCGAGGCCGCGAACCGCGCCCTGGCGGCCTCAGGCGGCAGCCCCAGCGCCCTGCACAACAACTGCTCGGGCAAGCATGCGGGCTTCGTCTGCCTCGCCTGCGGCCAGGGGGAGGCGCCTAAGGGCTATGTTCTGGCGGACCATCCGGTCCAGCGCACCGTGCGGGACGCCCTGGAAGATATCACAGGCGCCTGCCACTCGGTCGAGAAGAGCGGCATCGACGGCTGCTCGATCCCCACCTATGCAATCCGGCTCCCGTCGCTCGCTTTCGGGTTTGCCAGGTTCGGCACCGGCATCGGCCTGCCGGGCGAAGGCAGGGCCGCCGCCGCCCGCATCCGCAAGGCCGTGGCCCGCCATCCCTTCATGGTCGCCGGTACCGGCCGCTTCGATACGAAGCTGATGGAGTGTCTCGGCGAGCGCGCCTTCGTGAAAGTGGGCGCGGAGGGCGTCTATTGCGCCTCGTTCCCGGAACTCGGCTACGGGATCGCCCTCAAGGCTGACGACGGCAATGCCCGGGCGGCCGAAGCCATGATGGCCGGCCTCGTCCTCCGCTTCCTTCCCTTAAGCGACAACGAGCGCAAGGTGGTCGAGAGCCTGGCGCAGCCCGTGCTCAAGAACTGGAACGGGATCGAACTCGGCCAGATCCGACCGACCGCGGAGATCATGGGCGCGGCCTAAGTGCGCCGGCTCCTCAGGTCAGGGGCAGAAAGAGGTCCGTTGCGGCCTCGTGTTCGGGCACGTCCGGGAAGAACCGGATCCGCTGGCAGTAAAGCGGGAAGTCGCGCGGCTCCTCTCCGCTCTGCGGGAGCCATGATCCGTAGAGGTACATGATCGCGGCGCCGAGGCTGTCTTCGGAGCCGACGTGGCGCAACACGGCACAGCGTCCACCAGGAATCGTCTTGATCCTGATTCCTGCATTGTTCGGTACCACGTCCCAGTCGGTTGCCACGCCAATATCGAGCCTGAACTCCGCAGCCGGCGTAATATCCAGATCGTCATAAAAGATGTTGAAGACCGGAGATGCCTTCGGCACTCCGTTCTCCTTACGCCAAGCGATGAATCGGCGCACGGACGCGCCGATCAGCGTTGGAGCGCCGCGGTGCTCCAACACGGCCAATCGGATGTCCGGGGTGGTCTCGATGCACACGTCATCACTGCTCCATGTTCTTCGCATATGGATTCTCCTTGCTTCGGTCACAGGTTGGTAGACTGCGTGCCAAGGCGTCCATTGCGGCTGGTTTCTGAACTCGCTCGGGCTCTGCCCGAAGTTCTTTTTGAAGGCCCGAGCGAAAGCTTCCGGTCCCTCATATCCGGCATCGAGGGCGATCTGGAAAATCGACTCCTCGCTCCTGAAGGCGAGCTTGTAAGAGGCCCGTCTGAGGCGGGCGAGTTGCACGTACCGGTGAACGTTGATCCCGAAGAGTGCAACGAACTGCCGATGGAAGTGGTATCGGGAAAACGCCGCAACGCCGCTCAAGACTTCAAGGCTCAGATCCTCGTCGAGATGCTCCTCGATATGCTTGAGGGTTCTTCGAAGCCGATCCTGGTAGTGTTTGGTGGCAGGCGCCGTCACAGAGACCTCCGTCTTGACGGTCACAGGCTTAGCTGCTTTCCCAGAACCAAACCTGACGGATCTTGCGGATCTGCTGGGTCCGGGTGCCATTGCAGGCGATTGCCTAGATCCCCAAGAGCTTCACGACCTCACTTGCCGCCGCGTTGGGCGACAGCGTGCCGTCGGCAATGGCGCGCTCGATCTCCGGTACGCGCTGGCGCAGGGCAGGGTCGTGGGCGAGGCGTTCGTGCAGGCGCTCATGGACGAGGGCCCACATCCATTTCGTGTCCTGCGCCCGCCGCTTGGCGGCAAGCTCCCCGGTGGCCTCCAGGCGCTTGCGGTGGTCGAGAACCTTGGTCCAGAGCTCATCGAGACCCTGGCCGGTCAGGCCTGACACCGTCAGCACGGGCGGCGTCCAGGTGGGCGAGGCAGGAGCCAGGATATGCAGGGCCGCCTTGTACTCGGCCGCTGCCGCTTTCGCCTTGGCGCCGGCATCGTCCGCCTTGTTGACGGCGATCAGGTCGGCAAGCTCCAGGATGCCCTTCTTGATCCCCTGCAACTCGTCGCCGGCGCCCGGCAGCATGAGCACGAGAAAGAAGTCGGTCAGATCCGCGACCGCCGTCTCCGACTGCCCGACGCCCACGGTCTCCACAAGGATCACATCGAACCCGGCCGCCTCGCAGAGCAGCATCGTCTCGCGGGTCTTGGCCGCGACGCCGCCAAGCGTCCCGGAGGAGGGCGAGGGGCGGATGAAGGCGTTCGGATCGGCTGCCAGCCGCGCCATGCGGGTCTTGTCGCCGAGGATCGCGCCGCCGGTGCGGGTGGAGGAGGGGTCGACCGCGAGCACGGCGACCTTGTGGCCCTTCTCGGTGAGCATGGAGCCCAGGGTGTCGATAGTGGTGGACTTGCCCACGCCGGGAACGCCGGTGATGCCGATGCGCACGGCCTTGCCGGTGAGTGGCATCAGCCTCTGAAGAAGAGCCCGCGCCGCCTCCCGGTGGTCGGGACGGCGCGATTCCATGAGCGTGATGGCGCGCGCCAGCGCGGCGCGATCGCCGCTAGCGACCATCTCAGCCGTCACTGCTGCCTTTTGTGAGCCCCCGGTCATACGGGAGCTTTAGCGCATTATGCGAAGGCTTTCACCAAGTGATCGGGTCCATCCCAAATCGTCCCCAGGCGGGAATCTTGATGGCTGGCCGGCGCAGGTCGAGGCCGGCCACGAGCCCCATGAAATCGAGCTCGATGCCCTCGATCCAGCCGACCGCGATGCCCGCATAGCCGCCGAGCGAGATCTGGATGCCGGTGCGGCTCGGGGTCAGGCCCACGATGTCGCGCCAGGGCTGCCAGTCCTTGCCGAGCGCCGTGGGCGGCAGGGGAGCGGCGAGCTCGGGGACCGAGCGCATCACATGCGCCACGAAGGTGTTGGAGTTCGGGCCGGGCCAGGCGTTGTAGGCGCCGAAGGTCTGGTAGGGATAGCTCGCCACGGCCTGGCGCACCTGCGGGATCAGCCGCTCGGCCTCGGGGCCCTCGATCACCACCACCGGATGGGGCGCGTTGCCGAACCAGCGACCGTCCGGCGCCCAGCCGTTGGTGCGCACGGGGCTGCCCCAGCCGACCTTGTCGTAGCGGGTGTACTGGCGGGCGCCGGCCTCCTTCACCACCACCCAGGTATGATGTGCGAAGATGCCGCGCCAACGCCCAACCCGTGCGGCATAGACCGCCACGATCGCCTTAGGGGCTTCCGTGGCTGCCGGCAGGAGCTTCGCGCTCGACCAGTCGGCCGCCCCCCAATTCGGCGCGATATCGTCGCGCAGGGTCCACCAGAGGGCATGAGCTCCCAGGGGAAGGATGAAAAGGGCAACGATGACAAGGAAGGTGCGGGCGAGGGCGGCGAGCATGGGCTGAAGGTACGGTTCGTTCACCTCGGCATCAAGGCATCGAACCCTGCGGCCCCGTTCACCAATGCTTTACCGCAATCCGGCACGAGTGGGGCTGCGGCAGGGTTCCCGCCTTGCGCATGCCATGATCGAGGGCGAAACAGCATGACCTTTTTTGTCTCCTCCCGAATCCCAAGGCCCATGCGCTTCTCCTTGTCCCGCCTCACCATCGTCTGTCTTGCCGGCTTTGCCCTGTCCGGCTGCGTCGGAGAGGATTCGGCGCTCGTCAGCCCCGCTTCCTTCAAGATCGGCCTCGAGAAGGACCCGAAGCTCCTTGTCGCGACCACGCGGCTCCCGGTGGGTGATCCGCCCAAGAAGCCCTGGTTCAGCAGCGAGCGCTCGGCGGACATGATCTTCGCGGAGGCGCGCCTGACGCCGCCGTCCGATTCGCTCCTCAGCCGCGTGACGGCGAGCGATTGGAGCATCGCGAAGGTCGAGAATGTGGAGCGGAGCAACGCCGCGCAGGCCTTCGCCCAGGCCGCCTTCGGACGCGACCTGCTGCTCTACATCCACGGCTACAAGGAAAGCTTCGAGACGGCCGCGACCTCGACCGTCGACCTCTCCGAGGGCATCAAGTTCGCGGGCGTGACCGGTCTTTTCACCTGGCCGTCCGCCGCCTCGACCTTCAGCTACGTGGCCGACCGCGAAAGCGCCATGTGGTCCCGCGACTCGCTGGAGGATCTGCTGACCGCCATCGCCAAGACCCCGAGCGGCGGGCGCATCCACCTCGTGGCGCACAGCATGGGCACGCTGCTGACCCTGGAGACTCTGCGCATGCTGCGCGCGTCGGGCGGCGAGAGCGCCATGGAGCGCATCGGCGCCGTGGTGATGGCGGCGCCCGACATCGACATCGACCTGTTCGCCCGCGGCCTGGAGCGTCTCGGGTCGGATGCGAAGAAGATCACCGTGATCAGCTCCACCAACGACCGGGCGCTCGCCGTCTCGAGCCGCCTCGCCGGCGGGATCGTGCGGGCAGGGGCGGCCGACCGCGAGCGGCTGGAGGCTCTGGGCGTGCGCGTGGCCGACGCCTCGGAGTTCGGCGGCGGCATCATCAACCACGACCTGTTCCTGTCCAACAAGGAAGTGCAGCAGGTGGTGAAGCGGGCCATCGAGCGGTCCTGATGGACCGCCCGACAGAGCAACGCTCAGACGATGAAGAAGTCGTCGTAGGCGAGCTGGGCCTTCGTCACGCCGTCGAAGGTGATGGAGCCGCCGTCAGCCAGCTTGAGAACCGCATCGCCGGCGGCATCGTCCTTGATCATCCGATAGAGACCGGAGAAGTTCTTCTGGCCGGCGAGTGCCTTCGTGATCCGCACCACGTCTCCGGCAAGGGGATCGAAGTCGAGGATCACGTCGTGGCCGCTTGGCCCGATCCGGTAGAGGAAGGTATCCGCGCCGCTGCCGCCGGCCATGGTGTCGTTGCCTTTGAGGCCCTCAAGCGTGTCGTTCCCGGCAAAGGCATTGATCGTGTCATCGACGATGCCGGCATGAATGTCGCCGACGAGAATGTCGGCTCCCGACCCGCCTGAGATCGTCCGGACGACCACCACGTCGGGTGTTTCATCGAGCGCCCAGGCGCGGATATAATCGATCTGGAATTCTGCCGGGAACTGGGTTGTCTCATCCGGGGCGCCCGGCCAGTTGCCGCCAACCGTCAGGCTCGCGAGCAGATACATCGGCTCGTCCATGCCCGCGGGCGTTGCCATGGAGTAAACCTCCATGCCATCGAGGTAATAGGTGATCGAATCCGCTGTCCACAGGGTGCCGTAGCTGTGGAAGCCGAGGGAGAGATCGATCCCTGTCGAAATGCCCTGCGTGTCGAAGGCATGGCCGCCTGATGCATCGGTCCAGTGCGAGCCGACGTAATAGGTCGAGGGATCGTGGCCGAGCAGCTCCAGTACGTCGATCTCCGGCGGCCAGTTGCCGCTCTGCGGCAGCAGCCAGAACGCCGGCCACAGCCCCTGGCCGGATGGCACCTGGGCCGAGATTTCGAAGTAGCCGTAGGTCTGCGAGAAGGTGCCGTGGGTGTTGATGAGCCCCGACACGTAAGGGAGGCCGTCCGTCAGGCTCTTGTCGGGGGAGGGCCGGGCCGTGATCGTCAGGATGCCGTCGCCGGCCTCACGAGGGTCTGCCGAAATGCTGAACGGGTCGAGATGCGGGTTCCGCTGGATGACCGCCGTCGAGCGGTCGGCAAAGTACTGCATCTCGCCATTGCTCGCGAGGGTGCGCCCGCCCCACCAGTATTTCGTGCCCCAAATTGAAGTGTCGAGATAGCTGCCGGTGAACTCGTCAGAAAAGGTGAGCGTGTAGCCGTCCAGATTAAGTGCCATGAACAATCCTCAAAGAAATTATCTGAAAAAGATCTTTGAGGGATGTTTCCTGTACGGCAGGACGGACGCAATCCGTAGAACCACCTATTTCAGTGCCATGCTTAATGCATCGCTAATGTTGGTCGGGCATGTATTCGCACCGATTGAGATGTCAGGATGCCTTCCAGGAGAGACGTGAGGCGGCGCGCTATTCCGCCGCCTGTTTCGGGCCATATCCGAGTCTCTGGTTGAGATCCTCGATGAGGTTCACGGCGGCATCCGCAATCACAGTACCGGGCGGGAAGATCGCCGAGGCGCCGGCCTGATACAGGGCGTCGAAATCTTGCGGCGGGATCACGCCGCCGACCACGATCATGATGTCGTCGCGGCCGAACTTGGCCAGCTCGCTTTTCAGCTCCGGCACGAGCGTCAGGTGGCCGGCGGCGAGCGACGAGACACCGATGATGTGCACGTCGTTCTCGATGGCCTGACGGGCTGCTTCCTCGGGGGTTGCGAAAAGCGGGCCGATATCCACGTCGAAGCCGAGATCGGCGAAGGCCGAGGCGATCACCTTCTGGCCCCGGTCGTGCCCGTCCTGTCCCATCTTGGCGACGAGAATGCGCGGACGGCGTCCATCGTCGTGCTCGAACTGTTCGACCAGATTGCGGATCTTCTCCACGGCTGGCGACGCCATGCCGACCTCCCGTTTGTACACGCCCGAAATCGCCTTGATCTCGGCCCGGTGACGACCCCAGACCTTCTCCAGGGCATCGGAAATCTCACCCACCGTCGCCTTGGCGCGGGCGGCCTTCACGGCGAGGTCGAGCAGGTTGCCGTTGCCCGCCGCTCCCTCTGACAAGGCGGCAAGAGCTGCATCCACATCAGCCTGGTTGCGATCGGCTTTCAGGCGCCTGAGCTTCTCTATCTGGCTCGCGCGCACGGCGGCGTTGTCGACCTTCAGGATGTCGATGGAGGCTTCGTCCGTGGACTTGAAGCTGTTCACGCCGATGATCTTCTGATGGCCGGAATCGATGCGCGCCTGCGTGCGGGCCGCCGCCTCCTCGATCTTCAGCTTCGGAATGCCGGCCTCGATGGCTTTCGCCATGCCACCAAGCGACTCGACTTCCTGGATATGCGCCCAGGCCCTCTCGGCCAGCTCGTAGGTGAGGCGCTCGACGTAATAGGAGCCGCCCCACGGATCGATGATGCGCGTGGTGCCGCTTTCCTGCTGTAGGAAGAGCTGCGTGTTGCGGGCGATGCGGGCCGAGAAGTCCGTGGGTAGGGCCAGCGCTTCGTCGAGCGCGTTGGTGTGCAGCGACTGCGTGTGGCCTTGGGTTGCCGCCATCGCCTCGATGCAGGTGCGCGTGACGTTGTTGAACACGTCCTGCGCCGTGAGCGACCAGCCGGATGTCTGCGAGTGGGTGCGCAAGGGAAGCGACTTCTCGCTCTGTGGATTGAAGCCCTTCACGAGCTTCGCCCAGAGGAGGCGCGCGGCGCGCATCTTGGCCACTTCCATGAAGAAGTTCATGCCGACCGCCCAGAAGAACGACAGGCGCGGGGCGAACTGGTCGATGGTGAGCCCTGCCGCAATGCCGGCGCGGATGTATTCGACGCCGTCGGCAAGCGTATAGGCGAGCTCCAGGTCCTGCGTCGCGCCCGCTTCCTGCATGTGGTAGCCGGAGATCGAAATCGAGTTGAACTTCGGCATGTTCGCTGAGGTGTATGCGAAGATGTCCGAGATGATGCGCATCGACCCTTTCGGCGGGTAGATGTAGGTGTTGCGCACCATGAACTCTTTGAGGATATCGTTCTGGATTGTGCCCGACAGCTTGGAGGCGGGCACGCCCTGTTCCTCGGCCGCGACGATGTAGAGCGCCAGGATCGGCAGCACCGCGCCGTTCATGGTCATCGACACGCTCATCTGATCGAGCGGGATGCCGGCGAACAGGGTGCGCATGTCGTAGATGGAATCGATGGCGACCCCTGCCATGCCCACATCGCCCGACACGCGCGGATGGTCGGAATCGTAGCCGCGATGAGTTGCGAGATCGAAGGCCACCGACAGGCCCTTCTGGCCGGCAGCCAGGTTACGGCGGTAGAAGGCGTTGGAATCCTCAGCCGTGGAGAAGCCCGCATACTGGCGCACGGTCCAGGGCTGGTTCACGTACATGGTGGGGTAGGGGCCGCGGAGGTAGGGCGCGATGCCAGGATAGGTGTCGAGGAAATCGAGGCCGACGCGATCTTCCGGCCCGTAGGATCCCTTCACGGCAATCCCCTCCGGCGTCAGCCACGGCTCGGGCGAAGACTTCGAAGAGGATGCCAGAGGAGCGTCCGTGAAAGCGACGCTCGAAAAATCCGGGATGCTGGTCATGGGATGAAGCGGATGCCCTTGCCGGTGGAAACGGATCGAATGGGGGTCATTCTAGGGCATCCGGTATCGGCAGGCTATCGGAGCATGGTTGGACACCCCGACATCCTCCTCGTCATCCCCGGGCGTGTCCCGGGGATCCACGTCTTTATGCCGCTCTGGCCCCTAAGACGTGGATGGCCGGAACAAGTCCGGCCATGACGGTGAGGGTGTCATCCCCGGCGAGCCGCAGGCTAGGGAAGGGGATCAACGATCAGGCGCAGCGCTATGGATTTCCTTCCCCTCCGCTGCGCTCCGGCCGGGAATGACAAGAGTGTGTCATCCCCGCTTCTCGGCATTCCAATAGCCGGAGCAGACCCGGCCGCCGGACGTCGTCCATGTCCCGCGTCCCGTGGCTCCGGAAAGGCGGCCTGAGACGTTTGCCCGGTCCTGCCCACGCGAGATGCTGGCCGACACGGAGCCGTTTTGTTGCACGCGGCCGTTCACGTTGAAGCTCTCAGGGCCGCCGTAACGGGCTTGGCCGTTCTGCACGATGACCGGATACCGATAGGCCCGGTCGCAGGCGCCCTGCTCGGTAACGACCTCCACGCTCCAGTTGCCGTCGAACCGGTTCGCTTGCGCTTGGGCCTCGGGCGTCAGCACGAGGGCCGCCATAGCGGCTCCGCCAAGCCAGGAAAGAACACGCATCAAACACTCCTGAAACAACATTGGGTTGGTTGAACCAACGTGGGTCTTTTGAGGACGGTTCCTCTTCATGGCAGACGGTCGCAGGCACAAAAAAGCCGCCGCATCGGGTGATGCAGCGGCTTGAGGAAAGCGCGGCCGATCAGCTCTGGGCGACGCTGGAGCGCTTCTGGGCATTCCAGCGGCCGGAGCAGCCGTAAGAATCGACCTTCCAGACGCCCGAGCCGGCCTGACCTGCCAAGCTACCTGAAGCCTGGGCCTGGGCGGAGCTGCGGCGGATCGCGAGGCTCACGGAACCGTTGGAAGCAATTTGGCCGCTGATCTGCGCCGGGGCATCGCCGGGATCGCCGTGGTAGCGGACATTCCCCTGCTCGACCGTGATGGCATAGGTGTTGGTGCCGCAGATGCCGGAATCCGTCACCATCTGCACCTGCCAGGTGCCGTCGTGCTTGCTCTTGGGGGCAGCCAGGGCTGCGGTGCTGCAGAGCATGCCGAGGCTGAGGGCCGTAGCCGTCATCCTCCCGGTTCGTGGCCGGGAGGACAATCTCAAGGCTCCACGCAGGCCTTATCGAGGGCCTCGGCGAGAATCTTGAGGGTATCGCACCCGGTGAAAATAAAGGTTGTTATACCGGCCTCGGTCAGCTCTTTTTGATCTTCACCAGGGCGGCCAGCCAGGAACAAAAGTTTTGTTCCGGCCTGACGCAAGGTACTTGCGGTCGCAGGGGCATGAAGTCTGTAAATCTCGTCAGTAGAGCAGATGCAGCTAATTTTGGCTTTACTGTCGATGAATGCTTTTTCTATGCTGTTCTGATCTGTTAACCCATCGTTCATGATGGCTTCTATGCCAGCAGTCTCGAAGAAATTCTTGGCAAAGGTTGCGCGGGCGGTGAAATCGGCTGCGGATCCGAGGTTGGCGAGAAAGACCTGCGGCCTTGAACCGGTTCTGGCCTGATAGGCGTCGGAGATGTCGCGCAGGCGTTCGAAAGCTTCCGCGGTGCGGACAGAGGGCAGGGGAGCAACTGCCACGGCGGACGAGCCTGCTGCCGTCATGGCAAGCTGCGGCAGCGTTGCTCCATCCGCAGCCATCTGCACGAGGGAGGCGAACAGGGTTTCTCCCGAGGGCGCAGCAGCCTGCGGTGGCGAGCCGCCGTTCTGCTCCGCGGCCGCCATGGGCATCAGGACCGTTACGTCCGCTTCGTTGATGTTCGGGAACTCGCTCGTCCCGGTGATCGGCTCCTTGCGGGTGGCGACGGCCTTCTCCCGCTGGGCACGAACAGTTGCGATCCGACCCTGGAGGGTTTCGCCCTTCAGAGTTTCCAGAATGCCGCCCTCGCGCTCGATCTCCTGGAATAGCCCCCAGGCCTTCTCGCACAATGCATCGGTGAGCGCCTCGAACCCGCCGGCGCCGGCAGCAGGATCGGCCACGCGGGCGAGGTTGGACTCGTCGAGCAGGATCAGTTGCGTGTTGCGCGCAAGCCTTCGGGCGAAGGCATCGGGCAGGCCGAGCGCCGCAGTGAACGGCAGCACGGTGATCGCATCCGCGCCGCCGATGCCGGCCGAGAAGGCCGCGATGGTGGTGCGCAGCATGTTCACCCACGGATCGCGCCGCGTGGTCATGCGCCAGGCGGTTTCCGCGTGCAGGCGGATCGGCCTCGGTTCCAGGCCGCAGGCCTGCTCGACACGCGCCCACAGGCGGCGCAGGGCCCGGAGCTTTGCCACGGTGAGAAACTCGGCCGCATCGGCCACGAGCAAGAATGACAGCGAGCGGCGTGCTGCATCGAGCGAATGCCCTGCGGCTTCCAGGCCACGTAGATAACTCAAGCCGGTCGCCAGCACAGCCGCGAGCTCCTGCGCCTCGCTGGCGCCGGCTTCATGATAGACACGCCCATCGGCAAGGAAAGCGCGGCCGGTGAAGCCCTTTGATGTCAGGTGGGCGAGGGTGTCGCCCATGCGTTGCGCCATTGCGTCCCATGACGCCGACATCCGGCCCATGGCCGCCATGGCGCCGACGGGATCAAGGCCGAGATCGAGGGAGAGTTCGGAGAGCCTGTGGCTGCGTCGCTCGGCCAGTGCCAACGTGAGCGCGGCCATCTGGCGACCATGTTCGCCGGCATCGACGCGCAGGTGAATGAGATCGAGCATCACACCGTCAAGCGTCCGGTCGAGATCCTCGATGGAGTTGATCGCCACCCCGAAGCCGCGCGCGGCGGGAGCCTTACGGGTGACGAAGGTCAGCGCATCGGCGCCGCCTTCGAGATCCATGAGGGCCAGCTCGTTCGCCTTTGCCGGATCCGGATGGTCGACGCGCTGCGAGACACGCCAGCGGCCGGCCTGCTCGCGGGCAACCGGCGTGGATCCTTCCGCCTTCGGGTAGAGCGGCTGAATGTCGATGCTGTCATGGCTGCGGGAAACGAGCTTCTTCTGGAAGTCCGCACCCTTCAGCACGCCCTCGACCAGCTTGAGCCATTGCTCGCGGGTCGCTTGCGGGAAATCGGCGGCAAGAGAGAGATCGTCCATGAGGGCCTCGTCCGGAGGAAGGCTGCGCGAATTGCGCGGACAATACCGGGAGGAGAAGGCCGTGGGAATGCCCTAAAGGATGGGTTGAAAGAAGATGCAGGTGCCGCTTTCCGCCGTCATCCCCGTGTCTGTCCCGGGGATCCACGTCTTTGCACCGCTGTGGTTCCCAAGACGTAGATGGCCGGAACAAGTCCGGCCATGAAGAGTGTGGACCTTGCATCCGAACCTTGGTCCCTCTTCCAGGAGAGGGAAGAGGTTCAAACGAACTGCGAAAGCCCTGGGATCGAACCGACGATCGGGCCCATCACGTCCTCGCCGGCCTTCTCGCGGCCGTAGGTGAAGAGCTCCTTGCCCAGCGGCTGCATCTGGCCCATGGACACGCCGATGCCCATGAGCTGTCCGCCGAGCGCCATCACGCCGCCGCCCATGGAGCCCATCATGCCCATGAGACCGCCGCTGGCGCCGGTCTTGCCCTCCTCGATGGCTTCCGTCGCGCCCGGAAGTGCCTGGATCAGCTGGTTCACCTCGCTCGAGGGTCCTTCTTTTTGGAGGTAGCCGAGGATGATGCCGATCGCCTTGCGGGCGGTGGCCTGATCGAGACCGGTCTTCTGCGTCACGCGGGCAATGAGCTCTTCCATCTGATTCTCCTGAGACTGGAACGGGGCCGATAGTTCATATCTGAACTGTTTAATCAAGAATTCCGAGAGTGGAAACTCGCGGCAACGCTTCTAAGATCCATTATGGGACTCTGGAGGGACTCGTGATGCTGCAGGACGGGAAGATCTTTATCGGGAAGAGCACGAAGCCCGAATATCTTGATCTCAGGCTCGCTAACCGGCACGGCCTCGTGACTGGAGCGACGGGCACGGGCAAGACCGTCTCCCTGCAGGTGCTGGCGGAAGGCTTCTCCAACGCAGGCGTCCCGGTCTTTGCCGCCGACATCAAGGGTGATCTCTCCGGCATGGCGGCGCCAGGCAACGGCAAGGAGCCTCTGGTCAAACGCGCCAAGGACATCGGCGTCGAGTACGTGCCGGACAAGTTCCCCGTGGTGTTCTGGGACCTGTTCGGCGAGCAGGGGCATCGGGTGCGGGCGACGATTTCCGAGATGGGGCCGCTGCTGCTCTCGCGCCTGCTCGATCTCAACGACACGCAGGAGGGCGTGCTCAACATCGTCTTCCGCATTGCCGACGAGCAGGGCCTGCTGCTCCTCGACCTGAAGGATCTGCGCGCGTTGCTGCAGCTCGTCTCCGACAATGCCAGCCAGCTCACCACCACCTACGGCAATGTGTCGAAGGCGACCATCGGCACTATCCAGCGCCAACTCCTCGTGCTGGAGAACCAGCAGGGCGACGAGTTCCTCGGCGAGCCGGCGCTGGACATCAAGGACCTGATGCGCACGGATCGCGACGGGCGCGGCATCGTCAACATCCTAGCGGCGGACAAGCTCATGAGCAATCCGCGGCTCTACGCCACCTTCCTCCTGTGGCTCATGTCGGAACTGTTCGAGGAGCTGCCGGAGGTTGGCGACCTCGACCAGCCCAAGATGGTGTTCTTCTTCGACGAGGCGCATCTGCTCTTCAACGATGCGCCGAAGGCGCTCGTCGAGACGGTGGAGCGGGTGGTGCGCCTCATCCGATCCAAGGGCGTCGGTGTCTATTTCATCACCCAGAACCCGATCGACGTCCCTGAAAGCGTGCTGGCGCAGCTCGGCAACCGGGTCCAGCACGCGCTGCGCGCCTATACTCCGCGCGAGCAGAAGGCCGTGCGGGCGGCCGCCCAGTCCTTTCGGGAAAATCCAGCTTTCGACACGGAGAAGGCCATCACTGAGCTCGGCGTCGGCGAGGCGCTGGTCTCGACGCTCGAGGGCAAGGGCGCGCCGTCCATGGTGGAGCGTACGCTCATCGCGCCGCCCATGGCGCAGGTGGGGCCGATCGAGCTGAACGAGCGCCAGCAGATCATCGCGTCGAGCCCCATGAAGGGAAAGTACGATCAGTCCATCGACGTGGAATCGGCTTACGAGATGCTCGCCAAGCGCGCCGAGCAGGCAGCCACCGAGGCGAAGGCAGCCGAAGGGGGAGGCGGCATCCTCGACATGCTGGGCGGCCTCTTCGGCTCCGGCCCGCAGCGCAAGGGCTCCATGACGGTGACGCAGCGTGTAACGCGTGAGGTGACGCGGACCATCGTCAACCAGACGGTCGGCAACCTTGCGGCCGAGATCGGCAAGTCCATCGGCGGTCGCCAGGGCAGCTCCATCGGCCGCGCCATCGTGCGCGGGACCTTGGGTGGATTGCTGAGACGGTAAAGGTCAGCCAATCTCGTGCTTGTTATTGATGATGTCTGATATTCGCCTGGCACAGCGTGAAGATCTGGCCGCCGTCGAGGCGCTCGTCACTGTGGCCTATACTCAGTATATCCCGCTCATCGGCCAAAAACCCGGACCGATGGGCGACGACTATTCCGCTCTGATCGAGAAGCGGTGCGTCTATGTTCTCTCCAGTGAGAATAAACTCGCCGGAATGCTCGTTCTTCTTCCGGAAGACGACACCATGCTTCTCGACAATGTGGCCGTGCATCCGGATATGCAGGGACGGGGCTATGGGCGTGCGCTGATTGCCTTCGCGGTGAGGCGCTCCATTGAGCGTGGATTCAAGGCCATTCGGCTCTACACGAACGAGGCCATGACCGGGAACGTCCGTCTTTATGAACGTCTGGGGTTTGTGGAGACCCACCGGGCGGAGGAGAAGGGCTTCCGCCGTGTTTATATGACGAAGCCTTTGGTCTCATCCTGAGCCCCAATCTCGGGCTTGCGATCACCAGGGTGATGAGAGTACCTCTTGGAGCGACCTCGTCCACAAGGCATATGTTCCCCATGTCCAAGCTCGACCAAGTTCTGCAGCGTATCGACTCTGACCTCGATTCTTCTCTGGAGCGCCTGTTCCAGTGGCTCAAGGTTCCGTCCATCTCCACGGATCCCGCTTACAAGGACCATTGCCGCAAAGCCGGCCAGTGGCTCGTGGATGAGCTGAAGAGCATCGGCATCGAGGCTTCTTTACGCGAGACAGGCGGGCACCCGGCCGTGGTCGGCCATGCTCAGGGCGATGCGAAGCTGCATGTGCTGTTCTACGGCCACTACGACGTGCAGCCGGTCGACCCGCTGGAGCTGTGGGAGACGCCGCCCTTCGAGCCGCGCATGATCACGCTGCCCGACGGCCGCAAGGCCATCAGCGCCCGCGGCTCCTCCGACGACAAGGGGCAGGTGATGACCTTCGTCGAAGCCTGCCGCGCCTGGAAGGCCGAGACGGGCTCGCTGCCGATCAATATCACGTTCCTGGTCGAGGGTGCTGAGGAGGACGGCTCCAAATTTCTCCCTGAGTTCATCGAGGCCAACAAGGACGAGCTGAAGGCTGACGTGGCGCTCGTCTGCGACACCGGCATGTGGGACCAGAATACGCCCGGCATCACCTCTTCCCTGCGCGGCATGGTCTATGAGGAGATCATCGTCCGCTGCGCCGACCGCGATCTCCATTCGGGCACTTTCGGCGGCGCGGCCCGCAACCCGATCCATGTGCTGTCGAAGATCATCGCGGCGTTTCACGACGACAATGGCCGCATCACCATTCCGGGCTTTTACGACGGCGTGCATGAGACGCCCACGCAGGTCTTGGAGCAGTGGAAGGGCCTGAACCTCACGGAGGAGGAGTTCCTCGGGCAGGTGGGCTTGAAGCACTCGGCCGGCGAGAAGGGACGCATGCTCATCGAGCAGATCCAGTCCCGCCCGACCTGCGACGTGAACGGCATCATCGGCGGCTATACGGGCGAGGGCACCAAGACGGTGATCGCGTCGGAAGCGCGCTGCAAGGTCTCGTTCCGCCTTGTGGGCGATCAGGATCCGGTTGCGATCTCCAAGAACTTCGAGGCATTCGTCCGCGAGCGGATTCCTGCCGATTGCTCGGTGGAGTTCATTCATCACAAGGGCTCGCGGGCGCTCGCGCTGCCGCACGACTTCCCGGCCATCACGGCCGCGAAGTCCGCGCTGTATGACGAGTGGCAGAAGGATCCCATCGTCATCGGCATGGGCGGCTCGATCCCGGTTGGCGGCGACTTCAAGCGCACGCTTGGCCTCGACACCCTCTTCGTCGGCTTCGGCCTCGACGACGACCGCATCCACTCGCCGAACGAGAAATACGACCTCAAGAGCTTCCACAAGGGCACCCGCTCCTGGGCACGCATTCTGGCGGCTCTGGCGAAGTGAGACTGACACCCGCTGTCATTCCGGGGCGGCCATGGGCCGAGCCCGGAATCCATAAACACGACTTCACATGGAAAGAGTGAGCAGCGTTACGCCTCTTTCTGCAATGTTAGCGGTTATGGATTCCGGGCTCCGCTGCGCGGCCCCGGAATGACAGTGATTGTCGTCATATCAACCCATCGAGTGATGCGATGACTGCGCTAGGCGCAAGCTCCGCGTACTCGTCCGGCAGGCCGAGCCGGTTCACCCAGACTGGCGTGAACCCGAAGGCGGCGGCCCCTGCGATGTCCCAGCGGTTGGATGACACGAACACCACTTCGCTTGCAGAGACGGGCAGTGCTTTCAGCACGAGGTCGTAGCTGCGTGGGCTCGTCTTGAAGATTTGCACCGCGTCGACGGACAGAACCAAGTCGAGATCGCCGGCAAGGTTTGCCGAATCCACCGCCGCTCCGAGCATGCTTGGATCGCCGTTCGACAAGATACCCGTGCGCAGGCCGCGCATGCGCAAGGCTTGCAGTGTCCGCAGAACCTCCGGATAGGCATTGAGCGTGCGATAGGCTTCCAGCAGAAGCGGCCTCAACGAGCGGTCGATGTCCGGGAATCGCGCGAAGGCATAGTCCAGTGCCTGCTCGGTCAAAGTCCAGAATGGCTCGTAGCGGCCGGCCAGCGACAGCACCCAGGAATATTCGAGTTGCTTCGTGCGCCACACTTCCGAGAAGCGCGCCGCATCGGCCCCAACCTGGGCCATGTGGCGGCCGACGGCCGAATGCACGTCGAACAATGTTCCATAGGCGTCGAAGATCACGGCTTTCGCGTGGGTGGGGATGAGGTTGGGACTGGTCATGAGGGCCAGAGTTTCACCGGGTGCGGGCAATGGCAAGCCGGCCAATGATCAGCCCTTCTCATGAAACACATCACAAGACTTTATGGCTCAACCCGAGCCCGGCAATTGACGGTAGCCGGCGCAGGCGTTTCGATAGGGCAGAATTTCTGACCGATTAAGGATGGGACACGTGGCTTGGTATTCGCAAACCTGGAACTGGTTCAACGGCGCTTGGCATGAGGGCAATCCGCCCCTGATCGGGCCGCGCTCGCATGTGTCCTGGCTCGGCTCGTCCGTCTTCGACGGGGCCCGCGTCTTCGAAGGCGTGGCGCCCGATCTCGACCTTCACTGCGAGCGCGTGAACCGCTCGGCCCTCACAATCGGCTTGAAGCCCACCATGGAGCCACAGGCCATCTTTAATCTGGTCCGCGAGGGCGTGAAGAAGTTCGCGCCCGGCACGGCGCTCTATGTGAAGCCCATGTACTGGGGCGAGGCCGAGGGCTTGTCCACCATCGCGCCGGATCCGGAATCGACCCAGTTCTGCCTCTCCCTCTTCGAGGCGCCGATGCCGGTGCCGGGTGGCCTCTCCGTGATGAAGTCGAGCTTCCGCCGCCCCACGCTCGAATCCATGCCCACCGACTCGAAGGCCGGTGCCCTCTATCCCAACAACGCCCGGGTCATCCGCGAGGCGAAGGAGAAGGGCTTCGACAACGCGCTGGTCTGCGATGCCCTTGGCAACATCGCCGAGACAGCCACCTCCAATGTGTTCATGGCCAAGGACGGCGTGGTCCATACGCCGTATCCAAACGGCACGTTCCTCAATGGCATCACCCGCCAGCGCGTGATCCAGCTCCTGCGCGACGACGGTGTGCAGGTGGTCGAGAGCACCCTGCGCTACGAGGACTTCGCCAGCGCCGACGAGATATTCATCTCGGGCAACTATTCCAAGGTGATGCCGGTGCTGCGCATCGACTCCCGCGATCTCCAGCCCGGCCCGTTCTATCGCCGCGCCCGCGAACTCTACTGGGCCTTCGCTCACGACAAGGGAATTCTCAAGGCAGCTTGAGGTTAGTTCAGAAATCCGCGCTTTCCTGCCTCTACCCTCATCCTGAGGAGGATTGCGTGAGCAATCCGTCTCGAAGGATCATCCAGTGCTCTCTGGAACCTCCTTCGAGACGCAGACTTTGTCTGCTCCTCAGGATAAGGTTTGTGAAAGATGCGAGCGGCTCAAGCATCACTCTCAGGGATTGCCAGAGGTCCCAACAAACTTGTGATCGTCTGACAACGCACTTTCGTCTGCTTCACGCCCTACATGGCTCCAGCATTTCGCAATGCGGGAGCCCTCAATGCGGTTTATCCTGAAGAGCCTCGTGGCACTGAGTCTTCTGACTGCGCCTGCTGCTGCAGAATCCGTCGATCTGGAACTGGTCTTTGCCGCCGATGGGTCCGGCTCCATCGACAATGACGAGCTGCGCCTCCAGCGGCAGGGCTGGGCCGATGCGCTCACGAGCCCCGATGTGCTCACCGGCATCAAGGACGGCCCACTCGGGGCCATTGCGGTGGCCTTCATGGAATGGGGCGGGCCGAGCTCCCAGGTGCTGATCGTCGACTGGCACGTGATCCGCGACGAGGCGAGCGCGAGGGTGTTCGCTGACAAGCTCCTGAGCGCCCCGCGCGGCGCGACGGGCTACAACTCCATCTCCAACGCCATTGATTTCTCCATGCGCCTCGTGGAGGGCAACGCCCATGACAGCACGCGCAAGGTCATCGACGTCTCGGGCGACGGCCCGAACATGAATGGGCGCTCCCTGGAGCAGGTGAGGGCGGAGGCGCTGGCCAAGGGCTTCACCATCAACGCGCTCGCCATCCGCCGCCCCGGCAGCGGCCGTCCGGGTGGGCCCGGCGGGATGTCGCTGGAGGATTACTATGCGCAGAACGTCATCGGAGGTCCCGGCTCCTTCGTGGAGATCGCCGACGAGACGCAGCCCTTCGCGCTGGCCGCACGCCGCAAGCTGCTGACTGAGATCGCCGGCACGGGAGGCACAACGCGCCACGCCAGCCGCTAGATGGCGATGGCTTGAGGACAAGCTTGCCTGAGATGCTAGAGTGAAGCCATGGCGAATCTGGAAGACTGGATCATCGATCAGGGCCTGCACGGGTCCGACATGGCCTCACTGCTCTCTGGGGTTGCCGAGCGGCTGGTCGGCGAGGGCATTCCTCTGGTCCGGGCCTATATCGCTCTGCCGACCGTCAATCCGATGATCCGCGTCTATACACATCTGTGGACCCGATCTGCCGGCACGGTGGTGGAAGGAGTTTCACATGAACGCAATGCAGATGCATTCGAGGTGAGTCCCTTCGCCTACATGATGCGTACCGAGCAGGAGAACTGCCATTGGCGCCTCAATGGCGCGGACGCGGGCCTGTTTGGTGTCTTCGAGGATGTGAGAGCCTTAGGGGGCACAGATTACCTGGCGCGCCTCATCAGCTTCGGCAACACGACTGCGCCTGACCTTCGAGGGGTCGGGGCCGCCTTTTCGACCAGCCGCCCGGAGGGATTCCGGCCGGAGGAAATCGCTCGAATCGACGCACTCCTGCCGCTCCTGGGGCTCGCGGCCTACCGCATGACCTTGTTCGATCTCACCGTGACCATGCTCGACACCTATGTGGGCTTCTCGGCCGGCCGGCGCGTGCTGAGCGGAGCGATCCGGCGCGGCTCCGGCACGACCATCGAGGCGGCTTTGCTCTTTGCCGATCTTCGGGGCTTCACGACGCTTGCAGACACGGCGGGTCTCGATCTCATCGCCCGGCTCGACCGGCACCTGGAGGCCATGGCCGACCCGGTGGCGGAGCAGGGCGGCGAGGTGCTCAAGTTCCTCGGCGACGGCCTGCTTGCGGCGTTCCCGATCACTGAAGAGCGGTCGCACGAGAGCGCCTGCGCGGCGGCGATCCGGGCTGCCCAGGTGGCATTCGAGCGCAACGAGGCCGTCAACCGCGAGTATGAGACGCCGCTCGCCCTCGACATCGCGCTTCATTGCGGGGACGTGTTCTACGGCAATATTGGGGCCGCCGGACGCCTCGACTTCACGGTGATCGGGCCTGCCGTGAACGAGGCAAGCCGCATGGAGGCCCTGTGCAGCGCCTTGGATTGCGCGATCATCCTGTCCGACCGGGTGGCCTCCGTGAGCCCGGTGCCGGTTCGCCCTCTCGGGAGCCATCGCCTGCGGGGCATTGCGGCGGAGCGGGAGTTGTTCACTTTGGCGGACGTCAGCGTCTGGACAGCCTGACCCCGAGCACCTTCAGGCCCGCCAGCAGCATGCCGCCATAGAGGAGGGCGCCGGTCGTCCCGAGGATCGCAAGCAGGATCTCGCTGTTCCAGGCAGAGAACCGGGCGGTCCACTCCGACAAGGGAATCGGTGCGAACCAGGCGAAAGCCCCCAGCATCAGGCTTGCGACAGCAACGGCGGCGGCGGTGCGGCCCAAGGTGCCGCCCGGAGCCATCCAGTCCCGGCGCAGAGCGAGCAGGACGAGGAGCCCGAGATTGACCCAGATGCCGATGGCGGTGGCGAGCGCCAGCCCAACCACGCCGTAGGGTCCCGTCAGCACGATCTTCAACGCCACGTTGGCCGCTACCGCCGTGAGCGAGGCGATGAGCGGCGTCACGGTATCGGAGCGGGCATAGAAGCTTGCCACCGCCGAGCGGATGAGCACAGCCGGGGGTAGGCCTAAGGCATAGGCCGCGAGCACCGCGCCGGAACGCTCGGCGGCGGCGGCATCGAAGGCGCCACGCTGGAACAGGGCCGACATGATCAGATCGGGCATGGTGACGAAGGCCACCACGAAGGGCGCGGCGAGCGCCAGGGTCAGCCCGACGGCCCGGTTCTGAGCCCCGTGGGCCCCGGTAACATCTCCTGCGG
The DNA here is from genome assembly GCF_014699075.1 of Microvirga sp. Classification (GTDB taxonomy): domain Bacteria; phylum Pseudomonadota; class Alphaproteobacteria; order Rhizobiales; family Beijerinckiaceae; genus Microvirga. Next base: position 75,125 of record NZ_JACXAB010000009.1, on the reverse strand, counting down.
CAATGCGGCGGCTCATCTCCGGCAGCAGCACGGTGCCGGCGGCGATGCCGATCACGCCGAGCGGCAGCTGGTAGATGCGGTCGGCATAATAGAGCGAGGCAACGGCGCCGGTGGGCAGGAAGGAGGCGATGATCGTGTCGGCGAACATGGCGAGCTGCACGCCCGCCGAGCCGATGACGGCCGGGCCCAGCACCTTGAAGAAGTGCTTCATGGCAGGATCGAAGCGTGGTGCCGCAATCGTCGGCGCGACACCCAAGCGCCGGGCCGCTGCCCAGACCAGCAGCAGTTCGAGCACGCCTGCTACAGTGACACCCCAGGCAGCCGCATAACCGGCATTCGGGAACAGGAACGCAACCGCCAGCGCCGCCACGATGGAGACATTGAGCAGCACGGGCGCGGCGGCAGCGGCTGCGAAGCGCTCATGCGCGTTGAGGATGCCTGACAGGATCGTCACCAGGGTGACGAAGAGGAGGTAAGGGAAGGTGATGCGGGTGAGCGTCACCGCCAAGTCGAATTTCTGCGGCTCGTCCGAGAACCCCGGTGCGAGCAGGCTCACCACTACCGGCATGCCCACGAGGGCGGCTGCCAGCAGCACGATCTGCACGATCAGCATCAGGGTGCTGATGCGGCTGGCAAACGAGCGGGCAGGGGCGGTGCCCTCCCGCTCGAGCACGCCCGCATAGGTGGGCAGGAAGGCGCTGTTGAAGGCGCCCTCGCTGAAGATGGCGCGGAAATGGTTGGGAATACGGGAGGCGACCACGAAAGCGTCGGCGATGGGGCCGACGCCCATGACGGCGGCCAGCACCACGTCGCGGATGAAGCCGGTGAGACGGGAGACGAGCGTCCATCCGCCCACGGAGAGAATTTTTCTGAACATCGATCAGGCCCGGCGCATGCGGTAACTATCGGGAACGAGATCGCTCGACACCTCCGCCGCACCGCCGATCCGTTCGGCCACCACATAGAGCGGCCGCCGCTTCACCTCGGCAAAGATGCGGCCGACATATTCGCCGACGATCCCAAGCGACATGAGCTGGATGCCGGAGAAGAACATGATCGACACGATCAGGCTCGGAAAGCCCGGGAGGTCGGTGCCGAACAGGAGCGTGCGAACCATGAAGAACAGGGCCGTGGCGATCGCCAGGAATGAAACCAGGAAGCCGATATAGGTCCAGATCCGCAGCGGCACGGTGGAGAAGGCAGCAATCCCGTCGAAGGCGAAGCGGAAGAGCTTCCTGAAGCTCCATTTGGTGGTGCCGAAGCGGCGCTCCTCCACCACGAAGGGCACGCCCGTGGCCTTGAAGCCGATCCAGGCATAGAGACCCTTCGAGAAGCGTGCCTTCTCGCCCAGGGTTCTGAGAACGTCGACCCCCTTCCGGTCGATGAGGCGGAAGTCGCCGGCGCCCTCGGGCAGGGGCATCTCGCCGAAGCGGGCGAAGAGTTTGTAGAAGGCCTGCGCGAAGCCGCGCTTCGCCCGGGTCTCATCCGAGCGGTCCGTGCGCTGGCCGTAGACCATGAGAAAACCCTCACGCCAGCGCTCCACAAAGGCTTCGATCATTTCCGGCGGGTGCTGGAGGTCGGCATCCATGATCACAACCGCATCGCCGCGGGCATGGTCGAGCCCGGCCGCGATGGCGATCTCCTTGCCGAAGTTGCGGCTGAAGGAGACGGCTCCGATCCGGGGCTCGGTGCGGCAGACGTCCCGGATGAGGTCCAGGGTGTCGTCCCGGCTGCCGTCATCCACGAAGATCACCTCCCACTCCTGGGTGATGCGGCTGAGGACCGGCAGCAGGCGCTCGCAGAGAGGCGCGATGTTGGCGCTCTCGTTGTGAACCGGGATAATGACGCTGAGCTTGGGCGACGCCACTGGAAGAACCCTTGATTGTTGGGCCGCATCAAGAGCCGAGTTTGCAGCTTTGCTCAAGAGCCTTCGTGCAATTTCGTAGCGGACCGAAGCGGATAGCTCGGCCTCTTATTGCCGCATGATCCCTCCAGAAAACCGGCTCCCACTTTTCCGGATCATGCTCTAGGGTGCGGCAAAGCCGATTTCAGGAACATTCATGAGCCTCTCCCACAACGTCATCCTTTGCGCCGATGATTTCGGCCTTGCCGATGGAGTGAGCCGGGGCATCGTCGAATTGGCGGAAATGGGCCGCCTCTCGGCTACCGGAGCCATGACCAACATGCCCGGCTGGCGGAGGGCTGCAGGCGATCTGAAGTCCCTGCAAGGCCGTCTTGCTGTGGGCCTTCACCTCAACCTCACGGCGGGATCACCCCTTGGCTCCATGCCGCAGCTTGCGCCGTCCGGTGTTTTGCCAGCCTTGAAGGACTTGCTGCCGAAGGCGCTGAAGCGACAGCTTCCGGCCGACGAAGTCACGCAGGAGATCGAGCGCCAACTCGACGCCTTCTTGGAGGTTCACGGCGAGCCGCCGGCCTTCGTGGACGGCCATCAGCACGTGCATGTTCTGCCGGTGATCAGGCAGGCCCTGATACAGGTTCTGCAGGAGAGGGGCTATGCCGGGCGCGTCTGGCTGCGCGATCCCTCCGATAAGATTGCTTCAATCCTGCGCCGCCCCATCGGCCGCCGCAAAGCCCTCATCGTGAAATCCTTGAGCCGCGGCTTCGCCAGAAGCGCGCAGGCCGCCGGATTTTGGGCGAACAAAGGCTTCTCGGGTTTTGCCCCACTCGATCTCTCCGTGCCGGCTGCCCTGGTATTCCGGGAGGCGTTCTCGAAGCTCGGATCTCACCCAGTCGTCATGTGTCATCCAGGCTATGTGGACGACGAGCTGCGGGCGCTCGACCCTGCGCTGGAGAGCAGAATGGCTGAGCTGGGTTACCTGAAGTCTGATGCATTTGAGGCAATGCTAGAAGAACGAGGGATCAGGCTCGCTCCCAATCTGGATCGCTAGTTCCTTTTACCAACCCAGCCTTTGCATGAGAGATCACCTTCCTCGCATGTCAGATGGTAGTCCAAATTCTTGGAGTGATCTTCAGTGAGTCCTGTCAAACATCCTGTGTAAATCATGGGGCGGACGGATCCGAGGCCACTGGTTTCGAATTCACACCACTTATCCCTGTAAGTGATCCAAGCCCTCTGCGCTTGGCGTAGTTTCACCTGATTTTCAGGGTCGAGCCGCTTCATGAGCTTTCCATAGCGTTCGTTCAGCGCCTTGTCCGCAGCCTCGAATCTATTGCCTGCGCAAGTGTTCATTTCCTCCTGGGTTATGCCTTCGCAGACATCCTCAGCCTTTGCGATGGAAAGGACGGAAAACATCGCGAGCAAAACAAAGGACAGGTAACGCATTGTGCTATCCCTGTAGGATCAGGTCGAAGGGGTTTTGCTGATATAAGATTGCAATTTTTACGGAGCGCAACGCAGAGATCAAACAAGCACTATCGTCTGCGCAGCCCCAAAACGAAACGGGCCTCCGAAGAGGCCCGTCTGACGTAGCGTCGTTGCGCTTACTTCGACGCCTGTTCAAACATCTCCTCGACATGCTCCCAGTTCACGAGATTGTCGAGGAAGGCCTTCACGTAGTCGGGGCGACGGTTACGGTAGTCGATGTAATAGGAATGCTCCCACACGTCGCAGCCGAGGATCGGCTGGGCGCCATGGACCAGCGGGTTTTCGCCGTTCGGGGTCTTCATGACGGTGATCTTGCCGTCCTTGAGCGCGAGCCAGGCCCAGCCCGAGCCGAACTGGCTGACGCCGGCCTGGATGAAGTCTTCCTTCATCTTGTCGACGGAGCCAAGATCCTCGACGATCTTCTTCTCGAGCTTGCCCGGCAGGGCGCCGCCCCCATTGGGCTTCATCCACATCCAGAAGTGGATGTGGTTGTAATGCTGTCCGGCATTGTTGAAGAGGGCCTGGTTCTTGCCGTAGGAGCCCTTCACGACCTCCTCGACGCTCTTGCCCTCGAATTCCGTGCCTTTCAGCAGATTGTTGCCGGTGTTGACGTAGGCCGCATGGTGCTTGTCGTGGTGAAACTCCAGGGTTTCCCGCGACATGTAGGGCTGCAGGGCGTCATAGGCATAAGGCAGTTCGGGCAGGGTGAACGACATCGGCGTCTCCTTTGGATTGAGCGACCCGGGGCATCGGACCCGAAAGTAGTGGCGACTTTGGGGTCGATCCGATGCCGGTCACTTGCGACCGCGCATCGCCGGATGCGCTTGAGCGTTAGTTAAAGCGCGAGGGGCCGAAGAGCAACGGCCAGGCTCCGGACTTTTTTCGGCTCAAGCTTCACAGCCGGTTGTCTTTTGCCTATAGAAGCATAGCTTTTCCGCAGTAATCTTTGGTTTGCGTATGATGGAGACGGCATGATCATCGCTCTTCTGACCCTCGCTCTTGCGATGATCCTCGGCGGGTTGCTGGCTGCCTTCTTCGGATGGGATATCGTTCTGGTCGAGCGCGGCTGGACGATGGTGATCGCAGGCAGCATCACGGCCGCAAGCGGCGCCCTGCTGCTCGGCATCGCGGCGGCGGTTTCCAAGCTGGCGAAGATCGAGAAGAGGCTCTTCGAGCGGCAGGCCCGTTCCGCAGGTGATGAGTTCGGCCTGGGCCATCGCGCGCCCGGAGCGCTTGCCGGTGCAGGGCTTGTCGGCGGTCTCGCGGCCGCAGAGGCGGCCGGTGCCTTCGAGGAGCGTACCGACGAGGACCGCGCGGACGAAAGCCAGTCGACCCTGCCCCTCTTCGAGGAGCAGGAGAGACCCGAGCAGGATGAGCCCCAGGACAAGCCCACGGTGTCGACCGCCGAGTGGCCTGAGCAAAGGGATGCCGCCCCTGTCATTCCATTCCCGCCGCGAACCACCCCGGTTGATTTGCATGCCCCGGATGAGCAGGAGCAGGACCTCAAGGTGCCGGATTTCCTCCTGGCCGACCGGCACCGCAACGATGAGGACGCGCATTTCGTCGCCGAACCGGGTCTCGATATCGATAGGCTTGAGCCGGAAGATGACGTTAAACCCGAGGGCCAGGATCGCGACCGGGGCGATGAGCCTCTAGAGGCCGTGTCGGACGTGGAGTCTGAGAGAGAGCCGCAGTGGGATCGCGAGCCTGCCGCCGCAGAGACCGATCAGGAAGCCTTTGCCGAGGACGAGGCATCGTCCGGCGAGGAGAGCCCGGCCACGATCATCGGCACCTACAATTCCGGCGACAACAAGTACGTCATGTTCTCGGATGGCTCGATCGAGGCTCTGACCCCGAGCGGCACCTTCCGCTTCCATTCTCTGGACGAGCTGAAGGAGTTCATCGCGGCCGGCGGCGAAGGCAACTCGTCGGCTAGTCTTTGAAGAGCGGAGCCAGGGCGAGGAAGCTGTCCGTCGCGGCCCGCTCCATCCATTCGAAAGCAACCATCTCCGTGGTCACCCAATGGCAGCCTGCATGCAGCAGTCGCGCGCAGGCGGCGCTGACGCTGTGAGGCGAGCGGCTCGACACCGCATCGGCCACCACGAAAACCTCGAAGCCTGACGTCTTGAACTCCAGGGCAGTCTGCAGCACGCAGATATGCGCCTCGGCTCCGCAGATCACGAGGTGATCCCGGCCGCTGCCCCGCATGGTTGCGATTCGCTCCGCAATCGAAGGCTCACGGACGGCCGAGAAGGTGGTCTTCGACAGGGTGACGGCCTCACTGGGGAGCGCCTCCGCCACCGCTGGGAGGGTAGCTCCCAGCCCCTTGGGGTATTGCTCCGTGACCGTGACGGGAACACCGAGCCGCCCGGCTGCTTCGAGCAGGATGGCCAGATTGCGCACAAGGCCTTCACCCTCGTGGATCGCGGGCATCAGGCGGGCCTGAACATCGACCACGACAAGGTGCGAGCGGCTTGCGTTCATCAGCATGGCGTCATTGATCCGGGTTGAAGATCGGCGGTGCGCCGGGGATCGGCAGGGTCATGGTGAAGCGAAGTCCCTCTTCGGGGAAGTTCATCCCGACATCCGCCTGCAACTGCGTTGCCAGCACTCTTTGCAGCAGGCGTGAGCCGAAGCCCTGGCGGGTAGGCGTGCTCACCCGCGGACCGCCATGCTCGGTCCAGGCAAAGTGCAGGATCGGCCGCTCCGCGCCGGGCTCCACGTGCCAGCGCACCTCCACCTGGCCGCCGAAGGTCGACAGGGCGCCATGCTTGGCAGCATTCGTGGTGAGCTCGTGAATGGCCATGCCGATGGGAACAGCTGCCTCCGAGGGCAGCTCCACGTGCGGCCCTTCGACGATGATGCGGTTGCGTGCTTCGTCCTCGTAGGGGCCGAGTTCCGTCTGGATCAGGTCCTCGAGGGCTGCCTTCTGCCACAGGTCCTCGGTGAGCAGGTTGTGGGTGCGGGCCAGCGACACGATGCGGCCGACGAAGCCCTGATAGAACTCGTCGATGCTGGATGCGGTGCGGGCGGTGGAGCCGACGATGGCCTGCACGGTGGCGAGCGTGTTCTTGACCCGGTGGTGCAGCTCACGGATCAGCAACTGCTGGCGATGCTCCGCCTGCTTATGCTTGGTGACATCGATGTTGACGCCGATGATCCGAGCCGGGCTGCTGTCCTGCCCGTAGAAGATCATCAGGCTGCCTTCGATGTGACGGAAGGAGCCATCCGGGAGCGGGATGCGATACGAGAAGGCCATCTCCCGATCGCTACGGCCAATTGCGTCCCGGAAGCTCTTCTCGAACGCATTCACATCGGCCGGGTGAATGCGGGAGGTCCAGCCTTCGTAAGTTCCCTCAAAACTGCCGGGCTCGATCCCGAACAGCTCTTCCTGTTCCGACATCCAGTTAATGGCGCCGCTGCTCACATCCCAATCGAAGACCCCGATCCGGGCGGCGCGTTGAGCCAGGGCGAGCCGCTCCTCGCTCTTGCGCAGGGCTGCTTCGGTTTCCTTGAGGTTGTGGATGTTGATGCTCGTTCCGATCTTGCTCTTGAACTCGCCATTGGAGTCATAGAGCGAGCCGACCCGGACGATGTGCCAGTGATAGGTGCCGTCGATCGAGCGATAACGCATCTCGGCTTCCATCACGTCGTCGGTCGCGTTCTTGGCATCCTGCTTGATGGCGGCGAGGTCCTCGGGATGGACGATCGACAGCCAGCCGTGGCCCAGGGTCTGTTCGCGCGACAGCCCTGAGAATTCGAACCAGGTCTGCTCGTTCACGTAATAGACGAGTTCGAGCTCCGGCGTGGCGATCCATGCAAATCCGGGAAGCGCCTCGGTAAAGGTCCGGAAGCGATACTCGGTATCATGCAGGGTGCGTTCGGCACGCATCATCTCGACCGCCGTCCAGGTGCGCCCAGCCACATCCTCAACCAATGCCACGTCATCCTCCGACCAAGAGCGCGGCGTGGACGAGATCACATAGAGGATGGCCGTGATGTGGCCTTCCTTGAGCAGCGGGACGGTGAGAACGGCCCGGGCGTTGATGGTGCTGTAGAAGTTCTGGAGGGCAGGGCTTCCCGTTCGCGGGTCGGCGGCAATATCCTCGATGGTCAGGGTCTGCCCCACCTTCGAATCGTCGATCATGCCATGGAGAAATTCCTGCAGGCGGTAGGCCCGGCCTTCGTTGCTGATCGCACCTCGCGACCATTCCCGCTCGACGAGCACCACGCCGCGGCCATCGTCCACCTCGCCATAGCCGACGCAATCCACCTTCAGGAGCTGACCGATGCTCTGGGCGGTCGCTTCCATGGCGGCGAAAGGATCCCTGAAGCTCCGAAGCTGCTCATTCAGCTTCAGGAGGTAATCCTGGCGGCGCCTCGCATCGTTGAGCTCTTCCTTGACGCGCTCACGCTCCGTGACGTCCTGCGTCACACCGACCAGACGAACCGGTTTGCCATCCTCGAAAATCGGCGTGCCCCTGACGAGGAGGCGGCCGATATAGCCATCGGGGCGAACGATCCGATGCTCCACATTAAAATCGGACCGGGTCGCCAGCGCGTAGGTGACCGCCTGGTTGATGCGCTCGACATCGCCCGGATGCTGCAGCTTCTTCAGCTTCTCGAACGTCAGAGGCTCATCGGCAGGCAGTCCGAGATGGGCTCTGCAGATCGGATTGGCCGTCATCTTGTTCGTTACGAGGTCACGCTCCCATGATCCCATGCGACCGATCTCAAGCGCCAGACGCAGCATGGCGCTGTTCCCGCGTGACTCCGACCCGCTGATGTCTCGGCCCTTTTCCTGTTGGTTCGGCTGCCGTTCGCCTTGCGGCGCAACGGCTTTTGGAAAAGGAGGTACGTCGACCCTGTTGATCATGAACAATGCTCTGGAGCTGCGTCTGCTGCTTTCTAAGCATTTCTGGAGGCTACGTCACCTCATGCCGTAAAGTCATGCTGACAGGGCGGCAATAGATCATAGGAGGGAGCAACTATTAAACAGAAGGTTAATTCTCAGCGCGATCCGGATTGAAAATGGGCGGCTCGCCTGGAATGACCATGGTCATGGTGAAGTGCAGGCCGTCCTCGGGAAAAGCCATCTGCACCTCGGCCTGCAACTGCGTTGCCAGCACTCTTTGCAGCAGGCGTGAGCCGAAGCCCTGGCGGGTAGGCGTGCTCACCCGCGGACCGCCATGCTCGGTCCAGGCAAAGTGCAGGATCGGCCGCTCCGCGCCGGGCTCCACGTGCCAGCGCACCTCCACCTGGCCGCCGAAGGTCGACAGGGCGCCATGCTTGGCAGCATTCGTGGTGAGCTCGTGAATGGCCATGCCGATGGGAACAGCTGCCTCCGAGGGCAGCTCCACGTGCGGCCCTTCGACGATGATGCGGTTGCGTGCTTCGTCCTCGTAGGGGCCGAGTTCCGTCTGGATCAGGTCCTCGAGGGCTGCCTTCTGCCACAGGTCCTCGGTGAGCAGGTTGTGGGTGCGGGCCAGCGACACGATGCGGCCGACGAAGCCCTGATAGAACTCGTCGATGCTGGATGCGGTGCGGGCGGTGGAGCCGACGATGGCCTGCACGGTGGCGAGCGTGTTCTTGACCCGGTGGTGCAGCTCACGGATCAAGAGCTCCTGACGCTCCTCCGCCTGCTTACGGTCGGTGATGTCCTGAACGACGCCCGTCATGCCGCTCGGGGTGCCGTCTTGATCGTACATAACCTGGCCTTGAGCGGCGACCCAAACCTGAACGTTGTCATTCAGGCGTCGGACCCTGAGTTCCGTGCTGAATTGAGCCTTGTTTTGGAAAGCACTCATCTTGGATTCGATCATCCGCGGCAGATCGGATGGATGGATCTGCCTCGCCAACTCCTCTTTCGTGGTCGATCCGCGCGGAAGGCCGAATATTTCGGCAGCCCTGTCCGAGAGGGTGAACACATCCGTGGCCATATCCCAGCTCCAGTCGCCGACTCTGGCGGCCTGAAGGGCGATGCGGAGCTGCTCCTCACTTTTTTTGAGCGCCTCTTCCGTCACTTTCAGGTCATGGATGTCGACGCTGGTGCCGACCCATCTCTTGAACTCCCCGTTTTCGAAATGAATCGGAGCGCCCTGGATCAGATGCCAGCGGTAATGACCCTCGTGCGATCTGTATCTTGCTTCCGTCGTATAGGGCGTATGCAGGGTGACGACCGGCACCAGCTCCTCGCTCATCCTTGCCATGTCGTCAGGATGAATGGCCCGCGTCCAGCTGTGGCCGAGCGCCTCTTCGCGGGGAAGGCCCGAATAGGTGACCCAGCGCTCGTTCGTGTAGAGCAGCTCGGTCTTTGGATTGAGAATCCAGACCAGTGCCGGCAGTGACTCCGCGATCAGCCGGAACCGCGCATCGGTTTCCCGCAGGTCCCTCTCGGCCCGAGCCTTCTCCACAGCCGTCCATGTCCGCTCGGCAACGTCCTCGACGAGGGACAATTCGTCTCCGAACCAGGCACGCGGCTGGGACGTGTGCATGTAGAGCACGGCCGTCAGCGCCTGGTTCTTGAGCAGGGGCACCGCCAGAGCCGCGCGGGCATTGATCGTGCTGTAGGCTGTCTGTACGTCGGGGTTGTTCGCGCGCGGGTCGGTCCTGATATCTTCGACGAAGATCGGCCTGCCTTGCTTGAGTTCCGCCATCATGGTGGGAAGGAAGTCGTAGAGACGGTAGGCTCGTCCCTCGTTGCCGATGGCCCCGTTCGACCATTCGCGCTCCACCAGGATGATGCCTCGCTCCTCATCGACCTCACCATACCCGGCACAATCCACCTTGAGGAAACGCCCGAGGCTTTTGGCCGTGGCCTCCATGATGGCATCGGGATCCTCGAGACTGCGCAACTGATCCTTCAGGGTCAGGAGGAATTCCTGACGGCGCTGCGCCGAATTCATATCCTCCTTGGCTTGCTCACGGGCCGTCACATCCTGGATGATCCCGATCAGGCGAACGGGTTCCTCGCCCTCGAAGATCGCGCCTCCCGGACGAGAACGCGTCCGATGCGGCCATCGGGACGGATCACCCGGTGTTCGACATTGAAGTCCGTTTTCGTCTTGAGTGCGAAGACGATAGCCTGGTTCATCCGGTCCAGATCGCCGGGATGGATGAGCTTCTGGACCTCCTCGGAGTTCAGGGAGGCATCCAGCGGCAGGCCCAGGGTCGCCTTGAAGGTCGCAGTCCCTGTGACCTCTCCGGTCCTGAGATCGCGCTCCCAGGACCCGACCTTGCCGATGTCGAGCGCCATCCGCAGCTTGCCGTTGCTCAGGCGCAGGGCATCCTCCGACTCACGCAGGCGGCGTTCCAGATCGTCAAGGCGCTGCCTGTCGCTGTCTTCATAGGAAGCGACATCGGCGGCCATGTCTGAAGGGCGCCTTTCGATCATCGACGCATACTCGCGAAATCCCTGGTGTCTCCCGGCTGCCTCAAGCGGAGCGGCAGGATACGCTACAACGAGACATAGGGCTCCGCGTCAGCTCTGAAACCCCCCGATGCACTTCAGCGCGAAGGTATAAGCAAGGGCGACCTCCTCGAGGCGGTCGAAGCGGCCGGCGGCGCCCGCATGCCCGGCCTCCATGTTGAGCTTGAACAGGATCGGACCGCCGCCCGTCATGGTGGCCCGCAGCCGCGCCACCCACTTCGCCGGCTCCCAATAGGTGACCCGCGGGTCTGTGAGGCCTGCTAGCGCCAGGATCGCCGGATAGGCCTGGGGCTTCACATTGTCGTAGGGCGAGTAGGACAGGATTGTGCGGAAGGCGGCTTCGTCCGCAGCCGGGTTGCCCCACTCGGGCCATTCCGGCGGGGTGAGGGGCAATTCGCTGTCGAGCATGGTGTTGAGCACGTCGACGAAGGGCACCTCGGCGATGATCCCGGCAAAGAGGTCCGGCGCCAGATTGGCCACCGCACCCATGAGCATGCCGCCGGCACTGCCGCCATGGGCGACGACGCGGCCGCGGGAGGTGTAGCCCGCTTCGACCAGGGCCTCGCCGCAGGCGATGAAATCGGTGAACGTGTTGGGCTTCTTCTCGCGCTTGCCGTCCATGTACCAGCGCCAGCCCTTTTCCGTCCCGCCGCGGATATGCGCGATGGCGTACACGAAGCCCCGGTCGACGAGAGACAGGATCCCGGTGCGAAAGCCCGCCGGCATGGACATGCCGTAGGAGCCATAGCCATAGAGCAGGCAGGGTGCGGATCCGTCGAGAGCGACCTCGCGCCGATGAACAATGGAGACCGGCACCTGCTCTCCGTCGGGAGCAGTCGCAAACAAGCGGCGGGTCACATAATCGGCAGGGTTATGCCCGCTCGGCACCTCCTGGCGCTTGCGTAAGGTGCGCTCCCCGGTGCGCAGGTTGTAGTCGGTCACCTCGCTCGGCGTCGTCATCGACGAGTAGTGATAGCGGATCACGTCTGTGTCGAACTCGTAGCCCGCCGAGAAGCCCAGCGAGTAAGCCTCCTCGTCGAAGGCGACGCTTTCCTCAGCTCCTGTTGCGAACTCCCGCAGCACGATGCGGGGATTCGCGTCTTCCCGCTCAAGGCGCACGAGATAACGGGCGAGCGCCACGTGGGAGAGGATCATCGTCCCCGGGCGGTAGGGCACCATATCGCGCCAGTGCTCGCGCCCCGGTGTTGCAACGGGAGCCTTGACGATCTTGAAGTCCTCCGACCCGTCCGCATTGGTCAGGATGATGAGATCGTCCCCGTGGTGCTCCACGTCGTATTTCAGCTGCGGCGTGCGCGGCTCGACGACCCGCGGTGCGGCCGAGGGATCGGCCCGGTCGAGGAGCCAGACCTCCGAGGTTTCGTGGTCGCTCGCCTCGATGAGCACGAATGCGTCCGACTGGGTGGTGCCGAGCTTCACGAAGAAGCCGGGATCCTTCTCCTCATAGACGACCTGATCCTGATCAGGGCCGGTGCCGAGGCGATGAAGTTTGACCCGGACCGGACGGTGGTTCTCGTCGAGTTCGACGTAATAGAAGCTCGACGAATCGTTGAGCCACACGGCGCCGCCGGAGGTTTGGGGAACCGCGTCGGGCAGGTCGCCGCCGCTCTCGAGGTCACGGACGCGAAGCGTGAAGTATTCCGAGCCCTTGATGTCGGCCCCCCAGGCCAGGAGCCGGTGATCGGGTGAGTGATCCGCTCCGCCTAGATCGAAGAAGGGATGGCCCTCGGCCTCCCTGTCGCCGTCCAGCATGATGGCCTCAGGCCCACCGTCGCGGGGCTGGCGGCAGACCAGCGGGTGCTGTCCGCCCTCCCGGTAGCGGGTGAAATAGGCATAAGGACCGTCAGGCTCGGGGACCGAGGAATCGTCCTCCTTGATACGTCCGCGCATCTCGGCCACGAGGCGGGCCTGGAACTCTTCCGTGCCGGCGAAGGCTGCTGCCGCGTAGGCATTCTCCTGTTCCAGGCAGGCCCGGATTTCCGGATCGAGGACGGATGGATCCTTGAGAACCTCCTTCCAGTTCTCCGCCTTCAGCCAGGCATAATCGTCCCGGACCTCGGCCCCATGCATCTCGAAGACATGCGGTTTTGCGGAAATCGACGGCGCAGCAGGCAAGGGATGGAAGGGGAGGCGCTCGGGTTTCATGAAATCTTCCGGTGGGGATATCGGGCAGGGATTATGCACAGATAACTCTGATTTCCCACGCAGGGTCCAAATCGGGCGTGGTGGGCGCCCTAATGTTCTAATGAAGTCCCTTCTTAATTACTTCTTCGGCTCCAAAGCATGAAATTCACATGATCGCGAGCCTAACCTATGGACCGAGGCATTAACTTTTGCTCCAGGGTTTATTGCACAGTGCAAGATGATACGAAGTTTTCCAAAGTTTTCCTTTTGAACATCTTGCATTGAGGCTGAATTTGCCATACTTGGACGAGCAAGCACGATTTCTGTGCAAGTACGGTGCGGTTCTAGGAACAAGCAAGCATTGCTTCAGACGAGAATGCTCAAAGATAGGTTGAAAAGCTTTTTTGAGCTGTTCTAAAGAGCCGGAAAGGAAGAAAATCAAAATGAGCGACAACATCGCTGCTTCGAACTACATTGAGCTGGCTGCCGACATCGTTTCTGCCTATGTCAGCAATAATTCTGTTCCTACATCCGATCTTCCGACTCTGATCAATGAGGTCCATACGGCTCTTCTTCGTGTCGGGGGCGGCACGGTGGAGATCCCGGTCGAGGCGCCCAAGCCGGCGATCCCGGTGAAGAAGTCCGTGACCCCGGATTACATCGTCTGCCTTGAGGACGGAAAGAAGTTCAAGTCGCTGAAGCGCCATCTGCGCACGCAGTACAATATGACCCCCGAGCAATACCGCGAGAAGTGGGGCCTACCCGTCGATTACCCGATGGTGGCTCCCAACTACGCGAAGGCCCGCTCCGAGCTCGCCAAGGAAATGGGCCTCGGCCAGCAGCGCCGGAAGCGCCGCTCCTCGCGCAGCGCCAGCTGAGCGACAATCATTCGTTGAAATCAGCCGCCCCCTGGGGCGGCTTTTTTCATTCCGGAGCTCTGCCGAGAGTGTGGGTGATCTTCGCCTCCTGTGCGAAGCGCCTTCGATACGCCGCCGGACTGGCGCCGAGCCGCGACCGGAAGTGGTGGCGCAGCGTTGCCGCGGAGCCGAAGCCGGTGGCGCCGGCAATATCCTCGATCGAGTTTCCGGTCGTCTCCAGCAATTCGCGAGCGCGGATCAGACGCTCCCCCAGCAACCATTCGCCCGGCGGCAGGCCCGTTGCGGCCTTGAAACGGCGCAGGAACGTTCGCGGGCTCATGCCTGCCTCCGCGGCCAGCCTGTCGATGGGCTGCTCTTCGCCGAGCCGCTGCCGCATGCGGTCGAACAGGGGAGCGAATCTTGCCCCTTCCCGTGCCGGCGGAACGGGGCGCTCGATAAACTGCGCCTGGCCGCCTTCGCGATGCGGCGGCACCACGAGGCGGCGGGCGAGCCGGTTGGCGATCTCGGGGCCGAAATCATTGCGCACCACATGCAGGCATAGATCGATCCCGGCAGCGCTGCCGGCGGATGTGAGCAGCCGGCCTTCATCCACGTAGAGAACGTCCGGCTCAACCTTGATCTCGGGATAGGCCGCCGAGAGCTGTTCCACATAATGCCAGTGGGTCGTCGCGCGACGACCCGACAGGAGACCGGTGGCTGCCAGCGCAAAGACGCCGGAGCAGATCGACATCAGCCGTGCACCGCGCGCGTGCGCCCGCCTCAAAGCCTCCACGAGCGCTGCCGGAACCAGCTCGCCGGAGGCTCCACGCCAGCCGGGAATCACGATGGTGTCCGCCTGCTCCAGAAGCTCAAGGCCGCCATCGGCCATGATCTGGAAGCCGCCGATGGCGCGCAAAGGACCGGGCTCGATGGCGCAGACGGCGAAGCGGTACCAGTCCGGTCCCATCTCCGGACGGGGCAATCCAAAGATCTCGACCGCAATGCCGAACTCGAAGGTGCTCAGGCGATCATAGGCGAGGGCGACGACGAGGCGGTTTGGCATGATGTTTACGTCTGTTGGCGGGAGCGCCACTTTTCACCATGACGCCTGTGCGGAACTCTGGCCATGGCTTTTCCACAAGGAGGATCTCATGCCAGCCAGTTCCGTTGCGGCCATTCCCGCTGCCGCACCCGGCATCGCACAGGCGCATTTCGCCGCCCGACTTTCACTGGAGACCGACTGCTCCGATGTGCATGACGCGTTCGTGAGCGGCCAAGCCGACTTCGTTCTCCTCGACGTGCGCGGGCCCAAGGCCTATGCCCGCAGCCATGTGCCGGGCGCCCTCAACCTTCCGCATCGGGAGATCACGCCGGAGCGTATGTCCGCCTGGCCCGACTCGACGCTGTTCGTGGTCTATTGCGCGGGCCCTCATTGCAACGGCGCCGACAAGGCCGCGCTGCGTCTGGCGCAGCTCGGACGCCCGGTGAAGTTGATGCTCGGCGGAATGACGGGCTGGGCCGACGAGGGATTTCCCTTCGCGGACGGGGCTGAGCCAGGGTCGCTCAAGGTCTTGTCCGCAGCGTAAACGGGCGTGATCCCTCGCTGGAAAATGCGGGGGATCATTGCGGCCTTTGTGCGGGCGACTCCGGCGCTGTCCGAGTTATCCTCAGTCTTATCAACAGTTTTGAATCGCGTTGACAACTAGGAATATGCCCCCACTATCGAAGGAGGAAGGGGTACCCCGTCCTTACTTTATTTATGGGAACAAAACATGAACATTGAAGACGGCGATGCGGTTCATCAAAGTATTGCCGCAGCAGACTTTTCAGCGCCGGAGAAGGCCGGCTCGAAGAGGCGGAAAGGACATGCAAAGAACAGGACAGCGCCAGTCGCTGGACAACCGGCGGGCGATTCCCTGACCCAGGAGGCGAGGCGCCTGCTCGGAGCGCTGGGCCAGCCGGAGACCTGGGCGTTCATCGATCCGACGGACCCGTCGAGCGTGCTTATTCACAGGCGCCGCGGCGGCGTCTCGGTCGGGGCAGGGCGCGTCGCGGCGACGGCCGCGGACGCCCTCGTGCGCGAGGATCTCGCCTGCTGGCAGCAAACGGGTCCTAGCCGCCGAACCCTGCAACTGACCTCGGCTGGTGAAGCCCATCGGCGACGCATCTCGTCGCCCGATGCGGACCTCGCTTTCCTGCATCAGCATCGCGAGACGGAGGCCGCGACGGTCGAGACCGCCACGGGCCCAACGCGCGTGCGGATCGACACGGAGGAGAGCCCCCTCGATTGGCTGCGCCGGCGCCGGGATCGCAACGGCGAACCGATGATCGACGAGACGGCCTTCCAGGCGGGAGAGCGGCTTCGCACCGACATCATGCTCGCCGGTCTCCTGCCCGGCGTGACGGCGCGCTGGGACGCGATGCCGAGGACCGGCGGCCCTGCCTCTCCGGGCGAGGCCACGGACCGGATGGTTGCGGCCCGCCAGCGGCTCCGTCACGCGTTCGACGCCATCGGGGGCGACTTCAGCGACCTGCTGCTCGACCTCTGCGGATTCCTCAAAGGGCTGGAGCAGATCGAGCGGGAGCGGCAATGGCCCGCGCGTTCCGCCAAGGTGGTGATCCGCCTCGCGCTGGGGCGCCTCGCGGAGCATTATGGCATCGAGTCGGAAGCACGCGGACCGGCGGCCTCGCGCGGCATTCGCACATGGCAGGCAGTGGTGATCGAGGGCGGACGGATGTGAGGGCAAGCAGCCCTTATTGTCGTCATGGCCGGACTTGTTCCGGCCATCCACGTCTTCGATCGCTTGTGTCTCTCTCACCTCCTCAGGAGGAGGTCAGTCGAATGAAACGCAACGAAGACGTGGATCCCCGGATTCAAGTCCGGGGATGACGTGAAAGGTGTAACTACGACGCAGCCAGCGCCATCTGCGCGTCGCGGCGGATGCGCTCAACCATGGATCTGACGCCGTTCGACCGTTGCGGCGTCAGATGCTCGGACAGGCCGAGCTCCTTGAACAGGCCAAGCGCATCCGTGGAGAGCGCCTCGGATGCGGTCTTGCCGTCGTAGAGGGAGATCAGGAGCGCCACGAGTCCGCGCACGATATGGGCATCGCTGTCGCCGAGCAGGTGCAGAACCGGCTGGCTGCCGGAGGATTTCACATCCGTCTGGAGCCACACCTGGCTGGCGCAGCCCTGCACCTTGTTGACGTCGCTATGGGCGTCGTCCGGCAGCGGCTCCATCATCCGGCCGAGTTCGATGAGGTAGCGATAGCGCTCTTCCCAGTCGTCGAGCAGCTCGAAGTTGGAAACGATTTCGTCGATGGTCGGCAGCATGGAAAACCTGTGATGTCTGCCGCTCATATAAACATCGGGCTGCCCTTTGGCGACGGGTGCGGTGATTTTAGGTACGCGGCTTCGGTGCGGCCAGCGCGCGGTCCTCCGGCTTCAGGGTATCGGCCGGCTTGGCGGCGTCCGCGACGGGTAAGCCCGACGAGGTCAGGATCTTGTCGACCACGGCCTGCTTGGCGCTGTCGGGCAGGGCCTTCCAGACTGTCTCCAGGTGGCCCGGACCTTCCGGTGCTGTCGACGGAGGAGGGGCGGCCGGCGCGCTGGCCTTCGGCGTGAACAGCGCCTCGAGGGCAGCCGTGCCTTCGCCTTGCTGGCGGACCGGCGAGTAGTAGAAAATCGCGCCGACGATCACAATGAAACGGAGAATGGACAACATGGGTGGTGACTGGATGGCCTGAAGCGAACAATGATGCAGCACCATACCGGACCCGGTGCTTTCCGCGTAGGTGTGTCATGGGAAACCTGCAAACAGGATGAATGAAACCTTGCTGCTCTTCGCCAACGCCAAGTTGTTGTGACTTCAACAGAAAATTCGCACGATCTTCGCTGCTCCGCGGCCCGCATGCAGCGGAATCGAGGCTGCCTGGGTTCTCTCCGGTTAAAGGGCTGCGGCAATTAGGTTTCGTTTAAGCCCCCTCTGTCAGGCTCCTATGCCAGAAGGACAGCGGGCGGCTTCCGCCATGGGCTTGTCCTTTCGGCTGTGTGGTCCAAAACGACCTCATCCCTTGAGAACGGAACGATCCCTTGCGTGAAGCTTTTGTCGATCAGCCCGATGACGATCTGGACCTGCCCGCCGTGGTGCGGCGCAAGGCACCGGCCCGGCCGCCACAGCGCCGCGCCGCAAAGCCACCGCGCAGGCCCGGCATGGCCGAGCAGGCTACAGCTTTCGTATTTGGTCACCCGCGGCAGATCCTCGCCGCCTTGTTCCTGACCGGATGCGGAGGAGCGATCGCCTGGAACGCCCTGGCACTTCAGAGCAGCCGCCACCCGGCGCCTCTCTTCAACACACGGGAAATCGTGCTTGCGCCGGAGCCATCGCCTGAGGCCGCAACCGATCGGCTCCTGCCACCCGCGCGCCCCGGGGCTGAACCTGCCGAGCAACCGCCAGCGGGGCCGAATCCGCACGCATTCGTGCCGCACGCAGCAGCACCTGACGCAAGTGCTGCCGGCGCGGCGGCAAAGCCTGGAGCTCGCAGCCCGATTACGGACATGATCCGTAACGGCGGCCAGCCCACGCCGGCCGCCACGCCTCCCGCCCGCGCTCAGCAGCCCGCGCCCGCAGCGGCACCCCCGACTGCGCGCACCGCCGCGCGCGATCCGATCGCCGACATGATCCGCATGGGCGGGCCCGTGCCGGTGCCGCCCGGCAATGTGGGCCGATCCGATCCCGGCGACACGGTCCTTGCGGGTCAGCGTGCCCTCGCACGGCTCGGCTACAGCGTGAAGGTGGACGGCATGATGGGCACCGGAACGCGGCAGGCCATCGAGCGCTTCGAGCAGGATAAGCGCCTGCCGGTGACGGGCGAGTTCAACGCGCGCACCCTGCGTGAACTGTCCAACGCGTCCGGCATCGCGGTTCAGTAGTGGCGCGCCTTCGCTCCGACTTCTGGGTCTCTGCGTATCTGCGCCGCTGCGCGGTGGAAGGCCTCGACGCGGCCCTGCGCAAGCGCGGGGCGGCTGAAGCCGGAGCGATCTTCGTGAAGGTCGATCATCTCGACGGCACCGCAAGCCTCTACGGCCCGGCGCCGCAACTCTTCCTCGACGACAGCGGCGAGCGTCTCTTCGCTCCCATCCTGCAAGACGTGATGCCCCTCGACGTGGAGGAGCGCATGACCCGCGAACTGCGCTTCGACCCCGATCTCTGGCTCGTCGAGGTCGACGACCGGCAGGGCCGCCACCTCCTCGATCTGGCCGAAGGCGATTAGCCCTTCGCGTTCTCTCCCGACAGTGCTTTCACGTTCAAGATCGCTTCGACGAGTGCAAGGGCAACTGGGCCGGGAACGTCCCGCACTTCACGCACCAGTTCCTTGATCGCCGAGAGCGGATAGGACAGGGCAGGGTGGAGGCAGAGGAAGATCCGCGTTGCATCCCTCCTGCCCAGGCCGAGCGCCTTCAATGCGAGCGCGAGAAGACGATGGCGGCCGAGTTCGAGCACCCGCCACTCCGTCGATGTGGGAAAGCCGAGGATAGTGGAGAGGAGGGCTTCCAGCCGCTCGACATCGCCCCTGCGGCTGACCGCCAGCAGTTCTGCGATGTCCTCTTCGGTGAGCGCGCAGGAGAGCGTCATGCGCCGCCGGGCCAGAGTGGCTGCGACATGGTCGCGGATTGCAGCGCGTTGCGTGGCGGCGGCCGCCAGATAGAGGTTTGCTGCGTCGCTTGGCGCAAGATCGCTGCGCCCGAGAAGGACGCGGGCGAGAGCAGGCCGGAAGCGTGCGCGCTGCACCAGGAGCTTGAACAAGCCCGTGTCGGGAGCAACGGCGGGGTTAGCTGCAAGGGCTTCCGCGACGGGCTCCTCGCCGAGAAGCAGCAGCCTCCGGATTGTTGCGGGGTCGAGATCGAGCCGGGCAGCGAGGCGCAGGCGCCCTGCAGGCGTTGCGAGCTGCCGGCGGTTCACCGTCTCGGGCAAATGCGCGGCGTGCTGGAGCACGAGGGCGCGTGCATCCGGCGCGTGCTGAACGAGATAGTCGAGAACGGATGCCGGCGCATCGGCACATGGCGCGAGGATGCGGGCGAGCGCCAGGAGAGTGGCTGCATCCGCGCGCGGCAGGGAGCCGAGCATGAGCGTCTCAAACGTTTCGATGCTCTCCCTGTCACGGGCTGGCGCTGCGACGAACATCTCCGCGTTCACTTTCAGGAGAGCAGCGCGCATGTCCGGCGTCGCGCTCTCGGAGGATCCGAAGCCCGACAGGCCCGACCATAGGTCCGGGTTCGAAGAGGACGCCATACGGGAACTCGCTTCAACGCAACTGCGCGGAGGCTAGGGTGTGCATCTTAGCGCATCTTTAACGGGCTCCCGCTGCACGGAATATGGGCGATCAGAACCGGAACATAAGCGCGGCCGTGACTGTTGTTTTCATGTCAGGCCGGGCCTTTTTCGACATGGCGGAGCCCGGCGGAAACCATCTGTTAACCATAGGCATCTTTTTGTGAGTCAGTTGTCGAGGCAGCCAGTGGCACCATAGAAGAGGAGGGCAAGATGCAAGACGTCTGGACGAGGTCGCCAGGAGTGGTGATCGCATTCCCGGATATTTCGGAGCGGCCGCCGCGTCCGCATCTGTCGACGAATGAACCCAGGGGCGAGATCCTTCTCTTCACGGGCGTTCGTTACGAGCGACCGGCTCCCAATCCCGAACCTTCCCATCCGTTGGTCTCCAACGGCCGCGGCCGTCGCCGTTCCTGATCGTTCGAATTTTTCATTGCCGAAGTGGCGCCGTTAGGCGTCGTTCAAAGGTTGGCCTAAGTCGCGCACCATCAGTGCTGCATCCGGTCCATAGCTCGCGAGCTTTGCCCCCAGGCCCGGAACAGCGATCACGCGAAAGCCGGCCTTCTCCCAGAAGCCTTGAGACTTGTTGACGGCGACCAGTGACAGGCTGCTGAAGCCTGCCTCGCGCGCATGGTCCAACAAGCGGTCCGTCATCTGTGCCGCATAGCCCTTGCCTCGAGCTATAGGCAGCAGCGCAACATCGTGGATGTAATAGGTTGTGGCTGAGGGTGGAATTGCGCCGAGAAGCCGGTTCAGAGGCGGCGGCTCCGCGAAACGCCAGGGATGGGTCAGCGCATAGCCGATGGCGGATCCATCCTCGACCAGCAGGAAGCAGCCCTGCGGGTAGAGGCGTAGCCGCTCCGCCAGGACCTCAGGGTCCTCCGGGTGGCTGACATGGATCGCATCCGCCAGAGCCTGAACCTGAGTCAGATCCTGCGGGGTCATCGGCCGCCAGGTCATGCCATTCAGGCGTCCTGCTCGGCCGTGCAGGAAACTGCCTTTGCCAGCTCTTCCGCCTGTGGCCTCAGGCTGGGAACAGGCGCGAGGACGCGCACGATCACGAAGCCCTGCAACTCGGGCGCAACGATCCGCACGTCGCGGGAGGGGGCGTTCTCGTCCTCGGCGGCCCGGGCCTCATCGAGCTGGCGTCCGGTCATGGCCACGATGTCGAGTTCGCCGCGCACGGCGGCACGATCCGTCACCGCAAAGAACACGCCGCCTGTCTCCTTGTGGAAGGAGAAGGACAGCGGGAGCGGGCCTGTGCGTGTGGCGACCCGCATCGGCCCGTTGCGCAGGTCGAACGCGCAGGTGGCGACTGCCGCAGCGGGATCGGGATTGGGCAGCCATGTGTTCTCGCCGCCGGGAGCGCTGATGATCTGGGCCTTGTCGGCGGTCAGGGTCGACTGCACCTTGGAGAAGGCATCCTGATCGGCGAGGTAAGGGCTCCCCAGGATAGCCGCGATATGGATCCCGACGGCGAGCACGAGGCCGCACAAGGTGGCAATGACGAAACGGCCGAACCCTCTCATGCGCCGCACTCCAGCCGCTGGATGACGGGCATGTCGCTCTCCTCGAGATTAGCACCCGCTGCGCCTGGAGGGTCGTAGAGCCGCAGCGCGACCGTGAAGGGGCCTCCCGCGGGAAGCTGGAGCCAGTTGCCCGGTTGCACGTTCCGCGACAGGGCGATGGAGAAACGGTCCTGCCCGTCGCGCAGCACCTCGGCGGACGTGAAGCTCCCGCGCCTGAGCTCAGTGCTGGGCAGACGCCCGGCCTGGTCATACAGGGTGAAGGTCCAGACACGGGCAATGGGCGCCACCGGGCCGATGGTGTAGGAGCAGGCCGAATCGAGAGGTCTGCCGTCATTGTCCAGGCTGGCGGTGAACCCCATCCCTTCGCCCGTGGCGAGGGGAACGTCGCCCCTGCGGGCGATGATGGCGCGCATGTAGGGATCGGCCTCAGGGGCGCCGAGCTTGGGCCACGCCTGCCATGGACCGAGCCGGAGGCTGCCGAAGGGCGGGCTGCCATTGATGGCCCAGTAGGCCGAGCCCAGGCCGAGGCCCAACGCCAGTAGAAGCGTGTAGACGACCAGAATGGCTGTGGGAACTCGGCGGATGGACACGGACAGGGATGGCCTCGATGGCGCGCGCATCGAAGCGGCCGCAGGGGCGTTCGTCAAGAGAGCCTCACTCTGCATGGTCAGGGCATGGCAACTTGGCGGGGGGTATTCACCGCCGCAGAGCTGCGCGGCGCTTCCGGAGCCTTGCCCGTCGTGACGGAGCGGTCGACCGACTGGAACAGGGTGCCGATCCCGCCGAGGACCTCAAAAGACTTGCGCGACAGGGTGCCGGCGAGGAAGGCCTGCGAGGGCGATTGGGCCTGATCCGCTGCCGGACGATTCGCGGAGGCGACGCGGTTGGCATTGGCCGGGCTTGCACCGGGGATCGGGCGGATCTCCAGGTTCTGGTGAGCCACGTTCATCACCTCGTGCCAGGTCATGGCAGGGAGCGTGCCGCCGGTCATATCGTTCATGGGGGTGGAGTCGTCGTTGCCGTACCAGACGCTGGCCACGAGGTTGCCCGTATAGCCCACGAACCACGCGTCCTTGTAGCCGTTCGTGGTGCCGGTCTTGCCCGCGACCGGGATTCCTTCCAGCATGGCGCGCTTGCCGGTGCCTTCCTCGACCACTTTGTTCAGCATGAAGTTCATATCCTGCACCACGCGGGTGTCGAGCACCTGCTTGGGCTGGATGTCCCGGTCACGACTGAAGATGACCTCGCCCGAGGAGTTGCGCACCTCCCAGGCGGCATAAGGATCCGCGCGCTTGCCGCCATTTGCAAAGACCGCATAGGCGGCCGCCATGTCGATGACGGTGACTTCGGCGGCGCCGATGGGCAGGGAGCTGGAATCCGTGAGCGGATGCGTCAGACCCATGCGCTTGGCGGTATCGACAATCACGGCGCGGCCTGCCTTGGCGTTGCCCTTGCCGATCTCCAGCGACATGCGCACAGGGATTGAGTTGATGGAGCGCGCCAGAGCCGAGGTCAGGGGCATGGCGCCGGAGAAGGAACGGTTGTAGTTCTGTGGGCACCAGTTGCCGAGGCAGATCGGCTGATCCTGAACGACCGAGTTGGGCCGCAGCTTGGGATTGGTGGTGAGAGCCGCCGCATAGACGAACGGTTTGAATGACGAGCCCGGCTGGCGAAGGCCGCCGGTGGCGCGGTTGAACTGACTCTGGCCGTAATCGCGCCCGCCCACGATGGCGCGTACTGCGCCGTCGACATCCATGACCACAAGGCCCCCTTGGCCCACCTTGTACTGGCGTCCGTGCTGACGCAGCATGTTCTCGAGGGTCTGCTCCGCGTGGCGCTGAAGGGTCGTGTCGAGGGGCGTCTTGACGATCAGCACGCGCTCGTTGCCGAACTTCTTCTGTGCGGCCTGGAGCTTCACCTGCTCGAAGGCCCAATCGAGATAGAAGTCCGGCGTCGTCTCGCGTTCCCGGTTCACAGGAACGGCCGGATTGCGCCGAGCGATCTGGATCTGGCCCTCGGTGAGGAAGCCGGCCTCGACCATGTTGCGCAGCACCTCGTTCGCCCGGGCGCGGGCGGCCGGCAGGTTAATGTGCGGAGCATACTTGGTCGGCGCCTTGAACAGGCCGGCCAGCATGGCGGATTCCGCCAGGGTCAGGTCCTTGGCCGGTTTGCTGAAATAATACTCCGCTGCCGCCACGGCACCATGAGCGCCGCCGCCCATGTAGGCACGGTCGAGATAAAGCTTGAGGATCTCGTCCTTGGTGAGGTGGAATTCGAGCCAGAGCGCCAGAAACGCTTCCTTGATCTTGCGCTCGAGGGAGCGCTCGTTCGTCAGGAAGAGGTTCTTCGCCAGCTGCTGGGTGATGGAGGAGCCGCCCTGGACCACGCCGCCGCCCTGTGCGTTGACCACGAGGGCGCGGAAGGTGCCGATGGGATCGATGCCCCAGTGATCGTAGAAGCGCCGGTCCTCGGTCGCCAACGCGGCCTTGACCAGGTGGTCCGGGAAATCCTCAAGCTTGTAGGAATCGTCGAGGTTCAGGCCGCGGCGTCCGACCTCCTGGCCGTAACGGTCGAGGAATGTGACGGCGAGGTCCTGGGTTTTGAGCCAGTCGCTCTCGGTTTCCCGGAAGGCCGGAAGAGCGAGGGCCAGCATGACCACGGCGCCGCCCGCACCGAGGGTGGTCGCCTCGCTCGTCAGGTCGAGGAGAACACGGGGAGCGCCGCGGAACCGCAGGCACTTCATCTTTTCCGAATACCACTCCCATGCGTCCCCTAGGCCGCTGCGGCCCTGGAACAGGGCAGAGTTGAGCCAGGCATCGAACGCGAGCGCGGCACGTTTGATCCGTGTCGAGAAAGGGAGGGGAGGCTGCTGGCTCACGGCGGTCCTTCGGGGCGGGTCAGGCGGGCTGACCACGCTCATATTATGGTCGTTGGGTATCCTAGCGGCAACGCTGAAGCGCGGCGAGGCTGATATATATAACTCCGAACCTTGTTTGTAGGTTCACGGAGATTTACCTCTTAGGGGCTAAAAGGCTGCCGGACGTGCGGTTTAGCACTTTCCTTCAAACCGCCTCAAAGAGACGTCAAAGCGCCCACATGCCAAATGCCGCACCCATCGTCCGCTCCCAGCCGGAGGAGCAACCCTTCTGGCGCCTGAAGCCTCTTGAGGCCATGAGCCTCGAGGAATGGGAGAGCCTGTGCGACGGCTGCGGCCGCTGCTGCCTCGTCAAGCTGGAGGACGAGGACACGGCGGAGGTGATGTACACCAATGTGGGCTGCACCCTCCTGGACGATCAGACCTGCCGCTGCCGGGACTACCCGAACCGTCAGGCCAAGGTGGCCGATTGCGTGCGCCTGACGCCGCAGGCCGTGCGCAGCCTGTCCTGGCTGCCCCAGACCTGCGCCTATCGCCTTCTGGCTGAGGGGCAGGACCTCTACTGGTGGCACCCGCTCGTCTCCGGCGACCCGGAGACCGTGCATGCAGCAGGCATCTCCGTCCGCGACCGGGTGGCGGGCCCCGAGGAAAACTTCACCATTGCCGAACTCCTGGAGCGCATCACCGATTGGCCGATGGAGCATCCCGAGGATTAAGGGCGGGTTGCTTCGTCAGAAGGACCCGCCGGTCCTGAAGCCGCCTCCGCCGAAAGATCCTCCCGTTCCGAAGCCGCCCGGCTGAGGGAAGGGGATGCCGCCGCCGAAGCCGGAATCCCACGGGCTCGGGCCATGGTGGAAGCCGCCGCGCAGCACCTGCCCCAGGATCGCTCCGCCGATGGCTCCGGTGAGAACCCCACCGAGCACGTTGCCGAGGGCGGCCTCGTTGCCGAAGGTGCCGTAGGGGGTGTCGTAGCCCTGGCTGCGCAATTCCTCCCATTCCTGCTCGATCATGGCCCGCCGCTGGGCCGTTTCCTTGAGCTGGCGGTGAGCGTCCACCGCCTGGCGCAGCGCCCGGTTGATCATCACGTCGGTGGCCTGGATGCGGCGCACGAGTTCCTCGTCCTGGGGCGTGGGGGTGCGCAGGGCCTCCTCATAGAGCTGGTTGAGGTCCTCGCGCTCGTCGGCGGCGGCCAGCAGCGCGACAGCCTCCCGGTAGGGCGCGTCGCCCTCCAGAACCGAGGCATCGTGAGTGCGGTCCAGTTCGACGAGAGCTGAACGGGCCTCCGCAAGCCTCCTGTCGGCCTCTTCGACGGCTTCCTTGTTCTGCGCGGCCTTTTCCTCCAGGGGCGGAATGCCGGCAGCGACAAGCGCTTGGCGCTCGAGAGCGGTCAGCCGGCTCCGGACGGTCCTGAGGTCATCGATGATACGGCGGGCGTGCTCCCGCAGCCTTTCCGGGATTTCGTTGAGGAGGGCATAGTTGGCCCGCGCTTTGTCGTAGCCAACCACGCGCGCCACGAGCCGGTCCATGTAGCGGGTGAAGGGACCAGCCCGGTAGGCGGCCGTGCCGAATTTGCGCTTCCACAGGTACATGAACAGCGGATCGGCCTCGTAAGGGCGGCGCTTCTCGTCCCGGTCGGTTTCGGCCTGTACAGCCTTCTTCTCAGCCTGCTGGGCCTGCCCGGTGATCTCGGCCACCCTGGCACGGGATGCGATCCATTCGGGGTCGGTGCTGACCTTGGCCTCCACGTCCCGCCGCAGGGCTTCGACTTGGGCAAGGGCCTGCTCCAGGGCATCCACGGCGGCCTGCCGCTGTCCTTCCGCCTGTCTCACCTGCTCCTCGGCCTGGCGCCGCCGCTCGGTGAGCTGGCGTAGAGCTTCCTGGCGGCTGTTGAGCACGCTCAGCGCCTGCCGCTCGGCGGCATCCAATTGTCCGACGACTTGGTCCTGCCGGATTGCGTCGAGCTTCATCCGTGCCAGTTCGCGAAACGCTTCCGTGCGCTGGATCCGGAGGCGGCCGACCTCCTCGGTGGCGCGCGTATAGGCAAGCTCGCACTTCGCCTCCTGCTGGCGAGCCTTGTCGATGGTCTGCTCGATCTGCGCGATTGCCTGACGTCCCGAAATCATCGCTCTACCATTGTGTGATCGCGCCGTTGAGGACCGGCATCTGATAGTCCACGTCGAGCTGGCCCCGGCGCTTCTCGCCGAGGCGGTTGCGCTGCACTATGCCGTCGTCGCTCTTGTCCCGCTGCACCTGCATGGCCGTGGCCTCGCTCACGCGCACGCCCCATTTGGAGGCGGTGACGGTTCGGCCATCCTCTTCGCTCGTGACGGGCAGGCTCAAGATTCGTCCATCGGGGGTGACCGGCTCAACGATCAGATAATAGTTCCGGCCGGACGGATTGCGTTCCGGCACCCGCCAGACGCCCGAGGGCTCGCCGGGGCGGGAGACGATGCGCAGCACGTATTCGCGCCGCAGCTCCGCGCGCAGGACCTCCAGGTCATTGAGGGCCTGCCGCGCCCCGTCGGCATCACCGCGGGCGACGGCGGCTTGCCCATCCGCGAGCAGCCGGGCGGCCCTTTCCTTCGCAGCCGGCACCTGGGTTTCCCGCAGCACGTCCTCGTGGCCCTGCGTCAGGGCAACCGGCAGCCTCTCGGCCAGTTCGATCCGGTTCCGCTCGGCCTGAGCCTGCTCCTGCGCCACCCGCTGACGAGCAGGCTCGACCACGCCGAACTGGTAGGCGCCCCAGCCGAAGGCCAGCAGGGCCAGCAGGGCCAGCAGGCGCCGCCCGACCCGCCCCCGGTTGACCCAGGCCCGCGCCACGGTGCGGGAGAAGCTGGGGCCGGGCGGCGTATAGACGAACCGCTGTTCCTTCAGGGCCTGCACGCCCTCCTGAAGGATCCGGTCAGGGACTTCGATCCCCTGACCCCGGTAAATCTCGCGCAGGCGCTGCAGCAGCTGGGCGTCGCGATCGCCCTCGCTGAGCTCGCGGCTGACGAGATTCTCCTGGTGGCGGAGCGTGTCCACCACGTCCATGGCGAGCATCACCTCGTCGAGGTTCCGGGGCGTGCCGGCGGGCGGGCTCGCGGGCGGTGTGGCAACCATCTCAGCCATTGGCCGGCAGCGCCTGTCCTTCCGCTACGAGGCGCGCAATGCGCCGCTTGCCGTCCTCGACCGCGTCGCGGATCTCGGCCGAGTTCTGCGTCGAGAGCCGGCGCATCTCGCCGATGATCTCCTGCGAGCGTTCCTGGAACGTGATCACCGAATCCACGAGCTTCTTCACCGCGTCGGCGCGAATGGTCGGGCCATAGCCCGCCTTCACGGCGGCCTCGCCCACCTGGTCGCCGATCTCGGCCAGCACCTCCAGGCTGCGGGAGACGCCCTCCTTCATCTCGTTCAGGGTCTGTGTCGACTCGTTCAGGCCGAACATGCCGGTGAACGAGGCCTTGAGCGCCGTGAAGACCGAGTCGTTGGTGGAGAAGAACGAGACCGCCTGGGCATAGACGCGCTCCTTGGCGTTCGTCATCTGCATCAGGCGCGCCATGATCACTTCGGAGGTGTTATAGCCGATCGTCAGGTTGTCCGAGAGGTCCTTGGCGATCTGATAGCGCTTCTCCTCGTCCTGGGTGCGCCGGAGCTGCTCGTCGCGGGTGAGCTCGAGGCGGGCGCGCTCCGCCACTTCCGTGCCCTTGAAGTTGACAACCGTATCGGAGGCCTTCTGCAGATCCGCCTTGGCGGCTTCGAGCTTCTGCTCGGCGGTCCGCAGGACCTCGAGGGCCATCACCTCGGCATGCTTGAGAGCGCCGCGAAAATCGCGATAGGCATCGAGAATGATCTGCTCGCGCTCGATCTGGTCCTTGGTCGACCGGGTCACATCGAGATAGACCTCCTTGATCCTGTCGAAGCGGTCGGCGACATCGCCCCGGGACACCTTCATCCAGACGTTGTTGATGCGCTCGAAGAAATCGATCTTCTGGTCGTCCAGCTGGTCGACCATCTTCTTGGTATCGTCACGGATGGAGTTGAAGGATTCCGTGATCTCACGGTAGCGCTCACCGATCTCCATGGCCTGCGTCTGCTCGCGCACCACCTCGTTGAACACGCTGGTCTGGCCCAGGGTGCGGGCGATGACCACGATCCTGTCTTGATCCAGGTCCGAGATCTTCTCCAACAGTCCGTTGATGGGCGCGTCCATGGCCTGGGGTGGGATGATCCCAAGCTCCCGCAGGGCGGATGTCGCCTTGTCGAGATATTGCAGGGGCGTTTTGACGACGATATCGGACATGAGGTCTCCTCCGAACCAGGGCGCAGCCTCTCAGCCGCTCTGAAGATTGTCAGCGCAGCACATGATCGGACGGCCGTGAAAGCACAGCGGTCTAATGTGCAATTGGATCGAGGGTTCCAGGACGCGTCCGCCGCACAGCCCGGCACTTGCCGACGATCAGACGCGGATTGCCCCGTTACGAACCGGCTTCCTGCGCCTTGTTGCTTGCATCCTCGCCCGGAATATCCGTGTGCTCGCCGAGGGTCTCCCGGACGTAGAGCTTCTTCACCAGAACGTAGGTGACCACTGCGAGGGGGAAGCCGAAGATCAGGCCGAGGGTCCCGAACAGAACGCTGCCGATCAGGATCGCGAAGAGCGCCAGGGCCGGCGGTATGCTGATCATGCTTCTGGCCACCAGGGGGAAGATCACGTTGCCCTCGATCTGCTGGATGGCCAGCATGGCGAGAACGGTCCACAGCGCGGCCTCTCCGCTGACGCTGAAGGCGATCAGCACCGCTGGAAGCGCGCCGAGAATAGGGCCGAGGAAGGGGATGAAATCCGCAAGGCCTGCGATGAGCCCGAGAGCCAGGGCCGAGGGCAGGCCGATGATCCAATAGGCGATGGTTGAGAGAACAGCCACGCATGCCATGGCGATCAGCTGAGACGTCAGCCACAGGCGCAGGGCCTGCCCGGACGCATGCAGTGAATCCTCGACCCGCTCATGATGGCGGATCGGGAACAGCTTGACGAAGCCTTGCCGGTAGAGGCGCGGAGCCGCCGCGATATAGATGCCGGCAATCACCACGAGGATGAAGTCCGCCAAGCCGTCGAGAATGGCGCCGCCGACACCGGCAATGCGCGCTGCCATGCTCCCGTTCGGCGCGTTGTTCATCATCTCGGAAAGATCATCGCTGACGGCGCCGAGGCCGAGATTCTTGGCGAAGTTGTCGACCGCGAAGGGCAGTCGCTCCACCACGTTGGAGAACTGCGCCCGAACCTGCGTTCCGAACAAGGCCATCATGGCGAGAAGCGCTACGAAGATGACAAGGGTCGCAACCGTGAGGCTCCACAGGCTGGGCACCCGCAGGTAGCGCTCCAGGGCTTCGGCGGCGGCATGCAGGAGGAGGGCGACGAGGATCGCCCCGAAGGCCAGCAACAGAACGTCCGACAGCTTCCACAGGAGGAGAGCGAACAGCCCGAGGCCGAGCCCGATGAGGAACTTACGGATGAATTCCGCATCTCTCATGATCCCCAGTCGGGAACGGTCCTGGTCATCCATCGTTAACGCCCTCTCCACTTGCGCATTGACAATGGAAACGGCGAAGCTCGGTTCCGAGTTGTTGCCTGAGCGTATTCATCTAGCAATTACGGGCTAATCAGTCATAACTTGACCGTATAGAGCGAAATGTATTCCCAACATTGTGGAACGTTATGAGAAACTCATGGTTGTTCTGACATGGAAGGAAGTTAAATGACATCGAATGTCATCTGTTTTATTCTCGGTGCGGTATTTCCGCTTGCGACAGTGGGCTGGCTTTTCGTTCATTGAACGGAATAAGGCCATCTATCTCGGGTTAGGTATTCTGTGCAACGCGTTCCAATCGATGCCCATGCAAAACCCGCCTGAACCTGTCAGGCGGGTTTTGCATGCTTTTACTGTTGATCCTGGCTAACGAATAACGTCCGTGCAGGACTGATTGCCCCGGATGTCTACGCTGCAGGTTCGCTGGCGAATGGAGCCGGTGGTGGCGGGGTCCGGAACGACAATCACGTCCGGCGTTGGTTGAGCCCTGGCATTCTGCTCGGCAACGCCGCCCGCGATGCCGCCGACGCCTGCACCGATCACCGCGCCTACGGGGCCGCCCACGATCGCACCGGTAACGGCGCCGGTCGCGACGCCTGCCGCCGTGCCTTCCTGGGCGAGGGCGAGATGAGGCATGATAAAGAGAGCAGATGCGGAAAGTCCGATAGCAAGTTTACGCATAACTCAACCCTACATCAGAATACTTCTGATGAAGAACGCTGAGCTTGCTCTCGATGTTCCTTCTGAGGGCAGGATGGTCTGACGCGTCTACTTCGACGCAACAGCGGCCCGTTTGCGCAACTCTTTCTGAAGCGAGGAGGGCAGGTCGATCCCTGTCAGACGCCAGGTGGTGCCGCTCAGGCGCAAGGTGACCCTGAGCTGCCGGTCTCGGGGCTCGTCCGGGGTGAGCGGGATCGTGATGGCCCGAAAGCCCTGCGATTCAGACAGGATGAAGATCCGCCAGGCCTGCTGCAGGGAGCCGGGATCGAAGCGGATTGCCGGGGCGCCCGTACCCGCTTGCTGGATCTGCTGCAGCTGCCCGTCCTCAAGCAGGTCGATCACGGCCTGAGGCGTGAGGAGTTGCTCCAGAAATGGATTGAGGGCGGCTGCTCCGGCTTGGGCGGCCAACTGCCGGTCGCGTTCGCTGACTTCCTGGGTCTTCAGATATTCGTCGAGGATCTGGCGTGCGAGGGAGACGCGCAGGGCGTTGAAGTTCACGCGCTCGGTAATGCGCGCAACGTCCTTGACCTCGACGGCCTTGGACAAGTCGTAGAGCGCAACGAAGGGCGAGACCATGAAGATGGCCCACGCGACAAGAAGCAGGAAGCTGATGCGGGAGGTCCAGCGCATCGTCTCTTGGGGGTGAGAGGGTCAGGAGTTGGCCGCATGGGGCAAGACGACCGGTGAGCCGCATCAGGTGGTGATGCTTCCGGCAATAAAAAGGGCGATCGTGCGATCGCCCTTTCTTCATAGTCGCTGGACTTAAAGATCAGCCGCGGGCGCGGGCGCGGATCATGAAGGTGTCGAAGGCGTATTCGGCCACTTGGAACCAGAGGTATTCCTCGTTGCGGAAGCCGCGGACGCTCTCGTAGATCTTCTTGAAGTCGGCATTCTTGCCTGAGACCTCGTCATAGACCTCATTGGCGGCCTTGTAGGCGGCTTCGAGGATCTCCTGCGAGAACGGACGCAGCTGCGTGCCGGCGCCGAGCAGACGGCGCAGGGCCGCCGGGTTGCGGGCGTCGTACTTGGCCAGCATGTCGTTGTTGGCGTAGCTCGAAGCCGTGGTCAGGATGGCCTGATACGCCTTCGGGAGTTCTTTCCACTTGGCCTGATTGATGAACAGGTGGATCGACGGGCCGCCTTCCCAGAAGCCGGGATAGTAGTAGTACGGCGCGACCTTTGAGAAGCCGAGCTTCTCGTCGTCGTAGGGACCGACCCACTCGGCGGCGTCGATGGTGCCGCGCTCGAGCGACGGATAGATGTCGCCGCCCGGGATCTGCTGCGGCACGACGCCGAGCTTCGCCATCACCTGACCGGCAAGGCCGGCGATGCGCATCTTCAGGCCCTGGAGGTCCTGAACGGTCTTGATTTCCTTGCGGAACCAGCCGCCCATCTGCACGCCGGTGTTGCCCGCGGGCATGCCGTACAGGTTGTGCTTGGCGTAGAACTCGTTCAGCAGGTCGTTGCCGCCGCCGTGATAAAGCCATGCGTTCTGCTGGCGGCCATTGAGGCCGAAGGGAAGGGCGGTGCCGATGGCGAAGGTCGGATCCTTGCCGAAATAGTAGTAGGAGCAGGTGTGGCCCAGCTCGACGGTGCCGCCGCCGACCGCATCGGCGATCTGGGGCGTGCCGACGATTTCACCGGCCGCGAAGGGCTGGATCTGGAACTTGCCGTCGGTGGCTTCCGACACGTACTTGGCGATGGTCTCTGCCGCGCCGTAGATGGTGTCGAGCGACTTCGGGAAGCCGGACTGCAGGCGCCACTTCACTTCCGGAGCGGACTGGGCGATCGCCGGAGCGGCGACTGCCGTCGAGGCGGCGCCGACCGCCGTGGCCTGCAAAAACTGACGACGTTTCATAAAACAAACTCCTCCCTCTGGGGTCGTGACTTCGTCACTTGCGCCCTATTGACACTAAATCGGGTTCCCTCCGCAAGAACCCTGGAGCCGGTATCGACTAATGACCAATGCGGTTCTTGAAAACCCATCGAGTCTGCCTAGAGCATCGTGTAGTCCGGACCACACGATGCGTAACTAAAAGGACTGAGCATCGGATGGATCCCAAAAGTGCAATCCACTTTTTGGTCCGATGCTCTAGGAAAGCGGCACGTCGATCGTGCAGACCACCCCTTCGGGCTGGTAGACCAGGCGCACCTCGCCGTTGAGCTCGCGCGCGAGGCCGTCCTGGATCAGGCGCGAGCCGAACCCCTTGCGCGAAGGCGGGGAGACCGGCGGTCCGCCATGCTCCTCCCAGCGCATGGCGAGGCGCGGCCCGGATGCGATCTCGACAGTTGACCAGGACACCCGGACCCAGCCCTCCGGAGCCCCCAGGGCGCCGTACTTGGCCGCATTGGTGCACAACTCGTGCATGGCCATCGAGAGGCTCAGGGCCATGGAGGGGCTGACGCGAAGGTCCGGCCCTTCGAGCCGGATCCGGCTTCCCTCCTCCGACAGGTCCCGATAGGGCGCGAAGGCCTGGGCGACGATTTCGACGAGGCCAGCGCCTTCCCAGTTCTCCCGGGTGAGGATGTCGTGGCCCCGGGCGAGAGCGTGGAGACGGGCCTCGAAGGTGGCGTAGAGGGCGGGCAGCTCCCGCGCGCCGCCCGCGCCTCGCACCCGAAAGCTCTGGGACGCCAGGGACTGGACGGTCGCCAGGGTGTTCTTCACCCGGTGGTTCAGCTCGTTGAGCAGGAGCCGCAGGTGCTCCTCCGAGCGCTTGTGGTCGGTGATGTCGATCTGGATGCCGTCCCAGACGATGCCGCCGTTGTCGAGCCGTCTGGGCGTGGTGATGATGCGGTGCCAGCGCGTCTCGCCGGTCTTCGCGTGCCGCATCTCGACCTCTTCCTCACACTCGGTGAGGGTGCGCAGGCTCTCCAGCCGCCGCGCGAGCATGCGCTCCCGGTGCTGCGGCAGCACGAGGCTGTAGAGCAGATCCGGATTGGCCTGCGCTTCCTCTGCGGGAATCCCCGTGAGGGTCTCGCAGGTCTTCGAGACGTAGAGCACCTTGCGCGCGTGGTAGGCTGGGGCATGGCTCGTCTGATAGAACATGCAGGCGGGCGCATTGTTGGCCAGCGCGCTCAGGCGCGCCTCGCTGGCGCGCAGCTCCTCCTCGGCCCGCCGCCGCTCCGTCCAATCGCGGAAGCTGACGCCGATGCCGCCGTTATACGGAAACACGTGGAATTCCAGGTGGCGCCCGGGCCGTCCGACCGCCTCCGCCTCGAAGGACAGGGGCTGGCCGGTGAGGAAGACCTCCTCGTAGCGGCAGCGCAGGTCCGTGCCCTCGGATTCGGGAAACATGCTCCAGATGACCTTGTGGAGCATCGCCTGGCGGGGAAGGCCGAAATAGGTTTCGGCCGCCCGGTTGATGTAGCCGAACCGCCAATGTGCATCGAGGGAGTAGAAGGCATCCCCGATGCCCTCCAGGACCACGGCGAGCTGGGCATTGACCTTGGCCTCGACCGTGCGGGCAAGAGCCTGCTGCAAGGCATCGTTCAACGCTCCCCGAGGAGAGGCGGAGATCGAAGCCACAAGATCGCTTGTGAGCTGCTCCAGATCGATGGATGCAGCCAGGGCCGGGTTGGACAGGGTCATGATATGAAACATAATCACGGTTTCACATCGGGAGCAATGTGCCCCCGGCCTATGCGGTCAAGTTTTGGAGCCCATGGTGCGAATCCGCACGCCGGAGCCGGTCAGGTCGATCAGGACTCGGTCTGAACGGAGTTCTTGTCGAACGAGGCGCTCTTGGGAATGCTGAAGGCCTCGGCGGCGCAGATCACGGTGAATAGGGCGATGACGCCCACAATCTCGGCGAAGCTGACAAGGGTGGAAGACAGATCGCCTGCATAGGCAAACGCGCCCGAAATGAGCGCGACAACGACAGCCCAAAACATCATGGGCCTTCTCCCCGGCTAAGCTTATTGCGGCAACACAACGACCAACTAAACCAAAAGTTCCTAAAGCCAAGCTAAAAGATTCCTTGGCCGTCGGTTTTCGGCAAGAGGCGATGCCCTACCATGGATACGTTCCATGACGGTTTTTTAAAGGTCAGTCCATGCGCCCCCTGATCGACCGGATCGTGCCTGATCTCGAGACCCCCAACAGGGCCGTGCTGGAGGAGGCCCGGCAGGCCTCCGCGCAACAGGAGCAAGCCACTCACAAGAGCCTGCTCGAACGCATTCCCGCCCTTCACGCCGTCGAGGGGGTGCCACCCGCCAGCCCGCTGCCGTGGCCCGGCTTCCTCAGGGTCGCGGCGTTCAATGCGCAGCGCCTCGGGGACAGGCGGGCGGCCCGGCATCTAATGGGGCAGGCCAGAGCGCAGGTGACGCTTCTCAGCGAAGTCGATGTTGGCATGGCGCGGTCCGGCAATGCGCACACCATCCGCGAGCTGACTGCCGGAACCGGGCAGGGCTATCTCTACGGGGTCGAGTTCATGGAGCTCGACCTCGGCAGCGCGGACGAGTTCGAACGATGCACCGGTCAAAACAATACGCGCAGCCTGCATGGCAATGCCATCGTGTCGGGCCTTGCCCTGGAGCAACCGTGCCTGATCCCGCTCGAGGAGAACGGCCTTTGGTTTCCCGGCATCAACGGCCTCCAGAGGCGCATCGGCGGGCGGATGGCGCTCGCGGCACGGATCGCGCAGGCGCCTCGGCCGCTTTGGATCGTGAGCACCCATCTGGAGAGCAAGACCGACCCGGCCGACCGGCAGGCGCAGATCCGGGCCCTGCTGCTGGCCCTCGATGAGATCGCTCTCGATGAGGCCTGCGTGATCGGCGGCGACTTCAACACAAAGGTCCTGCCACGCGGCGAGGATGAACGTCATCTCCTGCTGGAGGCGCCTGAGCGCTATGAGCCGCTCTTTGCCGATCTACACGAGGCCGGCTTCGCGTGGCGGCACTCCAACCTCGCGTTGCCGACCCAGACGCCCGGCGCGACGAACAAGCACACGCCTCCCTTCGGCAAGCTCGATTGGATCGTGGTGCGCGGTTGCGAGGCCCGCAACCCGCAGGTGATTCCGGCGGTGGACGAGGAGGGCAGGGCGGTGTCGGACCACGAGATAATCGCGGTCGACATCGCCCTGTGAGAGCGTCAGATGACGAAGAAGTCCTTGTAGGTCACCGCAAGCTTCTTCGACAGGGTCGCGATCTCCGCGGCCTTGCCTTGACCTGATCCGTCGACATCGTAGAGCAGCACGCCCTTGGCCTTGTCGTAGATCACGTAGTCGTTCTTGTCCTTGGCCTAGGCGCCCGTCACGAAGAAGTCCTTCTTCAGCGGCGCAGGCTTTGCCTCTGTGCCGGCTTTGCCGAGCTTGGTGAACACCTTGTTGTCGAGCCAGATCGTGTCGTCCTTCACGTTGAAGTCGGCGATCTTATCAAGGTTGCTCTTCTTGTTCGGCTTGGTGTCGAACACGAAGATGTCCTGCCCCTTATCACCGGTGAGCGTGTCCTTGCCCAATCCGCCCCAGAGCACATCCATGCCTGTCCCACCCGTGAGCCTGTCGGCCCGGGTGGTGCCTTTGATCGTCTCGACGGGGATATTGTCGAGCGTGATCGTGAACGCCGCGTCGGTGTTGATGCCGCCCTCGTCGATGATGCGCACGACGATGCGATGCGAGGCGCCGCTCTCGTAATCGAGCCCGGCGCCGTTGGCGACGACGAGCTGATTGCCCGAGAGGGCAAAGCGGCCGCCGACGCTGTCCAATAATTCGAAGTGCAGCCCGTCGCCAGGATTGGGATCGGTGGCCGAGAGGGTGCCGATGACGGTGCCGTTGCCGGCCTTTTCCGTAACGGCCTGCTTGCTTAAGGAGGCTTGTGCCTGCTGAAGAACATGCAAGCCGCTCGCATCGGTCACCTCGCGAATGCCCTGGCTGTAGAGCTGCGTGCGTTCGGCCACGGTGAAGGAGGCGCCGGTGAGTGTGACGGTGTCGTTCTGGCTCTAGCTGCGGGCGAGAAGGGCGGTGGCCTTGTCGTCGAAGGTGAGCGAGCCGGTGCCCAGCAGCGTGATCGCCTCCAGGCCGGAGAAGACCATATCGGAGAGATCGTAGCTGCCGGCCTTCAGGTGCAGGGCGTCCGTTCTATTGCCGCCGAGGACTTGCGCGATGCCCGACAGACGATTCCCGTCGGCGACGATGATCTCGTTGCCGCCGGAGCCCTGGACGGTCTCGATGCTGGTGAACACATCGGGCGCGGTGAGATCGAGGATGCCGGCCTCAATTATGGCGAGCGTGTCGTTGCCATCGCCCTCGCCGCCGTCGATGCTGTCGCCGGCGGTGAGGCCGCCGGCCCGCACCTGGAAGAGATCGTCACCGGCGGTGCCTGTGCCCATTTCCCGTCCTTCGCCGAACGCGGCGACCGACGTGAACCGCCGCTGATAGATTTCGCTGCTGTTATCCTCCCGAGAACTGGAGGTCCAGGTGACGAGCCAGCTGCCGTCCGGCAGCGTCGTCACCTTCTGGCCTGTCTGAAGGTCGGGCCCATCGATGTTGACCTGCTGCGCCCCTCCGACAGGATGGCCGTCCGCCCCATAGCGCTGCTGATGGATTTCAGCGTAGATATAAGCTCCCTCCACGAAAGTCCAGGTGACGAGCCACCCCCCATCCTTCAGAGCCGTCACGATCGGGGTTCTCGCCTCGTCGAAGCTCGGAGGGCTGATCCAGGTTTCCGGCCCGATCGCCGCTCCGGTCTCGTCGTAACGCTGCTGGTAGATGCCTCTTCTACCCACCGCATCCCATGTGACGACCCAACCCCCATCGGCCAATGCCGTCACGCTCGGATGCCGTTGAGTGCCTTGCCGACCAGTATTGACCGTAGTCTCCGGCCCGACCGTAGCTCCATTCTTGTCATAACGCTGCTGGTCGATGTCCGTAGTGTCATCCGAATACCAGGCGATCACCCATCCGCCATCGGCCAGCGTCGTCACGTTCGGATTGCTTTGGGAATCGTTCGTAGTGGTGTTGACCTGGGTCTCCGGCCCGACCACGCCGCCGTTCTTGTCGTAACGCTGCTGGTAGATGCCCCCGTAGCTGCTGTCCTGACCGTCTGAGACCCACGTGACGACCCAGCCGCCATCCGGCTCGGGGAGGGCCGTCACGCTCGGAGTGGTCTGAATATAGGTCCTGTAGGTGTTGACCACAGTCTCGGGCCCGACCGCCGTCCCGTTGAGGTCGTAGCGCTGCTGATGAACGTCCCAGGTGGCATTCGAAGCCCATGTGACGACCCATCCGCCATCCGCCAAAGCTGCCACACTTTGATAATTGGGGTCCGGGGTCCCGATATCGAGCCGGGTTGGCGCCTCGACCGCAACGCCAAATTTATCGTAACGCTGCTGGTGGATGCTGGGGATGCCTTGGTCGAAGGAGGTCCAGGTGACGAGCCAGCCGCCATCCTTCAGCACGATCACGCTCGAGGATTGTTCATAATAGGGCGTGTCTGCGGTGACGCGCTGCTGGTCTCCGACACGAACGATCGATGCTGTCATGGCTTCCCCCTTTGAAGCGTAGCGCTCGCCCAGCAATCTTAAGGCCTAAGAGGCTGGTCCGTCGTGAGCGTTCGCGTTCAATGGGTATATATGCCAACAGTCGTGCTGGCGCTACGTAAATCCGTTGCAGTTCCGCGTCGCTCTGCCGAATGAGCGCATCAATGTTCACTCCGATCTTGTCACTCCCAGGCTTGGTCCGGGCAGGGCGTCTTTCCGAATCTCATTCTTAGAACGCTGCTCTATAAGCCTGGCTCTGGATGCCGGAGAAAACTTTCCTTATTTATTGCCTTATTGTTCTATGTCTGACCTCATGGAACTGAGATATTGTCCATTCATTCCTGGGTTTTTCGGAACATCTGTGGACGAGCTTATAAATACCGTGCAGGAACGAGCCTGTGGGTACCTCACAAGTGCCTTGACAGCGTCACGCTCTTAGAGTACAAAACGTGAACACTGACGAAGTGTGAATGAAGCGCCCCGCCGCATTCACTGCATCAGCAAAACCTCCACCGCCCCGGCGCCTCCGCTCGGGCGGTTTTTTGTTGGCGTGTCCCATGCCCCAAAGAATCGAAGTTACGGACGAGCAGAGGCAGCAGGGCTGGGAGATCTACGCCTGCCAGCCGGACAAGCTCCTGACCGACATCCAGGCCTTTCTCGGCGTGAGTGCCGGTACCTTCGTTCGGATGCGCCAGCGCTGGGGCTGGCCGGCGCGTCAGGCGGCTCCCAACGAGAACGCCTTGAGCAAGGCCGCAAAGAACGAAGGCGGCGTGGCCGGGTTGGCGAAGGCCGCCGCCGCTTCGGTCAACGATGCGGCGCGCCCCCTCGCCCAGGCCACGCGGGTGCAGATCGACGCGCTCATGGACGAGCAGCGCACGGGCCGCGCCAAGGATCACGACAAGACCGCCCGCAGGCTCGCGTCTTATGCGAAGACGCTGGCAGCCGCGCGGGCGCTTCTGGAACAGGAAAGTTCACCGCTCGATGACACCGAGCCCCATGACAACAGACCCCGGCGCAGCCTGCACGAACTCCGCGAGGAGCTTGCTCGCCACCTTGACCGGGTTATCGCGGAGGAGGAGTCTCGCGGACGCGGCGGCCTCCTGGTCTGAGCGCGATTTCGAGACTGTTCTCCGCTTCTGGCCGATGCGCTGCCGGCCCGAGCAGCGCCTGCCGGGTCTGGCCCGGCACCACGACCCCTGGACGACCTGGCTCATCCTCGGCGGACGCGGCGCGGGCAAGACCCGCACCGGCGCCGAATGGGTGCGCGGCATCGCGCTGGGCGATCCCGAGTTCGGGGCAGGCGCTTCGCGGCGCATCGCGCTCGTGGGCGAAACATTTGCTGATGCCCGCAACGTGATGGTGGAGGGGCCGGCCGGTATCTTGGCCGCCCATGCGCGCCATGAACGCCCCACCTGGTCGCCGTCGCTGCGCAAGCTCGAATGGGCGAACGGCGCGGTCGCGCAGGTGTTCTCAGCGGAAGATCCGGACTCCTTGCGCGGCCCGCAATTCGAAGCCGCCTGGGCGGACGAGCTCGCCAAGTGGCGGCACGTGGAAGAGACCTGGGACATGCTGCAGTTCGGCCTGCGCCTCGGCGCGCATCCGCGCCAGATGGTGACGACCACGCCGCGGCCGATTCCGATCCTGAAACGGTTTCTTAGCGACCCTTCGGTGGCGGTGTCGCGCATGCGCACCGCCGAGAATGCAGACAACCTCGCGCCTGCCTTTCTCGACACCGTGGTGCGCCGCTATGTGGGCACGCGGCTCGGACGACAGGAACTCGACGGCGACATCATCGAGGATCGCCCCGATGCGTTGTGGACGCGCGAGGTGATCGAGCGCAACCGCATCGACGCGGCGCCCTCTCTCATGCGCATCGTCGTGGCGGTCGATCCGCCGGCCTCATCGTCGAAGCGGGCGAACGCCTGCGGGATCGTCGCGGCCGGGGTGGACGAAGGCGGCATGGCTTATGTGCTGGAGGATGCGACGGCATCTAGCTTGAAGCCGCCCGAATGGGCCGCGAAGGCCGTGGCGCTGTATCGACGGCTGCAGGCCGATGCGCTCGTGGTCGAGACGAACCAGGGCGGCGAGATGGTGGGCAACGTGATCCGCGAGGTCGACCCGTCCGTGCCGGTGGTGAGCGTGCGCGCCACGCGGGGCAAATATCTTCGCGCCGAGCCGGTCTCCGTGCTCTATGCGCAGAACCGCGTGCGCCATGTGGGCGCGCTGCCGGAGCTGGAGGATGAGCTCTGCGATTTCGGCCCCGGCGGCCTCACCTCCGGCCGCTCGCCCGACCGCATGGATGCGCTGGTCTGGGCCCTCACCGAGCTGATGCTGCGCGAGCGCCGCGAGCCCAGGGTGCGGGTATTGTGATCAATTGCCTTGCAATGCGCCGTGTCATCCCCGGCGAGCCGAAGGCGAGGGAAGGGGATCCAGTCACACGCGCGACCTAATGGATTCCCTTCCCCTCCGCTGCGCTCCGGCCGGGAATGACAAAGCGGATGTGACGCGATCAAAAAGAACGCCCCAGCCGAAGGGTGGTGTTCACGCACATCTCCAGCCGGGGCGCCGTGGCTCCCGTAGGGGCAACAAGTGAAGCCACCCGGCATAAGCTAAGCGGTTGAAAAAAATCCTCAAGGCTCCTGATGGGGTGAACCTTTCGCGCCAGCATGGTCTCGGAAGGATAGGAGGTCGTTGCGGGGATCATGGCTGCAGGGCCGGGGCGGATGGCAGTCCATCCGTGCCGATCCGCCCCGCCATCTGCCTCATGCCGCCGGCGTCGACGACAGAGCTCGAGAAACCGATGGTCGCGCCAGCCGGTCCGGGGAAACCAGCCCGGCTGGCGCGTGAATGTCGCCGGGTGCCCCTGCAACATCTCAAAATTACTCTGGGGTATGTGACGCGCCAATGACGAACGCTGCGGATGTGCCTGCTTTACGGTCATAGGCTGCGGAAGTTAGCGGCATGCTGAAGCCGCGGTGGGCACCTCGCGTCGTCCCTGGCCTTGTGCCGCCAACCCGCGTCTATGAACCTTTTATCTCCCTCCATCCTCATCCTGAGGAGGCGCGCAAGCGCCGTCTCGAAGGAGGTTCCAGAGAGCACTGGACGATCCTTCGAGACGCAGCCTGACGGCTGCTCCTCATGATGAGGATGGAGAGGTGGACGGCGAAGACGTGGTTCCCCCGAACACGTTTTGGGATGGCGCGGGATCGCATCGCTCTCGCACCGCGACACCCTTCATCCCTCACGCTTCACCAAGGCAGGACCACTTCATGCTGAATCGATTGACCCGCTGGCTCCAAGTTCCGCTGGAGGCCAAGGCCTCGCGGGCGCAGGGCGCCATTGCGCTCTATGTCGCCGGACGGCCCGTGTGGACGCCGCGCGATTATGCGGCGCTCTCCCGCGAGGGCTTCCAGAAGAACGCCGTCGTGCACCGCGCGGTGCGCCTGATGAGCGAGGCGGCGGCGTCCCTGCCGCTGGTGCTCATGAGCCAGGGCAGGGAATTGCCGTCGCATCCGTTGCTGTCGCTGCTCGCGTGGCCGAATGCGCGGGAGGGCGGGCAGCGCTTTCTCGAGAGTCTTTACGGACACCTGATGGTATCGGGCAACGCCTATGTGGAGGCGGTGAGCCTCGACGGCGCGCCGCACGAGATAGACGCGCTGCGCCCCGACCGCATGCGCGTGGTGCCCGATGCCGATGGTTGGCCGGCGGCTTATGAATATGCGGTCGGCACACAATCCGTGCGCTTCCCGATCCGCGACGAGATCCTGGCGCCGATCCTGCATCTGACGCTGTTCCATCCGGCGGACGATCATTACGGATTGTCGCCGATGGAAGCAGCCGCCACCGCGCTCGACATCCACAACGCGGCAGGTGCCTGGAACAAGGCGCTTCTCGACAATGCGGCGCGGCCCTCCGGCGCACTGGTGGTCGGCGGTGCGACGCTCACCGATGCGCAGTTCGACAGGCTGAAAGGAGAGCTGGAAACCAATTATCAGGGCGCCGGCAATGCGGGCCGTCCGCTGCTGCTGGAAGGCGGCCTCGACTGGAAGCCGCTGTCGCTCTCGCCGAAGGACATGGACTTCGTGGAAGCGAAAGCCGCCGCCGCGCGGGAGATCGCGCTCGCCTTCGGGGTGCCACCCCTGCTGCTCGGCCTGCCCGGCGACAGCACGCATGCGAACTACGCGGAGGCCAACCGTGCCTTCTACCGCCAGACGGTGATCCCGCTGGTGAAACGCACGGCCGAGGCGCTGGCGCACTGGCTCACACCCGCTTATCGCGAGACGCTTGCCCTCGAGCCTGATCTCGATGCCATCGAAGCGCTGGCGGATGAACGCGAAAGCCTCTGGCGGCGCGTGTCGGCGGCGGCGTTCCTCAGCGATGACGAGAAGCGCGAGGCGGTGGGGTATGGGCGTGTTGAGGGTGGCAAGGGGAGGCGGGCGTAGAGCCTCTCAGTATGCGGACCCCCTGACAGGATGGTGTCATTCCCGGCCGGAGCGCAGCGGAGGGGAAGGGAATCCATGGCGCTGAGGGTGCCAGTGGATTCCCTTCCCGGCCTGCGGCCGCCGGGGATGACAGCGTTGTCAGCAGGCAGTCGGATCCAGATCATCCCAGTTTGGATTCGATTGCTCGATAAGCTTGATCTTCCATGCTCTGTTCCAGCCCTTGAGCTGCTTCTCGCGAGCAATTGCTTCATTCACGTTTGCAAAGACCTCGACGTACACAAGTCTTGTGATGCGATAGCGCTTTGTGAACCCTGGAACGGCGAGGGATTTATGCTGAACTATGCGCTGCAGGAGGCTGCTTGTAACGCCGATATACAGCGTGCCGTTCTTCCCGCTGGCTAGAATGTAGACAGCGTAGTGCTTGCCCATGAGAGACGCCTTGAGGTGCAACTTCATAGCACATGCCTAGAACCCCGTGTCATCCCCGGCGAGCCGAAGGCGAGGGAAGGGGATCCATAGCGCTGCGCGTGTGAGTGGATCCCCTTTCCCTCCGCTACGCTCCGGCCGGGAATGACAACAAGGACTACGCGTATTGCCCAAACCACGCCCAACGGAGCTTTTCACGAGAACAAATCATGAACTCACTTGACCAGATCACCGAGGCCGTCATTCGGCGCGGGGATCTTGCCCATCTAGCCCTGTTCGTCTGGGCCAGCGGGGCGTCCGCCTTGCTTGCCATGACCCTGCGCGACCTGTTCGCGGCCAACCGCCGGTTCGATGCGTTCGTGCGCGAGCTGTCCATGTTCAACCGCCGCCACTCGGGAGATCCCTCGTGACCCGCCTTTCATCCCGCACTCCGCGCAAGCCAAAGGCGGCGCGGGAGAGCCAGACCCGCGCCACGCTCGTGTTCCGCGACTTCGTGCGCCAGCTCGAAAAGCTTGATGTGAAGCCGCCGAAAACCGCCCGCGGGGCCGCGCGATGATGGCGGCCGCAACGACTGTCCGCGAGCGCAAGTTCCTGCCCGAGCCCCTGAGCGGCGTCGAC
Source organism: Microvirga sp. (assembly GCF_014699075.1). GTDB lineage: Bacteria > Pseudomonadota > Alphaproteobacteria > Rhizobiales > Beijerinckiaceae > Microvirga. The sequence goes on along the minus strand of NZ_JACXAB010000009.1, from coordinate 31,372 downwards.
ACGGATGGCGTGTTCGAGGGCTATTCCAGCCTGTTCGGCGACGCCGATCTCGGCAAGGACGTGGTGATGCCCGGCGCCTTCCGCGACTCCTTAAGAAACGCAGCGCCGCGCAGGTGCGCCTGCTCTGGCAGCACGACCCGGCGCAGCCCATCGGGCGCTGGCTCTCCATCGCGGAGGATCTGCGCGGATTGCGCGTGCGCAGCAAGCTCAACCTTGCGGTCGAACGGGCACGGGACATCCTTGCCCTCATGCGCGACGGAGCCGTGGACGGGCTCTCCATCGGCTTTCGCGTCGAGCGGGCCAGGGCCGAGAGGCCGACCGGTTTGCGTCGCCTGGAGCGGCTCGACCTGTGGGAGATCTCGGTTGTGACCTTTCCGATGCTGCCCGGCGCGCGGGTCGAAGCCGTCAAGCAAACGGCCCCGAAGCTCGCTACCCATATTCGTAGCACCGCCGCCAGACTGTTTTCCTGAACCTTGTCCGTTGGAGCGCGTTAGCTGAAAGCCCGCAAGAGCGCGGAGGCTGCGGGCCCTTTCCTCACGCGAGAGGTGTCTGTTCTTCGCTTGTCTCGGGAGGTTCTGATGAAGAAGCTAGCTTTCGTTGCGTTGATCGGCCTTGCGGCGGCGGCCTGCACGACCACGGAAGAGCGGGTGGGCGGTGCGGCTGTCGGCGCCGGTGTCGGTGCGGTGGCCGGTCCTGTGGGCGCCGTGGTTGGCGCCGGCGTCGGTGCGGCGGCCGGTCCGGCCGTGTCCGATACGGTCCAGGCCAACACGCGCCCGGTTCGCCGCACGACCCGCCGCCGCTGAACCCTTTCCCTCACGTAGACTGGCTTATCACTGTGTTCGACTCCTGAGCCCTCATCCTGAGGAGCCGCGAAAGCGGCGTGTCGAAGGAGGTTCCAGCGCGCACTGGAACCTCCTTCGAGACGGATTGCTGATGCAATCCTCCTCAGGATGAGGTCGGAGCTTGATGAGCCGGCCTCACAGGGGAAACAACGGGCCCGCCCTCCGGCGGGCCTTTTTCTTTGGAGCATCGGGCCAAAAAGGGGATTCCGCTTTTCGGATCCATCCGATGCTCATTTCCTAAGCTGTTCCTTTCAAACCTATGGATTGTGATGATTCCCGTTGTTGAAACCAAAGCCGTGTCCGACGATGTCGCCTCGGCCTTCGAGGATTTTGCCCGCGCCTTCGAGGCGTTCAAGGATGCCAACGACACGCGCCTGTCCGAGATCGAGACCAGGCTCACCGGCGATGTGGTGACGGACGAGAAGCTCGCCCGCATCGACACTGCCCTCGACGACGCCAAGCGCCGCCTCGACCGTCTCGCCCTCGACCGCTCCCGCCCGCCGCTCGGCGGCACGGACGCTCCACGCGATCCGGTTCAGGCCAAGCACAAGAGTGCGTTCCATGCGTATGTCCGCAGCGGCGAGGCCACGGGCCTCAAGCGGCTGGAGGAGAAGGCGCTCTCGGCGGGCTCCGGCCCCGACGGCGGCTATCTCGTGCCCGACACGGTTGAGCGCGAGGTGCTGCGCCGCCTCGCCAATGTGTCGCCGATCCGCGCCATCTCGTCGGTGCGGGTGATCTCCGGTGGCCAGTACAAGCGCGCCTTCTCCACCACGGGCCCGGCCACCGGCTGGGTCGGCGAGACGGCCGCGCGTCCGCAGACGGCGAGCCCCACGCTCTCCGAGATGAGCTTTCCGGCCATGGAGCTCTACGCCATGCCGGCCGCGACCCAGACCCTGCTCGACGATGCGGTGGTCGATATCGAGAGCTGGATCGCCGAGGAGGTGGAATCCGCCTTCGCCGAGCAGGAAAGCGCCGCCTTCGTCAACGGCGACGGCCTGAACAAGCCCAAGGGCTTTCTCACCACCGACACGGTCGAGAACGAAATCTGGGAATAGGGCCGCCTCGGCACGGTGAACACGGGCGGGGCGACCTTCCCGGCGGAAAATCCGTCCGACGTGCTGGTGGATCTGATCTACACGCTGAAATCCGGCTATCGCCAGAACGCCGCCTTCGTGATGAACCGCAAGACGCAGAGCGCGATCCGCCGCTTCAAGGACGACAACGGTCAGTACCTCTGGGCACCGCCCGCGAGCATCGGCCAGGCCGCGACGCTCATGGGCTTCCCCGTGGTGGAGGCAGAGGACATGCCGGACATCGCGCTGAACGCCTGCGCCATCGCGTTCGGCGACTTCAAGCGCGGTTATCTCGTGGTGGACCGCGCCGGCATGCGCGTGCTGCGCGATCCGTATTCCGCCAAGCCCTATGTGCTGTTCTACACCACCAAGCGCGTGGGCGGCGGCGTGCAGGACTACGCGGCGATCAAGCTGCTGAAGTTCGCGGCGTAAGATCCGGTGTCATCCCCGGCGAGCCTTTAGGCGAGGGAAGGGGATCCACCCGCACGCTCAGCACTATGGATTCCCTTCCCCGCCGCTGTCGCTCCGGCCGGGAATGACACCTACATCGTCATGGCCGGGCTTGTCCCGGCCATCCACGTCTTAGGAAACACTGACCTCCTTCGAGACGCAGCCTGACGGCTGCTCCTCAGGATGAGGTCAGAGGAACAACAGGACCGGGATCACCGGCACAAGGCCGGTGATGACGTGGAGGATTTATTTAGTTCCCCGCCCAGGCGGCGTTGAGGCTCTGCATGCTGCCCGTGATCCAGCGCAGGTGCTCCACCACCGGCGTCACGGCCGTGAGACCGCCGCAGGCGGTCGGCCGGGGCGAGCGCAGGGCGCCGCTCGACCAGCTCGTGATGCCGTAGAGCTGGTAGCCTCTCTGGGTTGCAGCCAGGATCGGCCCGCCGGAATCGCCCCGGCAGGCGCCGGCGCCTGCAGTCTCCGCGAGCCGGTTGCGGTCGGCGACGATGAGCACGCGGTTTGCGACCTCGATGGGACCGAGCGACACGAGGTTGGTCTGGCGCAGCGTCCTGGCCGTGCCGCGGGCGCGCTCCGAGAGCACGCCGTAGCCTGCGATGGTCACGCCGTCGCCCACATCGATGCGGCCCGCCTGGGTCGGATCGAGGGGGAGGAAATCGGGGCCGAGGGGCCGGTCGAGTTTGACTACGGCGAGATCGATGCCGGGCTGCGTGCGCGGCGTGGTGCCGGGCACGAAGGTCGGGTGAATGGCGAGCGCGGCGACGTTGAAGCGCTGTGGCCGGAACGCGCGCGTGAGGGCAGTGACGCGATAGGCGGCGCGATCGATCACGCAATGGGCCGCCGTCAGCACGAGATCGGGCCCGACGACCACGCCCGAGCAGAGCTCGCCCAGCGAGTTTTCAATGGAGACCACGGAGCGGCGCAACCCGTTGGGGTCGCGCGAGGTCGCACCCTCCAGGATGGCCCAGGCCGGGCTTGCGATGAGGGTAAAGGCAGCGAGGGCAAGAATCGGCAATGCGCGCATGGATTGATGATGCCGTAAAGGAGGGACTTTGTAAGGCAAGACCTCTGCGACGAGGATAGTTCCGTTACATCGTAAATTTCTAAAACCCGTTGCCGCTCCACAACGCAGCACGGTTCCAGCCCTTCAAAGTCCGGTCGATCCACTCCCGCTGCGGGCCGACGAGGATACCCTGCGTGAGGCCTCCGCAGCTGCGGCCCTTGGCCGGCGCAGCCCAACTCGTGATGGCAGCAACCGTCGCTCCGGACGCCATCGGCCCGCCGGAATCGCCCTGGCAGGCGCTGGCTGAACCGGACCCTTCGGCCCAGAGCAGAATCCTGCTTGATCCATAGGGTTCGACGGCTGTCAGCGACGCGGTGCGGAAGGTGCCGGTGCTCTTGGCGTCGCCCTCGCGGGCAAGCCCATAGCCGCCCACGGTGACGAACGTGTTCTCGGGGACCCTCGAAGCGCCGAGCGTCGCCTGCTCGAAGCGCGTGGGCAGCGTCTCGGGAATACGAACGAGCGCGAGATCGATAGAGCGCTGGCGCGTCTCGATGGCCTTGGCGTTGTAGCCGGGATGCACGGCCTTCGCGGCCGGCACGATCAGCACGGGCTCGCCGGCCTCGTCGCGAAAATGCACCCGGTGCTCGGCCGCGCCCGTGACGCAATGGGCGGCGGTGAGCACCACGTCGGGGGCCAGCACCACGGCGCTGCACACGCCGCCGTTCGAACTCAGCACCATCACGCTCTGGCGCGACAGCGGTCCCTCATCGGGCTGGCCGCCGACGATGGCGTGGGCGCCCGCAGCAGGCAGCGCCAGCGCAAAACAGAACGTGATCAGACGTTTCATGACAGCACAAGGATCCTTGTTTCCGATGATTCCCATATTCGTCAGCGGCCCCGCCGTCGAGCCCATTACGCTCGCCGAGATGAAGGCCTACCTGCGCGTCGATGAGGACGATGCCGCGCAGGATGACCTGATTTCAGGCCTCATCAAGGCAGCCAGGCTCATGATCGAGGCGGCATCCCGGCGGATCCTCATCGAGCAAAGCTGGCGCGTGGTGCTCGACCGCTGGCCCCGCGATCGCGTGATCCTGCTGCCGCTCTCGCCGCTGATTGCGGTGGATGCGATCCGGATCACGGATGCTTCGGGGGCCACGGCGGAACTGCCGGACGATTCGTTCGAGGCAGATGGGTTGAGCGAACCGCCGCGCATCATCGTCAAGGATGCGCCGGAACCGGGCAGACCCCGCTACGGCATCTCCATCGCGCTGCGGGCCGGCTATGGGGCCACGCTCGAGGCAGTGCCTGCAACCCTGAAGCTCGCCATCCGCATCCTCGTGGCGCACTGGTTCGAGAACCGCGGCGACGTCATAGGCGAGCAGATCCTGCCGCCCGAGGCTCTTGCGCTTGTGGCGCCGTTTCAGAGGGCGCGGTTGTGAATATCGCTCTCACCGTCATTCCGGGGTGCCGAAGGCGAGCCCGGAATCCATAACCGCTAACGGTGCAGACCGAGGCGCACCGCCGCTCGCTCTTTCCTGAGACCTAGTATTTATGGATTCCGGGCTCCGCTACGCAGCCCCGGAATGACAGTGAGAACTGCATCAAGCGCTTGCACTCTTCCTTTCAAAGACCATTCCATGAAAACCAAATCAATTCCCATCGGCGCGCGCTCGCGCCGGTTCGTGCTTGAGCTGCCGCTGGAGCGGCCCGACGGCTTCGGTGGCGTTATTCGCTCCTATGCACCGGGGCCTCAAATCTGGGGTGCCATCGAGATGCTCTCAGGCCATGAGCGTGTGTGGGCCGACCGGCCCGAGCAGAGCCTGACGCATCGCATCACCCTGCGCTACCGCGAGGGCGTGACGGGCGCCATGCGGCTCACCTCGGGCCTGCGCCGTTTCGCCATTCGCGCGGCCTCCGATCCGGACGGATCGAAGCGCGACCTCGTCTGCCTCGTCGAAGAGGTGAGGGCATGACGAGCCCGGTTCTCTCCTTGCGCCGCGCGATCATCGATGCGGCCTCAGGCGACGCGGAGCTGCGCGCGCTCATGGGCGGATCCTTGCGCCTCTACGACGAGCCGCCGCGCGGGGCCGAGCCGGTCTATGCGCTCTTCGGCGACGTGAAGGCCGAGGATTGGTCCACCGATCTCGATCGCGGTCATGCGCAGAGCATCGATCTCGTGGTCTGGTCGGAGAAGGGGGGAGCACGCACGGCGCTCATGGTCGCAGACCGCTTCTTCGCGATCCTCGACGATGCGCCGCTCACCGTTGAGGGCCACCGCCTCGTCAACCTGCGCGTCACCGAACTCACCTCCGCCCGCGACAAGGATTCCGGCCTCGCCCGCGTCACCCTGCGCCTGCGCGCGGTGACCGAGGTGGTGTGAGGAGCCCATATGCAGCCCGGTGTCATCCCCGGCGAGCCGCAGGCGAGGGAAGGGGATCCATAACATGGCGCGTGAGAGTGGATTCCCTTCCCCTCCGCTGCGCTCCGGCCGGGAATGACACGGCACCTCGGGCACCCCTGTGAACAATTTCATCAGCCAAACATAGGACATCCCATGCCTGCTCAGAAGGGCAAGGATCTGCTCATCAAGATCAGCGACGGCAGCAACGCCTTCGTCACCGTGGCGGGCCTGCGTACGCGCCAGATCGCCTTCAATGCCGAGACCGTCGACGTGACGCATGCTGAATCCGCCGGACGCTGGCGCGAGTTGCTCGCCGGCGTCGGTGTGCGCCGCGCCAGCATCTCCGGCTCGGGCGTGTTCAAGGACGAGGTGTCCGACGCGCGCATGCGCCAGGTCTTCTTCGACGGCGACATTCTCACTTATCAAATCGTCATCCCGGATTTCGGTCGCATCGAGGGCCCGTTCCAGATCACGAGCCTGGAATATCGCGGCGACCATGCGGGTGAGGTGACCTTCGAGATGGCGTTCGAGTCTGCGGGCGCATTGGCTTTCGTGGCGTTGTGAACGCAGCATCGTCGCGATCATCCTGAAAACACACCCTCTTCGTCATCCCCGGGCTTGTTCCGGGGATCCACGTCTTTGCACCGTTGCGGTTCCTAAGACGTGGATGGCCGGAACAAGTCCGGCCATGACGGCGGAGGATTTCCCAATGAGAAAGAAGAAACACATGCCCAACAGACGACGGGGCGAGGTGGCGCTGCAGCTCGGCAGCACGCGCTACACTCTTTGCCTCACGCTCGGCGCGCTCGCGGAGCTGGAGGATGCCTTCGGCGTGCAGGATCTCAATGCGCTTACGGAACGCTTCGGCACCGGGTGCCTGTCGAGCCGCGATCTCCTCACGTTGCTCGGCGTTGCCCTGCGCGGCGGTCAAACGTTAAGCGATGCGGAGGTGGCGAGCCTGCCACTGCACGAGGGCATCGAGCCCGTGGCAGCGGCGCTGGCCGACCTCCTCGTCATGACCTTCGGCGGAGGAGAGGCATCGCCAAACCCTCGGTAGTGCATCGTGCGGTTTCGCACGGTGCGCTGTTCGAGCAGGGGGGACGTTGGGTCAGCCCCAAAAGCGTCTTGCACTTTCGGGACTGATGCTCCTGCTGCAGGACTTGAGCGCGAGCCTCACGCCTTTCCCTGGGATGACGCGCTGATGCTGGGCTTGAGCATCCTGCGGTGGAGCCCGGAAATCTTCAGGCGCGCAACGCCGCGAGAATTGCTGGCGGCTTGGAACGGATTGAGCGGCGGGCGAATGATCGAGCCTGCGCTGAGCGGCGATCTCAGACGGTTGATGGAAGCCTTTCCAGACGGGTAAGCCTCAATCGTCGTGAGAAAACTCAGGTTAAAGGATAGTAGTCTTGGCGAAACACCGCACCATTCCGCTTGGCGCAATCAATCTCGAGATCCTCCTGCAATTCGTCTCGCCTACGTGAGGCGGGTTGCTTGGCAACGGCTGTTCGGGCCTCTGCTTTGCATCGCATCGAAATGCGCTCCCACTCTGCATCTGGCATTGTGACCTTACCGACGAATGTCGCACCTTTCAGCTTCGCACACATGTTGAAGAGCCGGAACCGCCTGTACTCAGTTGGAGTCTTGAGGCTTGCCGATGCCGTCGCCTTTTTCGCTTCTTAGAGGCATTCATCGTACATCCGGTTCACTTGAGCGGAGCTGATGCCGGGTGTCTTGTAGATCGACCTCGTTGGTGGGGCGCTGACACAGGCGCCCTGTGCGCATAGCGGGAGCGCAGCAAGGATCAGGTGAGCTTCAATGAAAAAGATGAGCGTGAGGTCATTAGACACTCATGATCCCAGCCGATTGATTTGGTCAGTTGTCCCAAGGTAATGGGCGCCCTTCGCTTCCATGCAGAGCACAAAGATTTTCCGCCAGTTTTCTCCGGCCGTGACGCTGTTTTTGGCCTGGATCGCAGTCTTTTCAGCCTCCAATTCGCACTCTGCTTCGGCTTGCGAATACTGTTGTTGAGACAAGCCTTGTCGCTTGAAAACAAAATCTGGCCTTGCCGTTGTGTTGCAGCCGGTAAGGAGGGCAAGCAGAAATACAAAAGATATAAGGGGATACATCTTGGCTGATGATAACCAAGCTTCCAAAGACAAATCTCCGAAATCAGAGATCGATAAAGATAGAGAACGCCAGCTCAACGCTCTCATAATCTAGTTCCAGTAGTAAGGCTGGACCGCAATGACTCTGTGGTCCGGGATTCTCATGGTGTCGGTGCTCCCAAGGAAGATAGCACCTTTCGCCTCTGCACGGAGAATATACAGCTTTCGATATTGCTCAGTCGCAATGATGCCGATCTTGATTGGTGCGACTGCTTTCGCAGCTTCGTACTCGCAAGTTTTATCGACCTGTACCCACTCAGTTTGCTTCAGCGATCCGATCTTGAAGAGAAGCTGAGGTCTGTCTCTCTTTTCGACACATCCAATAAGTGCTGCAACAGCCAGAGCAATCAGGAAATAACGTAAGATGTCAACAGAACCAATCGGCCCACCTAAGGTAAGCCCGAATGATGAGACGGAGAAAGATCGCGCTCGCTAGCTCAACACTCTCATCGGCCTCTCCGAAAAGTTCGGTGACTCTCTGTCCAATGCATTCGCCAAGAATGTCTCGGAAGGCAAAAAATTTTATGACGTTCTGAAATCCGTGCGCCAATCACTTGTGGAAACGGGGCTTCGGCTGGCACTGGCGCCGCTGCAGCTCGCCTTAAGCCAGAGCGTGAAGGGCATGATGACGGGCGCTCTTCATGGCTCGCTGCCGATGGATGGCGGCGGGCTTCTTGGCGGATTGGCTAAGGGGTTGAGCTCAATCCTAGGCTCCCTATTCGGCGCCGGCGGCCCTGCGCTGGCCAAGGGTGGCGTGCGCTCCCGCGGCATGCTGATGCCCTTCGCCAAGGGCGGGGTTGTCGGCGCGCCAACCTATTTTCCGCTCGGACGCGGGCTCGGCCTGATGGGCGAGCAAGGGGCGGAGGCCGTGATGCCGCTGGCCCGCGGGCCGGACGGGCGCCTCGGCGTGCGGGGCGGCGCGGGAGGCCGGCCGGTCTCGGTGACCGTGAATGTCACGACCCCGGATGCGGACAGCTTCCGCCGCTCCGAGGCGCAGGTGTCGGCTGCGCTGGCTCGGGCGGTTGCGCGGGGCCAGCGCGGGATGTGAAGCGGGTGCTTTCCGCAAGCACAGCCTCATCCTGAGTGGCTGGCTCATAAAGTGCCGACAAGCCCTCCTCCCCCCTTGTGGGGAGGAGTTGGAGGTAGGGTGTGAGCGATAGCCAATGAAGGTCTGGCGCCAGCACCCCCACCCCGGCCGCTGCCGCGGCACCCCCTCCCCACAAGGGGGAGGGGGTGCCCATGCCCAATGCCAAAAGGGTTTGATGAGTCAGCCTCTGAGGAGAATTGCGTGCGCAATCCGTCTCGAAGGAGGATCCCGAGACCACTGGACGATCCTTCGAGACGCAGCCTTACGGCTGCTCCTCAGGATGAGGGCTGTGCATTGTGGCTGAAAACTTCGATCAAGCCTCTTTGACCTCCAGCATCGCCATGATCTCGTCCTTGATCTGCAGGCGGCGGCGCTTGAGCTCTTCCTCCGCTTCGTCGGTGGTCGGCTCCACCCGGGTCTCGACGCGGTGGATGGTGCGGTTCAGCTCGTCGTATTCATCGTAGAGCCGCGCGAAGCGGCCGTTGCTCGTCTTCAGCTGGTGGATCCGGTCGACCTTGTCCGGGAAATCCTGCGCCAGGTCGTTGGGAGCATTGCTCATCGCGGGCCGCCTCCGTGTTGAATGGCTTGCGCCTCGTCAACGCCACCCCGGTTCTTTCGTTTCAACCTTCAGGATGTCCCTATGGCCTCAGACTTCCACGAGGTCCGCTTTCCCCTCGACGTCAGCCTCGGCAGCCGGGGCGGGCCCGTGCGGCGGACCGATATCGTCACGCTCGCCTCCGGCCGCGAGCACCGCAACAGCCGCTGGGCCGGCTCGCGCCACCGCTACGATGCGGGGCTCGGGATCAGGACCGTCGATGCGCTGCACACGGTGATCGCCTTCTTCGAGGAGCGGCGCGGCAGGCTCTACGGCTTTCGCTTCCGCGACCGCACCGACTGGCGCTCCGGCCCGCCCTCCAAGGAGCCGACGCCGCTGGACCAGCGCATCGGCACCGGCACCGGGGCGGAACGGAATTTCCAGCTGGTGAAGGCCTATGGCTCCGCCTTCGCGCCCTACAGCCGTAGCATCGCCAAGCCGGTCGGCGGCACGGTGCGGGTGGCGCTCAACGGAGTGGAGCAGGCGGTAGGCGCGCAGTTCAACTGCGACCCTGCAACAGGCATCGTGACCTTCGTGGCCGCGCCGCCCGCCAGTGCCATCGTCACGGCGGGCTTCGCCTTCGACGTGCCGGTTCGCTTCGACACGGACGAGCTCGACATCGACCTCTCCACCTTCGACGCCGGCGGCATCCCGCAGATCCCGCTGATCGAGATCGTGCCCTGACGTTCACCTATGTCATCCCTGGACTTGTTCTGGGGATCTACGCCTTCTTATCCGCCTCTTCAGCCTCATCCTGAGGAGCAGACGCAGGCTGCGTCTCGAAGGATCCTCCAGTGCTCTCTGGAGCCTCCTTCGAGACGGCCACTGCGTGACCTCCTCAGGATGAGGCTGGAGGTGGACGAAACAATCTGAAGACGTGGATGGACGGGACGAGCCCGGCCATGACGAAGAGGGTGAGGCGACGGACATCTCAACACATTTCAAGGCCATCCATGCGCACCATTCCTGAAAACCTCTCTGCCCATCTGGCCGAGGGAACGACGACGCTGTGCCATTGCTGGCGGCTCATCCGGCGCGACGGCGTTGCCTTCGGGTTTACCGATCATGATCGCGACATCAGCTTCAGCGGCACCCCCTATGCGGCGCGCTCGGGGTTGGAGGCAGCGGAAGCCACCGCCGAACTTGGTTTCGCGGTCGGCGGCGGCGAGGTGGCGGGCGCGCTCATCTCCGCAGGGCTCACCGAGGATGACATCGCGTCCGGCCTCTATGACGATGCGAGCGTGGAGACCTGGCTCGTCAACTGGAGCAATGTGGAGGAGCGCGTGCTCCTGGACATCGGCTCCATCGGTGAGATCCGCCGGGCCGACGGCAGCTTCGTGGCCGAGGTGCGGGGGCTCACGCACCGCTTCGACGAGGAGCGCGGGCGGCTCTTCCGCGCCACCTGCTCGGCTGATCTCGGCAATGCGCAATGCGGCGTGAACCTCACCGCGTCCATCTATTCCGACACCGGAACGGTCACGCGCACGGATGGTGCGCTGAGCATCGCCGCCTCCGGCATCGGCTTTGCAGACGGATGGTGCAATGCGGGCAGGCTCACCTGGATCGTCGGCGACAACGCAGGTGTGTCCGTCGAGATCAAGGTGCACCGGGCGATCAACGGCACGGACGAGTTCGACCTGTGGCAGCGCGCGCCTCAGCCCATCAACATCGGTGACACGTTCCGCGTCACGGCGGGCTGCGACAAGACCCATGGCATGTGCCGGAGGAAGTTCGACAACGCTGCAAACTTCCGCGGCTTTCCGCACATGCTCGGCAACGACTTCATCATCCGCATGCCGCAGCAGGGCGAGCCGGGATTGGATGGCGGGAGCTTCTTCCGGTGATGCCGTATTCATCCTCCCATTGAGGGGGAGGGTCGACGCCCTTCAGGGCGGCGGGGTGGCGTGGCAGCGCGACCTTGCCCGAGCAGACTCGGATCAAACAAGCAGCCAATTAAACCACCCGCGCCATTCACCCCACCCCGGCTCTTCGAGCCGACCCTCCCCCTCAAGGGGAGGGTGCTGCCGCACGTTTTATGGTCATGCCCTCACCACATCTCATCATCGCCGAAGCCCGCTCCTGGATCGGCACACCCTATCGTCATCAGGCCTCGCTGAAAGGCGTCGGCTGCGACTGCCTCGGGCTGCTGCGCGGCGTTTGGCGCGGTGTCATGGGGGCGGAGCCCGAGCTGCCGCCGCCGTACTCGCCCGATTGGGCGGAGGCCGGGGCCGATACGCTTGTCGCGGCCGCGCGAAAGCATCTCATCGAGATCGATTGCACGCAGGCTACGGCCGGCGACGTGCTGCTCTTCCGCTGGCGCGACAACCTGCCGGCTAAGCACTGCGCCGTCGCGACATCGCCCGACACCATGATCCACGCCCATGACGGGGCGGCGGTTGCGGAAGTCGCGTTCCGTCCCTGGTGGCGGCGTCACCTGTCCCATGCCTTTCGTTTTCCGGATGCACCCTCATGGCCACCATCGTTCTTCAAACCGTCGGCTCCGTCGTGGGCGGCATGGTCGGCGGACCGATCGGCGCCATGGCGGGGCGTGCGCTTGGCGCCCTGGCGGGGGGCGCCATCGACAACGCGCTCTTTTCCGGCAGTGACACCAAACATGTGGAAGGCCCGCGCCTCAAGGACATCGACGGACTCACCTCCACGGAGGGCGCGCCGATCCCGCGGGTCTATGGCCGAGCGCGCATCGGCGGCCAACTCATCTGGGCGACGCGTCTGGAGGAGGTGGTGAACACCGCTACCGACCGCGGCAGCCAGGGCGGCAAGGGCATGAGCGGCCCGAAGACCGTCACCACCAGCTATTCCTATTTCGCCAATCTTGCGGTCGGGCTGTGCGAGGGGCGCATCGGGTTCATCCGCCGGGTCTGGGCCGACGGGCGCGAGCTCGATCTGAGCACGCTCACCATGCGGGTGCACAAGGGAAGCGACACGCAAAGTGCCGATCCGCTCATCGTCGCCAAGGAGGGCGCGGATCATGCGCCCGCCTATCGCGGACTGGCTTATGTGGTGTTCGAGCGCCTGCCGCTCGCCGATTTTGGCAACCGCGTGCCGCAATTCTCCTTCGAGGTCGTGCGCCCTGTCGACGGGCTCAACCGCATGGTGCGCGCCGTGTGCCTCATCCCTGGCGCAAGCGAGTTCGGCTATGACGCGCAGCCCGTGATGCAGGTGCTCGATCTCGGCAAGACGCGGCCGGAGAACCGCCACCAGCTGCAGCGTTCAAGCGATGTCGCGGCATCGCTGGATGCTCTTGAAGCCTTGTGCCCGAACCTCAAGCGCGTGTCCCTCGTGGTGGGCTGGTTCGGCGACGACCTGCGCGCCGGCTCCTGCCTCATCGAGCCGCGTGTGGATGTGAAGACCAAGACCACCGACGGCGCAACTTGGTCGGTAGCCGGGCTGACGCGGGAGGATGCGAAGGCGGTCTCGCTCGTGAAGGGCGCACCGGCCTATGGCGGCACGCCCTCGGACGAGAGCGTGATCCGGCTGATCCGCAACCTGAAGGAGCGCGGCCTTGAGGTGGTGCTCTATCCCTTCGTGATGATGGACGTGCCTGCCGGCAATGATCTGCCTGACCCGTATGGCGGCACCGGGCAGCCGGCCTATCCCTGGCGCGGACGCATCACCTGCCATCCTGCGCCGGGAGAGGCGGGATCCCCCGATGGAACGAGCGCCGCTGCCACGCAGGTGAACCGATGGTTCACGCGCAGTGACGGCTTCAACCGCATGGTCCTGCATTATGCAGCGCTGGCCGAACAGGCGGGTGGCGTGCACGGCTTCATTTTGGGTAGCGAACTCGTCGGCCTCACCCGCGTGCACTCCGCCTCGGGCGTCTATCCGGCGGTCGCGCGGCTGCGGGAGCTTGCGCAGGATGTGCGCGCGATCCTGCGTGCCTCGACGAAAATCGTCTATGCGGCCGACTGGACGGAATATGGCGCCTGGATCCGCCGCACGCGCCGCAACGGCGACGGCTGGGAGGCCGTGGACGTGCCGCTCTCCGAGGACGCGGAGGCCTATGAGATCGACATCCTCAAGGGTGGTCAGGTGGCAAGGAGGATCACGAGCACGCAGCCATCCATCCTCTATACACAAGTGCAGGAGATCGCCGATTTCGGCGCTGCTCAGTCCTCACTTGCACTCGCCGTCGCACAGATGAGCGCCATCGCAGGCCGCGGCTTCGAGCGGCGTGTCACGATCTCTGTGCGCTGATACCCACTACGTCATGGCCGGGCTTGTCCCAGCCATCCACGTTTTCGAAGCTCTAAGACGTGGATCCCCGGAACGAGTCCGGGGATGACGTGGGAGGGTGTCATTCCCGGGAGGACGCGCAGCGGAGGGGAAGGGTATCCATGGCACTGCGTGTGCGGGTGGCTCCCCTTCCCACACTTCGTGCGCCGGGGATGACATCCGCTTCGTCATGGCCGGGCCTGTGCCGGCCATCCCGATGAGGATCGTGCCGCGCTCTTCAAATCGAGATCACCGGCACAGGGCCGGTGATGACGTGTGAGACGCACGACCGCTTTCACTCTTTAACCAGAGCACATTCTTTCATGTCATCGACGCCTCATCTCGCCCTGCCGCTCATCGCTGCCGCGCAGGCGCAAAAGCATGTCACCCATAACGAGGCGCTCGCCGCCCTCGATGCCCTCGTGCAGCTGGCAGTGAAGGAGCGCAACCGCACCGCGCCTACGGCCACGCCCGAGGAGGGCGATCGTTACCTCATCGGGGCGAATGCCACCGGCGCCTTCGCCGGCCACGAGGATCACGTTGCCCTATTCGATCTTGGGCTCTGGCGCTTCTTCCCGCCGCAACCCGGGTGGCGGGCCTATGTGGAGAACGAGGACCTGGTTGTCGTCTTCAACAGGAACGAATGGAGGATCTTCGGCTCAATTCCCGACGAGATCCACAACCTGCAGCGGCTCGGCCTCGGCACCTCCGCCGATGGGTTGAACCGGCTCTCGGCGAAACTCAACGCGGCGCTGTTTGCGGCACTGGCAACGGACGAGGGAGGAACCGGAGACCTGCGTTTCGTGCTCAACAAGAGCACAGAGGCGAACGTTCTCTCGCAGCTCTGCCAGCGCGGCTTCAGCGGACGCGCGGAAACAGGCCTCATCGGCAGCGACGATTTTTCAATACGCGTCTCCCTCGATGGAAGACTGTGGCGCGATGCGCTCGTAATCGACCGCCGGACCGACATCGCGTCGTTTCCGTGCGGCCTGTCCGACGCGCCGCGCGCCAATCTGCTGATCAATGCCGCGCTCGTGGTGAACCAGCGCCGGTTCGCCGGCGGAGCTTTGGGAGAGGGCGTTTTCGGCTTTGATCGCTGGAAGGGTGGGCCGGGCGGCTGCAGCGTCATGCGCGCGACCGATGGCACCATCACGCTGGCGGGCGCCATCGAGCATGTGATCGATGCCGCGCAGGCGGCGGCCGAGTTCGGCGCGGCCAATCTTGCGGGCGCAACGCTGACCGTCTCGGTTGAGAACCCCTCCGCGCCGCTGCCGGTCGTCATCGGCTCCAAGACCGCCACGATCCCGGCCGGCTCCGGGCGTCAGGCCGCGAGCGTGACCCTCGACGGCGGAGAGAGCGGCAACATCACGCTGCGCCTTCAACCGAGTGCCGCCTGCTCGTTCAAGCATGTGAAGCTGGAAGTGGGCGCTCAGGCAACGCCCTGGCGGGCGCCGCCTCTCGATATCGAGGAGTATCGCTGCCGCCGCACTTACCAGCGTCTCGCCACAACCGGTGGGGCGCCCGGCATTCTCGGCTATGTTGCGCAGCGCGTCGGCATGAACATCATCGATGCGGTGTGCACCCTGCCGGTGCCCATGCGGGCCGATCCCACGCTCGTCACCAGCGGGTTCGCCTGGGTGAATGCACCGCCTGTGGGCAATCAAGCTGGCTTCTTCAGCAACAGCAGCGCGGTCTGGGCCGCTCTTACCGGTGCGTTGACGGTGACGACCGCAACGCCCCCAAGCGCCTCGTGCCCCGTTCTGCGGTTTCGGGCCGGTTCCACGTTCACTGCGGCAGCAGGCGGCGTCGGCAACCTCCATCTTGGGCCCGACGCCTTCATCGCGCTTGAGGCGGAACTGTGAGGTCGCCCATGAGCGCATCGCGCTTTCATCGGGCGGTCGAACTGGTGCTGCAGCACGAGGGCGGGTTCGTGGACCACCCCAGGGATCCGGGCGGGGCGACGAAGTTCGGCATCACCCGCGAAACCCTGTCCCGAGCAAGGGGGCGTCCTGTCTCAATCGATGACGTGCGGGAGCTGACCCGGACGGAAGCCGTTGCGGTCTATCGAAGGCTCTACTGGGATGTGCTGCGCGCCGATGAACTGCCGTCCGGGATCGATCTCGCCGTCTTCGATCTTGCCGTGAATTCCGGCCCTGAGAGGGCCGCACGCATGCTCCAGAGCATCCTCAGGGTTCCGGCGGATGGGATCATCGGTCCCGTGACCCTGAAGGCGGCCTTGGGGGGGGCCGATCCCGCGGAAACGATCCGCCGCCTGACCCGGGCCCGCCTCGGTTTTCTCGGGCGCCTTGCCGCCTGGCCCGTCTTCGGGCGCGGCTGGCGCAGGCGGGTTCTCGCCGTCGAGCAGGGGGCTCTGCGGCTTGCTTCTTCTCCACCCCTTCACTCCAGGAGCGTTTGACATGTTCGATACCAAAACCATTCTGGCCAGCCGTACGGTCTGGTCTAACCTGATTGGCCTGTCGGCCCTCATCCTCGGGCTGTTCGGTTTCGACGGCTCGGCTCTCGCCACCGGCGAGGTCGAGGAGGCGCTCGTCCAGCTCATCGCCGCCGGCAGCTTCATGGCCTCGACCCCCTTCCGGATCGTCGCCACCAAACAGATCCTGAACTGAAGGATTTTTAAGGCCTTGGGGCCGGTTTATCCTTCCCGAACCGGCCCTAGTTACATTCAGAATTCGTTCAGTGCGGCAAAGGCATGGTCACCTCATGCGTCTGGTTTGTCTGGTCATAGCGTTGTGGGGGGCGATGGGGGCGGCCTATGCGCAAAGCGTATCGGCAGCCCTCGGAAACTGCCTTCCACCCCGCGAGATGCAGGAAGCCGTAGCCTCGAAGGGCGTCGTCACGCCGGCCTCCGCCGTGATGACGGCGCGCCGCCAGGTGCCGGGCGCCGACGTGGTTCGGGCGAGCCTCTGCCGCAACAGCGATGCCCTTGTCTATGTGATCATGGCCTTGCAAAAGGACGGTCGCATCGTGCAAGTGATGATCGACGGCTCTTCCGGGCGCGTAAGATCGGTGAAATAACGCATCGTGCGGAAAAGTGGGGACCGGTTTTCCGCGCCTAACGATGCGTCACTTAAGGGATCAAGCATTGGATTGATCCCAAAAGTGCCTTCCACTTTTGGGTCCGATGCTATGGGAAGCCAAAACCGTGCGCCTACTCGTTGTCGAGGACGACAAAACCCTCAATAAGCAGATCGTGACCGCCCTTGAACAGGCAGGCTATGCGGTGGACACCGCCATGGACGGCGAGGAGGGGCAGTTCCTCGGGGACACCGAGCCCTATGACGCCATCATCCTCGATCTCGGCCTGCCGAAGGTGGACGGCGTGTCCGTGCTGACCGCCTGGCGCCGCGAGGGGCGCAAGACCCCGGTGATCATCCTGACCGCCCGCGACCGCTGGAGCGACAAGGTGCAGGGCTTCGATGCGGGCGCCGACGATTACGTAACGAAGCCCTTCCACATGGAGGAGTTGCTTGCTCGCGTGCGCGCCCTGCTGCGGCGCTCCGCCGGCCATGCCACCAGCGAAATCTCCTGCGGCCCCGTGAAGCTCGACACCCGCTCCGGCCGCGTGGCCGTGGACGGCAACCCCGTGAAGCTGACCTCGCACGAATACCGGCTGCTGTCCTACCTCATGCACCACATGGGGCGCATCGTCTCGCGGGGCGAGCTGACCGAGCATCTCTACGACCAGGATTTCGACCGGGATTCCAACACCATCGAGGTCTTCATCGGCAGGCTTCGCAAGAAGCTCGGCGTCGACATCATCCAGACCGTCCGCGGGCTGGGCTATCTCCTCGACGCCACCCAGGCCCAGACGACCCAGGCCCAGACCAAGACGTGACCGGCCTGTCACCGCTCGTGAAACGGTTCGCCGGCCGGCCCATCGCGGTTCGTCTGGCGGTCTCCTCGGTGTTCTGGAGCTTCGTGATCCTGCTGATCGCGGGGCTGATCCTGTCGACCCTCTACCGGGACAACACGGAGCGGGCCTTCGACCAGCGGCTTCTCGTCTATGCCAACACCCTGGCCTCCAACCTCGTCGGGCCGGGCGATCCCGACCGGGATCTCGGCCCCATCGGCGATCCCCGATTCGAGCTGCCCCTGTCGGGCTGGTACTGGCAGGTGGCGCGGCCCAGCGCGGCGGCGGCCGAGATCCGCTCGTCGAAATCGCTCTTCGGCGGGCAGTTGCCGAACCTGGCCAGCGGCGACGACCGGTTCGGGCAGATCCGCCGCGGCTACGGACGGGCGCCGGACGATCGCAACCTGCGGGTCATCGAACGCGACATCGACCTCGGCGAGGACGGACGTTACATCATCCGCGTCGCCGGGCCCGCCGACGAGATCGACATCGCCGTGCGCGACTTCATCTTCGCCCTGACGGTGACCTTCGCGCTTCTCGGCATGGGCCTTGGCTTCACCACCCTGCTGCAGATCCGCTTCGGCCTCCGGCCCCTGTCGAATCTGCGCAGCGCGCTCGGCGCCATCCGGCAGGGGGAGGCCGAGCGCATCGCGGGCGAGTACCCGCGCGACATCTCTCCGCTCGCCAGCGAATTGAACCTGCTCCTCGACACCAACCGCGAGATCCTGGAGCGGGCCCGCACCCAGGTGGGCAACCTCGCTCATGCCCTCAAGACCCCGCTCAGCATCATCATGAACGAGGCGGAGAACGCCCCCGAGGATGTGGCGGCCAGAATCCGCGAGCAGGCGGCGCTCATGCGCGATCAGGTCAATTACTATCTCGACCGCGCCCGCGCGGCGGCGCTTGCGGGCACGCTCGGAACCCTGACCGAGGCCGAGCCGGTGATCGCCGGCTTGGCGCGCACCTTCGCGAAGATCTACCGCGACAAGGATCTGGAGGTGGAACTCGCAATCCCGCCGGATCTGCGCTTCCGGGGCGAGAAGCAGGATCTGGAGGAGATGGCCGGCAACCTCATCGACAACGCGGCCAAATGGGCTGTGCGCAAGGTCGTGGTATCCACCGAGATCGTCCGTGACGACGACCGGCCGCGCTTTCGCCTGCTCATCGACGATGATGGGCCGGGACTGCCCGAGGCCGCCCGAACCGAGATGCTCAAGCGCGGCCGGCGGCTAGACGAGACGAAGCCGGGTTCGGGCCTCGGCCTGTCCATCGTCAGCGATCTGGCGGCCCTCTACCGGGGCTCGCTCCAACTCGATGCGTCGCCCATGGGCGGCCTGCGCGCCATCCTGGAACTCCCAGGGGACAGGAGTTCCCCTTAAGGAGATTTGCGCGTGACACCGTGCCACCGTCGTGCTTGAGGAGGACACGGAGTAAATAGGACTTTATGGTGATCTGGATCATTCTCCTGGCAATGACGGCGGCAGCCGTGATGGCGGTGTTGTGGCCGCTGTCGCGCCATTATGCCGTCGCGCGCCAGGCCAATCCGGATACGCAGTTCTACCGCGAGCAGATTGCCGAGATCGAGCGGGATCTGGCCCGTGGCGTGCTTCTCCCGAGCGAGGCGGAAGCCGCCAAGGCCGAGGCCGGACGCCGGCTTTTGCGGGCCACGGGTCTGCAGGCCGAAGACGCTTTTGCTGCCGTGGGTGAGCCCGCTCTGCGCCGCCGCCGCGCCGCATCGACGCTGGCCCTGTCGATCATCCCGCTTCTGGCGCTCGCCACTTACGAAATCTATGGCTCGCCCCAATTGCTGAGCGAGCCGCCGGGCGCGCGGATGCAGCCGCAGCAGGCCGGCGGCACGAACCTGCTCGGCGCCGTAGCCGACATCGAGGCGCATCTCGCCAAGAACCCGCAGGACGGGCGCGGCTGGGAGGTGATCGCTCCG
Source organism: Microvirga sp. (assembly GCF_014699075.1). Classification (GTDB taxonomy): domain Bacteria; phylum Pseudomonadota; class Alphaproteobacteria; order Rhizobiales; family Beijerinckiaceae; genus Microvirga. The sequence continues at coordinate 11,692 of NZ_JACXAB010000009.1, read as the reverse complement.
GTCTATCTGCGCATGGGCCGCATCGAGGATGCGGTGAAGGCTTATGAATCGGCCATCCGCTATCAGGCGCCCGATGCCGTTCGCCTCGCCAATTACGGCGAGGCTCTTGTGCTGGCCAAGGACGGGTTGATCTCTGCGGAGGCGCAAGCCGCCTTCGAGCAGGCGGTCAAGCTCGACCCGAGCGCGCCCAAGGCCCAGTTCTATCTCGCCCGCGCGGCCGTGCAGGACGGACAGGCCGACAAGGCCAAGGCCATCCTCGAGAACCTGCTCGCTTCCTCGCCGGCCGATGCGCCGTGGGTCGATCCGGTGAAGCAGGAACTGGCAGCGCTCGGCTCGCCTCAACCCGAGGCAGCTGCGGCTGCGCAGATCGGCCCCGAGGCCGTCGCCGGCATGGTGACGGGACTGGCGAGCCGTCTCGAAACCCAGGGCGGCACGGCCGAGGAATGGGCACGGCTGATGCGCTCCTATGCCGTGCTGGGCCAGCGCGAGAAGGCCACCGATGCGGCCAAGCGCGCCCGGGAGGCCCTGGCGCAGGATGCCGAGGCCTTGAAGACCATCGACTCGATGGCCCAGGAACTGAAACTCACCGACGCTCAGCCATGACGAGAAAACAGCGCCGCCTGACCCTCATCGGAGTTGCCGGATGCGTCCTCGCGGTCGCACTCGGGCTTGTGCTCTATGCCATGAACGACACGATCGTGTTCTTCAACTCGCCGGCGGACATCCAGGCGAAGAGCGTGCAGCCCGGTACGCGCATCCGCCTCGGCGGTCTGGTGAAAGAGGGCTCCGTGCACCGAGGCGCCGACCAGCAGATCACCTTCGAGGTCATGGATGCCGAGGCCGTGATCAAGGTGAACTACAAGGGGCTGCTGCCCGACCTGTTCCGCGAAGGGCAGGGGATCGTGGCCGAGGGCATTCTGGAGAGCCCAAGCGCTTTCCGCGCCGACTCGGTTCTCGCCAAGCACGACGAGAACTATATGCCACGTGAGGTGGCCGATGCGCTGAAGAAACAGGGCCACTGGCAGGGCGAGGCCAACGCCGCGCCCAAAACGCAGTAGTAAGGGAGAACCCTCGTGTTGGTCGAGGCCGGACATTTCGCACTCGCGCTTGCCCTGGGCCTGTCGCTGATCCAGTTCCTCGTGCCGCTCTGGGGTGCGCGCGCCAACGATCCCGTGCTGATGGCCGTGGCGCCGACAAGCGCGCTGGCGGTCTTCGCCTGCATCGCGTTCTCGTTTCTCGCCCTGACCTTCGCGTACCTGAATTCCGACTTCTCTGTACTGAACGTCGTCCAGAACTCGCACTCGGCAAAGCCCCTGATCTACAAGATCTCGGGCGTGTGGGGGAACCATGAGGGCTCCATGCTGCTCTGGGTGCTGATCCTCGCCCTGTTCGGCGCCGTCGTGGCACTGTCGCGCAACAGCGTCCCCATGCGGCTGCAGGCGAATACGCTGGCCGTGCAGGCCGCCGTCACCATCGCGTTCCTGCTCTTCATTCTCACCACGTCCAACCCCTTCACGCGCGTCGTCCCGGCAGCGGTTGAGGGACAGGATCTCAACCCGCTGCTTCAGGATCCCGGTCTCGCGATCCACCCGCCGCTTCTCTACATCGGTTATGTGGGCTTCTCGATCTCCTTCGCCTTCGCCTGCGCGGCGCTCATCGACGGGCGCATCGATGCGGTCTGGGCCAGGATCGTACGGCCCTGGACGCTCGGCGCCTGGGCGTTCCTGACGCTCGGCATCGCCATGGGGTCCTACTGGGCCTACTACGAACTCGGCTGGGGCGGCTGGTGGTTCTGGGATCCGGTGGAGAACGCCTCGCTCATGCCGTGGCTTGCCGGCACGGCGCTCATGCATTCCACCGTGGTGATGGAAAAGCGCGATGCCCTGAAGGTGTGGACGATCCTGCTCGCGATCCTGACCTTCTCGCTCTCTCTGCTCGGCACCTTCCTGGTGCGCTCCGGCGTGCTCACCTCCGTCCATTCCTTCGCGGTGGACCCGGAGCGCGGCACCTTCATTCTCGGCATTCTCATCCTGTTCATCGGCGGCTCGCTCGCGCTCTTCGCCTGGCGCGCGCCGATGCTCAAGCAGGGCGGCCTGTTCGCGCCGGTTTCCCGCGAGGGCGCGCTCGTGGTCAACAACCTGTTCCTCGCCACCGCCTGCGCTACCGTGTTCATCGGCACGCTCTACCCGCTGGCGCTTGAGGTGCTCACGGGCGAGAAGATCTCTGTCGGTGCGCCGTTCTTCAACTTCACCTTCCTGCCGCTGATCGTGCCGCTCCTGCTGCTCTTGCCCCTCGGGCAGACGCTCGCCTGGAAGCGCGGCAACTTCCTCGGCACGGCCCAGCGGCTTTATGCGGTTTTCGGCATCTCGCTCCTCGCCACCATCGTGATGTTCGCCTTCACCTATGGCGGCCCGGTGGCGGCGCCTCTTGGTGTCGGGCTTGGGCTTTATCTGGTGCTCGGCTCGATCAACGAGATCGTCACCCGCTCCTGGTCGAAGGGCACGCCTCTGGCCGTTGCCTGGCGAAAAGCGCGAGGCCTGCCGCGCTCCGCGTGGGGCACGTCCATTGCCCATGCGGGCGTCGGCCTCACGGTGATCGGCATTGCCGCAACCGCTTGGGGCGTCGAGGCCATCGGCAGCTTGAAGCCTGGCGAGCGCCTGAAGGGCGGCGATTACGAGGTGAGGCTCGAACGCGTCATTCCGCGTGTCGAGGCCAATTACCGCGAGGAAGCGGCCCTCCTGACCGTGTTCGGTTCCGGCCGGGAGGTTGGCACCGTCGAGACCATGAAGCGCCTCTACCTCACGCGCGGCATGCCGACCACCGAGGCCGGAATCCTGACCGTTGGCCTCGGTCAGGTTTATGCCAGCATCGGCGACGCGCAGCCGGACGGATCCGTCGGCGTCAGGCTCTACCACAAGCCGCTCGTCCTGCTGATCTGGATCGGCTCCCTTGTGATGGCGATCGGCGGCGGGATATCCTTGACTGATCGGCGCTTGCGCATCGGCGCTCCGGTTCCCGCCAAGACCATGCCGCCTCATGCGGTTCCTGCGGAGTAGGCCATGCGCGTCGTCCTCGCTCTCATCGCGGCCCTTCTCTTCAGCGCCTCCGCCTTTGCCGTGCAGCCGGGCGAGGTGCTGAAGGATCCGGCCCTGGAAAGGCGTGCCCGCGAGATCTCGGCAGGCCTGCGCTGCCTCGTCTGCCAGAACCAGTCCATCGACGATTCCGACGCGCAACTCGCCAAGGACCTGCGCCTCCTCGTGCGCGAGCGCCTCGTGGCCGGCGACACGGACGATCAGGTGGAGAACTTCCTCGTCCAGCGCTACGGCGAGTTCGTGCTGCTGAAACCCACCTTCGGCTCTCACACCCTGCTGCTGTGGCTGACGCCGGCTCTGATCCTGATCCTCGGCGGCATCGGCGCCTATGCTGCCTTGAGGCGTCGCCCACAACCTGCCAGCGCAAGCCTCGATGACGAGGAGCGGACGGCGCTGGAGAATCTGCTCAAGCGCGATCAGAGCGCTTGAGCCATCAAGCACGCCTGGCCTCGTTCAGATCACGCTGGGGCGTGAAATTTTCCTTGTTTGTGGGATATTAGTCCGCTCAAATTGGGGCATTATTCCTCAGTTGGAAGTGGCTTCGCTTTTTTAAGTAAACATACAAATTTGTCACTGGGCCAAACCGCCGAGCTGGTGATATCGGGCTCTCAATCTCCTGATATTTCCTGCGAAAGGGACGGTCGTGAAAGCAGCGGCCTTTGGATTGAGTTTTGTCCTTCTCGTTCTCCCTTTCGCTACACGAGCAGACGAAAATCTCGTCGCCAAGCGCGAGGCCTGCCGTCAGGAGGCCAGGCTTGCAATTGCCCCGAAGGGGAAGATCGGTGTCGACAGCTTCCGGCGGATTGTGGAGCGGCGTGCTGCTCATGTGAGTCAGTGCATGAGCCGTGCTTTCGTCGCTCGCAAGGACACCCCGCTCCCGCCAAGGAGGGCACCCGCTACCAGCGCGGTCTGGAGCGAGGCGGCAAAGACTGCCGAACGTGTCGACCGAAGAAAATTGAAAACAGCCTCGCCCAGAACCTTTAAATCGAGGAAATCCGGCCTCAAGCAGCTCAGGCGCTCGTCCCGCAGGAGCAAGTAAGAGACGGCTCGGTCCGCCTGTCGACGAACCTTACCAACATTTCATCTTGGGGTGAGGGTACCGTAAGGCGCTACACCCCATCTTGCTCCCATGACGAACCGACAAGGGTTCATCCAGGAGAGACAAGAGATGTTGGACAAGGTTTCCACTCCCGCCCGCAAGCGCACCGCGACATGGCTCGGCGCAGCGGCCGTGGCTGCGTTGATCGCAGGCGGCGCCGTCGAGAGCGGTCTTGTTGCCCCCAATGCCGCCCATGCCGAGCTGCGCTCCATGGCTCAGCCGGTTCAGAATGTCCCGTCCTTTGCCGACGTGATCGAGCGCGTGAAGCCCGCCGTGGTTTCCGTGAAGGTCAAGGTGCAGAACGTGGCCGACCGTGACGACGAGGACGGCCCGCGCTTCTCGGCGCCGGACCTGCCTCCGGGCCATCCGATGGAGCGCTTCTTCCGCCAGTTCCGCGAGGGCGAGCGCGGTGACCGTGGCGATCGCGGCCAGCGCCGCGAGCAGCCCCGCCGGTTTGGCCAGTCCATGGGTTCGGGCTTCTTCGTCTCCGCTGACGGCTACATCGTGACCAACAACCACGTGGTCGACAAGGGTTCCGAAGTCGAGATCACCATGGACGACGGCAAGACCCTGGACGCCAAGGTGGTCGGCACCGACCCGAAGACCGATCTTGCCCTGCTGAAGGTCGAGGGCAGCGACTTCCCCTATGTCCGCCTGGCAGGCCAGAAGGCCCGCATCGGCGACTGGGTGGTGGCCATCGGCAACCCGTTCGGTCTCGGCGGCACGGTGACGGCCGGTATCGTGTCGGCCCAGCACCGCGACATCGGCGCAGGCCCCTACGACGACTTCATCCAGATCGACGCTTCGGTGAACCGGGGCAACTCGGGCGGCCCGACCTTCAACCTCGCAGGCGAGGTGGTGGGCGTGAACACGGCGATCTTCTCGCCGTCGGGCGGCAATGTGGGTATTGCGTTTGCCATCCCGGCGAGCACGGTCGAGACCGTGGTCGCATCACTCAAGGAGAACGGCTCCGTGACCCGCGGCTTCATCGGCGTGCAGATGCAGCCGGTAACCAAGGAGATCGCCGAAGCCATTGGCCTGAAGGAGCCCAAGGGCGCCCTCGTGGCCGAGGCCATGAAGGATGGTCCTGCCGCCAAGGCCGGCGTCAAGACGGGCGATACGATCGTCGCCGTCGACGGGCAGCCGATCAACGAAGCCAAGGACCTCTCCCGCAAGGTGGCCAATGTCGCCCCGGGCAAGAGCCTGTCGCTCACGCTCTGGCGTGACGGCAAGGAGCGGAACGTGACCCTCGAGGTCGCGAGCCAGCCGAAGGGCGTCTGATAGCCCTCGGATAAAGCATAGGCACCAGGCTTTCTGAGTTGATTGCCCCCGACACCTGGTGTCTTCTGCCCGCGGCGGACCGGTCTTTCCCCTCCAGGGCCGGTCCGCCGACGGGCTTTTTCTTGTGTGGCGTGCAGGCCGATGCGGATTCTAATTATCGAGGACGACCGGGAGGCAGCCTCCTATCTGGTCAAGGCGTTCCGGGAAGCAGGCCACGTGGCGGACCATGCCGCGGATGGCCTCGACGGCTACGCCATGGCGGAAGCCGGCGATTACGAGGTGCTCGTGGTCGACCGCATGCTGCCCAAGCTCGACGGCCTCTCCCTGATCCGCTCGCTCCGCGAGCAGAAGGTGGAGACGCCCGTTCTCATCCTCTCGGCGCTGGGCCAAGTGGACGACCGGGTGAAGGGCCTGCGCGCGGGCGGCGACGATTACCTGCCGAAACCTTACGCCTTCTCCGAACTTCTCGCCCGCGTCGAGGTTCTCTCGCGCCGCCGCGCCTCGGCGCCCCATGCGGAGCCGACGGTCTACCGCATCGCCGATCTCGAACTCGACCGCCTGTCCCATCGCGTGACGCGGTCAGGCCAGGAGATTGTGCTGCAGCCGCGCGAGTTCCGGCTGCTCGAATACCTGATGAAGAATGCCAACCAGGTGGTCACCCGCACCATGCTGCTGGAACATGTATGGGACTATCACTTCGATCCCCAGACCAACGTGATCGACGTTCACGTGTCGCGCCTGCGCGCCAAGATCGACAAGGGTTTCGACAAGCCGCTCATCCACACCATCCGCGGTGCGGGCTATATGGTCCGTGTCGGTACCGAGGAGGGGGACGAGTGAGGATGCGGTCATGAGCGTCTTCATGAGCGCCATCGGCAAGCTCGTCCGCACGACAGCCTTCAAGCTGTCTTTCGCCTATCTGCTCATCTTCACGATCTTCGCTTTCGTGGGCCTCGGCTATGTGGCCTGGAACGCCCAGCGGCTGCTCACGGAGCAGTTCGTCTCCACTATCGAGGGCGAGATCGACAGCTTGTCCAACCTGTACAGGTTCGGAGGGCTGCGCCGCCTCGTCACGAGTGTCGAGCGCCGCTCGCGGGCACCGGGCGCCTTGATCTATCTCGTCACAACCGAGACGGGCGAACGCGTCGCCGGCAATGTGGGCGCTCTGCCTCCCGATGTGCTTGGCCGGACAGGCCAGTTCGAAACGCTCTACAACCGCACCGACGAAACGGAGACGCGGCCCGATGTGGCCATCGTTCGCGTGTATCTTCTGCCCGGTGGGTTCAGGCTTCTCGTGGGGCGCGACATCGAGGAACGCCGGCGCCTGCGCGACATCATCCAACGCGCCTTCGGCTATTCGCTCCTGTTCATCGGCGTCCTCGGCTGCCTGGGCGGATGGTTCATCACCAGGAGGGTGCTCAAGCGTGTCGACGACATGACGGACATCACGCGCCACATCATGGCGGGTGATCTCGGCGGCCGGCTGAAGGTGGCGGGAACCGGCGACGAACTCGACCGGCTTGCGGAGAACCTCAATGCCATGCTCGATCGGATCGGCGAGCTGATGCGCGGCATGCAGGAGGTTTCGGACAACATCGCCCACGACCTAAAGACACCACTGACGCGCCTGCGCAACAAGGCCGACGAGGCCCTGCGCACGGCCAGGACCCCCGACGAGCTGAAGACGGCCCTGGAAGCCACCATCGACGAGAGCGACAACCTCATCCGCATCTTCAACGCGCTGCTCATGATCGCGCGGCTTGAAGCCGGCAGCGCCCGCGAAGGTCTTGCGGACTTCGACGCGGCCGAGGCGGTGCGCGGCGTGGCCGAGCTCTACGACGCCTTGGCCGAGGAGGCCGGTGTGGACCTTGAGGTGTCGGTCGATGACGATCTGCCCGTTCACGGCAGCCGCGAGCTTCTCGGGCAGGCCATGTCGAACCTCCTCGACAATGCACTCAAATACGGCGCCTCGTCCGACGCTCCCAGCAAGACGATCAGCGTGTCGGCCCATCGTCGCGATGGCGAGGTGCGGATCGCGGTGGCCGACCGGGGTCCGGGCATTCCGGAGGCGGAGCGGGGCCGGGTGCTGGAGCGCTTCGTTCGCCTGGAAACGGCCCGGTCCCGTCCCGGCTTCGGGCTAGGCTTGAGCCTTGCCGCGGCGGTGGCGCGTCTCCATGGCGGCGCGCTCAGGCTCGAAGACAATGAGCCGGGCCTGAGGGTCGTGCTGGCCCTACCGCTCAAGGCCGTGGAACTGCCGCAGCCAAGCCTCCAGACGGCCGCTTAAGCCTGAAGGATAAGAGCCCCGGGGCACTTTTCGGTTGCCTCCGGATGCCCGGCATGAACACTCGGGTCATCTTGGAAAACCCGAAGAGCGCGCCGTGCCGGATGTGAAAGACACCCTCCTCAGCCGTTTGTCCCAAGCTCCCCTTGTGGCCGATCAGAAGCGCGCCAAGGCGCAGTTGAAGGATTTCATCGATCGGGCGCGCGGCGAGCCTGAGGCCGCCGGCCTGTTGGAGCATCTGAGCGAAGGACTTTTCTGCGAACTCCTGCTTGGGCTCGCTGATCATTCTCCTTTCCTCTGGCAGCTGACCGTCAACGATCCCGCGCGCATGGCGAGGCTCGCCTTCTCCTCTCCGGAGGAGGCGCATCGCGCCATCATCGACAATCAGTCGGGCCTTTTTCGTGAATTGCGCTCCGGCGCGATCACCCGCGACGGTGCCGTGCAGGCCTTTCGGCAGAACCGTAACGCTCACGCGCTCCTCGTCGCCATGGCCGATATCGGTGGCCTCTGGAGTACGGAAGAGGTGACGCAGGCGCTCTCGGATTTTGCCGACGCGTCTGTTGCCGGTGGCGTCAATCTCGTGCTCACCGAGATGGCGGATCTCGGGCGGGTCAATCTCGTGAATCCGGACAACCCGGGCGAGGGCTCCGGCTTCACCGTGCTGGCGCTGGGCAAGCACGGGGCAGGGGAGCTCAACTACTCGAGCGACATCGACCTCGTGATCTTCTTCGATCCGGAAACGCAAGTTCTGCGCGATCCATCCGAGGCGGCGACTGTCTACACCCGCATCGCCCAGCAACTCGCCAAGCTGCTGCAGGAGCGCACGGCCGACGGCTATGTGCATCGGGTCGATTATCGCCTGCGCCCCGATCCGGGCTCGACGCCGACGGCTGTGTCGCTGTCCTCGGCTTATGTCTATTACGAAACGGTGGGGCAGAACTGGGAGCGCGCGGCTTTCATCAAGGCGCGGCCCATCGCAGGGGACCTGACGCTTGGCGAAGACTTCCTGAAGGAGCTGCGCCCCTTCATCTGGCGCAAGTATTTCGACTTCGCGTCCATCGCCGACGTGCACGCCATGAAGCGGCAGATCCACGCGGTGCGTGGTCATGACCAGATCGCGGTGGCCGGCCACGACATCAAACTCGGGCGCGGCGGTATCCGCGAGATCGAGTTCTTCGTGCAGACGCAGCAGCTTGTGTTCGGCGGTCGGCGTCCCGGTTTGCGCGGGCGCCGTACCCTCGACATGCTCAAAGCGCTTCATGACGAGGGCTGGATCACCGCCCATGCGCGCCACGAACTCTCGGACGCCTACCGCTTCCTGCGCACCATCGAGCACCGGCTGCAGATGGTGGCCGACGAGCAGACGCAGCGTCTGCCGTCCGACGAGGAGCAGCTCAAGCGCTTCGCCAAGTTCTGCGGCTATCCCAACCTGAAAGCCTTCTCGAAAGCCCTCACGGAGCAAGCGAAGATCGTGCAGGGGCATTATGCGCTTCTGTTCGAGGAAGGGCCGGAGCTCGCCTCCGATGTGGGCAGCCTCGTCTTCACCGGTTCGGACGACGATCCTGATACGTTGGCTACCCTCCAGCGCATGGGCTTCCACGAGCCCGAGCGTGTGGCTGAGACCGTGCGTGGCTGGCATTTCGGCCGCCGTCCCGCGATCCAGAGCGCCCGCGCCCGCGAGGTGCTGACCGAACTCACGCCGGCGCTGCTTGCGGCGCTCGGCGGCACGGCCGATCCCGATGGAGCGCTGGCTGCCCTCGACCGCGCTTTCGGCCGCATGCCGGCTGCCGTCGAACTCCTCACCATCCTGCAATCCCACGACCGCCTGCGGCTCCTCTTCGCCGATCTGCTCGGCACCGCGCCGCGCTTGGCCGATACGGTGGCCCAATCGCCCCACGTGCTCGATGCGCTCATCGACCCCGCCTTCGGCACGCCCACCACCGACGACGAGACCATCGAAGCCCAGGTGCGTCAGCTCATCGGGCCGCCGCGCGACTTCGAGGATTTTCTCGATCGTGCGCGCGATGCCGCGCGGCAGATGCGCTTCGTCACAAGCGCGCGCCTGCTCTCCGGCGTCATCTCTCCCACACAGACGGGCGAGGCCTACGCGGCCATTGCGCGCGCCGTCATCCGTGCTTCCTTCGACGAGGTGCGCCGCGCCTTCGAGGCTGAGCATGGTAGCGTGCCGGGCTCAAGGATTGGGATCCTCGGCCTCGGGCGCCTCGGCAGCCGAGAGCTGACGGCAGGCTCCGATCTCGACCTCGTGGTGATCTACGATTTCGACGAGAACCAGCGCGAGAGCACCGGCCCGCGCAGCCTCGATGCGGTCGTCTATTACACCCGCCTCACGCAGCGGCTCGTCTCGGCGCTCACGGTGCCGACACGACGTGGACTGCTCTACGAAGTGGATCTGCGCCTGCGCCCCCAGGGCGGAAAGGGCCCTGTCGCCTCGCAGTTCAAGGGCTTCGTCAGCTACCAGAAGACTGAAGCTGATTTGTGGGAGCACATGGCCCTCACCCGCGCCCGCGTGCTCGCGGGTGACGAGACTTTCGGCGCTGAAGTCTCGCAAGCCGTGAAGGACATCCTCACCACCAAGCGCGATCCGAAACACGTCTTCAAGGAGGTGCGCACCATGCGCGAGCTGATCGCGCAGGAAAAGGGCGACAGCGATCCTTGGGACATGAAGCTCGCCCGCGGCGGCCTGACGGATCTCGACTTCATCGCGCAGGGTCTGGTGCTAGCCCATGCGCACAAGCATCCGTCGCTGGCCGGCCTTTCGACCGAGGCCACCTTCGCCGAGGCGCAGTCGCTCGGTCTGCTCCCTGCAGATGACGCTAGGACACTCACCGAAGCCCACCGCCTCTTCAACGACATCTTCCAATGGCAGCGCCTGACCATTGAAGGCACATTCGATGCCGAAAGGGTACCGCCGGTCATCCTCAAACGCCTCGCCACTGTCGCCGGGTTGCCGAGTGCGAAGGTTTTGCTGGAGCATCTGGGAGAGATGCGGGGGCGTGTCGCGACAGCTGGGGGAATGGTCGCGTAAGCGAAGCACTGAGTTCCAGCCAGCGAGCCGTTTCTGAGACAAAGCACCAGGGGTTGCATATCTTATGGGTAGATTAAAACTTATCGCTATAAATCAATATTTTAAAGGGTTTTAATCTTAATATTCCTACCTGCATGGATAGTTTTTCCCTCAAAAGAAAGTGTTACTAAGAAACGTTTTATTTAAGGGGCAATACGATGGCGCAGGACTCGTTATCAGCATGGCTTGACTGGTGGGAATCTCACGGCAAAGCAATTTCTTTGTGTCCTGTAGGCAATGGCGGCTATGTCGTCTCTCCAGGAACACAGAGTCAAACAAGTACAAGTACAACTGTTGGAGGCGACGGAACGGCTAGTACCACTGGAGGAGGCAGTTCGGGCTCCTGGGGTTCAGGTTCTACCACCGCGCCTGCTTCAACCAGTTCGCCACCGAGCGGTACATCTGGTGGAAGCACATCAGGGGGAACTGCACAGTCAGGTCCTGGTGATTATGAGGATGAATTTGCTGGAGCGTTCGCAGGATTGGCGTTTTTCACCATACTTGGTGAAGCTACGGGCATCCCAGGATTCATCGCCGGTGGTACCGTCGCCGGTGCACAAATAGGTGGAATTGGCCTAGTCATCGGCGCACTCCTCTTAGGTCCTCCCAGAGATCCCAGAGAGATAGAGCAGGATACTGACTGGGGTGCCTCTACGTTCGTCCCAAGCCCTGAAACTCCGGAGAATCCTCAGCCCGTCCACAAAGTCGTACAGTTCGTCGTCGGTGGGAACGCGTACTTTGTGGAAATTCTGCGAGGGACTGCCAAAGCTGACCAATTAGAGCAACGGCGGTTCAGATGAATCCATATCCTGCGGCGGTGAAGTAGTTGCGGCATTCCTCAGCCTCGATCCCAT
>NZ_JACXAB010000099.1 GCF_014699075.1 Microvirga sp. | reverse complement strand
CAGCCTGAGCCGGTTTTCGGCCCTGTTCCGGCAGACCACCGGCCACTCGCCCCGGGAGTACCGGCGGAAGATGATCTGAAGCTTAGCTCAGGAGTTGAACGAGGCCTAACATGCCTGCCACGGGAACAGGACCTTTGATCAACGAGACCCGCCGGGAGCAGGTCTTTCCGGTTCTGGACGCGGCCGAGATCGAGCGGCTGCGCCGGTTTGGCGAGGTCCGCCACTATGAGGCCGGTCAGGCCCTGTGGCGGATCGGGGAGGTCGGCCATGGCCTCACGGTGGTGCTCACCGGGAGCTTAGCGATCAGCCAGCCTGAGGCCGGACAGCGCCGCCTGATCGCGACCCATTCGCCGGGCGAGTTCCTGGGCGAAATCGCCCAGCTGTCAGGCCGTCCGGCCCTGGTCGATGTCGATGCTCTTGAGCCGGTGGAGGCGCTGATCATTCCACCCGAGAAGCTGCGAGCCGTGCTGGTCGCGGAAGCAGAACTCGGCGAGCGCATCATGCGGGCGCTGATCCTGCGCCGCATGGGGCTGCTCGAGCTCGGCACCGGAGGGCCGGTGATCGTCGGACCGGGCCACCACCGCGATGTGCTGCGTCTGGGGGGGTTCCTGTCGCGGAACGCTCACCCGCACCTGAGCCTGGACCCGGAGACCGATCCGGAGGCGCGGGCGCTCGTCGAGCGGTTCGGACTCAATCCTGGAGAACTGCCAATCATCCTATGTCCGGACGGGCGGCTGCTGCGCAATCCGAGCGAGGACGAATTAGCTCGCTGCCTTGGCATGGTCGGCGCGCTCGATCCAGATCGGGTCTATGACGTGGCCGTCGTGGGCGCGGGACCTGCCGGTCTCGCCACGGCCGTATATGCGGCCTCGGAAGGGCTCTCTGTCCTGGTGCTCGACTGCCGGACCTTCGGCGGCCAGGCCGGCGCCTCCATGCGGATCGAAAACTATCTTGGTTTTCCAACCGGGATCACCGGCATGGCCCTGATGGCCCGCGCCTACACCCAGGCGCAGAAGTTCGGGGCCGAGATGGCGATGCCGGACGAAGTCGTTAGCCTTGAAAGTGGGGGAGCGGCGGAAGGCGATCCTTACGTGCTGACCCTGCTCAACCAGGAGCGGGTGCGTGCCCGCTCGGTGGTGATCGCCACGGGCGCCCGCTACCGGCGGCTCGAGGTGGCGGACCTGGAGCAGTTTGAGGGCTCGTGCGTGCACTATTGGGCGTCGCCCCTGGAAGGGAAGCTGTGCACCGGACAGGAGGTAGCGCTCGTTGGTGCTGGAAACTCGGCGGGTCAGGCAACGGTCTATCTCGCCGCCCGGGTGGCGAAGGTCTGGCTGCTCGTCCGTGGGCGGGATCTTGGGGCGAGCATGTCACGCTATCTGGTGCAGCGGATCGAAGGCCTTGCCAATGTGGAGATCCTCACCCAGGCCGAGATCGCTGCCCTTGAGGGGCAGCCCGGGCAGCTGGAGGCGGTGCGCTGGCGGCTCGCGTCGGGCGAGGAGGTGTGCCGGCCGATCCGCCACCTGTTCCTGTTCATCGGCGCCTCACCCAACACCCAGTGGCTGGATCCGACGCAGGTTGCTCTCGACCCGAAGGGTTTTGTTCTGACCGGGAGCGATGTGGCGCCGGGCCGGCGGTCGTTGGAGACGAGCCTCGATGGGGTGTTTGCCGTCGGGGATGTCCGTTCCGGCTCTGTGAAACGGGTGGCCGCGGCCGTGGGCGAGGGAGCCCAGGTGGTGGCCGCCCTTCACGCGTTTCTCGCAAAGAACACCGTTCTGGCGCGAGCCCGCGGCGAGACCCCACAGCCGGTATCAGCGGTTTCCGCAAGATCCGACAAGTCTGCGCAATTCTAAGACAATCGCAATCTGGGCGTCCGTGGGCGCAGGGCTCATGATGAGGCCCTGGGAGGTCCGTCATGACAGCTTCGACCTTTCTGTTCGCCACGGGGATCGAGAACAGCTATCCCACGATCAATGGGGGCCGGACCCGCATCGACGAGATGGAGAAGTGCGACCACTACACGCTCTGGAAAACAGACTTCGACCTGCTCGACGAAGTCGGCATTCGCTATCTCCGCTACGGTCCGCCCATCCACACGACATGGCTCGGGCCGGGGCGCTACGACTGGAGCTTCTGCGACCAGACCTTTGGCGAGCTCTACCGGCGCAACGTCGTGCTAATCGTCGACCTGTGCCACTTCGGCGTGCCCGACTGGATTGGCAACTTCCAGAACCCGGACTTTCCCGAGCTCTTTGCCGGGTATGCGCAGGCTTTTGCCGAACGGTTCCCCTGGGTTCAGCTCTACACGCCGGTCAACGAGATGTTCGTCTGCGCCGCGTTCTCGGCCGCCTACGGCTGGTGGAACGAGCAGATGCAAAGCGATCAGGCATTCGTCACCGCCCTGAAGCACATCGTCAAGGCCAACGTGCTCGCCATGGGGGTGATCCTCGACGTGCGTGCGGACGCCATCTTCATCCAGAGCGAGTCGTCGGAGCACTTCCACCCCGACTGCCCGAATGCGATCCCGCTCGCCGAGTTCTACAACGCCCGCCGCTTTCTGCCGCTCGACCTCAACTACAGCCGCCGGGTGGACTCGGGCATGTTCATCTATTTGATGGACAACGGCATGAGCCGAGAGGAATACGAGTTCTTCATGCAGGCCAACCTCAAACGCCACTGCATTATGGGCAACGACTACTACGTGACCAACGAGCACCTTGTCTCGGCCAACGGGCACACCAGCGCCTCCGATGAGGTCTTCGGCTATGCCGAGATTACGCGGCAGTATCACGACCGCTACATGCTGCCGGTGATGCACACGGAGACCAACATCAAGGAGGGCCCGTGCGGCGACGAAGCGGTCAAATGGCTCTGGAAGGAGTGGTCCAATGTCTTGAGAGTCCGCAACTCCGGCGTGCCGATGGTCGGCTTCACATGGTATTCACTCACGGATCAGGTCGACTGGGACACCGGCTTGCGGGAGCAGAACGGCACGGTCAACCCGCTCGGGCTGTACGATCTCGACCGCAACATTCGGGCGGTGGGGCGAGCGTACAAACAACTGATCCACGACTGGTGCCAGGTGCTGCCGGCCCAGAGCGTCTGCCTGCAGCTGCCGATCACGGAGCCACGCGACTTCGACAAGCCGTTCGCTCAACGGGCACGCAAGTCCATGAAGTGGATCTGCGAGAGAACGCCAAGCGAGCCCCTCATGTCGAGCTAGCGTACCCGCTCCCCAAAACGCAATCTACGCGGGACGACCTTCATCGTGACGATGTCGGTGATGCCGTGGCTCAAAACTTTCTCGCGGCGGCACAGGATGCAATATTCAGCAATGCAGGCGCATTGCTCGCAATCCGCGGCGAGAACCAAATACCAGAGCCTGCTAAACTCCACCTTGTTGACAGCTCCTGTCGACGGGTTCCTCCCCTGACTTGCCCCGTCGCTCTCACCCTCATGTGCGACGGGGCCTTTGGCCCGGGGTTCTGAAGTTCCTCACCCGACTGCCGCGCCTTGGCACCGCGATGGACATGGGAGGCTGAGCTGACCCTTCAGACAACAGACACAACCATTGCGGTCGAGAGTGCGAACGTGCACCTGGGCGACGGGCTCCCCGTCCATGCCCGGGAGAGCATCCGGCGTGTGGCAGGCAAGTATTTCGGGCACCTGAGCACCGCCTCAGTTCACTTTGGCCGGGAGGGCAATGATTACCGCTGCACCGTCACCATGCAGATGGGCGGCCTGCCGATGCGGGGCGGCGAAGCCACGAGCAAGGACATCTATGCCGCCTTCGATGCGGCGCTCGCCAAGGTCGCCAAGCAGCTTCGTCGGGCTAAGGGGGCGCTGCGTGGGGATCAACCCGTCCGCACCGACAAGGACATGGTGCTTTGGGCTGGGCTTAGTCGGCCGCCATTCACGTGATGTTCCCGGCATCTCACCGATGGGAGAGCACACTGCCGATCTGGGAGGACACCAATGCTGAGATACCCCATGCATGGCTTTGCCAAGCGCGTCGACGACTCTGTGGCTCGTGCGATGAGCTTTCTCCGGGCCAAGGGGCTGGATGGCCCGATGGCAAGGCAAACTGCCCCGAACCCGGACATCTGGCAGGCGCTGGCGAAATGGAAGGAGCCGGCATCGATCAGATGGCAGGCTCCGTCAGCGTCGCGGCGCATCGCCGTCTGTTCAAAGAGACCGCAACCCTACGGCTCGATTGTTAGTCCTGGCAGAGCCGAAGGGCACCAGAGGATCGAGAGGCGGTGAGCCGTGCGCCCGGGCTCAGCCACGGCCCACACAGAGACGTCATCATCGCTTCCTGATCAGGTAGTTTTGGCAGGGCTGAACTCCGGTGCCGTAAAGACAACATGCATCTCGGCGCCAGATGAAGCGGCACGATCGGCGGCATGCCCCGGAGCCGTCTTACCTAGACGGTCAGGCGTCCTGTGGGTCCAGAACCCTCAGTTCGTCTCCGCAATCGTCGCACATTCCCAGCACCGGCACCGAGATCATCTGGACCGTGCGGCAGTGCGGGCAGCCTTTCAGGGCCGGGATCAGCACTCCCTGCATCTGGCCTGCACCTTGACGAAACGCCTCACTGAATTGGACGGCTTGGTCAAACATGGGTGCCTCCCATAGTAAAGCCTGATGCTGCTCCCAATGGCCCAATCCGTCAACCGAATCGACTTGTCCTTGCCGCTGCTCGAGGCTCCGTGGCAACTATTGGCCCAGCGCTGGAGCACACTCCTCGCGGACGGCGTTCCGTCATGCAAACCAGCCGTGGAAATGAGCATTGGAGGTGTGAGCCATGCAATCCTTTGTCTATGACGCCCTTCCGGCCCGCGTGGTGTTCGGCTCGGGTACCATTGCCCAACTCAGGTCCGAGGTTGAGCGCCTGGATGTAAATCAGGTTCTCGTTCTCTCCACACCGGGCCGGGGCGAGGCTCAGGCCCGGGAGATCGCCGGAATCCTTGGTGAGCTAAGCGTAGGCGTCTATCCGGGTGCGGTCATGCACACGCCTGTCGCGGCCACCGAGCAGGCCTTGCAAGTGGTTAAGGATCAGAATGCGGATGCCATCGTAGCCGTCGGCGGCGGATCAACCATCGGTCTCGGCAAGGCCATCGCCCTACGCACCAACCTGCCTCAGCTCGTGATCCCGACGACCTACGCCGGATCGGAGATGACGCCGATCCTGGGGGAGACGAAAGATGGTGTGAAGACGACACAGCGGACGCTGAAGGTTCTGCCGGAGGTGACCATCTACGATGTCGATCTCACGTTGAGCCTACCAGCAGCCATTGCTGCGACCTCCGGGATGAACGCCATGGCGCACGCGGTCGAGGCGCTCTATGCCCAAGACCGCAATCCGGTGATCTCGCTCATGGCCGAGGAAGGCATCCGCAGCCTCGCCGGCGCTCTGCCCCGGATCACGGAAGCCCCGCAGGATCATATGGCTCGCAGCGATGCTCTCTACGGAGCCTGGTTATGCGGAACCTGTCTCGGTGCAGTGGGCATGGCCCTGCACCACAAGCTCTGTCACGTTCTCGGCGGGGCCTTCAACCTGCCGCATGCGGAGACCCACACGATCGTCCTCCCCCACGCCGTTGCTTACAACGCTCCGGCAGTCCCTGATGCCATGGGACGCATCGCACGGGCTATGGGGGCTGCAGATGCCGCTCAAGGTTTGTTCGAGCTTGCGAAGCGCCTTGGAGCCAAGCAGGCCCTCCGTGACATCGGCATGCCGGAGGAGGGGATCGAGCAAGCTGTCAAAGCGACACTGGCGGCCCCATACTGGAACCCGCGCCCGCTTGACGAGGCGGCCCTTCGCCATCTGCTGACGAGGGTGTGGAATGGCGATCCACCCCTGGCGTGACGGTCGAGACCACACGATGTACCTTTTGCGCTTATTTCAGAACGCCGCCGCCCTTACGAGCGCATCTCAGCCGGCCGTCATCATTGCCTCAGGTAGTGCCTCGTGTAGGATGAAGCCCTCCATAGGATCAAACTCGCCGGACCAGGGAGCCAGCTCCAGGACGCGGCTCGTGTCGGCATACCCAGCCTCCCAGCGCTCGCGGATGCCGCGCGGGCTGAAGTCGATGTCTTTGGTGTGATCCTCGCCATCAAGCGGAGGCGCCAGCAGGCGGACCACGTGCATCCGGGTCAGGCAGCCATAGGCCGCCAACGCCCGCACAGCCTGGGTCTTTCGCTCCGCTTCCGGCACGTGCCGTACGAGCTCGGCGATCACATGCCGGAGACGGTGGATCTGCTTCTGCCGGGCCATATGACTGGTGGTGCGGCTCGCGTACTGGACGTCCTTGTGGCGGCTCAGGACCTGCCAGATCGTATCCGGCTCTGTCCCCTGCGGGTTCCAGATATGGGTCGCGAAGACAACCGAGTTCCGCCGCGGGTTGTCGTCGAACACCGCCTCAAGCGGCGTGTTCGACAGAACGCCGCCATCCCAATAGAGATCCCCGTCAATACGGATGGCCGGGAAAGCCGGGGGCAGGGCACCGGAGGCCACCACATGGCGCACCCCGAGCTCCATGTCGCGGCTGTCGAAGTAGCGCATCTCGCTGGTGCGCACGTTCGCCGCCCCGACCGTCAGGCGCGTCTCGCACCGGTTGATCCGGTCGAAATCGACAAGATCGGAGAGGGTTCGAACAAGAGGAGCCGTATCGTAATAACTGGCGGCCTCCGATCCGAGAGGGACGTGTGGGCCGAGAAAAGCCGGCAGGTTCGGCCGGAAGAAGGCTGGAATACCCTGAGCCATCGTTGTCAGGTTGGCCGCCAAGGATCCCATCAGAGGCCACGCTTCCAGGAGTTCCATCCAAGGGCTGTGCTGCATGCGACTCCAGAACTCCCGGAGCCGCTCCATGCGGTCCTCCGGGGCGTTGCCGGCAATCAGGCTGGCGTTGATGGCCCCGATCGAGGTGCCGATCACCCAGTCCGGCTCAACCCCGGCCTCATGCAGAGCCTGATAGGCTCCAACCTGGTAGGCGCCAAGTGCACCGCCGCCCTGCAGCACGAGAACGATCTGGCCGAGCTCCTTCGGAATCTGACGCAGACGGGCGGGTAACGTCTCAGGCAACCGTTGTTCAGTGATCGCTTCAGGCGGCGTGCCTGTCCGTTCGAGCTCACTGATCACGGCGTCGCCGGAGGCCTTGTCGCTCCTGAGGACATCGGCTGCAACATGCTTTCTCATGGCCTCTTCCTCAATGTCCTATCCAACCCGCGGCGACTACGTCCACAACGGCAGCCCTTTGTGTCGGATCAGGAGGTAACTAGGGCAGCAACGGCGAGCGCAACCGTCGTCTAAGTCTTAAACCACGACCGCCCCCACAGGCGGACCTTTCACTTCTAGAGCATTCATAAGCCGAGTCGCACTGAGCGAGCAGGTCACGCATTGGTGATGCGCTGTCATGTCAGACAGAGCCGAGGCTCACCGCAGCGGGAATTCTCCGCCAATCTCGAAGGCACCTGTCTTCTTTTGCATGATGCACACGTAAGCGACGCTCTGCTTTCTGTCGGCTCCACGTTTGGTGAGAACGGCGATGCCATAGCTCGGGCTTCCAAAGGGGTCGACGTTGATTTCGATCCTGCCAAGACCCATCGCTGTCGCTTTGGAAACGCATCCGGTGCGGAGTTTGTCCGGCATCGCCTGCCAGGCATCCCCGAAGCTGGCAGAGGCCGGAGCAATCATGCCGAGCCCTATCACAAGCCCAAGCCAAATTCTCACCATCTGATTTACTTTCCTCTTTTCAAGCACGGTGTCATCAAGCCCGTACAGACTCTCATGTGTCTCTTCAGAATTGTTGATTGGGCCTCTTTCCAGGGGTTAGCCGAATGGGCGATCACTGGATTGAATCCGCGGCCTCAATGATCAATCACTTTGGCGGCTGCCTCCGGCTGCAAAAGCATCGGGACGTGGCTTGCGGTCAACACCGGGGTCTTGGCTCTGATCTTGTTGGCGGTGTCCTGCAGCAGGCTTGGATTGATCATGTGATCGCTCGTGGTCACGATTGACCAAATCGGCTTGCTGTCCCAGGCAGCGATCGCAACCTTCTCCTCAAAGTTGGCCCCACGGATCGCCCCCTGGGTGGTGGCGATCAGGTTTGTCTCTTCCTTCGACATGGCTTGGGCGAAGTCATTCGCGACGGTCTCGGGCGAGAGGGTCAGATAACTGGACGCATCCACTTGCGGCTTGGCCAAACCGGGAGAGGCCGGGTAGGGCTTGACTTAATCCAGGGTGGACTCGCCCTTGGCGGGAGCAAAGGCGGCCACATAGACGAGTGCCTTAACCCTGTCGTTGTCGCCTGCCTGGGTGATGACGGTGCCGCCCCACGAATGGCCGACCAGCACAACGTGGCCCTGCTGAGCGTCGATGGCGCGTTTGGTGAACGCCACATCGTCAGCCAGCGAGGTCAGGGCGGTTCTGCACCGCAACGACTTTGAGGCCTCTGGCCTGCAGGAGCGGGATGACCTTGCTCCAGGACGAGCCGTCGGCAAAGGCGCCGTGCACAAGGCCAACAGTGGGTGTGGCCCACCGAGCGGCAGCAGGAGTCCCGAGCAGGCCACTCGCGGTCAGGGTGAGAGTGGCGGCGGCCAGAACAAGCGCTGAAGTCTTCATGAGGATTTCCTGCGGACTAAGGGACAGGCAGTCAGCGGACCGAAGACCCGGTGGAAGGCTCCGGCCAGCCCCGTGATCAATCACAGGGCGGCCGGGGCCCTCCGGAGTTAGGCGTTGCCGGTCAGCTTCGCTGCCGTCTCGGCCACGAGCTTGCCCTGGAACCGGGCGGCCTCGAGTTCGTTCTGTGACGGCTGGCGCTGGCCCTGCCCACCGGTGATGGTGGTGGCGCCGTAGGGCGAGCCGCCAACGACCTCGTCCACCGACATCTGGCCCTGGTACGAGTACGGCAGGCCGACGATAAGCATGCCGAAGTGCATCAGGTTGGTGATGCCAGCGAACAGGGTCGTCTCCTGGCCGCCGTGCTGGGTGGCGGTCGAGACCATCACGCTGCCGACCCTGCCGTTGAGCTGGCCCTGCATCCAGACGCCGCCGGCCTGATCCCAGAAGCTCGTCATCTGCGAGGCCATGCGGCCGTACCGCGTCGGCACGCCGAGAATGATGGCGTCGTAGTTGGATAGTTCGTCGACCGTGGCGACGGGAGCGGGTTGATCGAGCTTGAAGTGCGCGCTCCGCGCGATCTCCTCAGACACGAGTTCCGGCACGCGCTTGACCACCGCTTCGCCACCGGCCTGGCGCACACCTTCGGCGGCAGCGTTGGCCATCTGCTCCATGTGGCCATAGGACGAGTAGTAGAGCACGAGTACTTTAGCCATTCATTGATCTCCGTGTCATTGGCCCGGCCTGAAGCCAAGCGACGGCGCGCAGATAACCCGAAGCCGTGGGCGATTTCGATTGTGCTCGCGCAATACATGAATTGCATTGGCACAATGGGAACTCTGTCTTGGGCGTTCGCGTCAGAGTGCGTAGCGCCACACTCCGAGTACGAAGACGGCGACTTGCCCGGCGTACACGGCAGCAGCAAAGCGACATTCGGCATCCAGTTCGATGCGCTTCATGAGTGAAATCCTTCTAGGAAAGGGGCTTCGCAAGACTCGTGCTCAATCATGCGATCAGCGCAACGCGTTTTCGCATATCGGCTTCCTTGATGGGGATTCAGAACAGGGGATTGGCTGCCAGCAGTGTCGTGACGGTGGCCACGATGTTGAGCAGGCCAACCGTCGCGACAATGAGGTACGGCAGCCCATGACGGCGGGGATGCTCGAGCTGTTCCAGCGTATGCTTGTTCGAGAGTGCCATCGTCTAGTTCCTGATACGCGGATGGGTCGGCTGCGTCGCCGTGTATCCGGTTGCGGGCTGCCGCACCCGCTTCTCAGCCTGGCGCAACACCTCGAAGGCGAGCCTGTTGGCTCGGCCTTCCGCAATGGTCCGCTCCCAGCGGCCATCCTGCATCATGGCTTCAACATCACGGGTGACCTTATCACCGGCGGGACCCATGTTTTCAGCCGAAGCAAGACCTGGAAGAAGAAGAAGGGGCAGGATCAAAATAATCTTCCTGAACATGTTGCACTCCATGAGGCCGCTGCACGGCCGGTGCCTGAGGGATGGTGCAATCGGCGAGAGCCGATCAAACTGGAGCGATCTTGCCGCTGTCATGGGCTACAAAACAGGCCCAAGAGTGGGCGAAGGCATTGCACCATCGGTTGGTCGGATGCCTGCTGAGGCGTGGGCTTCCAGTATCATTGAGGTGAGCACGCGCATGGGGGACCTCCAGGCTCGGGGTCGGAGGTCGTTGCGTGGGCGGTGAGAAACCGCTCGTTTGGGGGGGCTCCGCTCCGTCCCGCAATGTCCAACCGGAGCTTTGCGAGAAAGGCTTCCATCATTCCCTACGGGTTGGCGACCTGCATCACGAATGAGCCCGGACCGCCGACCACGCGGGTCCGGTAATAGGAAACCCGCCTGCGTCCTTCCTTTGGGCAACTGGGAACAACGCCATCGAAGGCGATGCCGGACTCGCACAATGCCGGTGACTTCGGTGCCGCCCTGAGCGGTGCTCCGCATATCTATGCCCTGACGCCGGAGGAACTCGCCGAACACAAGACCGACGGTTATCTCGACGTGAACACCGTCCGCGAAGGCGCCGTGGTGATCTGCCCGGTTAAGGTACCCGGCGGCAGTGTCTATCTGGGCGACATGCACGCCCTTCAGGGTGACGGCGAGATTGCCGGCCATACCTGCGACGTGGCAGGAACCGTCACGCTGGAGGTGCATGTCATCAAGGGTCCGGTCATTGACGGACCGATTTTGTTTCCGGTCTCGGACGACGTGCCGTTCCTGGCTCGCCCTCTCAGTGAGGGTGGGCTCGAGAGGGCGCGGTCTCTTGCGCGCAAGCACGGCGTGCAGGAGATCGAGGCTGACGCTCCGGTTACCTTCATCGGCACGGGAAGCAACCTTAACGAGGCGACGGCGAATGGCCTTGAACGCGCGGCCGGTCTGCTGGGCGTGAGCGTTCCGGAGGTGATGAACTGGGCGACGTTGGCTAGCGCGATCGAGATTGGCCGCCACCCGGGCGTCGTTCGGGTGACGTTCCGCGCACCGCTGGATCGTCTGGACACGAAGGGCATCGGCTCCTTCGCAAGGGGACTGTACGATCTCTGAGGCTACATCCAACCCTATTCGAACTCACCGGAAGGCGCTGCCGACGGTAGAGGCGTGCCCTTGGTGAGGGCGGATTGGCCGGTACGTTGCCAAAGCTGGGCCGAGCGCTCATGCAATGGGGTCAGGACGCCTGCGCTTGTTGACCTGCGTCCTCTCTCCGGCCTGACGTTGCCGAGGGAGACCGCCCTTCCGCGGCGAGCAGCTGGGCCGCCATGCGCTTGGCCTGCCGGGCGGGCTCGGCGGTACGGGTCATCTGGGCC
>NZ_JACXAB010000098.1 GCF_014699075.1 Microvirga sp. | reverse complement strand
GACTGAGGATCGGAGTTGTATCGGTTAGGACACCTGAACGTGTCCGCTGTGAGCTATTCCCGCTTCTTTCTGGAATGAAGGCTGTCTAGGAACCCGAATGTGCTGGAGTAACGCACGACCGAGATGGAGCCGATGGGCTCGGCACCGAGATAGCACATCAGGAACCCTGCTGGATCGGTAGCCTGGAAGCACTCTGCATCCTTGAGGCCGGGGTTCCAGCCCTCGGCTGCCACCCAATCGATTGCCTGATCGAGATCCCTGCGATCCATGACACGGATGGCCAAGGTATCGGTGCTCGCGTGCGCCATTTTCCGCCTCGTCAGGCTTTGCGTCTCATCGAAGAGCCTGACTCGCGGCCCAGGCAGGATTCTACAAGGCACGAAACGTCTGCACATGGTGTCGCAACGAGTGCGTTGACTTCTGAACCAGTTTTCTAGAATGCCCCGGGGCCTTTCCTCACACTCTAGGCAGACGATTCAAAGTGACGTGCGCCCGTTACAAAAACACGAAGCAATGGGGAGCGACGTTACTAATCGAGCTCAACCTACCCAGCGAGCGGCGCTACAATCGTGCAGACCACACCAGAAGGCTCGAACTTGATCTCCACGTTCCCATTCAGCTCCTGAGACAGGCTGCGTTCAATCAGTTTTGTTCCGAAGCCTCGACGGCTTGGCACCCGAACAAGCGGTCCTCCCGCTTCTTCCCAACGCATCTCCAGTCGGGGCTCGTCCCCACGTCCCTTCAGTTCCCAGGCAATCGTCACCCGGCCTGTCTCGTTCGAAAGTGCGCCATACTTGACCGCGTTCGTGACAAGCTCCTGAAGCGCCATAGCAAGCGCGAGTGCTATGCGAGGAGAGAGCCGGACATCAACGCCCCGGATCTCAAAGCGACCATCACTGTGCCCTTGATAAGGCTCGACCGCCCGAAGAACGATTTCACGAAGGTAGGCACCTTCCCAGTTCTCGCGCGTCAGAACATCGTGCGCCCGCGACAGGCCAATCAGGCGGCTTTCAATTGCCTCCCTGGCAGCTTCATTACTTGGAGCGTTGCGCAATGTCTGCGAGGTGATTGATTGCACCGTAGCCAGGGTGTTCTTCACCCGATGGTTCAACTCGTTGATCAGAAGCCGTTGGTGCTCCACGGCCTGCTTCTCAGCACTGATGTCGTAGGAGATACCGACGATACCAATGAGCGAACCGCTCTCATCGTGGACAGGCGCATCGGTGACATGTCCGGGGAAGGTGGAGCCATCACGACGGCGCCCGGTAAACTCGCCTGACCAGGTGCTGCCCCGTGCAAGAGCAGCCATGACGTCCCCTGCTTTGGCCGGGTCGCTCCCTGAAGTGAGTTCCAGGACAGATCGGCCTACCGCCTCCTGAGCAGTCCAGCCATAGAGCGTTTCGGCAAAGCGGTTCCAATAAGTCACCCGGCCAGTAAGGTCGGTCGCGATGACAGCCTCACGAACAGAGTCAAGGAGTTGAGCCTGGAACTGGATCTGCTCCTCACCCCTTTTCCGGCTCGTGATGTCATAAATTACACCGAGATAGCGGGGAACCCCACCTTGATCCTGAACCCGCTGTGCGCGTCTGGCAATCCAACGTGTTTCACCCGTGTCAGGCCGGGAGAGCCTGTACTCGATGTATCCCAGCGTGTCGTCTGGGAGAGTGCGATGGCCTGTGGTAACGCGGGGTTGGTCATCAGGGTGAATGCAGGCGATCAAATCCGCGACATCGAACTCACATTGGACAGGCACACCCCACAAGCGGCAGAACTGCTCTGACGTGATGATCCGACCTGTTGAGGGAAAGAGCTCGAAGCTGCCAATCCCGCCAGCCCGCTGCGAGATCCGCAAGCGTTCTTCACTTTCCCGCAAGGCTGCCTCTGCGCGCTTTTCCTCGGTCACATCGCGCTGAACGCACAGCCAATGGGCCGCACCATCTACCTCGACTGCGGTGATCCGTGACGCAGTGATAAAGGTTGTGCCGTCTTTGCGGCGGTTGTGCCATTCACCCTCCCACCGGCCTTGGGTCCTGAGCTGTTCGATGACGGCAGAAACAATCTGCTCGTTCTCCTCGGGTGAGTATGCATTCTGGATGCTCACATGCTGCCCGATGAGCTCACCCGGCTCATACCCGAACAGCCGATCCTCGGCTAGGTTGGTATAGACAATGATGCCGCCAGCCGTCGAGAGACTGACCCCCTCCGTCATTTTCCCAACAATGAGTTCGGAACGCTGCAAGGCCTCCTGCTCATATCTCTTTTGAGTATGATCCCGCAGGATCTTGAGATAGCCAAGCAGCTCTCCATCTCGGAAAGGCAACAAGAGCCCGCTCGCCCAGAACCGTCTTCCATCTTTTTTCAGGTGCCAGCGCTCGTCTTCAGCCCTGCCTGTCGCAAGGGCTTTCCTCATCTCCCACTGAGGGACCCCCGCCTCTCGGTCTTCGGGCGTGAAGAAGAATGCTCCAGTGTGTCCGAGGACCTCGCCCTCGCCCCACCCTAGAATATTACGGGCACCGCTGTTCCAGCTCGTGACCTTACCGTCCAGATCAAGGGTGATGATGGCATAATCCGTTGCGCTCTCAAGAATAGCCCGCAGCCACCCCTCACTGGCTCGCAAGGAGTCTCGGGTCTGCTTGAGTTGCTTGATACGGGTTTTGGCTCCTGCCACATCCTGAGCATGCTCGAGGGAAGTGGTAGCCTTATCTTGCCGAACCTCTTCCGCGTTGCTTCTAGCGGCGATGTTATTTTGGAGATTTTGTGAGGCTAACTGAACTCGAAGGACTCGAATTTCCTGCTCCAGCTCCGCGATGTACTGCTGCTGGGTATCTATCCTCAAGGGTTCAGAGCTTGCGTCGTTCATGCTTAGGTGCTTGGCGGGGGCTGTTCTGAACTGTCTCTTCCCGCACCAGCAGCCTCAGAGCCGCGCGGACCACCTCACTAGCGCTCTGATACTGTCCCGACGCCACACGGTCTGAGACGAACTGTTCCAGCTCCGGGGTAATAGAAACATTCATAGTTCTACGTACTGGCATAGCCAAGGAGGCTAGAGAGGCGCGCCTGAGTGTCAAGCTGTGTCACACCCCGATCTTAGTATCAGTAGCCATGAGCTACAAATTCGGAGAAGGTCTGGCAGGCCAAGATCGTCGCGAAACTGCGGCAGGTGGATGTGCTGACCGCCCTCGTTGGGCTTGCAAGCCCGATCGACGGGGTCAGGGTATCTCACGGCGGTTGAAAAACGACCTGTTTGGTAACATTATTCCCGCTTTGCCGCCTCACTCTGCGCAATAGACTATGATTGGAAGCAAAGGCGCGGCGGTGACATTTTACACGGTCGTACGGATCTTCTGAGTGCCGTGCCTCCCAAGGTTGGATGATCAAAGCGAGATGTGCTGTCAATAAAGCCGCGCCGCCTTCCCCTTTTGCCGCTCTATTTCATTGTAATAGCTGGCCGCCTGTTGCACGGAACGGTGCTGGGATTGCTGCATGGCCTCGGGCAGAGGCACTCCGGCGTGAGCGGCTTGGGTCAGATAACCTGAACGCAGCCCATGCGCGCTGAACAGCGCCGGATCGAGTCCAGCCTGCCGGCAGCGCTTTTTGACGATGTCGTTGACCGCATCACCGCTGATAGCCCCTTGGCCCATTCGGCCCCAACGGTCTATGGCCCGAAACACCGCTCCATCGGCAATCCCCGCACGGTCCAGCCACGTGGTGAGCGCCTCGGCGGGACGGCCAATGAGAAGGACACGGGATCCGTCATCCGCATTGCCACGCTTGGTGCGTCCGAGACGGATCGCCAGACAGGGAAGTTTGGACGACTCGGGATCCCGAGGATTGGCCGGCACTGGCGGGAGGACCTCAATTTGGTCGACCCGCAAGGCGGCCAATTCCGAGCGCCGACGGCCGCCGGAGGCGAAGGCCGTCAGGAGCAGGGCACGGTCGCGCCGGTCGACAAGGAGGTTGAGGACGCAGGTGGCGAGCAACCGGTCAAGCACGTCGCGGGTGACTGCCCGCTGGCTCTTGCGCTGAGGGGGCCGGGTACTGGCCCGGACGGCGAACTTCAGGGCCGTCTTGAACGCTGGCGTCGCGAAGGCGGGCGCAAGACCGCGCCAGCGATGCAGGGTCGCCCAGCTGGAGAGACGGCGGCGGACGGTGCCCGGCGCATGCGGTCCACTTACCCGCAGCAGACCCTCGGCCTTGAGGCTCGCCGCAACGATCTCTGGCATGCCATGACCCGGATCCGTCTCGCGCCGGACCGGATCCCAGAGATGATGAGCCAGAAACTTCAGAGCCAAGCCTTCGGGCGCTGGCCAGGCGAGGGGGAGCCCGGTTGCGGCGAGCGCCCAGCTTTCCAGATAGCCCAGATCCGAGGCGAGGGCGCGCAGGGTGTTCGCCCCCATGCCCTCTTCCGCGAGGTGCTTGAGGGTGGCGACGTCATCATCCGTGAGCAGAGCCGCAAGCGCCTCCCGGCGGTCAGACGGAAGAATTCCGGCAAGCGCGTCGAGCTCGTTTGTCCGCCGCAGGTCGGCGTCTTCCGTGTGCTCGGCTACTGGCTTGATCACGCCTCCACTCCACTGGAAAGGCGCTGCGAGATGGGCAGAACACAGCGGCTGACCAAAGGTGCAAGATCGGAGGTAGGGAAGGTGAGGGGCTCGAAGCGGAGATCCGCGATTTCCGCTCTCGGTTCCGGTATAAGGGTGGCGGGAAGTCGGGCGAGGAAGATGATAGCGAGCACGTCATGACCAGGTTCATTGGCAGCAGGCGCCGTAAAGGTTCCGAGGAAATCTAGGGCTTGGGGGGAAAGAGGGATCCCAAGCTCCTCGTGGAGCTCCCGGCAGGCGACCTCAAGGGCGGTCTCGTTGGGCTCGAACTTGCCGCCCGGTAGTATAAAGCGCTCGGTGCCACGCTTTCGTACGAGCAGGAGTTGCTCGTCACGGAGCAGCGCGACGGCGACAATTCGGATTAAGGGCAGAGAAACGGTTGTCATGGCAGCCTCTGAGGAGGGGGCCGGCGATCTATGCCCTGATTTTGCAGGCCGGCGCAACACTCCCGATAACAACGAATTATCGGGAGTGAGCGTCGTTGCTTACATGCATACCCACTCAGTGTAGTAAATAGTATCGAAGATACGTTTAGCGTGATACGAATGTTTATTCACAGGGATTTATGCGGGGCATGCACTATGGTTGTTGCGGGTAACCGGGGCATTTTGGGGGCAGGGATTCCTCCAAACGGGCATTCATGATTCAATCCCGGCATGACATCGCCGCCCGGTAGGTCCAGCAAGCCTCTGTCCTCGACGGCCCTGCGCCAGCTGGTCTCGGATCTGGCTGGCAAGATCGATCGACTGGAGCAGGAGGTCGAGCAGCTACGCCTCGACAACCAGGCCTTGAAGGACGAGATCGCAAGGCTCAAGCACCTGCCGCCACGACCGCCGTTCAAACCGTCCGGAATGGAGAAAGCCACCCAGCCAAAGCCTGCCGGTCCGGGCCGGCGCCCTGGGCGCGGCGCCAAACGGGATCGGGTCACCCGCGAGGTCACGCTGCACGTCGAGGTTCCACCCGGCTCGCGCTTCAAAGGCTACAAGACGGTGGTGCACGGGGATCTCGTGCTGGTTGCCGAGGTCGTGCGCTACAAGCGGGAACGCTGGCTCACCCCAGAGGGCCAGACCATCATCGCCCCCTTGCCGGTCGGCGTCACCGGCGGCTACGGTCCCGGCGTGCGCCGGTTCTGCCTGGCTCTGCACACGCAAGGCCAGGTCACCACCGAGCGCCTGACCGACCTGCTGAACGGCATCGGCCTGTCGATCTCGAAGCGCGAGGTCGTGCGTCTGCTCACCGCCGATCTGGAGCTCTTCGAGCAGGAAGATCACGCGATCCTGCAGGCAGGCCTCGTCTCTTCGCCGTACATCACCGTTGATGACACCGGTGCGCGGCATGCCCGCCGTCCGGGTGTCACCACCCAGATCGGCGGCAAGCGCTTTTGCGTCTTCCGCACCAGCCGATCGAAATCGCGCTTGAACTTCCTGTCGCTGCTGCGGGCCGGCTGTGACGACTATGTCGTCAACGAGGCCGCGCTGGACTATCTGCGCCGGCAGCCGGTCGAGGCCGCCGTGATCGCGCGGCTGGCGGCGCATCCGGACCAGGTGTTCTCGTCGCAGATGGAGTGGTGGCAGCATCTGTTGCGGTGCTCGATCAACATCTTCGACTGGCCGCTGCTGCAGACGCTGAACGAAGCCGCCACCTGGGGTGCGATCCGGCATCACGGACTGATGGAAAACACCGTCGTGGTCTCCGACGATGCTGGCCAGTTCCGCATCGCCCAGCACGCGCTGTGCTGGGTTCATGCCGAGCGCCACCTGGAGAAGCTGATGCCGGCATCACCCAAGCAGGCCAAAGCGGTGGACTTGGTCCGCGAGACCATCTGGTGTTTTTACCGCGGTCTGAAGCTGTGGAAGCAAAGCCCCACACCGGGGGCGGAGGCGTTATTCCGGCGCCAGTTCAACCGGATCTTCGGCCAACGCACGGGCTACAAGGAACTCGACGAATTGCTGGCCCGGCTGGCGCGGAGGAAGAACGAATTGCTGCGGGTGCTCGAGCGTCCGCAGATCCCACTGCACACCAATGCCTCCGAGAATGACCTGCGGGCCTGGGTGATCAAGCGCAAGATCTCCGGCGGCACCATGAGTGCGGATGGCCGCGTCGCACGGGATGTGATGCTGGGGCTGCAGAAGACCTGCCGCAAGCTCGGGCTGTCGTTCTTCGACTATCTCGGGGACCGGCTCGGCCTGAACCCGGATCAGCCCAAGATCCCGCCGCTTGCCACCCTCGTCAGCCAAACCGCTTGAGGCCCGCAGCCCCCCAAACTGCCCCGATGACTTGTTGCGGGTAAGCGGGGCAGATTAGGGCGCGCGGAATCCCTCAGAAGTGTATCTGCGGTTCGATCGAGGCATGACCTCCTCCGGCGGGTCCGCAGCAGCTCGGCTTCACGACGGCCGAGGCTCGCTTAGGAGAACCTGATCCAGAAAGAAAATACGGATCAGATCCTCTCTGACTTGGCCGAGCACATCACCAGCCCTGCCGCTGCCATCTGATGCCTTATTGGGGTGAGCTGCCCTTTGGGGCCAGATTGGCCAATATGGCTGACCGAGCAGACCCAGAGCTGGACTGTGAGGACAGTTGGTCCCAGACCAAGCGGCGCCGTCGAGCCACTGTCCAAGCGTAACGGGGATCGCCTTCCAAGTGGTGGAGGTGATCACAGAGGCGGTTGCGCTCCAGCCAGGTCAAAGCTGCCTCGAGTTCAGCCAGGGTCATCTGGCCTCGTCCCTTGTTGCCGAACACCCGCTTCAGCACCGCATTGTAGCGGTGGTAGAGCCCCTCACCAACATGCGGCACCTGCAGGCCGGCTTCGTCCTCCACGGCCTGAGCGGCAACGGCCTCACCGATGCGAGCCCGCAGCCGCCGTTCCGTTGCGGATGGCGGCTCAATCAGGTGTGCTTGGTCGGCCTTTCGTTCTCGGCGGGCCTCTTCGAAGACCGAGCCGGGCTTCAGCGTTGCGTAGCGCAGACCCAGCGCATTGCTCTCCAAGGGCGTAATTCCACGTCTCTCTCCCTCGTCCCGGTGTGCCGCGAGATGCTCGGCGAGCCAAGATGGTGTCTCCGCCTCAGCATTGCGCCGGCGCTGACGGGCCAGCATCCCCTGCTCAGCCTCGATGCTGCGGCGGAAGCGGACAAACAGCGGATCGTCCGGGTGGAAGACGAGGGCGCGCTGACTCTCGTAGGGACCCGCATGAGGATCCACTCGCGTGGCTCGGGCGATCATCTGTTCAAGCCAGGGGCGGCTGCGGATGTGGGTAAGGGCAGCCACCACCGCGACCTCCGGCGCATCGAGCCCCTCGTAGGCCATGGCCACTGTGACCAGGATCGCCGGTTCCGCTGTCAGCCGAAAGGCGGCCAGCGCCTCGGGTGCTCCACGCTCATTCGAGATCGCCAATCGCACCTCCCTCTCGGCCTGCCGGAGTGGCATCCAGCTTCGCAGCATCTCACAGTAGTGCCGGGCACTACGCTGATCAGGCGCGACCACGAGCAACTTGCCGAGACCCCGGACGACCTCATCGGCAGCCAGCCCCCGCTCGGCCCGCCGGCGGGCTCTAAGATTGCGTGTGGCCCTGAAGGCCTCCTGGAGCAACTCCCGGGCAAAGCCAGTCCGCAGCGCGGTGAACAGGGCAGGGCGGGTTGTCTCGGTTGGGTAGGGGCCGGACAGGCGATGGGGGCCGAGCCGGACGTCGTCCATCGCGGTTCGCCCTGCTTGCAACCAACTGGCTTCACCATCGAGGGCACCAAAGGTGATGGGCAGCACCGCGCGCTCGGCTACCGCCTGAGTTCGTGAGTAGCCGGTGATTGCCCAACCGGGAGCCTCCAGATCAACCTCCTGCGTGCCAGCGTCGGGTCCAGTGCGATAAGGCAGCCATAGGATGCGCCGGCCATCTGCCCGTTCCAGGGTTCCCGAGAGAAGCAAGCGTAGGGCTGCGGATTCCAGAAGCGGCAGCAGGGCCCGGCTCCAAGCTGAGGCATCTTCGTTCAGGGGAGAGGCTTGACCGGACCCTGCGGATGCGGCTGGCTCGTACTCGCTAAGAGTGGGCAGGTGATGGACCTCATCGACCACGAGCAGGGTGCGATGGCGGCGGAGCTCGGCCAGATGCAGGTCCGGTGCCGCCGCGATCGCCTGGTACGTGGTGATGTACCCAGCCAAGCCCCGGCTCGGGTCTGCTTCGTTGTCGGCGGCACGAACCGAGAGCGCGTGGCCAAGCGCGGCTCGCCAGACCGGGTCGGCAAAGGCTTCTTCGGCTTGGAGGCGGAGACTGTCGCGAGGCACAACCCAGCAAATCCGCTCCACATGGCCGGCCTCGATCAGGCGAGCCGCAGCAATCACTGGGAGGAGGGACTTGCCGCCGCCAGGCGTCACCGCCGCCAGGATGTCCGTGACCCCTGTCGCTTCACCGCGTGTGATTGCAGCGACAAGGCCTGCAAGAGCCTGCTGATGCGCCCGCAGGGGCCTTTCACGAGACGTGGACATATGGACCGGTCCGAAGGCAAATCACCAGCATCCAGCATGGGGTGTTTCCGGCGACGTGTGAATCCCCTCGCTGGTGCGGCGCGCTCTTGGGATCTTTCAGCGGCCGGAAGACGCTCTGACTTTTAATCAGGGGGTCCTGGGTTCGAGTCCCAGCGCGCTCACCACCTCAAACCCTTAACCGGCAAGGGTTTTATGCGTGTCTCCCGTGGGCACTTGCGCTGGCTATTGCCTTTCGGGTAACGCCACGGGTAACCGCAGATGAAACTCGCACACTTCACGCGAACTCCGCCTCGCTCTGCGCTCGGTAGCCAAAGGTCCGCAATTTCGCGATAGGCGGACCTTCATTGGGCCGCTCTACGTTACACTCTGACCCAGAGCGGCCCTTCCACGTAGCAATGGAGCGCCCGCGCCTCACTGACCCTTGCTGCCTCAATAGTGAAGCGCATGCGGGCGGTAACCGAGACGAGTCCCGCCGAGGGGGCGCATGCACTGATCGAGGATAGGTTCGTGCCGGACGTTATCCTCACCGATCATATGTACGATAGGACCAGCGCTGACCTAGCTTGGCTGCTGAATGAGCAATACCCCACGATGTTGGTCTTGCCCAACTCGGGCTGCCAAGCTGAGCGGCGAATATTATGGCCGACTTCTGATGTCCTTCCCACACGAGTGTCACCGTCCAAGAGATCTGCCATGTACCAGAACCATTTCTAATGTAACTTTATTGTATTAGTCGGCCTTGCTGGATCTTCTGAATGATCGGGATACGCTCTGGTGAATAGTGCTGAATGTTCGCAGGCCTCTTCGAGCGTCGGTTGGGAGACCACAGATGACATTTGATGGTACCGGGATCGAGCCCTTCGCAGTCCTTGAAGCAGCCTCAGAAAGCATTCTGGTCACCAATGCTGATCTGGAAAGACCTGGTCCGATCATTGTCTATGCCAACCCCGCTTTTGAACGAATGACCGGGTGGAGCGCACGCGAAGTGATTGGCCAATCGCCTCGGATCCTCCAAGGTGCGAGTACTGACCTCTCGATCTTTCTCGGAATGCGGGAAACGCTCAAGAGCGGACACCGGTGGGAAGGTCAAACGGTCAACTACCGCAAGAATGGTCGTCAGTTCGTCATGGAGTGGTCAATCACCCCGTTGATAGACACGGCTGGTCAGATCACCCACTTCGTTGCAGTTCAACGCGATGTTACTACGCGGGTCGAAGCCGAACGGCGTGTCGCGCAAGCACAACAAGCTGCCCGTGAGGCAGACCGGAAGAAGGCCAACCTCGCGCGCTACTTTTCGCCTGCAATGGTCGAAACCTTGGCTCAAAGAGACCACCCTCTCGGCCCTGTGCGCCGGCAGGCAATCGCAGTTCTCTTTGTTGACATCGTCGGGTTTGTTGCAATCAGTGAGAGCTTGGCGCCTGAGCGTGTCGTTGGACTGCTCCGGTCGTTCTACCGTCGAATGGCAAAGGTGATCTTTGCGCATCGGGGCTCCATCGACAAGTTTTCGGGCGATGCGGTAATGGCGCTATTCGGCGTACCCAATCCTACCGGGCTGGAAGCGACCAATGCGCTGCACGCCGCAATCAGCATCATTGACCAGGTGGAGCTTTGGAATGCGAAGCGGATTAGCGCTGGCCGTCGTCCCATTGAGGTTGGTGTCAGCGCCAGTTTCGGCGTGGTTGTTCTCGGCGATATCGGGACGCGCAATTCCATGAGCTTCACAGCCATTGGGACGACGGTAAATACCGCGAGCAGGATGCAGGAATTGTGCCGGGTGCTGCAATCGCGATTGGTTGTCAGTCAATCCTTGATTGCACAGGCTCGTGAAGAGAGCGGTGATCAGTTGGAAGTATTACGGCGCCTTTCCGATGCGGGACTCCACTCGTTGCGTGGCGTCATGCTGCCAGTTAACGTGTGGACGTGCGTCTGACCGTCCGGTGCCAGTGGTGACCTGTCGAGCGTGTTTCTCACTAGGGCTGCGAGCGCTCGGCTCGGTTCAAACATGGAACTCGTGAGAACCCCAGACGCCCAGACTTAATTCTGCCGGAATGACAGCTTTTTGGCACTTCTCGGACGTCAAGGATTGGTCAGCTTAGCCGGTCAAAGGAGACCTTCCTGAAACGGTGGGTGTTTAGGTGGTTCGACCCGAGACGAACCTCCTCAGGGCCTATTAGGTGACAGCATTTGTCCGGAACGCGTTGTTTTGCACCGTTGAACCGCACGGACACGAATGAGGTTGTTCCAGATGGAGGCAAGGCGCTGGCCGTGTGTTCATCCCATGAGCGAGGCAGAGCATGACAAATGTCCGCGAGGCGCTGCTGAGAACGATATGGCATGGTGAGGACCCTTTCCTGAACTATCCCAGCCGGCTGTATCGGCAGGATCATCAGGGGTGGGCATCGAGCCACCCTTACTTGTCCGACGCGATCGAAGCGCTCCGGCCATCCGTGGTGGTTGAAGTGGGCGT
>NZ_JACXAB010000097.1 GCF_014699075.1 Microvirga sp. | reverse complement strand
GAACACCCTAGCCCGCTGGCCTGAGCGACATCCAGATGAGCCGAAGTCGGACTCTTCTGTATGATTTCATCCACTAGCTCAATGGCTTTCCACTGCAATTCTGTGGAGAGCCTAGTAGCTTTATCGATGTTTTCTCCATAATTCTTTTCCCCAGCTAAAATCTTACGATTTACAATCGATATTTCTGATAATAGTTCTTGAGTTTTGCCGTTCAGATTATCAAGGTTTCGAATCACAAACTCCGTTTTTATTTTTTGCTTTTCAAGTTCGTTGTTGATAGCCGGAGCAATCTCATATGCGCCATAAGCGCTTAGAAGCACGCCGGCGAAGGTCACCCAGAGCGGCGTTGACGTGTCAAGGAGAGTTCTCCAGAGATAAGAGCCAAGTCGATACATCACTTAACTTTCGCTTGTGTCCGTAAGTCTAGTTGCGACTTCGCTTTTCTTCCACGCTCCTTCAATTCCTTGAGTTGCTGCTCTTTCATGCTCTTCATGAATAGATCAATCTGCTCCTGCAGTATGGTCTCCTCGGAAGTTCGGGAAGGGCTTGCACTATTTGAGATTGTTATACCCTGCTGAAGCTGCGCTGGAGAGATATTAGTCATCGCAAGCGTAGTACACGCTGATACGAACGCTGCTAACAGCGCGGCCTTCGCTGTTAGGCTGAAGAATCCTGGTGATCTGAATACTTGAACATATGAAGAGACAAGTTCGTGATTATAGTACTCAGTTATAGCATCATAAAGATCTAAATTAGAAAACTTCTCGATCTCTCCTCTATCGATAGCTGAATATGCCGCTACGAAGTATGTAATGAGGATATTGGCGTCAAGTGTTTCTAGAGGGTTTGTGCCACTATAGTTTGGTGCTGCAAGGAAGGCGAAAGAAACATTGGGAAGAATATAAGACGAACATGCATACGAGTAAATTCTGTTGTTTATTGGGTTCCTGGGTAGTTCGGAAATGGCTGGTGGCTTAAGAAAGTACTTTTGGAGATCGTATGGAATGTCAACCCGAGCAACATCAGTCCTCAACCATGAAACATGTCTATATTGAACTGAGAGATAGTCTTTACCTGGCGCGTGGACGGTCGCATTAGGATTGAATGGTTCTGTGATTTCACCGAACAGCACGGGCTGAAATGCTGTTCCTGGGACTATAATAAGATCACCTACTTTTGCTTCTCCATATAACTTCTTCACGTTAGCTGCCATCACACGGGACGAGTGTTCCTCAAAAGGGCTGTCATCGTATGAATTGGGATTTGAAGAAGGAACACCTCTTGAACTATCACTTCGATAGTATTCTTGAAGAGAAATTGCCATTCTGATGTGTTGTCTTGTTATTCCCTTAGAAGACAGGGCTTGCTCGTTTATGTTTAATCCGGCATAATCGAGGAAGATCATATTATGAAGTGCGAAGAATTCGTAGTATTGTCTTCTTCTTCCAGAGAACACGACCCATATACGCTGATTGTCGGGGACAATCTTCGTTTGAATATCAACTTCTAACATGCAGTTTTGCCCCCCAACTTCGGATTTTTCGCTATTCCTCTCTTTGTACCAGAAGTTGCAGACTCGCTGCAACTATATCTTATATCAAGTATTGTGCAGCCTGCACTGGCAAGCTAGACCAAGACCGAAAATCCTCGTCAGTTGTACAGACCTCGGAAGTATCGCTGCACAGGTGGCACTCGGCAGTAACTTGGTTCTGCATCTGCCGAACCCCACCACCTCCCACCACGTTCTCCCCACCGCGCGGAGACCCTTTTATGCCTCTCGTCATCCAGGCCGGCCTGTGGGGCCTGCTCAGCGGGTCGGCCCTCGTGCTGGGGGCGCTCATCGGGACTTTCGCCAAGCTGCCCCAGCGGGTGATTGCGGGCGTGATGGCGTTCGGGGCCGGGGTGCTGATCTCGGCGCTCTCCTTCGACCTCATGGACGAGGCCTATCGCCAGGGCGGCATCGCCTCCACGGCCTCAGGCTTTCTCGCCGGCGCCGTGGTCTACACGGCGGCGAACGTGCTCGTGTCGCGCCGGGGCGCCCGGCACCGCAAGCGCTCCGGCACCGCGGAGGATGCGCGGCAGTCGAACGAGCCGGGGAGCGGGCTGGCGATTGCGCTCGGCGCACTGCTCGACGGGATTCCGGAATCCATCGTGATCGGCGTGAGCCTGCTGGAGGGCGTGGGCGTGAGCCTCGTGACGGTGGCGGCGGTGTTTCTCTCCAACCTGCCGGAGGGGCTCTCCAGCGCCGCCGGCATGCGCCGGGCCGGGCGCTCCAAGGCGTATATCTTCGGCATCTGGGGCGGCATCGCGCTGGCGTCCGGCGTGGCGGCGCTCATCGGCAACAGCGCGTTCGCCGAGGCCGGCCCCGCGACCATCGCGTTCGTGACGGCGGTGGCGGCGGGCGCGATCCTCGCCATGCTGGCCGACACCATGGTGCCGGAAGCCTTCGAGACCGCGCACGAATATGCCGGCCTCATCACCGTTGCGGGTTTCCTGGCGGCGTTCACGCTCTCAAGGGTGGTGGGGGCGTAGGGGAGAGCGATTGGGTGACGGATTGCCGATTTAGGCGCTGGAATACCTCTCCCAGTGGGAGAGGTCGGACCGCAGGTCCGGGTGAGGGGTTACAGCCTTATCCGGATGAGCCTGTAACCCCTCACCCCAGCCCTCTCCCTCAGGGAGAGGGAGTTCTGAGCTACATCCTGCACCCGATCCCGGATCGGCTTATGCCATCCGGGATGACATTCGCTGGGTTCAGGCCGGAATGCGCTGCTCGTATTCGGGCCTCAGGCGGGCGATCTGGTCCCAGAAGGGCTCCGCCGGTTCCTGGCCCGCCATGCGGGCGGCCAGGATGTCGAGATGGGTGTGCCAGCCAGAGCTGACGCTGAGCAGGGTCGAGCGCTCGGGCACCCGGTGGTGGACCAGGGTGAGCAGGGTCTTGGTGCCGATGGGCTCGAGCGTGAAGGTGACGCCGCCGGTGGAGCCCCAGGTGATGGCGAGCTTCTTCGGCGGGTCGAGCTCCGTGATGCTGCATTCCAGCCGGTGCTCCTCGGCCGAGCCGGCCGGGCGCGGTCCGGGTGGGGTGGTGAGCTCGTCGTTGCGCCACACGAACTCGAAGGGCGCGCCGACGGCGAGCGCCATCTCGCCGGCGGCCAGCCATTGGCGGCGCAGCTCGCTCTGCGTGAGGTAATCCCACACCCGCTCGACCGGGCCGGGGAGAAGGCGCTGGATCGTCAGCGTGTCGGGGCTGGTCAGCACGCCATAGGCGTCGGGGGCAAGCTTCGTGGGCGAGAGGTCATTCATGGCTGTCTCCTCTGGGGGTCTTTGCGGGGTTCTCTGGGGGGTTCCGGGCGTTGCGGGCATCCTCCTCGCGAAGGAGCCGGTCGAGGGCATCCAGACGATCGGTCCAGAAGCGTTCGTAAGCGGTGAGCCATTCATGGGCGCTCGCCAGCGGGCCGGGGTCGAGGCGGCACAGATGGGTCCGCCCGCGCACCTCGCGCCGGATCATCCCGGCATTCTCCAGCACCTTGATGTGCTTCGAGGCCGCCGCCAGGGAGATCGCAAAGGGCTCCGCCAGCTGGCTCACGGTGCGCTCGGCCTGGGCGAGGTCCCGCAGCATCCGCCGGCGTGTGGCATCGCCCAAGGCGTGGAAGACAGTGTCGAGGTGGGGTGCGTGTTGTTCAACCATGTGGTTGAATATGAGCGCATTCAAAATAATTGTCAACCGATTGGTTGAATGTTTCGTGCTTTAGGCTCTGGCCGGTCAGTGTATTGGCCTGAACGGTCCATTCCCGTCACGCCGACAACAAGGGCGGCAGGCGTGAGAGAGGCAGAAGTTTCCGGCTTTCGGCTGAACCGTGTAGACTGGACGAGGGGCTTCGGAGGTGACGAGGATGCCCATCTACCTCGACCGGCACGACCTGAAGGGCCTGACCGCCGCTGATATCGCCGAGGCCCATCGCAAGGACCTGGAGGTGCAGGGGCGCTATGGGGTGCGGTTCCTGACCTACTGGTTCGACGACACCCGCGGCACGGCCTTCTGCCTCATCGATGCGCCCGATATCGACACCGCCATGCGGGTGCACGACGAGGCCCATGGGGACATCGCCCGCGACGTGATCGAGGTCGATCTCTCGGCCGTCGAGGCTTTTCTCGGTCGCATCTCCGATCCGGAGCCGGTGGGGCAATGCTGCGACGGCCGCCACGATCCGGCCCTGCGCGCCATCATGTTCACCGACATCGTCGATTCCACCGCCATGACCGCGCGCCTCGGCGACGTGCGCGCCGTCGAGATGGTGCGGGCGCACGACGCCATGGTTCGCCGGGCGCTGCACAACAAGGGGGGACGCGAGGTCAAGCACACGGGCGACGGGATCATGGCCGCCTTCGACGATGCGGCGGCGGCCGTGGAGGCGGCCCGTGCCATCCAGCTGGCCTTTGAGGCCTTCAACCTTGCCAGCCGCGAGAAGCTGCAGGTGCGCATCGGCCTCGATGCGGGCGAGCCGGTGGCCGACCACAACGACCTGTTCGGCGCCACCGTGCAGATGGCCGCGCGCCTGTGCCAGAGCGCCGAACCCGACACCATCGTGGTCTCACAGGCCCTCGGCAGCCTCGTCCCCGACGGCACCCGACTCGTGAGCCTCGGGCCGAAGACCCTGAAAGGTTTCGCGCGGCCAGTGGACGCCTACGCGGTGGCATGGCGGTAGGGGCAGGGGTGCCGCCATAAAGACGGCGCTTGGCTCGTTGATCATGATGGTTCGGGCGAAAGCCGGAGCGTCGGGATGGTCAGAGGACTGGTCTGGTTCGTGCTGTTCGGGGCGGCGTCCCTGGCGTTCTATCGCGTGAACGACCAAATCGTGTGGGACATCTGCCGGCGCGAGCGGCGGCCCTATCCGCCTGCCTGGACCTTCTCGCTCTACTGGCAATGGCGCACGATCATCGGCGGCTGGTACACGGACGCCAGACGGGCCGGCCTGCTCCTCCCCAAAGCCGCCGCCACCGCGGCCATCCTCCTCGCCAGCATCGGCTCGGTGGTGATGGGGATTATCGACCGGGTGCCCGGATGATTCAGGCTGCCCGGATGGACCGGGGGCATCTCCCGTGCTGGGCTTGGCGATTCAACGGCAGGTTTGTTGATCCCGAAACGAATATGTAACAACGTGTCACAAATCGGGCCAGCCATGAGCCCGTCGAGGGAGAGCCGCCATGATGAATGAGGACCAGAACCAAGTCTCCGGCACGGCTTCGGTCGAGATTGAGGACACGCAGAACTTTCAGCCCGATCCGGCAAGCCTGATGAAGGACCCGACCTTCACGCTCGTCCAGCTGAGCCGGGAAGAGATGGAGCGCGTCGCCGCTGCTCGCTCCTTGAGCTTGAAAATCGAACTTCCGTAGTAAGAGCTTCCCGCAGAGACACGCACTTCCTGCCTTAAAATAAGAAGGGGCGGCTTACCGCCCCTTTCGTCCGCCTTTGTATTTCGGCTTCTGCCCGGCAAACCCTTGCGTCGAGCGCCCGGCAGGACGCTCGCGGAAGTTCAACGGGACCTCGCGGTCGGTGCCCGGGCCCATCTCGTCGAGGCCGGGCTTGCGCACCCGGGTGCCCTCGTCCGAGCGGCCCTTGCCGGTTGGACCGTAGGAATCCGAATCTTCGTCTCCCGCCGTGGCGCCCTCGCCTGAGGGCGGCAATCCTTTTGGCGGCAGGTTGGCGCTGCGGCCGTATTTGCGCGCGCCGCCATATTTGCCCGCTTCCCTCTCCACGTCGGATTGGCGCGCCATCGGATCGTCGCTGATCGCAAGCTCGGTGGCCTGCAGGCGCTTGAGCTCGTCGCGCAGGCGCGCCGCCTCCTCGAACTCCAGGTTCGCCGCGGCCTCGCGCATGCGCTTTTCCATGTCGGCGATGACGGCCTTGAGGTTGTGGCCCACGGTGCGGCCGGCCATGCCCGTATCGACCGACACGTGGTCCCGTTCATAAACGCTGTCGAGGATGTCGGCGATGTTGCGCTTCACCGATTGCGGCGTGATGCCGTGCTCGGCGTTGTAGGCGAGCTGCTTCTCGCGGCGGCGGGTGGTCTCCGCAATCGCGCGTTCCATGGAGCCGGTGATCTTGTCGGCGTAGAGGATCGCCTTGCCTTCCACGTTACGGGCCGCGCGGCCGATGGTCTGCACCAGCGAGGTCTCTGAGCGCAGAAAGCCTTCCTTGTCCGCATCGAGAATGGCCACCAGTGCGCATTCGGGAATGTCGAGGCCCTCGCGCAGCAGGTTGATGCCGATGAGCACGTCGAAGGCACCCAAGCGGAGATCACGAATGATCTCGATGCGCTCGAGCGTGTCGATGTCCGAGTGCATGTAGCGCACGCGGATGCCGTTCTCGTGCATGTACTCGGTGAGGTCCTCGGCCATGCGCTTGGTGAGCGTGGTCACCAGCGTGCGGAAGCCGTTGGCGGCCAGCTCCTTCACCTCATGCACGAGATCGTCGACCTGCGAGCGCGCAGGCCTGATCTCCACGATGGGATCGACGAGGCCGGTGGGGCGGATGACCTGCTCGACGAACACACCGCCGGTCTGCTCCATCTCCCACTTCGCCGGCGTCGCCGACACGTGCACCGATTGCGGGCGCATGGCATCCCATTCCTCGAACCGCAGCGGGCGGTTGTCGAGGCAGGAGGGCAGGCGGAAGCCGTATTCGGCCAGCGTCGCCTTGCGCCGGAAGTCGCCGCGGTACATGCCGCCGATCTGCGGCACGGTCACGTGGCTCTCGTCGGTGAACACGAGCGCGTTGTCGGGCAGGTATTCGAACAGGGTCGGCGGCGGCTCGCCGGGCTTGCGGCCGGTGAGATAGCGCGAATAGTTCTCGATGCCGTTGCACA
Source organism: Microvirga sp. (assembly GCF_014699075.1). GTDB lineage: Bacteria > Pseudomonadota > Alphaproteobacteria > Rhizobiales > Beijerinckiaceae > Microvirga. The sequence continues at coordinate 4,827 of NZ_JACXAB010000097.1, read as the reverse complement.
CGCCGGTGGCCTCGATCATCTCAAGGTCGAACTGCGTGCGCTGCTCGAGCCTTTGCGCCTCCAGCAGGCGGCCCATGCGGGCGAGTTCCTGCAGGCGCTGCTGCAGTTCCGCCTCGATGCCCTTCACGGCCTGCTGCAACGTGGGACGCGGCGTCACGTAGTGCGAGTTCGCGTAGATCTTCACGAATTGTAGGTCGTTGCTCTTCTTGCCCGTGAGCGGATCGAACTCGACGATGCTCTCGATCTCGTCGCCGAACAGCCCGATGCGCCAGGCGCGGTCCTCCAAGTGAGCCGGAAACAGCTCGATCACGTCGCCGCGCACGCGGAAGGTGCCGCGGGCGAAGTCGCTCTGGATGCGCTTGTACTGCAGGGCCACGAGATCCGCGATGAGCTGGCGCTGCTCGATCTTCTCGCCCACCTTCACGGAGAAGGTCATGGCCGTATAGGTCTCGACCGAGCCGATACCGTAGATGCACGACACGGACGCCACGATGATCACGTCGTCGCGCTCCAGGAGCGCACGTGTCGCCGAGTGGCGCATGCGGTCGATCTGCTCGTTGATGGACGATTCCTTCTCGATGAAGGTGTCCGAGCGCGGCACATAGGCCTCGGGCTGGTAGTAGTCGTAGTACGAGACGAAATATTCCACCGCGTTGTCGGGGAAGAACGACTTGAACTCGCCGTAAAGCTGGGCGGCCAAGGTCTTGTTCGGCGCGAGGATGAGGGCAGGGCGCTGCGTTTCCTCGATCACCTTGGCCATGGTGAAGGTCTTGCCCGAACCGGTGACGCCGAGCAGCACCTGGTCGCGCTCCTGCCGGCGCACGCCGTCGACGAGTTCACGGATCGCGTTCGGCTGGTCGCCAGCGGGCTGGAAGTCCGACTTGATCTTGAACGGAATGCCGCCTTCCGACTTCTCGGGCCGGGGCGGACGGTGCGGCACCCAGAGCGTGCCGTTCTTGAAGCGCGGATCGCCTTCGGTGAGCAGCCGCGAGAGCGCATCGACCGTGGCGGAATAGCCGGACCCGGAGGAGAGGTCCCCCAGCTCCTCGGCCACGTCCGGCCCGTCATCGGGACCCTTCAGGCCAAGCTTCTTCGCCAGCGCCGGGTCCACATCCGTGATGTCGCCGTGGATGAAGGTTTCCTGCGCGCGCTCGGCAAAGCCCTCCGCCGCCTCACGCTCCCGGTTGACCGCGGGATTGAGCAGATCGGCTAGGTGAGGCGCCAGGGGCTTCAGCTCAGGTTTGGAGGCTTTCCCGGTGGAAAGCTTGGGCTTCTTGGGTGATTTGGCCATAGAACGAATATGGTACGAACGGCCCGGGAATGGAAGAGCGGAAGCCCGCTCAGGCGGTGTGCTTCTCGGACTTCCGGCTTGTGCCCCGCAGGGCTTTGATCAGCGGCACGGCGATGAAGTGGATGAGCGGGATCAGGAGTGCGCCCAGGACGAGCCCGAACAGGCCCGAGGCCGCCGCGGAGACCAGCCATTCCACGAAGCCGCCGAGCGCCGGCACCGCATGGGCGGCCGCAACCGCCACGTCGTGAATCGCGTGGCCCAGTCCGGCGAAGCCGTAGCCTTCCATCCCATGGACGATGATGCCGCCGCCCACCCAGATCATGGCGGCGGTGCCCACCACGCTGAGGAGTTTCAGAAGGATCGGCATGCCTTTTACCAGACCCCTGCCGAGGGCCTGCGTCAGCGGAGCCAGGGCCCGGGGTCGGTTGCTGGCCGCCATGGCCACGCCGGCGTCGTCGGCCTTCACGATCAGGGCTACGGTGCCGTAGACCGCGATCGTGATGCCGATGCCGACGACGGCCAGCACCACGGCCTGCATCCAGATCGACCCCACCGGGATGCTCGCCAGCGTGATGGCCATGATTTCGGCCGAGAGGATGAAGTCGGTCTTGATCGCGCCGCTCACCTTCTCGTTCTCCAGGCTCTGCGCCGTCTGCGTGGCTTCGCTGACGGCAGCCTCGTGCTCGTGCGCCTTGTGGGGAAACAGCGCTTCGAACACCTTCTCCGAGCCCTCGTAGCAGAGATAGGCGCCGCCGATCATGAGCAGCGGCGTGATGGCCCAGGGGGCAAACAGGCTTAAGATGAGGGCCGCGGGCAGAAGATAGAGAAGCTTGTTCTTGAGCGATCCCCAGGCGATCCGGCCGACGATGGGCAACTCGCGCGCCGCCGCAAAGCCCACTACGTAGCGCGGCGTCACGGCCGCATCGTCGATCACCACGCCGGCCGCCTTCGCGCCTGCCTTTGCGGCCTGCAGGCCGACATCGTCGAGCGAAGCGGCGGCAACCTTCGCGAGGCCCGCGATATCGTCCAGCAGGGCGATCAACCCGATGCTCATGGGGGCTCCTGTCGAAAATGGTCAAGCGTGAGTGTTCGAGCAATGAGCTACACTGCTCCTCAGGACTCGACAACGCCCGAGGGGCAAGTTGGGTGCAATACCGCCTCGCTTGGCACGGTCACCTACCGTCATTGGCGTGTCATATGACGGGCGCATGAGGATCCGGCTAACCTTGACCGTTCTGCGGAGATTCCATGCATCGCTCCTTCATCGTCGGCTCGCTTACCGCCGCTCTCCTCTCCGGCACCACGCTCAGCGCCTCCGCAGCCGAGTATTTCGACCGCATCGCCAGCTTCCCCATCACGGCGAACCTCCCGAAGGATGGAGACCCGAAGGCCGAGACCGTGGCCGAGATCATCACGGCGAGCGAAGACGGCAAGCTGCTGATTTATACGGACAGCCCTCGTAAAGCGCTCGGCTTCATTGACATTGCCGACCCGGCGCAGCCCAAGGCCGGCGGCTCGCTTGCGTTGAGCGGCGAGCCTACTTCCGTGAAGGTCGTGGGCCAGAAGGCTTACGTGGTGGTCAACACATCCGAGAGCTTCACCAAGCCGAGCGGCAAGCTCGTGACGATCAATCTCGCTGACCGAACGATCGCCCCGGAATGCGCCCTCCCGGGCCAGCCGGACTCGGTTGCAGCCAATGCGGGCGTTCTCGCCATCGCCATCGAAAACGAGCGCGACGAGAAAGTGAACGATGGCGCGCTTCCGCAGCTGCCCGCAGGTTCGCTGATGGTTGGCCCGCTCGACAGCGATTGCGCGAGCATCAAGACCGTCAGCCTGACCGGCCTAGCCTCCGTGGCAGGCGATGACCCGGAGCCGGAATATGTCGACGTGTCCGATGAGGGCAAGGTCGTCGTGACCCTGCAGGAGAACAACCACATCGCGGTTGCCGACGGCAGGACTGGCAAGGTCGAGGCGCATTTCTCCGCAGGCAGCGTGGACTTGAAAGCTATCGATACCCAGAAGGACGGCAAGATCGAGTTCTCCGGCTCCATGGACAAGGTGGCACGCGAGCCGGACGCCGTGCACTGGATCGACAACAACCGCTTCGTCACCGCCAATGAAGGCGATTGGAAAGGCGGATCGCGCGGCTTTACCATCTTCATTCGGGACGGCAGTGTGGCGTACGAGGCTGGCGCAAGCCTCGAGCACGAGATCGTTGCGCTCGGCCATTATCCGGACAAGCGCAACAAGAAGGGCGCTGAGGTCGAAGGCGTCGAGACCGGCCGCTTCGGGAGCGACAACCTGATCTTCGTCGGCTCCGAGCGTGGCTCAGTGGTGGCCGTCTATCGCGACACGGGTGCTGCACCCGAACTCGTGCAGGTTCTGCCCACGGGCATCGGTCCCGAGGGACTGCTCGCGATCCCCGGCCGCAATCTGTTCGTCGCCACGAGCGAGACGGATCTGCACGGTGAGGGCGGCGTTGCTCCTCATGTGACGATCTACCAGCGCGCCGAGCGTGCGGCTCCGGCCTATCCGACGATCCGCTCAGCCAGGAACACCAACGGCCAACCGATTGCCTGGGGTGCACTCTCGGGCCTCGCGGCCGACAAGACACAGGCCGGCAAGCTCTATGCTGTCACCGACAGCGTCTACAGCGGCGCACCGCGCATCCTCACCATCGACGCCACCAAGAAGCCTGCGACGATCACCGGTGAGGCGCTCGTCACGCGCAACGGCGCAGCGGCCGAGAAGCTCGACCTGGAGGGCATCGCTGTGGCGGGTGACGGATTCTGGCTCGCCTCCGAGGGCAACCCGGATAAGGGCCTCTCCAACCGCCTCATCAAGGTCGATGCCAAGGGCGCGATCCAGGAGGAGATCGCCGTGCCGGCCGAGGTCGAAAAGGGCGCGAAGAATTACGGCTTCGAGGGCGTGACCGTCACCGGCTCCGGCGCCGACGAGACCGTGTGGCTCGCCGTTCAGCGCGAATGGGCCGATGACGGCAAGAACGCCGTGAAGCTCCTCGCTTACAAGCCCTCGGACAAGAGCTGGAGCGCCGTGCGTTATCCACTCGACAGCACGGAGGCCGGTTGGATCGGCCTTTCCGAAATCACCGCTGCGGGGGATCGCGTCATCATCATCGAGCGCGACAACCAGATCGCTGAGAAGGCGAAGGTGAAGAAGCTCTACGCGGTCTCCATGGCCGACATGAAGCCCCGCGCACTCGGCGGCGAAGTACAGCTCGTGCAGAAGACACTGGTGCGCGATCTCCTGCCCGACCTGAAGGCTACGAAAGGCTATGTGCTCGACAAGGTCGAAGGCTTCGCCATCGATGCCGCGGGCGATGCCTATATCGTCACCGACAACGACGGCGTGGACGATTCTTCCGGCGAGACGCAGTTCCTGAAGCTCGGAAAGCTGTGAATCTGAAACTGTTTGGGGATGAAAAGGCCGCTCGACGAGAGTAGTGTGGTGAAGGTTCTGCAAATCGCCTGAGCGGGGCGGTCATGGCAGGATGGTGATGTCCAAGTCACCCTCCG
>NZ_JACXAB010000096.1 GCF_014699075.1 Microvirga sp. | reverse complement strand
TCCAGGCTTTCGGGAAACAGGGTGGTCTGGCTGCGATCCACGCCTTCAACAAAGCGTCTCATCGGATCCCCCAAACATAGCTGGGCGATCATATCATCAGCCGCGTTTTGACACAGCCAGGGTCAAAGGACGAAGCTCCCCTGCCCTTCGTGAACGTCTGGTTACCCCATGTAAGCGGACCTCGGCGCTATGTCCGAGAAGTGCCGATAGTGTTGATTGAGTGGGGCGTTGATTGTGCCGCGCTGGCGTGATTCCATGCTCCTGTCGCTTTGCGGAGGGCAAGACGATGATGGGCATGCAAGTGGCTCCGGCGCCGGGATCGGAGCATGATGATGTGCCTCCAAATCGCCCGAACCCGGCTCCAGAGCCGGGGCGACGGGGCAAACACAGCTATCCAGTAGCTCTGAAAAGCTCGGAGCAGACCGTCAACACTCCATCTGGCCGACTAAATCAACAAAATCTGCCAAGAGCGGTCATTCCGCATCCGCTACATCGACCTCACGCGTCGATCGTCTAAGGTCACACGACATGCATTGCCCGCGCCCTCACGGGGTGCAGGCCTCGGCGATCGAGAGGCTGTTCTCGTAGAGGTGGTGCCTGGTGATCCGGCCGTTCTCGACGGTGAGGTGCAGCGCGAACAGGCCCTCGAAGGACTTCCCCGTTGCGTGGACGGTCCCCAACACGTGCTCCATCAGGACCGCGTCGGTTCCGTCGACGAGGAAGGTGTCGACGGAGGCGTGGGCGTCCTCGGGCACGGTGTGCTCCATCAATTCCGTGAACTGGGCCGCGCATTCGGCGGCAGTGGAGCGCGGGCGGATCCACGGGACGGCGGGGTTATCGGCAAGCATCCAGTCGACCTGGTCGGCGAAGAGGGTGACGAGCCGCTCGGTGCCCCCGGCCAGGCGGGCAGCCAGGAACTCCTGCACGACGGCACGGGTGTCGTCGGCGATGGATCGTGCGATGTTGGCGGTAGGCGTGGCGGTCATGGCCCGGTACGATGGAGCGCCTAGCGCTGGGCCACCTGACGCGGCTCGGCATGATCAATGTGGATCACGCCATTGTTGCCATAGCTGTTGATCCCGGCCACCTCGGGCCGTGAGCGCAGGTACGCAACCACAGCCTTTCCGTCACCCTTTACCTTGAAGTCCACCGCCCGGCATGCGCTATGAAGCTTATGGCGCACGCTGGCGCGGCTGTGGTTATCGGTATGCAGCTCCGTCGTGGACACCAGCATCACCGCACCAAAGCGCGCTTCAACATCCTTCAGCACATTGCGCAGACCAGTCGGCAGGCACTCAGTGGGCGCCGCCGGTGAGCTGGCAGAAGCTGTCTGGGTGACAGGGGCTGACTTAAAGGCAGGTTCTGCGGAGCCGGCTGTACGAGCCGCCTGCTGGCCTGTGGGAAGCGGTGGCGGGTCCACCCAAAGGCGGCGGGCGGTGGGGGTGTTCGCCGCAACTGCGTTTCGCTTGACGTACTTCGCTGGCTTGGGCTGCGGCGCCACGAGAGCTTGCGCGCGCTCCCGCTCGGCATGGGCCGGAGCCGCTCGGAGCAGCAAGGTCCCCCCGCTCACCATCGCCCCCAACACCAGCGATGCACTGAGAACACGGGCGGCAGTCTCGACCTTGTTCCGTTGCTCCGCAGGTCTGAAGTAGTTCGCAGGGCGAAGGATGCGCTTGTGCATGGTGAAGATCCTGTTCATTGCTTCACCTCAGTCGCACTCGTGGACAATGCGGGACACGACCTTGCCCTGCGGCGTGCGGTGCTTCTGCACTTCCAAGTAGCAGTTTTCGGCCAGCTCAATGCCTGCCGTGCCGTGCTCCTCCACCAAGTCATCTCCCAACAACTCAGCCATTTGAACCTGGGCATCAGACTGGGAGGAGCCGCCTTGCGGGGCAGCCAAGGCTGCATGGCTGAGCACGATGGTGGCGCCGAGGGTCAGAACAGCGAGACCCCGGAAGTAAGAGGCAGGGATGCGGATCATGGCAGGCTCTCAAGCAGGTAGAGGGTGGAGGCCTGCCAGGATGAGCAGGTCAGATATCATTAACGCGCAATTGAACTGCGCACAACTATACTAACGGGTTATTCAGTAGTACGTTAACGAATCTGATTGCTCGTAGGAGTACGCCTTGGCCAAACCGCAGATGCATGAGCCTGACACCCTGGACGACACCCTCACCCTCGACCGGCAGCTCTGCTTTGCCGCCTATTCCGTGTCGCAGGCCTTCAACCGCGTGTACAAGCCGGGGCTGGACCAGATCGGCCTTACCTACCCGCAGTACCTGGTGCTGCTGGTTCTGTGGGAGCAGGACGACCAGATGATGAAGCACATTGGCGAACAGCTTCATCTCGACTCGGGCACGTTGACCCCGCTGCTCAAGCGGTTGGAGGCTGCCGGCATCGTGCGCCGCCAGCGCGATCCTGAGGACGAGCGCCAAGTCCGCATCAGCCTCACGCCCAAGGGCCACGGCCTCAAGGAGCAGGCTGCCAAGGCGCGGCACAACGTGGCCTGCGCCAGTGGTCGATCCGCCCAGGAGATCCAGGCGCTGAGGGACGAGCTCATGCACCTGCGCGACAGCCTCAACAGCTTCCTCGAGTAGTCTTCCCCGCCCTTCTCATACGGGGTTGAACCGTCACCATTGGCGCAAAAGCAGTAGAGCCGGAACCGTGGCTTTGGTCATAGGATTGATGATTGGCCAAGCGTCGCAACAGTTTGTCCTCCGGCAGGATGTTGGTGCAGCTCATTCAGGGGCAATGCTTCGGCATGGGAGGACCAACATGCCGACGTGCTCCAGCCGTCTCCGGAGATCCCTGCTGACCCTTGCGACGAGCATCCTGCTGGTGCCTCTGGCAGGACAGAATACAGCGCTCGCCCAAGCACCGGCCTGTGAGCGGTATAAGGCAGAACTCGCCTCCCTGAACCGCAGTGGCGCCTCATCTCGCCAAGCCGAAGCTAATGGCCAGCGGCATGCCCGTGAGATCGAGCGCCTGTCGGGCTACTATCGCGCCATCGGCTGTGACCGCGGCGGCTTCTTCTTCACGCCGCCGGCGGAGTGTGGTCCCATTGCTGGGCAGATCCGTGCCCTTCAGGCGAGCTACCAGTCCCTCATCCGCCAAACGACAGATACATCAGCTGTTGATGAGCGCCGCCGTCAGCTCAGGGCGGCGATCGGCAGGGCCTGCGATGCAACCGAACCTGAGTCCCTCCCAAGACCCAAGCTGAACGGGGATGGGCGTCTTGTGTGTGTGCGCTCTTGCGATGGAGGGTACTTCCCCCTGGACAGCGAGCCGAAAGGAAAAGAAAGCGTGGCCAGCCTGTGCAGCGCCTTGTGCCCGAATGCAGAAGTGATGGTCTTCCATGCTCCCCGCGAGGGCGGCATTGAGGAGGCGGTGTCGGACACAGGCGAGCCGTACATGAGGCTGCCGAATGCGCTGCGCTTCCGGAAAGCCTACGATCCGAGCTGCTCCTGTAAGAAGCCAAATGAGAGCTGGGCGCATGCACTGCGCAAGGCGGAGACCATGATCGCGCGCAAGAAAAGCGATGTGCTGGTCACCGAGGCAGTCTCGGAGCAGATGGCCAACGCGGCGCTCAGAAGGCCAAAGGCTAAGCGGGACAAGGCGGAGGGCACGATGATTGGTGTGGCCTCGGCAGCCCCACCGCCGACCTCAAGGGATCCTGAGACCACGGGCAGCGTTCAGGCGACCCCCTCGCCTGCCAGGCAAGGCAGGTTAATCCGGGTGATCGCCCCTGACATCATCCCGGTTCCAGTGCCATAAGCTTGTGAAGGCGCCTATTGAAAGATCCGCGAAGGTCCGGTGTGGGGCAATCTGAGCCGTTAGGCTTGGCCGTCTGAAGGTCAGCTTACTCTGTGAGTACGGAAGTAAGGTTAAGCTCAGCCCAGTGTCAGATGGAGAAGTTGAAGTGCCGGCCCGATCAGGTCCGCTTCGCGATTGATCATTGGCGCGCAGCCCACGCTCGGAAAGGCAGGACACAAGCATTGCCGAATAATGGCGACACTCTAGTTCGGCTTAGGTTTTCTTGGCTGTAAAGCGAGCCCCCGTTGATATCGTCGTACGAATCGAGCAGTCCAGCAGCCCCAGCGTTCCTGACCGGTGGCGGCGAGATGGGTGCCTTGATGCGGACCCACGACTGGTCCGCCTCTCCACTCGGTGCACCAGAGACTTGGCCCCAGAGCCTGCGCACAGCTGTGGGCATGGTGCTCGGCTCGAAGTTCCCGAGCTGCCTCGTCTGGGGTCCAGACCTGATCACCCTCTACAACGATGCTTTCCGTCCAATCCTCGGCATCGAGCCCGAGGCTCTCGGCCGGCCTTTCAGCGAGGTGTGGAGCGAGGCCTGGGACACGATAGGGCCGATCGCCGACCGCGCCTTTGCCGGTGAGCCGACCTTAATCGAGGACTTCCCGCTCATCGTCGAGCGGCATGGCTACCCGGAGCAGACCTACTTCACCTTCTGCTACAGCCCCGTTCGCGATGAGACCGGTAATGTCGCTGGCTTCCTGGACACGGTCATCGAAACCACGGGCAAGGTGCTGGCGGAGCAGCGCCAAAGCTTTCGGCTTGCGCTCGAGGAGCGGCTTTGCGGCGTGACAGAGCCGCGTGCCGTCATGGCGGCCGCTGTCGAAGCGCTCGGCCGTCACTTGGGCGCTAACCGGGTCGGCTACAGCGAAGTGCAGGCAGGCGACGAGACGATCGTCTGGGACGCATGCTTTGTCGACGGCGTCGAGCCTCTCATCGGGACATTTGCTCCCAGCGATTTCGGTTCCGTCAGCATCGCGCGCCAGCGGCAGGGGCTGACAGAGGTCTGCAACGACGTGGAGGCGGATCCGGCGCAGGTTCATGCGACCTGGGCTGCGATCGAGACACGCTCGTTCGTGTCGGTACCCCTCGTGCGCGACGGCCGCTTAACCGCCACGCTCTACGTCAACTTTCGCGATGTTCATCACTGGACGGCGCACGAGATCGCGCTGGTGGAGGAGGTCGCTGCACGGACTTGGGTTGCGGTCGCACGCGCCCGGGTAGATGGCGCACTGCGTCAGAGCGAGGCGCACTACCGTGCGCTGTTCGAGAACATCGATGTTGGATACTCAATTCATGAGGTAAAGTTCGACGAGAACCAGAACCCGGTCGACTACCGTGTGGTCGAAGCCAACCCGGCGTTCGAGCGGCAGACAGGCCTTGTCGATGCAGTCGGGAAATGGGTGAGCGAGCTTACGCCTGGCATCGAACAACACTGGATCGACGCTAACGGCCACGTCCTGCTAACCGGTGAGCCGGTGCGCATCGAGAACTATGTCGAGCCCCTGGCGCGCTGGTACGACGTTCACTTCTTCCGGACAGGAGAGCCGCGCGAGCCTCGTGTGGCCGTGCTGTTCAACGACATCTCGGAGCGCAAGGTCGCCGAGCAGCAGCTGCGCGAGCTTAACGCAACATTGGAAAAACGGGTCGCCGAACGTACCGCTGAGCGCAATCTGCTCGCAACGATCGTCGAGGTCACCGACATCATGGTGCTGGCGGTCGACCTCGACTTCAACATCCTTGCCATAAACACCGCTAACGCTGACGAGTTCGAGCGCATCTACGGCGTGCGGCCGAAGGCTGGCGACAACATGCTCGGGCTGCTCGCCGACCAGCCGGAGCACCAGGAGCAGGTCCGAGCCGGCTGGGCGCAGGGTATGCGCGGCGAGAACGTCACCTTCGTCGAAGACTACGGCGGCCCGGGCCGCGTCCGGCCGTACTATGAGGTGAACTTCCGGCCCCTACGGAACGAAGCAGGCGAGCAGATCGGTGTCTACCAGTTCGTCATAGACGTGACCCAGCGCGTCCGTGGGCAAGCACAACTTGCCGAGGCGCAAGACGCCCTTCGCCAGTCGCAGAAGATGGACGCGATGGGGCAGCTGACCGGCGGCGTGGCGCACGACGTGAACAACCTGCTCACCCCTATCGTGGGCGGCCTCGACCTTCTTCAGCGAAAAGGGCTTGGCGGCGGTCGCGAGCAGCGGCTGATCGCAGGCGCGCTCGCTTCGGCTGAGCGTGTGCGCGTGCTCGTGCAGCGGCTGCTTGCCTTTGCTCGGCGCCAGCCGCTGCAGCCACAGCCGGTGGACGTGGGCTCGCTGATTGCTGGCATGGCTGATCTCATCGGCAGCACCTCAGGTCCCCAGGTCAAGGTGACCGTAGACACCGCAAGCGACCTGCCGCCAGCGCTCGCCGATCCCAATCAGCTCGAAATGGCGATCCTAAACCTGGCCGTGAATGCTCGTGATGCGATGCCAAACGGCGGCCAGCTCACGATCTCGGCCCGAGCCGGCGATGTCGAACGCGCTCACTCGTCGGGTCTGGCGGCCGGCCCATACATCCGCTTGTCTGTCGCGGACACGGGCACCGGGATGGACGCAGAGACGCTGAAGCGCGCGGTCGAGCCCTTCTTCAGCACCAAGGGCATCGGGAGGGGCACGGGCCTTGGCCTCTCGATGGTGCACGGGCTTGCCGCCCAGCTTGGTGGCACGCTCAAGATCAACAGCAAGCCGGGACTTGGCACGAACGTCGAACTGTGGCTGCCGGCGAACCCGAGGTGAGCATCACGGCGGGCACCGTGCTTCTGGTCGACGACGAGGAACTGGTGCGCGCGAGCACCGCCGATATGCTCGTCGAACTCGGCTACACGGTTGTGGAGGAGATATCTGCCGAGGAGGCGCTGCGTCTGCTTGAGGACGGCTTGGTGCCTGACGTTGTGGTCACCGATCACCTGATGCCGGGGATGACGGGCACCGAGTTCGCCCGTGAGCTGCATCGGCGGCTGCCCGGTACCGGAGTGCTCATCATCTCCGGCTACGCCGACGTCGAAGGCGTCGCGCCCGACCTGCCGCGCCTGGTGAAGCCGTTCCGGCAGGCAGAACTCGCAGCGAGCCTTGCCGCTCTCGGAAAGAGCTAAGGTTGAGAACCATTGCACTGCGTTCGGCTCCATCAAGAACCCGCACAAGTGCGAACAGACAGCTTCCGGCCAGACCCTTACGCTGTAACTCCCTCGGTGTCCTCCTTCCCTGGCCGGATTAGGCCGGCGGGAGACAGGCTATGGGACATTCCGAATGCGATCCAGGCTTAGGGACCGAAAGCCGTGGAACGCAGGTCGAAAACTCGGAGCGAAGCGCCGCTCAAACCTCAGCACGTCTGGGCCATCCGCTTCTGTCTTGACCGGGAGCGACGGATCCGAGACCGAGCGCTGTTCGATCTGGCGATCGACAGCAAGCTGCGGGGCTGAGACATCGTGAAGATCAGGATCGACGATCTCGGCCGTGGCGGGCTGGTCCGTTCGGACCGACCAACGCTCGGCATGGGAGCATGGACGAGCGAGACTGGCCATGCGGCCATGTCCGCTTTGCGGCATCGATCGCTTGAAAGCGGACAGGCAGCTCTCGGCCAACTTCAGACATCGGGTTTCACCCAGCGCAAGGTCCGGGTTGGGTCAAACCAAGAAATTGAGCAGACGGAATGAACGTCTGCTCACTACGGAAAGGCAGACATTCGAGTTACTTCCGCCTCGTGCCAACAAGCGACGTTCCGATGGCTCCTCCCTACAGGGTGTTTCGCACCGCTTCCATCGCTTACTAAATAGAGCATCCGTCCTGCCTGTTCTCCCATCTTCGCAGATCTCCCAACCCGGACGTGCAAAGCTCTGCTTCTGTGTCCCGCATTTACACGCGCTCCCTCAAGCCCCACATCTTTGGAGAGGGAGATACAATGGCTGACAAGAAGGATCTCACACGACCACCCGCAACTGCCGGCAGTCCAGCCTCAATGGTTGACTCATTTCTTTCGGAAGCCAAGCGGCTTGGACCGTTGGCGGGCAATGCACCGCGGGCGCGGCTCGTGTTTGCTCTCGACGCCACCATGAGCCGGCAGCCCACCTGGGATCTTGCCTGCCTTGTCCAGGGCGAGATGTTTGCCGCGGCCAGTGAGGCCGGAGGACTCTCGGTGCAACTGGTCTACTTCCGAGGCTTCGGCGAGTGCCGCTCCTCCCGCTGGGTCGCCGATCCGCGGGCGCTGATGGACCTCATGACGAAGATCAGTTGCCGGGGAGGTCAGACCCAGATCGGACGGGTGCTCCGTCATGTCCGGACAGAGGCCGGCCAAGCACCATTGAAGGTGCTCGTCTATGTCGGCGATGCCATGGAGGAGCCGATTGACGATCTCTGTGCCGTTGCAGGCGAACTTGGCTTGCTGGGCGTCAAGGCCCTCATGTTCCATGAAGGGCATGACCCTGATGCCGCCCGTGCTTTTCAGGAGATCGCCCGCCTGAGCGGCGGAGCTTATGCCCGCTTTGATGCAGGAGCTCCCCACAGCCTGTCTGAACTCCTGCGCGCTGCCGCGGCCTATGCGGCCAACGGTGTCGAGGGTCTCACTCGGTTGTCCGCTGGCAACGCACAGGCTCGCGTTCTGCTCACCGCCATGAACGGACACAAGCCGTGATGCTGCTGTACGGCATCGCGGCCGTCACCGTTCTATGGTTTTTCCTGAGCAACTTCGCGCATGCGAACCCAGCCTCCCTTGCGAAGCTTCTCAAGGTCATTGGCGGCATTGTGGCCCTTGGCATCGCGGGACTGCTCGCTATCCGAGGACGGATCGACATAGCCCTGCTGATCGGAAGTCTCGGAGCCTGGCTCCTCGGGTGGAGCCGCATCGCTTTCCCCAATCTCGGCAGACGAGCGCAGCCGGCTTCCGGCAGCACGTCACGGGTCCGCTCACGGCTGATCGAGATGACGCTGGTTCACGACACCGGCGAGATGGACGGCTCCGTGCTTGCCGGTGCTTTTGCCGGGCAGCAACTCGGATCACTGGACGAGGCACGCCTGCGGAAGCTGCTGACGGAGTGCCAAGCTAGCGATCTCGATGGTGTCCGCCTTCTCGAGGCTTACCTCGACCGTCGCTTTCCTCATTGGCGTGAAGACACACAGGGTGAGGAGCAGCCGCGAGCAGACGCTCAGCCCGCATCGGGTGTTATGACTCCCGAGGAAGCCTACCGGATCCTAGATCTCCAACCAGGGGCCACCCACGATCAGATCCGGCAGGCACACCGGTCCTTGATGAAGAAGCTCCACCCGGATCAAGGCGGTTCGACTTATCTCGCGGCGCGGGTGAACCAAGCCAAGGACATTCTGTTGAGCCGGCATGGGGGGTGAACGATGATGCTGCAGCCACCGCCATCCTGGTTGAAGGGTGGATTGCTGATGATCCCGGATCTATGCCGCCACAATAATATCGAAGCGCCCATGGAGCGCGCCGGGCTCAGACACTTGCCCGGAAGACAAGGGCACAATCACGGTGCGGCGAGCCTGAGAGTCACGGATGCGGTTGAGGACCCCGTCCCGTGCGTTGAGGGGCTCGCCCTCGATGTACATCTGTGTGATCAGGCGTCCCTGCCCCGGCACATGCACGGCAAAGTGGATGTGGGGCGTCCGCCCTGGATACGGTACCGGGCGGATCGTGCGGAACCCATATCGGCCCTGATCGTCCACCTGGGTGCGGCCATAGCCCTGGAAGGCATGGTCGATGCGACCCTGCCCTGCTGCACGGGGATGGCGGTAGATGCCATTCGCATCACACTGCCAGATCTCGACCACGCTGCCGGGCTGCGGCTGCCCGCGGGTGTCCAGCACCCGCCCTGACACGTGGACCACCTGTCCCAGAGCCTGAGCGGCCTGACCTATGACCTTCACCAGATCGTTGTCCATGTCGGGCGGGAGCTCGACCGGGTAAAAGGGCCCTTCCGTCTGCCCTGGTGTCGGGACAAGCTCGGCCGCAACTAGGCTCCTCGGGATAATGATAGAGGCTGACGTGATTGCAGCCTTGATCAGCAAAGAGCGTCGATCAGGATCGATGAGAGGATGGTGGCTCATGCGGGAACCCCAGGCGTGGATCATTGAATGGCAGCATAGACGATCGGCCTCTCCAGACCAGTTCGCCGCATTTCACATCGCACGAACGTGATGGCAGGCCTGCGCTCCAGGTTCGGAAATGAGACGGGCAGCCCCTGCAAGCATGCGCTGCCTTTGGTTTTCCGCTCGTCATGAAGGTCGGCTCTATGTGACCAGACGACGTTTGGCCCGAGGCTGGATGGATCTATCATCAGAGGAAGCCGACATCACCTTTGACGTATGAGCGGTCGCTAGGCTGGAGTGTTTTCAGGTGATTGTTTCGAGCCGGCCGAACCGCACAGGCAGGAGTTCCCGAACTCCGGTCTGACCATTGGCACCCTTCTCAATGACGGTGAGATGCTGCATCTCCTCCGGGCCCACCGGCATCACCAGGCGCCCGCCTGGCTTGAGTTGCTCAAGCAAGGCGGCGGGCACCTTGTCAGCCGCAGCCGATACGAGGATCTTGTCGAAAGGAGCATGCTCGCGCCAGCCGCGGGACCCGTCTCCCTCGCGGATCTCAATATCGGCATAACCGAGCTGTTGAAGGAGCTCACGTGCAACTCCGGCAAACTCCTCGACGATCTCAATGCTCCGGACCTGACCCGCAAGCTCCGCCAGGATCGCCGTCTGGTATCCCAAGCCCGTCCCGACCTCGAGCACCTTCTCGCTGGGTTGTGGCGACAGAAGATCGGTCATGAGCGCCACGATAAAGGGCTGCGAGATTGTCTTGTCGAAGCCGATGGGCAGGGGCGTGTCCTGATACGCATAAGGTGCAAGAGGGGCCGGGACAAACAGATGCCGTGGCACTTTCCGCATCGCAGCCATCACCTGCTCGTCCAACAAGGCTCGGCCAATCTCGTCACTGGCCAGATCAGCGTGGATGGCAACCATCTCGACCATATGCCGCCGCAGGATCGCTAAGTGGCTCTCGTTCATGGGCTTCATGACACTGGCTTTCAATCGAACCACTTACTGGTCGTTCTACCTGCAAGCGATTGGCGAACCCTGAGTAACGCTCAGGAGGCCTGTCAGGTTGTCCCGACTGGCCTAGTCCCAAATCTCAGTCGGTCATGGAACCTTAGCCGTTTTTGGTGGTCGTCCTTTAAGAGCGCCTCGGCGGAGAGGGTGGGCAGCAGGCGGAGTGGACCATGCGGAGAATGATCTCGTTGATAATTGTGCTGATTGCGGCCCTCGCCGGGGCGACCGCGGCCATAGGAGCCGAGGTCCTCATCTCGGTCAACAAGACAACGCAGCGCATAACAGTGATGGTCGATGGCGCTGAGCGGTACTCCTGGCCTGTATCGACAGGTCTGGCGGATTACGCCACTCCGACCGGAGCCTTCACGCCGTCTCGTCTGGTGAAGGACCATTATTCGAAGGAGTGGGACGATGCGCCGATGCCGCACTCAATCTTTTTCACCGACTCGGGGCACGCCATCCACGGGAGCCAGGCCATCCGCCGGTTGGGCACACCGGCCTCCCGTGGCTGCGTGCGGCTGTCGCCGGAGAACGCCAGGATCCTCTTCAGCCTTGTCATGGCGGAAGGGCTTGGCAACACGCGGATCGAGGTGACCGGCGTTAATCCTATCGGGACCGGACCCGGGGGCAGCTATGGCCGCCTGACAAGCTTCGATCCGCTCACATCCGGAATTATGGTTGGAGGTTCTGCTGCTCGCCTACAGTCAGAAACTCGCAGACGCCCGTAACGACGAAATTGTGGTGGCAGACATAGGCCGCTCTGGGTCGAGCCTGTGTCAAAACACGATCTGGCCGCTCTGTGGAGCAATTCGATTTCGTGCGAGCCGAGATAAA
>NZ_JACXAB010000095.1 GCF_014699075.1 Microvirga sp. | reverse complement strand
GGGCGAGAGGGCGGGCATGAGAATATCGATCGCCATTAAAAGACCTGTTTCGATTGTCGCAGCGGCGAGATGTGGGGGAATGGCGCTGAACGCACCGCTTAGAGCCCCAGTCTCGGAGCATGACCAGTTCTCCTGTTGCCATCCCGAGCCACCATGAGGACGGAGCAGGTGTTGCTATTCCCTATCACAATCATGGTCGAGGTTCATGCCTGGCGCTCTAGATTGCCGCAAGTTCAGGCGACTCGACGCAATTCGTGAACTGTCGTTGTTCCGACCCTGACCTACCATCTGGTGGATGGTGGATACCATGACGATCTTCCAGACCCCACCGTGGCAGGGTTCCTCCCGGCTGTGTCCAGTGATGTCGATCTCGTCACCTCAGGGGGGCTCCCAATGGCCAAAGTACTGGTTGTTTCCTATTCCTCGACACGCGGATCCAAGTGATGAGAACATCGACACCGCAATGAGCGGAGATCTGTGCCGGTGCGAGACGTATCCTCGTATTCCCGTGGTCATCAAGTCAGTTTGAGGAACGCATCCATGAACGGCGCTGAACTGCTTGTATCCGCACTGGAGAACGAAGGCGTGCAGCAGATCTTCGGGGTGCCCGGAGAAGAGAACCTCGACGTGGTCGAGGCGCTGCGACGCTCTTCCATCCAGCTGGTGCTGACCCGCCACGAGCAGGCGGCCGCCTTCATGGCGGCGACCCATGGCCGGTTGAGCGGCATGCCAGGGGTCTGCCTGGCCACCCTTGGTCCCGGCGCACTCAACTTCGCCACCGGCGCCGCCTATGCCCTGCTTGGCGCCATGCCGATGGTCATGATCACGGGCCAGAAGGGGATCCTGAGCCGGAAACAGGCGCGGTTCCAGATCGTGGACATGGTCGCGACCATGATGCCGCTGACCAAGATGGCTCGCCAAATTGTCAGCCCGGCAACCATCCCGACGATTGTGCGAGAGGCCTTTCGGGTGGCCCAGCAGGAGCGGCCGGGACCGGTGCTTCTCGAGCTGCCGGAGGACATCGCCGCTGAACCCGTTGGCGCGATCCCGCTGGTGCAGCCCCATCCTATCGATCCGCCCGTTGCTCCCCCAGAGGCTCTCGATCGCGCGGCCGCACTGATCCTCAAGGCCGAGCGGCCCTTAGTGATGCTGGGGGCGGCCGCAAGCCGGCCGCGCCTGGCCGCGGCACTGTCGGAGTTCGTGCGGCGCCTGCAGATCCCGTTCTTCAACACGCAAATGGGCAAGGGAGCGGTGGCGGGCGGCTCCGGGCTGTACATGGGCACCGCCGCCCTCTCGGAGCGTGACTACGTGCACCGGGCGATCGACCGCGCCGATCTGATCGTCGCGATCGGCCATGACACGGTGGAAAAGCCGCCCTTCCTAATGGGGCCGAAGGGACCGATCGTCCTGCATGTGGGCTATCTGCCGGCGACGGTCGAGGAGGTGTTCTTCCCGCACGCCGAACTGGTGGGCGATGTCGGGCCGAGCCTCGGGCTGCTGGCGGATCGTCTCGAGGGCCAGCTGCCCAAGGCGGGGGCGCTGCTTGGCCTGCGCGAGGAGATCCTGGCCCGGATCGCTGATCGGGCGGAGGAAAGCCGCTACCCGCTGACCCCGCAGCGCATCGTGCATGACGTCCGGACAGTGATGCCGGAGGAAGGCATCGTCTGCCTCGACAACGGCATGTACAAGATCTGGTTCGCCCGCAACTACCGCACCCACGTGGCGAACACGCTGCTGCTCGACAACGCGCTCGCCACCATGGGGGCCGGCCTGCCTTCGGCCATGATGGCGGCGATGCTCTACCCCGACCGCCGAGTCCTCGCGGTGTGCGGCGACGGGGGGTTCATGATGAACTCGCAGGAGCTGGAAACGGCGGCGCGTCTCGGGCTCAACTTGGTGGTGCTGATCCTGCAGGATAACGCCTATGGGATGATCCGCTGGAAACAGGCCGTGGACGGGTATTCCGACTTCGGCCTGACCTTCGGCAATCCCGACTTCGTGACCTACGCCAAGGCCTATGGCGTCAAGGGCAGCCAGGTGGACAGTCCGGATGACCTTGTAACGACGCTGGAGGCCGCCTTCACCGACGGCGGTATCCATCTCGTCACCGTGCCGGTAGACTACACGGAGAACATGCGGGTTCTCGTCGAGGAGTTGCGGGATCAGGCCCAGAAGACGTGACCAGTCCCAGAAGAGTGGAGGTCAGGATGATCGAGGTTGTGCAGGCATTCGATCGCGTTCCGATCACCCGCCTCGACAGTGATGATGCGGCGGCGCTTGAGGAGAAGCTCGCAACCGCAAGACGGCTGTTCAAGGATCGCGGCGCTTGGCTGAAGCCGTACGAGCGGATTGAGATCCTTCGCAGGCTGGCCGTGCTGATGGAGGGCAGGCGCGAGCACCTCGGGCGTCAGATCGCCCAGGAGGGCGGCAAGCCGTTGACGGACGCGTTGGTCGAGTCCGACCGTGCCATTGATGGAGTACGGAACGCCGCCGACGTGCTGCGTGTCGCGGGCGGCCAGGAGATCCCGATGGGACTAACGCGGGCGAGCGTCGACCGCCGGGCCTTCACCATCCATGAGCCGATCGGTGTGGTCGCGGCCATCTCCGCCTTCAATCACCCGCTGAACCTGATCGTCCACCAGGTTGTGCCCGCGATCGCGGTCGGCTGTCCGGTGATCGTCAAGCCGGCCTCGGCAACGCCGCTCTCCTGCATCGACTTCGTGGCTCTCGTCCAGGAGGCTGGACTGCCGGCCGGCTGGGTTCAGACCTTTCTGCCGGAGACCAATGACCTTGCCGAGGCGCTCGCATCCGACCCCCGTGTTGCCTTCCTCAGCTTCATCGGCTCGAGTCGGGTCGGCTGGTACCTGCGCTCGAAGCTGGCGCCCGGCACGCGCTGCGCCCTGGAACATGGCGGCGTCGCGCCGGCGATCATCGACCGCAGTGCCGATCTCGACCGCATCATAGAGCCCTTGACGAAGGGCGGCTACTACCATGCCGGCCAGGTCTGCGTGTCGACCCAGCGCATCTATGTGCACGCAGATCTCCAGCGCGAGTTCATCGACCGCTTCGCCGCGCGGGTGGAGGCTCTCCAGGTCGGCGACCCGGTCCTCGCCGATACAGCGGTCGGTCCACTCATCGCGCCGCGCGAAGCCGATCGGGTTTCCTCCTGGATCGAGGAGGCTGTCGCGGGCGGTGCCCGCGTGATCGGTGGTGGGCGTCTCAGCAACACCACGCTGCGGCCGTCGATCCTGATCGACCCGCCGCGGGAGGCCAAGGTCTCGACGCTCGAGGTGTTCGGCCCGACCACCGGCATCTATCCGTTCACCCAACTCGACGAGGCGATCACGGCCGCCAATTCGCTGCCGGTGGCCTTCCAGGCCAGCATCTTCACCGAGAACCTGCGGACGGCGTTCGAGGCAGCCGAGCGGGTTGACGCCTCGGCGGTGATGATCAACGACCACACGGCGTTCCGCACCGACTGGATGCCGTTCGCGGGACGGCACCAATCCGGGCTTGGCATCGGCGGCATCCCGTGGACGATGAAGGAAATGACCGCAGAGAAGATGATGGTCTTCAGGACGTGAGATGAGCGCCACCAATGACGGGTTTGCTCTCAAAAATCCCGCTGAACCCGAAAGCGGGCTTCAAGCGCGTCCTCGGCGTTGATCAGGCGGCCTGATGCCGGATCGTTGCCCTCGAACACCCGGCCGCGCGGGTCGACACGGCGATAGAGCGCCTCGACCCCAACATAGAGGCCGCTCACCGGGATCCAGCCGAGATTGCTGCCGATCCGCCACTCGGCCGTGTCCGGGAACCCGAGGGTGCCGCCGGCCGGAGCGGTCACGACGCTGTTCGCCGGGTACTCGACCACCCCGTAGGAGCCGAACATCACGTGCCGGATCTGTGGCGTCCAGAAGTGCAGGAACACGGCCGTCGCGGCCCATCCCCGGGACCGGCGCACCGCTCCGGCGGCATCCACATAAGCGTCGGTCTGAGCAAGCGTGAGATCCTTGATCGACGAGTCGCCGAGGCCAAGATAGCTCAGCGCCCCTTCCGCATAGGCGGCCTGGAGCCAAAGCTCGTCCCCTGCTGCGATCATGGGCAGTTTGACTTGGACTCCTGCCTGCACGGCAAAGCCGTACTCGGTGTCGACGAACGGAGCCGGATCGAGCCCGGGGACAGGATTGGTGCCCCGCATCTGGTGCACCGCCGCGGAGAGCTGGGCCTTGCCCCAATCCGGCTCCCACAACAACTGCCCGACGAGATCCGGAACGCGTGCGCCGGACGGACCGAACTCCCGGCCGGGAAAGTCTGGTCCATTCGGGGCGGCGAACTGCCGCCGCTCGATGGAGTCCTCCAGTGCAATCGTTGCCGAGAGGTCGGAACCCAGCTTGAAGGTGTAGGCGAGAACGTTGTTCATGACTTCGGAGACGATGAGATCCGCGAAGTTGTAGTCGTTGGTGTAGAAGTCGAAGAACGACTCCAGACGGCCTGCGGTCAGGCCGCCGAACTGGATGTAGGCCTCATCAAGACGGAACGTGTCAGACCCGTAATTGCCCGTGTTGCGGGTGAACTCGTATTGCGTCTTGGCCCGCAGCAGGCCGTAAGAGGTCCGGGTGCGGGCATCGAGGGCGATGCGGCTGCGGGCCCTGAAGCCAACGGCGTCGTCGGCGCGGGTGCCTGGTTCCAGATACCGGATCTCTCCCCGGGCCCGACCCGCGATCCGCAGGCAGGTGTCAGTCCCCGGAATGGCGAAGAAACCGGTGCCATGAGCGGAGCAGATGCGCACGGACTCAACGAGGTTCGCGCCCTTGGTCGGCAGATCGGCCGCCTCGGAGCCTGTCGGAACAAGGCACCCACCGATGATCGCGGCACAGGCGGCTGATCCGGTGCGGATCTTTCGGAGCACGCTCATGATGGTTCCCTTGTCTCTCGCACGACCCAGCCAAGCATATCTGTGGATCGCGCCATTGTGTTCGATGCGGATTGATAAGGAACTAAATGCGGCCGCTCGTTCAGCCTCACGGCGCTGACGCCAATACTCCCGGCGCTCATACCTCTCTCATGCGGGATCGCTAATGTCGATCCGGGGGCTTCCATTGGAGCCGATCCCAAGCTGAAGTACGGGTTGAGCCATTGTGGGTGAAGCGACGACCAAGCCAGATCCGATCATGGCGACAAGTAAGACAATTCTCTTCATTCAAGGCGTATCCGATCAACAATCGCGACCACCCATTCCAAGCTTGGCCTTTATGGCCGCGTGCACAATCCCTCACATCACGGCGAAAACATGGCCTGAAGCGGTGGTCACCGCGCCGTCGGGCGTGCAAGCCGGATCGCGAGGTAGATCGCGCAGCACATGCTGGCAAACGCGAGCCAGGCATAGGGCCAGAGCAGCGGCATGCCGACCAGGATCAGCGCGTCGTTGCCGCCGGGGACCAGGGCACCGCCGATCCCCATCAGCGTGCCACCCGCAAGGCAACGCCCGACGCTTGCTGCGTTCGGCGTGATGTGCCTGATCCGTCCTGCCGTCCAGCCGCCGAGCAACGCGCCTGCAAGTAACACGGCGAACAGCAGCAGCCTGGGCGCCAAGTCGGCTGTCATGCCGTGCGCTATCCCGGCGAGCGTCTCGGTATAGGTCCAACTTCCCACTGTCAGGGACGCCACGAGAAAGGTGATTCCGATGATCGTCGTCGCAACATGCGGTGACCAAATATGGCCGAGCGGCGTGATGCCCTTGCGCCGGATCGTCCGGCCATGAGTGAACAGCCGAGCTGCGATAAGCACAATGCAGAGGATCGCGAGCCAGGCCGATGCCTCAAGCACGCTCGATGTTTCGGCCAATCGCACAGGGGCAGGCAGGTGGACGACCGCCAGGCTGCCGAGAAAGAAGCCGACCGGCGTGGCGATATAGGCCCACTCGCCCGAGCCGAGACTCGCGATCGTGCCAATCACGCAGGTGCGGTTGACGAAGGCACCAATGCCGAGCAGCATGCCGCCGGCGACGGTGGTGAAGCCGGCGGCATAACCGACCGGCATCACCGGGAGTAGGCTGGCCGCATTCAGCAGCACGAGACCGCCGCCGACCCAGAGCGATGCCTCGACCAATGCGGCTAGTCGCCCGAACCGCCGCTCAGCGACAATCTCTTCTATCGCAGCGACGGTGCAGGTTCCGCCGCGCTGGATCGCGAATCCCATAAGGCCGATCGCAGCTACGGCAGTCAGGATGGAGAGGGTTGCCATCGGTTGACCGTTAGGCGGCAGCCGCCGATGCAATCGGCATTGCGCTGGGCATCGCCACGCGGTCGGGCGAGGAACCGATCGGTTTGGGTTGGCTACTCATGTTGAGTGCCTTCCATTCGGAACGGCGGCGATCCCCCAAACCGCCACGCCACCACGTGTTCAATTCACTGGGCCGGAGTGGCTCATCGGAGCAGGTTCTTCCCTGGACGGATTCAGTCCCTGCGAGCGCATCACCTGCACGGTCACAAACCAGAGCACGACGCCGATCGCCAGCAGAATGCCCGCAATGGCGTATTGGACTGGGGCACGACCGGTCCAGGGGCCAACCAAGAAGGCGCACGAAACCGCACCGAGAACCGGCAGGATCGTCGGGCTTCTGAAGTGCTCGTGGTCGACTTTGTCCTTCCGGAGCACAAGAACCGCAACGTTGACGATGGTGAAGACACCGAGAAGGAGGAGTGCGGTCGTGCCGCCGAGCGCTGGCACCGCGCCGACGAAGGTCACCAGGCCAAAAGCCAGAAGCGACGTGAAGGCGATCGCGATGTAAGGCGTGCGCCGGTTCCGATGCACCCGGCCGAGGATGGGCGGGAGCACGCCTTCGCGGCTCATGCCATAGACGAGACGGCTCGCCATCAGCATGTTGATCAGCGCTGAGTTGGCCACCGCAAACATGGTGATAAGTCCAAAGACGCCAAGCGGGAAGTCTGGTGCGCCGGCTGAGACCACCTTGAGAAGCGGCGCCTCGCCCTCGCCGAGTTCGGCGGCCGGGACGAGAGTGATCGCCGAAATCGAGACGAGAATGTAAATGAGGCCGGTGATCACAAGACCAGTCAGCAGCACCTTCGGGAAGATCTTTGAGGGGTCCTTGCTCTCCTCGACCATGTTTACCGAGTCCTCGAAGCCTACCATGGCGAAGAAAGCCAGCGTCGTTGCCGCAATCACGGACCAGAACACGCCGCGATCGCCTGCCGGTTCGAAGGTGAGAGCACGGGACACGTCGCCCTGCCCCGCGCCGATGGCCCAGAACCCAATGACGATGATGATGAGCAAGCCTGTGAGTTCGATGCAGGTGAGCACCACGTTGACCTTCAGGCTCTCGCCAACGCCGCGGAAATTGACGATCGCGACAAGTGCCATGAAGACGAGACCGACGAGCGTGATGCCGAAGCCTTCGAGCCCAAGGCCGAAGCCGGACGAGAAGTTGGCCGCGAACGCCCTTGACGCAGTGGATGCCGAGGTGATGCCTGAGCACATCACCGCAAAGGCCACGAGGAAGGTAACGAAATGAATGCGGAAGGCCTTGTGGGTGTAGAGGGCGGCACCCGCGGCCCTGGGGTATTTCGTGACAAGTTCGAGATAGCTGAAGGCGGTGATCAGCGCGACGACGAAGGCCACGAGGAACGGCAGCCAGACGACGCCGCCGACCTGTTTTGCCACCTGTCCGGTGAGTGCGTAGATGCCGGTGCCGAGAATGTCGCCAACGATGAAGAGCAGCAGCAGTCCCGGTCCCATCACCCGGTGAAGACTGGGTTCGAGCTCCACCTTGCCAGATGGGTCGCGGCCTGTTGCCAGATCACTCATCGGAACAATCCTTCCTATGGCGGATCAATTGGTGAGACTGCCAAATCGTTTCCATCGGCTGGACAAGAACCACCCACGCCGCGTTTGCTCATAGTGCGCCTTGGCATTTGGACGCGTGACGCTTGTCGCCAGCTAACGCTGATGACGGGTATGCATTAAAAAGGGCAGTAATAATCCGCGTTTCTTAGTGCAAGCAGAAAAACAAGAACCGGTCACGTCAGGGTTGGTAACCGGAGTGTCAGGTGCGAAATCGCACCTGACAACGTCCGAAGCAATTGAACGCCCCCACTATCATCACCCTGCCAAACGTCCGATTCACTCCAGCAGGCCATTGGGCGAGAGGCTCATGCGATACAAGTCTGTATCCTTATGGCTCTGCTTCCGGCAGGGGGTCGCCTTCCAGAGTCGGCGATGGCATCTCACGTAGCCCGCTTCGTGACCCTCATCATCCCCTTCACGACTATTTTTGATGTCGGGGCCTTGCAAAACGATACAGATCAGTATAGTTATGCTGTGTTAGATACAGACTAGTATCGTTTCAGGCAGGGACAAAGCCCGGAACATACCACTGTGATCGGGAGAGTTCATCATGACGCCAATCGTTACCCTCCGTCGTCTGAAACGGAGCCTTCTCGCCGCCAGTGTTGTCGCCGCCGTGATGGGTTTCGCCGCAACGGCTCAGGCGCAATCGCTGACCTACAGCCAACGCACGCCGTCATCCACCCAGTCGATGGAGGCGGAACGAAGCGGCCGCAGTGTCGCCCGCACTGGCGCGACCGTTCCCAATCCAGGCACCGCGAAGATCGGTCCTCAATCCGAGATCGAACGACGGGCCCAGACACGAAGTGCCAGGGCCATCCGAACGATCTGCATCGGTTGCCTGTAGGCGAGATGGGCCATGGATCGGAATCCTGTCCAAAGCTCCCGGAGCGCAACGATTGCCGCGATGATCGCGCTGATCTCTGCAATCATCCTGCTTTATCTGCCGCTGTTTCTGCGCTGATGCGTTCTGGACGGCGGCCTCATTCAACAACGACGCCGAGGTATGGGCTTGATTCACAGCCGACCTCAGGAGAGTAAGATGCAAAGCCTCAAGGTAGAATTTCCGGGATCAAGTGGAGATCCGCTTGCCGCCCGGCTCGAACTCCCGTCTGGCCCAATCCGGTCGTACGCGATCTTTGCCCATTGCTTCACCTGCTCGAAGGACCTCTTCGCCTCCCGGCGGATCGCGTCCGAGCTCGCCATGCGGGGCATTGCGGTTCTGCGGTTCGACTTCACTGGTCTCGGGGCCTCGGGCGGGGAGTTCGCCAACAGCAACTTCTCCTCGAACGTGGAGGACCTCCGGCGAGCCGCTCAGTATCTTGCGAGCCATTTCGGTCCCGCCGAACTCCTGATCGGCCACTCGCTCGGGGGCGCCGCTGTCCTGGCGGTGGCTACGGACCTTCCCGAAGTACGGGCGGTGGTGACGATCGGGGCCCCGGCCGATACGGAGCACGTGATCCACAACTTCAGTACGCATGTGCCCGCCATCGAAAGCCACGGCGAGGCCGCGGTGGAACTCGCCGGACGTCGCTTCACCATCCAGCGGCAGTTTCTCGACGACCTGCGCCAGCCCCATCTCGAAGCCAAGATCCCCGATCTCGGACGGCCCCTGCTCGTCCTCCATGCTCCCGGCGACCGGATTGTCGGAATCGAGAATGCCAAGCGGATCTTCGAGGCGGCCTCGCACCCGAAGAGCTTCATCTCCCTCGACGGGGCCGACCATCTCCTGACCCGCCATGAAGATGCGATCTTCGTCGCCGAGGTTATTAGCGCCTGGTTCGGCAAATACCCGTCAAAGCCGATGGGCGCAGAACCGGCGGGCCACCACGATCGCATCCTCGTGCGTGCGTCGGGCGAAGGCCGCTTCCAGCAGGTCGTCGAAGCGGGCCGGCATCGGCTGCTGGCCGACGAGCCCGAGAGCTATGGCGGGTTGGACAGCGGACTGAGTCCTTACGGCTTCGTGTCGGCGGGACTCGGCGCCTGCACGTCGATGACGCTGCAACTGTATGCCGAGCGCAAGGGCTGGCAGCTTCCGCCGTTCACTGTCGAGGTGCGGCACGCCAAGGTTCATGCCGACGACCGCGGAGAAGGGCGCAGCGGCAAGATCGATCAGTTCGAGCGGCGGATCACCTTCGAGACGGATCCCGGGCCTGCGGTCACGGACAAGATCGCGGAGATCGCCGACAAATGCCCAGTCCATCGGACGCTTGAGGCTCGCTCTCATATCCTGACGAAGGTCGAAACCGCGAATGCCTGAAGCCCGGCGCGAGAGTACCTTGTTGTGCACGAGGTGGATACGCCTCTGCAATCGAACGGTGATGGTACAGTCCCTTCACTCAGTCTTGGGCCTGTTTTGTAGCC
Source organism: Microvirga sp. (assembly GCF_014699075.1). Lineage (GTDB taxonomy): Bacteria > Pseudomonadota > Alphaproteobacteria > Rhizobiales > Beijerinckiaceae > Microvirga. The sequence goes on along the minus strand of NZ_JACXAB010000095.1, from coordinate 1,626 downwards.
CGGCCCGCTGGCAGGATTGCTACCATTGAGAGAAGCCATTGCTTTGGCTTCAAACGGAGAATTCCCATGTTCATCGCCTTCGTTCTTTCCAAGATCCATGCCGTCCAGCGCTACCGTGAGTCCGTCCATGAGCTGTCCCATTTCTCCGACCGCGAGCTCGATGACCTCGGTATCTCCCGCTACGAGATCGACACTGCCGCCTAGAGCCTCGCATGCAGCAACAGCGGCTCCAGTGCCTTCCGGCGGATGCATTCATCTGACCTCTTTTTAGGATTGTTGAGATTACCCTATGACCACACATCGCACCGAGGTCCTGATCATCGGGGCCGGACCGGCCGGCTACACCGCCGCCATCTATGCTGCCCGTGCCAACCGCAAGCCGCTTCTGGTGACAGGCATTCAGCCGGGCGGCCAGCTCACCATCACGACAGATGTTGAGAACTACCCTGGGTTCGCGGAGCCCGTTCAAGGGCCATGGCTGATGGAGCAGATGCGACAGCAGGCGGAGAATGTCGGCACCAATCTCGTGTACGACACCATCACCTCGGTTGATCTCTCCAGACGTCCGTTCCGGGCTGAGGGGGACTCCGGCGATAGATACATCGCTGACGCCCTCATCATCGCAACGGGAGCTCAAGCCCGCTGGCTCAGATTGCCCTCGGAGGAAATCTTCAACGGGTACGGGGTCTCGGCCTGCGCGACCTGCGATGGTTTCTTCTATCGCGGCAAGGAAGTCGTGGTTGTCGGAGGTGGCAACACGGCCGCGGAGGAGGCCCTCTACCTGTCGAACCTTGCTTCCAAAGTCACGATCATTCATCGCCGTGATCGCCTGCGGGCGGAGCCTATCATGCAGGACCGCCTCCTGGCCAAGCCGAATGTCGAGGTGATCTGGAACCACGTCATCGACGAGGTGATGGGCAAGCAGGAGCCGGTGAAGGCGGTGACTGGCGTTCGGATCCGTGACGTGAACACGGGTGAGACGCGGGAGCTCGCCACGGACGGACTGTTCGTTGCCATCGGCCACGATCCCGCCACCAAGCTGTTTCGTGGGCAGCTCGACATGGATGATGCCGGCTACATCAAAGCCGGCTCCTGGTCGACGAAAACCTCAGTGCCCGGGTGCATGGCGGCCGGCGATGTGATCGACCCGGTGTTCAGGCAGGCCATCAGCTCCGCCGGAATGGGGAGCATGGCGGCCTTGGAAGCCGATAAGTTCCTGGCCGAGCACTCCCTTGATCCGGTCACCCGTTCAGTCGAGAAGCGTGAAGAGCAGATGGTCGGCGCGGGGGCCTGACGATGGATGGCGAAGCCAAGCGCCGGCAGGAAGAAGGGCGAGGACACGGGATCGAAAGCCATACGCTCCAGCCAGTGGCACCGCGTGGATCCTTAATCTCGCAAGGTTGAGCCGGTCCTATGTGGCCTGAGGGGCTTCGGGATTGAGCTGTTGAACGAATGAGCAATCGAACTTCAAACATAAAGAGTGCCGCACGTTCGCATAAGCTTTAGTCGCTTTCACCGTCAGCAAGATTCATTCAGAGGACTGAACCGCGATGCGCGTGACCTTGAGCCTGTCCGACAATCCCGCCACCACCCTGGTCGAGCGGGCGATCATGGAGTTCCGCAGCG
>NZ_JACXAB010000094.1 GCF_014699075.1 Microvirga sp. | reverse complement strand
TTCGAGCGGCTAGTCGCCTAAAGCTCAGTGAAGATTGCTCCGCCGCTTCGGCCCAACTCTCAATTTGCGACACGTCCCATTTGCGCCGGTGAGCGCCATCCAGCGGAGGATCGCCGGGTGGGGCGCTCTCGTGGCTTTCCTCACAGCCATCCTCGCCTGGTTCGCCGCCGAGTTGGTCGCCAGCCCCCTCAGGGCGCTGGCCGGCTCCGCCGAAGCCTTGGGGCGGGGAGAACCGATGCGTGTGCCGGAACGAGCCCCAAGCGAGGTCGGCCGTGTCTCTGATGCTTTGACCGCGGCATCCCGCGAACTGGCCGAGAAGGACCAGCGGCAAACCCTGCTGATCAATGAACTGAACCACCGGGTGAAGAACACGCTGGCCACCGTGCAGACCATGGCCGTGTTGACAGCCCGGTCGGCCCCGAGCCCAGAGGCCTACAAGGCCAGCCTGGAAGCGCGCATCCTGGCGCTCTCCAAAACCCACAACCTCCTGTCAGAGGCCGCATGGGAGACGGTGTCCCTGCGCGACATCTTCCGCACCGAGCTGGCGCCCTACGACGACAGCTCCGGGCGGAGGGTCATGCTCGAAGGACCACCCGTTCCGCTGGCGCCCCGGGTTGCGGTCGCGCTCGGGATGGCCGCGCACGAGTTGACGACCAATGCGGCCAAGCACGGCAGCCTGTCCGTTCCGGAAGGGAAGGTCCGGGTGCGTTGGGAGGTGACGACAAACGGGGATGGAAGCCGCCTGCATCTGACCTGGAAGGAAATGGGTGGTCCGGCGGTGAGGCAGCCGTCCCGGACGGGATTTGGATCACGCCTCCTTCAGCAAGGAATTGCACGGGACCTAGATGGCGAAACCCATCTCGACTTTGCCGTCGAGGGTCTTGGCTGTCGCATGCTGGTGTCGCTCAGCGATGCTCAGGCGACGACCATCGCTGCCAAGGAGACCTCCCTGCCCCGTCGCGTTCCGGTGCTGCAGTGACCCGCCCGTTCCCCAGTACTGCCGCGCTCTACGTCAGCGGCACCGTTACCTGAATGTGCAATCCCTCCGGCCTGTAGTCGGTCGTCACCTCTGCATGGATCTGGGCCGTGAGCACGCGTTCCAGCAGACGTGAGCCGAAGCCCTGCCGCGTCGGGGGCTCAACCGGCGGGCCATGCCGTTCAATCCACTCCAGATCCAGCTTCCTCCGGCCGTCCTCGGTCCGCAGCTCCCAGGTGACCGTGACCATCCCACCGAATTCCGACAGCGCGCCATACTTCACGGCGTTGGTCGTCATCTCATGGATCGCCATGCCAATTGGCACGGCCAGATCCGGCGGCAGCTCAACCTGGGGCCCTTGGATTTGGATCCGTTTTCCGGCCGCATCGTCGTAGGGCTCCAGCTCCAGGCAGACGAGCTCCTGCAACGGGACAGCCTGCCAGCGCTCTTCGGTCAGGAGGGAGTGCGTCTTCCCCAGGGAGGCGATGCGGCCGATAAAGGCCTGCTGGAACTGCTCCATGTTGGATGAAGCCCGCGCCGTCGATCCCATGATAGCCTGAACGGTCGCCAAGGTGTTCTTGACCCGGTGGTGCAACTCTCGAATGAGCAGCTGTTGCTGCTCCTGGGCTTGCTTTTGTGCGACCAGGGCCCGCCGCAATTCCAGTTGGGTCATCACCTGGCGGGCAAGCGCCCGGAGGGTAAAAGCCTGATCTTCGGTGAGTTCGCGGGGCTTGTAATCGAGCACGCATACGGTGCCGAGCGGCAGGCCCTCGGGCGTCTCAATCAGGGCTCCCGCATAGAAGCGGAGGTTCGGCTCTCCTGTAACCAACGGATTGCAGGCAAAGCGGGGATCCTGGGTCGTATCCGGAACGACAAACAGGCCGGGCTGCAGGATGGCATGCGCGCAGATGGAAACATCCAGAGGAGTCTCCCGCACCCCAAGGCCAATCTCGGCTTTGAACCATTGGCGGGTGTCCTCAATCAGGTTGATCACGGAGATCGGGGCGTTGCAGACATGAGCCGCGATCCGGACCACATCCTCAAAATCCTGCTCTGTGGGCGTGTCGAGGATGCCATAGCTGCGCAGCGCCGTGAGGCGCTCCGTCTCGTCCCAGGAGGGGGCGGCCGATTGGGGTGTCTGCTGATCCATCGCAAGGGATCTAGGGCGCCTGAAGGGCTTGGCAAAAAGGCTCTCACGGCTCCGGACAGGCCGCCTGATCGGAGTCATTGTCTGAAGGCTGGAGCGCTGAAGTCCCCAGCCAAGGCAGCATAAGCCCTTAGACGGAGAAGCCCAGGCTCCGGGGCGAACGGGCGGAGTGCCTACGCACCTCTCGCCTCGCCTGCTACGGGCCGAGGCTGATGGGGGTCCAGACGGGCGCCTGCATCGTCAGGCAAGCGCAGGAACGGACCGGGCCGGAGTACATCCGTCCTGGCACGGCCTCGTCGAAGCTTGGCGGTGATGGACGCTGCTCTCGAGGTCCACATACGATGTCCGGTGATCGCGCCTGACGAACTCTCGCAGGCACTTGGCCCGGACACGCTCGATGAGCTGGAGCAGCGGACTGGGCTACCGTGTCAGCAAATCCTGTGCGAACTGTCGGAGGAACTGCGCGATGCGGTTCACCAGTTTACGCCTGACGGCCGTCTGCCGACGGAGCAGGAGGCCTCATCGCGCGTGGGATGGGCTTCAAGCGTCGCGAGACGAACGCCTATGTCTATTCCCTGTAGCTGGTTTAGCTGGAGCGGCCTCCGAGCTGTTGCAGGGCCTCGTCTGGCGAAGGGAAGACCCGGAACACGCGGTCCATGGCGGTGAGCTTGAGCAGCTTCTGCACCTGCGGGCTCGGGGCGATGATGCTGATGTCACCGTTGGCCTTTCGGGCTGCCTTGAGGGCCGACACCAAGGCACCCAGCCCGGTGCTGTCCATGAAGGACACGTGGGCGATGTGCAGTGCAAGACGCACGTTGCCCTGCGAGATCGCATCCGTGATCTGCTGCTTAAAGGTTGGGGCGGCTGCGGCATCCAGGCGGCCCTGTACGTTGACAAGGGCGGCACCCTGGTCGCGCGGCTCCAGTTCGATCTGCATGATGATCCTCTCGAAGGGGTAATCCGGAAGGTACAGACACTAACGCCATAGCTGCGGATCCGATCCTCCGTTCAGGTGTGGGAGGTCAGAGAGCCGTGGGGGAAATGGCCCGAACACCTTTCAGCCATGTCAGCCCAAGGCGACTGCCTTGCCCTCAATGCTCTTCTTTGGAGCCGATCCTGGTGCGGTTCCGCCCCTCCTCCTTCGCGGCGTACAGAGCCCGGTCGGCGCGGCGGAGGATCGAGCTGCGGTCGTCGTCGGGCAGAGCCTCGGTCACGCCCGCACTGAAGGTGCAAGGCAGCTCGAGCCCACTGTGCTCCAGCACCGCCGCAGGAAAGCCATCCCGGATGCGGTCGATGATGCGCACGGCATCGTCGACCCTCACCTCGGGCAGCAGCAGCAGGAACTCCTCTCCGCCGGTCCGGCCCACGCGGTCCTGGACGCGTACCCTCTCCCGGCAGTAGCGTGCGAAATGCTCGAGCACCGCGTCGCCCGCCTCGTGCCCGTGTGCATCGTTGATCGCCTTGAAGTGGTCGATGTCGATCACGGCCACGCACAAGCCTGATCCTGTGCCCTCATTGGCGGCAAGCGACTCATCAAGCAGTCCAAGGATGTGACGGCGGTTCGGCAGCCCGGTGAGTTGATCGGTCTGCGACGCATTCAGCGCTGCCTCATGGGCCTGGCGCAGGGACTTCTCGTTGTTCTTCAACGTTGTGATATCAGCGCCAACAGACAGCACCCAGCCGTTCGGGAGCACGGTATGGTCGATCCAGAACCAGCGGCCATCCACAAGGTCGGTCTCGAACGACTTGCGGGGCACGCTCCGTCGCCGCGGCAGAGTTCTGGCGATGAAGGCTTCGACGTCGTTGTCATCGATCCGCACCCCCAGCCCGTTTCGGTGAGCATGGCGGAGGATGCCGGTGAAGGTGAGCGGACCGTTATAACTGCCGAGGAACATGCCCTGGTAGGTCTTGTTGGCGTATCGGAGATTATCCTCGGCATCGAAGATGGAGACTGCCTGCCCGCTTTCGGTGAGGGCCTCCACCAGGCAGCGGAGGGCTTCGTCGTTGGGATCGAAAGGGAGGGAGGTCATGGAAGCTCAAGGCAAGGACGTCAGGCAGGATATCCCGCCATTGCCAACCTGAAAACTGGCCGTCCACTGAGGGATTCCCCTTATGGCCACCTTCCAGAAGCGATCTCATGGGCAGCGCCCCTAGGACCGTTCGGGGTCAAACCAAGAAATTGAGCAGACGGAATGAACGTCTGCTCACTGCGAAAAGGCAGACATTCGAGTTACTTCCGCCTCGTGCCACGAGCCGACCTGCAGTGATTTGCGCCGTCTACTCGACAGCCGCCACCTGCTCAGGCGTCGCGAGGGTTGCGGCGCATTGGCTTATGCAAGCGGCTCCTGCCAGTGCGGGTGTGTGACGTAGGCGGTGATCGCTCCCTGATCATGCGACCGTATGGTGACCACCTCGCCCTTGGGCATATAGACGATCTCGCCCGGACCAGCAGTGACCGTGCCGTCACTCGATGTCACCGACAGGCTTCCCTCCAGAACCACCATCACGTCGTGCACGGCGAGCGTCTCATCAATGCTCTGGTTGGGCCCGTAGCGACCGTAGCCAATGGTGATGGGCCCACCGTGGTGTTGGTCTATCAGATTGCCTGCCCACACCTCCCCGTCCTGGCCAGGCGAGCGCTCGAACGGTGCATCGGCGACAGAGAACTTGCGAACCTTCACGGGCATAGCTCCAGTTTCCGCTAAGATCTAAATATTATACTGTAATCGATTGCAGAAGCACACTCTTGGGTTAAGAGCATGATCAGGTCTGGTGGCAGTTCAGACGGCCGCTGGAATCCGCGCGATTGCCTTGATCTCGAAATCGAAGCCGGCGAGCCAATTCACTCCAACAGCAGTCCAGTTGGGATAAGGCTCTTTAGAAAATACCTTGTCCTTGACGGACATGATGGTCCCGAACTGGGCCTCCGGATCGGTATGGAATGTCGTCACATCAATGATGTCATCGAACGTGCTGCCAGCCGCTTTCAGAACCTCGCTGAGGTTGTCGAACGCAAGCTCAACCTGCTTTGCGAAGTCAGGCTCAGGCGAGCCGTCCTCGCGGCTGCCGACCTGCCCTGAGACAAAGAGCAGATCGCCGGATCGGATGGCAGCAGAGTAGCGGTGCATCTCGTAGAGTGCCTGCCGTCCGGCAGGGAAGACGGTGTTGCGCTTGGACACTTAAGTCTCCTTGTTCAGATCGAAAGAAACCTCAGAACAAGGACTTGTCCTAATGAGAGTATTAGGGACTGCCTTGCTGGAGCAGGAGATAGCAGCCCTGGGCCTGCGCGATTAGACGTTGAAATCGGCATAGGTTGATGCAAAATCACCACCAATGACGCGCCCTTCCCTCAACGATCTCACCGCCTTTATGGCAGTAGCGACTCACCGCAGCTTCCGCCGCGCCGCGGATGAACTCGGCACAGCACCCTCCACACTGAGCCACGCAATGCGAGGCCTTGAGGAAGGCCTGGGCGTGCGCCTTCTCAACCGAACGACCCGGAGCGTCTCGCCGACCGAAGCCGGACTTGAGCTGCTTAGCCGGCTGCAGGTGGCACTCACGTCCTTGGATGAGGCGCTGGACGCCGTCACTACCTTTCGGGGCCAAGTGGCAGGCAAGGTCCGGATTAATGCACCGCGAGTGGCCGCGGCCGCTCTCGTCCGCGAGGTCCTCCCGCGCATGGCCGAACGGTTCCCTGATGTGACAGTGGATCTCGTTGTCGAGGGACGCTTGGTTGACATCGTGTCGGGGGGCTTCGATGCCGGTGTGCGCCTGATTGAGTCCATTCCGAAGGACATGATCGCGGTGCCCCTGGCCCGCCCGATCGGGTTCGTCTGCGTTGCATCGCCAGCCTATCTCAAGCGCGCCGGTGAGCCGACAACTCCGGACGACCTCAAGCATCATCGCTGCATCGGCCACCGCACGCCGAGCGGCAAACTGTACCGGTGGGAATTCGAGCGGACTGGGCAGGAACTGACGATCGATACAGACGGATCCATTATTCTCGATGACGAGGGCCTGATGGCGGACGCGGCCGCACAGGGCTTGGGGATCGCCTACGTGGCAAGCTGGGCTGCCGAAGCCGCCATTGCAGTGGGGCGATTGCGGACGGTGCTTTCCGCCTGGATGCACGAACAGGGGCCAGTGGCCGTCTACTACCCGGGACACCGAGCCGTGCCGCCGGCCCTACGGGCCTTCCTCGACGTCGTCAGGGATGTGAGGCAAGTGAATAGTGGATCATCGCTGTAGGTCTGCATTGAGCCAGGTAGCGAAATTCGTTCAATGGCAGAACGTCTGGTGTACCTGTCCAAAGCGGAAGCTCAGTCTACTTCGCAAATGTGCCATCTCCAGACGTTCAGATCGCGTCCTCAATTCGGTCCCCATTCACTCGTCACCGACTACCACGGCACCGGACCCTCATCGTAGAAGTACTCTCCTGTGGGACCATCCTTGTCCAGGGTAGCCAACCGTACGATGACGACTGCTGCTTGTTTGACCGTCCGATAGCCCGAGTGCCCGTTGAAGTCGGTGGCCGTGTACCCCGGATCGGCTGCATTGACCTTGATGCCGGCCTCCGCCAGATCCTTGGCAAACGCCACCGTTACGGCATTGAGGGCGGTCTTCGAGCTGTTGTAGCCGAGGATGTTGACCCCGTAGAACTCGTTCTCCGGATCACTCAGCCACCCCAAGGATCCCAGGCCGCTGCTGACCATGACGATGTTGGCTTGAGGCGACGCCTTGAGCAGAGGAAGGAAGGCCTGAGTGACCCGGATCGGTCCGAACACGTTCGTCTCATAAATGCGCCGGATGTCGTCGACCGACTGCTTGCTTGGCGCGGTCATCATACCCGGGATGCCGGCATTGTTGATCAGGACATCGAGCTTGCCGTCGGCGGCTCCTAACTGCGCGGCAGCCGAACGAACGGATTGCTCGCTCGTCACGTCGATCTCAATCGGCCTGACGTCGATTCCTTCGGCGGCGAGGTCGGATGCGGCCTTCTCTCCCCGGCCGATATCGCGGCTTCCAAGCCAGATCCGGTAACCGTGCCGGCCAAGCTGCCGCGCGGTCTCGAAGCCGATGCTTTTGTTCGCTCCAGTGATCAGAACTGTCTTCGCATTCATAGGGGTCTACCTTTCGAACTATCGCCTGGATGGCCTTTCCAAACTAAAGCTAGCTGTTCGCCTCCGGTTTGATAATCGGTCAAAATCTGCATACTCTGATCGCCATGGCGAACAATGACGATGCACCCAGCTACGACGATCTGGCGATCTTTCTCAATATCTGTGAGATGGGCGGGTTTCGGTCGACGGCTAAACGGCTCGGCCTGTCACCGTCCTCGGTCAGCGAGAAGATCTCGCGTCTCGAACAGCAACTCGGCGTACCGCTGCTGACCCGGACGACGCGGAGTGTGGCGCCAACGGACGCGGGACAGGCACTGGCGGCCCGCCTGTCCCCCCTGTTCGCCGGCGCTCGCGTGGCCCTCCAGGATGCTGCCAGTTCTCATCTTGAGGTCCGCGGCCTCTTGAGGCTCAACGTCACCGGCGCTGTGATGACCGACATCCTTCCACCTCTGATGAACGCATTCCTCGAGAGGCATCCTGGTGTGCGCATCGAATGCGTGGTGGAGGACAGGCTTGTAGATGCTATCGCGGCGGGATGTGATGCCGGAATACGCTACGGCGAACATCTGGCACAAGACATGATCGCCATCCCGATCGGGCCAAGATGGCAATGGACTGCGCTCGCAGCGGCGCCCTCCTATCTCGCCAGCCGTGGCACGCCGGAGTATCCCCACGATCTCCTTACCCATGACTGCATTCGTCTCCGCTTCTCCAGCGGTGCCTTTGTCGACTGGGAGTTCGAAAAGGATGGACGGGTGATCACCGTCGACCCGGTCGGTCGTCTTATAATCGGCGTCGAAGCTGCTGGCGCCGCTGTTGATCTCGCCCGTTCCGGGCGCGGCCTCGTCTACACCTTCGAGAACTGGCTGGCTCCACATTTTGCGACGGGGGCTCTCGTGCCGGTGTTGTCGGAGTGGCGGGCCCGCTTTGAGGGCCCGCAGCTCTATTTCTCCCGGAGGTTCATGCCAGCTCCATTGCGGGCTTTTGTGGATTTCATTTCGACTGAGTCGAAAGATCGGGGCGACGGTCCCGAGCCGCCGGCAGACTGATCGATACCTCCGAACAGCATCTATAGCCTTGCCGAGCGGGGGTCTCATCCAGCAGGGCGGCCAGCGCCCTGACATCGCGATCATCCTCGACGGCCAATGCGGCATGCGGCTCAGGGTGCAAGGCGTCCATGATCGGCCTCCTGGATTTCCCTCAGCCGCAGGATGGTAACAAGCGGGTCGGGAACGGTCGCGTCGAGGGCCGAACGTGACCGCCGCATTTGTGAGAAAGCGAGAAGGCTCCGATCACATCTGGATCATCCTTACCTATCCAAGAATATAGGCCGCCAGCTCGTCAGGTGTTCCCATCGGAAAGGCCTCTTTCAAGTATTCCAGGAAGGCGGACACGCGACCGCTCAGCAGCCGTCGTGATGGGTAGAGCGCCCATAGGGTGATGTCCGGGCTCTCTACATCGCCCCAATGCACCAGCGTGCCGGCCTCCAGATCATGGCTCACCAGCGACACTGGGAGGCGACCGGCTCCAACACCCGCTCGAACGGCATCGCGAACCATCACGAGCGATGACAAGCGAAGCACCGGATCGATCGCGATGCTCGATCTTCCGGTCGGTGCCGTGACATCCCAGGCAGCACCGGGATCGCCTGCCCCTCGCACAACAGCCGGAACGGCTGCATTGCCTCGAGGTCGCGACAGACCTCGGCTTGCCACGACCACCAGCCGATCCCGCAGAAAGACCCGCCCGACGAGGCTCTCATCCGGATTAGGATTGACCCGGATCACGAGATCAAAGCCCTCTTCGATCATGTCGACGGAACGGTCCTCTGTCGTGACCTCAAGCCGGACCTCCGAATATTTCAGGGCGAAGCCGGCGGCAATCTTCCCCATCGCAGTCTGTGAGAAGAGCAATGGAGCGCTAATCCGCAAACGGCCTCGCGGCCTATCCCCACCGGACGCGATCGCAGCCGCTGTCTCGTCGAGTTCGGTCAGCAACGCCCCCGTTCTCTGGTAAAGCGCCCGTCCTTCCTCGGTGAGCTTCAGCGCGCGTGCCCCGCGCTCGAACAGACGCAGGTCAAGGGCGGCTTCCAGTTCGGCTACCCTCCGGGACAGGGTTGCTTTTGGGCGCCCGGTAGCGCGGGCGGCCTTACCAAATCCTCCATGTCGGGCGACGAGGTTGAAATCAGCGAGAGCAAGAAGGTCCATAGGTGTTCCATCCATGAGACGGTCTGTCCATATATAGCGTCTATCGCCACGAATGTGGATCACTCATTTTCCAGGGTGACTTCTGACCCAAACCGGAGTGATCCCCATGACTATCCTCGTTACCGGTGCCACAGGCACCATCGGCCGCCAAGTTGTCGAACAGCTTACAAAGCGCGGCGCCGATGTGCGCGTTCTCGTCCGCGACCCTGCCAAGGCCAACTTCCGTGCAGGCGTGAGCGTCGTGCAGGGCGACCTGCCCGACATCGACTCCCTCCGCGAGGCTTTCGCCGGTGTTTCCACCCTGTTCCTGCTCAACGCCGTGGCGCCCGACGAATTCACCCAAGCGCTGATCGTCCTTAACGTTGCCCGCGAGGAGCATGTCGAGCGGATCGTCTACCTCTCCGTGATCCACAGCGACCTCTACCTGAACGTGCCGCACTTCGCCGGCAAGTTCGGGGTCGAGAGGATGATCGAGCAGATGGGCTTCAACGCCACCATCCTGCGCCCCGCCTACTTCATGAACAACGATCTCACGATCAAGGACGTCGTGCTCGGATACGGCGTCTGCCCGATGCCGATCGGCAGCAAGGGCCTTGCCATGATCGACGCCCGCGACATCGGCGAGATCGCGGCCATCGAGCTCATCCGCCGCGAGCAGGCCGCTGGACCGCTCGCGCTCGACCGGATCAATCTCGTTGGTCCCGACACGCTGACCGGCGCGGATGCCGCCGCGATCTGGTCGGAGGTGCTTGGTCGCACAATTGCTTATCCGGGCGATGACACCGCCGGGTTCGAGCAGAACCTGCGGTGGTTCACGCCGAGTTCGACGGCTTACGACATGCGCCTGATGGCCGAGCGCTTCCTCACGGACGGCATGCTCCCCGAAGACGACGACGTCGCGCGCCTTACCGCACTCCTGGGACGCCCCTTGCGCTCATACCGCGACTTCGCCGCCGAGATTGCCACTTCAGCCTGACGGCAGAGCAGCATCCGACACTCACGAGAAGGAACATCATCATGATCTATTCGACCGCCACCGTGCCGGTGAACCCGGAAGACGAAACCAGGCTGACCCGCGCACAGGCATGGGCTGGCCTGAAGCTCAAGGCCCGCGACGCCCGCCTGTTCCTCCCGCCCGGTCTCTGCACCCGATGCGATGTCGTGGAGGAGAGCGCGACTCACTTCGTGCGCGAAGCAACGATCGGCGACGCTGATCTGCGCGAGATCATCACCCTCGAGCCGGAGGGCAAGGTCACGTTCTTCCAGGCCGCCGGTCCGCGGGAGGGCGCAATCATCAACGAGTTGTTCGAGGATGAGGCCGGCGAGCTTCAACTCCGCTTCTACTGCTACCTCGGCCTGAGCGGCAAAGAGCCGAACGGCCCCGAGGAGCAGGCCGAGCAGGAGCAGTTCGACAGCGACAAAGGCTACAAAGCCGCCCTGCTGTCCACGCTGAAGCGCACCCGTGAACTGCTCGCGGAAGGTCGGCTCTGACCGTCACTGTCAACATCAACCAGGGGACTGCCTCTTGCAAGGCGTCCTCCCTCTCGAGGTCACGACCATGCAAGGCCGCATATCCGACAACATCCAAACTGCCCAACCGAAGATCCTGGTCCTTGGCGCGACCGGCGGCACCGGCCGCCTGATCGTCAGCCAGGCGGTAGCGCGAGGGTGCGAAGTCACTGTGCTGGTCCGGTCCGCCGAGACAGCTCGTGACCTCGAAGGCGTAAAGCTCATCGTCGGCGACGCCCGTGATGAGAGCACCTTGCGCCAAGCGCTGAAAGGCCGGGATGCCGTCATCAGCGCTCTCGGCACACCCGCCAGTCCCTTCCGCGAGGTGACGTTCCTATCGTCCGCGACTCAAGCAATCGTGAGTGCCATGAAAGCTGAGCACGTCTCGCGTTTGGTCTGCATCACCGGGATTGGCGCCGGTGACAGTGCTGGCCACGGCGGCTTTCTGTTCGACAACCTGATATTCCCGCTGCTTTTGCGGAAGGTGTACGCGGACAAGAACCGCCAGGAAACGATCATCAGAAACAGCGGGCTTGATTGGGTTCTCGTCCGCCCGAGCATCCTCAACAACAAGCCCGGCGGCAACACGATCCGGGCCTTCACAGACCTCTCCGGCTTCCGCGGCGGAACAATCTCGCGAGAGGATGTTGCGAAGTTTGTCTTGGACCAAGTTGGCGCTTCGACTTGGCTACACCAGTCTCCGTTGATCACATGGCAACAGTGAAATAATACTGCCCTCGGGACGATGTCTCGAGAGCCGACAGCGGACAGGTAGGAAGCCGGAGTCAGTCCGTGCTCTCCTCAAGCAATGTTAGGTCTGTCTCAGAGCGGAGTGCACTCGCCTGACTAATACCAAGTCCCACTGATCAGCATTGGTGAGCCCAGTCGCGCAGGCCAATGGACATGATGAGCCAAGGCCGTTCGGT
>NZ_JACXAB010000093.1 GCF_014699075.1 Microvirga sp. | reverse complement strand
CCATCCCTCGTCGAGCAGTTTAACATCCTCGCCGCGTGAGGCTTGCGGGTGGAATAGCCCTCTTTCTGTCTTCATCGGAAATTCGCGACAGAACCGTCCAGACAACGGATCAGGCGAAATCACGTAGCTCTCCGAAAGGGCGGTTTCGTCCCTCAGAGGTGTTAACCATCAGACCAGTATCGCCCGGGCGCAACTCCCGCCTACATGATAACCTTAGCCATAGGACAAAGGGGTTTTTATGGGTATCGATAGAGGGCAGCTAATCGCAGTATGCCTCATAGGAGTTGCGTTAGCTTTTGGGATCGGCCTCATCTACCTGAGTGTTCTGCTTCTGAAACGAACCTGGACGTGGGTGGTGGGCACCGGCCCCCGATCGGAAAGGCAGTCCGAGCAGACAACGCCACAGGAGCTTAACCCGGGATCACTCCATGCAGCTCCCATCGCTGCATCTGACCTCTATGTGATCAGGTCCAACCTGACCGCGGTATCCAGACAATTTGAGGATTTGGAGCGAAAGCTCCGGTTGAGCGAAGCTCCCGGCAGCAACGTCATCAATCTCAAACGCAAGTAGGCACCGTTCAGCGCTGACGAGCCTGCATCAGACAGCCGGGAATGGGTCTCTCCAAGGGCTTCGCAGGCCTCCAGACGATGCAAGCCGTCCACCAGAACAATGCGCTTGCCAGCAGGCCGCACTGATCCTGCTGGTCGAGCACGAGCGGGGGTACCGGCTACTATTCGCCTGTAGGCCAGTCCACTTCTCTATTCTTTGGCGTTCAAATCCTCATCGAGACGCCTCAGCCACTCGCGATCGAACAACTCAACAATGGCCCGGTATGAAGCCGTGCTGGGCTGATCGAGTCCGGGTCCATCGCCTGAGCATAGGAACTCTGACAGTCGCTCATCGATCGTCTGTGGCGACGAGACTGAGAGCCCAAGAGAGGCGAGATCCTGTGCAAAGGAGCTCGCTTTGGCGAGATAAGCATTTGCTGACTGCCAGTGTTCGCTCTTCTCGGGCAGTCGGATCATGACGATCCGGGTCACAGATGGGCTTGAGTCAGGACCGATCAGCGTCGCCCCACACATGAGCCCGCCCAGCACTCTGACCGGAGCTGTGGGAGGAAACAGGCAGAACATGAACTGAGCATCGCCTGTAGGTTCCTTTAAGCTCATGTGCATCGCACGACTGCTCAAACGTACTAGCCCACTCACCTGAAGGCGACCTGTTGGCAGAGACTCTGAATAGGTCACCTGCGGTCCTGCGGCAGACTCAGCGTCGGCAATCAACAGTTCACCGCGGATGATCTGGCCGCGAAAGTATGGCGACCACGCGTTGGAGTAGCAAACGTAAGTCCCTGTGAGGTTAGAATGTGTCTCATTTGCGTTGCTGAAGCGTGCAGCATGCATTGACATGCTTTGGAGGCGTAGCGTCTCCCGGTCCACATCGTGCCGCTGCGCAATCACATCCAAAAAGGCCTCGAACTCGCAGTTAGCAATCCATTCGGCACTCTGATCAAGCTCTAGGACGAGAAGCCAATCCTGGTAGAGCCTAACATCTCGCGGGCTGGAACGCCCCTGCAGCCACTTGTGGGCTCGTTCGATGTCGAATGTCGTGGCAGCGTTTACCCGCCTGAAGGCAGCCGCCAGATCTTTGCGGGTGATCAACCCGAGCGCGATAGTTGTCGCCCGCAGTTTCCGGTCGATATCACGCGCCATCCAATCACCTCTTGCAAACAGCCTCGGCAGTATCTTGGCCAGGTGCTCCTGCCTGTGGCTATGGAAATTCCAGGCAATTCCACTGAAATCCATCTCCTTCCACATGTCGGACATTGAAGGGTCATCCGAATTTGGTGACGGTAGGTGGAGCTTTCTGCTTGGCCCGATCCTAACCAGTCACTTCTCCAGAGATGAGACTAACCCGGCGGACCAATCCTGCAGATGCTGAACGCGCCGCTCATAATGGCGAGATCACTCGGGAGGCCGTCATGAGAGTCAAGCTTCTGATAGGAATAGCAGTGCCTCTGGTGTTCGCCTCTGCCCCTGCCATGGCCTTCGGGTTGCTGGGCCTCCTTGGCAGCGTCGCGAGTCTTGCTGTTGGTGCTGCTGGAGGCGCTGCCCTCTCCTCCGGTGGTGTCGGCCCCGCAGGCCGACCCGGAGCAAAGGCATTTTCTCCGGCACTAGGCGCCGGGTCCAGTGGCCAGACAATATGGGCCGCAACCGGCTCGGTGGACGGGTTCGCCAGCCTTATGCCGTCCGGGAGCCTGGCAGTGCCTCAAACGGCTATCCGGATGAGCGATCTTGGCTGGGTGTATGGACCCCCTGACACTCTCAAAGGGCTGGGAAAGTCTTTGCGGAGACGACCTGGAGTGGATCAGCGTACCGTACGCCTGTGCCGTGATGCCCTTGCTCGCACGGTCGTTGCTCATGGGGCGGTTCAAGTTGAAGCAGCAAGTGCCGGCCGCTCATCGCGCCAATCCTCTGTCACCTTCGCGCCACTCACCGCCCGGGTCATCTACCGTCTGCCAGCCGGCTATGAAGTGAAGCAAGCCACTATCACCTGTCAGATGACAAGAGCCGGTGTTGCTGTTTTTGCGCCATAGTTGCCGGTTCTCTCTTGATGCACTGCTCGTCGGCATTGAGCTGTTGGCTGTAAATCGACTCCCGCTGTGTCCGCTTCTGCTTGATCTCACATCGCACGATCAAGCATGACAGATCAAAGTTCCCCCGCAACCGACTCTCGGTTCAGGAGACAGATGATGGTCATCCCTGTACTGCTTGCAGCCTCCACGCTGTTAGCCGCCTCCCTTGCCAGCGCTCAGGCTGATGAATACTCCAAGCTTCCCAGCGCCAGTATTCTGCCGAAGGGCACAGTGAAGATTTCCAGTGTCGTGCCTGGCATGGGCGAGCATTGGGCTAACCCGAAGGACCTGCCGCTCGGCCCGACCTACTGCGTCTATAAGGGCAAGGTGATCTGCATCGAATACATGATCTCCCAAGCGGGCAAGTCCTGGCCGGAACTCACCGGCCTCAAGAGCTTGCCGCCGATCGATCACATCAACATGGGGTTTGAACCCAAAGGCCACGAGGGCTACGAGGTCCCGCACTACGACATGCACGTCTATTTCGTTTCCCCCTCATTGCTCAAGCAGATCAAGCCCGAGCAGAAGGCCGCGAAGGCACACTAAGCTAGTCAGGCGCATGACAAACAAAAGTCGAGCTGATGCTGACCTGCACGAGCTTGAATTGAGGAGAATGATCTCACGCAGCAGCACGCTCCGGGGATCTAGGGCCTGTGGGTGCTGTCAATTTAGACAGCGGAGAAGTTGGGCTATGCACACATCAACAAACGAGAGCTTGCGGCAGGATGAAGTTGATCGTCGCGATATCAGAGTTGCATCTGGGGACGCTGCTGAGGCGTCGGCGCCTCCAGTTCAAGACGGTGACTCGTCTGAGCTGTTGGGAACCGCACCGCAGGCTCTTCCACCTCACGTACAGCTGATTGAGATGGGTACGGCCTATTGGGTATCTAGAGTGGTCTATACGGCAGCCAAGCTGGGGTTGGCGGACCATCTCGACAGCAAACCTATGGCTGCTGCGGAGTTAGCGCAGCTAGTGGGAGCGCATGCGCCCTCTCTGCACCGGTTCATGCGGACCCTGGCCGGCTTGGGTATTCTGACCGAGGACAAAGCCCAGCGCTTTGCTCTCACTCCTTTGGGAGCAGCGCTCAAGACCGGAGCTCCTGGTTCCGCGAGGTCTAGCGTCTTGGCACTAGGCAGCCCCTGGTGCGCAGCCGCTTTCGACAACCTTGAGTATGCCTTGAAGACAGGCAGAACTGGCTTTGAGAAGGCTTTGGGGATACCAATCTTCGACTACCTAGGGCAACATCCTGAGGAAGCGTCCTTGTTCAGCGAAACCATGGTCGGCTTCCATGGTCAGGAACCACCAGCTGTGGCTGACGCTTACGACTTCTCCGGCTTCAAGACCGTCGTTGATGTGGGGGGTGCCACGGGCAATCTGTTGGCGGCTGTCCTGGCCCGACATAACGAGCCAAACGGCATCTTGTTTGACATGCCACATGTCGTGCGTGATGCGCCTGACCTTCTGAGAGAACGCGGCGTCGCAGAGCGCATATCCATTCAATCGGGTGACTTCTTCAAGGGCGTCCCTGAAGGAGGAGATGTCTACCTGTTGTCACACATCATCCATGACTGGAGCGAGGACCAGTGTGTGACGATCCTGAACAATTGTCACAAAGCTATGGCGCCTGACGGACGCCTCTTGCTTGTCGAGATGGTGCTGCCCCCAGGCGACATACCGCATCCGGGCAAGCTGCTGGACATGGTGATGCTGGTGCTACCCGGAGGCCAGGAGCGCACCGAAAGTGAGTATGCGGCCCTACTGAGCAAAGCGGGCTTCCGCCTCACAGGGGTGATTCCTACAGCATCTGCTGTGAGCATAGTAGAAGCCATCCCGGTATAGAGCGAGTCTAACCTGATCAGATCTGTTGTAAACTTGATCGTCTTTTCGCCGGAGCTACGGCATGAGCGACGTAAGTGTTGACTGACGGGCCTTTACACCTCCCGCACCTGCACGGCCTGCATGGTCATGATGCTCTACGACCTCACCGCCGCTGTGTCGCAAATTTTGAGATGAGATGCGGAAGGGCCAATCGCTCGGTAGAGCGTTCAGGCGGCAAGCAACTCAAACTGCTCGATCAGCGATGGCTGCGGATTGCGGGCATACTTCCCCTGCTGTTTGCGCATCATGTGAACCATTTCAATTCCGCCTAAGATCGCGCGAGCGCTGTTCGAAGACTTGAACCCGAGCATCGGGTACACTCGCCGCTTGATGGCCCGATGATCCTGTTCAATCCGGTTGTTGAGATACCGACTCTGCCGGACCCGGATCGGCTTCAGATTCTGCCGTGTTTGGTCTTGCAGCCGGTCTGTCGTGTCACAGGACACGATCGCCTCCCGATTGGTCTGACTGCCATCAATGACGATCCTCTCGGGCCGGCCATGTCGCTTCAGTGCTCGCGCCAGAAAACGCTTAGCAGCAGTGAGGTTTCTCCGCTCGCTGAACCAGAACTCGACGGTGTCACCGTTGCTGTCGATGGCACGGTACAAGTACATCCAGCTGCCGCGGACCTTGATGTAAGTTTCATCGATATGCCACCTGCCGGTGACAGCTCTCTCCCGCCGGTTGAAGCGCTCCAGCAGTTCGGGTGAGTAACGGATAATCCATCTGCGGATCGTGGCATGGTCGACCGAGATACCGCGCTCAGCCATCATCTCCTCGAGGTTCCGCAGGCTCAGATTGTAAGCCAAGTACCAGCGCACGCAGAGCACAATCACCGAGCGATCGAAATGACGGCCTTTGAACATTTTGCGCCTCCGAAGCCTGCCGGAGGCGTAGACCGAACTCAGTTACTAATCGGTTTGCGACAGTTCCGCCAGGGTCAGTCGGCGACGCGACAATCCGATCGAACCGGTAGCGCGGCGCCGCCACAATGCGGATCAGGTTGACGTAGATCCCGGCCCGCTCTGTGGATGAATGCGGGCACTCAGCTCCGCTCGTCACCTTGCTTGACGATAACCGGCACGATCATATCACCCCAGTATCCGCGCTCAGAGTGGCAGCGCTTGACCCGCTGCAACTCGATGGACAGGCCATGATTGACGCAGTTCATCACCGCCTCATTCACCCGATGAAGCTCATTGGCAAGGATGCGGATGGCACCCTCTTGATCAGGAGACATCGAGCTGGCAGCGTCTTCAAAGCGGCTCTTCAGTTGTGGCTTTTCAGAGATCGTCATGTGCCTCACTCCTGCTAATGTTAATGGCTGACCGCAGCGTTCACTCTACTGGGACGTTTGCGGCCTCTGTGTCCTTGGGCTTTGGTAGAACGCGGGTGCGAGGTGCAATCGACTAGCGTCCGCTTGGACAACGCCCCGCCTGCTGATCTTTTAAGCCGCGAACTGGTTCATGGTGTTGTGCGCGCCGCCGGCCTTCAGCGCGGCCTCGCCGGCGAAATATTCCTTGTGGTCGTCGCCGATGTCGGAGCCGGCCATGTTCTGGTGCCTGACGCAGGCGATGCCCTGGCGGATCTCCTGCCGCTGAACGTTGCGCACGTAGCCGAGCATGCCTTCGCTGCCGAAATACTCCTTCGCCAGGTTGTCGGTGGAGAGCGCCGCCGTGTGATAGGTGGGCAGGGTGATGAGGTGGTGGAAGATGCCGGCGCGCTTGGCTCCGTCCGCCTGGAAGGTGCGGATGCGCTCGTCGGCTTCCTTGGCGAGCTCTGTGCCGTCGTAGTCCACGCTCATCAGCTTGGCGCGATCGAATTGCGACACGTCCTTGCCGGCCTTCTCCCATGCATCGTAGACCTGCTGGCGGAAGTTGATGGTCCAGTTGAAGGACGGCGAGTTGTTGTAGACGAGCTTCGCGTTCGGAACCACCTCGCGGATGCGGTCGACCATGCCGGCGATCTGATCCACATGCGGCTTCTCGGTCTCGATCCACAGAAGATCCGCGCCGTTCTCCAGCGCCGTGATGCAGTCGAGCACGCAGCGGTCCTCGCCTGTGCCAGGGCGGAACTGGAACAGGTTGCTCGGCAGCCGCTTCGGGCGCAGGAGCTTGCCGCCTCGGTTGATCACCACGTCTCCGTTCGTGCAGTTCTCGGGGGTGATCTCCTCGCAGTCGAGGAAGCCGTTGTAGAGATCGCCGATGTCGCCCGGCTCGCGGCTGAAGGCGATCTGCTTGGTCAGGCCTGCGCCGAGCGAGTCGGTGCGCGCCACGATCAGGCCGTCATCGACGCCAAGCTCGAGGAAGGCGTAACGGATGGCCCGGATCTTGGCCAGGAAGTCCTCGTGCGGAACGGTGACCTTGCCGTCCTGGTGGCCGCACTGCTTCTCGTCCGAGACCTGGTTCTCGATCTGGAGGCAGCAGGCGCCCGCCTCGATCATCTTCTTGGCGAGAAGGTACGTCGCCTCGGCATTGCCGAAGCCGGCATCGATGTCGGCGATGATCGGGACAATATGCGTCTGGTAGTTGTCGATGGCATTCACCAGCTCCCGTTCCTTGACCATGTTGCCGCTCTTGCGGGCGCCGTCGAGATCGCGGAACAGAAGCCCCAGCTCGCGGGCATCGGCCTGACGCAGGAAGGTGTAGAGTTCATCGATCAGCGCGGGCACGCTGGTCTTCTCGTGCATGGACTGGTCGGGCAGCGGGCCGAACTCCGAGCGCAGGGCGGCCACCATCCAGCCCGACAGGTAGAGGTAGCGGCGCTTGGTGGAGCCGAAATGCTTCTTGATCGAGATCATCTTCTGCTGGCCGATGAAGCCGTGCCAGCAACCCAGGGACTGGGTGTAGAGGGACGGATCGGCGTCATAGGCGGCCATGTCCTCGCGCATGATCTTGGACGTGTAGCGCGCGATGTCGAGGCCGGTTTTGAACTGGTTCTGCAGCCGCATGCGGGCGACCGACTCAGGCGTGATGCCGTTCCAGGTGCTCTGGCCTTCGATGAGAATCTGAGCCTGCTTGATCTGATCTTGGTAAGCCACGGTCGTATTCCTCGTTTTGTGAAGGTTGAACGAGGAAGTACCGGATGCGTTCGGAGCCGGGAAGGGAAGTTAAGGTTCAGGTGTGAAGCTTTACAAGACAAGCAAAGTCAAAATGTAAATTATTGACAATTTATAGAATCTTCTCGATCAGCACCAACTCTTTGATATTCCTGAAGGACCCCGGCCGTGGTGCTTCTGCGCCCGCTAATGCTTTGATCTTTATCGAAGATCGTTCATCCTAAAGGTGAAGCCGCCCTGAAGGGGCAGGGCGACGGCGACCCCTGTCATATCGTGACACAGCGGATGTCACTGTCTTTACAATCCGGTGCGTTGTAGAGTACAGCCTGCACGCAGTGTTCGAGCCAGAGGCCAGCGTCATTCCGACATTGGTTTTCTGATGCGCTTGGGAGCTATCGCTTTGGCCTACGGATACTCACCTTCCAAGGTGAAGCCGGCCTTGAGCACCACCTGATAATGCCGAACCTCGCCGTTCTCGACGTGCCCACGGGTTTGCACCACCTCGAACCAACGCAGGTTCCTCAAGGTCTGGTCGGCACGCTTGATCGCTGTTTGGATTGCATCATCGATGCAGCTGGTCGACGAGCCCACCAGTTCAACGATTCTGTAAACGTGATCGGACACCCTACCCTCCTTGCCTCTACCAAGATCACAGGTGGGGCAGAGGATCGCACCTGCGAGGCCGTCGCGCGTTCAACAGTCGTGTGAAACAAGGATCAGGAACATCGCCGCTGCTGACGTTGATCAGTGGTCGGGGTGTTCCCATAGGTGTGAGGAAGCAGTCGCTCAAAGCTGCTACGAACTGCGCCGTAGCACTCGCACGAGGCGCCTTCCAGCCCGGCACGGTCCGTCACCGTGATCACACCCCTACCCTGTTTGATGAATCCTGCTTCCTGAAGCGAACGGGTGATGCTGCTGACGGTGGAACGCTGCACACCCAACATGTCGGCTAGGAACTCATGCGTGAGCGGGACGGCATCCCGGTCGAGCCGGTCGTGCATGCTCAGGATCCAGCGGCAGGCGCGGGCCTCGACGCTGTGAACCGCATTGCAGGCCACGTTCTGCAGAACCCGGGCCATCATGGCCTCGCTGAAGCGTAGCACCAGTTGCCGCACCTTCGGGCGCTGGGCGATCACCTCATGCAGGCGCTCCATCTCGATTCGGGAGGCAGTGCCGGTGGCCTGCACGATGTAGCGCCCGAAGGATTGGACCGCCGTCACGGCACTCACCAGGCCCAGGGCCCCTTCGCGGCCATAGACCGCCATCTCGGCCGAGCGGCCGTCCTTCAACACGGCCACCAAGGACACCACTGTGTCATGGGGAAAGCAGGCATAGCGCAGGGGATCGCCTGTCTCATACAACACCTGATCCTGCTGCAAGCAAACCCCGTGCAGGTGCGGCTCCAGTGCCGCAAAGTCGTCCGGCTCTAAAGCCGCCAAGAGGCGATTGGCGCGATGGTTTATCTTGGGAGCCGGAGCAACAGCGTAGTTATGAGGTTTCATGCCCCAAGCTAAACCGGCGACAGGCCTAAAGGAAAGTCCGAAATCACATCTCAGTTTGCCAACGTTTGCCGCCAATTGGAGTGGCAAACGTTTCTTTGGCGGACAGCGCCGCCTAGCTGGCCTCGATCGTCGCCGCAGCAGCGGCATGTCTTTCCAAGAGGAAGGCGGTCGGCCAAGTGTTCCTTGGTAGCCGGGGGTATGGTGGGTCTAAGGGACTGGATTGCCGCTCAGGTCCTGTGGGAGGCTGTCTTCCGGCGAACAAGGCCCCAAGATTTTGCCAGTTGCAGCGAGGATGAGATGCCTGCATCAAGCATGAACGGCCCGGCTCCTCCCGCCTTTGTCTGAGCTTTCGTCCGGCGTACGGGCGTGCCATGGCCCATGCCATCGATCAGGTACAACTCGATGACCGTGTTACCCTTTCTGTTCGACCATGCCCGTCTGCGGTGGCCCGCAACTGACGTCTGATCAAACACCTCCTCATCAACGCCGTGCACGTTGGTCCACTGACTGATCAACGCGGCTGCATTGGAGGCCGCAACGGTCCTGTCCTCTGTGCCGTGCCAGATCGATACCGTAGGCCGCGGGCCGGTGTAGTACGAAGCAGAGCGGACGAGGTCGCCCCATTGCTCGCCGCTGCGCGTCTGCGGTCTCTTCATGGCGGACATGACCTGGCGCAGACCGGAGGCCGCGCCATAGGGAAGACCCGCGATGATCCCGCCACCGGCAAAGACCTCCGGGTAGGTGGCCAGCATCACCGATGCCATGGCGCCACCAGCCGAGAGGCCTGTGACAAAGATCCGAGCAGGGTCGATGCTGTGGGTCCTCCGCATGCGCGTCACCATCTGGCGGATCGACAGTGCCTCGCCTGAGCCCTGTCGCGCATCGTGGGGCTGGAACCAGTTGAAACAGTGGTTCGGGTTGTTGGCCGGGGACTGCTCGGCATAGACAAGCGCAAAGCCGTGCCGCCGCGCCAGCATCGACCAGCCGCTGCCCTCGTCGTAATCGCGAGCCGTCTGCAAACAACCGTGCAGTACAACGACCAGGGGCGCGCTGTTGGACAACTGCGGTGGAACGTAGGTCAGCATTCGGAGATTGCCGGGGTTCGACCCAAAGGAGGTGACCTCAGTCAGCTTGTCCTTCTTGGGCCGGGTCCTGCGCGGCTTGGTGATGAGCTTGCGCGAGATCTTCGTGGCCCTGACGAGGGTCTTCTCCCAGTGGCGCTGGGCTTTCAGAAGGTGGGCAATCGGAAGCTTCAGTCGCATGCGCACCCACTGGGAAGGTTTTTAGACAAGAGCGTCTCGCGCCGGGAGACACACGCAATCGACCAAGGATCAGATGCAGAAAACCGTCCTGCGGTATTACCCGATCACTGATGTGGGGCTCCCGGCCTGTGAGCCGGGAGCGTATTCAAGACGACACTTTAGCGCGCACGCCGAGCGTGCTCGGCTCGTGCTGTGAGGGTCCGAGTGGCCTCCTGGGCCACCTGGGTGCTGAGCTGCGCCAGACGTTGGCTGTTCTCGAGCATGCGCTCAACATTGCCACGAACCAGAGCACTCTGGAGGTTCAAGAAGTCCGGGATCGTCCGGCAGCTCAGAAGATCGGCCATGCCCTCCAGGTTCTTCAGCAGGCGCTCCTGCCGTAGCCCGAACCACTCCAGCGTGATGGTCCCAGCTCCACCGGCCAAGATCCGATTGGAGCGGGCCATCGCCTGAAGGTACTCCGGCGTCTGATCGAACAGAGTCTGAGCCTCTCGGCCCTGACGGCCTAAGCTTTCCAGCTGGCGGCCGCCCAACTCGGACGCCGCTTGAGCACCGTCGTGAACCGCGTCCTGCGCCGACTGATCGAGGCTCCTGACGCTCTCCGGACCAGCCTCGATGGCTGCCGACAAGGTCCCGCCTGTGTCTGACACAGCGTCGGCCGGCTTGCGGCCGCGCCGGGCTCGCCGTGGTTCAGCGGCCGCCTGCCGGGTCTCCGCGACCTCCTCCTCGACCTTCTCGACGACGGCGTCGACCTCCTCCGCGCTCAGAACCTTGAGCACCACCGGCAGCAGCTCGTTCTTGTCGTTGCGGATGTGCTGCTGAAACACCTTCCGCAGCTCTGCCACCTTGGCCAGGAACGCATCGGTGTCCTTCGGGGTGGCCGCGAGTTCATTCAGGAGAGCTTTGGTCTGCTGCTGATCGTCCCGCGCCCCACGGGCCAGATCTGCCGTCTCAGGGTTCTGCTCCAGCACTGGAAAGAGGTGCTGTTCCTGCAGGCTGGCCAGAAGCTCCAGCTCCTGGCTCAACGCAGCAAGCAGCTGTTCGCGGAGCTCGACCGCCTCATGTGAGGTGTCGAGGAGCTGGGCAAAGAGTTCGTTGGCTTGATCAGGCGGGGTTTGGCCGATGGTTCGGTTGGGAGTCATCATTCCTCGCAAAGCTGGAGGGAGCGGTCTGGACCATCAGCAGCGTCGACGCTGGGTGCGCTGATCGCAAGGCCCCGACCTCTCCGTTGGGGACAGAACGTCGGATCGATACGCTGAACTGGGAAGACTGAGGCACGGAACTGGTGCCCGAGGCAGTTGTGGGGCCGCAAAGACTAACCTTGGCTTTAGGGCACAAGGATCCATACCGCACCGCAGCATAACTTTGCAACAACAGGCTTTGATCCCTTAGCAGGCTGAGGCATCTTAGTGCGGAGAAGGCGATAACAAAGGAAGAAATAGCCGAAAATCAGCATATTGTGCATTGCACAAATCGTCTTGACATTCATTGTGCAATGCACAATATGAAGGCGCCGGAGTATGATACGGCTCAATACCTGAGAGGCGCCGGGCGCCCTCACCTTTCGGAGATCCCTGATGAACCAGCAGTTCGAGACCGTTCAGAAGTTCGGCAAAGACAGTTTTGAGGCTACCGTGAAGGCCTATGATGTGGCCTCCACCGGCACCAAGGCGATCGTTGTCGAGACAGCTGATTACGCCAAGAAGTCGTTTGACCAGAATGCCGCTACGTTCGAGAAGCTGGCCGGCGTCAAGTCGCTTGATCAGGCCATCCAGATCCAGAGCGACCATTTCAAGAGTGCCTACCAGGGCTTCGTCGCGCACTCAACCAAGGCCCGTGAGCTCTATTCCAAGCTGGCCCAGGACAGCTTTGCGCCCTTCGGCTTCCTGCGCTCTGCCGCAGAGGCAGCCGTTGCCCCGACCAAGTCGGCCGCTCGCGCAAAGTAAAGATACGGCTTCATCAGCCAGTTCAGAACGCCCACCAACTGGCTGGGCGTTCTCGTGCGTTTAGCACGGTGTGCAACCCAACTGATGTGATGCGGTGCAGGCACTCGATTAGCCTCACGGCAGGCTCAATGTCCGGACATCCGTGAGGCGATGGCTGCCAATTCCGTGCGGCTGGAGAAGAATCAATGCTGGGACCTTGGATGAAGCTAACAATGGACACAGCTCTTCTCGGTTTGGAAGCGCAGAGCGTCATTGGCCTGCGCCTGATGCAGATCGCCATGGGCCAAGGCACTCCGTCCGAAGCGCAGCTGATGATGACCGAGAAAATGCTCGCCTTCATGGACGCAGCCACGACTGTCGCGTCCGGTGGGTCGGCCGAGGCGATCATTGAGGGTTACCGAAGGCGTGTTCAAGCCAATGCGAGACGCCTGCGAGCGGCTTGAGGGATAAGCCGATCACAAACCTCGCTTCAGGCCTGCCCGCAGCAGGATCGTGGCATCTGATCACGCCATATACTGGCCGCCGTTCACCGACAGGGTTGAGCCGGTGACGAAGCCGGCGTCGTCCGCTGCCAGGAAGAGCACGGTGCGGGCGATCTCCTCCGCCTCGCCGAGACG
>NZ_JACXAB010000092.1 GCF_014699075.1 Microvirga sp. | reverse complement strand
CGGAGGGTGACTTGGACATCACCATCCTGCCATGACCGCCCCGCTCAGGCGATTTGCAGAACCTTCACCACACTACTATCTAAGTCTCTGAGAGATATGGTGAGCGCGCTGGGGCTTGAACCCAGGACCCTCTGATTAAAAGTCAGCGGCTCCAAACAAGACACAGGAGCTTACGCGGCCTCTTCGAGCACCTTTCGAACAGTGGCCAACGACAGACCGAAGTGGCGGGCGACCTGTCCTGGTGCCACTCCCGCCAGAAGGGCAGCCCGCACAGCCTTACGTTGCCCCTCCTGTAATGCGGATGGAGTCTTGCCGGATCGTGAGGACCTGCTCCGTTGTTTCGACGGATGCGGATAGTGGCGCTCAAGGAATGCGCTGACCTTTCTGACCGCGTCCTTCAACTCAGGCCGGCTCCCCCTGCCCGCCTCCATTCGGCGCTGCAGTTCACCCATCAGTTGGCCAAGATGCTTCGCCGGTTGTGCATCAGACAGACCGGCAATCTCCCCCAGCTCGACTCACGCAGGAGCCGGTTCGGTCCGAGGTGTCGGTACGGTGTGTGTGACCTCGAACAGGTCGAGGGTGCGCGGCGAGGGTCCCTTGTGCGGCATAGGCTTTATATGGGGATTCAGCCGCTCTGATCCAAGGTTGAAGGAACTCGTCACACCGTTCTCAGAGGCGTCCAAGCGCTCCGGGTTCCGGTGGGTTGGGAGGTTATTTCCACCACTTCACGAACCCGTCCGGGGTCAGTTCTATCTCCGGCTTCGGGACTGTCCGCTGACCCTTGCCTCTCCCGGCCTTGGGATCTCGGATTCGCCCGGACGCCTTTCGGCTTGGGGAGTCGTCGAGAGGCCGAGTTTGCGTGATCGGCTCAGCAGAATGAGGTAGCCTACTGGCCTTGCTGGTTTTACGGATCTGCCGTCCCGGCGGTGCGGCTTGCGTAGCCGCCTTTGGAGAAGCGGGTGAGGGGCGGGACCGACCGGCTGTCTTGCGTCCCGCCACCTTCGTGCTGGTCCGCTTCTGTCCAACTCGGATCACCGGCTCGGGAGCAGCGGGCATAGCATCATGGCCGGGGAGTGCGCCTCCGGTCCCCGCCATGTCCAAGCCAAACAAGGCCGAGATGTCATCCGTCTCCAAGACCTTTCCGACGTCGAGCGGCGGACTCGAGATTGACAGCGCCGTGTCAAGATCGGCCACCAGATCCTTCTCGTCCACCGCCCGCAGGCGGAAAAGAAGCTCAGGGCTCTCATCAAGCCGAGCACCGACGCCATACAGCACTGCGGCGACGTGCTTGCACATGAGGGCTCCGTCCGGGCAGGTGCACAAGAACCGGATGTCCGACGGCTTGGGGAACAGACCGCTGTCTTGACGGCAGATCCGCTCCATCACGCCCCTGGAGAACCGGCCTTGCAGCAGCTCAACTAGGGAGTCGATGCCTCCGACGCAATCTGTGCAGATCGACCGCCACAGCGTCGGCGCCAACGCCGTAATGCTGACGCTGACCTTGTAGATTGACGATCCACTGACCACTGCCTTGATCTCCAGTGCCGAGATCTGAAGATCGATCACCGCGCCATTGCGAACATAGCTGCGGCCCCGCGGCAGGCGGTTGTCGAAATCCTGATAACTCTCCAGGTTGTCGCACCACGCCTTGCCCCAGAAGGTCCGGGCGATGGTGCGTCCCTCAACGATGACAGGGGCGACTGGGTGTCCCTTCTTGCGCAGCTTCTCCACCTCGCGCGCGGCTTGCTTCCGCCGCTCCGCCACCGGAATGTAGCGGGGCCATGCTTCATCGGACCAAGGAGCCATCCGCCTTACTCCGCCATGACCGACGTCAGATTAAGAGCCACCATCCGCAGCAGATCCTCGTCTTTCATCTCGGTCAGGTTGATCTCGTCTCCACCAGCCAACAGATCATCCGACAGGCCCTTCTTCGCCTCGATCAGTGCGTCGACCTTCTCCTCCACTGTACCCTTACAGACGAATTTGTGGACCAGCACGTTATTCGTCTGGCCGATCCGGAAGGCGCGGTCGGTGGCCTGGCTCTCCACGGCCGGGTTCCACCACCGGTCGAAGTGGACGACGTGAGATGCGGCGGTCAGTGTCAGCCCCGAGCCCCCTGCCTTCAAGGACAGGACGAAGAACGGCACGGTCTCGTCCTCCTGGAAGGTTCGGACCAGCGCCCGGCGGTTCTTGACTGGGGTATCGCCGTGCAGAACCAGCCCGGGTCGGCCGAAGATGCCGCCCAGATGTGCCTCCAGGGGTGCCGTCATCTCGCGGAACTGGGTGAAGACCAGCATCTTCTCCTGGCGGGCAGAGACCACCTCAGCGATCTCGCGCAGGCGAGCCCACTTGCCGCTGTCCGCTTCGGCCCACGTGCCGTCGTTCAGCCACTGCGAGGGGTGATTGCAGATCTGCTTCAGCCGCATCAACGTCGCCAGCACGAGACCCTTGCGTCGGATCCCCTCAGCGTCCTGCAAGGCTTGGGTCAGATCTGCCACCGTCTGAGCATAAAGAGCGGCTTGCTTGCGGCTCAACGGGCACAGCGCCTTGATCTCCGTCTTGTCCGGCAGGTCGGTGATGACAGTCTTATCGGTTTTCATCCGGCGCAGGATGTAGGGCCGAACCAGATCGCGCAGTGGGCCGTAAGGGTTGTGCGGCCGCTCGGCCAGGGCCTTAGTGGTGCGGCCGAACTCCTTGGCACTGCCGAGCAGGCCGGGGTTGATGAAGTCGAAGATCGACCACAGGTCGCCGAGGTGGTTTTCCACCGGCGTTCCGGTCAGGGCGATCCGAGCTTCAGCCCGCAAGGCCTTGGCCGCGCGGGTCTGCTTGGCGTTGGGGTTCTTGATCGCCTGCGCCTCGTCCAGCACCACGAAGCGCCAGGACGTTGTGCTCAGCACCGGCAGGCGCAGCAGCGAGCCGTAGCTGGTGATGACCAGATCCAGGCCAGACAATCCCTCCCCCGTCATCTGATTGAGGTCTTCGGCCGGCATTGCCGAAGGATGCACGATCTGCGCGTCCAAGTCGGGAGCAAAGCGCTCGATCTCCGCCGCCCAGTTGGCCAGCAGCGACGCTGGGGCGACCAACAGACTCGGCTTGTGCTCGCTCCTTCTGCGTTTCTGGATCAGCAGCAATGCCAGAATCTGAATCGTCTTGCCCAGACCCATGTCGTCGGCCAGGCAGGCGCCAAGGCCAAGTCCGCTCAGGAGGTGGAGCCATTCGACGCCAGCCTTCTGGTACGGGCGCAGGCGTCCCTTCAGGGCGGGGCCCGGATCAACACCGGCACCGTCGGGGTTGCGCAGCGCCCTCAGTGTCTCAGCTAGCCATGCTCCGGCGGTGATATGTGACCAGGCGGCAGCTGCGGCAGGCTCATCGTCCCCGGGGGCCTCAGTACCGGCCAGCAGGCGCATGGCCTCTGCAAAGGTGAGCCCCTCCTGTTCGGCGAGCTCCTGCACCTCCTGGAAGCGGCGCATCGCCTGGTCCAGACGCGGACGGTCGATCTCCACCCATTGGCCGCGCAGCAGCACCAGCGTCTCGGTCCCGGCAAGCAATGTGGCCATTTCCGCGGCAGTGAGCGCCTCGCCCTCCAGGGTCACGTCCATGTGGAAATCGAGCAGGGCATCAAGCCCTGTCCCGGATGGCGGCCGGGTGCCAATCGTGGCGGTGACCTGCGGGCGTGACGGGCGGCCCGCGCGCCAGTGCGCGGGCAAGCGTACGACCACACCGGCGCTTTCCAGGTCTGGCACGCTGTTCAGGAGCCGTGCGGCCTCGGCCGGGCTCCAGCGTAGCGGATGAAAGATCTCCCCGGTCTCGACCATGGCCTTGAGCCAACTCACGCGCTCCGCCGCCCGCTGCACCGGCACCAGTAGTGTCAGCAGTTTGTCTCGATCGGCCGCGCCGGCGTATTCACGCAAGGCCTGGCTGAGCGGCATATGCTGGGCCTTAGCCTGGGCCGACAGGCGCGTGGTGTAGGTGGCCAGGAAGGCAAAAGGCCATTCTGGGTCGCGGCGGTTCTCGGCCAGATTGAAGTGAACGCAGCCGATCAGATTCCAGGCCGGGTTCAGTGTTTTGAGGAAAGCTTGCAGGTCAGCGCCGGCTGCTGTGAACGACGCGGTAAACGCGGTGCTGAGATCAGCCCACAGCTCGCGCAGGATGTTGGCGGTCAGGTATTCCGCCCCCGGCATCATCGGAGCAGTCAGGGCGAATGTGGCGAGTTCGGCCTCGGCCGGCGGGGCAAGGGCGGACAAGACCGCGGTGGACGGCGTCTCTGCGGCCCCACCCGCCCCGTGGAGACAGACTGCCTCCACATAGCGTGCGGCGAAATCGCGCCACCAGACGAAGGCGGGCGGCAAGGATCGACCAATCTCGCCCGCTCCAAGCTGCAGCAGCCCATACCCAGTGCCGTGGCCAAAGGTATCGGTCAGCCGTGCCGCCACTTTGTCATCCAGGTTAGGCGCGTCGTCTGCCTCCTCCATCAGGAGGTGCCCACGCGGAGTGAGACGCAGTTGCATCTGGGGCATGATGGCCGAGCGAGCTCCGAAATGTTTCAATCCGCGTTGCCCGTTTTACAGGAGCCGCAGTACCCAAGGAACATGGCGGAGGACCCTTTACAAGAAGCACCGGAATTTGTCCGGCAGTTTGCGCCGATCTGGTCCGGATCGCTGCCACTCCGCCTGATCGGGCACCACTGAAAGGGGCACGGCACCATAGCTCACAGGGATTTCATAGATCCTCACGCTCCCCTTCTCGTCCCATCGGCATCACCCTGTCGCAAGCTGATCGTTCTGTCCCTCGGCCGGTGTCTCGGAGGCGCGTCGCAGAATCCCGCGCCGTCGTTCATACAGGTGCATGATTTTATCGGGCGCCAGCGTGTCGGGCCAGAAGGTGAAGCCGGCGTGCTGCTGCAGGAACGGATCCCGCCCGCACTCCGGGACCAAGCATTCCCGCTTTCCCTTCGGGCACTGCGAGAAGGAGCAGAGCCGACCGCGATAGGCGTTCACCTCTCCTTGCAGAATGAAGATCTCGACCTGATGGTGAGCCACCCCGATCTGCTTTTCCTCGAACAATTGGTAGAGTGCCAGGCTGCGGGCCCGGTTGAGGGTCTGGAGCCGGTCCAGGCGATCAAGCCACACCGCCAGATCGACATCCTTGCATTCGTGCCAGACCGGAATGTCCCAGTGTCGGAACGGCTGAAACCGCGGCACCTCCCGCCACAACGGGCGGGCAACGGAGCCGATCAACGCCACTGCCTCGACCTCCGGCACCCCGGCGAGCGCTGCCGTCACGGCATCAGCTGCCAGGCGAAACTGTGCCTGCCGGTCCAGCATCTGTTGGTCCTGTGCGGCAATCTCCCGGCGTGTGGGTCGTCTCATGATCAAACCCGTTCCAAGCGAGCGTCAGAGGGAGAACGGGATCGAACTAACTCTGTCCGGATTGAGATCGAGCCCCCTGCCCCGGCATTATGACAATGTCGCAGAAGCCAAGTCGCATAAGCTAAGCTATTGATGCAGAACAGCATAGCTGTAAAAAGCGAAGCTAAGCGGGGGATTACTATGATGTGGTGGATGAGTTCAAGGCTATCCTTCAGGGCTGCATCAGCCCCGGGCTGAAAAGATCACCTGCTCCACTTGGGGTCAACCGCCCACAGGGTATTCATTCAACGGCAGCCGAGCCGCTAAACTGTTAATTTCCTAAGACGTTTTCGCCAGCCTTGGGGAAGCCCTTCCCTCTCCTGCTGGCTAACAAACCGGCTTAAGAGGCGTCTTCAAACGATCGTTAGTATAGACCTGCTGTATGTGTACAGAACAGCTTTTCTTAGCTATTCGGGTGGACTTGCAGAGCGGTCCACTCCAACAAAGTAATTGGAATCAATGTCCCCCTCCCCTTCCCGACAGCGCCTGATGGCTATGCCCGGGTCTCGACCGAAGACTAGGCGACCGACGCCCAAATGTTGGAGCTGAAGGCCGCCGGCTGCACGGTGATCCACCAGGAGCAGGGATCCGGCACATCCCGCTCTCGTCCCGTCCTGACCCGTCTCCTCAAGGACACCCAGCCCGGTGACGTTCTCACTGTAGTTCGCCTCGACCGTCTGGCACGATCGGTGATCCACCTCCTTGAGGTGATCGAGACCCTGGAGGAGCGCGGAGCGCATTTCCGGTCCTTGCGGGACCCGATTGATACCTCGACACCTCAAGGCAGGTTTGCGAGCGGCCAAGGCGCGCGGGAAGCTCCTAGGTAGCCCAGGTGTGCGGGAGCGCCGGCCCGACACGATCCGGCGGCTGACCCTCTCCCGAGAAAAGCGCTACCTCGACCCTCTCATTGCCTCAGCCGACCAATGGATGCCAACGGTGAAGCGCATGCGGCCGTCCCACACCTGGGACGACGTTGTCCGCGTCCTGAATGCCCGCGGACAGCAGTGGACGGAGGAACGTCTTCGCCGGGCGGTCCGAAAGCTCGTATCGCAGCACATGGCGGATCCGATGCTCCTCAAGAGGTCGCCTCCCCGCCCCTCTGATGATCGGCTCATGACGCTGATCGCCGGCATCGTCATGACCGACCCAGGCCTCTCGCTACGGGACATCGGAGCGCAACTGGAGCGTATGCGGGAGCGGACGCCACGCGGCGGCCTCACATGGTCAGCCTCCTCGGTGAAGAAGCAACTCGACAGGGCGAAGAAGCACGGGCTTGCGCTCCCGCCAGAAGCTCAGGGCGAGAGCTGACATCCCCGCTTCAGCCCGCCTGGTGGGACGAAGCTCACCGCGTAGGCGAAGATGACCTAGGCGGCGCGGACGAAGAGATAAATTAGCAGACCCCTCACTCGTCCGGAGGACTTTCCCCTAGACGTAAAGGGCGTAACGTGATCGTCGGTCTCTCCCGGTTTCGTCCGCTGGACTGCTGCGATCCTGAGGCGCGACGCCGGGCGATCCAGGAGGCTCCGCGAGCCCCGATCGCGCCGGCGTCGCCAGTTCTTCACTCGGTTCAAGCAGCCTTTAGCATAAAGTCGACGTGAACGGCGTCGTAGGGGAAAACGACCAATCCCTCGCCCGTTCTGTCGATGACGCCGGCCTCGAGAAGCGCATGAACGTCCCCGTGCACGGCCTTCACGTCACGATCGACGCGGCGAGCGATCTCGCGGATTCTTAGAGGGCCCTGCCCTGTCATGACCTTGAGGATCTCCCAGCGCTTCTTCGTCAGCGTCTGCCAGAGGAGTTCGACGGAAGCGAACGAGATATGCGCGCCCTGAGCCTCGCCCCCGAAGGCGGCAAGCGCGCGCTGGGTTACGTCCTCACGAGATGCGACAGAAAGGGTCACTGTGGTCATTCGGGCCTCCATTGGTCGACGTCGCGCCAGAAGTCAGCGAGCAGCTGGGCTGGGGTGGTGAAGCGGTAGCCGGTTTCAATCGGCCCGACGTGCTTGTGATCGCCCTTCCCGGCCTCGTTGTCGTAGCGAAGCACGCAAATGCCCTTTACGACATAGGCCAGCGCGTACTTGTACTCGTGCTCCGACCCGTGCACCGGGTGTGGGACCCGCCAGACGCGCAGTTCGACAAAAGCGTTGTCCGCAGTCTGGTGGCGCTCACGGAGCAGGAGTTCAGCCTTCATGTTGGAGTTTATGCTAACAGTCAGGGGTGTTGTCAAATACTCCAACGCTCAAAAGCTGGGTTTGTGCCGTGTGAAGGTCCATTAAGGGGGAGCGGGGCTACGTGACGTAGCCCCGGCTCTGCTTTCGGCGCAGCTACGTCTCAAGTGCCTCGACCGCTCTGCCTTTGCTTTCGTACAGTTCGGTCTTTCGATGTCCCGATACGGCCCCACTCGCGGATGAGGGCCGCATCACCGAACAGGCTCACCTCAATGGATAGTACGTAAAACCGGGCCACGTTGGCATCCAGGTCACAGCGGTCAGGCACCAGATATTCGATCTTGTAGTCAGGCATGCTCCAGTGTCGCGTCTGCGCGCGACGCAGTCCAAATCAAATAATGAATCGATCATCGAAGAACGGTATCAAGGCAGTGATAGATCTTCCGATGTAGGGGCGCCTCGTCTGGAGACACAGGACTCTAAATCTAAGACAATTACATGAGATAGCGGTGTATTACTGATGGCACAGTTGGATCGCTTCGAGCGTAAAAAGCCCTTTGATTAAGCAATTCAGCCAATGTCCGATTTTCTCCAAGGAAGTATGCTGCACATAGACGATCACGGCAGGGCAGGGTTCCCTTTGTCTTAGCGTTAGGGCAGGCGGCTATGGCCCCTGCATGGGTCGTTGTAGTTCGCCGAGATCACTTCAGGGTTAATCTTCCGCACCATCCCAAAGGTCGGCTTCGTCAGGCGAACCCTCTCGCTTCGCAACTGGTCAATCTCACCCTGAAGAAGCGTTTCCGGATGGTCGCAGAGGATAACTAGCGTATTCCAGAACCCGCGTGCTGCGGCTAGGCTTTAGAACTCAAGCCGGACGTGATAGGATCACGGTTGTGGATGCTATGCGACAGTCAGCACATAGAACAGGCAACAGGTTCCCGGATACTCTGATTAGCAGGTGCACGCTCAGAGCAGGGCGATCCGAATAGGCATTTAGCCACGGCTCGGCCTGCTCACCACGCACGGTGGTGGAAGGCTGCTAAAACCATGCTGCTCCTTCACCCTCCGAGCCCGAGTTGAACGCATTCAACTGGGTTCAGATCGGGGGGCGCGGCTAGCCACTCCTGAAGCGCTGGGAGCGCCCGATTAGACGAACCCCTACAACTGAGCTGCTCCTGAGTTGAACATGTTCAACTTTCACTAAGGTTCCGCTTAACGCGTCGAATCGACTTCCGAATTAGAAATGTCGAACCCTCATCTTGGTGACCATTGTCGATTGCTGAGCGCAGTTGAAGTCGCGAATAGAAGCAGGCCCAGTGAGATTACGCGATTCATTCTGGTCGCCCAGGTCTAAATGTTACAGTATTTCTATATTCCAGTTGAACATGTTCAACTATCACCAGCTGTCCCCGCGTTACATCGGCCACTTACTATCCCGACAAACGCGATGAGAACCCAAACTGCATTAGGTCCCCTGAGCCAATTTGCTCAATCCGTTAACTCTCGATTAATAAGTTTGCGGCTGTATGGGCATCAGCGCTAATTTCCGGGTTTGGGCCCGATCAGCGTTAACATCTTCGGAAAGGCCCCAGCAATGCAAGCCCAGCACGCACATTCCCCCAGCGAGGCAAATGACCTGCGCCTGCTGATTGAACGGGATGCACAGGAGATCTCCGCAAAGCTAAAAGCTCACCAAGAGCGGATCTTTCCTCCTACCGCGCAAAAGCGTCTGCGTCGTTTCACGTCAGCTGAGGCCGCCAAGTTTATCGGTATCCATGAAGGATATATCCGGCAACTCGCTACTACTGGCAAAGCTCCGCTTCCGGAGCCAGGGCCAAATGGCAGACGCACCTTTTCCGTAGAGGAGATGAACGCACTTCGCGGATTCCTCGACGAGGGTACAAAGGGCACCCGAGCCTACATCCCGCGCCGAAAGGATGTTGAGAAGCTCCAGATCATTTCCGTGATGAACTTCAAAGGTGGAAGCGCGAAGACCACTACAGCTACCCACTTGGCCCAGTACCTCGCGCTGAGAGGGTACAGGGTCCTTGCCGTTGATCTCGATGGTCAGGCGAGCATGTCGGCGATGCTCGGGCACCAGCCCGAATTCGACGTTGGTGAGAACGAAACTATCTACGGTGCTATCCGTTACGATGACCAACGAGTGGACATTACCGAGGTAATCCGCGCCTCATACTTGCCTGGACTTCATATCATTCCAGGCCAACTCGAGGTGACGGAGTTCGAACATGACACGCCAAAGGTCCTCGCTGATAGGACTCAGGCAGGATCGCTTTTCTTCTCCCGCATTGGCCAAGCATTAGCGCCTGTTGCCGATGAATACGACGTTGTGATCTTTGACTGCCCGCCACAATTAGGATTTCTCACACTTTCAGCTCTCTGTGCCGCCACTTCCGTCCTCATCACGGTTCATCCTCAAATGATGGACGTCATGTCCATGTCGCAGTTCCTTCGGATGACTGCAGATCTCCTTGGTGTTGTATCCAACGCCGGCGGCTCAACCAACTATGACTGGATGGGCTATCTGGTCACGCGGTTTGAACCCGGTGACGGTCCCCAAAATCAGATGGTTGGGTTCATGCGATCGATGTTCGGAACGCGGGTGCTCAATAATCCAATGCTCAAGAGTACTGCCATTTCTGACGCGGGGCTTACTAAGCAGACCCTTTATGAAATTGAGCGCTCGCAGTTTACCAAAGGAACCTACGACAGGGCTCTTGAGTCCCTGACGGCAGTTAACAGCGAGATCGAAGATCTGATCCGCAAGGCATGGGGGAGGGTGTGATGTCGCGTAAGAACCTGTTCGGAAACCTCGCGGTGCCGATCCCGCAGGCTGGAGGTGAACCTCCGGCCGCGATAGCACCAGAGAGACCTTTCGCCGGGAAAGAACGTAAGCCGCCACGGATGGCTAGCGCACTCGGTGCAATCACCGAGTCGTTAGGCGCTATTACCGAAAAGGCCCAAAAGGCTGAGGAGATGGAACGGCGCCTGGCCGAGGGATTAACGATCGTCGAGCTTGATCCTGCCAACGTCGACGTGTCCTTCGTCCGAGACAGAATGATCTATACTGACGAGGATCATACAAAGCTTGTTGACGCTATCCGAGCCAACGGGCAGCAGGTTCCGATCCTTGTCCGCCCACATCCCAAAGAGCAGGGCCGATATCAGGTCGCGTATGGGCATCGGCGTCTCCGCGCCGTGACCGAACTTGGCATCCAGGTCCGGGCTGTAATCAGGAACTTAACGGACGAGCAGCTAGTCGTTGCTCAGGGGCAGGAAAATAACGAACGCACAAACCTCACTTTCATTGAGAAAGCTCGCTTTGCCCTTCGACTTGAGGATGCAGGTTTTTCTCGAGAGGTCATTCAGCAGGCGCTATGTGTCGACAAGACCTACCTTTCCAGGCTAATCAATTCCATCAAGAACATTCCAGCTGATATCATTGATGCAATCGGGTATGCGCCCTCGATAGGTCAACGGCGTTGGCAGGAGTTCAGTGAAAAGCTGACGGTGCAAAAGTTAGCCGGGCTTCGAGAGGCTCTCCATTCTTTGGAGGCTCAGAATGCGATTAGCGATAAAAGATTCGAAATTGCTCTCAAGGCTCTTCTGATTGAACGCCCTGTTTCACCTCCAATCGAGCAATGGGTTTCAGCAGATGGAATCCGTCTGGCCAAATACAGCCAGGCGGACAAGAAGTTTTCGCTCGTCATCGACGAGAAGGCAGTTCCTCAATTTGGACAGTTTCTGATCGGCAGGATGCAAAGCCTCTATGAAGAGTTTGTCGGAAGCCAATCGCGATGAACTCGTCCTCCTGAGTCTTCCGAACTGTTCTCGTAGCTGTCCCGGCAATCCACTCCTAGCCGGGGCAGCTAACGCGCAGTTGTGCGCCATATAGGCAAAGAATTAGTGAAAGAGGGAGGGGGAGGGGAGAGCGTAGGTTAGAGCGTTTGCTATCTCTGATGTAGCTTTTGTACAAAGGCGAAAGGCGCGCCCAACCAATCGTTTGAAGACGTTTCTCAGTCCGGTTTGTCAACCAGTAGGGCAGAGGAGGGCTTTCCTAAGTTCTCCTAAACTGGCTTAAAACAAGGGTTTCTGGAGCCATTCTGCAGCTTCAGCAGCCGTCTGAGAACTCCGACAGGCGCTCGTCGGCGGCGCCATGCTCGAGCGCTACGGATGCTGCTTTGCTCAGTGCTGAACTGCCTCACCTTTCGTCGAAGCAATCCCTTGCTTTGCTTCCTCTCGCTAAGCTATAGCTTGCTTCTTCAATGACTTAGCTCGGGGATGCAAGCGTGGCTTTCGGTAGCAGGGCAGGGGACTACGACGACGAGCCTCTGGTTCCGCGCGCCTTTGCTCTGCCCGAGCTGCCGTGGGAGCATATCGCCGGCCGGCTGGAACAGATCACGATCAGCATCCTGCGGTTTGACGCCCGGCTGGAGGCCTCCGGCCTGGCTGCCGGCTGGCAGTCGCGCTGTGACATGACCGAGGCGGTGCGGGCACTGCTCCTCGACGGGCACCTCGTCGACGTGGGCGATCTCGTCCTGCACGATGCCGGCATGGACGTGCGCCACCCCACCCACGAGCTCACCCGCGCCGCCGCGGCCCTGCGCGCCCGGCGCACCGCCTTGGCCCGCAAAGCGCCCTGGCCACTCTCCATCGACGGGCTGGCTGCCCTGCGCGGTATTGGCCCCGTGGCTGAAGAGAAGCCTATGCGGGCGAAGGGCAAGCGGCCGGATCCGGAGGATGACGAAGCCTACCCGCTCTTTGCCAACGATGCCGATCCGTGGAAGGCGCACTTTGCCGAGATCGACGCCCTGTTGGACCGAACCAACCAGGTGCTCGCCGGCGAGACCCCGCTGCCCAGGAGCCGCTCGCATCTGGTCTATGATCCCGATCAGGACGAAGGCGAGGCCGAGGACCTGTGGCTCGACGTGGTCAAGCGCACCAGCGGCTGGCCCGCCATCGCGGCCGCATCTGTGGCGTGGAACGCCTGGCTCGAGCTCAACCTCTACACCCGCCTGCCGTGGCTCGGCCTGATCATGGCCGCCGCCATCCTCAGAGCCCGCGGCCTGACGAACCACCTGCTGCCGCTCGCGGCCGGCTTCAAGCAGTCGAAGTTCCGGCCCCAAGGCCGGGAAGGGGCGGCCGAGAAGCTGGAGGGCTTCTGCCAGGTGCTGGAGGAGGCGCTTGTGATCGCCCATAAGGATCTCGACCGGCTCATCCTCGCCCGTGAGCTGATGAGCCGGGTCACGGCACGGACCCGCTCCAACTCCAGGCTGCCGGAGTTGGTCGAGCTGTTCCTGTCGCGCCCGCTGGTGACGGTGCCGCTCGCGGCCAAGCTGTTGAAGGTCACGCCCAAGGCCATTGACCTGATGCTGGCGCAGCTCGGCGGCGCTCTGCCGCGCGAGCTCACCGGCCGAACCCGCTACAGAGCATGGGGCATTGTATAAATCTGCCCTTAATCTTGAAGTGAGACTGTCATTTGCCGTTCATGTATCATGAGATAATAGCTCCTCCCGTTCCAAGGGACGGCGGCACATGTTGGTATGGAGTACGGTTGTTACCTTTCTGATCTCGCTCGCGGCAGTAGGCCCAATGCGGGAGATCTCTCCATCCTGGCTTCAGACCGGCGCTGAGTTCCTCGCTGTGATCAGCGTCTTTGCCTTGGTGTGCCTGCTTGAATCGAGCGGCAACAATACTGAGCGCTCCAATCCAGCCTCCTGACAGAATTTGGTAAGGAACTGCCGACTACCGTGCTGCTCCGTCACCTCCTCTAATCGGAGACAGCACCATGAGAGCCCTTCTCCTTGCTGTGATCGGCAGCGTCGTGTTGCCCCCGCCAGCCGTTGC
>NZ_JACXAB010000091.1 GCF_014699075.1 Microvirga sp. | reverse complement strand
CATGGTAGAACCACACGGACAAAGGACCGGTCTCGAAGATCACTCGTTTGGCGGATGGGGCGCGTTTGCGGATCAGGTCCGCAATCAGCTTCGGATCAGACGGGCACTTGCCGCGCCAGACGCGCTTGCCGCCCCGGCGGATCGACACTGCTGTCTCTTTCATCGACACGTCGAGCCCGATATAGTCGTCCATGGCTGTTCTCCATTCGATGCTTGGGCCCGGCTTCCGGTCGTGAGCCCGTACTTTCATCTTATCGGGGAACAGCCACCGCCTTCCATGAGCGTGACTGGTTCGGGGCGACTCGCTCCCGCGATTACCCCATGTGGACGCCCCCCAACGGCCTTGGTGTGCCAAAGTGGAGGTGTTGAACACCACTTGAGGGAGGCGTCCATGGGAGAGGTTAGCACAATCGGGTTGGATCTGGCGAAGAACGTGTTCCAGGTTCACGGCGCCGATGCATCCGGAGCGGTCCTGTTCCGCAAGAAGCTGCGGCGGCACCAAGTTCTGACATTCTTCTCGTCTCAGCCACCCTGCACGGTGGCCATGGAGGCCTGCGGCAGCTCCCATCACTGGGCGCGCGAGATCGGCCGGCTCGGGCATGCCGTCCGGCTGATCCCACCGGCTTACGTGAAGCCCTTTGTGAAGCGTCAGAAGAATGATGCCGCGGATGCGGAAGCGATCTGCGAGGCGGCCCAGCGCCCGACCATGCGCTTTGTGGCTGCCAAGAGCGAGCAGACGCAAGCCGCAGCTCTCGTGTTCCGGGCCCGCGATCTGCTGGTGCGGCAGCGAACTCAGATCATCAATGCCCTGCGAGGACATCTGGCCGAGTTCGGCATCGTGGCGGCCAAAGGGCCTGCTCGTGTTCCGCAACTCGTGCAGGCGGTCAAGGATCCAGACGAGCCCATTCCTGAGATCGCCCGGCCGATCCTCCAGATGCTAGTCGACACGCTCCATCGCCTGGATGAGCAAATTGCAGGCCTGGACCAGGAGGTCGCCCAACGAGCTAAGGCAAACGAGACAGCGCGGCGGCTGATGACCATCCCGGGCGTCGGTCCGGTGACCGCGGTGGCCCTGGCGGCGCTTGCACCACCGGCCGAGACGTTCAAGCGCGGGCGGGACTTCGCTGCCTGGGTGGGGCTCACACCCTTGCAGCATTCGACCGGCGGCAAGCAGAAGCTGGGTGCCACCTCGAAGATGGGCGAGCGGACCTTGCGCCGCCTGTTGATCATCGGCGCCAGTGCCGTTGTACGGTGGGTGGCTCGCAATGGGGCTCCAGCAGGCTCGTGGATGGCCCGCATGATCGCACGCAAGCCGCCGATGCTGGTGCGGGTGGCGCTGGCCAACAAGATGGCTCGCATCATCTGGGCCCTGATGGCGAGAGGCGGGGTTTATCAGGCTCAAGTCGCGGTGGTCTAACCGCTTGCGACTGTGAGGTCGTCGGGACGTGGGAAGGTCATAGGAGAGAGATGGCGCAACGGTCACTGAGACGGGATCAGGAAAACCAGCTTTGCGACAGGTGCTTCAAGCACGTGGTTCTGATTTGGACCTGATCCGCGAACTCCCATCCGGGCCCGCGGCGTGTGAACGGCCGCATTCGAGGCCGCACACATGTCCGCACCCGACCACGCGCTGCATCAAACCTGAAGATTTCTCTTGCGTCACGCGGGGCGTCCACACACGTCCACACATGTCGCAAACTTTGAGTATCGCCCCTTCAGGTGCCGTTTTGGCGATGTAGCATGCTTCTTAAGTCGTTGATTTTCCACGCGCGGGCTTTCGTTGCTTCGTTACAAACGATAGGTAAAAAGCAAGTTTGCAACAGATCCCCCTTCGGACCATATCCGTCGCGCGACGAAGAACAGGCGTCGAAAGCGCAAGAGGACTTTTCCGTCAGACCTGGAGCCGGCGATCTCTTATCCGGCAAGAGCGCGAGTGCTGGGCAGGCCGAAATAGCAGAGTCCATCTCCAGGCTTTGCCGTGTAGTTCGGGAATATGATGAAGCCGTCCGTCGGGGCAGTCAGCAACTCCCCGTTGGCACGACGAGCGATGACCTGCCCGACAGAGACCGCATCGCCCGTTCGCCAAGTTCCCTCAAGTCCGTCGCCTTCAGCCTCGCAGAGGACAATATCTGCCACTCGAATGACAGTCTCAGCCGTGACCTTCGGCGAAGGAGCGTCGATCAAGCGAAGATGCGCCAGGGCATTGATGATGGCCGCATAGCCGACTTCGGCGGCTTGCGGATCCTCGTGGGAGCCGCATTCCAGAGTGACGGCATAGCCTCCCGAGAAACGCATATATTCGGTGGTGCCAACCCCCTCGGAAACCGCTTTGTTCGCATGGCCGAGCCTCTCACGCTCCCTGAGGAAGCGGCCGTAGACATCGAGCCAACCGTGGATGACGATCGAGGTGCCGAGCCTTGCGGCGAAGGCGCCCTCCGCGGCGGCATGACGAAACGGCTCGACAGGCCCCGTATTGTCGAGGGGGCCGGCAAAAACGAACGGCTCGCCCTCACCCCGGAATGAGTGGATGTCGAGCAGAACATCATGCTCCCGCAGCAGGGAGCAGAGGCGGTTGCCGATCCGGTCCTCGTAATCCTCCGGGATGGTCTTTTCGCGCAGATCCCGGTTCAGGTTGCGGTCGCCCTCTCTCGTCCCATGGCGGTAGGCCTTCATGTTGGCGACAGGTAGGAAGGTCACCTCGCCCCGACGGATTGAGAGGCGGCCCGCGCGGCAATCCTCGATTGCGCGCAGGATGGCCTGCGGCCCGCAGGTCTCGTTGCCGTGGACGGCTCCGACCACGATCAGCTTCGGGCCCCGGTCGAGCCCCGTGAAGCGCACGGTCTCGATGGGCGTCTCGGGATCGAGGCGCTCCCGGTCATCGGACTGCGCATAGCCAATATCGATCAGCATTCCGGGTCTCAGGCGCCGGACCAGATCAAGTATCCTGTCCCCGGGAACGCCGATGCATCCTGCGGTGCCGCCCCTGTCGCCCTGCGCCGCATGGATGAAGAGAGCGCTGCCGCGGCCACGTTCGGGAACGGCATCGTTGAAGCCGATCGGAATGATCACATCGAAGAGGCGCTCGGCGCGAGTCCGCACTAGCCTCTCGTCGGCGCGCTCGCCATCCTCGGAGAAGACCAGCCGGTTGTAGTTGTCGCCATCTTCCTCCCAAATCATGTCGTCCGAGAATGGAACGAACGGAAAGGCGAGATCGCGGAGAAAGTCCGGAAGGGCGGCGTGATCGAAGAAGCCGTAGCGCAGCGGAAAAATACCGATGGGGGTTCGTTTGTCTCCCTCCCGCTTGAAGGACGCCTGAACCAGCCCGCCTGCTCCGATCGTGCATGGAATCGTCCAGTCACCGATCGTCAGTTGGCCGAGATGGGAAGGGCTGTCCGCACGCGGCACGCGAACGATGATCTTCGGAACGCAGGTCATGTCGGGGTACTTTCCGGGAGGTCGTTCAAGACATGGCGGAGAGAAGGCTCATTAGGGCCGGTCAGCCCGACGAGACAAGGGCCCCGCGTGGTGCGGCGATCTCGTGGACCCGGCGGCATCGGACGAGATGAGCCTCGCCGACCTCCTGCAACTCCGGCACCGGCGATGGGCGGCAGATCTCCCGCGCTTCGGGACAGCGAGGGTGAAAGCCACATCCCGTCGGCATATTGAGCGGATTGGGAATCTCTCCGGTGATTTTGTCGCCTCGGCTGCGCTTGAATGGATCCGGAATGGCCGAGATGAGGGCGCGGGTATAGGGGTGCCGAGGGTTCGTGAAGATCGTCTCCCAGCCGCCGGTTTCGACGATGCGACCGAGATACATGACGGCGACGCGGTCGCTCATATGCTCTACGACACCGAGATCGTGGCTGATCATGAGGTAGGAGAGGCCGAGCGTCTCCTGGAGCTCCAGCAGCAGGTTGATGATCTGCGCCCGGATGGAAACGTCGAGGGCCGAGACCGGCTCGTCGAGGACGATGATCTTCGGATCGAGGATGAGCGCCCTCGCGATGCCGATCCTCTGGCGCTGGCCGCCGGAGAACTCGTGCGGATAGCGCTCGGCGTGGTCCGGCCTCAGACCGACGCGCCCGAGCATCTCGGCGATGCGCCCGTCGATCTCGCTGGGCGTCGTGATGCCGTGGAGCCGAAGCGGCGCCTCGAGGGTCCGGCGGACGGTCTGGCGCGGATTAAGGGATGAATACGGATCCTGGAACACCATCTGCGCGATGCGCGCCCGCGCCTTGCGGTCCATCCCCTCGCGCGCAACCTCGTGCCCGTCGAGAACGATCCGCCCGCGGGTCGGCTCCTGCAGGCCCAGGATGGTGAGCGCAAGAGTCGACTTTCCGCATCCCGATTCGCCGACGAGGCCAAGGCACTCGCCGCGCTTGAGTTCGAGATCGACGCCGTCGACCGCGTGAAGGTACCGGCGCGATCTGCCGAGGAGCCCGCCGCCTACCGGGAAATGCACAGCGAGATCCTCAACCTTGAGGATCGTGTCGTTGGAGGAGTTATTCATGGTGGTGGCACCGTACGAAGCTCCCGTCGCCGAGCGCCGTCACGCCGGGATCTTCCGCCCGACAGCGTTCGGTGGACGCATAGCAACGCGGATTGAAGCGGCATCCTTCCGGGAAGGCCGACACGGGCGGAACGACGCCGGCAATCTCCTTGAGGCGCTGGCGGCCATGCCGCGCACGTGCTCCAAGCTGTGGCAGCGAGGCCACGAGGCCCCTCGTGTAGGGATGGCTGGGTGAGCGGAAGACGTCCTCCGCATTGCGCTCCTCGACGAGCCTGCCTGCGTACATGACGCCGACCCTGCGGCACATATTGGCGATGAGACCAAGATCGTGGCTGATCATCAGAACGGCCGTGCCCTT
Source organism: Microvirga sp. (assembly GCF_014699075.1). Lineage (GTDB taxonomy): Bacteria > Pseudomonadota > Alphaproteobacteria > Rhizobiales > Beijerinckiaceae > Microvirga. Next base: position 8,657 of record NZ_JACXAB010000091.1, on the reverse strand, counting down.
GGCGGACGACAGCTCCCGGATGAGGTCGAGAATCTCGGCCTGCACGGTGACGTCGAGCGCCGTCGTCGGTTCGTCGGCCAGGAGAAGGTCGGGACCGCAGGCCAAGGCGATTGCGATCATCACGCGCTGCCGCATTCCGCCCGACAACTGGTGCGGATAATCCTTGACCCGTCGCTCGGGCGCCGGAACACGCACGCTGGCGAGCGCCTCGACGGCCAGCTTCTCCGCCTCGTTCCAGCTCGCTCCCTTGTGCAGAACGAACATCTCGGCGATCTGGCGGCCCACGGGGGAGAGCGGATTGAGCGCCGTCATGGGCTCTTGGAAGATCATGGAGATGCGGTTGCCGCGCAGCTTTCGCATCTCGGAGGCCGACAGATTCTGGATCTCACGCCCGTTGAAGCGGATCGTCCCGCCTCCGATCATGAGCGGATCCCGCAGAAGGCCTATCAGCGAGAGAGCCGTAATGCTCTTGCCGCAGCCGGATTCGCCGACGAGGCCGAGCGTCTCGCCCCGGTCGATGGTGAAGGACACATCCTGCACGGCGGGGAAGCGCTTGCCGCCGAGGGCCAGATCGATCCTGAGGTTCTCGACTTCGAGAATCGGTTGTCCCGTCATGCGCGCCGCGTCCGTGCTTGAGGATCGAGGATGTCGCGCAGGCCGTCGCCGAGCAGGTTCAGGCCCAGGACCGTCATGAAGATCGCGAGTCCGGGAAAGATCGAGATCCACGGCGCCGTGGTGATCTGGTCGCGGGCATCCGACAACATGCTTCCCCAGCTGGGATAGGGTGGCCGGATGCCGAGGCCGAGGAACGACAGGGCTGCCTCCGCCAACACCGCGCCGCCCATGCCAAGGGTGCCGATGACAATGATCGGCCCCAGCATGTTGGGCAGGAGCTGCGTCAGCATGATGCGGATATCCCCGTATCCGAGCACTTTCGCGGCCTGGACATAGCCCTGGCTCTTGAGCGAGAGCGCCGAGGCGCGAGCTAATCGGCAGGTGAACGACCAGTTGGTGAGGCCGAGCGCGATCAGCAGGCTGGTCAGCCCGGGATTGAGGATCGCCATGATGGCGAGAGCGAAGATCAGGGACGGGATCGCCAACATCATGTTGGTGAGACCGTTGACGACATCATCCCACCAACCGCCCCAATAGCCGGCAGAGAGGCCCAGGGCCACGCCGATGACGGTGTTGATGAGCTGGGACACGATGCCAACCGTGAGCGAGATCCTGGCTCCGTGAAGAACGCGGCTGTAAATGTCACGTCCCTGAGCATCGGTGCCAAACCAGAACTCACTGCCGGGCGGTTCCTCGGCATACAACAAGTTAGCATCCATGACCGGGTCGGTGTGCGCCAGCCAGGGGGCGAAGATGCCGGCGATGATCACACCGGCGAAAAGCACGCCTCCAATCACGAGATTGGCTCTGAACTTCATGTGGCCGCCTTAGGTATACTTGATGCGCGGATCGATGATCGCACACAGCACATCGACAAGCATGTTGATGAGGAGGAACAGAAGAACGATCACGAGGATCGAGCCCTGAACCACGGGAATGTCGCGCAATGTCACGCTGTCGACCAGGAGCGACCCAAGACCGGGCCAGGAGAACAGTTTCTCGATCACGACCGCCTGTCCGATGACCGTCCCGAACTGGAGACCGATGGTGGTCAGGATGATCACGAGAGCGTTACGCGTGAGATGCCACCGCACAACCTTGCTTTCGCTCATTCCTTTCGAGCGCGCCGTGCGCACGAAGTCAGCGTTCATGATCTCGAGCACGGCGGCTCTTGTCGTTCGTGCCAGAAGGGCCAGCGGCGCAACACCGAGGGCGATGGATGGCAGAATGAGATAGCGCAGACTCCCTCCCCCATAGCCGAAACTCGGAAGCCAGCCGAGCACCAGGGCAAACAGGTACATAAGCATCAGGCCGAGCCAGAACTTGGGCAGGGACAAGCCCGATACCGCACCGACCATGGAAAAGGTGTCTATCCAGCTCCCCGGCCGCAGGGCGGCGATGAACCCGAGCGGCACACCGACGGCGATCGCAAATAGCATGGACGCGAGGGCAAGCTGCGCTGTTGGCCAGAGACGCTCCGCAATGACATCGGCAACCGGCTGGCGCGAACGGAATGAGGTTCCGAGATCGAAGGTCGCCAACTGAGCGATGTATTTGCCAAAGCGGACATACACGGGGTCCTCCAGCCCGAACTCCTTGTTCATGCGGGCCATGACCTCGGCATCCAGAACGCTGCGCCCATCATCGCTCATGCTGGATGCGAATGTGCCCGGAATCACGCTGAACATCAGGAAGATCAGAGCGGCAACGGCCAATATGATCGGCAATGTCTGCAGCAGACGCCGCACGATGAAAGAAAGCATCCAAAACTCCACCTGACGCTCTGAGCGTTGCTCAGTAGCGCCAGGATTTGCAGTTCAATGGTGAGCTCTTGCTCGATCGTGACTTACTTAGCGGCTGGCGACGACGCCTCGACCCAGATGTCCTCGTAGTTCTGGATCGCCAACTCGGTCGCGTTCGGCTGCAGCCCCTTGATCCAAGGCTGATAAGCCATCACGGCCTTATTGTAGTTGAACCACCACATCGGCGCTTCTTCGCGGAGGATCGCGTTCGCCTTCTTCAGGTTTTCAAGCCTCTTGGTCTGGTCGTCGCTCGCGGCAGCCTCGTCGAGCAGCTTATCGAACTCTGCGTTCTTGAATTGAGTGTAGTTACAGGCCGATTGCGGCGTTGCCGAGTGGAAGCACTTGAGCGCCGTCAGCGGATCCGGCCCGGAAGTATTCGACCAAATATATGCCTGGTAGTCGCCCTTGCTGGTAAGCTCGGACAGGACAGTGCCTTCGACCGGCTTGATCTTGACCTTGATGCCTACCTTCTCGAGCATAGGGATTACCGCCTCGACGATCGGGATTCCCCAGCTTTCGTTGGAGGTTGCCGTCCATTCGAATTCGAATCCTTCAGCATAGCCCGCCTCCGCGAGAAGCTGTTTCGCCTTCTCGGGATCATATGGGTAAGGTTTCATATCCTTATCGTATGCGGGCGACGAAGTCGGCAGCCAGCTCGTAGCGCGATAGGCCTTATCCTTCACGAGGCGTTTGATGATGAGATCGGCATCAATGGCATAGTTGATCGCCTGACGCACACGCTTGTCGGAGAAAGGCTTGAAGTTCGGGTTCATGCCCATATTGCGCGTGTAAACTTCGGCGACTTCAAGCAGGCCCTTCGACAGCTCAGGATCGGCCTTGTAGGCAACGTACTGGGTCGGACCGAGGATGGATGCATCGACCTCCTTGTTGCGGAACGCGACATCACGCGCGGACGCTTCGCCCATGATCGAGATAGAGACCCGATCGGCATGAGGCTTGCCGGGCAGATAGAACTTCTCCCATCGTTGGGCTACGAGGCGGGAGCCCGGAACGTATTCAACGAACTTGAAGGGGCCGAGACCGATAGGCTTCGTCAAGAACGTGTCCTTCGAAGCCTCATCCGCCGGATAGATCGATGTCATCGACTGATAGAAATTGAAGCCAGGGTCGACCTTCTCAGTCAGGGTCATCTCAATCGTGAAATCGTCGATCTTCTTCAGGCCGGAGATTTCCTTCGCCTGGCCCTTCTCAACTTCAACGGCCCCCTTGATGATGCGGACATAACGCGCGCCCGGATAAGCCTTCGCGCCATCCATGAGGCGCGTGAACGACCAGATGACGTCGTCGGCCGTCATCTTGCGGCCATGGTGGAAATAGGCATCGTCACGCAGCTTGAACGTGTGCACAAGGCCGTCGCTCGAGACCGTTACCTCTTTCGCGAGTTCGAGAACCGGTTTGTTGGCCTTCGAATCCCAGTTGTAGAGCGCCCGATGGATTGCCTTTGCCCAGATCTCGTCCTGGGCGCGGTTCGACGTATGAATATCGAGGTTCGCGAAACTCGACCCATAGGGCGCGGTGAAGCGGATCGTGCCGCCTTGGCGCGGGGTTTGCGCATAAGCGCTTGCGCTCATAGTAAGGGCGAGCGCAGTGGTGATGACGAACGTTTTGAGCACGGCTGATCCTCCAAGCTGTGACAGTTGCGGACGCGCCGGCGATATGCCGGCCCGCAATTTGCGAACTCTCTTCGATGCAGTTCAATGTCGAGGCGCGTTCCCTTTGTGGTTTTATATGACGCCAAGACGATCGTGAACGATCGAACCTCCACGGATCGTAAGATCACATTGAGTATTGTCAAGAATGTCCTCTGGCGTAGCGCTCAGGAGATTTCGTGAGAAAACGGCAATATCTGCGAGTTGCCCAGGCACGAGGCGGCCTTTCACGTTCTCCATTTTCTGTGAGAATGCGCCGAACTCCGTATAAGCCTGGAGCGCCTCCTCAACCGATATCCTCTCGCTCTCATCCATGACCGTTCCCTTCCAAGTCCGGCGTGTCAGCATGGCGTAGAAGTTCGGGAACGGATTGGGGTCGCAGACGGGCGCGTCACTCCCTGTCGCGGGCTTGAAGCCGAGATCGAACCAGGTCTTGAACGGATAGCTCTTGAGGCCGCGCTCTTCTCCCAGCACGGACACATAGGCATCGCCAAAGTCGTAGACGAAAACCTGCTGTGGACAGGGATAGATCCCAGCCTTGATCATGCGCTCGTGCTGAGCGGACGTCGAGAAGCCGCAATGCTCGATCCGGTGGCGGCGGTCCGGATCCGGCATGGCCGAGAGCGCACGTTCATAGGCGGAAATCAATTGATCGATGGCCGCATCGCCAATAGCGTGGCAGATCAGCTGATAACCCTTGGCATGAGCATCCATGACGAGATCATTCAGCTGATCATCCGACATCATTTGCACACCGGTCGTTCGATCGTCTCCGAGATACGGCTCTTTCATCCACGCCGTGCGCCCCCCCGCTGATCCGTCAAGGAAGTACTTGATACCGCCAACCATCAGCATATCGTCACCAGTGCCGGAGATCAGTCCTGCCTCGTAGCATTGAGGCACGATGGACCTGTCCGGATCACCCAGGAGGGCCAGCCAGGTTCGCACCGGCAGGCGTCCCTCGCGCTTCGCGCGATGGTAAGCCGCGATCTCACCGAAACCGCCCCGCTGCCCCACAGCCGCATCCATGCAGCTGGTGATGCCGTACGAAAGCAGGTAACGACCGCCGCGCTCGATGGCATTAACCAGATCGTCCTCGGTCGGCGGCGGGACAACTGCCCAGACCGGGGCGCGGGCATTCTCGGCCAGAAGCCCCGTGAGACGTCCTGCCTGCTGCTCGATGAGACCGCCCGGCGGGACCATAGAGGTCTCGTCAATCCCGGCCAGTTCCAGGGCGCGGGAGTTGCAGATGGAGATGTGTCCGCAGGTCCGCACCAGCATCACGGGATTGTTTGGAGCAGCGCGATCGAGTTCATCGCGATGGGGATGCCGCTTCACATCCAGCTTCGTCTGGTCGTAACCGCGCGCCAGGATCCATTCTCCAGGCTTTGCATTGGCGGCCCGCTCTCCAATGGCCGCAACAAGAGCATCGAGTGTCGGGGCTGATGATGGCGTTGCATCGACCCAATCCATCATCATCCCAAGCGAGATCAGGTGCAGGTGCGAGTCGTTGAGGCCGGGCGTTGCAAGCCGGCCCTCAAGATCGATGACGCGTGTGGAATCACCGATAAAGGGAGCTATATCGGCCTCGCTCCCCGTAGCCAGAACACGGTCCTGCCAGATAGCGACAGATTCGACGATCCCCTCCGCTCGACCGCACCAGATTGAACCGTTTCTCAGGACAATGTCGGCCACGGGCCACGACGCGCCTTTTCCCATCGAGCCGGATGCGATCGAGCGATTAGCAGCAATGTTCATTTCTTATTCCCTGTTATCCTTAGTGCCCCAGGCGGCGCTTACCGGCGGGAGCCTGTCTCTCGTGATCGAACCACGAAGTTTAGATGGCATCCAGAGGCCAGATGGGACGCCTGACCTTCCTGTAAGGACGCTCCTTGAAGTTGCGCGTCGACAAGGCACCCGTATCAACCTCGAGAACCTCGCGCGCAATCGGCTCAAAGGCGGCCCGGAAATGCTGCATGGATTTGACGATGAGGGTCGATTTCCGCGTTGGATCAATGCCCAGTGACGTGAATTGCCCAAGATCGGTCGCCTGTCCGTTATAGCTGATCACAATGATCTCCACGCCGCCGACACGCAGCAGCGCGCTCAGACCATAATTGCGACGGGCCCCGCCTCCCATTGGACCATGGGCGATGAACGAGCCGTCCGTGATCGCGGCCACGTGAGCGGTGACACCGAGAGGTCCACCGCCCATGGCCGGATCGGTTTTCCCGCCGAGCCGAAGCGTCACGCGATTGCCGACCCCTGCCGCCTGGGCCTCCAGTACCGCTTCAGGGTCGCAGATCGCATGGAAGCCGACATTCTGGAGATCGGCCTCCAACACGGCCTTGAGCAGGTTGGTGGCGTCCCCGTAGGCCCCAGAGCCTGGATTGTCGGAATAATCCGCAATGATCAGAGGTTTGGTCGCACTCGCCTCGCCAGCTTTCGCCCGGGCGATGGCCTCGTCCAGCGGGGTGAAGTGGATGGACGAGAATGTCCTCTGCTCCCAGGCGTAGTCCATGAGCTCTTCGGCGATGGCCTGCGCTGCGGCGCGGTCGTTGCCCGTAACGGCGATGGAGGGTCCAATGTCATGGACGTCAGCCGATGAAAAGCCGGCCTGCACGCTGACCACGAGCGCCCTTCCGTCCGCTTCGATCTGATCCCCTCGCCGCAGGAGCTCCATCATTGGCGGCGACGTGGTGCGCCCGCCATCCAGGGCGTACAGGATCGGTCGCCGGGCGACTGCGACCTGCGGCGTTATCTGTTTCGACATGGCCTTGTCGAGCAGCTCCGCGGCCTGCCAGGTCCGCTCATACTGATCGATATGTGGGTAGGTCCTGTAGGAGATGAGCGAATTGGCATTGTCGGCCATTTTCTGCGTCAACGTCGCGTGCAGGTCCAACACCGCGACGATTGGCGTTTCAAAGCCGACCCGCGAGCGGATGCGGGCGAGAAGCTCCCCCTCGCCGTCGTCATGAGACTGGGTCGACATCGATCCGTGCAGATGCAGCATAATTCCATCGAGGTCCTCGCAGGCCTTCAGAATTCGCTCCGATACCGCATCGAAGAAAGCGTCGGTTACGCGTCCGGACGGATTGGCGGAGGTCACGATGGGATGAACCAGGTTCCAATTGAACCGCTCGGCAACCTCGAATGCGGCGCCTATCGAGGTCCGCGTGCCGACGAACGCGCCGGGAATGTCGTTGTCGAGATAGTAGCTACTGTTCCTGAAGGCGCTCTCGCCGGTCTCTTGGACGCTGAACGTGTTCGTCTCGTGCATGAACTCGGCCACAAGGACGCGCTTCACCATTTCTTTTTACTCCCCCTGAGGCCCGGCATCTCTGCGACCGGGACCAGCTGTCCCCTCCCCAGGGGATGTGGTGCAGCCTGTTGAGAGAATGGTGACAAAGGCGAAAAACTACTTCAAATATCAACTTCTGCTCAATACATTCATTTTTGATATGGGAGGCAGCGAAGTGTGACAATATCTCCTCGGCACGTCGAGATCTTCCACGCCTTCATGTCGTCGGGCAGCGTTACGCAGACGGCAGCGGCTCTGCGCACTTCGCAGCCGACCGTGAGTCGAGAGCTCAAGGAGTTCGAGCGCTGTCTCGGATTCTCGCTTTTTGCCCGCAACGGCAGATCCCTCGTTCCGACCGAGGCGGCGATTTTGCTGCACGGCGAGGTGCGCAGATCCTTTATCGGCCTGGATGAGATCGAGAGAACCGCCGACGCCATTCGTGCGAACGCGTCCGCTCACATCAAGGTCGTATGCATGCCCGCTTACAGCACGACCCTGCTGCCCTCGCTATGCCGGGACTTTATCCAGACGAACGAAACCATCCGTATCAGCATCTCCGCCCTTGGAAATGCGGTGACGGCTACCGGGGTATCTGCCCAGCAATACGATCTCTGCATGGTAGAGGCCGATCTCGATTTTGCGGGTTGGGCGACAACCAGCGTCACTGCCGGTGAGCAAGTTTGCATCATGCCTCACGGGCACCCGCTCTCTCACAAGACGGTTCTTTCACCTGCCGATTTCGAAGGCGTCGATTTCATCTATTTCTCGGCTGAGGATATGTATCGGCGCAATCTGGACAGTATCTTCCGGGACAATAGGGTCACCCGCCGTCTCAGGATGGAAGTGTCAACGGCATCGGCCGTCTGCTCCCTGGTGGCGCAAGGCATCGGGGTATCGATCATCAACCCGATCAGCGCCATGCATTACCTGAATCAGGGCATGGAGATGCGCCGTCTCTCGTTCTCCGTTCCCTATATCGTGCGATTGCACAAGAATCAGAGGGCAAGCAATCCACACGCTCTCAATGCCTTCGCAGAGACTTGCATCGAGGCGATCGTGAGCATGAAGCAGAAACTAGAGGAGAACCTCGACAGCAATACGCGAACACTTTGCGCCACTTGAATGTGAAGGTTCTGTTGCAGTTTTAAAGCTTGCTCCGTCTGAGCTACGACGCGAGGGTAGTAAGAGGGACTGGCGGTGAAGCAGAGTAACAAGAACCCGTTCAAGGGTCGGCAGTTCACGGCGGAGATCATTCTGTGGGCGGTCCGC
>NZ_JACXAB010000090.1 GCF_014699075.1 Microvirga sp. | reverse complement strand
TCCCCTTCTCCCAGCCGGGAGACATTACGGGAAAATTCCCACTTTGGCCGGTCCAGTTTCCAGGGAGAAGGTCACCTAATACTAAGGCAGATAATACGAAAGTTCGGCACACCTGACAAACAAACAGACTTGTTTGTTTGTAATTAGCCTGCCACTCTTCAACACCACGGGAGAAACGGAATGAAACCCCGCGGCCGTAGGAAAACACAGCAGGAGCGTACCGCTGACACAACGCTCAAGCTGCTCAACGCGACTATCGCTCTGCTGCATGACCGTGGGCTCTACCGCATGTCGACGTCCGACATCGCAGAGGCTGCTGGAGTGTCGCGAGGTGCATTGACGCATCACTTCAGCTCGAAAGAGGAAATCATCGCGGCGGCAGTATCCCATCAACTGCGCAATGCGACGGCCGGCCTTCACAAGATGGCCGAGGGGATACGTCAGTCTGGAGGGACGTCCGACGAGATCGTCGACTACCTGTGGCGGATGATGAAGGACCGCCTGTTCTACGTGACAATGGAGTATTTGCCTGAGGCAAGGCACAATGCAGAGTTTCGCACGGCTATCATTCCGGTCGTCAAGGAATTTCATGCAGGTCTCAATTCCGTATGGGCGGAGCTCGCCGGGCAGGTTGGCGTCGAGGTCGAGCATGCGCTCGTCCTGATGAATGCGACGATGTGCCTGATCCGCGGGATGATCGCTCAATCCGCCACGAGAGACGATCCGGCTTACTTCGATGCGCTGCTCGATTTCTGGAAAGAGCAAATGCGCCGTGAGTTCATGCTGAAGAATGATGAATTCCCCGCAGGTGCGGGCGAACCGAAGCAGAGCCTGGCTGCCCTTGAGATCTCGGCGGCGAGGTTACGGCATCAGGGAGCGACGAAAGGGCGATAAACGTGCATGCACACGCGAAGACACCCATGGTAGCAACCCACGATACATCTACATATCCCTTGGCCGTTGAAAGGGTTCGTCTGGCTTTCGGAGGACTGAAGGCGTTGGATGGGGCGTCGTTCCATGTCGAGCCAGGGGTGGTGACCGGACTGATCGGGCCCAACGGTGCCGGAAAGACGACGATGTTCAACGTCATATCCGGCCTTTACAGGGCAAATTCCGGATCCATTAGATTCATGGGCCATTCCATTGAGCGCTTGAGCCCTCATAAGATCACCCGGCTCGGGCTTGTTCGAACGTTTCAGATTGCGCGCGGCTTTCCCAAGCTCACCGTCTTTGAGCACCTGATGGTCTATGGTGCGCAACAGCCTGGCGAAGGCATCGGTACCGCCCTGGCCGGATCGGCGAGCGCGCGACAGCGTGAGGCGGAATTAGCGGAGAAGGCCTTGTCCATCGCTGCGCGCCTGCGGCTGTCCCACGTCATTGACAACAAGGTGACAGCTCTCTCTGGGGGGCAGAAGAAGCTCTTGGAGATTGGGCGAGTCCTGATGGCCGAGCCTCGCATGATCCTGTTTGACGAGCCGGCAGCCGGCGTGAACCCCACGCTCGCGGAGGAAATCGGCGACCATTTGCTCGCGCTCGTGTCCGAGGGCATGACGGTGCTGCTCATTGAGCACGACATGGCGCTGATCGAGCGCATCTGCAAGCGTGTCATCGTGATGGCGCAGGGCCGGACGCTCGCTGAAGGAACCTTCGACGAAGTGCGCGAAAACCGCGAAGTTCAGGATGCGTACCTTGGAGGACGCAGATGAGATTGCTGGATGTCGAAGGTATCGTTGGCGGCTATGCCTCAGCCGAGCATATCGTAAAGGATGTGGCCCTGAGCGCGGATACGGGCGAGGTCGTCACCATCATCGGGCCAAATGGCGCCGGCAAGTCGACCGCGCTGAAGCTGATCTCCGGATTGCTGTCCCCGTCGCAGGGAAGAGTTTTGATCGGCGGTGAGGACATCACGGGTCAGTCGCCGCAGGCCATCGCAAAGGCGGGCCTCGGCTTCGTGCCTCAGGAGCGCAATGTCTTCGGTTCGCTCACAGTCGCGGAGAACCTCGAAGTAAGCTGCCTCTTCGAGCGCAGCGCGGCAAAAAAGCGGATGGAAGAGGCTTATGCACGATTTCCAATGCTGTTCGACAAACGACGTATCTCGGCCAAGAGTCTGTCAGGCGGACAGCGTCAAATCCTGGCCATGGCGATGGCTCTCATGGGCAAGCCCCGCGCACTTCTGCTCGACGAGCCTACTGCGGGTCTCAGCCCGAAGGCAGCGCACGAGCTCTTCGAATACATCCGCAGCATCGCCAAAGAAGGCATAGCGATCCTCATGGTTGAGCAGAATGCGCTTGAGTCTCTCGAGGTCTCCGACCGCGCCTATGTGCTCGTCGATGGGCGAAATCACCTCGATGGGCCAGCCGAAACCGTCGCTAACGACCCCGATATCCGCCGTCTTTTCCTGGGCGGACGCGCTACCAAACCGACCGGGGTGGACCAGCAGGCCAATCCCCCGCGGCACTGAAGAGGACAGTATCATGACAGATATCACGCGCAGACATATTCTCGGCACTGGCATTGCCTTTGCCAGCACAGTGGCAATGCCGGCGATCTTGCGGGCCCAGACAGGTCCCATCAAGCTCGGAACGCTGACCCCGCTCACCGGCTCGGGAGGCTCCTATGGCCCGGCCATGGCGGATACTGTGAAGAAGGCCGCTGACGATATCAACAAGGCAGGCGGCATTCTCGGACGTCAACTGCTCATCATCTCGGAAGACGATCAGACCAGCCCTGAAGCGGGTCTGCGCGCCGCCCGCAAGCTCATCGATATCGACAAGGTCTCCGCCATCATCGGCACCTGGGCCTCCGCGGTTACCACGGCGGTTGTGCCGGTGTGTTCGCAGTCCGGCGTGTTCCTCTCAACTGTTTCCGGTGCCGAGCCGATCACTCTCCTCCCCCACCAGGGTTTTCTGATCCGGACGCAGCCGACCACGACCCTGCAAGGAACTAAGTTTGGAGAGTTTGCCCTCGGCGCCAACGCCAAGACAGTGGCGTTCGTCTCGCCGCAGACGCCCTTCACCGAGTCGCAATATGCGGCACTGACCAAGACCGTCACAGCGGCTGGCGGAAAGACCACCTCACTGATCTACGACGACAAGAAGACGACCCTGCGCACCGAGGTCGATCAGGTGCTGCGCGGCAAGCCTGATGCGATCGTGATGGGCGGCTATACCAACGATACTGCCGTGCTCGTCCGCGATCTCTACCGCGCCAACTATCGCGGCAGCCTGTTCGGCTTCGGTTATTCCGTGAACAAGCAGCTTGTGGACGCGCTTCCGGCAGATGTGAGCGAAGGCATCTACACCCTGTCTCCGTCTCCTGCCGAAGGCAGCAACGCCTACAAGAACGTGGCGCGCCTCCTCGGCGTCGACTCGCCCGATACGTATAGTTGCCAAGTCTACGACCACCTCAACCTGATCGCCATGGCCATGGCGGTTGGCAAGGGTGACACCGGCACCATTATCAAGGACAACGTGCGCAAGGTATCGCAAGGCGGCGGTGAGCGCGTCGAAACCGCAGTCGATGGGCTCAAGCTGATCGCCGACGGCAAGAAGGTCGACTATGACGGCGCTTCCGGCCCCTGCGACTTCACCGACATCGGCGACATCACCGATGCTAAGTTCCGCTACGAGCAGGTCAAGGGCGGTAAGATCATCCTGCTGAAGATTGCGTGATGTTCGACGCGGTCCTTCAAGCTCTTGTCAATGGCGTGATCGCCGGAGCGCTCCTGGCGATTCCGGCGCTCGGCTTCAGCGCCATCTTCGCGGTGTTGCGGTTCCCGAATTTCGCGATTGGTGCGTTGGCCACGGCCGGCGCATACATCGCCTGGATCGCGAACGTCAACTTCGGTCTTCCCATCGTCGCGGCGATTGTCATTGCCTTCGTGAGCGCGGCGATCTTCGGGGCAGCGCTTGAGTACGGTGCGCTGGAGCGTCTTGGACGGGGCGGAGCGCTGATGAAAGCCATCGGGTCGCTTGCCATGGCGATGGTGATCGAGAACATAGTTCGCTTTTTCTTTGGCAACGATTTGCGGGCGTTCGACCTTCCATTGGCCCGCGATCTTGTCTTCGGCCCGATCCGGATCGGGCCGCAGCAGATCACCAACTTCATCTTCGCTCTTGCCATCATGGTTGCGATCTGGGCCTTTCTGTCGTTCTCGTCGCTCGGACGCTCAATGCGGGCGGTTGCGGACAATTCCGACCTGGCGCGGTTGAAAGGCATCAACCCTCGCTTGATCGCGCTGGTCACCGTCGCGGTCGGCAGCGGCTTATGCGGCGTCGGGGGCACGCTCATCGGCTTGGATACGTCCATCGATCCTCTTCTGGGAGGACGCGTGCTCCTTTCGGTATTCGCGGCCGCGGTTCTGGGCGGCCTCGGAAGCATTCCCGGCGCTGTGGCGGGTGCCTTTGTCATCGGTATGGTAGAAGAGATCACGGTGCTTGCGCTGGCTCCCGCGTACCGCCTCGCCGTCGGCTTCATCGTCATCCTTGTGGTGCTCGTGATCCGGCCTTCAGGTCTCCTCGGTAGCAAGGCGGGCTGACAACATGCTGACCTATATCCTGTTCATGCTCGTCGTCGGCTCGATCTATGCGCTGTTGGCGCAGAGCCTGATGCTGTCCTGGGGACTGGCGGGGCTCGTCAATCTCGGCCTTGCCGGGTTCTTTGCGGTCGGCGCCTATGCTTCGGCCATGCTCACCACATGGGAACAAGCACCGATCCTGGTCGGCGTTTTCGCAGCTGTGCTGGCTGGAGGCTTCGCAGGCCTGCTGGTGTGCTTCTCGACCCTTCGCCTGCGGGACGACTATCTCGCGATCGTGACGCTCGGCTTTGCCGAGATCGTGCGGATCGTGGCCTCAAACGAAGTCTGGCTCACCGGAGGCACTGATGGCATCTCCGGCGTTCCGGTGATGATCGCCCGTGACACGGGAATCTGGTTCCATCTCGGGACCCTGTTGATCACCGTCGCGGCCGTTATCCTAGTCTACGTGCTTCAGCGCAGGCTCCTCGCGTCTCCTTGGGGACGGGCGTTGCGTGCTGTCCGGGAGGACCAAACCGTTGCCTCGGTAGCAGGCAAAAGCATCGTGCGCTTCAAGGCTCAAGCCTTCTCCCTCGCGGCTGCGATCGCAGGTCTGGCGGGTGCCCTCTACGGCCACTACACGAGCTACGTCGCGCCGGATCAATTCCAGCCACTGATCACGATCTATATTTTCCTTGCGGTCACAGCCGGTGGAAACGCTCGCCCGGCGGGTGCAGTGCTCGGTGCCTATCTTCTCGTCGCCTTTCTTGAGGCGACACGTTTTCTGGCCGAAATCGCTCCTGGCGTAACGGCCCTGCAAGCCGCCGCCCTTCGCGAGATCGCCGTCGGTATCGGATTGGTTTTCGTGCTGACCTTGCGTCCCGACGGCCTTCTTCCCGAACGTTCACAGAAAGCTCCTGCCTCATGAACAACCAATTGCTTCAGGCCTACCTCTCCGTCACCGACGCAATCGCGCAGGACGCCTCGCCTGAGGCGGCATACCGTGCCGTCGAAAGGGCCATCTACGACCTGATAGGCCACGGTCTCTTCACCATCCTCGTGCGTTGCGAGGGCGGTGAGGAGGTCGAGAGGGTCTACTCGTCCCAGCCGGAAGCCTACCCTGTGCAAGGCCGCAAGCGCATGGGGCCGACGCCCTGGGGTGATCTCGTGCTGACGCGCAAGCAGACCTTCCTCGGTCGCGACAAAGAAGCGATCCGCTGGGCTTTCCCCGACCATGAGCTGATCGAGAGCCTCGGGCTCGGCTGCGTCATCAACGTGTCCGTGCAGGAAGGCGGGGAGATCCTCGGAACCCTGAACGTTCTGGATGAGGAGGGGGCCTATTCGAGCGAGGATCAGGTTGCCATCGTGCGCTCCTTCACACCGTTGCTCATTTCCGCCCTGACGAAAGCCCGCAAGTAAAAGCCATTGCTCATAGGAGACATGCATTGTCCGCAATCCTGTTCAAGAACGCCAGCGTCCTCGACGGACGGAGAAACGAAGCTCTTGCAGATCAAAACGTTCTCGTGGAGGACGGCGAGATCCGGGAGGTGTCTGATGGCCCTATCACAGCTTCGTCCGCCCGCGTGATCGACCTCGCCGGCAAGACCTTGATGCCCGGCCTGATCGATTGCCACGTTCACGTCATCGCCACCGTCGCCAATCTCGGCGCCAACGCCGAGTTGCCGAACACGCTGGTGGCGCTGCGCTCCGCCAAGATCATGCGCGAGATGCTGATGCGCGGCTTCACCACCGTCCGCGATCTGGGCGGCGCCGATCATGGCCTCGTCATGGCGATCGAGGAGGGGCTTATTGAGGCTCCACGCCTCGTCATCTGCGGCAAGGCCCTTTCGCAAACCGGCGGCCACACCGATTACCGCGGCCGGTACCACGCCCGCAACGTTGACTACTACGCGGATAAGGCCGGTAGCCTCGGGCGGGTCGTCGATGGTGTGGACGATGTCCGTCGGGCTGCCCGCGAGGAGATTAAGGCCGGGGCCCAGTTCATCAAGATCATGGCCAATGGCGGTGTGTCGTCGCCGACAGATCCGATCGCATTCCTCGGCTTGTCCGCGGACGAGATTCGAGCGGCGGTCGAGGAAGCGCGCAACGCGCAAACCTATGTTGCCGCCCATCTTTACACGGACGAGGCCATCCGCAGGGCGGTGGAGCTCGGGGTGGAGTCCATCGAGCACGGCAACCTGATCTCGGCCGAAACGGCGCGGCTCGCGAAGGAAAGAGGCGCTTACGTGGTGCCAACCAATGTGACGTTTGATTATCTTGCCAAGGAAGGCGCCTCCTTCGGCCTGCCGCCGGAGTCGGTCGCCAAGATCGAGGACGTGCGCAGCCAGGGCCTTGCTGCACTTCAAACGCTGCACGATGCAGGTGTCATGATGGCCTACGGCTCGGATCTTCTCGGCGAGATGCACCAGCATCAATCCGATGAGTTTATCCTGCGCGGTGAGGTGCTGCCTGCGATTGAGGTCATCCGCTCCGCTACGATCAACGCTGCCAGGGTCGTCAAGCAAGAGGGAAAGCTCGGTGTGGTCGAGGCCGGCGCCCATGCGGATCTGATCGTCGTCGACGGCGATCCCTTGAAGGATCTGTCAGTTCTGACTGGTCAAGGGCGGCGCATGCCGGCGATCATGAGGGCAGGGCGCTTCGTCAAGGATGAGCTGGCAACCTGATCGACGGAGCCTGCCGATCCGGTCGGACGACCCGTCCGGCCGGTTGGGCTTGGATAACCCTAGGGCCTAGGGCCTCGTGCCCGGCCCCTTCTGCAATGCGCCTCGCCCGGTAAAGTCGTTCCTTAGTGCCCGCAATATAGGAGAACCCGAGATGCGACTTACCGATTTCAAGGTTCTGACCTTCGACTGTTACGGAACTCTGATCGACTGGGAAAGCGGGATGGTCGAAGCCCTGAAGCCCCTCACCAGCACAATAGATCGGCCTCTCACACGGAACGAAATTCTGGAGGCTCATGCGCGCCATGAGTCGTCGCAGCAGCGACAGACGCCGTCAATGCTCTACCGGGATCTCTTGAGTGTTGTCTACAAACGCCTCGCCGAGGAATGGGGCGTCCCTGCCTCCCACGAGCAATGCGTCGCGTATGGCCGCTCCGTTCGTAACTGGCCCGCTTTCCCGGACTCCGCCGAAGCGCTCCAGTATCTCAAAAAGCATTACAAGCTTGCAATCCTATCGAATGTCGACAACGAGACATTCGACCACAGCAACTGGCGGCTTAAGGTAGAATTCGATGCCATCTTCACTGCGGAGGACATCGGATCGTACAAGCCGAACCTGCGGAATTTCGAGTATATGCTCGAAAAGCTTCAGGGCATGGGGCTTGCTAGAACCGACATCCTTCATACAGCGGAAAGCCTGTTCCACGATCACAAGCCGGCCAACAACATGGGGCTGGCATCATGTTGGATTTACCGGCGCAAGCAGGAGACGGGCTTCGGAGCCACTATGGATCCGGGCGAAACGCCGAGTTACGACTTTCAGTTCACGAGCATGGCCGAATTGGCAAAGGCGCATCAGGAGCAGGTCAGCTAATGTCAAAGCCAGCAACCCGATTGACCCCTGAGAACGGAGATGGGAACGTTCCTGCCAGACACGTGCCGGGAGAGCACTGCCGGTGTCGGATGTACCTGCGGTTCCGCCTCGGATCTCCGACCAACGCTCCCGGATGCCGGCCGCATCGAAACGCAGTCACTCCAGCGAGAACGAGCTAACACCTAGAGCACCAGAAAGGGAACCCACATGACCCACACCCGCCGGCAATTCGTAGGCACGATTGGCGCTGCTACGGCGCTGATTGGCGCCCCGTCCATCCTTCGTGCGCAGGCCCAGGGCACATTCCGGATCGGAGCGCTCTGCCCGGTCACAGGATCCGGCAGCCCATTTGGTTCCGGTATGCAGAAGATGATCATCGCGGCAGCCGAGGCGGTGAATGCCGCCGGCGGCGCCGCCGGGCGCAAGATCGAGACCATTTCCGAAGATACCCAGACGAGCCCTCAGGCGGCAGTGCTGGCGGCGAAGAAGCTCATCGACGTCAACAAGGTTCAGGCGGTTCTCGGAACCTGGTCGTCCGGAGTTTCGCTCGCAGTAGTCCCGTTGACCAATGACGCCAACATCATCCTCATGAACACGTCCGGCGCGCCGGCACTCTCCGTTCCTCCCGCAAACGCCAAGGGATTGTCCTATCGGTTCCAAGCAACCAACGACCGCTTCGGTCGCGCATTTGCGGAGATCTGCGAAAGGGAAGGGTTCAGGCGGCCCGCGACGATGGCCTTCAACAATGCGTCCGGTGTCGGCAACACGGAAGGCTTCCGCAAAGCCTGGGAGGCCAAGGGGCACAAGGTCGTCGAAAGCGTCGTGTACGAGCCAAACCAGCCAACCTATCGCTCAGAGCTGCAAAAAGTCCTGGCAGCGAACCCTGATGTGATCGTCACGGGCTCATACCTGGCTGACACCACGATCATCATGCGTGAGTGGTATCAGAGCGGCCAGCCGGTCAAGTGGGTCATGCCGGGTTGGGCCGCCAGCCCTGAGCTGGTGAAGGCGGTCGGCCCTGACGTCGTCGAGGGGATTATATCGGTCGACTCAGTCTCGAACGAGAATGCTCTGTCCTACAAGGCCTATGATGAAGCCTACCGGAAGGCGACGGGACAGCCGGGGCAGTCGAACGTCTATGCGGCCATGACCTGGGATATGGTGCATGCCCTGGCACTGGCAATCGAGGCGGCCAATGGCACGGACATGGCTGCCATTAACGCCAAGATCCGTGAGGTCTCCAACCCTGCCGGGCAGCAGGTTTATACCTATGCGGAGGCCAAGGAGGCGCTGAAAAAGGGCAAGATCAACTTCGAGGGTGCCTCGTCGGTGCTGGATTTCGATCAATACGGCGATGTGACGCCCGACTTCGGCGTCTTCTTCATCGAGGGCGGTCAGCTCAACCGCCGCTATGTCGTCAAGATCTAGCGGCCGCTTCCCACGCCCGGCTCGGTGGATCGAGCCGGGTGCAGCCATGGTCCCTCCGCAGAGAGGACCTCGTTTGTAGGTTGTCCATGTTCTATGCCCAGCTCCTTGTGAACGGTTTAGTCCAGGGCCTCGTCATCGGCTTGGCAGCCCTGTCGATCACGCTCGTGTTCGGCATCGCCCGGTTCCCGAATGCGGCCACCGGCGACTTCATGACCTTCGGTGCCTACTCGGCGCTATCCGCTCATAAAGTGACCGGATCAATCGCGATGGGAGGCTTGGCCGCCATCATCGCGACCGGCGTGATCTCCCTCTTGGCCTACCTGGCCGTGTTCCGTCGCCTGGCCGAGCGATCCGTGGTCGCGCTGCTGGTGGCGTCGATCGGCATCGCCTTTTTTATCCGGGCGGTCCTGGGCGTTGCCTTCGGGCACAGCCAACAGGTCTTTCAGGTCCCACTGTCGCGTCCCTACGTATTCGGCAGTGTCAGGATTACGCCCCTTGACCTGCAATTGGCTCTCGTGGCTCTCGCGGCTCTCGCGCTCGTCTTTGCAATCCTGTACCTGACACCCATTGGACGTCAGATGCGGGCCGTCGCGGACAACCGGGACCTTGCGCGGGTTTCCGGCATTCGGCCAGATCGCGTGATGATCGCGCTCTGGCTGCTTGCGGGGAGCGTGGCGGGTATCGCCGGCATGATGCTGGGGATCAAGACAATCGTCACTCCGGAATTCGGCTGGGAGATGCTGCTCCCCGCCTTCACGGCAGGCATCTTAGGCGGCATCGGGTCCCCCGTTGGCGCCGTTGTCGCCGGTCTGATCCTGGGCGTGGTGCAGGAGGTTTCAACCCCGTTCGTCGGCTTCACCTACAAGATCGCCTTAGCCTTCATCATCATGCTGGCCGTGCTTCTCGTACGGCCGCGGGGCCTGTTCGGTCGGCTGGAAGGAGCACGCTGATGGAAGCCTACTTCATCGCGATCGGCATCATTGCCCTCATCTATGTGATCCTGAGCCTGGGCCTGACGCTGCAATATGGCCTGACAGGCTTGATCAACTTCGGGCACGTCGGCTTCTTTGCGATCGGGGCCTATACCAGTGCCCTGCTAGCCCTTAAGGGCGTGCCATTGGTTCTCAGTTTCGCGGCCGCTGCCGCCCTGGCCGGTCTCGCCGCCTGGCCGCTCGGCCTCGTGTCGCTTCGGCTGCGGGACGATTATTTCGCGATCGTCACGCTCGGGTTCTCCGAAGTGGTCAGGATCGTCATCACGAGTGAGGGGTGGCTGACAAACGGCGTTCAGGGCCTCCCCGGCATCCCGCGGCTTTACGAAGGCTTGGGGGGATCTGCGGCGCAGTTGGCCGTCTTGGTCACGGTCTTGGCCGTAACCCTCGTGGGGACATGGATCATCCGTCGCATCGCGGGCTCGCCGTTCGGGCGCCTCATCGAAGCCATCCGCGACAACGAAGAGGCCGTGCAGGCACTCGGAAAGGATCCGGCCCGGTTCAAGATCCAGGTGCTTGTAGTCGGTGCCGCGCTCGCCGGGATCGCGGGCGCATTCTACGCCCACTACATCACCTATATCGTCCCCGATCAGTTCATCCCGCTTGTGACGTTCTACGTCTGGATGGCGATCATCATGGGCGGCGTCGGGCGCGTCTCCGGTGCGATCGTGGGTACCGCCATCCTGATGCTGTTCCTGGAGGGTTCGCGATTCCTGCGCGACATCGTTCCCGGAGTTTCCGAAGTCGACATGGCCTCAGTGCGCATCGGGGCCGTCGGTCTGCTTTTGGTGTTGTTCATCATGTATCGCCCGCAGGGTCTCATGGGGGATTATACGAAGCGATGAGCCTTGAGATCCATGACATCAGCAAAGCCTTCGGAGGCTTCCGCGCCCTCGACGGCGTCCGCCTGACCATCGAGACCGGCAGCCTGTTCGGCATCATTGGTCCTAACGGGGCCGGGAAATCGACCCTGTTCTCGGTCGTGTCGGGTTTCGCTCGCGCCGATGAGGGGCAGATCCGGTTGGATGGACAGTCCCTCGACAGCCTGTCGCCTCCGGCGCGTGCGCGTGCCGGGATGGTTCGGACATTCCAGGTGCCACGCGAGTTCCGGCATCTGACCGTTCGTGAGAACCTGATGGCGGCAGCGCCGAAGCAGACGGGGGAAAGCCTGTTGGGCCTGTTCTTTCGTCCGGGCCGGGTGCGTGAGGAGGAGGGAGCGATCGCTGAACGTGTCAATGAGACGATCCGCTTTCTTAAACTGAGTGCAGTGGCGGATCAGCCCTCCGGAAAGCTATCGGGAGGTCAGAAGAAGCTGCTGGAACTCGGCCGGGCGCTGATGGTCGAGCCGCGACTGATCCTGCTGGACGAACCCTTCGCCGGCGTGAACCCGGTGCTGATCGGCGAAATCATGGAGCGGATTACGGAACTTAACACGCGCGGCATTGGCTTTGTCATCATCGAGCACGACCTCGAGGCCCTGACCCGGCTCGTGCCACAGCTCGCGGTCATGGATCGGGGCAAAGTCCTTGCGCAGGGTGCACCGCAGGCGGTGCTCGACGATGCGCTCGTCCGAGAAGCGTATCTGGGAGGTGTCTCGTGACACTGCTGGAGATCGAGGAGGTTCGCGGTGGGTATGCCGAGGTGGATATTATCAACGGCATTTCGCTGACGCTGCAAAAAGGAGAGATCCTGACTGTTGCCGGAACGAACGGCGCCGGAAAATCAACGCTCGCAAAGGCTATTGTCGGACTTTTGCCCCGCGTGCAGGGCCGTATCATGTTTGAGGGCGCGGACTTGGCGCCGCTTCCGACCGAGGCTCGCATCGCCCGCGGCATTGGCTATGTGCCCCAGGTTGCCAACGTGTTCGGATCCCTGAGCATACTTGAAAACCTGCAAGTGGTCGTTGGGGTAAAAGATCAAGGTCAGCGGATTGCTGAATTGTTTGAGGTGTTCCCGCTCCTGGGCCAGCGTAAGAGGACGCGGGCGGGCAGTCTCTCCGGCGGCGAACGTCAGCAGCTGGCATTTGCACGCGCGCTGATGACGCGCCCCCGCCTGATGATCCTCGACGAACCCACGGCGGCCCTTGCGCCGGCGAAGGTCGCGGACGCCTTCGAACTGATCCACCGTCTGCCAAACCTCGGTGTTTCGGTGCTCGTGGTCGAGCAGCGGGCCCGCCAGTCGCTTGCGATTTCAGACCGAGGCTGCATCTTGGATGGTGGACAGGTTGCTCTTGCTGGCGACGCGGCGAGCTTGCTGGCAGACGATCGAGCAGCCGAGCTCTATCTGGGACGAGCTACACGTGGATGAAGAACAGGACTGGCTAGGCCCGCGCGTCTCGGATCAGGGTAACGCATCGGCTCATATGCCGAATTTGTCGCGCCCTCGCTGTCAAGCCAGGAACTCAATCACCGTCGAGGCAAAGGCTTCTGGCTGCTCAATATTCGAGATATGGGCCGCATCAAAGATTACCGCCTTGGAATTTCTGATCGATGATGCGATCAACTGACCATCCGCCGGTTTAGTTGCTGGATCACGCGAGCCGATGATAACCAGAACCGAGTTGGTGATGCTGCGGATTGCCGTCCGTTGATCCATGTCGCGGATGGCTGAGCAACATCCCGTATATCCCTCAATTGGTGTCCGCAGGATCATAGCGCGCATACGATCCATGGTGGCAGGCGCAGCTTGTCGGAAGTGCTCAGGAAACCAGCGTTCAATCGTCGGCTCGACGAGCGCTCTCATTCCACCTCGTCGTGCTGTTTCAATACGCCCGTTCCACAGTTCGACTGGTCCCATGTAGGCAGCCGTGTTGGCGAGCACCGCTTTGTCGATGCGCTCTGGAGCATGTGTCAGCATCCACATGCCAATCATTCCACCGAGAGACAGCCCGCACCAGTGCGCTGTCTTGATCCCGAGCGCGTCCATGACGCCGATGGCGTCCCGGCCGAGTTGTTCTATGGAATACGGTTCTGCCGAGACGACACTGCTGCCATGGCCGCGCTGATCGTAGCGGACTACACGAAACCGCTGGGACCAGACCGACACCTGATCGTCCCACATGGAGAGGTCGGAGCTGAGCGAATTTGAAAGAAGAAGAACCGGCGCGGTCGCAGGTCCATCAAGTTTCACGGAAAAATCATCCCCATTTACGCGGATAACTGCCATGATTGCATCTCCCTTGGTTTATGTTTGATGGATCACGAGTGAGACGAGCGCATCGGGCGCTAGCCAGCATATGCTGGCTAGGCAGCGTCTAGTTCAAGACCCGAGTGGTCGGACTCGCCCCAGTTAAGGGTATCTGCACCGACCCACCCAGCCAAAACCCTCGGTTCTGTTGCAACTCCTGACATAGGTCGAGCGGAGGCCAGACAAGGACGCTGGTTACGCGGCTGCGTCGAACAGG
>NZ_JACXAB010000008.1 GCF_014699075.1 Microvirga sp. | reverse complement strand
GTTGTGGCGCTCGCAATCGAGAACCTGGCCCATCGTGCATCCCTCCATTCCGGCGATAAGAATGCACCATCAAACCCCGGGATCAAACATCTAGAACACCGGGCCTGACCTCGGATCCTGCCGCACAGTTTCATTTCGCTTACTGCCGCTGAGCATTCAGCAACGAGAGCCGATATATTCTTTATCTTTGAATCTTGGATGGGCGCACTCGCGGGAGCGGCGCCCGTCCCGCCCCACCTCTCCCTAGGGAGGGCTCAGGAGGAGGAAGCGCAGTTTCCTTATCATAGGCCAGCTTCCAGACGGCTCTCCTGTTCCCGCGGCGCCCGGCTGCGAGTTCACCGGCGATCCATCGGGTGATGAGCGGCGCGGCGACGCTCGTGCCGTTCATGGCAACGACGGAGCCGCTGCGTGTTCCGGCTGCCAGAACGCCGGATTGAACGATGGAGTCATCGCTCACAGTCAATGCGTCGGGCCCGCAGCGATGGAGCGAGGTAGCGCCAGCCGGCTTCGTGATTGGCCCGCCTGCGGAATAAACAGGCGGCCGGAGTTCCTTGCGCAGCAGACCTCCAATGACGATGGTGTTCTTGCCGGTCGCGATCGCATTGATCGAGCCCGCGCGCTTCACGGGGGATGCCGGATCATCCTCTTCGAGAGGTCTGCCGTCATGGCCATAAATCTCGTAGCTGGGAACATCGAAATAGGCTTGTCGTCCCTGGCGTCGATAGCCGACAGGAGCATCGTCCCGTTGAACCCAGCCTTCGATGGCTTCCTGCGGCGATAGTCCCTGGTTTTTCAAAGTGAGGTTCCACAATCCTGCTGGAGCAACTGGATCGGTGGGCACAGGAGAGTTCTCCGACTCGATCCGCATGGTCGGTTGCATCGAGATCAGGAACATCCCGCGTGCCGAAGATGCAGAGAAGAAATGGTATCGTGCCTCGCAGAGCACATTGTCAGCAAGTTCGTACTGGAGAATAAAGCTGTCGTTCTCCTGCAGCGGCGGGCTGACGTCACCCTGTGGTGTTGCAATGGTCAGCTCAACCCGGTTGCCTTTCGCCGCGGCAGGAGGAAGCCAGATCTCGACGAAACTCGGCGTGAGATCGTCAGGGAGCAGCCTCAAGGGTAAGACCGTCTCATCGCCCGCGGCTTGGAACGAAACAGTCGGATGAGCACGGGCCAGATGGCTGTTGCCGGAGGGAATGACGACCCGCATCGGCTTGTTGCCATGCGTGGTGTTGAGCTCGCGCAGGATATCGTCGAAGGCCAGTTCGATCGCGTGGGTGCCATCATGGGGACCGGCGAGCAGCCCGTAGCTGAAGTTCACCACAATCGGCAGGCTTTGGCCGGGTCCCGCAATCGCTTGGGCCATGTTGCGGATGTACTCCAAACCTTTGACAGCATAAGGCGCCAGACTGGCTCCGGACGAGTTGGCCGTTGTTGCAGTTGGCAGTTGAACGCAGATGATCCGCCAGTCCGGCGCCTCATCCGGATCCCACCCACAGGCGAGGTCCATCACGTGGGCGCCATGAGAGGCGCGCCATGCTTGGCTCTTGCGACCCTCGAGCGCAAAATCGGCGACACCGGCGCGACGGTAGATCTCATCTTCATCGATGAAGTTCCCCTTTCGGCAGGTTGCAAGCAGGTTGTCGATTTCCGTTTTGGGGATCTCGAACCCGTTGTCGAAACCGATCGGTACGTTGACGGCGGCGCCATGCTGCACCCATACAGACTCGACCCGGGTCGAGCCGTCAGGCTTGCGAAAGCGTTCGTGGGCAAAGGGAATACCGTCGTCGATGATTCCGATGATGACGGTGCCTGATGTAATCGTCTGTGACGCGGAATGAAGCGGACGAGTTCCTTTCGAGCCTGACAGGGCAACCGATGAGGAGGGTAGGGGCGGACCCAGGGTGAAGCGCTCCAAGGTTTGGAAGAAGCGGCGGAATTTCCAGTGCTCGATCAGCCTAAGCGTCTTTGTGAGGGGTAGAAACCGGACGTCGAAGGGTTCCGCGTCACGAGGCGGCTGCTCCGGCATGTCAGGGTCTTCAACAGCGTCTCGCCAGAGCGCCCATGACTCTTCGTCCCATGACGCTGCTTTGCGGCGCAGGAGGACCGGAACGCTCTGTTCTGCGACCGATGGCAGCCGGAAATCCTGCAAACCTGGACCCAGGGCCCAGTAGGAATATGGATCGACAACAGACCGGGGAATGGGGTCGATCCTCGGTTGAACGCGCTTCCAGGCCATGGGGCGCTCCTGCTTTCAAACTATAAAAGGATGTGTACTCACTCCCATTCCGCCTTCGCCTTGTCCCAAAGCCAGGCGAGAACGTAGGATTGGTGCTGTGGGTCGATGACCTGATCGTTTGCCGCGTTTTCCACGGAGTAGCCTGTCGCGCCCGGCATTGATGTGAGCGTCTCATTCGTCACGTCATAAAGATCGTGCCAGATGAAGTCGCCGTCTTCAGGATACTTGTCGCCTTCGAAGCGCCATGCCCTGTATCCAGCTGCGCCGGAGCAGCGGTTGACGAAGTATTGGCCGAGCGTCAGGCCGAGAACCGCCCCGGCGGCACTGTCGACGGGAAAATGCACGCCTGCGACGGTCCGGTTGATGGCAATCCGTGCTGCAAGACGAAGAAGCTGGGTGCGCCAATCGGAGCTGTCGTATCCGGGCGTTCCGGAGGTTTTCATCAGTTGCCACAGCACAAGAGCTACCGCGAACGCCTCTGTCGCATGCCCGCTCGGCAGCGCTGCATGGGCCGGTGTGACGATCATCGGCTGAATTTGTGGGGAGTATTCAAGCGGCCGTCTACACGCGAGACCCTGCTTCACGCGTAGGTGCACGAACAACGCCATCCGCAGGACGGCGGCCGGAAGCTCCAATGTGTAGGGTGTCCGGTCCGCATGGAGTTGAGCGATAGAGCTCAGAAACGCCATGCCGCCGCCGATCTGCGCTAGAATCTCGCCCTGTCGATCCGGACGTAGTTCGGCATAGTGGTTCACGAAGGTGAGCTGCGCTTTGAGAATGGCCTCCGTCGGACGGGCCATCAGAATGAGCGGCTTATAGACCGGCGCTGGTGCATCGCTTCCGGCAGGCGCAGGAACCTCAAGATGCCAGACTGCCATATGGCGTGGATTCACCGTGGCATCTTCGAGTGTGAAACCGAGGCGCGAGACTATCTCCGCGTCGAAGACCGCAGCACGGACCCAGGAAGACCAGCGATCAAGATTTTCCGTATCTTCCAAGTCGAGCGGGCCAGGAACAGCCGCGGGTGAGCGCCAATGCCTAACAACTCCGTCACGGCTGCGGATCAGGGCGTCACTTATGAGTGGTGAATCGTAACTGGCACCGCCCACGCCTCCGATGCCACCCACGCCACCCACGCCTCCGACGCCGCCTACACCACCTACGCCACCAGCCCCGCCGAGGGGGCCAATTCCTGCTGACAAGTAGCTCACGTTGGTGCACTCCTTCGTTGTCTAAGCCCGCCGCTATTCAGGCACTCCTGCTTGGTGCAGCACGGACGCCCAGTCCTCCCCAATCTTGTATCCAGCACTCGGCGATCGCTCCCGCCAACTGCGGATGGTGAGATGCGGCTCTAATTGCATGAGCCTCTCCACCGTGCGGCGGGCATCATCAGGGTGGCCGAGCTCCCACTGTGCGATTGCCATAGCACGTAGGGCTGAGGTGTGGGTGCAATTGGACTTGAGGGAGCGCTGCGCGAGCTTCAGGGCGCGATCGAATTGATGGGCGGCGAGGTGATCGGTCGCCGCGAGTGAATCGTAGAAATAGCGGTGAGGGTCGAGAGGCGACAGCTTCCGCGCTCGCTGCGTGCAGCTGACGGCCTGCTGCCCCTCGTCTTTGAAGGCATTAAGCGGACCCTTGAGCAGCCAAGCGAGGGAGTCGTTGGGATTGTTCAGGAGGGCCAGATCATAGCGATTCATGGCTATGTCGAGCTTCTTCAGAAGGTTCGTATGGACGAAGCCGTCGATGGCAAGTGCCAAGGAACATTGCGGATCGGCATCCAGGGCCTGCTTCGTACAGCGCAGGGCGAGTTGCGCATCCTGATGCGGATCGTCCGACCAACCCGGCTGAACCCGCAGGACATGCCACTTGGCAAGCCAGGCGCGGGGTATAGCCTGACGCGGAGCCCGCTCGATCAAAGCCTCGAGCAGCCTGCGTGACTCACTGAAGTCATATGGCGACAGGCGGTGCATCAGGGCCACGGCCGCCAGCAGCAGGGTGTAGCTTTTCAAGGTCGGCAACGCCTGCGACTGAGCCCGCTGCAACTCGCTTATCATGATCGCAGCATTTACATTGGCGGCAATCTCGTCGATCAGGTCCCGTTTGCCAGAGATGATGCCGCTCAGCTGCCCCCTGTAACGCTCGGACCAAGCAACCTGTCCTGACTTTGCTTCGGCGAGTTCAGCCTCCACCATAACTTGCCGGTTCTGGATCCGGTAAAAGCCGGACAGCACATAATTTGCATTGAGGCTTGCACTGACCTGATTCAGGGACGCATCCCTGCCGCGAAACACGGTTGTCGACAGGCGCGATATGACGTGCAGCTCAGGAGAGCGCGAGAGATCCTGAATCAACTCCTCGGCAAGAACCTCCCCCAAGACATGATGCTCGTCCTCGGGATCGCGTGTTGTGAAGGGGACGACCGCCAGGGTCGGAAGCAAGCTTTCCAGAACATACCCGGTCTCGATCACGGGTCGCGGTCCGGGCGGCCCGACACGGTAAGCTCTTACGGGCTGCGGCATGTGCTTGAGATAGCACTCACCGAGATCCTCAATGGCCGCATCGAGATCGGCCGTAAGCTGGTCGCGCACATTGGCCGAGATGACGATTTCGCCAGGGCCTGCAAGGGTGAGGATTCGAGCCGCCCGGCTGACGCCACGCCCGTAGAGATCAGCCTGATCGATGATCACGTCGCTGATCTCGATGCCCATCCTGAGCATGATCTGCTGGGCTGGGGGAAGCGCCTGGTTCTGCCGATCGCGTTCCTGCTGGATCGAGAAGGCGGCCGCAACGGCGGATCGGACGTCGTCGAAGTCCAAGAGCATCCCATCACCAAGGCCTTTCGTGAAGTGGCCATTGTGATCAGGAAGGATGCGGCTCCGAACGTGCTCGACGAAGGTCAGCCAATGGGAGATGAACTCCGCCTCATCCTGCTCGACGAGACGGACGGATTCGACCACGTCGAGGATCAGAACTGCTCGCTTCGCCCGTACGGCGGCAGGGAAGGGATCTCCGGATTGCTGGCCAATCTGCATTGAAAAAAGCTCGCAACATTGTTCATGTCCACGGAGTGGCTCAGCTGGACGACAGACGATGTTGAGAAGTCTTCTTTGCTTAATCCTAACGCATTCAGGGGCGGTTTGACCGTCTAGGAGTGAGTACCCAACCTGCCTTCAGAACCCGACTGAAGAGTTCTTGGCGATCCGTTTGACCATGAGGCTCTGCCAACAGAAAAGGCCCGGCGTCTGCCGGGCCGTTTCATCATAAGCAATGATCAGTTGGCGCTTCGTTTACCGCGCTCCAGGATCAGGCCTGCGGCAGTTCGGGCCGCAAAGCCTTTCCAGTAGGTATGCTCCGGCTTGAACGAGCCGTCCTTGTTGGCCGCGAACACACCTTCACTCGCACGCTCCACTGGCACGTCCATATAGGTGCTGAGTTCCGCGTCGGCCTTCACGTAGCGGCCCAGAAAAGCGGAGACGAAATGCTGCGTGATGTTGTTCATGCGCACCGTGTCCCATACCGGATCGGCATAATGGTTGAAGGGCGCCGAGCTTCCACCCTCCGCTGTCTGCCAGCTTTCGATTGGAGCCGGGATGGGAGCAGCGGCGTTGTGATTGGCGTTCTCAAAGGTCAGCATATAGCGGTCGGCGTTGACGGTGCCGGTGTAGAGCGCACGGACGCCCTTTTCATAGCCTGACACGTCATCCTTACTGCCGGCCACATAAAGGATTGGCGTGGTGATCCCGGTGAGCCCGTCCTGGTTCCAGAAGCCGCGCTGCATGCCCCAGGGCGCGATGGCGACCACCGCTTTGATCCGTTCGTCCCGCAGCTTCTTGTGGGTCTCGGATCCGGCCGAGTGCACGGACAGCATGCTGGCCGGCACGCCCGAGTCGTAGGCCACGGCTTCCTTGGTCACCCCGGCCCCGGCAGTGATCACAGCACCGTACCCGCCCATCGAATAGCCGATGAGGCCAGTACGGGAGGTGTCCACCAGCCCGTTCAGGAAATGACCATTCTCCTTCGCCAGCTGATCGACCGCGTTGAGCACGAACAGCTGGTCGAGAGGCCGGTTGATCAGGGTCGACCCGAACTTGCCTTGGTCGTTGTAGGTGGAATCCGCATGGTCGATGGATGCCACCGCATAGCCTTTGGTGGCAAGGTTCTCTGCCAGGTGGCTGAGCAGGAAGCGATTGCCCGGATAGCCGTGGCTGATGATCACCAGCGGGTAAGGGCTGCCAGAAGCCCGCTTGGGCTGAGCGTTGCGCACCGCCTTTCCATGAAGCATCACCTGGGTCTTGCCGTCACGCAGGAACACTCCGGGATAGGTGCCGGACTGCTTGCCGCTCGTCTCCGCCGGATACCAGACCTCCAGCGTGAGCTTTCGGTCATAGCGTGGGGGCTCCTGGCCGGCTGCTGCCTTCAGCACGTCGATCTGATTCTTGTTGATCACCTCAATCGTGCGGACGCCAATGGCATGCTCGCCATGCTGGGCGAGGGCCGGCGCATCGGGGCGGATCAGGTCAATGCGATTGTAGTGCGTCATGTCCTGTGCGGATGAGGGGGAAGGGATGGCAAACAGAATCAAGGTCGCCAAGGCTGCACTTCTCACGAGGTTTCCTCCTGGATGATTAGAGATTTAGTGAGCGCCAAACCGGCAGGTCGCTTCCGGAACGCTGATCATGCATGACCCTATGACACTGTGAAGACTTCTCAAGTGGGGGCTGCAGTCGAAAGCAAGACAGTTCACGATCAAAAGGATGTCTCGAGCTGAATCATGGTTCCATCTTTAAGCAAGGCAGACAATGGCAGTGCAGTAGCCTATGGTCCCAGCAAATCTCGGGAATGTTGAATCATGAGCATCGAAGATCTCAAGGCCAGGGTTGCGCGTGAGTTCGGAACGCCTGCGGTGGTTGTCGACCTGGACGTCGTCGAGCGCAACATCGCTAGGGTTCAAGCAATGTGCGATGCCGCCGGGGTGGCCAACCGGCCTCATATCAAGACCCACAAGAGCCCTGTCATTGCATCCATGCAGCGGGAAGCCGGCGCTCGCGGCATCACCTGCCAGAAGATCGGCGAAGCGGAAGTCATGGCTGAAGCCGGGTGCGACGACATCCTGATTGCCTACAACATCCTGGGAGAAGAGAAGCTCAGCCGGCTCGGCGAGCTCCTGTCCCAGGTGAAGGTGACCGTCGCGGCTGACAACCCTACCGTGGTGGCGGGCCTGCCGGAAGCTGCTGCCATTGCCGGGCGAGACTTGGGCGTGGTGGTGGAGTGCGACACCGGGCGCAAGCGGGCAGGGGTTGAGACGGTCGCAGAGGCCGTGGCCCTGGCGAAGGACATCGCATCGCGTCCGGGCCTGTCCTTCGCCGGGTTCATGCTGTACCCGCCGGAGAACGCCATGGACGAGACTCAGGGTTTCCTGGATGCAGCCATGGCCGGGATCCGTAACCTGGGCCTTGAGCCGCAGATCGTGTCATCGGGCGGGACACCCAACCTCTTGAACCTGGGCAAGATCAAAGGTGTGACGGAGCATCGGGCCGGAACGTCGGTTTTCAATGATCGAATGATGCTGGCAGCAGGCGTCGCGCAACTGCAGGATTGTGCGCTGACCGTCTTTGCCACTGTTGTGAGCCGGGCGTCACCGGAGCGGGGCATCCTCGACTCCGGATCCAAAACCCTGACGAGCGACACCGGCGGGCTGGAGGGTCATGGCCTCATCCTTGAGCATCCGCAGGCCAAAATTGCCCGCTTTGCGGAAGAGCATGGCTTCCTAGATTTGTCCGGCTGCAATGATCGTCCCAATGTCGGCGACGTCGTCCGGGTCGTTCCCAATCATGTGTGTGTCGTGGTCAACATGGTGGATCGGCTGGTGACGGTTCGCGGGAACGAGATCGTCGGTGAACTGCCCGTTGCAGCCCGTGGACGTCTGACCTGACCAGGGATGCCCGAGCCCACTTGAACGGGCCCGCCTCCCGATCATTTACATAGGTTAGGTCGAACGCCGCGGATCAACGGCGGCAAGCGGGAGGCTGCCCAAGATGAGCGATGAGCCCAAGATCAAGCCTTATCCAGGTCCTGCAGGCGGGTGGGGCTCCGTCCGCTCTGTCGAAAGCATCCTGGCCAAGGAGGGGCGCCTGGTCAGCGGCAACGCCATTCTGCTCAAACAGAACAAGCCTGATGGTTATGCTTGCGTCAGCTGCGCCTGGGCCAAGCCGGCCGACCCGCACCCCTTCGAATATTGCGAGAACGGCGCCAAGGCGACCGCCTGGGAACTCACCACGAAGCGGGTGACGCCCGAATTCTTCGGCAAGCACACCCTTTCCGAGTTGCGGACGTGGTCGGACCACGATCTCGAAGAAGCTGGCCGCCTCACTCACCCCATGCGGTATGACAGTGCTTCCGATACTTATGTCTCCGTCAGCTGGGACAAAGCCTTCCAGGCGATCGGCCAGGAGCTGAAAGGCTTCGATCCGCGTCAGGTGGTGTTTTATGCGTCAGGCCGTGCTTCGCTTGAAACGTCTTATATGTGGGCGCTCTTCGCCCGGCTCTACGGCACCAACAACCTACCGGATTCCTCCAACATGTGCCATGAGAGCACGTCGGTGGCGCTTCCCGAGAGCATCGGCGTGCCTGTCGGTACGGTGATCCTCGATGATTTCGAGCTGACGGACTGCATCCTGTTCTTCGGCCAGAATGTCGGCACCAACAGCCCACGCATGCTGCATCCGCTCCAAGAGGCCTCCAAGCGCGGCGTGCCCATCATCACCTTCAATCCCTTGAAGGAGCGCGGCCTAGAGCGCTTCACCAATCCGCAGGCGCCGACCGAGATGCTGACCGGGTCAGAAACCCGGATCTCGTCGCAATATCATCAGGTGAAGATTGGCGGTGACATCGCGGCACTCATGGGAATGGCCAAGATCCTGATCGAGGTTGACGACAAGGCCCGGACCACCGGAGGCAAGCCGGTGCTCGATCATGCCTTCATCGCCGAGCACACTCATGGCTTCGAAGAGTTCGCGCAGGCTGCCCGGCAGGCACAGTGGCCCGAGTTGGAGCGCCGCTCGGGTCTTTCCCGTTCGACGCTGGAAGCTGCTGCAACGGCTTATGCCCGCGCAAACGCTGTTATTGGCATTTACGGGATGGGTCTCACCCAGCACAAGGCAGGCGTCGAGAACGTGCAGATGCTGGTCAACCTGCTGCTCCTGCGCGGGAACATCGGCAAACCGGGTGCCGGCATCTGCCCGGTGCGTGGCCACTCCAACGTTCAGGGGCAGCGCACGGTCGGCATTGCGGAGAAGCCCGAACTCGTGCCACTCGACAAGCTCAAGGAGCAGTACGGCTTCGAGCCGCCACGCTGGAAAGGCATGACCACAGTGGAGGCCTGCGAGGGCATCATCAAGGACGAGGTGAAGGCTTTCGTCGCGCTCGGCGGGAATTTCGTGCGCGCGGCGCCGGAGACGGCAGCCCTGGAGGAGGCCTGGGCGCGCTTGCGGCTATCCGTGCAGATCTCGACCAAGCTCAATCGCAATCACCTTATTCCGGGCGAAGTCACCTACATCCTTCCATGTCTCGGACGTATCGAGATCGATGAACAGGCGACGGGTCCCCAGGCCGTGGCGGTTGAGGACTCGACGGCCTGCATTCACGGCTCCAAGGGCATTGCCAAGCCTGCGAGCCCCGATTTGCTGTCCGAACCGCGGATTGTGGCGGAACTTGCCAAAGCAACTCTCCCGCCCAATCCCAAAGTGCCTTGGGATGATTGGGTCGCTGACTACGCTCGTGTTCGGGATGCCATCGAGGAAACCTATCCGGAGGATTTCCGCGCCTTCAACGAACGCATGTGGAAGCTTGGCGGATTCCATCGGCCGATTGCAGCGCGCGAGCGCCGTTGGAAGACGAAGACCGGGAAAGCGAACTTCGTCGTGCCCCAGAGCCTCCAGGCCGATCTCGGCATCGCGGACAATGATCGCGACATCTTCAAGCTCATGACGGTGCGCTCCAACGACCAGTTCAACACCACGGTATATGGCTATTACGACCGGTTCAGGGGTGTCAGGGGCACCCGCATGGTGCTCTTCATGAACCGCAACGACATCGCCCGGCTGAGCCTCCAGGAGGGAGACATGGTCACCCTAACGACAGCGGTTGACGACGGTATCGTGCGTCAGGTGAGCGGATTGCGGGTCACATCGTATGATATCCCCGAAGGATGCTGCGCGGCCTATTACCCCGAATGCAATCCCCTGATCCCGGTCTGGCACCACGCGGACAAGAGCAAGGTGCCGGCGGCGAAATCGATCCCGATCCGGATTGCGCTCCAGCAGAAGCAACTGCCGGAGGCGGCGGAATGAGCCTTCACTTGGAACCGGTCATCCGCCTGCCGCAGACGAGCGTGGCCGAAGGAGTTTTTGCTGCCGGGGATCGCGTGCTGCCGGAGGAAACGCCGGTAGCGCTCACCTATAACGGCTCGACCCACGCGGTGATGATGGCAAGCCCGGCCGATCTCGAGGACTTCGCCCTCGGCTTCAGCCTTTCGGAAGGGATCATTGCCGAGCCGAGCGAGCTAGCCTCCATGGAGATCGTCGAGCACGATCTTGGTTTCGAGGTGAGGATGTGGCTGCAGGAATCCTCCAGTGGCGCTTATCGATCCAGACGGCGTGCCATGGCTGGGCCCGTCGGCTGCGGGTTGTGCGGGGTCGAATCCCTGGCGGAAGCGCTGCGGCCAGCCTCTAAAGTAGCCGGCGCTCTCCAAGTTCCCCCCAGGTTCATTGCCACTGCGATGGCCGATCTAGCCAAGGCGCAGCGGCTCAACAGAGAAGCAAGAGCGATCCACGCCGCGGCTCTCTGGCGCCCTGAGCAAGGTCTGATCGCGATCCGAGAGGATGTTGGGCGGCATAATGCGCTCGATAAGCTGGCTGGAGCCCTCGCAAGGGCAGATGAGCCCTGCTCCGCCAGCATGGTGCTCCTGACCAGTCGAGTATCGGTGGAAATGGTGCAGAAGGCAGCCCACATGGGAGCCCCGATCATCGTCGCCATATCCGCCCCCACAGCCTTGGCGGTCAGAGTTGCGGAGAGCTGTGGTCTCACCCTGGTGGCCGTGGCGCGCCAAGATTCCTTCGAGGTCTTCACTCATCACGAACGTATCAAGCGTCTAGGGTTGTAAGCCAGAAGCGATGTCACCCCGTCGATGCCGTGCTCAAAGATCTCCCAGGTTGAGCGGCATCGACAGGCGAAACTAGT
Organism: Microvirga sp.; assembly: GCF_014699075.1. Classification (GTDB taxonomy): domain Bacteria; phylum Pseudomonadota; class Alphaproteobacteria; order Rhizobiales; family Beijerinckiaceae; genus Microvirga. The sequence goes on along the minus strand of NZ_JACXAB010000008.1, from coordinate 194,685 downwards.
CAGACTGACGTCGAGTGAGTGAAGGTCTGAAAACAAATCGAACGAGGGCCGGGAAAAGGTGCCGCGATTCCGTCAACCTACGGCTCGTTGGACTTCCCTCCGGCACTAAAGAGCGCGCTCCTCAGTCAAACGTTAGCTAGTCTGCAACGGAAGCTGGGTCGGCTGCCTTCAATAAACAAGCACAAGAGCCCGGAGATGCGTGCTCGCCTGGTTGAATGTACCGAGAACTTATCGGCTGATTAGCAGTATCAGCCGATAAGCTCAGGATAGAGTCTGATGCTGCGGTAGGTGATTGGACATCATGAGTGCAGCTTCGACACGGTTGCGGACGCGCAACTTCTGAAGAATGTTGGTCAGATGGTGCTTGATGGTCTTCTCACTCAGGTCGAGGGTATTGCCGATTTCCTTGTTGCTCCGGCCTTGGACGAGAATGGACAGGATCTGCCGCTCCCGAGGGGTAAGGTGCGGAAGGTTCGGGCTGCTGGGCTTCACCTCAACATAGCGGATGGGGCCTGAGCGCATGAGGAGTTTCGCTGCAAGGCTTGGCGAGATGAAGCTTTGCCCTTGGCACAGCACGGCGACCGCCTGAAGCAGCTCGGCACGGTTTGCACCCTTCAGGATGTAGCCGCGAACTCCGCACTTAAGCGCGGCATACACGTGCTCCTCCTCAGCAGTGTCGGCCAGAAACAGAATGCCGATGTTCGAGTTCTGCTGGAGAATGGCCTCGATACCATCCATGCTCCGGCCAACGGCGCCGGTATCGATCACGATCACGTTCGGCATGCACTCCCGCGCCAGCCGGATCGCGTCTTCGATCACGGATCCCTGACCGACGATCTCGATGTCGGGTTGAGAGTTCAAAGCCAGGATCACACCGTCTCGAAAGAGCGGGTGTTTATCCACTACACAGGCACGAATGCCTTCATTCATTGGAGCCCCCCAGTTCCAATAGAGTTACATCAAATGGCGGAGGCAAATATTCAGTTGCCTATGATGCTCAGAAGAAACATCGCCATTAGTCCTAGGATAATAAATTCTTAAAATGCTTAGCAATAACTATAAATTTCGGGAATCGTGTCATAATATCCCTTACGAGCTAATCCGAAAGCGGTAGGAAGGATCGGAGGCTCTCCGAACGGTCATCGGGCGACCCACAGCACGCGGAAGTACAGGAAAAAGATACGCTGCATCGTATAAAAACGGGTGGACCCGGTCAATGGCTCGCTATCTCGTTCGGTGGACGACATGCCGGTCGGAATCACTGCTTCCTGCCAGAAGTACGCTCTGCGGCCATCATGGCTGCTTCCACGCGGTTTCGAACGTGGAGTTTCTCCATAATGGTCGTCACATAGCCTTTGACGGTCTTCTCGGTCAGACCCAGCTCATCTCCGATGAGCCTGTTGCTGAGACCGCGGTGGATCAGGAGCAGGATCCGTTCCTCCCGTTCGGACAATTCGGGAAACATGCCTGAAGCTTCCTTCGTATCGCTGTCCTCCGCGCCTCTCGACATGATGAGCTGCGCGGCGAAGCTGGGGGAGACATAGCTCTGACCCCTGCTGACGATACGAACGGCGTTGGCCAGTTCGTAACTGCTCGTTCCTTTCAACAAATAGCCGCGGGCTCCCTTCCTCAGGACGCTGCGGACCTCGTCCTCGCCATCGACGACCGTCAGCATCAATGTCCTCGTCGAAGGACACTTCAGGGCGATCTTGGCGACTGCATTGATGCCGCCTCCCGGCATGTTCATGTCCAGCAGGAGCACGTCGGGCGACTTGTCGAGGGCGATCTGATACGCGTCATTCGCACTCTCTCCTTGAGCAACGACCTCCATGTCGTTTTCCGACTCGACCGCGAAGACCACTCCATCGCGATAGAGCGGGTGGTCGTCCACGACCCCGACCCGGATCTTACGCTGCATCGGACATCTCCATCTCGAGGGGGAGAGAGGCCCTGATGCGTGTTCCCGCATTTGGCTCGCTCATCATCGTCACGTCCCCACCAATACTCGCAATTCGATCCTGAAGGCTTGCCAAGCCCAGGCCCGGCTCGCGCAGAGTTCCATCGGCGTCGTACATGCCAGGACCCTGATCGACAACCTCGATCGTGATGCGGACGCCGTCCCACGCTATATCGATCCGCTGCCCTCGGCCGCCAGCATGCTTGAAGGCATTGTTCAGCCCCTCCTGAATGAAGCGGCATAATGCAATCTTTACGAACTCGGGCGCCTGGTCCGGAAGTTTCGCGATCGCGGAGTCGATCAATGTTCCCGTCCTGCGCTCATGCGTCCGGATCATGAACATCAGCGCTTCCCTGAGGGTCATGCTCCGGACCTCGGGGAGGAGAAGGCCCTTGCAGAGATTGCGGATATCGCTCAGCGCATCCGACAATGCCTTGTGGATTCTGAGCAGGTTGTCCCGCTCCTGTGGCGACACATTGATTTTATCGAGGCGCAGGAGCGCGAGGCTGAGCAACTGGGCAACTCCGTCGTGAAGGTCGTACCCCATCCGACGGAGAAGACGCTCATTGTCCTCGGTCGCCTTGCGGGCGGCCCGCTCGACCCGCCCCTTCAGAAGTCGGTTCTGGTGAAGGAGTTCAGATAGCTGCGCGACCCTCTCGACGAGAGCCAAGCGCTGCCGGTCGATGATCCGGCCACTGTGAACCACGACAACGAACAGGCAGCCCATCATGTTCAAGGTGATCAGGGCGGTTGCAAGCCACATCTGCCATTTCGAAGCGACCAGCTCCGCTTCCAACGCGCTGACATGCTCATGCAGCTCCGCAACCGCGATGACGGATCCGGTTGAACGGTCGCGAATGGGTGCGAAGACCTTGATCGCAGGCAAGTCATCATTCTCGAATTGGACATGAACGGCTCCGGACCAAGCTCTCGCCGCATCGGAGCTCGTTGGGAATCTCGCCTCGACCTCATGCGGCTCGTCGCTGTAGACGATGAGCCCGTCCCGCCTCCAGATCCTCAAAGAGGCCACCTCGGCACGCAGGCCGGATCGATCTATGGCGTCTTTCAAACGCGCGATGCTTGCAGGAGAGAGCTGTTCGCCCGAGGCGAGCTCCTGAATGTGGGGAGCGACGAAATTGTTGACCGAAAAGGCGGCCGACGCAGCCTTGACCGTCGTGACGCTCTTCTCGATCCGCCAGGACACCAACCCCCCCATGGCGATCATGCCGACCACCATCACGGCAAAGGCCATGGCGAGGAATTGCCCGGAGAGCGTTCTCCCGCGCGTGCCCTCCGGAGCACGATCGAGGCTTCTGTCGTTCGAAGCGTACAAAGCGGCAATCCCCCAGCCCCCCGATCCACGACCCTCGTTCGAGCAGCCAGGGCAAGAAGACTTCATCAAAGTAGATTGGTAATTCCAAATCGGTAAAGATTATCCAAAGAGGTAGAGCAAAAGGGTCGCCCCGCATATTGTCCTAACAACGGATCGCTGTACGAGTTTTTGTTAAAATATTCATAGGCTTATTGTCTGATGAGGGCAGGTGGTCCGCGCCGTTCCTCCTTAAGCATCCTGAGAGGCGTCGGACGGGGGACCTAAGTCAGTGCACCGACTAAGGTCCGGGGTCGCCGGAAGACCATGATCGGACCTTGGTGCCGAAGCCACTCTTAGGACTTCAGACCGTGTAGTTAACTGACCGTAAATCTGGCCTGATTGTGTCCAGGTGCCGACGATGTTGCGGCAGTGACACTGGAGGGGACGATCATGGTGAGCCTTGTCAAACACGATCTCGAATTCATTCTGAAGCAGATCAAGATCGCGGAAGCGCACGCGGCCGGTGGCGATCTAGCCGCGCTGGTGGCCGGCTACAACGGCAATGATGGCTTTGCTCAGGCACACCTTCTGCCCTACGGGCTTCGCACTGTCGACGGCAGCTACAACAACCTGCTCCCAGGCCGCGAGAACTGGGGCGCTGCTGACCAGTCCTTCCCGGGCATCTTCACCCCTCAGTATCTGAACGATGCCGATGGCGACCGCTACGATTTCAATCCGGCACCGAACGGGCCCGGAGCGGACGGTGTGCTGGGCACGGCCGACGACACGGGCGTGAGCTGGTACACCAACAACAATTATGCCAACGCCGGTACCAGATCCGGTTCCCAGCCCGGCGCCGGCAGCGGTACGGTGATCGATGCGGACCCGCGCATCATCTCGAACCTGATCGTCGACCAGACGCTGAACAATCCGGCTGCGATCGCCACGGCGCTGACGCATGCCGGCCTGTCGGGGCAACCACTCATGACGGCGCTGAGCGAGATCGTCACGGCGAAGAAGGCGCTCGATGCTGCGATCAAGCTCGCCGACGCCGCAGAGGCGCCGATTGCCGAGCTCCAGGCTAAGGTAGATGATGCCACACTGGCACTGGCTGACGCCGAGGCTGTCGCATCGGGGTCCGCGGCGATGGCCTCCGCGGACCAAGCAGCGTTCGCTGCTGCGCAGGAGCAGGCCAACATCGCTGGGGGCGTGCGCGACGCTGCACTGAGCGCCTATACCGCGCTACTCACAGATCCTGTTTCTAACGACACACAGACGGCTGAAATTCAGGCCGCTCTAAATACGTTCGAGCAGGAGCAGGCGAAGTACGCTGGGCTGCAAGAGGTCGCAAACGGCCTAGGGGATGTTGCGGACGCGTCTGCAGCTACCGCATCGGCCGATGCAGCAAGTGTCGTGGGGCTGAAGAGCGCTCTGGCTGAAGCCCAGGCGGCCCTCGATGAAGCACAGACCGTCAACGGGAATTTCACTGCTGCCGAGCAAGCTCTCAATGTACTGCTCGAAACCCACGGCGTCGAAATGGACGGCAACACCGTCTATCTGCCAAACGTGTCGCCCGACGAAGGCCTCTCCTCGCCCTTCAACGGTTGGATGACGATCTTCGGCCAGTTTTTTGATCATGGTCTCGACCTCGTCGCCAAGGGCGGCAACGGCACTGTCTACGTTCCGCTGTCGCCGGATGATCCCCTCTACAGCACCGCTCCAGGCGCACAAAACTACATCCCGCTGACGCGTGTCACGGTCAACGCCGGAGCGGACGGGATCCTGGGAACAGCTGACGACGGCCTCGGTCCGAAGAACCTGACGACGCCCTGGGTCGATCAGAACCAGACCTATGCTTCGAGCGCTTCGAAGCAGGTCTTCATGCGCGAATATATCAAGGGGTCGGACGGCAAGCCCGTCACGACTGGCCATCTGCTGGAAGGCAGCAATGGTGGTCTGGCCACTTGGGCCGACATCAAGGCTCAGGCGAAGAATGTCCTTGGCATTGAGCTGACCGACCTGAACGTCGGCAATATCCCGCTGATCGCCTCGGATCCTTACGGCAACTTCATTCCAGGCAAGAACGGCTATCCGCAGCTCGTGGTGGGCATGGGCCCCGACGGCAAACTCGGCACCGCCGATGACGTGCTGCGCGAAGGTAACCCGGCCGCGCCCGTCAGCGCACAGGGCGTAGTTCTGACCGGCCATGCCTTCCTCGACGACATTGCACACGCCGCAGCGCCGGTGGTGAGCGGAGGCGTCCTGATGCAGGACGACGACTCTGCTCTGGGATATTCCGGCGGAATGGCTCCGAAGCTCGGCCCCGACCGTCAGCCGATCCGCGACGCCGAAGGCAACATCGTGATGGAGCGCAGCTTCGACAACGGTCGCGGCGGCCAGACCTTCTACGATAACGAGCTGCTCGACCGGCACTTCATCGCCGGCGACGGCCGGGCCAACGAGAATATCGCCCTGACAGCCGTCCACCAGGTGTTCCACTCCGAGCACAACCGGATCGTCGAGCACACCAAGGATGTAGCGCTTCAGTCGAAGGATCGGGCCTTCATCAACGAATGGCTGCTGACGGACCTGACCGATGCTCAGTTCACCACGCTGACCGACGGCGATCCTGCCGCCATCGCGGCGCTATCGGGAACCCTCAACTGGGACGGCGAACGCCTCTTCCAGGTGGGCCGCTTCACCAACGAAATGGAATACCAGCATCTGGTATTCGAGGAATTCGGCCGCATGATGCAGCCGGACATTGATGCCTTCGTGTTCGAGCCCTCGGCCGACATCAACCCAAGCATCGCTGCCGAGTTCGCCCATGTGGTGTACCGCTTCGGCCACTCCATGCTGCGGCAGGACATCGACATCATCAAGATGGTAGACGGCAAGCCGGTTGTCGCTGATGTCAAGTTGTTCGATGGCTTCCTGAATCCTGTCATGTACGACAACCTTGGTGATGCCGAGGCGGCCTCGGGCGCCATTATCCGCGGCATGACCCGTCAGGTCGGCAGTGAGATCGACGAGTTCGTCACCGACGTGCTCCGCAACCAGCTGCTCGGTATCCCGCTCGATCTTGCCACAATCAACCTCGCCCGTGGTCGCGACGTCGGCACGCCTCCGCTCAACGCAGCCCGCGAGAAGTTCTTTGCCGCGACCGGCGACACCCTGCTCAAGCCTTACACGAGCTGGGCCGACTTCGCGCTGAATCTCAAGAACCCGGCCTCGATCATCAACTTCATCGCGGCCTATGGAACGCATGAGTCGCTGATCAACACGCCAGCTAATCCCAAGACCATCGAGCAGCTGCGGGATGCGGCGACGAAGCTGGTCCTGGGCGGTGAAGGCGCTCCCGCTGACCGTCTCGATTTCCTCAACGCCACTGGGGTTTACGCACCGGATGGCACCGGCCCGAAGGACGACTCACTTGGCGGCCTCAACAACGTCGATTTCTGGATTGGCGGTCTCGCCGAGAAGAAGATGGCGTTCGGCGGCATGCTCGGCTCGACCTTCGCCTTCGTCTTTCAGATGACGATGGAGAACCTGCAGGATGCCGACCGGTTCTACTACCTGTCGCGGACCCAGGGCCTCAACCTGCTCAACGAGCTCGAGAACAACACCTTCGCTGAGCTGGTGATGCGCAACACCGACCTGGGGCATGAGGAATCGACCGTGATACCCGGCAATGTGTTCTCCGGGTTCGAGATGCCGATCCTGGAAATGGACCCGAGCAAGCAGCTGGATGCGGACCCAAATTCGGACAATCCCTTCCTGCCCTTCGCGGAGCTGGTGGAACGCCGGGATGCTGCCGGTAACCTGATCGCCGACACTGACAAGACCACTGTCGCCTCGTACATCCGTGTCAACAGCAACGAGCACTTCGTCATCGGTGGCACAGAGAACAACGACCAGATCGTCTCCGGCGGCGGTGACGATGCCATCTGGGGCAAGGGCGGCAACGACACCATCGAAGCCGGCTACGGCGTCGACAAGGTGTTCGGTGGCGAGGGTGACGACATCATCACCAATGCCGGCACCGACATCGGCGAGGCTGACTTCCTGCACGGCAACGAAGGCAACGACGTCATCCATGGCGGATCGGGCCTGTCGCTGCTCTTCGGTAACCAGGGCAACGACTTCATCTCCACTGGACCTGACGGCAAGGAAGCTTTCGGCGGCACCGGCAACGACTTCATTCTCGGTGGTAGCGGCGGTGACTTCCTGCTGGGCAACGAAGGTGATGACTGGCTTGAGGGCGGCCAGCGCTTCGACACCCTAGCAGGCGAGAACTCGGAGCTGTTCTTCAACTCGACCATCATCGGCCACGACGTTCTGAACGGCGGCAGCGGCGACACTGACTACGACGGTGAGTCAGGCGACGATATCACGTTCCAGAACGAGGGCATTCAGCGCTCGAACGGCATGGCCGGGTTCGACTGGGCCATCCACAAGGGCGACGTGATTGCCGCAAACTCCGATCTTGGTATTCCCATCTTCGATACCCAGGAAGCCTTCATCCTGCGCGATCGCTTCGATCTGGTGGAGGGTCTGTCGGGGTGGAACCTGAACGATACACTCACTGGGCGCATCGTGTCGGTGAACACTCGGGCTGAAGCAACCGGTACGGCGGCGATCCCCGGTCCCAACTCGCCGCTGGACTCCTACTCCAACGATCTTCTGGCGAAGAACGTCGGCCTTATCAACGGCCTGTCCGGGCTCGTCGCCCATCTCGGCGCCGGCGTTCCGGTGACAAAGGTGGTGAATGGCCAGGCGGTTCCGGTGCTCGATGAGAACGGTGTACAGGAACGGATCATCTTCAGCACGGCGGACGCCTCCGACATTCTGCTCGGCGGTGGTGGTAGTGACCGGATCAAAGGCTTGGCCGGGAACGACATCATCGATGGCGACAAGTGGCTCAACGTCCGCATCGCGATCCATGCAAACAAGGATGGCACCGGCCCGGTGATTGGAACTGCCGATGGTATGACCGGCAAGGTCTATGCCGTGGCCGATTATGTGAACGGCGCGCCGAAGGACGGGGCGACCCCCCTATATGGTGGCAAGGGCCTCGATGCCCTGATGTTCACCGCGGCCCTCAATCCGGGCCAGCTCAGCATTGTCCGTGAGATGGTCAACGGCAACAAAGCCGGCGACGTCGACACGGCAGTTTATACGGACGTGGTCGCCAACTACAGCTTCGGCACCAATTCCGACGGCAGTGTCTTCGTCAATCACTCGGGTTTCGTACAAGTTCCCGGAAATGACGATGTCGAAGAGGGGGAAGGAGTTGCCAATCCGGTCTCCGATGGCCGCGACACCATCCGTGGCATCGAGAAGCTGGAGTTCAATGGGAGCACTCTCAACGTCATCGAGGGCACCAATGCGGGTGAAACACTGAATGGTAACAACGAGGCTGACCTCATCGTCGGCAAGGGAGGAAACGACACGCTGAACGGTCTTGGCGGCAACGACATTCTGATCGGTGGCGCCGGCAGCGATGTTCTGAATGGTGGACTCGGAAACGACACCTACATCTTCGGTCTTGCTGACGGCAGCGACACAATCAACGAGGGGGTCTCCGCCACGAGCAGTGGCTCCGCGGATCGGATTGTGATCCAAGCGGCGGGCGCTGCCCTGACCGGGCTGAACGCCTCCGACAACAACACGGGAACCAGCAACGGTAGTCTGGTGATCAACTTTAATGGCCAGCAGATCACGGTTACCAATCACTTCACCGGAACCAACAGCCAAACCGGTGTTGAGTTGATCAACTTCGATAACGGCACCTATGAGGGATATGAACTGGGTGCGGACGACTATGCCATCAGTCGAGCCGATCCGAGCGGAGGCTTCTTCGGCGGCCGTGAGATCGACCTCTCAAGCTCGACCGTCAATAACTTCATCGTCGGCGAGCAGGGCGTTAACGACGAGATCGTCGGCGGCGGGGGCGACGATCTGATCTTCGGCGGCACCGGTGATAACGACCTCTCCGGCGGCGCTGGCGACGATCTCCTGGTCGGCGGATCCGGAACAGGCGACGACGATAGGTTGGATGGCGGTACAGGAGCCGACGTCATGGTCGGCGGCTCAGGGGGCGACACCTACGTGGTCGACGATGCCGGGGACGTGGTCGTCGAGACCACCAACGGCGGCACCGATGAAGTCCAGACCGACCTCGCGGCCTATACCCTCGGGGCTAATGTCGAAGACCTCACCTATACCGGAGTGGGCACCTTCGCCGGCACCGGCAACGCGCTCAACAACGTCATCACTGGCGGTAACGGTGTCGATACCCTGACTGGTGGAGCGGGCAACGACACCTATGTGGTCACGGCCGGGGATGTGGTCGTCGAGGTTGCGAATGAAGGAACGGATACGGTCCAATCGTCCGCAACCTACGCCCTCGGGGCCAATTTCGAGAACCTGACGCTGACCGGCAATGCCGCCGTCAACGGCAGAGGCAACGATGCAGCCAATCTCATCTTCGGCAACAGCGGCAACAACCAGCTGTTCGGCGGTGGCGGCAACGACGTCCTCAACGGCAACGACGGCAACGATCTGCTCGATGGCGGCACCGGCAACGACATCCTCAACGGCGGCAATGAAAACGACATCCTCATCGGCGGCGCGGGTAATGACACCATTGATGTCGGCGGCGGGGTCAACACCATCGTCTACAACGCTGCCGGTTTCGGCAATGACACCATCGACAGCTTCGATGCCGATGGCGGCCTTGCCACCAACCAGGACAAGATCGACCTAAGTGCCCTGGGTGTCACGGCTGCAAACTTTGCGACACGTGTGATGGAAACCGCCGTGACGGGTCCGGCCGGCCGCTTGCTCATCGTCAATGACGGCGCAGGAAACGAGCTGGGCAGGATCCGCATCAACAATGTCACCGATACCCAGATCGACATAAATGACTTCACTCTGGCTCCGGCCGCACCGCCGGAGTTCGGAGCCCCCACCGAAGGTCCGAACACTATTACGGGCACCAACACTGCTAACACCATCAACGGGCTCGGTGGCAACGATGTGCTGTTCGGCGGTGGCGGCAACGACGTCCTAAACGGCAACGAAGGTGCTGATACCCTCAACGGTGGTGACGGCAACGACACCCTGTCCGGTGGTACCGGCTCCAATACCGGCACCTATGCCGATAACTTCAGCTTGCAGGACTATACCAACAGCACTGGTACGGTGGGCTGGACCGGTGCTTGGACAGAAGGTGGTGACGAGGCCGGAGGGGCTACAGCTGGGGACATCCTGGTCAGCGATGGACGCCTGCGGTTCGCCGTCGGCATTGACGGGGGCGAAACTATCCAGCGCTCTATCAACCTGGCTGGTGCCACTTCAGCGACACTGTCGTTTAACTACGAGGGCGTTAATCTCGACAGCGGGGAGAATGTTGTAGTCGAAGCCTTCAACGGCAGCGCCTGGCAGGTGCTGGGCACTCTTGGCGGCAATGGTACCGGAACCTTCACGACGGCACTGTCCGCTTCCCACACCGCCATCCAACTCCGAGCTGAAGGCAGCTTTGATACGGGCGCTCTTGGGAGCACCTTGTCCTTCTTGGGCGCGGAAAACTTCTATATCGACAACCTAGCGGTGAACTTCACCATGCCCGCCCTGAACGCTGGCGTTGATACCATCAACGGCGACGCAGGGGATGACACTATCATCTGGAATGCCAATTCCGTGGGAACAACGGATGGTCGCGATCTGGTCAATGGTGGAACTGAAGGCACGACTGGGGACACATTCGTGATCAACGGCAATGCTTCCGCTGAGGTCTACAGGATCTATACGCGAGACGCCTGGAATGCGCTTGCGGATAAAGGACCTGGAAGCCTGAGTGCCGGCACTGAGATCGTGATCACCCGCGACGGAGCCACGTATGCCTCGGTCATCGCCGAACTGGCGGAGATCGAGGAGATCAGGATCAACGGCTTCGATCCTGCCGGGGAAGCCGGAAATGCCGGGAGCGACACCTTCCAGATCATCGGCGACTTCTCGGCCACGAGCCTGCGCCCGAACACCATCACCATCGATGGTGACGAAGGGGCCGACATCGTGGACATCTCGGGCCTGACTTCGGCGCACCGTATCGTGTTCCGCTCCAACGGCGGCAACGACACCATTGTCGGGACGCTGCGGGCCCAGGACGTGATTGAGCTGGCGCCGGGCCTCACCGCTGCCAACTACACCAAGGTTGTCAACGAGAACGGCTCGGTCACCCTGACGAGCGGCACGCACTCGATCACCTATGTGAGCGATGGGGATCCCATTCTTGGGGAACATGATGACCATGACAATGAGGAGCCGACCGACAATCAAAAGCCCGTTGTCATCGGGGAGCGTTTCACGGTCCAGAAGGGGGAGGTTCTCCAGCTGACGGCAGCGCAGCTGCTGGCCAACGACCTCGACCTTGACGGCGGCACGCTCTCCCTCGTCGACCTCGACGAGGACGAGCATGGGACAGCAGTTCTCAATGAGGATGGCACCATCACCTTCACGCCCAAAGCCGGCTTCACCGGCGAGGCCTCCTTCACCTACACGGTGGCGGACGGCCAGGGGGGCTCAAGTGAAGGCACGGTAACCATCACCGTCGAGAAGCCTGCTCCGGGTACGCCTGCCAATCCTGCGCCGGTTACCCCGTCCGATCCCGATCCCGTTCCAGTCGAGAATGTGATCGAGACCGGTTCCAGCTTCAGCTTCGCCTTCAGCCAGGCCAGCGTGAGCTATGCCGGCGGCCATATCGTCATCACCGGGCCCAACGGAGAAACGGCCGATGTCACGAAGGCTCAGCGCCTCACCTTTACTGATGGCACTATCGAGCGCACCGACAACAACCTGCTGGTGGACGACCTGTTCTACTATGCCAACAACAAGGATGTCTGGCAGGCCGGCCAGGACGCCGAGGCGCACTACTTCGCCTTCGGCGAGGCGGAAGGACGCGATGCCAACGCGGTCTTCGATGCGGCGGCTTACCTCTCCGCCAACCCGGACGTGAAGGCCGCCGGCCTGAGTGCTCTCGACCACTATGCCCGCTACGGTGCGGGAGAGGGGCGTGATGCCTCCGCGTCCTTCGATACGCAGCAGTACCTGCAGGCCAATCCGGATGTGGCAGCAGCCGGCGTGAACCCGCTCGCCCACTACGTCACCTGGGGTCAGTTCGAGGGTCGGGCGACCTTCGCGGCGGTCGGCCGGGACATCGTCGGCGGCTTCGACCGGGAGTATTACCTGCTGGCCAACCCGGATGTCGGCGCGGCTGGAATAAATCCTCTCGTGCACTTCAACACCTATGGTTGGAAGGAGGGCCGTAATCCCAATGCGGTGTTCGACACCAGCTACTATCTGGAGACCAACCCGGATGTAGCAGCCGCCGGCGTGAACCCGCTCGAGCACTACTTCCAGTTCGGCGCGAAGGAGGGCCGTGATCCCGCGGCCGGGTTCGATACCACCGCCTACCTGGAGGCCAATCCGGACGTGGCCGCGGCTGAGGTCAACGCTCTCGACCATTTCCTCAACTTTGGCATCTTCGAGGGTCGCATCGCTCCTGAAGACGACATCCCGGTCCTTCAGGGCGTTAAGGAATCCGATCTCGACAGCAGCGGCTTCATCTTCTGACGCTGGTTCGACATCGGTGTGACCTCGCCGGGAGCTATGCCCCCCAAAGCTCCCGGCGGGGTTACTCAAACAAGTTCGGTGCCGCCAAAGGCACTTCACGTGACGCACACTTCCCAAGGTACAAGTCGATGACCAGCCCCCTCAAGAAGCGTCTCAGCCTCATGGCCTCCTGTCGCGGTGCCTTCCTGGGCGTCGCAGTGTTGAGCGGCCTGATCAACCTGCTTTACCTCTCGGGCTCCATCTTCATGATGGAGGTCTACGACCGGGTTCTTCCGAGCCAGAGCATCCCGACGCTCGTGGGTCTCTCCGTCATTATCGTGGTGCTCTACCTCTTCCAGGGCCTCTTCGATGCGCTCCGTGGTCGGATCATGGCGCGCGTCGGCGCAGCCATCGACGAGGACCTGAGCCAGCAGATCTTCCAGGGGCAGCTCAAGGCGCCTCTCAAGGGCAAGGTCGACGGCGACGGGCAGCAGCCCCTGCGCGATCTCGATCAACTGCGCGCATTTCTGGCTGGTGGCGGGCCGTCGGCACTCTTCGATCTGCCCTGGATGCCTCTGTATCTGTTCATCTGCTTCGCCTTCCACCCCTGGATCGGCCTTGCGGCCCTGGGCGGTGCATGCCTTCTCGTGGTGATCACGCTGTTGACAGAAGTGATGACCAAGGAAGCATCAAAGGCAGCCGTGGGCGCGGCCCTCGTGCGCAACGGGATTTCTGAGGGCGCGCGCCGCAACGCCGAGGTCGTCCAGGCCATGGGCATGGCCAGGCGCATCGGCGTGCGCTGGGGCGATGCCAATGCCAGCTACCTGTCTCATCAGCAGCGGACCTCCGACGTGGCGGGTGGCTTCGGCGCCATGTCGAAGGTGCTGCGGATGCTGCTGCAATCCATGGTGCTCGCGATCGGTGCCTATCTGGTCATCGACGGCCAGGCGACCGGCGGCATCATGATCGCCAGCTCGATCCTCACCTCGCGCGCCATGGCGCCGGTCGAGCTCGCCATCGGCAACTGGAAGGGCTTCGTCAGTGCTCGCCAGGGCTGGCGCCGACTTAAGACGCTCCTTGAGGCGAATGCCCAGACTGACGAGCCCCTGAAGCTCCCAGCACCCCGGTCCATCCTGTCGATCGAGAATGCCGGCTCCGGAGCTCCGGGTGGGCAGAGGTTCTCGGTGCAGGACGTGTCCTTCGAGCTGAAGGCCGGGAGCGGTCTGGGCATCATCGGCCCCAGCGCCTCAGGCAAGTCCTCGCTCGCTCGCATGATCGTCGGCGTGTGGCCGACCTGGCGCGGCAAGGTTCGCTTCGACGGCGCTGCCGTCGAGCAATGGCTGCCGGAGGATCTCGGGCAACACATCGGCTATCTCCCGCAGGACGTGGAGTTGTTCGCCGGAACCGTGGCGCAGAACATCGCGCGGTTCGATCCCGAGCCGAAGGCGGAAGCCATCATCGCCGCCGCCAGGGCCGCCAATGTCCACGAGATGATCCTGCAACTGCCGGACGGCTATGAGACGCAGGTCGGCGAGGCGGGAGCGGCCCTGTCGGGCGGGCAGCGCCAGCGCCTGGCTCTCGCCCGCGCCCTGTATGGTGATCCCTTCCTGGTGGTGCTCGACGAGCCGAACTCCAACCTCGACAACGAGGGCGAGCAGGCCCTGACGGCTGCGATCATGGGCATCAGGGCGCGGGGAGGGGTCGTGGTGGTCATCGCCCACCGGCCGAGTGCGCTTGCGGGTGTCGATCTGGTGCTGGTGATGGGCGAGGGGCGGATGCAGAGCTTCGGCCCGAAGGACGAAGTCCTGAGCAAGGTGCTGCGCCCGGTTCCGGCCCCGCAAGTCGCCGAGCCACGGGTGGCGACCGCTACTGCGCTGAAAGCCGTCTAGGATTGAGTCATCAAGGATCTGGGGGAATGTCATGAAGTCCGAACGCAAACCAAGTGCCCGTGCCGCGATCCGCCGCTACTCGCTGGTGGGGCTCTCTTCCGCCTTCTTCCTCGTCGGCGGTCTTGGAGGCTGGGCAGCCGTGACCGAGCTGTCCGGAGCCGTGGTGGCACCGGGCGCCATCGTGGTCGACACCTATGTGAAGAAGGTCCAGCATCCTACCGGCGGTGTTGTCGGTGAGATCCTCGCCCGTGACGGCGACCGGGTCAGGGCAGGCGACGTGGTGGTCCGGCTCGACGAGACCGTTGCACGGGCGAGTCTGTCGATGGTGTCCAAGAGCCTGGATGAGCTGGCCGCCCGCCAGAGCCGCCTCGAAGCCGAGCGCGATGGATCGCAAAAGATTGCTTTCCCGGCTGCTTTCAAGAGCCGTCTGCAGGATGCCGAGCTTGCCAGCCTGATCCAGGGCGAGACTAACGTGTTCCAGGATCGTCGCGAGGCCCGGGCCGGCCAGAAGGCCCAGCTGCAGGAGCGCATCTCGCAATTGCAGGAGCAGATCGACGGCCTCAAGCTGCAGGCCTCAGCGAAGGGAGACGAGATCCAGCTGATCCAGGACGAGCTGACTGGCGTCGAGCAGCTCTGGAAGAAGAACCTCGTGCCGATTACGCGCGTCACATCTCTCAAGCGTGAGGAAACGAGGCTGCGGGGCGAGCGCGGACAGCTGATCTCGAGCATCGCTCAGGCCAAGGGGCGCATCAGCGAAACGTCGCTTCAGATCCTCCAGATCGATCAGGATCTCAGGAGCGAGGTGTCCAAGGAACTGCGCGAGGTGCAGGCCAAGGCGGCGGAGCTCGTCGAGCGCAAGACCACGGCCGAGGATCAGCTCAAGCGCATCGACATTCGAGCCCCACAGGACGGCGTCGTGCACCAGTCAATCGTGCATACGGTTGGCGGCGTGATCAATGCCGGCGAATCCCTGATGCTTGTCGTTCCCGAGGCGGACGAGTTGTCCATCGAGGTGAAGGTTTCCCCGCAGGACATCGACCAGCTCCGCCCCGGTCTCGACACGGTGCTGCGCCTGTCGGCGTTCAACCAGCGAACAACGCCTGAACTCAAAGGCAAAGTGAGCATGATCGCGGCCGATCTGGTGACGGATCAGCGCACAGGCATGCAGTATTACCCGGTGCGCGTGGCCTTCGCGGACGGTGAGCGGGAGCGTCTGGGTGATCTCAAGCTGGTTCCGGGCATGCCCGTGGAGGGGCTGATCCAGACCGGCTACCGCACAGTGTTCTCGTACCTGACGAAGCCGGTCGCCGACAACATGGCCAAGGCTTTCCGCGAGGAGTGAACGCTACAAGGACCGGGGTGCCTCAGCCCCGGTCCTTGTTGTCTCAGCTTAACGTCGCGACGCTCATGTCCCCCTGTTCGGACAGACGAGGGCCGAACTGGGAGGTGCTGATGGTTGGACGGCCGGTGATGAGTTCTGCGCAACGGCTCCCAAGCATCATTGCGGGCGCATTCGTGTTGCCCGCATTGATGTTGGGCATCGCCGAAAGGTCGCAAACCCGCAGGTTCTCAATGCTATCTCTCCCTGGGCTCGTCATGTCCACGGGTCGGCTGATTGTTGCACTGACTGGCGTCCCGGCCAACCATGTCGCCGACCGGTTCGGCCCAGGGCGCATAACCAATGTCGGACTTGTTACAGCAGCGGCCAGTTCGTTCGACCTCTCGGTGGTGCCAGCGACGTTCGGTTTCCCTAGCTACGTCGGCTCCGCTCATCGTTGTCACGGCTGGCTATACGCAGTTTCAGGTCGCCAACAATACCGCCTTCGTGACGGATGTGGGTCATGACTATAGTGGCGTCATGTCCGGCATGCTGAACCTGTCGTGCGTTCTCGGGCTTATCACCGGCGCATCTGTCACGGGGGGTGGTTCACGTTGCGTCGGGAGCGATCGACATGAGAGCGCCGCACGCCGACGCCGTTAGCACGCGGGTCACATTCGCGACCGCGGTGGTTCTGGTTATCGTCGCGGCCGCCATCTCGGTCGGTAGCCGTGCTCGCGCAGAACGAACTGCCCTGTAGGAGGAATCCATGCGTGCGGTGACTGTAGAGGACACAAACCCCTTGTCGCCGTGCTGTTAGAGGACGTGGTCGAGAGCCACGGCACTGCCACCATGGGTACGGCCACTCTTCATGCCAGCTCCATAGTCTCGCTGCTCACCCCGAGCCGAACATCGCGTCCTCATTAACAGAGCTGATCTCGTATCTCTGATCCAACGGAAGGGCAGCTTCACTGACCACATGTCAGTGCAATTTCATTCTACTTTGAAGTTCACGCCATGACTGTTTCGCGACAATCGTCGCTTTGGCGCAGTTCGTCACCTTAAGTTTCCTGAAAATGTTGATTACATTATATCTTACTGTCCTTTCCGATACTGCGAGTTGCTCACCAACCTCGCGGTTGGTCAGCCCCTCGGAGATCAGGCACAAAGTGCGTTTCTCGTGCTCAGAAAGCGATGTCAGCGAGCTGCCCTCTGCCCGAGCCTTGCTCGACAGTATCTGTACTGCAAGATCTGGAGCAATGAATGACTCACCAGCTCTTATACATTTTACGGCGGCGATTAGGTCATTTGCGTCGGTCCCCTTGAGGAGATAGCCGACAGCACCAGCCTCAAGTGCATGCATTACGTCGTCTTCGTCCCCTGATACTGTCAGCATCACGATGCGAGTAGGGGCCGGAAGATTGTGGATTACGCGCGCGGCTTCGATTCCATTCCCAGGCATCGATATATCGAGCATGATGAGATCTGGCGCATGCGCTCCTGCAAGCTTGATTGCATCCGCTGCCGAAGCGCCTTCCCCCACGACTTCAATCATGTCATCGAGTTCAAGCGCCCGAATAACTCCTCTACGCAGGAGCGCATGGTCATCAACCACAACAACACGAATCTTTTCAGCCATCTTGAGGCTCCTCCGAAATAACGACACTCATTTCAAATCTGCTACCCCCGTTCGGAAGATGGCTCACCCGAAACACGCCACCCAGGCTTTCTACTCTTTCCCGCATCCCCACCAATCCTAAACCCGAGTCTGGGGGAGCAGGGCCACTGACGCCTGTTCCTCCATCATCCTGTACCGCTAAGTACAGAACAGAGTCATCGATCCTGCACATTACCACCTGACCATTGCCATCGGCATGGCGGAAGGCATTGTTGAGTCCTTCCTGAACAAAGCGGTACACACAAATTTTAATCCCGTGCGTGAGGGTATGCGAAATGGTACCGCAATGAACTGTAACCTTGGTTCCAGTCCGCCGCTCATGATTGAGAGCCATTCGTTTGATAACTTCGGGGAGCGGCAAATCTTCTACCTCGGGCAGCATCAGTCCCTTCGACATGGTTCGGATATCGCGGAGGGCCTCCGAAAGCACGGAATTCAGTAACTGCAGCTCCTCATCCCTTTTCGTGGGTGTCTGGGCACGCCGGACGTGCTCCACGCTTAGAGCAGCTAAGCCGATGAGCTGCGCGGGGCCGTCGTGTAAGTCAGCGCCGATCCTCCGGAGATAATTCTCGGTCAATTCCGCGACTCGGCCGGAGGCGCGCTGAGCACGCTCCTTAAGGATGTGATTGTGTCGGGATGTATGCTCTATTTCTACCAACCGTTCATTAAGCTGGCGCCGCTGGAGAAGTATGAGTTTGTTACCCCGGTAAACGATCCCGAACAGGCCGAGCATAATGAGCGAGGTCGCACACACGACTGCAAGCCAGCTTTTCAACCGCACCCACCAGAGCCTCACTTCGAGCGGTGCGGTGCTCTCATGGATCTCTGCAACGGCAACGACGCGGCCGGATCGTTCCTCCCGGATGGGGATGTAGATCTCAAGATACTTTTGGCTGCGGCCACTGACCCGATGCTCGAGAGCCTTCAGGTCAGCGTATTGCGCAGAAATATCCCCGGCCAAAGCGGTGACCAGTCCGGGAGGAGGGTTAAATCTCCGGCCGATGAGGCTCGGTGTTGTTGAATAGACAATGAGTCCGCCTTCCTTCCAGATTTCCAAGTGGGGAAATCTCTCCCTGAAGTGATCTGTTCCCAGTAGCCGGTTCAACTCGGTGGTTTCGTTGGCAGACAGGAGGTCCTCTCTCGTCAAGCCTTGGACCAAAGGCTCGAGGAAGCTATCGATCAGGAGAGCCGTCGACGAGGCAGTGTTCTCGACCGTTGCTTTCGATACCATCTCGGCAGTGAACAGGCCGGCGGCGATCATCGCAACGACCATGATTGCGCTGCCTGTCAGTGCGAACTGGCGGGTCAGACTCACGGTTACCGGAATTGCGCTCTGACGGTCCAGCCATGTCGATGGCGCCAACTCTGACATCCCACGCCCCGTATGCAGTACTATGAATTGTGCAGGTAGACAGCAGTGAAGGTTCCTACAATCGACTTTGGTCTGTCGATTTTACAGCCATAGCGTCCCATCAACGTCAAGTTGGCAGTACCTTCCTGCTGCTTTGCTAATTTTTCCTTGAGTCACTGCGCTGCAGCCAGCTGAGGTCTCCTGCAGACACGCTCCTTGTAAGTTTCCCGGGGGGGGCAGCATCGAGCTGCGGGGGCATTTCATCTCCAGCCCGCCACACTACGCCTTGGGAGCTAGCAAGGAGGGCGGCTTCGACACGATTGCGAACTTGCAGCTTACCTAGAATGCTAGTTACGTAGTATTTGACGGTACCTTCGTTGATGTCGAGCTCAATGCCAATCTCTCGGTTGCTAAGCCCGACCGCCAGCATTGATACGATTTGCCTCTCTCGCGGGGCAAGGCCCTTGAGGCGATCTTTGGGCTTCATCATGCTGGAGCTGTCGTTGTTCGCGCGCATCAAGAGCCTGCTCGCCAGCGTCGGTGAAACACAGCCAATGCCTTGGTCAAGTGTCCGCACGGCATCAATCAGTTCAGGGCCGCTGCTGCTTCTTGGAAGGTAACCAGATAAACCCTCCGCTATGGCATTACAAATCCGCTCTTCGTCCGCACTGTCCGAAAGAACCAAAATTCTGACCGACGGATACTTTGATACAATCACATCAAGAGCCTCGAAGCGATCGACCGGTAGGCTCACGCCGACGATGACCACGTCCGGTTGATTTTCCTGAATCAGTTGGATCGTGTCTCCTATCCGCGCCGCGTGAGCTACGATTGCTATGTCCGGCTGCGTTGTAAAGGCATCAATCATGCCATCCAGAAAAAGAGGTTGATCCTCGATAATACCTATTCGGATCGTCTTCGACATAAGCGCCCCCCGTTGCAGAACATGCGTGTGTCACGCAAATAATCTTCTCTTGGCACAGTGACCTCAGTCACCGCGCGACTAGTCCCGTTGATCCTCTTGTGAGGCCCCATAGTCTTGAAATAGCGCTATTGTTGGGTGCTGAAGTATTGGCCCAGTCATAAACGCTAAACCCATTTATATTTTTAGAGCTCTTCGAAAGAGGATGTTCCCATTCATGTGAAATATCAATACGAATAAGGAGGGGTTGAAAACCACATTGCCGCCTACAAGGTGGTACCTCCAATGAGGTATAAACCAGATTGTGATGAGTCACTTGTGATTTCAGAACGACAATTGTCTCTGTTCGAAAGCTGGATCTACGGCTGCTTTCTTTTGATTAGTCATTCTACGACTTCGATCCAGCTCGACCGTGCCAGGAGATCCTAAGGCGCAGTTAACTAAAGTCTGACCTTGAAATTTAACTTTGGTCCTAACCAGTAGAGACCTTCGAAACACTTGGCCTAGACCTCAGCCCAGATAGTAAAGCCCCTGCCTTCCAGCCCATGATGATGGTGTCCTTCTCAAGAACACAAGGGTGAGGGTTTTATCATGGTTGCCTATATTCGCTCCGATCTGGAATTCATTCTCAAGCAGATCAAAATCGCCGAGGCGCACGCTGCCGGCCAGCCGCTCTACGGGGAGGGCGGCCTGATCCCGACCTATAACCTCTCCTGGGGCCTGCGCACCGTAGATGGTTCCTACAACCACCTCCTGCCCGGCCAGGAAAAGTGGGGTGCATCCGACACGCCGTTCAACGAGCTCATGAACCCGACGTTCCGCACGATCATGGTGGATCCCGACGGGGCCGGCCCCTCGCCTGCGATACCGATGCAATACCGGCCAGGCGTCGACAATGATGGTCCGACTACGACGCTGCCAAACGGCACTGTTATCGGCAATCGTGCTGGTCCGGGTGATGTCATTGATCCTTACGTCCGTGTGATCAGCAACCTGCTCGTAGACCAGACGCTTGCCAATCCGGCCGCCATCCTGACGGCGCTGCAGAACGCCGGGGTCGATGATCCCGGAATGGTGATCACAGGTCAGATCGCCGCACTCTACACGCCGCTTAAGCCATTGTTCAAGGAACTGGAAGAGGCCGCGCGCGACGAAGCCTCCGCAGCAGCAGCGGCAGCAGCGAGCCCCGGTAATCAGGCCCTCCAGGAGGCTGCCACGGCAGCCAGAGTTGCTCTCGACGCCGCCAAGGCGGCCATCGACGTCGCCGGCGGGCCGGCTCCGGATGGCAATGGCCTCTTCGCCCTGCTCACCGCGAACGGCATCGCCCTGGACGGGATCAACGTCCATATTCCAAATTTCGCGCCGGACGAAGGCCTGTCCGCCCCGTTCAATTCCTGGTTCACCCTGTTCGGCCAGTTCTTCGATCACGGCCTCGACCTCGTGAACAAGGGTGGCAGCGGCACCGTCATGATCCCGCTGAGCCCCGATGACCCCCTCTATGTCCCGGGCAGCAGCACGAATTTCATGGTGCTGACCCGCGCCACCGTCGGGGCGGGCCCGGATGGACAGCTCGGCACAAGCGATGACGTGCGCCCGGTCAACACCACGACGTCTTATGTCGACCAGAACCAGACCTATACCTCCCATCCCTCACATCAGGTCTTCCTGCGCCAGTATGCAGCGACCACGGACGGCCCCGCATCGACTGGCAACCTGATCGAGGGAGCCAATGGCGGCATGGCAACCTGGGGCGAGGTCAAGGCCCAGGCCAGGGACCTGCTCGGCATCGAACTAACCGACAAGGATGTCGGCAAGGTACCGCTGCTACGGACTGACCCTTATGGCAATTTCATTCCCGGTCCGAATGGCTATCCGCAGATCATCTACGGGATTGGCGCGGACCTCATACCGAACACGGCCGACGACCTCGTCGTCGAGGGCAATCCCCTCGATCCGGTCGATCCTTCCAACCTCTTCGGTGCAACCGACCCGCTGCTCGCAGTAGGCGCCATCCGTACCAACCATGCCTTCCTGGCGGATATCGCTCACAATGCGGTGCCAACCGGCTTGGCTGACGGTGACATCACCATCGGGCTCGAAAACCCGGGCAACGAGCCGGGCGTCTACGACAACGAACTGCTCGACGCCCACTTCGTGGCTGGCGATGGCCGCGCCAATGAAAATATCGGCCTGACCGCCGTCCACCACGTCTTCCATGCCGAGCACAACCGTCTCGCCGAGCACACCAAGGTGACCGTTCTCGAAACCCGAGACCTCGCCTTCATCAACGAATGGCTTGCGGTCGACATCACCCAGAGCCAGCTCGACGCCCTGCCCGCGACACTGCCAACGGATGCCGCTGCTCTCAAGACGCTGCTCGACAGCTTTACCTGGGATGGCGAACGCCTGTTCCAGGCCGCCAAATTCGGCACCGAGATGCAGTACCAGCACCTCGTGTTCGAAGAGTTCGCCCGCAAGGTCCAGCCGAACATCAACGTGTTCCTCGTGCCCGATGGCTTCGATACGATGATGGACCCGACGATCTTTGCTGAGTTCGCGCATGTGGTCTATCGCTTCGGCCACTCCATGTTGACCGAGTCAATCGACCAGTTCGACCCGAACTTCAACCCCAACCACATCAGCCTGATCCAAGGCTTCCTTAACCCCACGGCATTTACCAGCCCCAATGGCGTTGATGACGGCATTGCCGCAGGGGCCATCATCCGTGGCATGACACGCCAAGTTGGTAACGAGATCGACGAGTTCATCACCAGCGCGCTACGCAACAACCTGCTCGGCCTGCCCCTCGACCTTGCGACCATTAACCTGGCGCGCGGCCGTGACGTCGGTGTACCCTCGCTCAACGAAGCGCGCCGCACCTTCTTCGAAATGACCAATCAGGATGCGCTACTGACCCCTTATACGAGCTGGGTCGACTTCGCGGGCAACCTCAAGCATGAAGCCTCGATCATCAACTTCGTCGCGTCCTATGGCACACACAGCCTGATCACGACCGAGACGACGGCGGAAGGCAAGCGCGACGCGGCCATGACGCTGATCTTTGGCATGCCCTTCGGCAAGTTCGCCGCTGATCCGAACTTTGTCATGCCGACCGATGCGGAGGCCTTCCTCAACGGCACCGGCATCTATGCGTCCAATCTCGGAGGTCTCGAGAACGTCGATCTCTGGATTGGAGGCCTTGCAGAAAAAATCATGCCGTTTGGCGGCATGCTCGGTGCCACCTTCAACTTCGTCTTCGAAGCGCAGATGGAGCTACTGCAGAGCGGGGATCGCTTCTACTACCTGCAGCGCCTCGACGGCCTGCATCTGTTCGGCGAGATGGAGAACAATTCCTTCGCCGCTATGATGATGCGCAACACCGACGCGACGCATCTTCCGTCCGACGTGTTCTCGACGCCGGGCCTCTTCCTCGAGGTCGACCGCTCCAAGCAGTACAACCCAGGTCTAGGCGAAACTGCGGGCGCCGACGGTATTCTCGACGATGATCCGCTAACGGCAGTCGACGAGAGCGCCGACAATCTGGGCAATGACCCGACCGGTTCTGGCATCCTGACCCAGTTGGTCATCCGCAACAATCCTGCGACCGCCGGCACGGACACCAACTACCTCAAGTACAATGGCGGTGACCACGTCGTGCTCGGCGGCACCGACCCCGGCAGCACCGTCAATCCTTCGGGGAATGATATTCTGATTGCCGGGATCGGCGACGACACCGTCTATGGCGATGGCGGCAACGACATCATCGAAGGTGGCTTCGGCAACGACATCCTCAACGGTGGCGACGGCGACGACATCATTAAGGACATGGGCGGCGACGACAATATCAAGGCCGGCAAGGGTAATGACGTAGTTCACGCCGGCCCTGGCCTCGACCTCGTCATGGGCAATGACGGCCAGGACTTCATCTTCCTCGGCACCGACATGGGCTCGGAAGTGTTTGCCGGCACCGGCGACGACTTCATCTATGGCAACCGCAACGCGGAGCGCATCCTCGGCAACGAGGGCAATGACTGGATCGAAACCGGCACATTCGACGGCGCCCCCGGCGACAACTTCGACGAAATATTCGCGCATGACGATGTTGACGGGCACGACGTGTTCCTGGGTGACGGCGGCTTCGACGAGTTCATCGGCGAAGGCGGCGACGACATCATGGTGGGCAGCACCGGCCGCGGCAAGATGGCCGGCATGTCGGGCTTCGACTGGGCGACCTACAAGGACAACACCTTGGGGGTGAACGCCGACCTGTCCATCCCGATCGTATTCGATGAAAGCCCCACTCTTCCACAGAATGCGGCACTCGACGAGTATGCGTCGATGGAAGGCCTGTCGGGCTCGCGCTTCAGCGACACTCTGGCAGGCTCGGACGCGGTGGCAGCCGATCGTCTTCCGGCCTCGCAAGGCGGCACGGAAGGGTATGCCGGCAGCGCCCTCGACGCGGCGGGTATCGCCCTGATCAAGGGTCTGCAGGAAGTCCTCGGTGCTGGGGTCACCTCCTTCAGCGCAGGTGACATCATCCTCGGCGGCGACGGCAACGATGTCATCAGAGGAAATGGCGGCGACGACATCATCGATGGCGACAAGTGGCTCGATGTGCAGATTGGGGTCTTCGCCCCTGGTGATGTCAACCATACCGGGACGCCAATCGCACTCCATAACAGCATGACGACGCTGGCGGCCAGCATGTTTAGCGGCGCCATCAATCCAGGCCAGCTCTCGATCGTCCGTACGATCAGGACGGACACGACTGCCGGCGACGTTGATATCGCAGC
Organism: Microvirga sp.; assembly: GCF_014699075.1. Classification (GTDB taxonomy): domain Bacteria; phylum Pseudomonadota; class Alphaproteobacteria; order Rhizobiales; family Beijerinckiaceae; genus Microvirga. Next base: position 169,850 of record NZ_JACXAB010000008.1, on the reverse strand, counting down.
TTTCTCCGGTGCGAGGGCCGAATACGATGTCACCCTCAATGCGAACGGCACCGTCTCGGTGGTTCATGCCCGCGGCACCCAAGCCGATGGCACGGACACGCTTCGCAATATCGAGCGGCTCCGGTTCTCCGACATGGAGATCGTCGTACCCATACCGCCCACCGATATCCAGTGGAACGGTGTGACGCCGGATGATGGAGTTGCCTTGACCGGCAACCTTGCGAACGGACTTCCCTCGGCAGGGACCGTCATCGCTAATCTGGCCACAACTGATGCCGACACCAACTCGGGATTTATTTACGCTCTCGCAGCAGGAAGCAGCCCCGGCTTCGCAGTGAGCCCGGCAGGTGTCGTCACGCGGATCGGTTCGCCCATGGCGTCGAGTGCGACCTACACGCTCAACATCAGTACGACGGACACGACCGGCGCAACCCGTACGGAGACGTTCACTATCACGACCGGAACGAACTCCGTCGTCTTCGGTACAAACGGTGCCAACAACCTCACGGCAGGGGGCACGGACAGTGTCGTCTATGGATCGGGAGGCAACGATACGGTCACCGGCGGCAACGGTAACGACAACCTGTTCGGGCAATCCGGCAATGATACCCTGAACGGCGGGTCCGGCAATGATAACCTGGCCGGCGGAGGCGGCAACGATAACATCAACGGCGGTTCCGGCAACGACACCATCGTGGTCGATATTAACGGTGATCCCAACGAAAATGACGTTATCTCCGGTGGCGCCGACACCGATATGCTGTCGATTATCGATACGGGCGCTGACGGTGAAACCCTCACGGTGGCGTTTGATGGCACCCGCATCACTCAAATCGAAGGCAGCGGCTCCATCGCTGTCGACGTCGAGGCGGTAAATGCCAATCTCGGGGTAGGCGCTGATACCCTGTCGTATGCCGGCTCAACAAGCAGTGTCACGGTCAACCTCGGGACTGCAGCGGCCTCCGGCTTCGGCTCGATCACCAGCATCGAGAACGTCACGGGCGGATCGGGCGCCGATAACCTGACGGGCGACGCCATTGGCAACAGCCTCAACGGCGGGGGAGGTAACGACACTGTCAACGGCGGCGATGGCATCGATACACTCAACGGCGGGGCAGGTAACGACACTGTCAACGGCGGCGACGGCAACGACTTCATCGACCAGGTCAGCAATGAAGGTCGTGACTTCATCGATGGCGGTGCCGGCGTCGACACTTACCGGCTTTCTGGTGTGGCAGGTGGGGAGGTCTTCCGGATCTATACGAGAGAGGCGGCGGCCACTGCCGGCATGACGGGGTTGGGCGCGGCGACCGAAATCGTCGTGACCCGAAACACCAACGGACCTGGCGGCGCCGTTACCAATGCTAACATCATCGCCGAGCTCGACAACATCGAGGAGATCAGCGTCAACTTTCTGAATACTACCGCAAACAACGGCAACAACCCCAACCAACCTGACGGTGGCAGCAGCAATGGCGACACGATCCAGGTTATCGGCAGCTTCAACGGGACGAGCCTGAACTTCAGCACCATCACGGTCGACGGCAATGCCGGGAATGACACGGTGGACATCACGTCGCTGCAGTCGGCGCACCGGATCGTGTTCAAGTCCAACGGCGGCAACGACACTATCGTCGGAACGCTGAGGGATCAGGACGTGATCGAGCTGGCCCCGGGGCTGGATGTCGACGACTACGCCAAGATCGTCAACGCCAATGGCACGGTGACTTGGAAGAGCGCCACACATTCCGTCACCTACGCGAGCGACGGGAATCCCAGTCTCAAGAAGCATGAAAAGGAGGATGACGGCGACGAGGAGACTCCCGACAACGAGGGTCCCGTTGTCATCGGGGAGCGTTTCACGGTCCAGAAGGGGGAGGTTCTCCAGCTGACGGCAGCGCAGCTGCTGGCCAACGACCTCGACCTTGACGGCGGCACGCTCTCCCTCGTCGACCTCGACGAGGACGAGCATGGGACAGCAGTTCTCAATGAGGATGGCACCATCACCTTCACGCCCAAAGCCGGCTTCACCGGCGAGGCCTCCTTCACCTACACGGTGGCGGACGGCCAGGGGGGCTCAAGTGAAGGCACGGTAACCATCACCGTCGAGAAGCCTGCTCCGGGTACGCCTGCCAATCCTGCGCCGGTTACCCCGTCCGATCCCGATCCCGTTCCAGTCGAGAATGTGATCGAGACCGGTTCCAGCTTCAGCTTCGCCTTCAGCCAGGCCAGCGTGAGCTATGCCGGCGGCCATATCGTCATCACCGGGCCCAACGGAGAAACGGCCGATGTCACGAAGGCTCAGCGCCTCACCTTTACTGATGGCACTATCGAGCGCACCGACAACAACCTGCTGGTGGACGACCTGTTCTACTATGCCAACAACAAGGATGTCTGGCAGGCCGGCCAGGACGCCGAGGCGCACTACTTCGCCTTCGGCGAGGCGGAAGGACGCGATGCCAACGCGGTCTTCGATGCGGCGGCTTACCTCTCCGCCAACCCGGACGTGAAGGCCGCCGGCCTGAGTGCTCTCGACCACTATGCCCGCTACGGTGCGGGAGAGGGGCGTGATGCCTCCGCGTCCTTCGATACGCAGCAGTACCTGCAGGCCAATCCGGATGTGGCAGCAGCCGGCGTGAACCCGCTCGCCCACTACGTCACCTGGGGTCAGTTCGAGGGTCGGGCGACCTTCGCGGCGGTCGGCCGGGACATCGTCGGCGGCTTCGACCGGGAGTATTACCTGCTGGCCAACCCGGATGTCGGCGCGGCTGGAATAAATCCTCTCGTGCACTTCAACACCTATGGTTGGAAGGAGGGCCGTAATCCCAATGCGGTGTTCGACACCAGCTACTATCTGGAGACCAACCCGGATGTAGCAGCCGCCGGCGTGAACCCGCTCGAGCACTACTTCCAGTTCGGCGCGAAGGAGGGCCGTGATCCCGCGGCCGGGTTCGATACCACCGCCTACCTGGAGGCCAATCCGGACGTGGCCGCGGCTGAGGTCAACGCTCTCGACCATTTCCTCAACTTTGGCATCTTCGAGGGTCGCATCGCTCCTGAAGACGACATCCCGGTCCTTCAGGGCGTTAAGGAATCCGATCTCGACAGCAGCGGCTTCATCTTCTGACGCTGGTTCGACATCGGTGTGACCTCGCCGGGAGCTATGCCCCCCAAAGCTCCCGGCGGGGTTACTCAAACAAGTTCGGTGCCGCCAAAGGCACTTCACGTGACGCACACTTCCCAAGGTACAAGTCGATGACCAGCCCCCTCAAGAAGCGTCTCAGCCTCATGGCCTCCTGTCGCGGTGCCTTCCTGGGCGTCGCAGTGTTGAGCGGCCTGATCAACCTGCTTTACCTCTCGGGCTCCATCTTCATGATGGAGGTCTACGACCGGGTTCTTCCGAGCCAGAGCATCCCGACGCTCGTGGGTCTCTCCGTCATTATCGTGGTGCTCTACCTCTTCCAGGGCCTCTTCGATGCGCTCCGTGGTCGGATCATGGCGCGCGTCGGCGCAGCCATCGACGAGGACCTGAGCCAGCAGATCTTCCAGGGGCAGCTCAAGGCGCCTCTCAAGGGCAAGGTCGACGGCGACGGGCAGCAGCCCCTGCGCGATCTCGATCAACTGCGCGCATTTCTGGCTGGTGGCGGGCCGTCGGCACTCTTCGATCTGCCCTGGATGCCTCTGTATCTGTTCATCTGCTTCGCCTTCCACCCCTGGATCGGCCTTGCGGCCCTGGGCGGTGCATGCCTTCTCGTGGTGATCACGCTGTTGACAGAAGTGATGACCAAGGAAGCATCAAAGGCAGCCGTGGGCGCGGCCCTCGTGCGCAACGGGATTTCTGAGGGCGCGCGCCGCAACGCCGAGGTCGTCCAGGCCATGGGCATGGCCAGGCGCATCGGCGTGCGCTGGGGCGATGCCAATGCCAGCTACCTGTCTCATCAGCAGCGGACCTCCGACGTGGCGGGTGGCTTCGGCGCCATGTCGAAGGTGCTGCGGATGCTGCTGCAATCCATGGTGCTCGCGATCGGTGCCTATCTGGTCATCGACGGCCAGGCGACCGGCGGCATCATGATCGCCAGCTCGATCCTCACCTCGCGCGCCATGGCGCCGGTCGAGCTCGCCATCGGCAACTGGAAGGGCTTCGTCAGTGCTCGCCAGGGCTGGCGCCGACTTAAGACGCTCCTTGAGGCGAATGCCCAGACTGACGAGCCCCTGAAGCTCCCAGCACCCCGGTCCATCCTGTCGATCGAGAATGCCGGCTCCGGAGCTCCGGGTGGGCAGAGGTTCTCGGTGCAGGACGTGTCCTTCGAGCTGAAGGCCGGGAGCGGTCTGGGCATCATCGGCCCCAGCGCCTCAGGCAAGTCCTCGCTCGCTCGCATGATCGTCGGCGTGTGGCCGACCTGGCGCGGCAAGGTTCGCTTCGACGGCGCTGCCGTCGAGCAATGGCTGCCGGAGGATCTCGGGCAACACATCGGCTATCTCCCGCAGGACGTGGAGTTGTTCGCCGGAACCGTGGCGCAGAACATCGCGCGGTTCGATCCCGAGCCGAAGGCGGAAGCCATCATCGCCGCCGCCAGGGCCGCCAATGTCCACGAGATGATCCTGCAACTGCCGGACGGCTATGAGACGCAGGTCGGCGAGGCGGGAGCGGCCCTGTCGGGCGGGCAGCGCCAGCGCCTGGCTCTCGCCCGCGCCCTGTATGGTGATCCCTTCCTGGTGGTGCTCGACGAGCCGAACTCCAACCTCGACAACGAGGGCGAGCAGGCCCTGACGGCTGCGATCATGGGCATCAGGGCGCGGGGAGGGGTCGTGGTGGTCATCGCCCACCGGCCGAGTGCGCTTGCGGGTGTCGATCTGGTGCTGGTGATGGGCGAGGGGCGGATGCAGAGCTTCGGCCCGAAGGACGAAGTCCTGAGCAAGGTGCTGCGCCCGGTTCCGGCCCCGCAAGTCGCCGAGCCACGGGTGGCGACCGCTACTGCGCTGAAAGCCGTCTAGGATTGAGTCATCAAGGATCTGGGGGAATGTCATGAAGTCCGAACGCAAACCAAGTGCCCGTGCCGCGATCCGCCGCTACTCGCTGGTGGGGCTCTCTTCCGCCTTCTTCCTCGTCGGCGGTCTTGGAGGCTGGGCAGCCGTGACCGAGCTGTCCGGAGCCGTGGTGGCACCGGGCGCCATCGTGGTCGACACCTATGTGAAGAAGGTCCAGCATCCTACCGGCGGTGTTGTCGGTGAGATCCTCGCCCGTGACGGCGACCGGGTCAGGGCAGGCGACGTGGTGGTCCGGCTCGACGAGACCGTTGCACGGGCGAGTCTGTCGATGGTGTCCAAGAGCCTGGATGAGCTGGCCGCCCGCCAGAGCCGCCTCGAAGCCGAGCGCGATGGATCGCAAAAGATTGCTTTCCCGGCTGCTTTCAAGAGCCGTCTGCAGGATGCCGAGCTTGCCAGCCTGATCCAGGGCGAGACTAACGTGTTCCAGGATCGTCGCGAGGCCCGGGCCGGCCAGAAGGCCCAGCTGCAGGAGCGCATCTCGCAATTGCAGGAGCAGATCGACGGCCTCAAGCTGCAGGCCTCAGCGAAGGGAGACGAGATCCAGCTGATCCAGGACGAGCTGACTGGCGTCGAGCAGCTCTGGAAGAAGAACCTCGTGCCGATTACGCGCGTCACATCTCTCAAGCGTGAGGAAACGAGGCTGCGGGGCGAGCGCGGACAGCTGATCTCGAGCATCGCTCAGGCCAAGGGGCGCATCAGCGAAACGTCGCTTCAGATCCTCCAGATCGATCAGGATCTCAGGAGCGAGGTGTCCAAGGAACTGCGCGAGGTGCAGGCCAAGGCGGCGGAGCTCGTCGAGCGCAAGACCACGGCCGAGGATCAGCTCAAGCGCATCGACATTCGAGCCCCACAGGACGGCGTCGTGCACCAGTCAATCGTGCATACGGTTGGCGGCGTGATCAATGCCGGCGAATCCCTGATGCTTGTCGTTCCCGAGGCGGACGAGTTGTCCATCGAGGTGAAGGTTTCCCCGCAGGACATCGACCAGCTCCGCCCCGGTCTCGACACGGTGCTGCGCCTGTCGGCGTTCAACCAGCGAACAACGCCTGAACTCAAAGGCAAAGTGAGCATGATCGCGGCCGATCTGGTGACGGATCAGCGCACAGGCATGCAGTATTACCCGGTGCGCGTGGCCTTCGCGGACGGTGAGCGGGAGCGTCTGGGTGATCTCAAGCTGGTTCCGGGCATGCCCGTGGAGGGGCTGATCCAGACCGGCTACCGCACAGTGTTCTCGTACCTGACGAAGCCGGTCGCCGACAACATGGCCAAGGCTTTCCGCGAGGAGTGAACGCTACAAGGACCGGGGTGCCTCAGCCCCGGTCCTTGTTGTCTCAGCTTAACGTCGCGACGCTCATGTCCCCCTGTTCGGACAGACGAGGGCCGAACTGGGAGGTGCTGATGGTTGGACGGCCGGTGATGAGTTCTGCGCAACGGCTCCCAAGCATCATTGCGGGCGCATTCGTGTTGCCCGCATTGATGTTGGGCATCGCCGAAAGGTCGCAAACCCGCAGGTTCTCGATTCCGCGGACCCGCAGCCTGGAATCGAGAACGGCCATTTCATCACTGGCTCTCCCCATGCGGCAGGTCCCGCTCGGGTGGTAATTCGTTTTCACGAAGCGGCGGCAGTGCTTCATGATCGTCTCGTCGCTGAGATCGTTCGGGTCCGGGATGGAGATGCGCTCGATCCGATCGGCGAGCGGCGTGGTCTGGAAGGCACGGAGGAAGAATCGCTGCCCATCAATCATTGCCCGAGCATCGTCAGGATGGCTCAGCAGATTGGGCGAGACGAGGGGCATATCATCCGGGTTTGCTGAGCGCAGGCGGACATAACCACGGGATTTGGGCTTCACCACGACGGTGGTGATTGTCAGTCCATAGGTGTCCTCGACAAGATTGAGAGTGTCCCGATCCAAATAGACGATCGGGACGCAGAAGGCCTGGATCGTCGGCTCGGCGTCGGGATCGGCCGGGTTCACGAAGGCGCCGGCCTCGACGCCTGCCGAGAGGATCGGGCCGGAGCCGAACAGCCGGAAGTGAATCCCGTTGAGCAGCATGCGCCAGCCGACGCCCTGCTTGTAATAGCCATAGGGTCCGTTGGCTTTTGCGATCAGTGGCACCTCCGGGTGGTCGATGAGGTTCGCGCCGATGCCGGGAAGATCGGCGATGCAGGAAATGCCGTTCTCCCGCAGTTGATCGGCTGGGCCGATGCCTGAGAGCATGAGAAGCTGGGGCGTGACGAGGGCGCCGGATGCCAGAATCACCTCGCCGTCCGCATAGACTTGGTGGTCCAAACCTTTGGCATCGCGATAGGTAACGCCGACGGCGCGCCCGTTCTGGATCTCGATCTTTCTCACCCGCGACTGCAAACGGATAACGAGGTTCGGATTGTCGGCGAGTGGCGCCAGGAAGGCGTAGGCCGCGCTGCTGCGCCGGCCGCGCCGGTTCATGAACTGATAGAAGCCGACGCCGCGCTGCTTGGGGCCATTGAAGTCGGGGTTGAAGGGCTCGCCCAGGGCCTGCACGGCCTGCACGAACCAGCGCGACATGTCGTTGATGTGGCCGGGATCCGATACCAGCAATGGCCCGTCGGCGCCATGCAGATCGTTATAGAACCTGTTGTTGCCTTCCATGGTGCGGAAGTGGGGCAGAACGTCGGCCCAACTCCAGCCGGGATAATCGTTCTCCCCATGCAGCGCCTCGTGCCATTCGTCGTAATCGGATGGGCGGCCGCGCATATAAACCTGTGCGTTGACAGAGGAGCCTCCGCCGAGAACGTTGGCTTGAGGGATGTCGTGCACGCGCCCGTCCAGATGCTCCTGGGGAACCGTCTGGTGATAGCGCATGTATTTGCTGCCGTTGATCATCTTGAAGATGCCCGGCGGCATGTCGAGAAGCGGATGGCGGTGGGAATAGCCGCCCTCGAGCAGCAGCACGCGCCTGCCTTCATTGACGAGGCGAGCGGCGGCCACGGAACCGGATGATCCGCCGCCCACGACGATGTAGTCGAAACGCTCTTTCATTTCTGCATCCTGCTTCACGTGCGCCGGAGGATCTTCGATGCCTCAGGCCCTAATCTTGTCGAGACCGCTCCAATCGAAGGCAATGCCATGGCCAGGGCGATCGGGCGCCAGGGCGAAGCCATCCTGAATCTGCAAGGGTTCGGCGATATAGCGCTCAAGTCCGAAGCCGTGGGCTTCGAGATAGGAGCGGTTGGGGCAGGCAGCGAGGAGGTGCACGGTCACGTCATGGGCGCCGTGGCTGGTCACCGGGAGGTTGAAGGCCTCGGCCAGATGGGCGATCTTCATGAACGGGGTCACGCCGCCGCAATTGGTAACGTCCGGCTCAGGATATGTGACCGCGCCGCCGGCCACGTAGAGCTTGAACTCCCAGAGCGTGCGCAGGTTCTCGCCGGCTGCAATCGGCAGCCCGCCCTCGCGCACGATGCGGGCGTGGCCCGCCGGATCGTCGGGAATGGTCGGCTCTTCGAGCCAGGTGAGGTCAAAGGGCTGGAGCGCGCGCGCCGCACGGATGGCGCCGTCGACGCTCCACTTCATGTTCGCATCCACCATGAGCGGGAAACCGGCGCCAAGATGCTCGCGCATCGCCTTCACCCGCTCCACATCCTCAAACAGGTTAGCGCGCCCGACCTTCATCTTGATGGCGCGAAATCCTTTCCCGAGGTTGTCGTCCGTCTGGCGCAGGAGCTTGTCGAGAGGCAGGTCTAGATCGATGCCGCCGGCATAGCAGGGCACTTTGGGGTCAAAGCCCCCAAGTGCCTTCCAGAGCGGGAGGTTCGCACGTTTGGCCTTGAGGTCCCACAGGGCCATGTCGAAAGCCGAGATCGCCAGGACCGTCGGGCCGCCGCGGCCGCCGTAATGGAGGGCCCACCAGGCCTTGTGCCAGAGGCGCTCGATCTCATCTGCCTCTTCGCCATCCATGATCTCGGGCAGCTCTCGAGCGAGGATCGTGTCGATGGCAGCACCGTTGCGCCCGACCGTGAAGGTGTAGCCGACGCCCTCGGCGCCGTCGGAATCGCGGATGCGCACCGTGTTGAGCTCGAAGGCACGCATCTCGCCATGCATGGAATCGGTCAGTACGGTCGGCAGCGGGATGCGGTAAAAGCCGGGTTCGATGGAGGTGATCCGGGGCATGATTGTCCTTCTCGATAATTGAATGTGTCGCCGTCAGGCAGCCTCTTCCGTGCGCATGCTCAGCCGGGCTTGGATGGCGACGACGAGCAGCAGGAACGCGCCACGGATGACTGATTGCCAGTAGGCCGAGAGGCTGATCCAGCCGAGGCCGTTCTCGAAATTCAGGATGTTGAAGATCAGGCCTAGCAGGAGCACGCCGGCCAGCGTCGAGCCGACGGAGCCGACGCCGCCAGTCAGCAGCGTGCCGCCGACGACCACGGCCGCAATGGCGAACAGCTCCCAGCCGACGCCTTCGATGGGTTGGCCGGCACCAAATTGTGCCGCGAGGATCACGCCTGCAAGGCCTGCAAGGCCGCCGCTCGCCAGATACACGAGCGCCTTCGCCCGCTGGGCCGGCAGCCCCATGAGACGCGCCGCATCCTCGTTGCCGCCGATCGCAAGCACGGTGCGTCCAAAGGAGGTGAAATTGAGAATGAGGGAGCCGAGAAGATACGCGATTATTGCAATCCAGGCTGGAATGGGAAAGCCGAGGAAATCGCCCTGGCCGAGTTCGACGAAGCCCGTCTCGTAGGAGACAGAGACCGACTGGTTGCCGGCCAATAGCAGCGCGCAGCCGCTTGCGGCCAGCATGGTGGCAAGGGTGGCGATGAAGGGCAGTATATTGAGCCGCGTGATGATGAAGGCGTTGCAGGCGCCGACCGCCAGTCCGGCTGCCAGTCCTCCGAGCAGTCCGGGCATAACGCCATAGGAGGAAAGCAGGGCGGCAACGACGCTGCCGAGGGCTGCCGTCGATCCCACCGAGAGATCGATCCCCCCGGTGATGATGACGAAGCACATCCCGAGCGCCACCAGGGCGAACATGCTATTGTAGCGCAGCACCGAGAGCACGTTGAAGGCGCCTAGGAAATTCTCGTAGCGCAGCCATCCGAAAAGGATCAAGGCGATGAGGGCGAGGAGCACGCCGTAGCGTCCGATCCCTTGGAAGAGTTTGAGTGGAAATGTGCTCATCGGCGACCTCAGCGATGGCTCTGCCGCTGCAACCACACGGCCAGCACAATGATGGCGGCTTTCGCCACAAGTGCGGCCGCGTCGGGAACGCCGTTCGCCAAGAGCGTATACCGGACGAGCTGGATGATCAGCGCGCCGACCAAAGTGCCGATGACCGTGGCCCGCCCGCCGGTGAGGAGCGTACCGCCCACTGCTACTGCCGCGATGGCATCGAGCTCCATGCCGAGACCGACGAGATTGGCATCTGCGGCTGAGTTGCGGGCGATAACGATCAGACCCGCGATGCCGGAGAGAAGGCCGCTGATCAGATAGACCCGCTGCTTCACGGACGCTACGTGAATGCCGGACAAGCGGGCGGCCTTCTCATTGCCGCCGATGGCGAGGATCTGTCGGCCGAAGACTGTCCGCCTGAGCATCCAGGCTGCTGCTGCCACGATGATGATCATCAGGATGGCTTGAAACGGGATGCCGAAGACGCGCCCAAGACCGATGAACTGGAAGCTCGGCAGGTTGAAGACCTGCAGATTGCCGTTGGTAAAAACTTGGGCGATGCCGCGCCCGGCGATGAAGAGCACGAGGGTGGCGATGATCGGCTGGATGCGCAGGCGCGTCACCAGCCAGCCATTGAACCACCCGAGTGCTGCCGCGACGAGAACCGGCACGACGAAGGCCAGCGCGATGCCGACGGCCGGGTGGGGCAGGGGGAAGAGCTTGCCGAGGAAGATCAGCGGTGCCAGCGCCCCAGCAATGGCCATAAGAGCACCGACCGAGAGATCAATGCCGCCCGTGGCGATGACAAGGGTCATCCCAACCCCGACGATCACGATCGCGCAGACCTGTGTGAGGTTGACGTTGAGCGTCTGCCACGTGGCAAAGTTCGGGGTGATGGCGAGGTTCACCAAAATCAGGAGCGCCAGGGCAATCCAGGCACCGTAGCGGGTCAGGATGTTTCTGACATCAAAGCGAGGTGCTCCATGTGCCGGAGGCAGGGTGGTAGCGGTGTCAGCCATGAACACCTCCCTGGGTGCTCTCGTGCCCATGGGCCATGGCGGCCATCACACTCTGCTCGTTCACGGCATCGCCCTTCAGCTCGGCTGCAGTGCGGCCGTCGCGGAGCACGAAAATTCGGCTGGCCGCCTCCACGACCTCCTCTAGTTCCGAGGAGATCATCAGGACGCCAAGACCCTGTCCGGCCAGCTCCCGGATCAGGCTGAGGATTTCGGCTTTCGCGCCGACATCGATGCCTCTGGTCGGTTCGTCCAGAATGAGGAGTTTGGGATTCATGCAGAGCCAGCGAGCCAGCAGGACCTTCTGCTGGTTACCGCCGGAGAGTTCACGGATCCGCTGTTCCGGACCGGCGCAACGGATGCCGAGACGCTTGATGAAACGGTCGACGATCTCTCGGCTACGAGCCTCATCCACGATACCGCGCCGGGCCAGCTGCGGCATGAGGGCAAGCGTCAGATTCTCGCGCACGGACATATCGGGAATGATACCCTCGAGCTTGCGATCTTCAGAGCAGAAGCCCATGCCTGCCCGGATGGCATCCGAAGGTGCCGCGATGGCATTCTCGCGCCCTGCGAAGCCGATGGTGCCAGCGCCCGGTTTGTCGGCTCCGAACACGGCACGAACGGATTCCGTTCGTCCCGCGCCCAGAAGCCCGGCGAGACCGACGATCTCCCCAGGCAGGACTTCGAATCTGACATCACGGACCTTGCGGCCGACCGCAAGATTCCGGACCTTCAGCACAGGCTCACCCACCCCATCTGCATCGGCCGTGTCGTGGCCCTCGTGCAGAACCTGCGACAGCTCGCGCCCGAGCATGGAGGTGACGAGATCGAGCCGGGAGAGTTGGTCCATCGGGGCGACTTGCACGGTGCGGCCATCACGCATGATGGTGACCCGGTCGCACACGGCATAGAGTTCGTCGAGCTTATGGCTCACGAAGATCACCGAAACGCCGGTTTCCCTGAGCTGACGGATCACTCCGAACAGTACCTCGACCTCGCGCTCGTCGAGGGAGGAGGTGGGCTCGTCCATGATGACCAGCTTGGCCTCAAAACCGATGGCGCGGGCGATGGCGACCATCTGCTGCACGGCAGTGGGATAAACCATGAGCGGGCGGCGCACGTCGATGTCGATCTTGAACCGGGCGAGGAGGGTGCGCGCCTCCTCGTGCATGGCGGACCAGTCGAGAAGACCGAAGCGGCGCTTCTCACGACCGAGGCAGATGTTCTCCGTCACGGACCGATAGGGTACGAGGTTGATCTCCTGGTAGATCGTGCTGATGCCGGAGCGCTGCGCATCCTGTGGAGAGGAGAACTCCACCGGCTTACCGTCGAACAGGATCTCACCGGCATCCTTCCTGTAGTAGCCGGTTAGTATCTTGATCATGGTGGATTTGCCGGCGCCGTTCTGGCCGATCAGTGCATGAACCTCGCCCTTCTCCACCACGAGCTCAGCCGAGCGCAGAGCCGGTATGCCGGCGAAGCGCTTGTCGATGCCCTGCATGGAAAGAAGCGGCGCCATGGAAGCTCCGTTCATGGTTTATTCATACAAGAAAGGCGCTGCCGCATGTCACGGGCAGCGCCTTTCGGGTTTTAGTAAGCGTCTGCGATGAGCTGGGTCGCGTTCGACTTGTCGAAGAACCGGTCGGTGTTGACCACCCACGGCTCGATCTGCTCGCCCTTGGCGTAGCGGGCAAGGGTCTCGAAGGCCTTCGGTCCGAACTTCGGATTGCACTCCACGGTGGCGAGCATCTTGCCGTCGATAATAGCCTGCAACGCATCGCGGGTGCCATCGATCGAGACGACGATCACGTCTTTGCCGGGCTTCTTGCCGGCCGCTTCAAGGGCTGCAATCGCACCGATGGCCATTTCGTCGTTGTGGGCGTAGATGGCCGTTGCATCAGGGTGAGCCTGCAGCAGCGTCTCCGCCACCTGACGGCCCTTGTCGCGGGCGAAGTCGCCGGATTGCGATGCGACCACCTTCATGCCTGAATGGGCCTTGATGTAGTCTTCAAAACCCTTGCGGCGATCGTTGGCCGGCGAGGAGCCCGTGGTGCCCTCGAGCTGAATGATCTTGGCATTTCCGTTCATAGCCTTGGTCAGTGCCTCAGCCGCGCGCTTGCCTTCGTCCACAAAGTCCGAGCCGATGAAGGTCACGTAATCCCGGCCCGCTTTTGCGAGGCTCTGGTCCACGTTGCGGTCAAGCAGGACGACCGGAATGCCAGCGCGCTTGGCCGCCATGACGGCCGGGATCAGGGGCTTCTCCTCGCGGGGGGCGAGGAAGATCAGATCGACGCCTTGAGCGATCATCGAGTTGACGTCGGCCACCTGCTTGGCCGCGGAACCGGCTGCGTCGGTGTAGACAAGCTGGTGCCCTAGCTTGGCGGCTTCAGCCTTCATGCTCTCCGTCTGCGCGATGCGCCACGGGTTGTTCGACTCGGTCTGGGCGAAGCCGACCTTGTACTTCTCTTTCTGCTTCAGCTTGGGCAATTCCTGCGCGGACACGCCGCCAAGTCCCAGACCAATGGCAGCAACACCGGTCGCGAGCGTAAGGAAAGTCCTTCTCAGCATCATCTTCCTCCATCAGGTTTTTTGATGCCCCTTTTCGGGGTTCTTGAGCTTTTGCCGCAACCCTTTCTGGCTACGGGTCGTCACCAACGGACATAAGTCGTCTGCTTCCGCAGATATCCGTCGAAACCGTACTTGCCGTCTTCGCCGCCGAGGCCCGAGTGCTTCCAGCCGCTATGGAAGCCCTGGACGAGTTCTCCGCAGGGACGGTTGACATAGAGCTCACCGAAGGCGAGCTCCCGGGAGAGGCGCATCACCCGGCGCAGATCGTTCGTGTAGATATAGGCAGACAGGCCATAGCTGCTGTCATTGGCGAAACTGAGCGCCTGTTCGAAACTATCGACCGTCATGACCGGCGCGACCGGACCGAAGATCTCCCGCTGCATGACCGAAGCCTTGTTGGTATCGACCCGCAGCACTGTCGGCTCGAACCAATGACCGCGAGAGAAGTCTCCCTCCGTCAGGCGGCGCCCGCCAGCGAGAACCTCGGCGCCAGCCGCGATGGCGTCGTTCACGATCTCCTCGACCTTGTCGACCTCAGGCCGATTCACCTTCGGCCCCATGTCGGGGTTGGTCATTGGGTCGGCGAGCCGCATCTGCTTCACGCGAGTCACGAATTTGTCGAGGAAGGGCTCCGCAATATCGCGGTGCAGATACATGCGTTCGTTGCAGGTGCAGATCTGCCCGCAATTGGTGAAGCGGGAGACGATAGCGGCATCCACGGCCGCTTCGATATCCGCATCGTCGAGCACGATGAAGGGTGCCTTGCCGCCGAGTTCGAGACGGACGACCTTCAGCTCATGCGCGCCGGCCGCATAGATCTCCCGCCCGGCGCGGACGCTGCCCGTCATGGTGATCATGGCGCTGATCGGGGAGCGTACCAGCGCATCACCCACCGTGCGTCCGTCGCCTGTCACCACATTAAGCACGCCCTTCGGGATTCCGACTTCATGCGCGAGGCGTGCAATCTCAAGCGCAGAGAGGGGCGTGGACTCGTGTCCCTTCACCACCATTGTGTTGCCGGCCACGAGGGCCGGGCCGATCTTTCGTGCCGCCAAGGCTGCCGGATAGTTCCAGGCTGTCAAGCCGACCACCACACCAAAGGGCACACGCCGGATCCAGACTTCCTCGTTCTGGAAGTCGGACGGCAGAATATCGCCTTCGATACGGCGCGCGCTCTCGGCTGCGAAGGTCAGGAAGGTAATGACGGCATCGATCTCGCCTTCGGCCTGGTTCAGGGGCTTGCCCTGCTCAAGCACCACGATGCGGGCGAGATGTGCCTTGTCGCGTTTCACCGCTGCCGCAAGATCAGACACGTAGCCGGCACGGACGATGGGCGGAAGGGCAGCCCACGCCGGTTGTGCGCGGCGTGCGGCCTCCAAGGCATCGGTCGCGTCCTCGGCTGTTCCCGCCGGCACGGAGGCAAAGACGACTTCGTTGGCTGGGTTCTCGACCTCGGATCGTCCTGTCGACCGGCCTTCGGTCCAGGCTCCGTCGATATACATCCGGTAGTGGGTCACAGCCTCGGGGCGGCCAACCTGAGTCGAACTGGTCATGGCCGACCCTCACCAGATCCCCTCATGAGGAGCTGCGGGTTAGAGTTCGACAGCGGGGTGCCTTGCAATGGCGTCACCAGTCTCTCTCCCTGTTTGCTCAAGCGGAGCAGTGTCAAACCAAACGTCAGTTTCTGATCTATTTGGTTCGACCGAAATCAGGATGGTCAGCCAGTCGTGAGCTGTCAAGGCCCATCATCGCTTGCCCATCGGCTTCGATGTTGCGGTTTTGCTGGCTGATTCAGGCGGATGTTGGGCGCTTCAGTCGCGGGTTGATGGATTTTGGTCAGACCATATGCTACGCTCACCTGTCTTTAGGTCAGCTTTGTCTGGCGCTGACGTCGCGCCAAGGGCTGAAGGACAAGCACGAGGGGAGCATGGACCAGAGCGAGAAGCTGCATGGCCGCGCGGCGATGGGGGCAGGAGCGCGGCGGTCAGATGCAGTGGCAGCCGAACTGGTGCGGATGATCGAAACGGGTGGTCTGCAAGAGGGCGAACGCCTTCCGGCCGAACGCGACCTGATGCAGCGCTATGGCGTGAGCCGGGCAGCCATTCGAGAGGCGATCGTTTCGCTCGCGAATCGTGGCCTTGTCGAAACGCGCCTCGGGCATCGTCCTATCGTCCGGAAGCCTGATTATGAGATAGCCGTCGATAAGGTCGGTAATCTCGTCGGTCATCTCATGATCGATCGGAAGGGTGTTTGGAATCTCTTCGAGACCCGGATTTTCATCGAGACAGCGCTGGCGCGCTGGGCTGCGAAGCATGCGCGGCGCGACGACCTCGAAGACCTCCGGGTGGCTCTCGATGCCAACCGGGAGGCAATCGGCAATTCGACCCTGTTCGATGAGACCGACGCTGCTTTTCACGCGGTGCTCTATCGAATCCCTGGTAATCCGATCTACCCGGCGATCCACAAGGCCTATGTGGATTGGCTGACCCAGCATTGGCGTTCGATGAAGCGCGGTGCCGGAATCGATCAGATGAACTGCGCCGGGCACGAGGCCATCTTTGAAGCCATTCTAGCCCGCGACCCCGACAACGCGGAGGAAGCCATGCGCCGCCATCTGGTCGCAGCATGGGAATTCGTGAGATCAACCTTTCCATCTGATAGCTGAACCAGCGCTTGTTGCATCGGATGACGGCTGCGATAGTTGCAGCGATGGGATGGTCATCACGGCGTCACAGAAGCGTCGCTAGAGACCTGTCCAGGAGGAGAGACCATGAACTATCTTGCACTGCTCGGATCCGTGACTGCCATTCTGCCTGCGATGATCGGATCATCTCAAGCTCAGGAAAAGACATTGACGGGCGCGCCGACCATCGTGGTCGCCCATCGCGGCGCCAGCGGCTATCTGCCCGAGCATACGCTCGAAGCCTATAAGATGGCCATCGATATGGGGGCCGACTACATCGAACCCGATCTTGTCGTGACGAAAGACGGCGTGCTGATTGCACGCCACGAGCCGATGCTGAGCGGCACGACCGATGTGGCGAACCGGCCTGAATTTGCGTCCCGCAAGACGACCCGCAAGGTCGATGGCGTGGATACGAACGATTGGTTCGCCAGCGACTTCACCCTTGCCGAGATCAAGCAACTTCGCGCCAAGCAGGCCATGACCGACCGCGATCAGTCGAAGAACGGCCAATTCCAGGTTCCGACCTTGCAGGAGGTGATCGATCTCGCCAAGAAGGAAGGTGCTGCAAGAGGGAAAGCCGTCGGCATCGCTCCAGAGACCAAGCATTCGACTTTCCATGCGGCCCTCGGCCTGCCGATGGAAGATCGGCTGGTGAATGTTCTGAAGGAGGCGGGCTGGGCCGACGCATCCGCCCCGGTGGTCATCCAGAGTTTCGAGGTGGCGAACCTGAAGTACCTGAACACGCGGATCGACGTGAGGCTGGCGCAGCTGCTGGACGCAGAGGACGTGGACAAGGACGGCAACATCGTTCTCAGCGCGCCCTATGCACAACCCTATGATTTCGTCGTTGTCGGCGACAAACGCACCTACAAGGACCTTCTGACGAAGGAAGGTTTGGCCGAGGTGAAGTCCTACGCTGACATTCTGTCGCCGTGGAAGCCCTACATCCTCCCGACCAAGCAAGTTGACCAGAACAACGACGGCAAGGCGGACGACCTGAACGGCGACGGAAAGGCGGATGAGCAGGACCGTGTTCTTGCCCAACCATCCAGCGTCGTGAAGGATGCTCACGCCGCTGGCCTCCAGGTCTTCACCTGGACCTTCCGCAACGAGCCCAAGCGCCTGGCCTCGACTTTCAAGGGCGACCCGGCGGCCGAGTACAAGGCATTCTATGCTCTCGGCATCGACGGGTTGTTCAGCGATTTCCCCGATACCGCCCTTAAGGCGCGCTGATCGTCAGGACGTTTCGAGAAGCCCGGCATCGGATGATGCCGGGCTTTTTGTATGTGCAGGATGCTACTGGCAAACATCGACCCAGTCAGCGCCGACAAGGTCGGCCATGCGCTGCGGATGGATCCGTACGGCTGTGTGAATAGAGCCCGCAGCCGGCACGACCTCGTCGAAAGCCTTCAGCGAGATGTCGCAATAGACGGGCAGGGGCGTTGCTAGGCCGAAGGGGCAGACGCCCCCAACAGGATGTCCAGTCAGCGCCTGGACCTGCTCGGCGTCAAGCATCGACGCCTTGCCGCCAAAGGCCGCCTTGACCTTCTTGTTGTCGAGCCGCGCTGTGCCGCTCGTGACCACGAGGAAGCTTCTCTCGCCGACTCTCAAGGACAGAGTCTTGGCGATTTTCTCCGGCCCGACGCCGTGAGCTTCCGCCGCTTGAGCAACGGTGGCGGTGCTGGTTTCCATTTCGATGATCTCGATATCCGGTGCGTTCTGAGTGAGAAATGCGCGAACGGATTCAAGGCTCATGGCCAGTGGGCTCCCTTCAGGATGATTGGGATATGGAGGCGTCCCTCATAGGGGTAAGGACGACCCCATGATAGCCACCATCCTGCCGGGCCCGCGAAGCCGATAAAGCCTGCCTGGGATGAGATGTTGACGATGTGCCCGCGACGGCGGGTCCGCATGCCGGGCAACACGGCACGGGTCACCGCATGCTTGGTTGCCGCGTAGTAGCCGGAGTTGGTGTCGAACTGGGCGCGGATCTCGTCATCGTCGCCTTCCTCGATGGAAGACTGGTAGCCGTAACCGGCATTGTTCACCAGCACGTCGATCGATCCGAAGCGGTCCTCGGCCGCTTTCAAAGCAGAGGCGATCTGATCAGCTTTGTTGACGTCAAGAGGCAAGGCGAGGGCGTTATCCTCATGTCCCTGTGTTAGATCCTGCACCCTGCCGACATCGCGAGCCGTCACCACCGCGCGCCAGCCTCGGCGCAGTACAATCTGGGCGAGCTCCCTCCCGAACCCGGTAGAGCAACCTGTAATGAACCAGACAGGATTGTCGTTAAGTGTCATGCGCGGTCTCCTCTGCTCGGACGGATTGGGAGGGGCATATAGGGCTGTATCATCGGCCGTGAACCGGGTTCTTAGGTTCGATTTTCAGCGAAGTTAGTTCTTCTGGAACTCGATAAGGGGTTCGTCGTAGATGCCCGTGAGGAGCCTGCCGTCCTGTCTGACGACACCCCGATACATCCCGGAGCAGTTGAAGGGCAGGGACACGTTGCCGGCGCGGTCCACAGCAATAATGCCGCCCGAGCCGCCTGCTGGAGCGAGCATATCAACCACGACGGCACGCGATGCTTGGTCCAAGGTCTGGCCAGCATAGCGCAGGCGGGAGGCGATCTCGTGGGCCGCTGCATAGCGGATGAAGATCTCACCATGACCCGTGGCCGACACGGCGCAGGTCTCGTTGTCCGCCCAGGTTCCGGCGCCGATCACGGGACTGTCGCCAACACGTCCAGGGGCCTTCGCCGTCATCCCGCCGGTGGACGTGGCCGCCGCGAGATTGCCCTGTCGGTCGCGAGCCACCGCACCCACCGTACCGTGCTTGCGCGATTCGTCCTGGTCGTCCGCCCCGCTCTGGCGCATTGCAAGCGTCTCCTGCAGGGCCTGCCAGCGTTGCTCGGTAAAGAAGTAGGACGCCTCCTCGAAGGCCAATCCCTGGCGGCGGCAGAACTCCAGGGCGCTTTCGCCGATGAGCAGCACGTGGCCGGAATGCTCCATGACGGCCCGGGCGGCAAGAACCGGATTGCGCGGGCCGCAGATCCCGGCAACGGCGCCGGCGGAGCGGTCGCGCCCGTCCATGACGGCCGCATCCATCTCCTGCTTGCCGGCAGACGTATAGACCGCGCCGCGTCCGGCATTGAAGAGCGGCTCGTCCTCGAGAGCCATTACGGCGGCGGTGGCTGCATCGAGCGCGGTTCCGCCATAGGCGAGAACGACACGCCCAGCTTCAAGCGCGCGGCGTAAACCGGCGTGATAGGCCGCCTCCCGTTCCGGCGTCATCTTGCTGCGCAGGATCGTTCCTGCGCCGCCATGGATGGAGAGGGCGAATTCCTCGGATGTGGTGCTGGTCATGGGTCAGGCGTCCGATGAGAGTGAAAGAGTGTTGATAAGAGCTGGGCGGTGATGTCCGTCGCGACCGGTCATGGAGCCGGCGGCGATGAGAGCATCGAGAACAGCCTCCTGCGTGCCATCGGCCATCGCCTCGAAGAGCAGATCGATGCGATTCTCGTTCAGGATGCGGATATCGACCAGGGCCGCCTTCTCGTCGTGCGAGAGAACATTAGCCGTCGTGAAGCCGAGCGCGATGTCGCCGCTGCCGTGACCCCAGAAGGATCCGAGACGTGCGAGTCCGACGCCGGAGCGGCGGATGACGCGCTTGAGCTGCCGGTCGCTCAACGGAATGTCCGTAGCCGCGATGATAATGATCGAACCTTTCTCCGCGTCACGTCGCTCCGTCTGAATTTCAGGTGGGGCGATGACCCTGTCGTCGGGAAGGCGCAGATCGCCAGATCGTCCGAAATTGGAAAGAACGAGCACGCCCAAATGATAGCTATGCCCGTCAAGGTCAAGGCGCCGGGACGAGGTGCCGATGCCGCCCTTGAAGCCGAAGGTGCTCATGCCGCAGCCGGCACCCACCGAGCCGACATCGAAACGAGAGGAGGCGTTTGCCAGAGCGGCGTGCGCATCGTCTTCGGTGACGGCGAGCGCCTGGATGTCGTTGAGATAGCCGTCGTTGCATTCGAACACGGCCGGATTCACCGTGGCGGTCTCCCGGCCGATATCCGGGTTGTGCTCAATCGCATGGCGCACCAGGGCTGTGCAGCAGGTGCCGACCGAGAGAGTGTTGGTCAGAAGGATCGGGGTCTCGATCGCGCCCAGCTCCTCCACCTGCACCAAACCGGCGCTCTTCCCGAATCCGTTAAGCACATGAACGGCCGCCACCGGCTTCTCGCGGTAGAGATTGCCGCCATGGGGAACGACGGCCGTCACCCCGGTGCGGATCTCCCCATGCGCGAGGGTTCGATGGCCGACACGAACACCCGGCACGTCCGCAATGCTGTTCAACTCGCCTGTCGGCAGAGTGCCGCAGGCCAAGCCGACATCGCGGGCACGGACAGAATGCTGCATCAGAGGCCCTGCTCCTTCACGAAAGCAGCAATTTCCGCATGGGTTGCCACCCATACGTCAGAGCGCCGGGTGACTTCCTCCAGGAGCTTTTCCAGGATCCAGATGCGCGAGCGGTAGCCGGTCACGTGGGGATGCATGGTCAAGAGGAACAGGCCGCCTTCCTCATAGGCTCGCTCGAACTCCCGAAAGAAGATGTCGTATACCGCAGTCGGCGGCGTGTGTGGGCGAAGGCCGTTGAAGCGGTGCATGTTGAAATAGACCGCGTCGTCGCGAATCCATTCCACCGGCAGCTCCACGATTCCTGTTGGCTCGCCTTGTTCGAGCAACTCATATGGGTCATCGTCGGCCATCAGCGAGGAATCGTACAGCAGGCCGAGTTCGCGCTCGATCCGCAACGTGCTGGGGCTGAAGTCCCATGAGGGGGTGCGCAGGCCAACCGGGCGCACGCCTGTGATCTTTTCCAGGGTATCCGCTGCCCGGAACATCAAGTCGCGTTCGATCTCATATGGGAGCTGGCTGTTGAGTTCGTGGATCCAGCCATGGATTCCGATCTCGTGGCCCTCTGCCACAACCCGACGCTGTTCATCCTCATAAAGCAGCGCGGCGACGGCCGGCACGAAGAACGTCGCCTTGGCATCATGCTTGGCAAGGGCGTTCAGGATGCGTGGCACACCCTGGCGGTTGCCGTACTGGCCTTGGGACATGCGACCAATGGATTTTCCGCCATCACGCAACTCGTTCGTCTCATGATCGGAGTCGAAGGAGAGAGCGACGGCGCAGCGGGCGCCGTTCTTCCACCGGGCAGGCTTCAACGAGCGGCCGGCGCGCACATGGTCCACCTTGTTGCGCCAGGTCTGCTCATCCCATGTCCAGGGCTGGTTGCTCATATCGTCCATGATGCTCTCAGTTCCTTGTCTGACGTAGTCTGAGGGGCGGCAATAGTTCAGGAACGTCCGCCGTCCACCGAGATGATCTGGCCCGAGATCCAGGCTGCTGCATCGGAGGCCAGGAACATCACGGCGTTGGCAATATCCTCCGGATAGCCCAGGCGGCGGGTATGAATGCTCTCTACGAGGCGCGCCTGACCCTCCGGCCCATAGCTCTCCCACTGACGTTGCGTGGCAGGGTTCGAGAGCACGAAACCAGGCGCCACGCTGTTCACGGTGATCCCAAAAGGGCCGAGCTCGAAGCTGAGCTGTTTCGTTAAACCGACCAGCGCATGCTTGGAGGCCGTGTAGGCCTGAATGCCGGTGAGGCTTGGGCGCAGTCCGGCGCCGGACGAGATGTTCACGATGCGCCCGAATTTACCCCGTTTCATGTGCGGAGCCGCCGCCTGCGAGCACCAGAAGGCGCCATGCACATTGGCCTCGAATAAAACCAGCCAGTCCTGCTCGCTTACCTCCTCAATGGGCCTCGCCACCTGACCCCGGACGCCCCCGGCGCAGTTGACGAGGATGTCGATGCCACCGAGCGAAGCCGCCATATCGGCGAAAACCCCGGCAACCGCGGCGCGATCCGCAAGGTCGAGGGTGCGGGTTGCCTTGGCACCAGCCTCAGTGGCTACGCGCAGACCGGCTTCATCGAGATCAAGTGCCCACACATGAGCGCCCTCGGCCGCAAGAGACTGGACGATGCTGCGCCCGATGCCCTGTGCGGCTCCGGTGACGGCGACGCGGCGGTTGGTGAAGTCGAGTTTCATAGGGTGAGCATCTCGTCGAGCGTGGACCAGGACTGTTCGCGGCGGCCATCCTCGATGTCGTGGATCAGGGCGACCAGCTTATCGATGGCAGGCGTGGGGATGCCCGCCTCCTGTCCGAGGGTGCCGATGATGGCAATCTGCGCATCGACCTCAGTCTTGCGCTTGCGCACCGCGAGATCGCGCCAGATGCCGGAATGGGTCTTCGCCGTGTGCCGGTTGAACTCCGCCATATCGGCGACGGAGCGTCTTGCTGCAGCTTCGTCCGCTCCCGGCATGAAGGCATCGGGATTAAATCCGTTAAAGCCCAGGGGCTCCACGCCACGGGCTTTCGCCACCGCCATCACTTCCTGGCCCAGTCGGCAATAGACCGGGAAGTGACGTTCCGACGCCAGATTTTCTGACATGGAGGCATTCGTCAGCGCGGTTGCGAAGAGCAGGGAGCCGTAACCGAGCTTGCCCCAGAGATAGCCCCAGATGTTGTCGGTAAGCACGGCCTTGGGTTCGAAGATCGAGAGCAGGCGGTGATAGTCGCGCACTGGCTCGTTCGCTTGCCCATCCAGCCCGCCGACCGCAACGGCCGCGCGGTTGCCAAAGAGAATGCGGCCGGGCTCAAGCCAGTCGGCTCCGAAGTTGACGAAGCATCCGATTGTGCGCTCGACGCCGATCTCTTCGGCAATGATGATCTCGTTTAACCCGTTCTGGGCGGAGAGGACGGTGCCGTTCTCCGCCAGATGCGGCTTCAGGGCGCGGACCGCATCACGGGTGTGATGAGCCTTGACCGCGAGAATAATGCGATTGAACTGTCCCTTAACCTCGCTGGGCATGGCGGCCCTCACCGGCTGACGGAAAGTCTCCACAGGACCTTCAATCAAGAGGCCGTCCCGCTTCATCGTTTCCACATGCGGCTCGACAATGTCGACGAGCAGCACATCCTCGCCGGCACGGGCGAAATAGGCCCCGAGGGTGCCGCCGATGGCACCGGCGCCCCAGATCAGGATCGTGTTCTCGTTCATCACCAATTCTCGATCAGGGCGCGGGTCTCGTCGATGGCTACCGACCAGATGGCGTTCATATCCTCGTCAGGCCGCTGGAAGTATCCGCCGAAATTGCCGTCCTGCAGGATCTCACGCACGCCTTCTGGGCCGAAGGTCCGCATCCGTTCCAGATCGACCATGGGCTTCTGATGCGATGGCTGCTCAATGCCGGGCAGACGCGTCCAAGGGAAATTCTCCATCCAGGAGGCGTGCGAGGCGACCGGATCGATCTCCTTCACCTTCTCGAATGTGCGCGGAGCGTTCCACCAGTTGTGGAACTTCACACGGCACTCGGGATTCTCGCCCATCCATTCAATGGCTGCGGTATGGCCCGGCGTATTGCCGCCATGACCGTTGACGAAGAGAACGCGGCGAAAGCCCGTGCGCTTCAGAGAATCGAGGATATCCGTAATGATCCGCAAGTAGGTGTCGGCCTTCAGCGATATCGTTCCCGGATAGGCCATGAAATAGGGTGTGATGCCATAGGCCTGAACCGGGAACACCGGAACACCTGTTGGTGCAGCGGCTTCAGAGGCGACTCGCTCAGCCAGGATGCTGTCGACGGAAAGGCTCAGGTAGGCGTGCTGCTCGGTGCAGCCCAGCGGGACAACGGCGCGATCATCCGTCTTCAGGTATTCTTCCACCTGAAGCCAGTTCATCTCACTGATTTTCATGAAGGCACTTCCTCTTGAGACACAATCGACGAGCGCAGGCGCTCGATCACGGGCAGCAGCGTGGCGCGGATCGCATGCGGGTCCGGCACATAGCGGAATTCCAAAGCCTGCCGACCGGACGGAAGAAGTCTCCTCACGGTCGCCTCGGCGCCGCTAGCGTAGATCGCCACGTCAATTTGGGTCAGAAAGGCTGCGAGATCGGGAGCCGTGATCAACCGGACATCGACCGTCGACACATGGGGCGCAAACCGCAGGACGCCGGGCTTCATCAAGGCAGCGAATTCGGGAAAGACCGACACGAGACCAACCCGCGCCATAGGATCCAGCATCGCAAGTTGAGCCCGCGTCTCCTCAGCGGGGATGAAGCTCAAGCCGACGACCGGGATGCCGCTCGGCACGAGATGCTCGACCTCGCCGCGGCGATGCGCCAGCGTCACACAGATGTCGCAGGGCAGGGGAAAGGCCTCCCCTGCATGCAGGGCATCCACTGTCGTGACGGCAATGGTATCGTCAGAGCCGAGATGCTCCTGAATACGGTTGGCATATTGCTGGGTCGTTGCGATGAAGTTGCCCACCATAACCAGCCGTAGCGGGCGCGTCGGTGTCGGGCCGCGTGCGGCGCGGGCATTCACCAGGGACGAGACGACGGATGGGGCGAGACCCAACTGTTCGGCCTCATTGAAGAGCATCTCGACCCGGCGTTGGATCTTGCGGATTGCATGGGAGCGCAGGCCGTCACTGTTGTGCCCGTCTCCCACATAGGTGCCAGCCCCTGGTTTCGCTTCGATGAGGCCTGACTCGCGCAACTCCCTGTAGACCGTCGCCACAGTCATGTGCGCGATCCCAGCCCGCTCTGCCAGTTCGCGCACCGAGGGCAGGCGTTGGCCGGTGGGCAGTTCACCCAGGGCGATTCCGAACTCGATCAACCCTCGCAACTGCGTGCCAAGCGGAACCGGGAGCGTGCGATCGAGTGCCCCGGCGAGATTGGCGAGGATGCGCTCATCGGGGGTCTGTTCCGTGTCACTATAACGGCTGCCCTCATAAGCGTCAGGTGCTGGTTGGACTTTAGGCAAGGTGCTGTTGACTTTTCTTGTTCGGAGGGCCTACCGTTCTAATCGATAAGAACACCTTGGACGAAAAGCCAGGGTCTTAGCAAGAGGGGAAGTGAATTGAAACAAAACTTCAAGCTGGGTGGAACACTCGCAGCGGCTCTCGTCCTTGGCACCGTTCTCAGCGGCGGTGTATCGGCGCAGACTCTCACCATGGGCCTGCGTGCCGGTCCCGACTCCATCGACCCGCATTGGTCGACCCTGGGCAGCCAAGCAGAGGCGCTGCGTCATATCTTTGATACGGTCGTCATGTCCGACGAGAACCTGGGCCTGAAGCCCGGGCTTGCGACCTCGTGGAAGCCGATCGACGAAACGACCTGGGAGTTCAAGATCCGTGAAGGCGTGAAATTTCATGACGGATCGGAGCTCACAGCCGAGGACGTGAAGTTCTCGATCGACCGTATTCCGGTCGTGACCGGCCCGATGAGCATGACCATCTACACGAAGCAGGTTGCGGAGACGAAGGTCGCCGACAAGTACACCCTGCACGTGAAGACCAAGGCTCCGGCTCCGACCCTGCCGAACGACTTCATCCGCCTCTTCGTGGTGTCGAAGAATGTCGGCATGGAAGCCCGCAACGAGCAGTTCAACTCGGGCAAGGCTGCCATTGGCACCGGTCCGTACAAGTTCGTGTCCTGGGAGCCGAAGGGTGACCTCGTCCTTGAGCGCAACGACAACTATTGGGGCGGCAAGCAGCCCTGGCAGAAGGTTGTTCGCAAGGAGATCCCGAGCGATCCGGCCCGCATGGCGGCGATGAAATCCGGCCAAGTGGACCTCGTCAACTACGTGCCGGCCACCGACTACGCCGCGATGCAGAAGGACAAGTCGGTCGACACCTTCGTGGCCGACTCGGTCTACTTCCTGAACCTCACGCCCAACGTGAAGGAAACCCTGCCGAAGAAGGTCAAGGTCGACGGCAAGGAGATCGACGCCAACCCGCTGCGCGATCCCAAGGTCCGCGAGGCCATGGATCTCGCCATCGACCGCAAGACGCTCGTGCGCGTCGTGCTGGAGGGGCTGGGGCGCCCTGCCAACCAGTTGATGCCCGCCAGCTTCTTCGGCGGCAACAAGAACCTGCCCGAGCGCCCGTATGATCTGGCGAAGGCTAAACAGCTTCTTGCCGATGCAGGCTATCCGAAGGGCTTCGAGATCGACTTCCACTGCACCAACAACCGCCTCCCGGGCGATGCGGCTGTGTGTGAGGCCCTTTCGCAGATGTGGGCTCGCGCAGGCCTGAAGGTGAACGCCAATGCCCTCAATGGCACCGTGTTCTTCCCGGCTCAGCAGAAGGGTGAATTCTCCCTTTGGATGAGCGGCTGGGGCACGCTGACCGGCGAGGCAAGCTACACCTATGGCTCGCTCGTTCACACGGCAGACCCGCAGGTTGGTCTCGGGGCCTTCAACAAGCAGGGCTACTCCAACCCTGAGGTGGACAAGTTGCTGCAGGAAGGCGCGCGCACCATGGACGATACGAAGCGTCGCGCTCTCTTCGAGAAGGTGACGGAAGTCTCCATGAACGATCGTGCCCTGATCCCGACCGTACAGATTCAGACGGTCTGGGCCGCCAAGAAGGGGATGCTGACCATCCCGTCTCGGGTCGATCAGGAAACCTTGGCTTACGAGATCAAGCCGAAGAACTGATCCTGACACTGTCAGCCGGAGCGATCCGGCTGACCGCTTCCGGAGGGAAAGAGCTTTCCCTCCGGCTTTTTCATTGGTGGCGTTCGTGGAGTGCCGGGCGGCAATCGTCTGGCTTCCCAGGTTCAAGTCCAGTTACGAGACAGCATGATCGGTTTTCTTATTCAACGCGTCCTGCAGGCTCTCATGGTCGTGATCGCCATGTCGATCATCGTGTTCCTGGGCGTATATGCCATCGGCAATCCAATCGACGTGATGATCGATCCGGCATCCGATCAGGCGCTTCGCGAGGCGCTGATCCAGCGCTACGGCTTCGATCGCCCCTTGTTCGAGCAGTACTTCATTTTCATGAACAACATGCTCCACGGGGATCTCGGTGAGTCCTTCATCTACCGGCTGCCGGTGCTCAACCTGATCCTGTCGCGGTTACCGGCGACGCTGGAGCTCGCACTGACGGCGATGCTGATCGCCACCTGCCTTGGCATCCCACTCGGCCTGTGGGCCGGCTACAAGCCGGATTCGCTCTCCGCCAAGGCCATCATGGGCTTCTCGGTCCTCGGCTTCAGCGTGCCGAGCTTCTGGGTCGGGCTGCTGCTGATCATGGTGTTCGCCGTCGAACTCGGCTGGTTCCCTTCTGGTGGACGTGGGCCGACGACGGATGTGCTCGGCATGAACCTGTCGATCACTTCGCTGGAAGGGTGGAGCCACATCCTCCTGCCAGCGCTGAACCTTGCCTTGTTCAAGCTTGGTCTCCTCATTCGCCTGACGCGGGCAGGCACGGTCGAGGTGATGAGTTCCGACTACGTGCGCTTTGCCCGCGCTCAAGGCCTGTCCGAGAGCAAGGTGGTCGGCCTCCACGTGCTGAAGAACATCTCGATCCCGATTGTGACGGTTTTTGGCCTTGAACTCGGCTCGACCCTTGCCTTTGCTGTGGTGACGGAAACGGTCTTCAACTGGCCTGGCATGGGCAAGCTGATCATCGATTCCATCACAGTGCTCGACCGTCCCGTGATGGTCGCCTATCTCATCCTCGTGGTGTTCCTCTTCGTCATGATCAATCTCGTGGTCGATCTGATTTACGGCCAACTCGATCCGCGCATTCGCGTAAAGGCCGCATCATGAGCAGTTCTCCCGCACTTACTCTGCCTGCCGAGACGACCTGGAGCCGGTTCGCGACCTTCTGGTCCGACTTCCGCCAAAGCCCTGTGGCCGTTGCTGCCCTGATCGTGGTGGTCGTCGTGGTTCTCATGGCCGTTCTGGCACCGTTCGTGGCGCCGCAGGATCCCTATAACCAGGAGGCCCTCGACCTGTTCGACGCCCGGCTCGAGCCCGGTGAGACCGGCTCCGGCGGCTATGTCCACTGGCTCGGCACCGATGCCGCCGGCCGCGACATCTTCTCTGCCATTCTCTACGGATTGCGCACGAGCCTGATCGTTGGCGTCATGGCCGGCACCCTGGCTCTGATCCTCGGCACCACAGTGGGCCTCATCGCAGCCTATTATGGCGGCCGCGTCGAGGCTCTCATCATGCGTGTCATCGACCTTCAGCTCTCTCTTCCGGCAATTCTTCTGGCGCTGGTCCTGGTTGCATTGCTCGGGCAGGGACTCATGCAGCTCGTTGCCGCTCTGGTCGCTGCGCAATATGCCTACTTTGCCCGCACCACCCACGGTGCGGCGAGCGCCGAGCGGCGCAAGGACTACATCGAGGCTGCGCTTTCAACGCCACTTCCGGCGCGCCACGTGCTGTTCCGCCATCTGCTTCCCAACGCGCTGCCGCCCCTGATCGTCGTGGCGACCGTGCAGGTGGCGAATTCGATTGCACTCGAAGCGACACTGTCCTTCCTGGGCCTTGGCCTGCCGATCACCCAGCCTTCTCTGGGCTCCCTGATCTCCAATGGCTTCCAGTTTTTGCTGTCGGGCCGTTACTGGATCTCGATCTACCCGGGCATCGCCTTGATGCTGACGGTCGTTGCCATCAACCTCGTAGGCGACCAGGTCCGCAGCGTTCTGAACCCGAGGAACAGCCGATGAGCGATACTGTTCTTCGCATCAATAATCTCCAGACACAGTTCCAGACGCGGGCCGGCGTTCTGAAGGCGGTCGATGGCGTCAGCTTCGAGGTCGGCCGTGGCCGCATCCTGGGACTTGTCGGCGAATCCGGTTCCGGCAAGAGCGTCACGGGCTATTCGATCCTCGGCTTGATCGAGCCGCCCGGCAAGATCGCAGGCGGCGAGGTCCTCCTGAACGGCAAGGACATCACCCGTCTCAAAGGCGATGCCATGCGTCAGGTCCGTGGCGCTCAGATCGCCATGGTCTTCCAAGACCCGATGATGACGCTGAATCCGGTTCTCAAGATCGGGACGCAGATGATCGCGGCCGTGCGGGCGCACGCCAGGGTTTCTCGCAAGGCTGCCCGCGCGAAGGCACGCGATGCTTTGGCCAAGGTCGGAATTCCAAGCCCGGATGAGCGTCTTGAGGCTTATCCGCATCAACTCTCAGGTGGCATGCGGCAGCGCGTGGCGATTGCGATTGCGCTCCTGCACAGCCCGGCCGTCATCATCGCCGATGAGCCGACGACGGCGCTCGATGTCTCGATCCAGGGCCAGATTCTCGCCGAGGTTCGCCGCTTGGCGGACGAGACCGGCACCGCTTTCGTCTGGGTCACCCACGATCTCGCCGTCGTCTCGAGCCTCGCCGATGATATCTGCGTCATGTACGCGGGACGTGTGGTGGAGAGCGGTCCGGCGGACGCCGTTATCGCATCGCCGCGTCATCCCTACACGGCAGGGCTTCTGGCCTCCGTTCCGGCTGAGCACGAGCCCGGCACAAAGCTGCCGCAGGTTCCTGGGTCGACGCCGTCGCTTGCCAATCTCCCGCAAGGGTGCGCCTTCGCGCCTCGATGCGCCAAGGCAGGGCCTGCCTGCACCACAACTCCGCCTGTCCAGCATTTCGAGGACGGACGCACCGCCCTCTGTCATTACCCGATCGAGCCCATTTCATGCCAGCCGCTCTCCTTGACATCGACCACGTATCGAAGCGCTTCGTAAAGCACCCCAATATCGGGGAGCGGATCGCCGGTCTTCTCGGCGCAGGCCGGTCGACCGAGATTGTGCGTGCGGTGACGGATGTCAGCCTCAGTGTTGACAAAGGCGAAGTTGTGGGCCTTGTCGGTGAATCCGGCTGCGGGAAGTCGACGCTCGGGCGGATGATCGCCGGAATCTATACGCCGAGCGACGGCAAGATTCTGTTCGGCAATGCGCCCGTGGCCAAAGAGCAGGGGCGGCGCACGCAGAAGCTGACGACCCGCGTTCAGATGATCCACCAGGATCCCTTTGCGAGCCTCAACCCGCGTATCCGGATCGGCGACACGGTGGCCGAGGGGCCCGTCGCCCATAACATCGTCAAAGGCCGCGAAGCGGATTCCTACGTGGCCGACATGCTCGGGCGCGTCGGTCTCGACCCGAGCTATCGCCGTCGTTTTCCGCACCAGTTCTCCGGCGGTCAGCGGCAGCGCATTGCCATTGCGCGTGCGCTCGCCATGAAGCCGGATCTCCTGGTGCTCGACGAGCCGGTGGCCTCTCTGGACGTTTCGATCCAGGCTCAGGTGCTCAATCTGTTCATGGATCTTCGCCGGGATCTCGATTTGACGGGCATCTTCATCAGCCATGATCTCGGCGTGGTGCGCCACGTCTCCGATCGGGTCGCGATCATGTATCTCGGCCGCATCGTCGAATTGGCTCCCACGACTGAGCTTTATGCTCAGCCGAACCACCCCTACACCCGAGCCCTGTTCGAGAGCGTTCCCAGGGTGGGCGTTGGCCGGAAGAACTTCCGTCCCATCGCGGGCGAAATTCCATCCCCACTCAATCCGCCGAGCGGATGCCACTTCCACCCCCGCTGCCCCTTCGCCGGTCCACGCTGCAAGCGGGAGGCTCCGCCACTGGCCGCCATCGGACCGGGCCGCTTCTCCGCCTGTCATCTCAACACCGGCGGCACGGACTAACATCAGAGAGCGAAATGAACCAGCAAGCCTCCTTTGCGGCGCTCCAGGAGCGCATCGCCGCCGTCAACGACGTGCTGAACGCCACCTCCCTGCTGACATGGGACTCGCGGACGATGATGCCGGCTGGCGGCGCGGAAACCCGCGGCCATCAGATCGCGACCCTGACCCGCATTGCACGCGACCTTCTTCTCGCATCCGAAACCGAAAGGGCGCTTGAGGAGGCTGAGCGGGCTCTCGAAGGAATGCCGGCGGACGCGGCCGAGCGGCGCATGGTCGAGCAGACGCGCCACGCGGTCGAACATCATCGCAGGGTTCCGGCATCCTTGATCCAGGAACGGGCGGCTCTTCGCACCGTCGCGCAATCGGCCTGGATCGAGGCGCGGTCGAAGAGCGAGTTCTCGATCTACGAGCCTCATCTCGCCAAGACCGTCGAACTGTCGCGTGCCTATGCCGATTGCATCGGCTGGTCCGAGCATCCTTATGACGCCATGGTGTCGATCTACGAGCCCGGCGAAACGGCAGCGACCCTCAAGGCGCTTTTCTCGAAGCTGCGTGAAGGATTGCTGCCGATCCTCGATGCAGCCCGCTCTCGGCCGCAGCCGAGATCCGATTTCCTGTTCCGCGACTTTCCCGAGGAAGGACAGCGGGCCTTCGGCCTGAGCCTCGCCGAGAAGCTTGGTTACGATCTCCGACGCGGGCGTCTCGACACCACGGTACATCCCTTCGAGGTCTCGTTCACCCGCAACGACGTGCGGATCACCACCCGCTACAACCGCAATTATCTCCCCGCCTCCATGTTCGGCACGGCACATGAGGTCGGTCACGGGCTCTATGAGCAGGGGGTCGATCCGGCCTATACCCGCACAACCCTGGCGACGGACCTCGTGGGGCTTTATGCAGTCGGCGGCACCAGCTTCGGGGCTCACGAGTCCCAATCCCGCCTGTGGGAGAACCACATCGTCCGCAGCCGCACGTTCTGGGAGCGGCACTTCCCGGATCTGCAGCGGCACTTCCCGGAGCAACTCGGTGATGTGAGCGCCGAGGAGTTCTATCGCGCCGTCACGCGTGTGGAGCCGGGCTTCATCCGCGTCGAGGCGGATGAGCTGACTTACGATTTTCACATCATGCTGCGTGTCGATATCGAGTGTGCGCTGATGGACGGATCACTCCCGGTCTCCGATCTCCCGGGAGCCTGGAACGCCGCTATCAAGCGCGATCTGGATCTGACGGTGCCGAACGATGCCAAGGGCGTGCTGCAGGACGTCCACTGGTCGACCGGCTATATCGGCTCGTTCCCGACCTACACCATCGGCAATGTCATGGGTGCCCAGGTGATGGAGACCCTGCGCAAGCAGAACAGGTCTCTCGATGCATCCATCGAGGCGGGTGGTTACAGTGTTCTTGCTGAGGAACTCCGCACCAGGATCTGGCAGCACGGGCGCCGCTTCATGCGCGACGAGCTGTTGGAGCGCGAAACCGGCCGCCGTCTCGATCCGGAACCGTATCTCGCCTATCTGCGGAATAAGTACGCTTCTTAAGGCAATCCGCCGCTCAAGAGCCGCCACAGCCCGCAGCCTCTGCCCAATAATGCAGGCTGCGGGTGTTAACGGGGGCTCCAGCCGCCTCGTTCAATGTGAGAATTGCATCATAGAAGGCCTTGGCCTCATCAGGGCCGACGAGCAGCCGCAGACTGTGCAGAATTCGCGTGATCCGTAGGTGATTGTGATCGTGCGAGGTCATCCACCAACGCGTCTTGCGGTAGAAACGAAGCATACGCTGAGTTGCCGTCTTAAGGGTCTCGACAGCACGCGGGTCGGCTCTGATCACATCGATCTCGACCGGCGTCAGAACGGGGGAGTGCGGCTGCGCCGCAGAGCGGGTGGGCAGAGGAAACAGCCACTGAATGTAGTCGTGAACGGCCTCCAGTTCCTGATCGGAGAAGCCGAGCACATCGGCAGAAAGGCGCCCGCGACCATCCCGGCCCACGCCGGCAAGGAAGGCGTGCAGGGGGCCTGCTGTCGCTTCAGTCATTGTACAATCTCCTATCCGGCATGACAGATTGAAGACTGCTCATGGCTCAAGTGAGGAGGCTTGCGGCGAAGCGGGCGCAGACGAGCAGCAGGAAGATGCCGAAAGCCACTTCGAGCCGGCGCTTGGAAAGACGGTGCGCGAGGCGTGCACCCACGGGGGCCATCCAGGTGCTGGTGGGGATGAACAGCACGAAGCCTAGGAGCGACACATAGCCCAGCGCCAGCGGCAGCTGGAAAGCGACGACGTCGGGATAGTCGGCCATGTGCGGCCAGCCGGCATAGATGTATCCGATGGCGCCGGGAATCGAGATGAGAATGCCGAGACCCGATGAGGTCGCCACGGCCTGATGGATCGGGCGGTTGTAGAAGGTCATGAATAGGTTGGAGAGCTGACCGCCGCCGATGCCCATCAGGGCCGAGAGGATGCCGATGAGCCAGCCATACGCGACCATGATGGGCTTTGCGGGCATGTCGAGACCGAAGCGCCAGGTATCCTTGCCAAAGAGCAGACGAATGGCCGAGATGCCGGCCACAACCACGAAGACCGCCTTGAACAGGTCTGCGGGAGCGTAGCGGGCAATGACGCTGCCGATGACCACGCCGAGCACCACAGGCACAGCCCATACGCGCAGGATCGTCATGTCGACTGCGCCTTTGGCCTTGTGAGCGTTGAACGATCGAATCGAAGTCGGGATGATGATAGCAAGCGACGTGCCGACGCAGAGCGGCATGCGCACATCCTCCGGCACTTCCAGGATGCGGAACAGTTCGTAGAGGATCGGCACGGCAACCGCACCGCCACCGACGCCGAACACACCGGCCAGCAGGCCAGTGATGGCTCCAGCCGCCAGGAGCGCCACCACGAGCCAAGCCAAGTCGAAGAGAGGTATGCCGAACATCGGAAGGTCCACGTTAGGAAGCAGAACGGCCGTAGGGTCTTTTTGACCCCACGGCAAGTGAGAGTGTTGCAGAAGCGTCCTAAGACGCAGTTCTGGCAAGCCGCTCCTGGTACTCACGCGCCTTCTGGTCGATCCAGGACCGGTCCGTAACGCCACCGGGGTTCGCGCGAGTCGCCATGGCATCCATGAAGGCCAGGAAGCGCTCGTGGGCGACCCCATAGAGGCGGCGCAACTCGTCCAGCGGTTCGGGATGATCGTCGACACGCAGATCGAGCATCGGGTAGGGCTCATCGCGCCAGATTTTGAGCGCAGCCGATTGCTTGCCGCGCTTGTCGCCGCCCTCGGCCTGTCCTGCATCGAGAGCGGCCAGAAGCCGGTCGGCGAACGGAAGGTCCATCCGGTTCTTGTAGGTATCGAGGGTTGCCTCGATCACTGAGGGTCCGGCCAGCATGTTGCCGGCCACCGACACACCCTCGTCCGTTAGATGCCCGCACCAGTCGACGCATTCCCGGCCCGTGTGGGCCGCGGTGCGGCCATCCCGGTCGATCACGTGAAGCTGGCGGGATTCACGCCCCGGGTCTTGTGCGGTGAGAACCGCCACGATCTCCTCGGCGCTTCGACCTTCTGCCAGAAATCGCATGCCATCTGTGGCGTAGAGCGGATTGACCAAGGCCTGCGTGGCAAGAGCCCCGATCTTCGCCGCGCCATGGGGGCACAGCGCCCCCACGGCGAAGAACTTGGTGGTCACGGCAATTCCGAACGAGCCGGTTTCGGGATCCTTCGCGATGATCGACCAGGTCATGATCCGTGCTCCTTAGCGTCCGACCGCATAGGCCTGCATGAGGCGCGGCGTGGCGGCACCGTGCAGCAGGCCGTCCTTGTCGCGGCTCGCTGCCACGAGGCGTCCGACCGTCCAGGCAGGCGCCACCTCCACCTCGTGACCGCGGGAGCGGAGATCGTCCAGAACCTCTGGGCCATAGGTCTCCTCGGCCATGAGGTGACCAGGCTTCTGCTCGCGCGGGTAGAAGGATGACGGGAAATGCGCCGTGTGCGACATCGGCAGGTCGATGGCTTCCTGCAGGTTCAGCCCATGATGGGCATGGCGCAGGAAGAGGAGCATCTGCCACTGCTCCTGCTGGTCGCCGCCGGGGGAGCCGAACACCATGTAGGGTTCGCCGTCCTTCTCCGCGAGGGTTGGCGTGAGGGTCGTGCGCGGGCGCTTGCCCGGCGCGAGGCTCGCGGGCAAGTTCTCTTCCAGCCAGAACATCTGGGCACGGGAGTTGAGCATGAAGCCGAGTTCCGGAATGACGGGCGAGGATTGCAGCCAGCCGCCGGAGGGCATGGCGGCGATCATGTTGCCGAAACGGTCGACTACGTCGATATGCACCGTGTCGCCGCGACGGGCCGAGCGCATGGATGCCAGCGTCGGCTCACCGCCCGAAACCTTCTTGTCGGTGGTCGAGAGTTCGCGCAACGCCTTCAGGGTGCGATCGACCTGGGCTTCGTAACCTTCGACGCGGCCAGGATGCAACTCCAGAGAGGCCTTGTCGGTGATCAGCTTGCGGCGTTGGTCATTATAGGCATCCGACAGCAGCGCCTGGATCGGCACATCGATGAAATCAGGATCGCCATAATAGGCCTCGCGGTCGGCGAAGGCGAGCTTCATGGCCTCAGTCACCGTATGGACGAATTGTCCGCTGGTCGGGCCCATGGCAGCCAGATCGAAGCCTTTCAGCAGCGCCAGCGTCTGCAGGAAGACGGGGCCTTGGCCCCAGGGCCTGATCTTGTTGACCCGGAAGTTGTGGTACTCGTAGGTCTGGGGCGCATCGTAGGACGCCTGCCACTTGGCCATGTCGTCGGCGGTGAGCACGCCGCGATGGCGTGAGCCGCTCTGGTCCATGACCTCCGTCTTACGCGTGAAAGCATCGATGGCCTCGGCCACGAAGCCCTTGTAGAAGGCGCTGCGTGCCCCTTCGATCTGCGCCTCGCGGTCGCCTCCCTTGGCTTCCGCTTCGCGGACAATGCGCTTCCAGGTATCGGCGAGCTGCGGGTTGCGGAACAGCTGACGGGGTTTCGGAACCTCACCGCCCGGCAGGAACACGGCAGCCGAGGTTGGCCACTCAGTCTCGAAGAACTCCTTCAGGCCTTTGATGGTGTCGGCCACGCGCGGCAGCAGCGGGTGTCCCTGCTCGGCATAATAGATGGCGGGCTCCAGC
Organism: Microvirga sp.; assembly: GCF_014699075.1. Classification (GTDB taxonomy): domain Bacteria; phylum Pseudomonadota; class Alphaproteobacteria; order Rhizobiales; family Beijerinckiaceae; genus Microvirga. The sequence continues at coordinate 133,659 of NZ_JACXAB010000008.1, read as the reverse complement.
ACCTCCCGGAGCGAGAGAAGACCATGATCGCGCAGCAGCAGCATCCAGGCGTCGAAGGCGCCGGGCACGACGGTGGCGAGCATGCCGTTGCCGGGGATCAGCTTGAGGCCCTCGCGCTTGTAATGCTCGATGGTGGCGCCGTTCGGCGCCGTCCCTTGGCCGCAGAGCACTTCGACCTTCTTGGTCTTGGCGGAGTAGAACACGGCCGGCACCTCGCCGGACGGGCCGACCAGATGCGGTTCGACCACCTGCAGCACGAAGGCGGAGGCGACGCAGGCGTCGAAGGAGTTGCCGCCCTTTTCCAGCATCGCCATGCCGGCAGCGGAAGCCAGCCAATGGGTCGAGGTGACGATGCCGAAGGTGCCGAGGATCTCGGGCCGTGTCGTAAACATGTCTTTTATCCGATGTTTCGAGTTTTTACTGTTCGCGGGGATCGAGCGCGTCGCGCAGGCCGTCGCCGAGAAGATTGAAGCCGAGCACGATCAGGAAGATTGCGGAGCCCGGGAATATCGACATCCAAGGGGCTTGATCCATAAAGTTCTTGGCCGTGTTGAGCATGGAACCCCAGGAGGGATTCGGCGGCTGCTGGCCCAGTCCGAGGAAGGACAGGCTCGCCTCCGCAATGATGGCCGTGGCGATGGTCAGCGTGCCTTGGACCAGGATCGGCGGCAGCACGTTGGGAAGAACGTAGCGCACCATGATCCAGAAGTCGGGAAGACCGATGGCTCGTGCGCCCTCCACATAATCCTCGGCTTTTACCGTCAGCACCTGCCCGCGGGTCAGGCGGATGAAGATCGGCATGGCGGAAAGACCGATGGCGATCATCGCATTGGTGAGGCTGGGCCCAAGGAAGGCCGCGAGCGCGATGGCGAAGATCAGGAAGGGGATTGCCAGCATGGCGTCCGTAGCGCGCGAGATGGTGGCATCGATCCAGCCGCCGAAATAACCGGCGATAAGGCCGAAGGGTACGCCGAGCACGATGGCGATGAAGACCGAGACCACGCCGGCCATGATGGAAGCTCGCGCGCCCCAGAGCATGCGGGAGAGCATGTCACGGCCGAGTTCGTCGGTGCCGAACCAGAATAGCGCCGATGGTGCCTTGCGGATGCTCGTGAAGCTCGGCTTGATCGGGTCGTAGGGGGCAAGATACGGGCCAATGATGGCAGCCAGAATGAAGAACAACACGATGGCTCCGCCGACAACGGCACTCTTGTTCTTCAGGAACTTCGAGAGCACCCGGCTGCGTTTCTTCGGCAGAGCGACCTCATCGGCGACGATGGCTGTAGCGGTCATGCTGAGTGCCTCAGGCGGGGATTGACGAGAACGTAAAGGACGTCCGCCACGAGATTCATGAAGATGAACCCGACGGCCGTGCAGAGAACCACGCCCTGTACGACGGCATAGTCGCGGTTGAAGACTGCATCGACGATGAGCTTGCCGAAGCCGGGGATGGTGAAAATCTGTTCCGTGAGCACCGCACCCGCGAGAAGTTCGCCGAAGAGCAGGGTGGAAAGCGTCACAATGGGAATGAGCGCATTGCGCAGGGCATGCTTCAGGATGACCTTCCGCGACAGGAGGCCCTTGGCACGGGCGGTGCGGATATAGTCGGAGCGCATGACGCCGAGCATGGCGCTTCGGGTATGCCGCATAAGGCTCGCGGCAAGGCCCGTTCCGAGCACGAAGGCCGGCATGATCATGGTCTTGATATTGAGCCACAAATCCTCTGTTGGCGGCACATACCCGGAAGCGGGCAGGAGTTGCCAACGCACCGAGATCAGCATGATAAGCATGATGCCGAGCCAGAAGTTCGGGATCGACAGGCCCGAGAGCGCGATCACGTTGGCGGCATAGTCGACGGTCGTTCCCTTCTTCACCGCCGAAATGATCCCGGCCGGGATGCCGATGGCCAGCGCCACGATCATGGCCAGGATGGCGAGCTCAAGGGTGACTGGGAGCTTGCTCATGATGAGATCAAGGACCGGGATGTCGGTGCGCAGCGATATGCCCAGATTGCCGGTCAGGGCTGAGCCGATCCAGGCGAAGTATTGAACCGGGATCGGATCATCCAGCCGGTACTTCTGGCGCAGATATTCCAGGACCTGCGGGTCGCGCTCCTCTCCCGCCATGGTGAGGACCGGATCACCGGGCAGGAGCTTTTGCAGGGCGAAGACCAGCAGCGACACGATGATCAGCGTCGGGATGGCAATCAGTATTCGTCGTCCGATGTAGCGCAGCATCAGCCTAAGCAACCCGCATCAGAAAAGGGAAGGGGCGTGCCCGATCAAGAAGACCGGGCACGCAGGTTTCAATCGATCAGGAGGCGAACTTGACGCCCTTCAGACGGATCATGCCGTCCGGATACGGCTTGAAGTTCTGCACCTTCTTCGTGTGAACGAAGGGCCAGGGCTGGTAGTAGGTGTAGATGATCGGCAGATCCTGCTTCAGGATTTCCTGAGCCTGATCGTAAAGCTGCTTGCGCTTGGCCTCGTCATTGATGATGCGGGCGTCGTTCAGGAGCTTGTCGACCTGCTCGTTGCAGTACTTGCCGTCGTTCAGGGCACCCTTGCAGGTCACGAAGGGATGGATGTTCCCGTCGGGATCCACACGGCCCGACCAGCCGATCACGTTCACGTCAAAGTTTCCCGCCTGGGCTTCCTTCTGCATGGCCGCGAACTCAGTCGGGCGCAGCGTGATGTCGAAGCCTGTCTCGGCCGCCATGGCCTGGATGATCTCGGCGATCTGCTGAGCCGTTGTCCCGGTGCCGAAGGTCAGCTCGAACTTCACACGGTCGACACCGGCTTCCTTCAGCAGTTGCTTGGCCTTGGCGACATCGCGCTGGGTGGCCATGAACTTCGGATTATTGTACGGGCTCGCCTCAGGGAAAGGCTGGCCGGCCGGCGGATAGATGCCGGCACCCACCACCTCGTTGATCACGTTGCGATCAATGGAGAGTTCGAGCGCCTGTCGGACACGCTTATCCTGACCAAGCTTGGACTTGGCACGCTCACCGTTGTTGGTGTTGATGGTCAGGCCCTGGTAGCCGATGCCGGAGACAGGCGCGAAGACCAGGTTGGAGTCGCCCTTGGCTGCCGGAACATCGCTGGGGGCAAGGCGCTCGATCAGATCGAGATTGCCGGAGCGCAGGTTGGCGAGACGCACGGTCGTGTCCGGAATGGGCTGGAACACGATGCGCTCGAAGTTGAAGTTCTTCGCGTCCCAATGGTCGGCGAACTTCTCAAGCACGATGCGGTCGTTCTGCACCCGCTCAACAAACTTGTACGGACCCGAGCAAACCGGCTTCTGGCCGAAATCAGCGGAAGCCAGTGCCTTCGGCGACATCATCATCCCGGCGCGGTCTGAAAGCTGCGACAGCAGGGTCGCATCGGCACGGGACAGGTTGACCTTCACGGTCAGGTCGTCGACGGCCTCGACATTGTCGACGGACGTGAGCTCGCTCTTGCGAAGCGAGTCCGGGAGGCTGCGGGCGCGCTCAATGTTGGCTTTCACGGCGGCGGCGTTCAGTGGCTCGCCGTCGTGGAACTTGACGCCAGGGCGCAGCTTGAAGGTCAGCGACTTGCCGTCATCACCCCATTGCCATTCGGTGGCGAGCTCAGGCGTGAACTTCAGGTCCGGCGTGATATCGACCAGCTTGTTGCACAGGGATGTGAACACGATGCGGCCGACGAAAGTGCGGGCGCGATGGGGATCGAGCACGTCCGGGTCTTCGTTGAGGCCGATGCGCAGGGTCTGCGCGGAGGCGGCGGTGCTCACAAGGAGCCCGGCAGCCATGGCTATGAGCAGTCTTTTCTTCATTTGTGTCGTCCTCCAATGATCCTCTGGATCAGTCTTCTTTCAGGGGCTCGTCGCGACGGGCTTATCCTGCCGTTCACGCCAAGTTTGGTAGAGCGCCAAGCGCTTGGCGAGCGCCGCGCTCGGGGGCGGGGCGCTGATCGAGCCAGCGCCCGCTCCCTGGATTTCGCGCCAGAAATGGCAGGCTACGCGCCGTCCATCAGGCGCAGCCTCAAGGGCGGGGTGCTGCTCCTTGCACACGGGCCGCGCATGGGGGCAGCGGGTATGAAAGCGGCATCCCGATGGCGGTGCTGCCGGGCTCGGAACATCGCCCTGGAGCAGGACCTTCGGCTGCCTGTTCGACGGGCTCGGAACTGGGATCGCGGACAACAACGCCTGTGTGTAGGGGTGCAGCGGGTTGTCGAAGAGTGCGTCCGTCTCCGACAGCTCCATGATCTCGCCGAGATACATGACCGCCACCCGGTCGCTCATGTGCCGGATCACGGCGAGATCATGCGCAACGATGACGAGCGTGAGGCCGAAGCGATCCTTCAGATCCTCCAGCAGATTGATGATCTGCGCCTGGATCGACACGTCGAGGGCTGAAACCGGCTCATCGCCCACGATCAGCTTCGGATCCCCCGCGAGTGCCCGGGCAATCCCAATGCGTTGGCGCTGGCCGCCGGAAAACTCGTGCGGGTAACGATCCGAGTGTGTGGGCAGTAGGCCGACCGTGCGCATGAGATCCGCAACGCGGTCGCGCTTCGCAGAGCCGCTGGCCAGATTATGAAGCCAGATCGGCTCCGCGATGATGTCACCGACATTCATGCGCGGGTTGAGCGAGGCATAAGGATCCTGGAAGATGATCTGGAGCTCGCGACGTAACCGGCGCAGCTCACTCTTGCTCAACTTCAGGATAGAGCGGCCTTCATAGCGCACATCGCCATCGGTTGGCTCGATCAGCCGGAGGAGGAGACGGCCGAGGGTGGACTTGCCGCAGCCGGACTCGCCGACGATGGCGAACGTCTCACCGCGCCGAATGTCGAGGGACACGCCATCGACTGCGCGGACGACCGTCGGGGAGGACAGCAAGCCTCCACTGCCGAAATGCTTCTTGAGGTCCACGCCTTCGAGGATGACGTCGCCGGTGGGTGCCATCACGCTCATGCGGCTGCTCCACGCTTTTGTTCGAGAGGTGCATACCAGCACCGGGCAAGGTGGCCGGGCCGGATCTCACCGAGAGGTGGGAGTTCATTGCCGCAACGGGCGTCCGAGAAGGGACAGCGCGGCGTGAAGCGGCAGCCTTTCGGCATCAGCTCCGCAGGAGGCACGGTGCCGCGGATCGTCGCGAGACGCCCTTGGCGGCGCCCGAGTGACGGAACCGAGCCCATAAGGCCGATGGTATAGGGGTGTTGCGGGTCCTCGAAAATGGCCTCGACCGGTCCGCTTTCGACCACATGCCCGGCATACATCACGGCCACCTCGTCGGCGACCTCAGCCACGACGCCGAGATCGTGCGTGATGAGGATCATGGCCGTGCCGGTCTCCTCCTGAAGGCGCTGGATCAGGGCGAGGATCTGCGCCTGGATCGTCACGTCGAGCGCGGTGGTCGGCTCGTCGGCAATCAGGAGTTCCGGATCATTGGCGAGCGCCATCGCAATCATCACGCGCTGGCGCATGCCGCCGGACATCTCGTGCGGATAGGCACGCAAGCGCTTCTCAGGTGCAGGGATGCGCACCTTCCTGAGCATATCGAGGGCTTTCTCCATGGCCTCGGCTTTGGAGACCTTGCGGTGTCTGACGATTCCCTCGGCGATCTGGTCACCGATGGTGAAGGCCGGGTTCAGGGAGGTCATCGGCTCCTGGAAGATCATCGCCATGCGGTCGCCGCGCAGATCCGCTCGTTCACGCTCGGTCAGGGTCAGCAGGTTCTGCCCGTCAAATGTGGCGGAGCCTGCAACGATCCTCGCCGGAGGGGTTGGGAGCAGCCCCATGAGAGCCAGCGATGTCACGCTCTTGCCGCAGCCGGATTCGCCGACGATGCAGAGGGTTTTGCCCTTGCGTACCGAGAAGCTGACGTCATCAACCACGTTCACGCCCTTTGGGGCGCCATCAAAGCGGACGGACAGCCCTTGAACGTTGAGTAGCGGTGGTTCCGAGGCGACAGCGGCATTGCCGATCTGATGAACCTCTGCACCTGATTGTCGGAGGGCCTCACGTCCCATGGCGTATCTCTTTTTTGGTGTTTGCTGTCACGGGTGTTTCCTGAATCTGTCCATCCATGCGATTGGGCAGGGGGCTGGTCATCACCTTGAGAAGGCCTTCGCGCACAAGTTCGAGATGCTCGCGCATGGCGTGCTCGGCGGCATGCGCCTCACGCTGAGCGATGGCAGCAATGACCCGGCGGTGCTGCTCGACATAGATCTGCTGACGATCACCGGAGCGAGCCCGCTCCCGCAGGAGCCTCCACGCGGTGTCCTGGCGGATTCGGTCAACCATGTCGAAGATCGCAAGCAGCAGGGAGTTGCCCGCCGCCTCTGCGATAGTCCGATGGAGAGCGCTGTCCCAGAGTTCCCGGCCGTCCGCATCCGAGGAGGAGGCTGTCTTCTCGGCTAAACGCAGAAGGCGCTCGATGTCGCCGTTCGTGGCACGCATGGCCGCCAGTCGGGCGAGGGCCGGCTCAATCTCCAGGCGCACGTCCATGACTTCAAGTGGATGCGTGCGCTTCGATAATTCCTCAAGGTTGGTGGGAGTATGGGCCGGGCGCGGACCGACGAAGGTTCCTTTGCCCTGATGCCGCCAGATTCTGCCTTCCGCCTCGAGCACCTCAAGGGCCCGCCGCAGGGCACGGCGTCCGATCCCGATCTGGGTCGCCAGCACCCGCTCAGGCGGGAGCCGCTCCTCCCCCTCGAAGGAGCTGTCGTCCAGGAGAGCCCGCAACCGCCCGAGAGCGAAGTTGGAGCTGTCTGCTGAAGGATCCGGGTTGGACATGAAAATCCAGCTCCCTGTGAACCAATCTTGCTGCTGGATCAGCAGCCACGACGTCTTGTTGCGCCCTTTGGGGTCTCAACGAAACAAGGCTATCCCGATACCGAACCAATTTGCAAGTGGTTCGATGATGGTTCGTTAGTCGAAGCTGCTTCATTGATCATCAAAGAACCGGTCGAGCCCAAGGCTACGCTCTGGCAAAGCCTTCGGGCTGTGCCTAAGGTTTCCTCACCGATGCGGGTGCACCCGCCTGGAGCAGCTCCTGGAGACCGTCCCGATACATCGGGTACCGGAGCTTTACGCCAAGTTCTGACTTGATCCGCGTGTTGCGAACGCGCTTGTTATCTTCGTAGAAGGCGCGTGCCATGGGCGTCTGATCGGCTTCTTCGAAGGCGATCTCGGGTGGAGGCTCCCTGCCAAGAAGCTCTGCCGCATAGGCAATCACATCCTGAGGCGGACCGGGCTCATCGTCCGCCACGTTGTAGATGGCGTTCCGGCTCGGCTTCTCGATGGAGGCCATGAGAACCTGAGCGATATCCTCCGTGTGGATTCGATTGAAGACTTGTCCAGGCTTCACGATGCGCTTGGCGGTGCCATCCGCAACCTTCAGCAGGGCGTTCCGACCGGGGCCGTAAATGCCGGCGAGCCGGAAGATATGCACCGCAAACGGAGCGCTCGCGCCGAGTTCGAGCCATTGCCGTTCGGCCTCAATTCTCTGGCGTGCGCGGGCTGATGCCGGATTGGGTGGCGTCCCCTCGTCGACCCACCCGCCGCCGGCGTCGCCATAGACACCGACTGTGGAGAGATAGCCGACCCAGCGCAGGCGAGGGGCTGAGCCAATCGCATCGGAACACTGCTCCAGGACCGGATCCTGCCCTTCTGCCGGCGCTGCGGAGATTAGGAGAGCTTCAGTCTGGTCAAGATGCTGGAGAATGGCGGGATCGAAATCCTTCCCATCGAAGCGGAAGGCTTGAACTCCCTCTGCCTCCAGCGCCTTCGCTTTCTCCACGGAACGGACCGTGCCAGCGATACTCGTGAAACGATGACCGTGAAGGTGAATGAACTGGAGAGCGGTGTAGCCGAGGCCGAAAACGAACAGGTTCATAAGATCGCGGAGCCTTTAAGCAGTTGCGGGCAACTTAGCGGCATAGACGCGGTGCGGCAATGAATGGCGAGTTGAACTCCCATCCTTCAGAGTTGCTGTCGTTTCGGTTGATCATGCTCCGGACTCCCGCCATAAACCTGTGCACAAGCAAGCTTGATAGCGTGAGGTCCGCAGCTTGGTTCTTAAATTGCGGGCCCTGGAGGTGAGCGATGGTCCTGACAAACCAAGACATGGTCGAGCTGGTTGCCTTTCGGCGCAAGCTGCACCGCATGCCGGAGCTCTCCAGACAGGAGGAGCAGACCGCCCGTGAGGTTCAGGCCTTTATCAAGGCGACTCATCCCGACTGGACCCTGACGGACCTCGGAGGCCATGGCATTGCGGCGGTCTACGAAGGCCGGGAGCCGGGGCCGACCGTGATGGTGCGCGCCGAACTCGATGGGCTGCCGATCCAGGAGATCTCCGATGCGCCTCATCGCTCCGCTACGCCCGGCAAAGCTCATCTGTGCGGACATGACGGCCACATGGCGATTCTCGCAGCACTGGCGCGGGAGCTGAGTCGCCAGCAGCCGCAGCGTGGTCGTGCCATCCTGATGTTCCAGCCGGCGGAAGAGGATGGTTCCGGTGCGGCAGCCGTCGTGGCCGATCCGCGGTTCCGCCAGATTGCCCCGGACTTCGCCTTTGCCCTGCACAACGTGCCGGGCTTGCCCTTTGGCCACGTGGCACTCACGGAGGGTCCCGTCAACTGCGCCTCGCGCGGCTTACGCATCGTGCTCACCGGCAAGACCGCTCACGCCTCCATGCCCGAGACCGGACTCTCACCCGTGAACGTGGTTGCCCAGCTGATGCCCCAGCTCACGGCTCTTGGTAAAGGTGGGCCACTGGAGGAAGGCTTCTCGATGGTGACGGTGACCCATGCTAGGATCGGCGAGCCGGCCTTCGGCGTGGCGCCGGCCCATGGGGAGATCTGGGTCACTCTCCGGACCCTGACCGATGCAGGAATGGAGGAACTCTGCGCAAGCGCCGAGCAGCTGGTGCTGAGCGCTGCCCGTGAACAGGGGCTGAGCGTGGAAGTGTCCTATGACGACATCTTCCACCATTGCGAGAATGCCCCGGAGGCGGTTGCGCATCTACGTGAGGCGCTCGAAGCCGAGGGGGTGCCCTATGACCGGGGCGGTCTGCCGATCCGCGCCTCGGAAGATTTCGGCCGCTTCGGTCAGAAGGCGCCTGCGGCCATGTTCTTCCTCGGCGCCGGCGAGAAGCACCCCAGCCTGCACAATCCGGATTACGACTTCCCCGATGACCTGATTCCCATCGGTGCCCGCGTGTTCATGCGGACGCTGCGTAATCTGCTCGGATAGGGCTTCCCTCAATCCTCAGAGCGGCAGGTTGCGCAGAGCTGAGATGGCTGTCATCACGCCGCGCAGCTCGGCGAGGCCGCGCAAGCGGCCGATCGCCGGATAGCCCGGATGGGTCGGCTTGCCCACATCGTCCAGTAGTTCATGACCATGGTCGGGACGCATGGGGATGCGCCAATGCGCGTCTCCGGCATCCTTGCGGCGCTTCTGCTCCTCCAGCAGCACCGTCACCAGAGCCACCATGTCCGTATCACCGCCGAGGTGATCCGCTTCCATGAAGGAGCCATCCTGTTCCTTGGCCACGTTGCGCAGATGGGCAAACCAGATGCGGTCCGCGAAACGCTTGGCGATGGCCGGAACATCGTTGACGGGATTGGCTCCAAGGGAGCCGCTGCAGAGGGTAAGGCCGTTTGCAGGCGAGTCGACTGCGTCAAGGATGAACCCGATGTCGTCCGCGTTGGACACGATGCGGGGAAGCCCCATGAGGGGGCGCGGCGGATCGTCGGGATGGATGCACATGCGGATGCCGACTTCTTCCGCTGTCGGGATCACCTCACGCAGGAAGCGGGCAAGGTTTTCGCGCAGGCCCGCAGCATCGATGTGCCGATAGCGGTCGAGCATGGCGCGCAGGCCAGGGATGTCGTAGCGGTCATAGGCGCCCGGCAGCCCGGCCATGATATTCGACAGAAGCTGGCGCCGGTCCGCCTCAGACGAGCGGTCGTACCACTCCTTTGCCTTCTTAGTCACGTCAGGCAAATGATCCGCTTCCGCACCGGGGCGCTGCAGCATGAAGCAGTCGAAGGCAGCGAATTCGTGCGCATTGAAGCGCAGGGCCGTGCCGCCGCCGGGAAGAGGGTAGGCGAGTTCGGTGCGAGTCCAGTCCACCACAGGCATGAAGTTGTAGCAGATCGTGGTGATGCCGCATTGGGCCAGATTGCGCAGCGACTGCCGGTAGTTGTCGAACAGGGGCGTCAGGTCGCCTTCGCCGATCTTGATGTTCTCATGGATCGGCAGGCTCTCGACCACGCTCCAGCGCAGGCCGAGCGAAGGATCGGCAGCGATGAGCGCCTTGCGCTTCTCGATCTCCTCGATGCTCCAGACGACGCCGTACGGAATGTGGTGCAGGGCCGTCACGATCCCGGTCGCGCCGGTCTGGCAGACATGGGACAGCTTGATGACGTCTTCAGGGCCAAACCAGCGCCAAGCTTGTTCCATGGGATTGCCTCTTCAGATTTGAGCCGATTGTGTCTTTGCCGATCTCACGCGCTGAGCGCCTGTGCCACAGCATCGTGTTCCGGTTCGAACAGGTCAGGATACTGCGCGGCAAGTTCGGGCAGTGTGCGAAGGATTTCGCTCAGGTGCTGATGCATCGCCTTCTCCGCTGCGCCCGGATTGGATGATTTGATGGCGTCAACGATCAGCGCGTGCTGGGCCACGATGGTATGGCGCGGCGTGGCCTGCTTCACGTCGAGATACCGTACCCGGTCCATCTGAGGCTTCACATCTTCGATCATGCGCCAGGCTGCCGGCCTGCCGGCGGCTTCCGCCAGGAGGCGATGAAACTCTTCGTCGAGGGCCATGAAATCCTCCGACGATGTGGCGCGCTGGGCTCGGCGCTGCCGGGTCAGGCTGGCATTCAATTCGGCGAGGAGTACGGGTGTGGCCTTGAGGGCGGCCTCGCGTACGACGGCACATTCAACAGCCTGGCGGATGAAGCGGGCATCTTCCACCGCAGCCCTTGAGATCTTGACCACCTGGGTGCCGCGCTGGGGCAGAACCCGCACCAGCCCTGCCTCACTGAGCTTGATCAGGGCCTCCCGCACGGGTGAGCGACTGACGCCGAATCGTTGTGCGAGATCCTGTTCCGACAGCATCTCCCCGGGAGCGATCCGCATGCTGACAATGGCCTGACGCAAGGCGCGCGTGACCTGTCGGGCCATGGGTTCACGGCTGACATCGAGCTTTGCGAGGGCGCTTCTCTCATTCATAAGTGGCACACTACCATACTAGTAGACCATTGCAAACGGTTCTGGATCGTCTTATGGTCATCAGCAATGAGGCGCTTGAAAGTCACCACAAATGACTTGCCAGACGCGCTAAGGGAGAACGCTATGCTGATCCATCCGGACCGGCTTTTTCCGGTAGAGCCCGCTGCCCGCGAGGTGGCGCGCAGGCTTTATGCGGAGATCAGGGATCTGCCCATCATCTCCCCACACGGGCATACGGATCCGCGCTGGTATGCGGAGAACGAGCCGTTTCCCGATCCTGCAGCGCTGTTCGTCATCCCCGACCATTACATCTTCCGCATGCTCTACAGCCAGGGCGTGCGCCTCGAAGATCTCGGCATTCCGGTGAAGGATGGGAGTGCCGTTGAGCGCGATCCGCGTACGATCTGGCGCCGCTTCGCTGCCCATTATCATCTCTTTCGCGGCACGCCGACGCGTGCGTGGCTCGACCACACTTTCGCGACGCTGTTCGGCTTTACGGAGCGCCTTACATCTGCGAACGCAGATGCTTATTATGACCGGATCAATGAGGCCCTGCGCACGCCGGAGTTTCGGCCGCGAGCGCTCTTCGAGCGTTTTCGGATCGAGGCGATCGCCACGACGGAAAGCCCTCTCGATCCTTTGAAGCATCATGAGACCCTTCGGCAATCAGGCTGGGAGGGCAGGGTGATCACCGCCTATCGGCCCGATCCGGTTGTGGACCCCGAGTTCGAGGGTTTCCGGCAGAACCTTGCCCGCTTCGGCGAGATCACAGGATGCGACACGTCCACGTGGAGCGGCTATCTGGAGGCGCATCGCAGGCGCCGTGCCTTCTTCCGGGAGTACGGCGCGACCTCCACCGATCATGGGCACCCGACGGCCCGGACGGCCAATCTTTCGCAAGCGGACGCGGAGGCACTGTTCCGCCGCATCTCGACCGAGAGCGCGAGCCCTGAGGATGCGGAGCTGTTCCGTGCGCAGATGCTGACCGAAATGGCGGCCATGAGCGTGGAAGACGGGATGGTCCTGCAAATCCATCCCGGCTCCTTCCGCAATCACAACGAGGCTCTGTTCCGTCGCTTCGGCCGCGACATGGGCGCCGATATTCCCTCGCAGACTGATTACGTTCGCGCGCTCAAGCCGCTTCTCGGCCGCTTCGGAAACGAGCCGAACCTGACAATCATCGTCTTCACTCTGGACGAGACGAGCTATTCCCGCGAGTTGGCGCCCCTCGCCGGTCATTACCCGGCCTTGAAGCTGGGGCCTGCCTGGTGGTTCTTCGATGCGCCCGATGGGATGCGCCGCTTCCGCGAGCTCACCACGGAGACCGCAGGCTTCTACAACACGGTCGGCTTCAACGACGACACGCGCGCCTATCTCTCCATTCCGGCCCGGCACGACGTCGCCCGCCGAGTCGACTGCGCCTATCTCGCCAATCTCGTGGTGACGCACCGCCTCGACGAGGAGGAGGCGCACGAGGTGGCCTACGATCTCGCCTATCGCCTCGCGAAAGAGGCCTACAAGCTGTGACACGGGACATGGAGAACAGAGCCATGTCGCACAGAACGGGAGGAAGAACATGACGAACCTGATCAACAGGCGGACCTTCGTCGGCGGTGTCGCCGGCGCCGCGGGCGTTGCCGCTTTCGGCGGTTCGGGCTTTGCCCAGGCCACTCTGCCGACGAGCCCGGTCACGCTCAGCATCATCGATGTCGCTGGCAATCTCGCGCTGACGCAGAAAGCCATCGAGAACTACCGCAAGGCGAAGCCGAATCTCGTCTCGCGCATCTCCTTCACCAAGGCGACCGCTCCTGAACTGGCCGGCAAGATCAAGGCGCAGCAGGATGCAGGCCGTGTCGACATCGATCTCGTGCTCACCGGCACCGATGCGCTCTCCGCCGGCATCGAGCAGAAGCTCTGGGTCGATCTGATCGGAAGTCATTCCAACGCATTGCCGAAGCTCGACGACATCTATCTGCCGGCCGCGGCGAAGATGCAGGGGCTGGCCAAAGGGCAGGGCGTGGTTGTGACCTATTATCCGTCCGGTCCGCTGCTCGAGTACATGCCCGACAAGGTCAAGACCGTTCCGACCACGGCCGAGGAATTGCTCGCCTACACAAAGGCCAATCCGGGTCGTTTCCTCTATGCGCGCCCTGCCAATTCCGGTCCGGGCCGCACCTTCATCATGGGCCTTCCCTATATCCTGGGCGACAGCAACCCGCAGGATCCCGCCAAGGGCTGGGACAAGACCTGGGCTTACCTGAAGGAGTTGGGTCAGAACATCGAGTACTATCCCTCCGGCACCGGCGCCGTGATGAAGGAGCTGGGCGAAGGCTCCCGCGACATGACCGTGTCGACCACCGGATGGGACATCAACCCGCGCGTCCTCGGCGTTGTGCCGAAGGAAGCCAAGGTGGCGGCGCTCAAGGGCTTCCACTGGGTGGCGGATGCTCACTACATGTGCGTGCCCAAGGGACTGTCCAACGATAAGATGGCCGTTCTCATCGACCTGATGAACCATCTGCTCACCAAGGAGCAGCAGGCCTATACCTACGATGAGGGCTACTTCTACCCAGGCCCGGCCGTGAAGGGCGTGACCCTCGACATGGCGCCGCCTGAGAGCCAGGCCGCCATCAAGGAATTCGGCCGTCCCGAATACGAGAAGTGGATCGCCGAGAACCCGATCGAATTGCCGCTTCAGCCCGAGCAGATGGTCGTTGCCTTCCGCATGTGGGACGAGCAGGTCGCCGGCGGCAAGCGCAAGTAAATCGAACCCAAGGACCCGCGATGACCATAGCCCTTTCCCAATTCGACGAAGTCCGGCTCGATCGTGTGAGTCGCGATTTCGGGGCGCTCAATGCCTTGCGCGACGTCTCCCTCACCATCCGTCGGGGCGAGTTCATCGCCCTGCTCGGGCCTTCGGGCTGCGGGAAGTCGACAACATTGAACTGCATCGCGGGTCTTCTTCCTGTGACAGGTGGAGCGATCTGGCTCGACAGGAACCGGGTCGACACCTTGCGTCCCGAGGAGCGCGGGTTCGGCATGGTGTTCCAGAACTACGCGCTCTTCCCCCATCTCAACGTCCGCCAGAACATCGGCTTCGGCCTCAAGATGCGCGGGCGGCCGAAGGCCGAAATCGACCGCAAGGTCAACGAGGCCCTGGATCTTGTCCGGCTCCGAGGGCAGGAGAACAAGCTGCCGGGTCAGCTCTCCGGCGGTCAGCAGCAGCGCGTGGCGATCGCCCGCGCCATCGTCATCGAGCCGCCCCTGGTGCTGATGGACGAGCCGCTCTCCAACCTCGATGCCAAGCTGCGCCTCGAGATGCGCGCGGAGATCCGGCGCATTCACAACGAGCTTGGGGCAACAACCATCTACGTGACGCACGATCAGGACGAGGCCCTGTCGCTCGCCGACCGGATCGTCGTGCTGCGCGACGGCGTGGTGCGTCAGGTCGGCGCGCCGAAGGAGCTCTATGAGGCGCCAGCCCACTTTGACGTGGCTGACTTCATGGGGTTCCGCAACAAGCTCAAAGGAAAAGTCGTCGCCATCGAGGGTGACCGTACCGTCCTCGACGTGGAGGGTGCCCGGATCAGCGGCGTGGCCCGTGAGCGGGTGTCCGTCGGCTCGACGGCCTATGCCGCAATCCGGTCGGATGATCTTGAGGTCGGCGAGGCTGGGCCGAACGCCATTGCCGCAACCGTCGACACCATCGAATACCGCGGCCGTGAATTCGTCGGCACCGCCCATTCGGCCGGCGGGCTCGATTTCGTGTTCCGCTCTCATGTCCCGGTGGAGCTGGGATCAAGGATCCACCTGCGGACGGAGGACGAGCGCATTCTCGTCTTCGCGGAGCCTGTCCAAGGGAGGCAGTAATGGACGCCGTTGCCCACGCGCCTGCCGTCGAACACGGACCGAGCCTGCGCCAGCGGCTGGCAGCCCGTGGTTTCGACGCGGTGACTCTCCTCGTCATTCCCGCTGCCATCTTCAGCCTGCTGCTGTTCGTCTATCCCTTCGCCTTCGGCTTCGTTCTTTCCTTCGAGCCCAAGGCCGGCGGCGACTGGCTTGCCAATTACAGGCGCTTTTTCTCGGATCCGTTTCTCTACGAGACGATCGCCAAGACGCTTTGGCTTGCGATTCCCGTCACCCTGGTCAACCTGCTGCTCGCGATTCCCATCGCCTTCCGCGTCCGTCTCATGCGCAATCAGCGCCTTCTGACGACGCTCCTCGTTCTGCCGATCACCCTCGGAACGGTGCTGGTGGCGGAAGGCCTGTTGAACTACCTCGGCCCTCAGGGCTGGTTCAACCGCACCTTGATGACCTTCGGCCTGATCTCCCAGCCGCTGAAGCTCGTTCACAACTACTGGGGTGTTTTCGCCTCGCTCGTGATCACGGGTTTCCCGTTCACCTTCCTGCTCACCCTGTCCTATGTGACCGGCATCGATCCGGCCCTGGAGCAGGCGGCCGCGACTCTCGGCGCAAGCGCTTGGCAGCGGTTCCGCCATGTCTATCTGCCGCTCCTGATGCCGGGGCTTGCCATCACCTTCTGCCTCTCCTTCGTGCAGGCCTTCTCGGTGTTCCCCTCCGCGGTGCTGCTCGGTGAGCCGGCAGGGCCGACCCGAGTCATCTCGATTGCGGCCGCACAGGCGGCTTTCGAGGAATACGACTATTCCATGGGCTCTGCGATTGCGATGATCATGGGCTTCGTCCAGCTCGGCATCGTCGTTGCGGTGCTTGCCTCGCGCGGGCTGTTCTACCGCGGTCCTGCCTCTGGGGCGAAAGGGTAAACCGATGATCCGCGATACCACCATCGGAGCCAAGCTCTGGGCCGCGGCCGTGTGGGCCACGGTCGGCTTCTTTATCCTCAACCTCCTTGCCATGATCGGCACGGTGGTGACGAGCTCGTTCGCCACCCGCTGGCTCGGCACATGGCTGCCCGCCGGCTGGACCACGCGCTGGTACACCTCCGCCTGGAGCGAGTTTCAGCTTTGGGATGTCCTGATCGTCACCTTTCAGGTGATCGGGGCGGTAGTCTTCATCTCCGGCGCGTTGGGAGTCACTGCCGCCTATGCTCTGGCCCGTCGCGACTTCCCGGGCAAGCGGCTTCTCGTGCTGCTCTTCCTGTTGCCGCTTCTCATTCCGCCGATGACCTTCGGCATTCCGCTCGCGACCGTGCTCTATCAGACCGGCCTTGCGGGGACGTTTTGGGGCGTCGTTGCGGCCAATCTCGTACCGACCGTGC
Source organism: Microvirga sp. (assembly GCF_014699075.1). GTDB lineage: Bacteria > Pseudomonadota > Alphaproteobacteria > Rhizobiales > Beijerinckiaceae > Microvirga. The sequence goes on along the minus strand of NZ_JACXAB010000008.1, from coordinate 117,198 downwards.
CCTTCGTCATCCTCGTCATGATCCCGTTCATCGAGCAGATCGATCCCAAAGTGGAGGCCGCGGCTCGCGTCTTCGGAGCCAATACCTTCAAGCTCTTCATCTATGTGCTTCTGCCGCTGCTCCTGCCGGGCATTCTGGCGGCGCTGCTGCTGGTTCTGGTGCGCACCATCGCCATGTTCGAGCTGACCTTCCTCGTGGCAGGCCCGACCAGCCAGACCCTTGTGGTGGCCCTCTACTATGCCGTGTTCGCAGCCGGCGTGCGGGCGGTGCAGTCCATCGATGCCATGGCTGTGATCTATATGGTCACCACCCTGATATGGCTCATCATCGCGCTACGCTTCGTCAACCCGACGCAGATCGTCACCCGTGCAAAGCAGCAGCCGGCGCATTGAGGATCCAATGTCAGATCGCCTGAACGACGACGCCCTGGCGGACCTGCCTGGGAGGGTTCAACGTCCTGCCTATGATCGAAGGAATGTCAGGACAGGCATCGTCCACCTGGGCGTGGGCGCGTTCCACCGGGCGCACCAGGCCGTCTACACGGACGATGTCATGGCAGCGGATCCGCGATGGGGCATCGTGGCCGCGAGCCTGCGAAGCCCGGACACCTTCGATGCGCTGCAGCCTCAGGACGGGCTATATACTCTGTCCGTACGCTCGCAAGAGGGCGAAGCGCTCCGGGTCATTGGCTCAATCAGCCGCGTCATCGTTGCTCCTCGGGAGATCGAGGATCTTCTCGAAGTCATGGCCGATCCTCAGACGCGGATCGTGACCCTGACCGTCACCGAGAAGGGCTATTGCCACGATCCGGCAACCGGTGCCTTGAACGAGGCCCATCCCGACATTGTGCATGATCTCGCTTATTCGATGAACCCGAAATCCGCCCCGGGCTTCATCGTCGAGGCTCTGCGCCGACGCCGCATGAACGGCGTGCCGCCCTTCACCGTTTTGACCTGCGACAACCTTCCCTCCAATGGCCGCACCGTGAAGCGCGTTCTCACCCGATTTGCCGAGCTGGTCGATCCGGAACTCGGTCGCTTCGTTGTCGACGAGGTCTCCTGCCCCTCGACCATGGTCGACCGGATCGTGCCGGCCACGAGCGATCAGGATCGTGAACGGATTGCCGGAGTCCTCGGCGTCGCGGATGCGTGGCCCGTCGTCACCGAGCCTTTCACGCAGTGGGTGATCGAGGATCGATTCCCGCAAGGTCGTCCGGCCTGGGAAGCCGCAGGGGCCGAGTTCGTGAGCGATGTCGAGCCCTACGAGCACATGAAGCTCAGGCTGCTCAACGGGAGCCACTCGACGCTCGCCTATCTCGGCTATCTCGCCGGCTACGAGACCGTTGCCGATACAATGGCCGACGAGGCCTTCGTCCGGCTGATCCGAGGCCTCATGGACGAAGAGGTCACCCCGACGCTCCACATGCCGCCGGGTGCCGATCTCGAATCCTACAAGAGCGCTCTCATCGAGCGGTTCAAGAACCCTGCTCTGAAGCACCGCACCTGGCAGATCGCCATGGATGGATCGCAGAAGCTCCCTCAGCGCCTTCTCGGTACGATCCGCGACCGCCTGAGCAGCGGCGCGCCGATCGGGCGGCTGTCGCTCGGGGTTGCGGCCTGGATGCGCTATGTGACCGGCACCGATGAGAAGGGCGCGGCAATCGACGTTCGCGATCCTATGGCGGCGCGGTTGCGGGAGGTGGCGGATGGGGCAGGGCCGTCAGCCGAGAAACTCGCCCGAGGCCTGTTCGCCATCCGCGAGATCTTCGGAGATGATCTGCCAGGTGACCTCCGCTTCACAGGCGAGGTCAAGGCCTACCTGACACGGCTTTACGAGCTTGGAGCGAGACGCACAGTCTCCGAGTTCAAAATCGGTTGAACTCGGTAAGCCCTAACCGACAGCAGCTTCTCGTTCACGCTTCTTCTGGCACGAGCGGCACCGGCAACCATGCGGCTTGATGAATGTCTCGAAATAATTCTTTCCGTAATTGTAGGTGATCTCGTCGCCGGCCTTGATGCGCTTGATCGCCTTGATGCGGATCTTGCCGCGCGAGATCGTTGCCTGGGCGTTCGGACGGCATGAATGATTGATATAGCGCGCGGTGTTCCAGCGCGGTGCGCCGTCGATGGTCCAGCGGCTGTTGAGCTCGAACAGGTAGCGCGTATTTCGGCGTCTCTGGACCTCTTCGCTCGTAATCCGCGGACCCACATATTCGATGATGAAGCTTCCCTTTGCGATGACATCCGTCGCGAAGAGCCCGAGGCCTGTTTCCGAGCGCCCGATGCGAAAGGGGCCTTCCGGCCGTTTGGTACTCATAGTCAGCAAGAGCTCCGCGCTATCCGAGAGAGGTTGTCGGTTCCAGAAACATCGATTGATCAAATGGGTCGCCGGATGATGTTCGCCAGATCCAAAGCCGCGTTTCTGCGTTCTGTCTCTTGGTGCCTTGCCGGAACTGGATACCCATGTTCGTCACCGGCATACCAAGATGTGCGCGAGTCGTCTCGAAAAGGATCCGTATGACCATCAATGCCCTTCCTGTGCTGTCGGAGCAGAGCCCCGGCATTGCGGTCAGCCGCCGCTCTCCGCTCGCTGTTTTGCCTGCCCTGGTTCGGGATCCGCTTCAGGCGCTGCCGCCGGAGGTCTATCGGGAACCGCTCGTCTATTCACGGGTAGCCAGCCGAGAGAGAGTTTTCCTTCTCGACCCGGCGCTCATTCAAGAGGCCCTGGTTCGAAACGCCGATTCCTTGTCGAAGGGAGAGGATGTGCGGCGGGCTCTCGGCCCGGCTCTCGGCCAAGGCCTTTTGACGGCGGACGGTGCGCATTGGCGCTGGCAGCGGCAGTCCGTGGCGCCGGCCTTCCGGCATGAGAAGCTCGTCGGGTTGCTTCCCGCCATGATCTCGGCGGCGGAGCGGACCCGTGACCGTTGGCTTGCCGGCGGCTCTAACGCGACAATCAGGATTGGCCACGAGATGATGCGAACGACCTTCGACATCATCGTGGAGATGATGATGTCCGGTCCCGGTGGGATCGACGTGGTTCGGGTGGAGCGGGGTATCACGGACTACCTGAAGCCGACCGGCTGGATCTTCGCGCTGAGCATCCTCAATGCTCCCGACTGGGTTCCGTACCCGGGGCGCAGTCGGGCGAGGGCCGCGACAGGCTATCTTCGCTCCGCCATCACCGGCATGATCGCCGAGCGCCGTCGCCGCAGTGGGGAGGCGCGTGAGGATCTGGTCGCGTTGCTCCTTGCGGCAGCCGACCCTGAGACCGGCCGCACGATGACCGATGAGGAGATCGCCGACAATCTCCTGACCTTCATCACGGCTGGACATGAGACCACGGCCCTTGGGCTTGCCTGGACCTTTCTCCTTCTGGCGCATCATCCGGAGCACGAGGCGAGGGTGCTCTCGGAAATCGATGCAATCACCGGCAAGGGTCCCGTCCGCCCGGAACATATTTCCGAGCTGTCCTATACACGGCAGGTGTTCTCGGAGGCCATGAGGCTTTATCCGCCGGCTCCCATCATCACCAGAACGGCAACACGCGCCTTTCCGCTCGGCAGGTTCATGGTTCCGGAGGGTGCCGTCATCGTCGTTCCCATTCATGCCGTGCACCACCATGCCGCACTCTGGGAGCTGCCCGAGCGGTTCGACCCGGAGCGCTTCTCGCCGGAGCAGGCGAAGGGGCGGCATCGTTACGCCTACATGCCTTTCGGCGCAGGCCCGCGGATCTGCATCGGCAGCGCCTTCGCCCAGATGGAGGCGCTCGCCATTCTAGCCGTGATGCTGAAGGCCTCTCGCCTGCGTCCAAGAGCAGACTTCATGCCGGCACCGATCATGAAGGTGACGCTGAGGCCGAGGGCGGATGCCGAAATGCTGGTTGAATTACGTTCCTGAATGTACGGCCGTTCAGGATTGCACGCCCGAAAGGCGTGCGCTTTCAGAATGTCGGCTCTCCAAAGCTTGGTGCCCATCCCGCGCCACTGGAGTTCAGACAGCTGCCCTCATCTCCGGAACTGCGAGAGCAGTTTGCAGAGTATCGGCGAAGTTCTGGTAGGAAAACGGCTTCGACAAGGTCGGGCAGTCGCGGAAACGTTCCGGGAGAGAGCGGAAATCGTAGCCTGTCGAGAAAATGAAAGGAATTTTGCGGAAGCGCAGAACGTCCGCGACAGGGAAGACGACCGATCCATCCACGTTGATGTCGAGGAGGCCGATGTCGATTTCAGCCTGCAGAGCCAGGGTGAGGGCGTGATCCAGACGAGCCGCAGGTCCCACGACCTGGCACCCGAAATCCAGAACCATATCCTCGATGAGCATCGAGATCATGGCCTCGTCCTCGACGATCAGGACACGCTTTCTGCGATCTTCAAGCATAGCCCCTCCTGGCCAGATTCCACCTGATGCAGCACCTTATGGCGTCGTTATACGAATCAGTTGCAATCACTCTAATCTTTGCGTCGGTTCCATTCTCTATCTTATGTTATTAAGACTTCTGAAAGGTATCGTAACCCTGCTGACAAGCTAAAGTAAATACCTTGTGTTCATGCCCCTTCCGGGGGCGATTTCTGCGCGAACAACCGATGTAAGCCCTACTTCTAATGAGTTCTGGAGCGGATGATCTGCCCCTGCGGCTCTCCCGGTCAGGGCGGCCCGTGGAGCTCGCAACGCTGCGAATTAAGGCTGGAAGACCAGAGGCTATCCAAAGTACCAGCCAGGCCGGGAAGATCCTTATGCAGAATATGAGCTCTACAATCGAGTGGTCTGGTTATCTCGGCTGTCCCTCAATCCTCAAGCTGAGCCGATGAATGGCTACTTTGCTGCTGCTCGCCTCCTAACAGGCATCGAGTATGCTGTTTTCGCCATTTCACGGCTGGGCTGAATATCGGTCCTAAGAGCTTGAAGGCAGAAAGAAATTCTGGACATGAAACCCGAGAATTCGCCAGAACCACCATTTTGAGACCTTGCGTGAAACGTTTAGGTATGAGTAGTTATCTTCTTGCCCTCAATGGTTGGGGGCTGTACGCCTATGGGCGTTTAGGAAACATGAGACTTTAGAAGGCAGTCCTGATGGGCCGGGGAAATGATCACCGTGATCGCCGACGTCAATTTGGCGGTCAACCCGAAGATCACTGGGGCGAATTCGCTCCGCCAACATCTTTTGAACGGCCCATGCGGCAGCAGACATCCTACGGCTCCTCAGCCGCAGGACCCGAGACTGAAGCGCGGGTGAAATGGTTTAATCCCGAGAAGGGCTTCGGCTTTGTCGAGATGACCGATGGCTCGGGCGAGGCCTTCCTGCACGTCCGGCAGGTCGAGGCTGCGGGCCACTCCGCTCTCGAATCCGGCACGACCCTGGTCATCAAGGTCGGCACGGGCCAGAAGGGTCCGCAGGTCCAGGAAATCGTCAGCGTGGACACCAGCACGGCCGAGCCGGAGCCACCGCGCGGTGCGCGTCCGGCCCGTCCGCCGCGTGCAGGTGGCCCAGGTGGCCAGTCCGGCGGGTTCTCCCGCCCGAGCGGTGGCCCCAGCGCCCGTCCCGTGAGCGGTCCGCCGGAGGTGCCGGCCACCGTGAAGTGGTTCGACTCCGTGAAGGGCTATGGCTTCGTGTCCGTCGAGGGAGAGAGCAAGGACCTGTTCCTGCACATCTCCGTCGTGGAGCGGGCCGGTCTCGGCCAGCTCGACCAGGGCCAGGCGGTTCGTGTCGCCATCGTCGAGGGCCGCAAGGGTCCCGAAGTCGGCGCCATCGAACTCGCCTAAGAGGCACTGCCTCCTTCACATTGGTGAAAAGATCCGGGTCCACTGCGTCAGCAGTGGACCTCTTCGAATGCACGCACCCACATCTCGCAGACCCCGGACCGCACGATATCGTTCAGGGTGAACTCGACGATCGGCACCGGCAGCATCTGCGACTTGATGAGGTGGATGACCGTGCGGAGACCCGATGTCTCGCGCAGGTCGCACTGGCTCACATCCCCGTTAATCACCACTTTGCAATCCTCCCCGATGCGGGTGAGGAATGTCTTCATCTCGGCCGGCGTCGCATTCTGCGCCTCGTCGAGAAGGATGAAGGCATCACGCCATGAGCGGCCGCGCATCACCTCGAACGGCACCATCTCGATGTCGCCGTTCTTGATCGCGATATCGAAAGCCGCTGTGCCGATGCGTTCCTTGATGGCCTCGATCACAGGAGCGGCCCATGGGCCGAATTTCTCTTCGAGACTTCCCGGGAAGAAGCCGAGGGAGCGACCGGCGGGAACATTGGGGCGCGTAAGAATGATCTTGCGAATGCGCCGCTGGCGAAACAGGTCCGCCGCGTATGTTGCTGCGATCCAGGTCTTTCCGGTGCCTGCCGGTCCGAGAACGACGATCTGGGAACTGTTCTTCAGAGCATCGAGATAATCGTCCTGTGTGGCATTGAGCGGTTTGATGGGCGGAAGGCTGCGCTCTCCCTGAAACTTGGATCCCGTGAGGTCGAAGACCTGCGCTGTTTCATGGGAGCGGCGGGTCTTGCGTCTCTGCTTCTCATGATGCTTGCTCAATGACCAACTCCGGGGTTGAAACTGCGCACACCAATCATCCAGGCACCGCGCAGAGGCGTCTGGGGAAAAAAACTTGCGAGCGAAGTGGGAATACGAGAGCGCGTCGTTGCGGGCGGTGAATGTCCGCGATCCAGAATGAGAGGATCAGCCTGCCTGCCCATCAAAGCCTATCTTTATCTGCCAGTGGCAAACTATCTTTGATTCTGATGACAGTTTACCGCTGCTACGCCTACCTGCGAGTCAAATGTTGAGTCGGGCTGCTTGGTTCCAAGGCATAACTCCTCTGCGACCCTAGGGGAGAAATAGCTGTGGACGGCTGTCGGAATGCCCCGCAACGGATCGAGCGGCTATCCCTCGCCAATCACGGGCTGCCGATGTTACGAAGGGGCTTCAACGGATGAGAACGGCATGATCGTAGTCTTCGGTTCGATCAATATGGATCTTGTCGCGCGGGTGCCGCGCATCGCCAGGCCCGGCGAAACGGTGCTTTCGCGCCGGGCCGACAGCTTTTTCGGCGGCAAGGGTGCCAACCAGGCCGTCGCGGCGGCGCGGATCGGGCAGCGCGGACCCGGCAGGGTCGCCATGGTGGGTGCCGTCGGAGATGATCCTTTCGGCAAGGCCTGCCGGAAGAACCTCGAAGACAACGGCATCGATGTTCAGGCCGTCCGGGTTGCTGACGAGCCGACGGGCTGTGCCTTCATCACGGTCGATGGGACCGGCGAGAACGCCATCACGGTGGCGAGCGGTGCCAATACGGCTCTGCGCTCCATCGATCTTCCCGACAGCCTGATCTCGAAGGCTTCCGTGCTGGTGCTCCAGATGGAGGTGCCCCTGGCCGACAGCCTCAATGCCGCTGCCATGGCCCGTCGGGCGGGCGCGCGGGTGATCTGGAATTTCGCTCCCGTCCCGTCGACTCAGGAGCGTTCAGGCATGGCCGAACTGCTTGAGGCGACGGACGTGCTGGTTGTCAACGAGCACGAGGCGCTGGCCATTGCCGAACTCGTGGGCGTACCGGCGGCCGACGATTACCTGCAAGCCGCCGCTGCCGTGGCCAAGGATTTCGGTCCAACCTGTATCGTTACGGCAGGCGCGCGAGGTGCTTATGCCGTTTCGGGCGACGGCACACGGATTCATGCCGCGGCGAGGCCGATCACCCCGGTCGACACTACAGGGGCAGGCGACACCTTTGTCGGCGTGCTGGCAAACGGCTTCGCCGAAGGTTTGGAGATCGGTCCCGCCATGGAACGGGCCTGTGCCGCAGCGTCCCTGTCGTGCCTGACGGCGGGAGCGCAAGCCGGAATGCCCCGGACGGACTCCCTGGAGCATTATCTCTCTCAGGCCTGAGCGCTGGCCTCCGGAATGACCTTGGTCAGGCTGCCGGTGGCGGGGAACAGCGGGATCAGGCAGGCCTGGAGTGCGTGGTAGAGATCCGGCCTGCCGGTGAACACGGTCGCGCTGGGCGTCAGATCCTCCGAGAGTTCAGGCCGCCAGCCTCCATGCCGATGGTCGATGAGGTGGCGGTCGGCGAAGCCCCAGAGGGTGCGGCACCATTGCTCGTGAAAGGCGCTCGGGCTGTGCTCAGCGAGAAACGCCGCCGCGCCGATAGCCTCAGCGCAAGGCCACCAGAGCTTCAGCGGCAGCCTCGGCCTGTCGTCCCAGTCGAGGGCGTAGAAGAAGCCGCCCCTGTCCTTGTCCCATCCCAGATCGATGGACTGCCGGAACAGCTCACGGGCCGCATCCGGCATCCAGGCATGACGCTGCCCGCCCAGGGACCAGAGCTGGAGAAGGAGCCTGGACCATTCAAGCCAGTGGCCCGGCGTTGTACCGTAGGGGCGGAACATGTCGTCGCCACGGTAGTCCCGGTCGAGGCTCCAATCCGCACGGAAGTGCTCGGCCACCCGGTACCCTAGGGAGGCCGCATGCCGGCCGATGATGAGGCTCGCAATCCGCTCCGCCCGGTCGAGATAGGTGCGGTCACCCGTAGCCTCGAAGGCAGCCATCAGGGCCTCGGTCAGATGCATGTTGGAATTCTGGCCGCGATACTGGCTCAAAGGTTGCCAGTCGCGCGTGAATTCCTCAGTCACGGCCCCGTGCTGCTCCTCCCAGAAGCGCTCGTCGAGGATTTGCGTGATGTCGTCCAGCAACCGGTCCGCCAGCGGATGGCCGACAACCTTCGCGCTGGAGGCTGCCAGCAGCACGAAGGCATGGCCATAGGCCTGCTTCGTATCGTCCTTCGGGCCATCGTTGTTCAGCGACCAGACATAGCCGCCGTTCTGCGCGTCGCGATGAGCCTTCCAGAGGTAATCCATGCCATGATCGATGACGGCATCGCAGCCGGGCCGCCCAAGGAGCGTGCCGATGGCAAAGCAATGCACCATGCGAGTCGTGTTATGGATATGCCTGACCGGATTGTCGGTTTCGATGGGCTGGCCCCCATCGTCGAGATCGAAGAAGCCGCCAGCCGGATTGATGATCCCGTGCTGAAAGAAGTCGAACAGGTTATTGGCCTGCTCGAACAGCCATTGCCGGTGAAAGCGGTTCGAGCGCCAGGGCGTGCTGAGCGGTGGAAGAACAGGCTGGTTTGTCATCACGCTCTCCCGTTGGGTCAGGTGCGCTCGTTCATGAAACGCTCGACCTCGTCCCATGATGGTGGGTTTGCACCGCGCCGGGTGCAGACGATGGCCGCCGCCGCGGCAGCAAAAGCAAGAGCTGCGGTAACCTGGGTTTCGCTCAGGCCAGCCACTCTCTCAGGTATGAGCACGCTATTGGCGTCAAGCCACGCCAGCAGACCGGCATGGAACGTGTCGCCCGCACCAACCGTATCGACGACGTCGATCTTCGGAGCCGGACGCTCCAGGACCTTGTCACCGAAAGCCGCAAGGAGCCCTTTCTCGCCGCGGGTGATGATCACGAGCTTCGGTCCGTGGCGAAGCCAAGTCCGCGCGGCGGATGCGAAATCGTGCGTCCCGTAGAGCAGCTCGATGTCCTCGTCGCTCGCTTTCACGATGTCGGCATAGGCGAGCAGGCGCTCGAACCGCTCCCGATAGGCGTTGAGATCGCCGACGACGCGGGGCCTGACATTCGGATCGAGCGAGATCACGCGCGATCCGGATTCCCGGCGCAGCAGGGTCTCGATGGCGCTGGCGATCGGCTCGACACCCAGAGCATAGGAGCCGGCCGCGATGGCGTTCACCTCTTCGGGCAGGTTGGCGGGCAGCGCCTCTTCTGTGAGAGCGCGGTCGGCGCTGTTGGGCGCGTAGAACGAGTATTTCGGCTGACCGTCTGGGCTGGTTGCTACGACGCTCAGCGTTGTGACGTTCGGCAGGTGCTGGATGTAGGTTGAGCTCACGCCGGATTCGGCAAGCTTTTCAGCCAGGAACGAGCCGAAAACGTCATCCGACAGCGTGGACAGGAAGGCTGCAGGGCGACCAAGGCGCCCGATCCCAATCGCGACATTGAAGGGCGAGCCTCCTGCAATCGCTTCGGCGGTGAAGCCGGCGGTCCCTGGGGCACCGATGAACAGGTCGATCAGGGCTTCGCCGGAAACCAGAATCATATGAAGGCTCCTGACAGGATCATACCTGTATTCAAAAGGTTCAGACCGAGACGCGCTCGGCAATGTCCAATGGAATGGGCTCAGAGGACAGAGCTGCGATACGCTTGAGATCGCGCAATACATGGTCGAGCGCCACCGGTCCAGAGACGCCGCCGAAGCCGAAATATAGCGCCTTGAAGTGCTGGAAGAGCTGTTCATAGACCGCATGCGTGGCGGGATCGGGCTCAAAGGTGCGGAACGGCAGGCAAATCGCTGCCTGGGCGCTGTCGAGATCCGGGTGGGAACCGGCCACAAGGCTTGCGAAGATGCTTGAACCAAGCCCGGTCGGAATGCCGTTCGGCACCAGCACGGGGCGGCCGAGGACGTTGGCATATACCTGGTTGAGCACTGGGTTGTGCTGCGGAATGCCGCCAGCGTTAATCACCCGCTCCACCGGCACCCCACCCGCTGCCATGCGCTCGAGAATGATGCGGGTGTGAAAGGCGGTGCCTTCGATGGCGGCAAACAGTTCGTCCTGCGCCGTGTGCAGCAGGTTCCAGCCCAGGGTGATGCCCCCGAGATCCGCTTTTACAAGAACAGTACGGTCGCCGTTGTCCCAGGTCAGCCGCAGGAGCCCCGTCTGGCCAGGACGATACTGCTCCAGACCCTTCGATAGCTCCTTCACAATGGTATTGGCGCGGCGCGCGATCGCTTCGAAGATGTCGCCGGTTGCCGAGAGCCCGGCTTCGATACCGACGAGGTTCGGATCGACGCTGCCCGGCACGACGCCGCAGACGCCCTGAATCAGGCTGGTGTCCTGCGCCATGGCGATGATGCAGGTGGAGGTGCCGACCACGTTCACCACGTCCCCAACCCGGCAACCCGCCCCAATAGCGTCCCAATGGGCATCGAAGGCGCCGACCGGGATCGGAATGCCGGATTTCAGGCCGAGCTGTTCCGCCCAATGGGATGTGAGATAGCCGGCAATCACATCGGAGGTTGCGTATTCGCCCGCGAGCTTGTCGCGAATGCCGTCGAAAAGCGGGTCAACCTTGGAGAGAAATTCCTGCGGGGGGAGGCCGCCCCAACGCGGATTCCACATCCATTTGTGGCCCATGGCGCAGATGCTGCGCTTCAACCTGCGCGGATCGGTGACGCCTGTGAGCGTCGCCGCCATCATGTCACAATGCTCGAGCGCGGTGACCAGCCGCTCGCGCTTTTCGGGATTATGGCGCAGCCAGTGCAGGAGCTTCGAGAAGCCCCATTCGTGCGAGTAAACGCCGCCGCACCATTGGATGGCCTCGAGGCCTTCCTGATGGGCAAGGCGGGTGATCTCCTCAGCCTCAGATTTGGCCCGGTGGTCGCACCAGAGATAGTACTCGTCGAGCGGCTCAAGGCCGTCGCCTACCATCACCACGCTGGAGCCGGTGGTGTCGATGGCCAGCGCTGCCACGTCCTCGCCATTCAAACCGGCCGATGCCAAAGCTCCGCGCATGGCAAGGGCAAGGGCATTCATGTGATCGGCGTGGGCTTGGGTTGCGTAGTCCGGGTTCTCGCGCTTGCGGTGAAGGGGATATTCCGCAGTAGCGAGCCCGAGTGGGCCCTTGCGGTCATCGACGAGGGTGACCCTTACGCTCAAGGTGCCGAAGTCGACACCTGCTACAACGGCCATGGATCTCTCCCGAACAAGGCTATCTGCAAATGAAGAGGCTGGATCCTACTTTTCCGTCTGGCCATAGGTCGCGCTTGTACCATGCTTGCGGAAATAGTGCCGGTCCAGAAGAGCCTGCGACACACCTTGCGCATCAGGCCGCAGCGAGAACGTGTACATGGCCATGCGGGCTACGGCCTCCAGCACGACGGCATTGTGCACGGCATCGTCCGGCGTCCTGCCCCAGGCAAAGGGGCCATGGCCGGCGACCAGAGCGGCAGGAGCTTCCATGGGGTCACGGTTGCCGAAAGCTTCTGTAATGGCGATGCCAGTTGCACGCACATAGTCATTCTTGATCTCGTCCGCCGTCAGCTCCCGGGTGATCGGAACCGGGCCGTAGAAATAATCGGCGTGGGTTGTGCCCAGGGGCGGGATCGCGCGACAGGCTTGCGCCCAGGCGGTAGCGTGCTCGGAATGGGTGTGCACCACGCCGCCGATCTCTGGAAACGACCTGTAGAGGTGAAGATGCGTGTCCAGATCCGAGGAAGGACGCAGACCGCCCCAGATGATCTTGCCATCCAGATCCGTGATCACGATGTCGTCCGCCTTCATGCGTTCATAAGGAACGCCGCTCGGCTTGATGGCCACAAGGTTATCCGCCCGGCTGATACCGCTCACGTTGCCGAAGGTGTAAAGCACGAGGCCGCGGCGCACCACTTCCAGATTGGCCTCCAGAACCTGTTCGCGCAGCTGCTTCAACATCGGGGCGCCTCCTGATGTCCCATGAATGGAAAACAGCGGCCACAGCTCGCGCTATGGCCGCCGCAGGTCGGAGCAAGGATTAGCGGACGGCCTGCCAGCCCTTGTAGTCCTTGATGTTGTCGGCGGTGATCAGCTTGGGCTCGAGAAGGATCACGTTCTTCTCGGGTTTCTTGCCGTTCACGATGCCGACGGCAAGCTCATAGGATTGAGCCGCCATGATGTACGGGTCCTGCGAAGCCGAGGCCTTGATCAGGGAATTGCCCGATTTCAGCTCGGTCTCAATATCCGGAGCGCCATCAACCGCCGTGATAATGAACTCGTTGCGGTTGAGCTGCTTGGCGGCGAGATTGATGCCGATGGCGGTCGGGTCGTTGATCGCGAAGACGGCGTCGATCTTGGGGAATCGGGTCAGCAGGCTCTGGCCGACGGCGAAACCGCCCTCACGGGACCCCTTGGCATCCTGATTGTCCGACAGGATCTTGATGTCCGGGTGTTTCGAGAACACGCCCTTGCAGCCGGTGACGCGATCCACGATGGACGAGACCTGCGGACCATTGATGATCAACACGTCGCCTTTGCCCTTGAGGCGGTCGGCGATGTACTGGCAAGCGAGTTCGCCGGCCTTCACGTTGTCGGTCATCACCGTCACGTCGGCGCCGGCCGCGGCCACGTCGAAGGCGGCAACGACCATGCCGGCGGCTTGCGCGCGCTTGATCGATGGCTCGATGGCCTTCGGGTCGACCGCGTTGATCATGACGATGTCAGTGCCGGCCGCCGAGAAGTTGTCCATCTGGGTGAACTGCTTGTTCAGATCGTAATCCGCAGACACGGAGGTGATCTTCGCGGCCGGCGTGACCTCCTTCGCCTTGGCCTCGATACCCTTGATGGTTGCCACGAAGAACGGGTTGCCGAGCAGGCCGACCGAGATGCCGACGTTCTTCACGTCCTTGGCATAGGCCGGAGCTGCCAGAAGGGCAGCAACCGCAACGCTGAGTGTGAGACGGGAAAGTGTCATAGATTCCTCCAGGTGCATATGTTTCGCGATGCCCGGAGCTTGTGCAATCTTCCGGGAAATCGCTTATACGAGCGCCGTTCAGAGCGCTGGTATCTCGTGTCAGGTACGCGCCGATCCCTTGAGACGGTAGCGGTCAAGCGCCACTGCCCCGATGATCACGAGCCCCTTGATGATGAACTGCCAGATGTCGGACACGCCCACGAGAATGAGCCCGTTCGTCAGGATGGCGATGATGAGCGCTCCGATCAGCGTGCCCCAGATTGAGCCGATGCCGCCCACGAAGCTGGTGCCGCCCAGAATGACGGCAGCGATCGCGTCCAGTTCATAGGACTGACCGAGCTGCAGACCGTTCGCTGCGAACAGGCGAGCCGCCGACATGACCCCGCCGAGGCCGGCTGCGAGGCCGGAGAAGGCATAGACGAAGAGCAGGACCGCCCAGACCTTGATGCCGCTGAGGCGCGCCGCATCCGGATTGCCGCCGACCGCATAGATGTGAACGCCCAGGACGGTTCGCCTGAGGATGAACCACGAGATGATCACCACCGCGAAGGCGATCCACACCAGCCACGGCAGGCCGAACAGGGTGCCGTTTCCGATGAAGGCGAATGGGAGCTGCGGGTTGAATTGGGTCGTATCCCCGCCGAGCAGACGTGCAACGCCGCGCACGGCAGTGAGTGATCCGAGCGTGACGATGAAGGGCGGCAGCTTCGCAAAAGCGACCAGTGCGCCATTCAGGAGCCCAAACCCGAGCCCTGCCAGAAGAGCTGCCGGAATGCCGAGCATACCCCATTCGGGAATGAGAGATCCCAGGATTGCCACCATGGCGGCCGCTGCCAGGATCGAGCCGACCGAAAGGTCGATGCCACCCGTGAGGATGACGAAAGTCATCCCTGCGGCGAGCACCGTGTTGATCGAGGCCTGCTGCATCACGATCGACAGGTTCTGGAAGCTCATGAAACGGCCGGACATCAGCTCGAACACGACGCCGAGAATGATGAGCACCGGCAGCATGCCGATGGCCTGCAAGGTCGAGCGCCACGCGAGGCGGCGCTGCTTGCTTTGAGATGCCGCATCGACGCCTGCGGCTCCGGTCGCTTGGATAGATGCGCTGGTGTCATTCGGGGATGTCATTCGGCCGCTTCCCTTACGCCTGTCGCAATGCTGATGATGTTTTCCTGTGTCACCGGTGGGTGGCCCGCGCCGCCGACCTCACCCTCGATCCGGCCCTCGCGCATCACCAGCACGCGATCGCAGATGCCGACGATTTCCGGCAGCTCGCTGGAGATCACGATGACGCCCACGCCGTTTCGCGCGAGATTGTCGATGAGGCGATAGATCTCGGACTTTGCTCCGATATCAACGCCGCGGGTCGGCTCGTCGAGGATGAGCACCTTCGGCTTCGTCTCCAATAGGCGCGAGAGAAGAACCTTCTGCTGGTTGCCGCCCGAGAGGCTGCCGACCGGAACTACATCGCCCGCGACCCGGATCGCGAGCGACCGGATGGCAGCGGCGGCCCGGTCCCTGGCTGCTTTCAGGTTGAGCACCCCGCCCATGCGGGCATCGCGCCCGAGCACGTTGACGTTCACGTTCACGCGCACCGTGAGGTCGAGAAACAGACCGAGATGCTTGCGGTCTTCCGTCAGATAGACGACGCCTGAACCGATGGCATCTTCCGGAGCGTTGATCGAGAGCCGTTTGCCTTGCAGCAGGATCTCGCCGTGGGCCCGCGGGTCGGCCCCATAGATGAGGCGCGCCAGTTCCGTGCGTCCTGCGCCAACGAGACCGGCAATGCCCAGGACCTCACCCTCGTGCAGCTGGAACGAGCAGTCGCGCACTCTCACGCCGTCGCTCACGTTCCTCACCTCGAACAGGATCGGTCCGCGACTCTGGTGGGCATCATGCTCCTTCTTGTAGAAGGAGGACAGATCGCGGCCGACCATCATCTGAACCAGCCGCTCGGCGGAGATCTCCTCAGCCACGAGGGTGCCGACATAGGATCCGTCCCGAAGCACCGACACACGGTCGGCGAGCTCATAGATTTCCGCCATCCGGTGGCTGATATAAATAATGGCAAGCCCCTCCGCGCGCAGCTGGCGCACGAGGGCAAACAGCGTTTCCGTCTCACGGGAGGAGAGGGATGTCGTGGGCTCGTCCATGACTAGGATGCGCGAATTCGCAATCAGCGCGCGAGCGATCTCCACGAGCTGCCGCTCGGCCATCGAGAGTTCGCTGACCTTCGTCGTTGCCCTGAAGTGCACCCCGAGCCGTCCGAGAACGTCCTGGCATGCCTTTTCCATGGAGCGCCGATCGACCATCGGGCCGGATGTGTGCTCGCGCCCGAGCAGCATGTTCTCCGCCACCGTCAGGTTGGGAGCGAGAGAAAGCTCCTGGTAGATGATGGAGATGCCGTGCTGCCGAGCCGCGAGAGGTCCGTTAATGGTGACGTGCTGGCCGCTGATGAGGATCTCTCCGCCGGGATCTGCCTGGTAGGCCCCAGACAGGATCTTCATCAGCGTGGATTTGCCGGCGCCGTTCTCCCCCATCAGCGCATGAATCTCGCCGGGATAGACGGTGAGCTTGACGTTCGTGAGCGCTTTGACCCCAGGAAAGGTCTTGGAGATGTCCTTCATCTCAAGGATCGGGGTGGATCCTACCATGGGCGCTCCCCTAAAGGTGCTTCATCGAAGCGGCACTTGTCTGCTCGAACTCAGCCAATCTACCATATCGATCAAGCGGCTGGCTGAGCAGATGTTATGACTGGCGTAAATGCTTCATGCCAATTGGTTTTCAATCCCTCGTTTTCTCGCTCCAACCTGAGTCCACAACTTTTCCTGAGAAGCCGATCTGAGATGTTCAGGAAAGACTCTTTTTGAGTACGCAGGTGCTTTCGTAAATCGCGTAACACTCTTGCGAAATCTATTTCAGGAGCGTGTGAATTCAGGCTTCAATGCACGATAGAGGCTGCGGAATGATTCGATGCGGGGACGGTAGAGCTCTGCCAGCTGCGGGTCGGGCTCGACAGTCTCAAGAATGCCCGGGGCAGTGCAAACATCTTCCGGAGCTTCCCCTGTCACGGCAATCCGCGCCAGACGCGCTGCGCCGAAGGCCGGTCCCTTGTCGCTGCCTTGATAGCGCATAATGGGAATGTTCAGCACGCTGGCGAAAATCTTCGTCCAAAATTGGCTCCTCGAGCCTCCTCCGATGATGCCCGCCTGTGTCAGAGGTGTGCCGGCCTGCTCGAGTGCTAGCTTCGCGTCGGCAAAACTGTACGCGACACCTTCGAGAACGGCTTGTGCCATGTCCGTCTGCCGCGTGTCGGGAGACAGACCGAAGAACACGCCACGTGCATGAGGGTCGTTGTGCGGGGTCCGCTCGCCCGCGAGGTAGGGCAGGAAGAGAACATCGGACGGTTTGCGATAGGCGGCTTCCGTCTCTCTCAAGATTTCGCCGATATCCCGCTTCAGAAGATTGGCCGCCCAGGCAAGGCAGCTTGCGCCGTTCAGCATGGCGGCCATCTGAAACCAGCGGCCGGGTACCGCATGGCAGAAGGAATGCACCAGGGCCTCGGGGGCCGGACTGAAGGTTTCCGTCGTCACCAAAAGCTGGCCGGAGGTCCCCAGGGAGATGAAGGCCGAGCCATCCGCGATCGCACCCATGCCGACGGCTCCGGCCGCCGCATCGCCGGCACCGCCGGCGACGACGACATCGCGCCGCATCCCCCATCGCCGGGCGACCTCAGGGTCGACGGTGCCGGAGGACTGCGAACCTTCCACGAGGTTTGCCATGTGATCGCGGGTCAGGCCCGTGGCCGCGAGCGCCTCGTCCGACCAATCCCGCTCGGCTTCATCCAGCCACCAGGTGCCCGCTGCGTCCGACATGTCCGTGACGATGGCGCCGGTGAGCTGGAAGCGGATGTAGTCCTTGGGCAGAAGCACCTTGCGGACGGCGCGGAACGTCTCGGGCTCATGCCGTGCAAGCCAGACGAGCTTCGGTGCCGTAAAGCCGGGCATCGGGATGACGCCCATGGCGGGCGAGAGCTCCGGATATTCCGCGCCAAGCTCCTGTGCTTCGCGGTACGACCGTCCGTCGTTCCAGAGAATGGCCGGGCGCAGCGGCCGGTTTGCCGCATCGAGCAGCACCGCGCCATGCATCTGCCCCGACAGGCCGATGCCGCGCACATCTGCGAGGGCTGCCGCATCCTTTGAACGAAGTTGATCGAGGCTCGCCTGCACGGCCTGCCACCAGTCTTCGGGCTCCTGTTCCGACCAGAGGTCTCGCGGCCGGGAGATCGGCAGAGAAACATCCGCCTCTGCAATCGTCGTCTGCCGCTCATCGACGAGAATCGCCTTCACCGCCGATGTGCCGACATCGATGCCGAGGTAATGAGGCATGCTGCGTTTCCCTTCATGGCTGCCGGCTCATGGCTTGGCCGTCGTGACCAGCCTATAGCTCAGTCGCCGCCATTGGGCACCTATGCGACGAAATCCAGATGCTCGACTATGAAAAAATCTCATGGTCGAATTGTCGCCAGGATATTTAAATGGCCACGGCATGCCCCAAATAGTGCCGCATGCCCGAGAAATCGAAAAACCAGTCTCACTTGATCCATTCTGATGCGCCGTCTCCGGCGGCTGCGCTGAGCGCTAACGTCCGGCTGCATCTCGGAAAGCAATTGCGGGCGCTGTATGGCGATCCCGCTGAAGACAAGCTGCCGCGCGATCTCGCGCGGCTCGTCGATCGCGTCGCCCAGGTCATCCGTGCGCATACGGAGCCTGTCGATCAGGACTTCGTCAACGGTGTCATGGACGCGCTGCCGAACCTGCGTGCCTTCGCCCTGTCACTGACCGGAAAGGTCGATCAGGCGGAGGATCTGGTCCAGGATACGGTGCTCAAGGCGCTGACCAAGCAGGATACCTTCGAGACCGGCACCAACCTCCAGGCCTGGCTCTTCACGATCCTGCGCAACGGCTTCTACTCGACCCACCGCAAGACCAGCCGCGAGGTTGAGGACGGGGACGGGACCCATGCGGCCAGCATGATCGCGATCCCCGACCAGGAGGACAAGCTCGCGCTCCAGGACCTCTCGTCTGCGCTCGACAAGCTGCCCCAGGAGCAGCGCGAGGCGATTATCCTGATCGGCGCCGAAGGCATGTCCTATGAGGATGCCGCCGAGGCGCTTGGCGTGAAGGTCGGGACAATCAAGAGCCGCGTGAATCGCGCCCGCAATCGCCTGGCGGAGCTCATGGGTACGCCCAGGACCACCGATCACGATCACCCGGCGACCGTCTGACCCTATCTGCCCGATGCCGCTCTGGCGTCGGGCCTTTGCTGCGCCTGCGGCCTGAGACAGGCGGCAGTGCCGGGTGCCCCTGCCCAAAATAGCAGCGGCGGTTCACCGCCTGTTCCTCGAACTTTCCCAAGGCTTCAAGGTTGAGCTTGTAGCTGGGTGGCTCGAAACCGCTCTTCCGCCAAGGAGGGGAGCATGGAACACAGGCCTCTTTCCGAACTCACTAGCATTGCCGACCTGAAGACCCCTGAAGACGTCAAGGTCCCGGTCCTGTCGAAACGGGAACGGCTGGATCGTTGGATCGATCTCCTGGAGCAGGAGCCCGACCGGGAACTCAAGACCCTCGATGAGATCGAATGGAAGCCCAAGGCCCAACGCCTCGCCATGCGGGCCGACGGATCCGCCCTCACGGTGGCCTATTCCGATCCCGTGCTCCGGCAGGCCGGGCTGCGCAGCGACACCTTCGGGGATGCCGTCGATTTCTTCCAGATCTCCGAACATGACGCTCACATCGTCCTGTGCTCATGCCACGGCGGTGAGTTGATGCGGGCCGATGAGACGGCCCGCCGGGTGCGCGGGGTCCGGTCGCCGAGCCTCTGGTCGCTCTATTTCGGCTGGTTCCGATAAAGCTGCGGCCCTGGCCGAGTTCAATCCTTGTAAGGATCGAACTCGGCCGGGCCTGCCATGGCGACGGCGAACGGACGTAAGGTGTGCTCCACCTCGACCGTGCCCTTGTGGTAGGCGAGCACGTCCTCGAGGCGGCGATAGACCATCGGGCTCTCGTCCACATCTCCGCCGCGCAGGATAATGCCTTTCTCGCGCAGCCACGCGTCCATCTCATCGCGGGTGAAGCGGGGAGGGCGGGTCCATTGGCCCGCCTTGTTCTTCTTGCCCTTCGCGTCCATGCGGCCGAAGAGGCGGCCTGCTCCATGAACCGTCGAGTAGAGGCTGTCGGCGCTCTCGGGGCTGTCGACCCCCTGCAGGATCACTGCATTGTCGCCCATGGAGCCGCCGACGAAGCCGCGCTGACCCGGAAAGGCGGGCGTCGCGCCCTTGCGCACCACCCAGTAATCCCGGCCGCCATGGCTCTCCCGCCAGACAAAGTTGTGGTGATTGTGGACTGAGTCCGTGATCTGCCCGCCGATGATCCAGCGCACCCGCTCCACTACCCATTCGCGGCCGGCATAGGCATAGAGACCGCCGAGCTTCACCCCGGCAAGGTAGCTTTGACCGACCTCGCTGTCCTGGTGGACGAGGGCCGGCTCGACCTCCATGCCGTCGTTGGCGCCGACGAGGGCCAGATGCTTGGTGGTGATCCTGTGGCCGAGGCCGCGGGAGCCGAAATGCACCCCGATCCAGACGAAGCCCTCCTCATCCTCGAACAGATCCACGTAGTGATTGCCGGAGCCGACCGTGCCGAGTTGCTGCCGGGCCATTGTCTTGAGATCTCGGGCCCCGGCCTCGTCCCATAAGGTTGAGTCGAACAACTCGTGGTCGACCTTGACGGCGTTCTTCTGCCCGACGCCGAAGCTGATGGAGCGCCCGATATCCGAGAGGATCCGCCCAGCTTGGGCCGCGATGTCCTCGTAGCGGGTGTCGAGCCGGACCGCCATGTTGCCGCAGGCGATGTCGAAGCCGACGCCGCTGATGGAGATGTGCTCCTCGTAGGCCACGACCCCGCCGATGGGGTGGGCATAGCCGAGATGCCCATCGGCGCAGAGCACGCCTTTGAAGGCGCTTCCCGCCTCCATGCAGCGGTCGAGCTGTCTAATGGTCTTCTCGTCGTGCTCGCCATAGATGCGGGTATTCGCCGGCACTCTGCTCTCCTTTAAGGACGGTTGTTGTAGCGCTCGCGCAGGCGTTCGACCTCGCGTTGCAGGGCGTCCAGGCCACGCGCAATGTCCCGCCCCATGTTCTCCACGACTCCCGTGCCGGCGGCTACGTCGGGGCAGTCGAGGGTCCCGTCCCGACGATGCCGGGGCGTGATGCCGCCCTGCGGGGTGAGCAGATAAGCGCAGCCGGTATCCTCGTCCCGCCAGACGACGGGCCGGTCGAGGGCCATGGCCGGGTGGGCCAGCAGCACCGGAAGGGCGGCGGCGCACCAGCGGGCGAACCTGTTCATGGCAGTGCCTCCAGGGTTCAACATGACCTTTCAGGCAATGCCTGCTCGAGTGTGCGTGTTCCTTGGTGGACAAGCTGCTGGCTTCCGTCGATTTGACTTCCCGACGGGTTTGGAGGACATCACGCGGTTTGACGGCCTGTGCCTGCGGGAAATCCTCCCGGCACGACGGCTTTCCCGCCTCCGGAGTCATTGATGGACGGTTCTGTCCCCCAGCAGCGGATGTCCTTGCGCCACGTTTCCGTGGCCCAGCTGACGAGCATTGTCGAGCGGAGCCATGCGCGCCTCTGCGCCGTGCTCGTGCTGCTCTCGCTCGTCTGCTTCCTGCCGGGCTTCACCACGCTTCAGCCTATGGACCGGGACGAACCGCGCTATGCGCAAGCCTCCAAGCAGATGCTGGAGACCGGCGACTTCGTCGATATCCGGTTCCAGGACGAGGCCCGGCACAAGAAGCCGGTGGGCATCTACTGGCTGCAGAGCGCCAGCGTCGCCCTGGGCGAGGCTCTGGGCGTGCCGGAGGCCCGGACCGCCATCGCGCTCTACCGAATACCATCCCTGCTGGGAGCCATCGCCACGGTCCTGCTGACCTACTGGGCGGCCCTGGCTTTCTTCGGGAGGCGAGGGGCCTTCCTGACCGCCGCCCTCATGGCCACCTGCGTCATCCTCATGGTCGAGGCGCGCCTCGCGAAGACGGATGCCATGCTCACAGCCTGCTCGGTGGCGGCGATGGGAGGCCTCGCCCGCGCTTACTTGAGCCGGGGCGCCGGCGTACTGCCCCGGCGGGCCCTGGTGATCTTCTGGACCGGCTTTGCCTTGGGCATCCTGATCAAGGGCCCCCTCGTCCTCATGTTCGCCGGCCTGGCGGCAGCGGTTCTGTCTTATAAGGAGCGCTCCGCCCGCTGGCTGCTGACGCTGAGACCGGGCCTCGGCCTCCTCTTCACCCTTGCAATCGTGCTGCCGTGGTTCGTGGCCATCGCCATCAAGAGCGGTGGCGAGTTCTTCGCAGCCTCGGTCGGGAAAGACATGCTGGGCAAGGTCGGCACGGCGCAGAAGTACCACTGGGCGCCGCCCGGCTTCTATCTGCTGTCATTCTTCGCGACCTTCTGGCCCGGCGCCATCCTGGCCGCCATCGCGGTGCCCTTCGCCTGGATCCACCGGCGCGAGGAGCCGGTGGCCTTCGCGCTCGCCTGGATCGTCCCGTCCTGGATCGTTTTCGAGGCGGTTCCGACGAAGCTGCCGCATTACACGATGCCGCTGTTTCCCGCGGTGGCGATTATCACCGTGATGGCCATAACCCGGCACTTCGTGGGCCCGCATCGGCCTGCCGCAAAGCCGGCAGCCTTGCTGATTCCGTTCATCCCGGTCGGCCTCACTATCGGCCTGTCGGCTGTCGCCTGGTCCTTCGACGGCCTGCCGCCCTTCCGGGCGCTGCCGGCGCTCGTCATTTCGTCGCTCCTGGCCCTCTGGGCTTGGTGGATGTTCGTGAAGAACCGGATGGTGCCGACCCTGTGGGCCGGCTTCCTGTCCTCGGCCTTCCTCGCCATCGGCGTGTTCGGCTTCGCACAGCTCGACCTGCGGTCTCTCAAGATCTCCGACCGCCTCGCCGACGTGGCCCGCAACGTGCCCTGCGGGAATCCGCAGGTCGCGACTCTCGGCTACCGGGAGCCCAGCCTCGTGTTCCTCACGGGCACGAATCTCGACATGCTCGACACCGGAGCCGAGGCCTCGCGCTTCCTGCGCCAGGGCGGCTGCCGCATCGTCTTCGTGGACAAGCGCTTCGAGGGCGAGTTCCAGGCCGAGAACGAGCGCCTGCGCCAGCAGCCGGTGCTCTCGACCAGGGTTCAGGGATTCAATATCAACAGCGGGCGGCAGGTCGACATTGCGGCCTACGCGACCGGGTTCTAGAGCCTGAACATGCCCTTCGAAGAGGTGGCCGAGCATGGCCCTGGACGGATGACCGACCTTTCCACAAGCCCGCGCATCAGCGTCGTGGTGCCCGTCAAGAACGAGGCGCTCAATATCCTCCCCCTGGTCAAGGAGATCGAGCAGGCCTGCGCCGCGCTGGCGCCTTTCGAGGTGATCTATGTGGACGACGGCTCAACCGACGATACCGGGCAGCAGGTCCTGAGCGCCCGCGCCACCCGGCCGTGGCTGCGCCTCATGCGCCACGAGGCGAGCTGCGGCCAGAGCGCCGCCGTCCGGACCGGGGTTCAAGCCGCGCGCGCGCCCATCGTCATCACCCTGGACGGCGACGGGCAGAACGATCCCGCCTTTATCCCTCAGCTCGTGGCCGCCCTCGACGCTCCGGACATAGCCCTTGCGGCCGGACAGAGGGTCGGGCGCAAGGACGGCGCCTACAAGAAGTGGCAGTCCCGCATCGCCAATGGCGTCCGGGGTCGTATCCTGAAGGACGGCACGCGGGATACGGGCTGCGGGCTCAAGGCCTTCCGGCGTGACGTCTATCTGCGGCTTCCATACTTCGATGCCCTGCACCGTTTCATGCCGGCCCTCATCAAGCGCGAGGGCTACCGGATCGCCCATGTGGACGTGGTCGACCGGCCCCGCCATGCGGGGCGCTCGAATTACGGCATGTTCGACCGGCTATGGGTCGGAATCCTTGACTTGGCAGGGGTCTGGTGGTTGATCCGCCGCCGCCGCCGCGTTCCCGCTGCCCAAGAAATCGTCTGATGGAAATCGTCTGATGCTGATGCGCCTGTCCCACGATCTGGGGCTCTATTTCTACGACGTCCTCGTCGCCCGCTTCGATCTCTGGGCTGCCTTCGGGGTTCTGGCTCAGCTGGTGTTCGGCGCCCGCTTCATCGTCCAGTGGATCGCGAGCGAGAAGGCGGAAAAGAGCGTGATCCCGATGGGATTCTGGTTCCTGTCCATCGCCGGCGGTCTGATGACCATGGTCTACGGCTTTGCCCGGCGCGACATCGTCATCATCCTGCCCCAGACGCTGTCGATCTTCATCTACATCCGCAATCTGATGCTGATCGCCAAGGACAAGCGGCGGAAGGCCGAGGCCGATCTGCCGACGTAATGGCCCTCATTCCGTCGGCATCCGTAATCCTCGACCTTTGACCGTCAGTCCGCTTCGCGCAGGCGGGCAAACCCTGCATCGAGATCCCGCTTCAGATCGTCCAGGTCTTCAAGCCCGATATGGAAGCGAAGTGAGTGTCCGCCGGGCTCCCAGCGAGTGGCCGTGCGATAGCTGGCGCAATTGAAGGGAATCACGAGGCTCTCGAACCCGCCCCAGGAATAGCCCATGCCGAAGAGGGCGAGGCCGTCGAGCATGGCGGCGAGCGCCCGGTCCGAGCAGGGCTTGAGAATGACCGAGAACAGGCCTGACGAACCCTTGAAGTCCCGCTTCCAGATATCGTAACCCGGATAGCTCTCGAGCGCCGGGTGGAGCACCCGTGCCACCTCGGGACGAGCCTCGAACCACCGGGCCATCTCCAGGGCCTGCTTCTCGTGCTCGCGCAGGCGCAGCGCCATGGTGCGCAGGCCTCTCAAACCTAAGAAGACGTCCTCAGGTCCCGGACACATGGCGAAGGAATCGTAGGTGTCGCGGAGGGCCTTGAAGCAGCGCTCGTTGGCCGAGACAAGGCCGAGCAGCAGGTCCGAACCTCCGCTGAGATACTTGGTGCCGGCCTCGATCGCGATATCCACGCCGCGCTCGTGCGGCGGGAAGAGCAGGGGGGTGGCCCAGGTATTGTCCATGAGAACCACGGCCCCATGCCGGTGCGCCACCGCGGCGATAGCCGGGATGTCCTGCATCTCGAACGACTGCGATCCGGGAGCCTCCGTGAACACGGCCGTGGTGTTCGGACGGAGCAAGGCTTCGATCCCGGCGCCGATGTGCGGGTCGTAATAGGTGGTTTCCACACCAAATTTCTTGAGCACGCCGTTGCAGAAGTGCCGGGTCGGCAGATAGACCGAATCCGTCATCAGCAGATGATCGCCGGCCTTGAGGCAGGACAGGAGGGCGACGGTGACCGCGGCAAGACCCGAGGGAGCCAGAACCGTTCCCGCAGCGCCGGTCAGCTCGGTCCAGGCGGTTTCGAGGGAGTTGGTGGTCGGAGTTCCCTTCGTGCCATAGGAATAGCGCCCACGCCTGTGCAGAAGGTCGTCGGTGGTGGGGTAGAGGACTGTGGAGCCGCGATAGATCGGCGTATTCACGAATCCGTGCTGCTCGAAGGGCTCCCGTCCGGCATGGACGAGGCGGGTGCGTTCCGAGACGTTTTCAGGCTTTGGAGGGAGTTTTGACATTGCTTCAAGGGCTTGCTGAGGGGGCTGTGATCTGAGACCGGGCAGCCTCTGCCGTCAAGTCAGCCACGAATTGCCTCCCATCAAGACTTGACCAGTGATCAATCATTGAATTTGATGGATTTCGATGCCGTCTCGACCGAGGCGGCGCGGAACGGTCTAACCGGGGCTCGGCTGGGGGGTACAACCAGGTCCGTCGAGTCATGTGGAACTATTGGGAGAACATACAAACATGAAAAAGGCTCTCGTATCGATTGCCTTCGGTCTGACGGCCAGCCTGTTCGCCACGGGCGCCTCGGCCCAGGCGACGCTCAACAGCGTCAAGCAGAAGGGCTTCCTGACCTGCGGCTCGAACACGGGTCTCGCCGGCTTCGGCCAGCCTGACGCTCAGGGCAGCTGGACGGGCCTCGACGTCGATCTGTGCCGCGCCATCGCGGCCGCGATCTTCGACGATCCGACCAAGGTCCGCTACATCCCGCTTGCCGCCAAGGACCGCTTCACGGCGCTCCAATCGGGCGAAGTGGACGTGCTGTCCCGCAACTCGACCGCGACCATGTCGCGCGACACGCAGCTCGGCCTCGATTTCCCGGTCATCAACTACTTCGACGGCCAGGGCTTCATGGTCCGCAAGAAGCTCGGCGTCTCCTCCGCCAAGGAGCTGAACGGCGCTTCGATCTGCACCCAGCAGGGCACCACGACCGAGCTGAACCTCGCGGACTACTTCCGTGCCAACAACATGAAGTACGAAGTGGTGGCGTTCGCCACCTCGGACGAGACCTTCAAGGCTTATGACGCCGGCCGCTGCGACGCGTTCACCACCGACGCCTCGGGCCTGTATGCCGAGCGTCTGCGCGCTTCGGCTCCGGACGATCATATCGTTCTGCCCGAGATCATCTCGAAGGAGCCCCTCGGCCCGGCCGTGCGCCATGGCGACAGCAACTGGGGCGACATCGTCCGCTGGACCCATATGGCCATGCTGAATGCTGAAGAGCTCGGCGTGACCAAGGCCAATGTCGACCAGATGAAGACCTCCGACAACCCGGAGATCAAGCGCCTGCTCGGCACGGAAGGCAAGTTCGGTGAGGCCATCGGCCTGCCCAACGACTGGGCCGTTCGCGTCATCAAGCACGTGGGCAACTATGCCGAATCGTTCGAGAAGAACGTCGGCGAGGGCTCGCGCCTGAAGATCAAGCGCGGCCAGAACGCGCTCTGGACCAAGGGCGGCCTGCAATACGGCATCCCGGTTCGCTAAGCCAACCGAAACAGGGCGCCCGGATCTTCCGGGCGCCCTTCAAGAATACGCCTCGACAATAACAAAAAGCCGCTTGACCCGGGCACCAACAGGGGATGACGGCCTGGTATCAAGAGCCGCCAGAGGATGAACTCAGTGCAGACCGCTGTCAGTCAGACATCGCCCCCCAAGAAATCGTTTCTCTACGATCCGAAGGTTCGTGGAGTTTTCTATCAGGTCGTTCTCGTCGCCGCGATCATCTTCCTGTTCTATGTGGCCGCGACGAACGCCATCGAGAACCTGCAGCGCGCCAAGATCGCCTCAGGCTTCGGCTTCCTCAACAACACCGCCGGCTTCGACATCAGCCAGACGCTGATCCAGTTCAGCGCGGCAGGCGGCACCTATGGCGACGCCTTCATCGTCGGCCTTCTGAACACCCTGATCGTCTCGGCGATTGGCATCTTCTTCACGACCTTTCTCGGGTTCCTGATCGGCATCGCGCGCCTGTCCAAGAACTGGATGGTGGCGAAGGTCGCCATGGTCTACGTGGAGGTGCTGCGCAACATCCCGCTGCTGGTCCAACTGCTGTTCTGGTACATCGCCGTGCTCGGCGCCCTGCCGCAGCCGCGCAACTCGCTCGAAATGGGCGCAGGCTTCTACCTGAATGCCCGCGGCCTGTTCATGGCGCGGCCCATCTGGGCGTCCAACATCGAGATTCTGGTCGCCGTTCTCCTTATCGGCTTGGTCGTCACCTTCATCTATCGCCGCTGGGCGAGGAAGCAGCAGGAGCAGACCGGCCGTCAGTATCCCGTCGGCAAGGTGACGCTTGCGCTGGTCCTCGGCCTGCCGATCCTCACCTGGATCGTGCTGGCGCTCCTCGGCGCCAACCCCATCAGCTTCGAGCTGCCGCGCAAGGGCACGTTCAACCTGACCGGCGGCATGCAGATCCTGCCGGAATTCGTGGCGCTGCTTCTCGGCCTCGTCACCTACACGGCCGCCTTCATCGCCGAGGTCGTCCGCGCCGGCATCCTCGCGGTGTCGAAAGGGCAGACGGAAGCCGCGGGTTCGCTGGGCCTCACACCGGGTCAGACCTTGCGCCTCGTGGTGATCCCGCAGGCCATGCGCGTCATCATCCCGCCGCTGACGAGCCAGTACCTGAACCTGACGAAGAACTCGTCCCTTGCGGTCGCCATCGGCTACCCGGATCTGGTGCAGGTCTTCATGGGAACCGTGCTCAACCAGACGGGTCAGGCCATCGAGGTCGTGGTGATCACCATGGGCGTGTACCTGACCATCAGCCTGCTGACCTCGTTCATCATGAACATCTACAACCGCCGTGTGGCGATCGTCGAACGGTAGGAGATTCTATGAGCACCGCCGTCGATATGCCCCGTTTCGTCCGTGCCCGGCAGGTGGAGGCTCTGCCTCCGCCCAATCTGGCCCGCGGACCCATCGCGTGGGTTCGGGAGAATCTGTTTTCCGGCCCCTTCAACACGATCCTGACCCTGGTGGTTTTCTTCCTCCTTTACGTCAGCGTTCCGCCGCTGATGAAGTTCCTCTTCATCGATGCGGTCTGGACCGGCACCGACCGTGCCGCCTGCCGCGCCGATACGGGCGGCAGCGAGAGCGGCGCCTGCTGGGCCTTCATCTGGGACAAGCTCAACTACTTCATCTACGGCTCCTACACGATCTCGGAGCGCTGGCGGGTGAACATCTTCTTCATTCTCCTGGCCGTCGGCGTCGTGTGGCTCCTGTGGCTGAAGGCGCCGCGCCGGGACTTGGGAGCGGTCTATTTCTTCTGGGTGTTCCCGGTCGTCTCCTATGTGCTGCTCACGGGCGGCAACGAGAGCTTCAGCGGCCGCTTCTGGATCGGCTTTGCCATCTTCGGCGCGTTGGTCATCGCGCTCTTTGCCTTCGTGGCGGCTCTGCTGAAGGCCTCCTTGCGTCCGGCGCTCATCCTGGGCGGCGGCATCGTGGCGGTGATCGGCATCACGCTGGCATTGGTCGACCTCGATTTCGGCCTCGCGCATGTGCCCACGTCCCTGTGGGGCGGCGTTCTCGTGACCCTACTGGTGGCAACGGTGGGCATCGTGGTCTCGCTGCCATTCGGCATCGTGCTGGCCCTCGGTCGACGCTCCAAGCTGCCGATCGTCAGGATGGCCGCGGTGATCTTCATCGAGTTCGTGCGTGGCGTGCCGCTGATCACGGTTCTGATCATGGCCAACACCATGCTGCCGCTCTTCCTGCCGGGCGACATGACGGTGGATCGCCTGCTGCGGCCGCTCATCGGCACCGCACTCTTTGCCTCCGCCTACATGGCCGAGGTGGTGCGCGGCGGCCTCCAGGCCATGCCGAAGGGCCAGTATGAAGGTGCGATGTCGCTGGGCCTCAACTACCCGCAGATGATGTCCCTCATCATCCTGCCGCAGGCCCTGCGCATCGTGATCCCCGGCATCGTGAACACCTTCATCGGCTTGTTCAAGGACACGTCGCTGGTGGCCATCGTGGGCATCTTCGATCTGGTCAAAACCATCGAGGCGTCCCGCATCGATCCGGCCTGGGCGGCGCCCACGATCGGCATCACGGGCTATGCCTTTGCGGCCCTGTTCTACTTCGTCTTCTGCTTTGGCATGTCGCGATACTCCCTTGGAGTCGAGCGCCGCCTTGCGGCTGGTCAGAAACGATAAACATTCATGGCAACGACAATGTCTGCTCAGTACATCCCCTCTGCGGCGATCGACCCGAAGGCGCAACCCGCCATCGAGATGATCGACGTTCACAAATGGTTCGGCGAGTTCCACGTTCTGCGGGACATCAACCTGAACGTGAAGCGCGGCGAGCGCATCGTGATCTGCGGCCCCTCGGGCTCCGGCAAGTCCACGATGATCCGCTGCATCAACCGGCTTGAGGAGCATCAGAAGGGCCGCATCATCGTCGATGGCGTCGAGCTTCTGGACGACCTCAAGCGCATCGACGAGGTGCGCCGGGACGTCGGCATGGTGTTCCAGCACTTCAACCTCTTCCCGCACCTGACCATCCTGGAGAACTGCACGCTGGCGCCGATCTGGGTGAAGAAGATGCCCAGGAAGGAGGCCGAGGAAGTCGCCATGCATTACCTGACCCGGGTCAAGATCCCGGAGCAGGCCAACAAGTATCCGGGCCAGCTCTCGGGCGGTCAGCAGCAGCGCGTGGCCATCGCCCGCTCCCTGTGCATGAGCCCCAAGATCATGCTGTTCGACGAGCCGACCTCGGCGCTCGATCCCGAGATGGTGAAGGAAGTGCTCGACACCATGGTCGGCCTGGCCGACGAGGGCATGACCATGCTGTGCGTGACCCACGAAATGGGCTTTGCCCGGCAGGTGGCGGACCGGGTGATCTTCATGGATTACGGTCAGATCGTGGAGATGAACACGCCCGACGAGTTCTTCCGCAACCCGCAGCACGAGCGCACGCGGCTGTTCCTGTCTCAGATCCTGCACTGAGGCACATCTCACAACATGCAAAAGGCCCCGAGGCATCTCGGGGCCTTTTTTGTTTGGCTTGGTCACTCATCCTGACGTCATGGCCGGGCTTGTCCCGGCCATCTCGATTGGAAAAGTGCGGCGCCTCACTTCATCGAGATCACCGGCACTGGGCCAGTGATGACGTGGGGGTGAGGGATCTGTGAGGATTATTCTCTCTTCTTTCCCGACCCTGTTGCGACCGGCAGATCCTCCCGTGCACCCCATTCGGCCCAAGCGCCGTCATAGATCGCCTTGATCGGGCGTCCCGCGACCTCAAAGGCAACCCCGAGAATGGCGGCCGAGACGCCGGAGCCGCAACTGGTGATCACCGGCTGGCTGGGATCGATTCCGGCCTCGGTAATTGCCTTTTCGAGACCCTCCTTGTCCTTCAAGCGACCGTTCTCGACGATCCTGTCGAAGGGCAGGTTGAGGCTGCCCGGGATATGCCCCATGCGAAGGTCGGGGCGCGGCTCAGGGGCCTCGCCCATGAAGCGATTGGCCGGTCGGGCATCGACCACCTGGGCGGCCTTCGACTGCAGGGACTCCTGCACGACGGAGGCATCGGCAACGACAGAAGCGTTGAAAGCCGGCGCGAAAGTGCGGGGCGCGCGGGGCTTTTCCGGTCCGGTCTCGACCGGCCGTCCTTCCGCCTTCCAGGCGGGAAAGCCGCCGTCGAGGATCGAGACGTTGCGCGCGCCGAAGGCCTGGAAGGTCCACCGGACACGCGGGGCCGAGAAGAGGCCGGCGCCATCGTACACGACGATGGTCATGTCTTCGCTGATGCCCATCGCACCAACGGCCTTCGCGAAATCCTCAGGCGACGGCAGCATGTGGGGCAGGGACGATGAGGTGTCCTTCACGGTGTCGATGTCGAACCGGACCGCGCCGGGGATGTGGCCGGCGAGGTACTCGACCTGCGGATCCCGGTTCTGCGTCGGCAGATACCAGGAGCCGTCCACGACTGCGAGGTTCGGATCATCGAGGCGCTCCTGCAGCCAGGCGGTCGACACGAAGGGTTGGGACATAGGCCACTCCTCTTGAGGGGGTGAGAGGGTTATTCGGCTAGGGACAGGCGAACGCGGCGGTTCTGCTTGCCCTTCTTTTCGATGTCGGTGATGACGACCCTGCCGATCTCGCTCGTGCGTCGCACATGCGTGCCGCCGCAGGGCTGAAGATCGATGCCTTCGATCTCGACGAGGCGCACCCGCCCGGACCCACGCGGCGGCTTCACCGACATGGTCTTCACCAGTCCCGGATTAGCATCGAGCTCTTCGTCGCTGATCCAGCGCTCGGTGACGGGAGCATCGCGGGCGACGAGCGCGTTCAGCTGGTCCGTGATGGCCGCCTTGTCGAGGCCCGCATCCTGGATGTCGAAATCGAGCCTCCCATCGCCATCGCCGATGGAGCCGCCGGTGACCGGATAGGGCAGCACGACGCTCAGGAGATGGAGCGCGGTATGAACGCGCATGCGCTTCAAACGTCTCGGCCAGTCGAGCTGAAGGGTCACGGCCTCGCCTTCCGCCAGCCGGGATGCTGCTTCCACCCCGATCAGATGCGCCACCTGCGAGCGGTCGGCGGCATAGACAGTGTTGGTGATCTCGATCCTGTGGCCATCGGCCGTCACGAGAGCGCCTACATCTCCCGGCTGCCCGCCGCCCTGGGCGTAGAACACCGTGCGGTCGAGAATGACGCCGCCCTCTGGCGTGGTTCCGAGAACCCGCGCGTCGCAGGAGGTGGCATAGGCGTCGTCGCGGAAAAGCAGTGCGGTGGCGGTCATGAACGTCTCAACATGTTGAAAGGCGAGGGGCGATGCTGACGGCAATGGGCGCGATGGGTCAAGCCATTCGCGTCGCCTGACGTCAGACAATTGGCTCGGACGCCAAGTCCCGAGAGCTACGAAACGCCTGAAGGGCACGCTCGCGTGCCGGGCCATGCGGAATGATGGGTTCGGGGTAAGTCTCGCCCAGTGCCACGCCGGCTTCGCGAAGCACTGCGGCCGGAGCCTCCCAGGGCTTATGGATGAAGGCCGGCGGGAGCCGCGAGAGCTCGGGCACATAGGCTCGGATGTAATCTCCCGCGGGATCGAACTTCTCACCCTGCGTCACTGGGTTGAAGATCCGGTGGAAGGGGGCCGAGTCCGGGCCGGAGCCTGCGATCCACTGCCAGCTGAAGGCATTGTTGGCCGGATCCGCATCGACCAGCGTGTCCCAGAACCAGGCCTCGCCCTGACGCCAGTCGGCGAGCAGGTGCTTCACCAGGAAGGAGGCGGTGATCATGCGCACCCGGTTGTGCATCCAGCCTGTCCGCCAGAGCTGGCGCATGCCGGCATCGACGATGGGGTAGCCGGTGCGGCCTCGCTGCCAGGCCTTGAGGGACGGGCCATCCTCAATCCAGGGAAAGTTGTCGAACCGGCTGCTGTGCGGCCTGTCCGGCAGATGGGGGTGGAAGTGGAGCAATTGGTGGGTGAAGTCGCGCCAGGCGATCTCGCTCAGGAACTTGTCCGCATCGCGCTCCAGGCCGGGCTCGTCCGCAACTGCATGCAGGACGGCATGCCAAACCTGCCGCGGGCTGATTTCCCCGAAGCGCAGATGCGGCGAAAGGCGCGAGGTTCCCGCCTGCGAAGGTCGGTCCCGGCCTTCGGCATAGCCTTGCAGCCCCGTCTCGATGAAGCGGGACAGCTTGGCCTGTGCGGCAGGCTCACCCTGCTGCCATTCCTGCCTGAAGCCGCCGGCCCAATCAGGGCCTGAGGGTTCGAGGCCAAGCTCCTTGAGCGGGACGGCTTGATCGAGAATCGGTGGCGCCCAAACGCAACCCGCCAATGATCGAGGCGCGGGAAGGGCGGGCTTGATGGACCGGGCGTTCACGGCCCGAAGATAGGGGGTAAAGACCTGGAACGGCTTGCCGGCCTGGTTCGTGATCTCCCAGGGCTCGTGCAGGAGGCGGCCGCTGCGACTGTGAACCTTGGTACCGGCATCCGACAGGCGCTTCTTGATGGCACTGTCCACGGCAATCTCTGCCGCGCCATAGCGGCGGTTCCAGTAGATCGCCGATGCGCCGGTTTCCCTCACTAGATTTTCGACCAGGGTAGGCGCTGGGCCTCTCAGGATGAGAAGGCTGGAGCCGCCGGCACGCTCCAAAGCCTCCCCAAGCGCCTTCAGCGATCCATGGAGCCACCAGCGGGCTGCGCCGCCGAGCGGCCGGATCCCTTGCGAGGCATCATCGAGCACGTAGAAGCATAGAACCTGCGATCCGGTCGCCGCCGCTGCAGACAGGGCAGGGTTGTCGCTCAGGCGATGATCGTCACGGAACCAGACGAGGACGGGGCGTTGGGAATCGCTGTTCATGGCGGCACAATACAGCCGCGCTTTGGACGCGCGACAGCAGACCAGCCAGATCTACGAAATTTGATGGAGAAGAATAGGGAAGGTTGGCTCCGGCGGTAGGATTCGAACCTACGACCAACGGATTAACAGTCCGCTGCGCTACCGCTGCGCCACGCCGGAATAAGCCTAACCTCCAAAGAAGCTGATTTGTGAGCTTCTCGAGCGCCGCGGTGTCTTCAAAGACCGTTCCCCGGCGAGGTGGGAGGCATATAGCACGGGTTTCAGGCGTTGCAACCCCCTTCTTGGCATGCCGGAGTTCAAAAGGCCCTGTTGCTCTTTGGGGGGACGCTTGCTATGGAGCAGCCGTCGCGTTCGCGGCACGCCCCGGATGGCCTCGTGGCGGAGTGGTTACGCAGAGGACTGCAAATCCTTGCACCCCGGTTCGATTCCGGGCGAGGCCTCCAACAATTTCTAAAGGCACTGTAGATGGTCGATTTCGCTCAAGCGCGCCGTATCATGGTTGATGGCCAGCTGCGCACTTTCGATGTGAACGACATTCCTCTTCTCGACGCCATGGATAGTGTGCCGCGCGAGCTTTTCGTGCTGCCGGGCCGCGAAGAGCTTGCCTATATCGACCAGGATGTTCTCGTCGGCGACGGCGCCGAGCGGCGCTACATGCTCTCCCCGATGATCCTGGGGCGCCTGGTTCAGGCTCTCGGGATCGAGAAGGGTGACCGCGTTCTCGACGTGGCCTGCGGCCGCGGCTATGCCTCAGCAGTGTTCAACGAGCTTGGCGCTCAGGTGACGGCGCTCGAATCCGACGATGCTCTTGCCGGTGCAGCACGCCAGAGCCTGAGCGCAGCCGGCGCAGGAAACGTCACCGTCGTGGCGGGGCCTCTGGAGCAGGGCCATGCAGGCAATGCTCCCTTTGACGCCATTCTCATCAACGGTGCCGTCGAGGTTCGCCCGGAGGCGCTGCTCCAGCAACTCGCCGAAGGTGGGCGTTTGGCCTGCGTGAAGGGTCGTGGGCGCGCAGCCCGGGCCACACTTTATGTGCGTACGGGCGATGCCGTCGGCGAGCGTGCCCTGTTCGAGGCGGCCGCGCCCCTGCTGGCTCCCTTCGTTCAAGTCCCTGGTTTCACGTTCTAATCCTTTCTAAATCCTTTATTTCTCGAGATTGCGGTGTCGCTTTTTTGCGCCACCCCGGCGCAAAAATGGAAATGGGCGCAGCGCGTTGTTGCCGACTCGCTTCCCTTGATTATTGTTGCGCTTTGAGTCGGAACGATTTCTAGATGGCGTCGATGGCGGTCGATTGCCTTGGATCGCTAGGCAGGTGCGCGTGAACGAGAAGAATTCCAAGAAGACGTATCGCTTGCTCTTTGGGGCGATGACCTCGGTGCTCGTGCTGATGGGGGCTAGCGGCGCGTCGGCAGAAACCTTGGAGAGCGCCCTGGCGCGCGCCTACGGCAACAATCCAGATCTGAATGCCCAGCGGGCTGGCGTCCGTGTCCGGGACGAGGACGTCGCGCAAGCAAAGTCTGGATATCGCCCACGGATCACGGGAACGGCGGACATCGGCCGGACCTTTGTGGACGCTGATACGGGCAGGCCGAGAACTCCATTCGGTGGTGGAAACACCATCAGCCGCTCGACGCCCCGTGGCTTCGGCGTCGAGATCAATCAGCCTATCTTCGACGGATTTCAGACCAGCAACCGCGTCCGTGCAGCCGAGTCCGGTGTGCTCGGATCGCGGGAACAACTCAACACGACCGAGCAGAGCGTGCTGCTCGATGCCGCCACCGCCTATATGGACGTCCTTAGGGATACGGCCATCCTTGACCTGCAGCGCAACAACGTCGAAGTCATCGACGAGCAGTTGCGGCAGACGCGAGACCGCTTCAATGTCGGCGAAGTGACCCGAACCGACGTTGCTCAAGCGGAGGCCCGCTTGGCTGCGTCCCGGTCCGAGGCGAGCTTGGCCGAGGCAAACCTACGCAACAGCATTGCCACCTATCGCCAAGTCGTCGGCATCGAGCCCCAGCGGCTTGCGCCCGGGCGTCCTCTGGATGCCCTGACGCCGCGCTCCGTCGATGCAGCCGTGAAGGTTGCGCTGAACGAGCATCCGGCGATCAAGGCGCGTCAGCACGCCGTGGATGTGGCCGAGCTTCAGGTGAAGGTCGCTCAGGGCG
This sequence comes from Microvirga sp., assembly GCF_014699075.1. GTDB lineage: Bacteria > Pseudomonadota > Alphaproteobacteria > Rhizobiales > Beijerinckiaceae > Microvirga. Next base: position 81,776 of record NZ_JACXAB010000008.1, on the reverse strand, counting down.
CGCTTGCGCCGCAACTGGGTGTGGCTGGATCGGTCGACCAGCGCTATGACCGCCAAGCGGTGGGAGACAGTGCCCTCTCGGCTTCCGTGGTCGCCCGGCTGACGGTCCCGATCTACGAGGGCGGACAGGCCTATGCCGCCACCCGGCAGGCCAAGGAGGAGGCCGGACAGCGTCGCCTTGAGGCCGACTCGGTGCGTGACCAGGTCCGCGCTGCCGTGCAGTCGTCCTGGGGACGGCTCGAGGCCGCCCGTGCACAGATCCAGGCCGCTCAGGCGCAGATCGATGCCGCTGAAACGGCGCTGAGCGGTGTGCGCGAGGAGGCCCGTGTCGGCCAGCGCACCACCCTCGACGTGCTGAACGCCCAGCAGGAACTCCTTACGGCACGTGTGAACCTCATCCAGGCTCAGCGCGACCGGGTGGTTGCCTCCTACAGCCTCGTCAACGCAATGGGCCGCCTCAACTCCCGTGCTCTAGCCTTGAAGGTGAATCACTACAGCCCGAAGATCCATTACGATCAGGTCAAGGATCTTTGGATCGGCACATCGACGCCGGATGGTCGTTGATAAGTTTTGGGGCCAGAACTAAAAAGTTCTGGCCCCGCTTGTTTTCTTAAAGATTGAGTAAAATACTTAACGAACATTCTTGAGAATGTGATTCTTGAAGTTTTTGATTTGGATGCGGCTATGGGTTCATCGAGCCTGAAACTTAACGAGCCATCGATGGAAGATATTTTGGCTTCCATCCGGCGGATCATCTCCGACGACCAGGAGGATCCGTCCTCCCCCGAGCCCCAGGAGCCGAGTTCATCACCCCTGAAGAGCGTGCTGAACATCGCGGAGATTCATGTCTCGCCCCTCGTCGGCACGAGCCCCAATGAGCCCCTTCTGGGGCCTTGGAGCCGAGGGGATGCTGCGTTCGTCGATCCTCGGTCCGACGCGGAACCAGGTCCTGACTGGAGAACCCTTGATGGACCGGAAGAGCCGGCGCCGATCATCGTGCCTGAGCCCGTCCTGAAGGCCGCGGCAAGGCCTACTCCGCCAGCCGCCGATAGCCTCCTCTCGCGCGAGACCAGTACCTCGGTGTCCGGCGCCTTCTGCCTCCTGACCGAGACGGTCAAGCCCGCACAGCCGCAGACCGTGGAGGACCTGATGAAGGAGATGCTGCGGCCGATGCTGAAAACGTGGCTCGACGACAATCTTCCTTCCCTGGTCGAGCGCTTGGTCCGGACCGAAATCGAGCGCGTGACCCGCAGCCGGGGCTGAGATTTCAGCCCCTCTGTTGACTTCGGCCGGTCGGTCCGGTTTGTAGCCGTCTTGCTTGCGCGTTGTTCGCGCCAACAGGCCGGTATCTATCATGATGGACAAGACGTTCGATCCCTCCGCTGTCGAAGCACGCATTTCCACCCGCTGGGAGGAGGCCGAGGCCTTCAAGGCCGGCCGCGAGGATCGCAAGAACGCCGTACCCTACACGATCGTCATCCCGCCGCCGAACGTGACCGGCACGCTCCATATGGGGCATGCCCTCAACAACACGATCCAGGACATCCTCTGCCGCTTCGAGCGCATGCGGGGCAAGGACGTGCTCTGGCAGCCGGGCATGGACCACGCGGGCATCGCCACCCAGATGGTGGTGGAGCGTCAGCTCGCCGCGCGCCAGATCCAGCGCCGCGACCTCGGCCGCGAGGAATTCATCAACCGCGTCTGGGAATGGAAAGAAGAATCCGGCGGCAAGATCAAGAGCCAACTCCAGCGTCTCGGAGCCTCCTGCGACTGGTCGCGCGAGCGCTTCACCATGGACGATGGCCTGTCCCAGGCGGTGCTGAAGGTCTTCGTCGACCTCTACAAGCAGGGCCTGATCTACAAGGACAAGCGCCTCGTGAATTGGGACCCCAAGTTCCAGACCGCGATCTCCGACCTGGAGGTCATGCAGGTCGAGGTGAAGGGCAATCTCTGGCACATCCGCTATGCCATCGACGGTCAACCCGATCGCTCCATCACGGTTGCCACGACCCGGCCCGAGACCATGCTGGGCGACGTGGCTGTGGCCGTGCATCCGGAGGACGAGCGCTACAAGGATCTGATCGGACAGTTTGCGATCCTGCCGCTGGTCGGTCGCCGCATTCCCATCGTGGCGGATGAATACTCCGATCCGGAGAAGGGCACCGGCGCGGTGAAGATCACGCCCGCGCATGACTTCAACGATTTCGAGGTCGGGAAGCGCCACAAGCTGCCGCTCATCAACATCTTCGGCACGGAGGCGCAGCTTGCGCTTTCCGGCAACGAAGACTTCCTCGATGGGCTCGCGCAGACGGACGATTTCAAGGCCGTTCTCGCCCTCGATGGACTGGATCGCTTCGAGGCCCGCAAGCGCATCATCGCCATGCTCGAAGAGCGCGAGATCCTCGTTCAGATCGAGCCGAACACTCACGTGGTGCCGCACGGCGACCGCTCGAATGTGGTGATCGAGCCGTATCTCACGGACCAGTGGTACGTGAACGTGAAGCCGCTCGCGGATCGTGCTCTCGACGTGGTGCGCAAGGGCCAGACCAAGTTCGTGCCCGAGAATTGGGAAAAGACCTATTTCCAGTGGCTCGAGAACATCGAACCCTGGTGCGTCTCGCGCCAGCTCTGGTGGGGTCACCAGATCCCGGCCTGGTATGACGACCAGGGCAACGCCTATGTCGCCATGAGCGAAGAGGAAGCTCGGGCCGAGGCGCGTGCGAAGCACGGGACGGACGTTGCCCTCAAGCGCGACGAGGACGTGCTCGACACGTGGTTCTCGTCCGCCCTGTGGCCGTTCTCGACCCTCGGCTGGCCGGACGATGCGCCGGAACTCAAGCGCTACTATCCCACCAACACCCTGGTGACGGGCTTCGACATCATCTTCTTCTGGGTCGCCCGCATGATGATGATGGGCCTGCACTTCATGGACGAAGTGCCATTCGACACGGTCTACATCCACGCCCTCGTCCGTGACGAGAAGGGCGCCAAGATGTCGAAATCCAAGGGCAATGTCATCGATCCGCTCGACGTGGTGGAACAGTACGGCGCCGACGCCCTGCGCATGACGCTCGCCTCGATGGCAGCCCAAGGGCGCGACATCAAGCTCTCCGTGCAGCGCGTGGAGAACTACCGGAACTTCGCCACCAAGATCTGGAACGCGGCCCGCTTTGCCGAGATGAACGAATGCCGGCGCGTGGAAGGCTTTGATCCGAAGGCCGTCAAGGAGACGCTCAACAAGTGGGCGCTCAGCGAATGCGCCAAGGCGATCAACGAGGTGTCAGCGGGCATTCACGCCTACAAGTTCAACGAAGCGGCTGGCGCAGCGTACCGCTTCGTGTGGAACGTGTTCTGCGACTGGACGCTCGAACTCTCCAAGCCTGTGCTGCAGGGTGCGGATTCGCCTGCGAAGAATGAGACCCGCGCGACGATTGCGTTCATCTTCGATGAGATCTGCAAGCTCCTGCACCCGTTCATGCCTTTCCTCACGGAGGAGCTGTGGGCGATCAAGGGCGAGGACGGTCCGCGGCGCGAGATGATTCTGGCGCTGAGCGCGTGGTCGAACCTCGATCACCTCATCGACGGGCAGGCAGAGGCTGAGATCGGCTGGGTGGTGGACCTCGTCAACGAGATCCGCTCGGCCCGCTCCGAGACGAACGTGCCGGCGGGTGCGCAGATCCCGCTGGCGCTCGTGGCACCCTCCGCCGACGTGCAGGCCCGCGCCGGTCGCTGGGGCGATATCGTGAAGCGCCTGGCGCGCATCTCCGATATCTCTTTCGCGGAGGCCGCTCCGAGGAGTTCGATCCAGCTCCTCATCCGCGGCGAGGTGGCGGCCCTGCCGTTGGAGGGCGTGATCGACCTTGATGCGGAACGCGCCCGACTCGCCAAGGAGATCCAGAAGCTCGATGTGGAGGTCGGCAAGATCGACGCGAAGCTCGGGAACGCGGACTTCATCAAGCGTGCGCCAGAAGAAGTAGTCGATGAGCAGCGCGAGCGCCGCGACGAGGCTCTGACCCGCAAGGCGAAGATGGAAGAAGCGCTCGGACGTTTGAAGGACGGGTAAGGCGATGTCATTCCGGGGCCGCGCAGCGGAGCCCGGAATCCATATCCTCAAGGTTCAAAGGAGAAGGCGCTGCGACTGCCGCAGCGCCTTTCTTATTCTTGTTGTGTTTATGGATTCCGGGCTCGCCTTCGGCGCCCCGGAATGACGGTCAGCACCCTTTATCCCAGCACGAAATCCACCAAGAGCTTCACGTTCAGCACCACGATCACCACCGCGATGATTCCGGCAAAAGCCGTGAGCCAGCGCGGGGTGACGAGGGCGCCCATCTTGGCTTTCGAGGCGGTCATCGTCACCAGGGGAATGATCGCGAAGGGGAGCTGGAGGCTCAGGATCACCTGGCTCAGGATCAGCAGTTTCGCCGTGCCGCCCTCGCCATAGGCAATGGTGACGGCGGCCGCCGGGATGATGGCGATGCCGCGGGTGATGAGACGGCGCATCCAGGGCGCGATCTTGAAGTTGATGAAGCCCTCCATGACGATCTGGCCGGCCATGGTGGCCGTGACCGTCGAGTTCAGCCCGCAACACAGGAGCGACAGGCCGAACAGCATCGGGGCGATGGCGCTGCCGAGGATCGGCTGGAGCAGGGTGTGCGCCTCGCCGAGCTCGGCGATCTCGGTGCGTCCTGTTCCATGGAAGGCGGCGGCTGCGAGGATGAGCAGGGAGGCGTTGATGGTGAGGGCGAACATCAGCGCGATCGTGGAGTCCCAGGTAGCGAAGCGCAGGGCCTCACGCCGTTCCTTCACCGTGTCACCATAGGCGCGGGTCTGCACGATGCCGGAATGCAGGTAGAGGTTATGCGGCATCACCGTCGCGCCGAGGATTCCGAGCGCGAGATAGAGCATGTCCGGATCGGTGACGATCTGAGTCGTCGGCGCAAAGCCGGTGATCACGCCCGACCAGTCCGGATCGGCCATGGCGATCTGGATGCCGAAGCAGACCGCGATCACGCCGAGCAGAGTGATGATGAAGGCTTCGACCCAACGGAAGCCGAGGTTCTGGAGATACAGGATCAGGAACACGTCCAGCGCCGTGATGATGACACCAATCTCGAGCGGAATGCCGAAAAGCAGATTGAGGCCGATGGCCGTGCCGATGACCTCGGCCAGATCGGTGGCACAGATGGCGAGTTCGGCCAGCAGCCACAATCCCCAGGCGACCGGCCTGGGATACGCGTCCCGGCAGGCCTGGGCGAGGTCACGGCCGGTGGCCACGGCGAGCCGTGCGCAGAGCGACTGCAGGATGATCGCCATGATGTTGGAGATCAGCGCCACCGAGAGCAGGGCGTAGCCGTATTTCGAGCCGCCCGCGAGGGAGGTCGCCCAGTTGCCCGGGTCCATGTAGCCCACGGCTACCAGATAGCCCGGCCCCATGAAGGCCGCTGCCCGTCGCCACGTCGATCCCGGTCGCACGGCGATCGAGCGGTTGACCTCCGGCAGGGAGGGCAGTTCCGCGGAGCGCCGCCATGCGGCCTTCTGCACAAGGGAGACGGGAGCCGGTTGATCCATGGTCACTTTCTGCAGTTGCAAATGATTTGCAAAAGAAGGCTAGCGTGGAACAAGCGTCCCGGCAAGAGGAGAGTTGCACAAAGTTGCATAAGGAATGGCGCTCTAGCCCTTATGAGGCGTCCAGCCTGTTGGAGACGAGCGTCAAGGACGGTTCCCGCGTGACAAGAGGCTTGAGGTTTGCTCTAGGTTTCCCAAAACCTGAACAGACATCAGACAAGGGATGGACATGCTCGAGAGCGTCCTGATCGCCAATCGCGGCGAGATCGCGTGCCGCATCATCCGCACGGCCCGGCAGCTGGGTATGCGCACCATCGCGGTCTATTCGGAAGCCGACGCGGATGCGCTGTTCGTGCAAATGGCCGACGAGGCCCATCCCATCGGCCCGCCGCCTGCCCGCGAGAGCTATCTCCAGATCGACAGGATCATCGAGGTCGCCAACCGCACGAACGCCGCCTCGATCCATCCAGGCTACGGCTTCCTGTCCGAACGGGCCGAGTTCGCCGAAGCGTGTGCTGCGAACGGCATCGTGTTCGTCGGCCCGCCGGCCTCCGCCATCAAGGCCATGGGCCTGAAGGATGCCGCCAAGGCGCTCGTGCAGCAGGCCGGCGTGCCGGTGGTGCCGGGCTATCACGGCGCCAAGCAGGATCCGGACTTCCTGCGCCAGAAGGCCTATGAGATCGGCTATCCGGTTCTCATCAAGGCGGTCGCTGGCGGCGGCGGCAAGGGCATGCGGCGGGTCGAGAAGGCGGCCGATTTCGATGCCGCGCTCGAGAGCGCCCAGCGCGAGGCCGCGAGCGCGTTCGGCGACCCGCGCGTGCTGGTGGAGAAATACATCCTCTCGCCCCGCCACATCGAGATCCAGGTCTTCGCCGACAGCCACGGCAACGTGGTGCATCTCTTCGAGCGCGACTGCTCGCTCCAGCGCCGCCACCAGAAGGTCATCGAGGAGGCGCCGGCTCCCGGCATGCCGCCCGAGATGCGTGACGTGATGGGCCGCGCCGCCGTCGAGGCCGCCCGCGCGGTGGGCTATGTGGGCGCCGGCACCGTCGAGTTCATCGCCGACGGCCGCGAGGGCCTGCGCCCGGACCGCTTCTATTTCATGGAGATGAACACCCGCTTGCAGGTGGAGCATCCCGTCACCGAGTTGATCACGGGGCTCGACCTCGTTGAATTGCAGTTCCGCGCGGCGTCCGGCGAGACGCTGCCCTTCGGCCAGGACGACCTCACCATCGACGGTCATGCGGTCGAGGCGCGGCTCTATGCGGAGGATCCGGAAAAGGAGTTCCTGCCCTCGACCGCAAAGCTCTGGGCTCTGGAGTTTCCGGAACACGAGGGCATCCGCATCGATACCGGCGTTGAGGCCGGAGCGGAGGTCACGCCTTATTACGATCCGATGATCGCCAAGGTCATCGCGCACGGCGCAACCCGTGAGGAAGCGCTGGACAGGCTGGCGGAGGCGCTCGGGCAGACCATCGTCGCCGGCCCCAAAACCAACGCGGCCTTCCTGAAGAAGCTCTGCGAGGCGGAAGGCTTCAGGGCAGGGCAGTTCGACACCGGCTTCATCGACCGCAACCTCGATGCGCTTGGTGTCGGGCCTCAACCGCGCGACGATGTCGCCGTGTCGTTCGGCGCGGCGGCGCTCATCTCGCGGGAAATCGAGCGGCTGCGCATGGCCGAACTGCAGAAGAGCGACGAGCCATCCTCGCCCTGGTCGAACCCAGATGGCTTCCAGTTGCTCGGCGCGCGCAGCGTTGGCGTGCCGCTTCTTGTGGATGGCGAGCGGGTTGATGCCCGCGAGGTGTTCAGCCCCGAGCATCACGGCGCGAGCACGGTGGCTTTCGGCGAGAGCGACCCTTGGGCGGATGAGGAGATCGACCAGGAGGTCGAGGCACCGCATGGCGTCTATATCCTGCGCAACGGGCGCCAGACCCTTGTGCAGCCTTACGATCCCTTCGATGTGGATCTCGAGCACATGGATGAGGGTGGCTCAATCAAAGCTCCCATGCATGGCAAACTGATCGCGATATTCGTGCAGCTGGGCGACCGGGTCGAGAAGGGGCAGCGGCTCGCGATCGTCGAAGCGATGAAAATGGAGCACGTGCTGGTGGCACCGGCCGATGCGGAAGTGGCGGAGATCGCCGCCGAGCCGGGCGCCCAGGTGGCGGAAGGCGCACGACTGATCGTTCTCAAGACCGAGGAATAGCCTGCGGCGCATCGCCGGATGTCCGATCCGCGATGCGCATGGTTGAAACCAGACATGACACTTCACCTGATCAAACTCTGCGTCGGCTGCGACTCGATCACCGATCTTGAGGAATGGATCGAGGAGAACCGTGTGCTTCATCAGAGGCTCGGGCGCGACTACGAGCAGACGCACACGACCCGCATGGTGCCCAAGCGCGTTGACGAGCTTCTGGGTGGCGGCTCGCTGTACTGGGTCATCAAAGGTCATGTTGCGGCCAGGCAGGCACTTCTCGATGTTCGTCCCTTCACCGACGGCGATGGCATCGGGCGCTGCCGGCTGGTGCTGGATCCGAAGGTGGTCGCGGTGGAGCCGAGGCCCTACAGGCCGTTCCAGGGCTGGCGCTATCTCGTTGCCAAGGACGCCCCGCGTGATATCGATGGCAAGGCAGGAGACCTTGCCAAGATGCCCGAGGACATGCGCAGGGAACTGGCCGAACTCGGTCTTCTGTAACTTATGTGAATCCCTGGAGACGTTGCGATGAGGCTCCCGATCGTCTTTTCCCTGCTGCTGATTGCCTCAGCCGGATCGGCGCTTGCGAAAGAGTGCCGCACGCCTCACCTGCCGCCCGGCGTGGAAGTGAGGCTTCCGCCGGGCTGCGAGGAGCCCCTCCCATCTGCTCGTAACAGAGCGGAAAGGCGCGACGGCCTCAGGGCGGACCAGGGTTTCATCGATCTCGGCAATGGGACGAAGGTGCGGATCAGCGGCCGCGTCCGAGCTGAATATGGGTTCAGCCGTTAGACTCTTTTGCTGGGGATCTTCCTGGAACCTCGCTGCCACGATTCGCATTGGCTCAGCAGTTCAGTTGAGTGGAGGTTCCGATGCTGATGTGTGCATCCGAAGGCCGGCACTGGCGTTACGAGGTCTGTGAGCATGACGACGGCTATCTCGTCCAAATGCGCGACCTGACGACCGGGGAGCTGGATGAAGAATTCTCCACCATCTTCCGCACCCTGCCGGTTGCGTTCGCCTATGCCGAAATGTCGGCCGCCTACGAGCGCTATGCGGCCTGCGAGCTGGAGCAGTCGGAGGACGAGCAGATCGAGTTCGATGTGGAGGCCACCGAGCGTCACTTCATCGATCTGAGCGACAGGCTGCACGACTCGGGCATCAACGGCGTCGTCGTGGAGGCCTGGGATCGCGAAAGCCAGCGCGGTGCGGTTCGCCTTCTGCACTGAAACTTGATCGGCGGCAGCGGCTTCGCGGTTGCAAGCCGTTGCCACCCCTCTAGCATCCCTCCACCACGACTCACGTCGCTGATGGAGTTCCCATGGCCGATCTCTCCGCCTTCCCGATCACCAGCCGCTGGCCGGCTCAAAATCCCGACCGCATCCAGCTCTATTCCACACCGACGCCGAACGGCGTGAAGGTCTCCATCATGCTGGAGGAGACTGGGCTGGCCTACGAGCCGCACTTCATCAACATCGGCGAAAACGAGACCTGGGGTCCGGAATTCCTGTCCCTGAACCCGAACGGCAAGATCCCGGCGATCATCGATCCCGATGGACCGGGCGGCAAACCGTTCGGCCTGTTCGAGTCCGGCGCCATCCTCCTATACCTCGCCGAGAAGACAGGCCAGCTTCTGCCCTCCGACCCGGTGCGCCGCTACGAGACCATCCAGTGGGTGTTCTTCCAGATGGCCTCTGTCGGCCCGATGTTCGGCCAACTCGGCTTCTTCCATAAGTTTGCCGGTCGCGAGATCGAGGACAAGCGGCCCCTGGAGCGGTACCGCAACGAGTCCAAGCGCCTGCTGGGCGTGCTTGAGACCCGGCTCGAGGGGCGCGACTGGATCATGGGCCAGGACTACACCATCGCCGACATCTCCCTGCTGGGCTGGGTGCGCAACCTTATCGGCTTCTATGGTGCGGGCGAACTGGTGGAGTTCGACAGCTTCAAGCGGGTGCCCGCATGGCTGGAGCGGGGCCTGGCCCGTCCGGCAGTTCAGCGCGGCCTCACCATTCCGGCGCGCCCGGCCTGAGCCGGCTGCCGCTGCATTATTCCTGGCGGCGATTTACATCCGTCCCATCCCGGCCCACATGTTGGGGTGGGGACATAGAACCATGATGCTTCTTTTCGGAATCGCCGCAGTCGCCCTTCTGTGGTGGCTGGGCAAGACTTACACGCGCACCGAGCCGAAGGCGCTGGCGAAGGCCGTCAGAACCATAGGCGGCGTCGCCGCCCTCGGCGCGGCCGTGTGGGTGGGTGTCAAAGGCCAGCCCGGCCTTGCGCTCCTCATCGGCGGGCTCGGCGCCTGGGCGCTGGGATGGAACGTCCTCAAACTCTCAGGGCCGTGGAGCCGGTTTCAGCCCCAGCCCGGCCGCTTCTCCCGCATCCGCTCGGCCATGATCGAGATGGAAATCGACCATGCGACGGGTGCCGTCGAGGGCAGCGTTCTGGTCGGGGCCTTCGCGGGAAGGCGCCTGTCCAGTCTCGATCCGGGGAGCCTGCGCCGCCTCTACGACGAATGCAGCGCCCACGATCCGCAGGGCGTTCCCCTCCTAGAAGCGTATCTTGATCGCCGGTTTGCCGGCTGGCGTGAAAACGCTCAGGGAGATCGTGACACGCGGACGCGCACCCATGCGCAGTCGGGCGTAATGACGAAAGAAGAAGCCTATCAGATCCTGGGGCTTCAGCCGGGTGCGAGCCTCGACGAGATCCGAAAAGCGCATCGAACCTTGATGAAGAGGCTCCATCCCGACCATGGGGGGACGGCGTACCTCGCGGCTCGCGTCAACGAGGCGAGAGAAGTCCTGCTGGGCCGACATCGCTGATACTCCACGCGCGATCCGGTGATCTTCGCCGAGACGGTGCAAGCACACGCACCGTCTCAGGGTTCTTCAATCCTGCCTCAGGCGCGGGAGGCGAAGCAGTTCACGCCGCTCTTCTTCAGCTGCTTGCACGCTTTGGCAGCATCATCCGACTCCGAGAAGCCGGAGAAGCGGGCGCGGTAGAGGGTGCTGCCGTCGACGGTCACCTTCTCGGTGAACGGCGCGGCCTTGCCGAGCACCTTGCCGAAGCGGCTGCGGGCGGAGTCGAGCATTTCCTTGGCCTTGATCTCGTCGTCCGTGGCGCCGAGCTGGATTACCCAGCCGGTCACCGAGGGACGCTCGACCTTCTTCGGCTCGGGAGCTTCGACCTTGAGCGATGCGGTCTTGGTCACGACCGGGGTCGATGCAGCCGGAACCGCCTCGACGGGCTTTGCCTCGATCTTGGCTACCAGAGCAGCCTTCTGCGATGCCGGGATCTGGGCCGGTGCAGCCTGCGGGGGCAGGGCGGCGTAGGCCTGGGCGTTCAGCGGCAGCGGCTCCTGACCCTTCTGCCAGCGCACCGAGGAGGTGGAGGACGGCGTCGTGGTGGAGCTTGCACCGGTGGCGGATGCCACCACTGGGCGCAGGGTGTTCATGTCGAGGGGCTTGCGCTCGGGGGCAGGCTGCGGCGTCGTCGCTTGGGCCATGGGAGCCTCCGGGGTAGCGGACGCGACCCTGACCGGAGCCTGGACGGGAGCCGGCTCGACCGGACGGGGAGCGGGAGCTTCGGCCACCATGGTGGGCTGGGCGGAGCCTTCGACCACCGGCGGGGCGATGCGGGCGCCGGCATAGGCGCGGGGCAGGTGATCGTCGATCAGGCCGGCCATCTTCTGGTCGCGGGAGGCGCCGGAACGGCCGCCGAGCACCACGGCGACGATGCTGCGGCTGGCGGTGTTGACCGAGGTCAGCAGGTTGAAGCCGGACAGGCGTGTATAGCCGGTCTTGATCCCGTCTACGCCCTCGACCTTGCCCAGGAGCCGGTTATGGCCACGGATCGTGCGCTTGCCGTACTGGAAGGAGCGGGTCTCGAAATAAGCGAAGTATCTTGGGAAGCGGTCCTGGATCGCCCGGCCGAGCACGGACAGGTCGCGCGCCGTGGTGATGTTCGGCGGATCGTGCGGCAGGCCGTGCGGGTTGTAGAAGGCCGTGGAGCTCATGCCGAGTTCCCGGGCCTTGCGGGTCATCATCTGGGCGAAGGCCTCTTCCGAACCGGCAATGTTCTCGGCGACCACGACGGAGACGTCGTTGGCCGAGAGGGTGACCATCGCCTTGATGGCGTCGTCAACCTGGATGGTCGATCCGGGACGCAGGCCGAGCTTGGTCGGCGGCTGGCTGGCCGCATAGGACGACACCGTCAGGGGCGTGTCGACGCTCATCCGGCCCCGTTCCATCTGCTCGAAGAGCAGGTAAAGGCTCATGACCTTCGTGATGGAGGCGGGAATCCGGGGCGCATCGATGTTTTCACCCTGCAGAATCTTGCCGGTCTTGGCATCGACGACGATGGAAGCGCTGGGAGGGCCGTAGCCGCCGCCGGCCGGAGCCCTGCGGCGCGCCGCTTCAGCGGGAGAGGTGACCGTAATAGCAAATGACGCGACGATACCAACGAGAGCCCATGCCTTTCGGTGTCCTGTCCAAACCGAATTCATGCTGAAAAATCCCTGTTTCGTTTGGTTCTTAGGCCCATGCGCCCGGCTCTCTACAAGGAACCGTTGCCGGCGCAACACATGCTCTGACGGTAAGGGGTTGCGGTTACGGGGGGGTTAACAGGGACAATTCCGGTGCACGACATATTGTGCACTGCACAAAATAATTTGACAATTTTTTGTGCAGTGCATATATCGAGCTCCGTCAGCTGCTCAGCGGCGCCGACCATCATTAAACGCCTTATTGTCGAGGTTCACAATGCTTCAGCCGTTCACCCAAATTCAGAAGCTCGGCCAGGATAACCTGGATGCCACCATGAAGGCGCTCGGCGCTTTCTCCAGCACCTCGCAGGCGATCGCCACCGAGGCGGCCGAATTCGCCCGCAAGTCGTTCGAGCACACCTCCTCCACGGTCGAGAAGCTGCTCGGCGTCCAGACCCTGGACAAGGCAGTCGAAATCCAGACGGCCTACGTGAAGGGCGCCTTCGACAACCTGGTCAGCCAGTCGACCAAGATGGGCTCGCTCTACTCGAACCTCGCCACCGAGACCCTGAAGCCTTACGAAGGCCTCCTGTCCAAGACCGCTGCCTAACGCAAGCAGTCTCGTATCCTTTAGGATGAAGCGCCCGGCCTTGTGCCGGGCGTTTTGCGTTGAGGTGAACGACGCCCCGAGGTCCGGCTGCCGGTCGCGAAGGCGTGACCAAGATGTCGCTCTTTTCATCCATGCTGCGACCACCCATCTGGTTGATCTGGCGAACTGAATGGAGCGACTATAGATTTGGCTGTGTGATGTGGCTCGAACCGGGATGTGAGCCACGGGCAGGGCCAGACGAGAACAAGGGGCGGTCGTCCGACGATGCTGCGGTTAGCTTACGGTACAATGACTCTGTCGAGGCAGTCTCCGATCTCGGCTGCCGGCGGGTCGGAGCCTCCTGGGAGAGATCCCGGAGGCGATGATGGCGGCCGCTCCAACACGGCCATCATCACGAAAACCAAGCCGCGCACGAAACGGCCGAACCTTTACCGCGTTCTCCTCTTGAACGATGATTACACCCCGATGGAGTTCGTGGTGCATGTGCTGGAGCGTTTCTTCAACAAAAACCGGGAGGATGCGACCCGGATCATGCTTCATGTGCACCAGAACGGCGTCGGGGAATGTGGAGTTTTTACCTACGAAATTGCCGAGACCAAGGTGACCCAGGTGATGGACTTCGCCCGAAAGCACCAGCATCCTCTGCAATGTGTAATGGAAAAGAATTAGCCGAGCCCCGCTCATAAAGGACAAGCCGTTGCCGAGCTTTTCTCGCAGTCTTGAACAAGCCCTTCACCGAGCCCTCGCTCTTGCCGGCGAGCGCCGCCACGAATACGCAACCCTCGAACACCTTCTCCTGGCCCTGATCGACGACCAGGACGCGGCCGCCGTCATGCGGGCTTGCAATGTCGATATCGAAGTTCTCCGCCGCAACCTGGTGGATTACGTGGACAGCGAACTCGCCAACCTCGTTGCGGACGGGCGTCAGGACTCCAAGCCGACGGCCGGCTTCCAGCGCGTGATCCAGCGGGCGGTTATCCATGTCCAGTCCTCGGGACGGGATGAAGTGACCGGCGCCAACGTGCTGGTCGCCATCTTCGCCGAGCGGGAGAGCCATGCGGCCTACTTCCTGCAGGAGCAGGACATGACCCGCTACGACGCGGTCAACTACATCAGCCATGGCATTGCCAAGCGCCCCGGCCTCACCGAGAGCCGCTCTCCGCGCGGTTCCGAGGAGGAATCCTCCAACGAGCGTCCGACCCAGGACGAGGGCGACGCGCGCCAGAAAAAAAAGGGCGACGCTCTTGAGGCTTACTGCGTCAATCTCAACAAGAAGGCGAAGGAAGGCCGGATCGATCCGCTTATCGGGCGTGAGTCCGAAGTGCAGCGCACCATCCAAGTCCTGTGCCGCCGCCAGAAGAACAATCCGCTCCTCGTCGGCGATCCCGGCGTCGGCAAGACCGCCATCGCGGAAGGTCTTGCCCGCAAGATCGTCCAGGGGCAGGTGCCGGAGGTTCTGAAGGGCGCGACCGTCTTCTCCCTCGACATGGGCACCCTGCTCGCCGGCACCCGCTATCGCGGCGACTTCGAAGAGCGCCTGAAGCAGGTGATGAAGGAGATCGAGGCCCATCCGAACGCCATCATGTTCATCGATGAAATTCATACGGTGATCGGCGCCGGCGCCACCTCGGGCGGTGCCATGGATGCCTCCAACCTCCTGAAGCCTGCCCTGGCACAGGGCAGCCTGCGCTGCATCGGCTCGACCACCTACAAGGAATACCGCCAGTATTTCGAGAAGGATCGGGCCCTCGTGCGTCGCTTCCAGAAGATCGACGTGAACGAGCCGTCCGTGCCGGATGCCATCGAGATCGTGAAGGGCCTCAAGCCCTATTTCGAGGACTTCCACAAGCTCAAGTACACCAATGACGCCGTGAAGGCCGCGGTGGAGCTGTCGGCCCGCTACATCAACGACCGGAAGCTGCCGGACAAGGCGATCGACGTGATCGACGAGACCGGCGCGTCGCAGATGCTTCTCCCCGAGGGTCGTCGCAAGAAGACCATCGGCATCAAGGAGATCGAGGCCACCATCGCTACTATGGCCCGGATCCCGCCCAAGACCGTGTCGAAGGACGACGCGGAGGTGCTCGCGCATCTGCAGGACACCCTCAAGCGGGTGGTCTACGGGCAGGACAAGGCCATCGAGGCGCTGTCCTCGGCGATCAAGCTGGCCCGCGCCGGCCTGCGCGACGCGGAAAAGCCCATCGGCTCCTACCTGTTTGCCGGCCCGACGGGCGTCGGCAAGACCGAGGTCGCCAAGCAGCTTTCCGTATCACTAGGCGTCGAGCTCCTGCGCTTCGACATGTCGGAGTATATGGAACGGCACACGGTCAGCCGCCTGATCGGCGCGCCTCCCGGCTATGTGGGCTTCGACCAGGGCGGTCTCCTGACCGACGGCATTGACCAGCATCCGCATTGCGTGCTCCTGCTCGACGAGATCGAGAAGGCGCATCCGGACCTGTTCAACATCCTGCTCCAGGTCATGGACCACGGGAAGCTGACGGACCACAACGGCAAGCAGGTCGATTTCCGCAACGTGATCATTATCATGACCACGAATGCGGGCGCCGCCGACATGGCCCGCCCGGCCTATGGCTTCACCCGCACCAAGCGGGAGGGTGACGACACCGAGGCCGTGAACAAGCTGTTCACGCCGGAGTTCCGCAACCGCCTCGATGCCATCATCTCCTTCGGCCACCTGCCCAAGGAAGTGGTCCAGAAGGTTGTCGACAAGTTCGTGATGCAGCTGGATGCCCAGCTCGCCGACCGCAACGTGTCCATCGAGCTCACGGACGAGGCCCGCGACTGGCTGGTCGAGCACGGTTACGACGAGGCCATGGGCGCCCGCCCGATGGGCCGTCTGATCCAGACCACCATCAAGACGCCGCTCGCCGACGAGGTACTCTTCGGACGCCTCAAGGAGGGCGGAGCGGTCAAGGTCGTGGTCAAGACCGACGAGATCGGCCTGCAGAGTCTGGGCTTCGAGTATGTGGAAGGCCCGGTGAAGCCGAAGCCCGAGAAGGTCGTGACGAACGCCAAGAAGAAGCCCAAGGCGAAGTCCACGTCCACGAAGGCGAAAAAGTCGGTGAAGCCGAAGGGCTCCGATGGTAATGGAGGCGGAGGTGTCCGCACCGTTCCGAAGGTACCATTGGTTAGAGCATGACGACTGAACTTCACGAGGGGCCGTTGCAGGCCTCCCGCACCCTGGATGCTCCGGCGAAGGTCTCGAAAGCCTCTTGGCGCGAGAAGCGCTACCAGCGTCGTCGCCGGCGCGTCTGGCTCGAGGAAATCCTCGGCTGGATCCTCGTGCCGGTGATCATCCTTGGCTGCTACTGGTTCCTGGAAGTAGGCCTGAGCGCTCTCGGCACATCGCCGGCAGCGATCATGGAAGGTATTGAGGCCATCATAGCCACTCTCTGAGGCCCGACCCTCAGCCGAACTTATACAGAGCCGTACCGGACACCAGTCCGGTACGGCTTTTCTTTATTGCTTCAGGCGATCGGGGCGTCGACCGTGCAGACGATGCCGGCCGGAGCAAAATCGATCATCGCCTTCCCGTGGAGATCCTGAGCAAGGCTGCGTTCGATGAGCCGGGTGCCGAAGCCCCGGCGTTTGGGGATCTCGACCGTCGGTCCGTTCGTCTCGGACCAGGTCAGATGCAGGCGCTTGTCCGCCCCATCGCTTACCGACCATGCAATCCGCACCTCGCCGCGCTCATTGGACAGGGCACCATACTTCACCGCGTTCGTGGCGAGTTCCTGGAGGGCCATGGCGAGCGCCAGCGCCATCCGTGGCGAAAGGCGGGTATCCGGCCCGTCCATATGGATGCGCCTCTCGCGCTCGTGCCTGTAAGGAGCCATGGCTTCCCTGACGATCTCAAGGAGACCGGCGCCTTCCCAGTTCTCCCGGGTGAGCACGTCATGGGCGCGGGAGAGGGCGAGCAGGCGCGCCTCCATGGCTGAGCGCGCGCCTTCCATGGTGTCGGCGTTGCGCAGCGTCTGGGAGCCGATGGATTGAACCGTCGCCAGGGTGTTCTTCACCCGGTGGTTCAACTCATTGATCAGCAGCTGCTGGTGTTCCTCCCAACGCTTGCGTTCGGTGATGTCCATGACGACGCCGCGGGACCGGATGATGTTGTTCTTCTCGTCCCGGACATACTCACCTCGCCCGCTCACCCATCGGGTTGTGCTGTCGGGCATCATCAGGCGAAGCGTCCATTCGAAGTTGCGGAAGCCGGTGTCCTCCCGCTCCCTATCGCGCTTGTTGATGATCTGCGCGATGTCGTCAGGGTGATAGCGCGCCCGGATGTCCGCGAGGGTCAGCACATGGTCGGGCGGGTAGCCGTAAAGCTCGCTGAGGCGAGGCGAGGGGTTCATCCTTCCCTTGATGTGATCGAAGTCGAAGATGGCCAGAGAGCCGGCCTCGAGAGCGGCCATCAGCTCCGCCTCTCTCTCGAGCAGCGCCTCCTCGGCGGCCTTGCGGTCGGTAATGTCCAGGAGAACGCCGATGGTCCTCGTTGGAAACCCATCGGGGCCGAGCAGCATCTCGGCGCGCATCAGGAGCCACCGCAGGGATCCGTCGACCCTGTAGAACCGGTACTCGACCTCGAAGAACCGCTCACCCTTCTTGAGAGCGCCCATCGCGGCAGCTGTCAGCAGCTCCCGGTCCCCAGGATAATACCGTGTTCGGACCTCGGCGATATCGAGTTCGGCATCCGCCGGGTACCCGAGCATGCGATTGAGCTCGGGGCTTGCCGTAATGCGATCGGTTGCCGTTTCATGCTCCCACACAGCCATGCGGCCTGCATCGATGGCCAGCCGCAGGCGATCCTGGCTGGCCCGCAATGCGGTTTCCGCGCGGGCGCGCTCGACGGCATCCCAGGTCCGCTCAGCAACATCTTCGATGAGTTTGACTTCGTTCTCGTTCCAGAGGCGAGGGGTTCTGTTGTGGACGTAGAGGGCCGCCACCATGCGTCCCTGCTTGACCAGGCTCACGGTGACGGCCGCGGATGTTTCCAGGTATGCGAACGCTGCCTGATGTTCCGGCGAATTGGTGCGCGGATCGACTGACACGTCATGGATCGCAAGCGTCTCCCCTCGCTTGAGGGCGCCATGGATCTCGGGACCGAAGGCTGCAAGATCGTGGGTTCCGGCGCGATGCGCGACGGTACCGTCGGTCCAATTGCGTTCCGTGGTGAAATAGCGGGCCGTCTCCTCGACCTCTCCATAGCCGACACGGCTGGTTGCGAGATGGGCACCCAGCATCTCCTGAGCGGCCGTGATCACCTCGATGGGGTCGTGGAGCCCACGCAGGCGGTCGCTCAGCCGGACGAGGAAGTTGAGGCGCTGTTCGCCGAGCACCTTCGAGGTCGTTTCATGCACGATGCAGAGAACGCCGGCCACATCGCCGTTCTCGTCATGGACGGGGCTGTACGAGAAGGTCCACCATGTCTGCTCCGGATACCCTTTCCGCCCAAGGGTAATCGGCAGGTCCTCAAAATAGCTGGCCTCGCCGGCGAGGGCCTGTTCCGCAATCGGCCCCATCACGTTCCAGGCTTCCGACCAGATCTCCCGAAAAGGCCGGCCCAGGGCCTCGGGCTTGGTGCCCAGCATGGGCCTGTAGGCATCGTTATAGAACGCGGTCAGCTCCGGCCCCCAGACCATGAAGGTCGGAAACTTCGAATGGAGCATCATGCTCACGGCCGTGCGCAGGGAGTGCGGCCAAGTCTCGATGGCGCCGACCGGAGTTGACGACCAGTCGTACTGGCGGACGCGCTCGCCCATGGTGCCGCCATTGGCAAGGAAGTCCGGCAGGGTCGCGAGACGATGCTGCATCACGGGGCTACCAGCGGGTCGGGTTTGAAGTCATCCAAGGATCGAGAAACCTGAAACGGCAGACAATCGTCTCTGTTGGGCTGCATCGGGGACTTGAGGAGACAATTCCATGAAGTTTCGAAGGGATGGAAGAAGGGTTCGAGGTCAGCAAGACACATATGAACCGTTATCCCGTGATTTCTAGGACGCTGACATCGACTTACCAGTGTCGCGGAGCTGATGGCCGTATCGCGTTGCCAACCTTGATGGTTTAACCTCGCCGCACGCGGGGCATGGGCTGGATGAGGTTCCGATCCCGCAACGGAATGCCCAGACGGGCTTGCACAATCACGAGGTCCCCATGACGACACTGATCGGCCTGTCAGGCAGCCTGCGGCAGGCCTCCTACAACACCGCGCTCCTTCGCAGCGCGGCCGGGATGATGCCGGAAGGTTCGGAGCTCGTCGTCGAGACCATTCGTGGCATTCCGCTTTACGATGCGGATCTGGAAGCCTCGGAGGGCATCCCGGAGACGGTGACGGCGCTGAAGGATACCATCGCGGCTGCGGACGGTCTGCTCCTCGTGACGCCGGAATACAACAACTCGATTCCGGGCGTGTTCAAGAACGCCATCGACTGGCTTTCGCGCCCGGACTCGGACATCAAGCGCGTTTTCGGCAACAAGCCTGTGGCCGTGATCGGCGCCTCGCCCGGCGGTTTCGGCACCATTCTGTCCCAGAACGCATGGCTCCCGGTCCTGCGCACCCTGAAGGCCGACTTCTGGTCGGACGGCCGCCTGATGGTGTCGCGGGCCGGAACGGTGTTCAATCAGGACGGGAGCCTGACCGACCAGAAGATCGAGAGCCAGCTTCGGACATTTCTCGAGGGCTTCGTCGCCTTCGCGCGGCAGCGTGCACCTGCCGCGGGCGCTTAATCCTCTTCCCGATGCTTGAACGGGGTCGCGTCCTCCAGCTCCTCGGCTGCTTCGGATACGTAGAGGCGCTCCTGATCGAGATAGGCCCGCACGGCCCGGCGCAGTCCGGGATCGGCGATGTCGTGGGCCGATGAAGTGATCACGGGCCTGTAGCCGCGCGCCAGCTTGTGCTCGCCCTGCGCTCCCGCCTCAACGCGGTCGAGGCCGCGTTCAATGGCGAATGCGATCGCTTGGTAGTAGCAGACCTCGAAATGCAGAAAAGGGTGATCCTCGATGCAGCCCCAATTGCGCCCGTAGAGGCGCTTGTCGCCGATGAAGTTGATGGCGCCTGCGATATAGCGGCCATCGCGCTTCGCCATGACAAGCAGCACCCGGTCCGCCATGCGCTCGCCGATGAGGGAGAAAAAGAGGCGATTGAGATAGGGCCGGCCCCATTTGCGGGAGCCGGTGTCCATGTAGAAAGCGAAGAAGGCGTCCCAGTGGGCTTCAGTGATGTCCTTGCCCGTCACCCACTCGATGGTGATGCCGGGGCTCAATGCATCGCGTCGTTCGCGCCGGATGGCTTTGCGCTTGCGCGAGGCAAGCGCCGCGAGGAAGCTGTCGAAGCTGCCATAGCCGTCGTTGAACCAGTGGAACTGCTGGTCGTTCCGGAGCAGGAACTCGTCAGACGTAAACGCTTCGAGATCGTCCTGCTGCAGGAAGGTCGCATGGATGGACGAGGCGCCGGTCTGATCCCGCAGCGCCCGGAGGCCGGCGATGAGAGTGGAGCGGGTCTCCGCCGCCTGGGGTCCGTTCGGCACGAGGAGGCGCGGGCCGGTAGCGGGCGTGAACGGCACCGACACCTGGAGCTTAGGATAATAGCGCCCGCCGGCCCGCGAATAGGCATCCGCCCAGGAATGGTCGAACACGTATTCGCCCTGGGAGTGAGATTTCAGGTAGCAGGGTGCGGCGCCCAGGATCGTCTCGTCCTCGTCCTCCACAAGAACGTGCAGGGGCGCCCAGCCGGTCTTTGCTCCGACACAGCCGGAGTCTTCCAGCGCGGACAGAAAGGCATAGGACACGAAGGGATTGAACGGCTCGTCGTCGCCTGACCCCACGCCGAGAGCACAGGCATCCCACTGGGCGGCAGGAACCGCCTTCAGGCCCTGGGCGATTTTGACTTGGATGTTCACTGGGTGGAGGGACCCCGCCGTTAGGGATTAAGAGCTAATCACTCGGCGAGATCCTTGCAATATCAGTGTGTGACAGCTCGCACCTTCGTCATCCCGGGGCTGCGGAGCAGAGCCCGGGATCCATAACCGCTGACGGAGCAGAAAGAAGCGCGACGCTGTTCGTTTTGTCTTGAGTCGTCGTGTTTATGGATCCCCGCCTGCGCGGGGATGACAAGAGGATAGATCAGGGCAGGAAGCCCTCGAACACCATCTGGTCCGCGTGCTTCTCCGCATGGGCGCGTTCCTCAGGCGTCCGCACGGTCCAGGTCATGACCGGCAGGTTTCCGAGGAGCCTGCTCAGATGGGTCGAGGCGCAGGGGATGTCCTTCACGCGCCAGGACAGGAAGTGCGGCTGCGACTCGCCGAAGTGCAGCAGGTTGGCCATCCGGTGCTTCTTCTCGGGCGTCAGGAAGCTGTCGGCCTTGGACGCATATTCCAGCTCGCCGATGAACCCGCGCGTGATATTCGGCGCATGCTCGCGCAGATGCGCGACGATGTCCGGATCGAAGGACTTGATGACGAACGGGCCGCTGTAATCCTTGAGGATCTCAATGACCCGCTTCGTGAGGCGCATATCCTCGTTGAACTGGCTCTTGATCTCGACGACCAGCGGCGTGCGCCCGGCGATGGTGCCGAGATAATCCTTGAAGGAGGGAATCTTGTCTCCGCCTTTGGCGCCAGCGATGTCGATCCGGGTGAGGTCGGAGAGCTTGCGCTCGGCAACCAGACCCTTTTCGCCGGTAAGACGGTCGAGTTCGAAATCGTGGAAGACGATAGCCTCGTTGTCGGCAGTCAGCTGAACGTCGAGCTCGATGGGGAACCCGCGCGCGATGGCGGCTTCCGCGGCCGAGATCGTGTTCTCGATGACGCCTTCGGCTTTGTTGTGAAGGCCGCGATGGGCGATGGGCTTCGCGACGAGCCAGCCGGGAATGCTCATTGGACTTCAAACATCCCTTCGACTTCGACACAGGCATCGAGCGGCAGTTCCGCCACGCCGACGGTGGAGCGGGCATGCCGGCCCGCATCGCCCAGCACTTCCACCATCAGGTCCGAGGCGCCGTTCATGACGGGAGCGAGCGCCGCGAAAGTCGGCACCGCGTTGATGAAACCGCCGAGGCGCACGCAGCGGGTGACCTTGTCCAGGTCGCCGACCGCTGCCTTGAGCTGGGCAAGAAGATTGATGGCGCAGAGCCGCGCGGCCTCCTGGGCGACCTCAGGCGAAACGTCTGCCCCGACCTTGCCCTTGTGGGCGTCGGCCATCTTGCCGTCGAGCCCGAGGCAGAGCTGGCCGGAGATGATGACGAGGTTGCCGGTGCGGACGAACGGCACGTAATTCGCCACCGGTGCCGCCGGGGTCGGCAGGGTGATTCCCAGGTCCTGAAGTTTCTTGTCGACTTTGCTCATTTCAAGCCTCGATGTGTGACATCATCCGGACGGAGTAGTGGCGGATGAGCCGGAAGGACGCAAGCGGGAACATTGCCCTGTGGGCAGGAGCGGCCTATCTTGGCTGCCGTTGCGTCGGGAGAAGATATGCGTTTGTTCGTTGCGGCCGCCGGCCTGTCCATCGCCTCGCTGATGCCCGCTGCCGCGGAGACGGCGAAGACCCCTGTTCAGCTCGCGCCCCATCGGGCGGTCTACGATCTGTCGCTCCTGCGGGCGGGTGGCTCCAATGGAGTCGAGAGTGCGAGGGGGCGCATTGCCATGGAATTCGGGGGCGATGCCTGCGATGGCTACACTCTCAAGTACCGGCAGGTGACGATCCTCAACAGCAGCGAGTCCGGCGCCAACACCATGGACGTGCAGACCGCCACCTACGAGACCGGCGACGGCCGCTCCATGCATTTCAAGTCCACGTCGTTCCGGCAGGGCCTGATCAAAGACAGCGAGGTCGACGGCGACGCCAAGATCACGCCTGAGGGCATGCTCAATGTCGACCTCAAGCAGCCGAAGAAGACTGCGTTCGGCGCCGCCGGCGAGACGGTGTTCCCGACCGAGCACCTTAAGCGCCTCATCGAAGCCGGACGCCGGAGCGATACGACCCTGTCGGTCAAGGTCTATGACGGCTCCAACAAGGGCGACAAAGTTTACGATACCCTCGGGCTGATCGGCCGCAAGATCGAGCCCGGCGCGGCTTTGGCCTCATTGGAGGAACCCGTCCGGAAGGACGATCTCGCCTCCCTGGCCCGCTGGCCGATCACCATCAGCTATTTCGAGGAAGGCAAGGGCGACCGGACCCCGGTCTACCGGATTTCCTTCGAGCTCTTCGAGAACGGCATCAGCCGGGACCTCAGGCTCGATTACGGGGACTTCGCCCTCAAGGGCGAGCTGAAGAGCCTCGACGTCCAGAAGACGAGCGGCTGCCAGCGCTAGAGCATCGGACCCAAAGTGGATTTGCACTTTTAGGATTGATCCGATGCTCCTTCTTGGAAGAGTGCGCTGTCCCGGAACGACGCGTTAGTTCTTGCGCAGCACGATTCCCTTCTGCAGGGCGCCCACGCCGAACTTGTCGCGGATCTTGTCGATGGCGGCCTCCATGTGGGCCTGCCGCACCACGGATTGGTCCGCAAGGTCGCCCTTGTCCGCGTCCACCGCGTCGCACAGGTCGGCGGCCCCGATGCCGATGAGGCGAAACGCGGTGCCATCGCAGGAGGCTTTGAGGAGCTGCCGGGCCGGGTCGAAGAGGCGGGCGGCGAGCTGCGTGGGCGCGAAGCCGGAACGGGTGCGGGTGATCAGCCGAAAGTCCTTGTCCTTGAGCTTCAGGGTCACGCTGCGCCCGGCGAGGCCCGACTTCTTGAGGCGGCGCGAGACCTTCTCGGCGAGTCGCCAGAGGATCGGCTCGAGCTCGTCGAATGATCGCAGGTCCGTCTCGAAGGTCGTCTCCGCCGAGATGCTCTTGGTCTCCCGCTCGGAGATCACCTTCCGGTGATCCTCGCCCCAGGCGAGCCGCGACAGGCGCTGTGAGTCGCGACCGAGCGCCTCGAACAGGGTCTTCAACTCCACGCCCCGCAGGTGCGCGATCTGCGTCACGCCGACCTTGGCGAGCCGAGCCTGAGCCGAGGCGCCGATGCCGGGAATGATCCCCACCGGCTTGTCGGCCAGGAAGTCGGCGGCTTCCACGCGGCCGATGATCGAGAAACCCCGCGGCTTCTGGAGATCGGACGCGATCTTGGCCAGGAACTTGTTGTAGGAGAGCCCAACCGAGATGGAGATCCCGATCTCGTTCTCCACCTTGCGGGCGAAGCGCGCCAGCGTCAGGGCCGGGCTGCCGTGGTGCAGCCGTTCCGTTCCGGTGAGGTCGAGAAATGCCTCGTCGATGGAGACCGGCTCCACCAGCGGCGTCAGCTCCAGCATCAGCTGGCGCACCTCGCGGCCGGCCTTGCTGTACTTCTCGCCGTTGGGCTTGATCACCGTCGCATGCGGGCAGAGCTTCAGCGCCTGGAACATGGGCATGGCGGAGCGCACCCCATAGATGCGCGCCATGTAGCAGGCGGTCGACACGACACCGCGCTTGCCGCCGCCAATGATCACCGGCTTGTCTGCGAGGCTCGGATCGTCCCGCTTCTCCACGGCGGCGAAGAAGGCGTCGCAATCCACATGCGTGATGGAGAGGCTGTCGCGCTCCTTGTGCCGCAGCAGGCGAGGGGACCCGCAAGCCTTGCACCGTTCCGCCAGGAGGCTGGCGGATATGGTCAGGCAGTCACGGCAGAAGGGCGCATCGTTCATGGGACAGTGCGGCTATTCGAATTCGGAGGGAGACAGGGTCCAGCGGGCGCTCATAATGTGCTCAGGCTTGGTGTCCATCTCCTTGGCCAGCGCGATCAGCAACGGCTCGTCGGAGACCACATAGTCGAGGATACCGGCGAAGAAGCCGGGCGATGAGGCGGCCGAGCGAATAGTATCCGGCCCGAGGCCGGAGACGGCCAGGAACCGTCCGAGGCGCTCCTCGTCGCTCGTGATGAAGGCAAAAGCCCCCACTGCGACATTTTCGGCCTCCTCGCGAGTAACTCTTTTTAAGGGTGTGTTCATGCTGTCAGTTTGCATTTCATCAATAGGTTTGGACCTAACTATACCATCAGACGAAAATTCGGGCCGATGAAGTGCGTTTTGGGCCCCGGGATAGCGCCAATGAAGAAGACCGTGCTCATTGTTGAGGATAACGAACTCAACATGAAGCTCTTCAACGATCTCCTCGAGGCCCATGGCTATGCGACCCTCAAGACCAGCCATGGCATCGAGGCCATGGAACTGGCCCGGGCCCACAAGCCGGACCTGATCCTCATGGACATCCAGCTGCCCGAGGTCTCCGGTCTCGAGGTGACCCGCTGGCTCAAGGCCGACGAAGAGCTCAAGTCGATTCCCGTCATCGCCATCACGGCATTTGCCATGAAGGGCGACGAGGAGAGGATTCGGGAAGGCGGCTGCGAAGCCTATATGTCCAAGCCGATCTCGGTGGCCAAGTTTATCGCGACCGTGAAGACTTACCTTGAGGCAGACAGCAAGCCGACATGACTTGGAGAGATCCTCAGCCGGTGTGAATCCGACGCCTGAGCAAGCGGATTCATCTCCTTGAGATACCTTTGCTTTAAATTTTTTGGGAAAATGCCGCTTTTTGGCCACATGGGCGCTTGCAACGCCTCATGTTTCCTATACGTTCGACCATAGTTTCCGCCTTGAGCGGAAGAAATGCCCTACGGATGCTCAGGTCCGCCGCATCTCCTGGGACTTCGTGGGCTCGGCCAGCCTGGGAGCAGATCGTTGCCTCCTCAACGCTGCTCCCAGCTGGCCACCAACTTTTTCCAATAAGGCGCCGCAAGGCGCCTTTTGTTTTGGCCAGCTGCTCTCTCAGGCGGGTTCGGCTCGAACCTCCTGTTTCTCCAAGCGAATCAGTTACATACCTGTTTAAGCCAAGCTTGGCCGTAAGGAAATATCCCCTTAGGTAAACTTGGCCCCGATGCGATGCGAGATGCAGTTCCGATCCTGCCCTGCTAGCTTAAGGCCGACGCTTTCCAACGGGATGAGGGATCATGGACCATCGCACACCTTCCTTGCCGCCCAAGACGGCGCTGACCCGCTTTTCCGTCTCCCCCCTGTCCACGATGACCCGGCGGCTGGCCGATGTCGCGTCCGGCCGCGCACCGGCCGATCTCGTGATCACCGGCGCCCGGGTGCTGTCCACCTACAGCGAGCGCATCGCGCCCGAGCGTGAGGTCTGGATCGCGGGCGGACGCATCGCCGCCGTGAAGCCCGCCGGTTCCTACAGGCAGGTCGGCGGTGCACCGGGCCGGATCTATGACGCCCGCGGCGGCATCATCGCGCCGGGGCTGGTCGATCCGCATATCCATATCGAGAGCAGCATGATCACGGCCTGCGCCTATGCGGAGGCGGCGCTGCTCAACGGCACCACAACGATCTTCTGCGACAGCCATGAGATCGGCAACGTCATGGATGCAGCCGGCATCGAGATGATGCTGGAGGATGCCCGCCATGCACCGCTCTCGATCTTCCTCACGGTTCCCAGCACGGTCCCTGCCACCACGCCGGATCTCGAGACGGCGGGCGGCGACCTGACGCCGGAGAAGATCGCGGCACTGTTCGATCGCTGGCCGGAAGCGGCGGCGCTCGGCGAGAAGATGGATTTCGTGCCCGTCACCATGGGCGACGAGCGCAGCCACGCGATCCTCGCGGCGGCGCTGGAACGCGGCAAGCCGGTGTCGGGCCATATCTACGGCCGCGAGTTCGTGGCAGCCTATGCGGCAAGCGGCGTCACCGACACGCACGAAGCGATCGATCGCGACATCGCGGACGATCTGCTCGATGCGGGCGTGTGGATCTTCCTGCGCGGCGGCCCGCCGACCACGCCGTGGCATTCGCTGCCTGAGGCCATCAAGACGATCACGGAGCTCGGCTCCTCCCATAAGCGCATCTGCGTCTGCACCGACGACCGTGACGCGGACGACCTGATGATGTTCGGCATGGATTGGGTGACGCGCGAAGCCCGCCGCGCCGGCATGAGCCGCGAGCAGGCCTGGAGCATGGGTTCGCTTCATCCCGCGACGCGCTTCGCCATGGACGGCGAGATCGGCGGTCTCGGCGGCGGACGCCGCGCCGATCTGGTGCTGCTCAGCGACGACCTCGACGTGCAGAACACCTGGTATGGCGGCGAACTCGTTGTCGAGGGGAAGAAGATCACGCCCGTGCTCGATCAGGCGCTCTCGAACCGTTACCGCTATCCTGACGAGGCCTACCGCACGGTTCATATCCCGAGCGTGCCGCAATTGATCCCCGACTTGCCGACAGAGGCCTGCACCGCCAACGTTATCCGTGTGGCGCTGCCGGGCATCGTGCTCTTCCACGACAAGGTGCAACTGCAGAAGGAAGAGAGCTGGGACGCCCTGCTTTCAAAGAACGGCCTCACCTTCGTGACGGTCATCGAGCGCCACGGCCGCACGGGCGGCAAGGGCGTGGCGCATGGGCTGCTCAAGGATTTCGGCCTGAAGAGCGGCGCGGTCGCAAGCAGCGTCGGGCATGACTCGCACAACGTGATCGTGGCCGGCACCAACGAAGCCGATATGCGGCTGGCGCTCGAAACCCTGATCGCGAGCCAAGGTGGCGTCTGCGTGGTTGATCAAGGTAGGGTCGTCGCCATGGTGGCGCTGCCCATCGCGGGCCTTCTCTCCGACAAGCGCGTGACCGAGGTGGCCGGGGAGACCCGTGCGCTGAAAGTTGCCTGGGAGAAAGCCGGCTGCAAAATTCCGTATATGGGATTCAACCTGATCCCGCTTTCGGTGATCCCAGAGATCCGCATCACCGACAAGGGGCTGGTGCTGGTGCCGGAAATGGAGCTGGTGCCGCTCTACGAGGCGTAAGACAATTCCTCGCCGTCATGCACGTCCCCGGACATAATCCGGGGATCAGTCCCGGGTATCCAGGTCTTTTCGCGGCAAGTCTTCCTCCGGCCTCATCCTGAGGAGCAGACGTAGTCTGCGTCTCGAAGGAGGATCCAGTGCTCTCTGGAAGCTCCTTCGAGACGGCGCTTCGCGCCTCCTCAGGATGAGGTTGGAAAAATGCACAAGACGTGGATGGCGGGAACAAGTCCGGCCATGACGTATGAGAAACAGCTTTACCGAAGCTTCTGCGGCGCAAGCTTTTCAATCTCCGCCACCGCCTCACGCATGGCCGCAACAAAAGCCGGGTGCTGGTAAAGATCGTTGTGCCCCGCATCCGCAATCGTGTGGTCGAGAACGAGATTGGTGATGACGCTCCGCAGGGGCTCGCTTCGACGCGCCGGCACGATGGTGTCGCGGCCTGCGACGATCAGCGCCGTGGGTGTTGGCCGATCTTTCACCAGATCGATGGTCGGCATGTGATGCCGCAGGAGAAGGCCTGTCGGTGCCCAGGAGAAATGCTCCCGCGCCAGAGCTTTCAGCGAGTCGAACGGCGTGACGAGGATCAGGCCAGCGAGTTCCCGGTGGTGCACCAGGTTGGCCGCCACACCGCTGCCGATGCTGAAGCCGACGGCAACCACCTTTCGAGGGCGCTGCTGCTGCAGGTGATCGAAGATCGTCAACGCATCCGCGAATACCGCCTTCGCGCTGGGCTCTCCGCTGCTCGGCGGATAGCCGCGATAATGAAAGGCGATCACCTCATGATCGGGAAAGAGGCCATGCAGGGTGAGCGCGACGGCATCCGCGTTCCAGGCATTGCCGCCGAAGCCGAGCAGAAGAGGCCTCTCGTCGGACTCCTTTCCAAGCCGCGCGCCGATGAGCCGATCGCCGTCGGGCGTGGTCAGTTCAAGCCGCTCAGCGGACGGCGGCAACGGCGGTCTGTTGGCGGCCGCCATCTGCGCCGGGAACAGCATCCTGGTCTGGAACAGGGCCGTCACAAGCACGAGGCCCGCATAAAGCAGGGCGATGCCGAGAACGAGGGTGAGAAGCCACATCGGTGCTGAGCTGGATGTTCGAGCCACAGGCACGTCAACTCCCTGAAGGCGCTCTGGTGCGCTCCGCAGCGAGTTCGTCGGTGCGGGCGAGCAGATCGCCGAGGTTCTTTTGGAACTGCTCGAAGGCAAAACCCAGGGCGAAGACCTGCCCGAACGCCTGTGCGGGGAGTTCGCGGATGATCGCATCGGTGCGCAGCGCGTCCGCATCTCTTGTGAAAGCGTCCAAAGCGCCGCGGAAGGCCTCCGCGTCCGGCGGCTTCGTGTGGTGTCGCAGCGCATCAGCCAGATTCAGGAGCAACGCGCGCGTGGCCCGATGCAGCATCGTGAGCGAGGGCCTGAGCCTGTCCAGCACCGGAGCGGGCAGGGGGCTCGAGGCCGCGCGGCCGATCATCACGAGGTAATGACGCACCCGGTAGAGCGTGCGAATGAGCGGCTCGGGATCGGGGGCCTCGGTGAGGTGGGTCCGCCGCTCACGCGCCGCTTCCTCGGCGGCGGCTTCCGCCTTCTTCAGGGCGGAGCGGATTTGCGGATGGATCTTCTGCAGGGCTGAGCGACCTGCCGCTCCGGCGGTCAGCTCGTCGATGAACACGGAGACAAGGTCCGCGTTGAGCGACACGACCTTGGCGGCCGCTTCCGTCATCAGGGTATGGGCCCGCGCCGGGAGAACGAACACGGCAACGAGCACGCCGACGACGTTGCCGAGCGTGATCTCCAACACCCGGTCGATGGCGGAGGCAAGGGGGCCGATGGCCTGCCCCGTGGGCGGCAGCAGCATGATCAGCGACGTGATCGGCGCCACCCGGAAGGCCGGCTTGACGGCCGCAAGCAGCGCCAGCGGGAACAGCGCCACGATGATGCTGATCCCGAGGGTGACGGCCGTGTCATGCGGGATGAAGGCAGCGATCGCGGCGCCATAAACGGCGCCCGCAAGCGTGCCGCTGAACCGCTCCACGGCAGCCTTGAGGGAGCCGCCGACGCTCGCCTGCATGACGACGACGGCGGTGATGACCGCCCAATAGCCCTGCGGCATGTCGAAGAAGCGTGTGACCGCATAGGCAAGGACGCCCGCAATGGTGACACGTAGCGCAAGCCTCAGCTCCGCACCTCGCGTGACGATGCGCTCAATCGCTCGCTCGATCCACCCCGACAATGCCATGCGATTCTCCGAACGCGGAGCATAGAGGGTGGTTCGCAGGATCGGCTACGGGAATGGCGCCGGGCAGGAGAATCCTATTCGCGCGGCAGGACCACAAGGCTTGATCCGCAATCGTCGCAGATGCCGAGGCTGGGCGATGCGATCATCTCCGCTGTCCCACATTCAGGGCAGCCCTTCAGGGCCATCCTGAGGGAGCCCACCATCCGGTGGGCGCTTTCGCGATGGGCCTCACTCGCCTGGACGATGCTCTCGAACATGGCTGCCTCCCTTGTGGCGCCATGATGCTGCGCCTCACCGGCGGGGCCGTCAACGAAGCTTTCTGGGTATTCAGGCCGGTTCCCTGCGGCCTGTCGTCAGGATCGGTTCGAGACGTGTGACAAAGCACGCCACGACGGAGAACAGGCCAAAGAGAACATGCGGCCAGAGCACTTGATCAGCGAAGCCGAACAGGAACGGGGAGGCTGCCAGGACGATCCCGCCGAGCCCGTCTAGGATCAGATGGATGGGCATCGGCAGGATTTTCAACACACCGAGTTCGTAAGCTGTGAACGCGGAATACAGGATCGCTCCCGCGCCGAACACGATGGTCACCCAAGTGGCGGCAGGTACATCGGCAAAGCCGAAGAGCCAAGGGCTTGCCATGAGCGCGATGCCCCAGAGGTAGTCGATCACGCCGTGAACGCGGGTAGGAAGAAAACGCATGGTGGTGTTCTCAGGCCTGTGCCGCGCCCTGCGCATCGCCGAGGTTCTGCTCGAGCCACTGGATGATGTCACGGCTCTCCAGGATCGGCTCTCCATCGGTAACCAGGCAGGGCACCTGGGTCTTTCCGGTCAGCTGCGTAAGCCTGTCCTTCGCGCCCTCCGTCTCGTTGACCTCCAGGTACGCGATCCGGTCCTGCAGGCCGCGCTCTTCGATGAAGTCGCGCACGCGGGCCGAATAGGGGCAGGCCCATTTGTGAATGAGTTCGAGCTTCAAGATGCGGTCCTTTCGGAAGCTGTTACTTGAGGGAGCGACGGCGCCGGCGGAGCAGGGTGGCGACACCGACGATGAGGCCGGACAGCACAATGATCGTGCCGATCGTCATCAGCCAGATGGCGCCGCCTTCCATCGGAGCTCTCCCTCGGGGTCAGTTCGCCAACGTCGAAGGCGCATGCCTGTTCCGTGAGGTCTCGGCCTTGTGTGAGCACCGGCTCGCTCTACTTCGCCAGACTTCGGCGAGAGGACACGGCGGCCCATGAGCAGGATCGAATGGCGGCAGGATCAGGTAGCCGGCGTCCCGCTCAACCGCCATGTCGGATTCGTCGGGGCCGTCGAGGTCGGCAGCGTGGCCTATGACGGCAGCAACCGGTTCTGGATCTGGTCGACGCCCCTGCAGGAAGACGTATGGGGCTATGGTCCGACGGAGCAGGCCGCCCGGACAGCCCTCGAATTGTGGCTTGCATCCTGGCTGGAGAACTTCCGGCCGTTCTTTCAGGCCGGCGACGCCACGCCGCCAGCCTGAACATGCTGAATGCGCGCTGTTAGACCCGCGTGCTGCGGCCGCGGCCGAGGAAATAAAACAGCAGGGCCGCGATCACGACGACCGCCACGATGATCCAGACCCAGTCCATGCCTTCGCCTGCGGCGCCGCCGGGATTGGCACTCGTGGTCGTTCCCGAAGGCGAGGTCGTTCCACCGCCCGGTGTGCCAGGCGTTCCGCCCGGGGAGGTCTGGGCCATGGCAATGGTGCTCCAGACCGTCAGCATCATGGTCAGCAGGGATACCTTGAGCGTCTCAAACATCTGATCTCTCCTCGTCCCGACTATGGACATAGGATCAACGTCCGCATGCGACACCCCGTTCCGGAAGCGCGAGCAGAGGCTGCACCGGAACAAGGGCGGCTCCGCCTCAGTTGTCGCGGCACGCTCTCTTCTTGGAACCAGGGAACGGGCAGGTGCCTTCACAAAACCCATTTCCGGTGATCGTTCTGGTAGACGAGGAGCCGACCATCCGGCAGGCCACCGCCCGTTATCTGCGGGAGGCGTCCTTCGACGTCGTGGAGGCCGCGGATTCGGACGAGGCCCTGAAGCATCTTGAGAGTTCGTCCACGGTTCATGCCCTCGTGACCGATGCGCATCTTCCCGGCAGGATCGACGGCCATGAACTGGCAGGCTTGGCCCGCAACCGTTGGCCCGACCTCGCTGTGGTGATGATGTCAGGGCATTCCGACGCCACCTCGGGGCCCGTGCCGCCGGGCGCCGAGTTCGTGGCCAAGCCGTATGTGACCACCCACCTCGTTCCAACCCTGAACCGGCTGCTGGGGAGAGGCTCATGACCCACGTGGTTCTGCTCGGCGACAGCATCTTCGACAACGGGGCCTATGTGCGGCGCGGCGAGCCCGACGTGATCAGGCAGGTTCAAGCGAAGCTGACAGGCGGCTGGAGGGCCACGCTCTGCGCGGTCGACGGCGCCGTGACGACCGGGGTCCTGAGCCAGCTGTCCCGGCTGCCCTCGGACGCGAGCCATCTCGTCGTGAGCGTCGGTGGCAACGATGCCCTGCGGCACAGCGGGATCCTGCGCGAGGGGGCAAGCTCCGTGGCCGAAGTGATCGGGAGATTCTCCGCCGTGCAGGACGACTTCGCCCGCAACTACCGTGCCATGCTGGACCGCATCTTCGATCAGCGTCTGCCGACCGCTGTCTGCACGGTCTACGATGCCCGATTCCCCGATCCCCAGGAGCAGCGCCTGGTGGTGACGGCCTTGTCCATCTTCAACGACGTTATCACCCGCGAGGCCTTTGCCCGCCGGCTCCCCCTGATCGACCTACGCCTCATCTGCGATGAGCCGGACGACTACGCCAATCCCATCGAGCCCTCCGCAAAGGGCGGCGACAAGATTGCAGGCGTGATCGCCCAGGTAGTGGCCGGAAACACCATTTTTCCGCGCTCCCAGGTCTATGCGCAATGAGCTGTCCGTCCCCGCGCGAGGCTACCGGCTTGTGAATTCAGGGCCTCGGTTGCTTCAGACGCGGAGCAATTCTGAACAAATTTTCAGAAAACCGTGATTTAACGAAGAAAGGCAAGGGTTTGGCAGCTAAGCTGTGAACCAAAACTCAAGTTGTGAATTGATTTTACATTGAAGGGTATTTGCCACTTCTCACGAGGTTTACCATGAAGAAGTTCGCATTACTGGCAGGTGTTGCCATCATCACAGTCGGGAGCGTCGGAACGGCTGACGCTCAGTACCGGCGCCATCACCGTGGTGGTTGGAACAACGGCGGCGCGGTCGCCGCCGGCCTGATCGGCGGCGCTGTCCTGGGCGGTTTGCTCACCGCAGCGGCCACGCCGTCCTATGCTTATCCGGGCTATGGCTACGGTTACCCGGCGTCTTATCCGGCCTACGGCTATCGCTCCACCTACAGCTACGGCTATGGGTACCCGGCGGCCTATCCGGCCTATAGCGCTCCGGCTTATGGCTATTACTCGGCGCCGGTAACCCGCGTCGTCTACCAGCCGGCTCCCGTCTACCAGACCCGTGTGGTCTACCGTGAGCCGCGTGTTGCGACCCGAGTCGTCTACCGCGAGCCGCGCTATCGCACCCGGGTCGTGTACCGCGATCGTAACCGTGATCGTGTCGTGCGCGTCATTCGCCGAGATGTCGTGAGCACCGGGTCAGTTAACAATCGTGCTCGTCAGTATCGCGAGCTGGACCGGGTTCGCCACTGGGAAGACACCCGCTCTAGCCGCTAATCAGGAGGGAGCAGCCCGGCTGAGCTGCCTCCTATTCCAAAAACGAAAAAACCGCCCGAAAGGGCGGTTTTTGCTTGAGCAGTTTTTGTAGAAGCCGATTACTTGATCTTGGCTTCTTTGAACTCGACGTGCTTCTTCGCGACCGGATCGTACTTCTTGAAGTTCATCTTCTCGGTCATCGTGCGCGAGTTCTTCTTCGTCACGTAGAAATAGCCCGTGTCGGCGGTGGAGACGAGCTTCACTTTGATCGTTGCGGCTTTGGCCATGGTCGGACCTTTCGTTCGGTTCAGGCGCTCGGTTCGCTTTGACGCATCGCCGAAACGCAAAGGCCGGGCGAACCCGGCCGGAAAATCGTGCGGTTCCCATGCCCGATTATCGCGTGCCCGTCAAGGGCGAGGGGTAGCGCGAGGTGCAATTCCTCCCCAGAAGACCCTAGAGCAACTCCCGCACGAAACGGCCGCGCTGCTGGTGGAAAAAGGGGACCGGGAGCTGTTGAGCGAAACCGTTCGCGATGCGGGCCTCCAGCTCGCCCAGGATCACCGTGGTGATGGGCGGCAGGTCCAGGGCCTTGGCCTGATCGATGGTCACCCAGGCCAGCTCCACAAGCTCGGCTTCCGGTCCGATGACCCCCTCGACCTCATCGGCGATGGCGGTGCGGTCCACGGCGAAGAATCGGGTGTCGAAGCGCCTGACCCGCTTCGGTGGGGTGATGGCCCGGCCGATGAAGTGCAGGGTTTCGAGATCCGGATGAACGCCCCGCTCCTGAAAGGCCGTCCAGGCGGTGCCGGCGGGGGCACGCTCCGGGCTGCCGTACTCCTTGGTGCCGAGCATCAGGCCGGTCTCCTCGAAGGTTTCCCGGATGGCGGCGAGCGCAAGTGCCCGGCAGCGCTGGGCCGAGGGGCGGGTCACCCGGGCCATGAGGGCCTGCTCGGCGCGGGGGTGGAGCGCGCCCGTCACGGTCATGGAGCGGTCGCCGGCCTCGATGCGGCCACCGGGAAACACGAACTTGCCCGGCATGAATTTCAGCCCTGCGTGACGCTTGCCCATGAGGACTTTCGGGACTTTTAGTTTGCGGTCGATGATGATGAGGGTCGCGGCGTCGACGGGGCGGAGGGCGGGGGCCTTGGGGTTGGTCTCAGCAGAAACGAGGCGATCCATCTTCGCCAGGGTTTCGATATCCGTCACGTTTAATTGTCCTCGTCGTTCTTCTTGGCGCGGGCCGCCCCGAAGCCATGCATACCTAGCGCGTATTGCAGCCCCACGACAGCGCCTTTCACCGGCTGAAGCAAGACAAGGCACAGGATCAGCGTGAGCGCCGGCCATGTGGCCAGATGCACCCACATCGGCACCTCGAGCCTGGTCTCAGCCATGAGGATGCCGTAGCCGATAAGATGACTGACGATGAAGATCACCAGATAAGGCGGCAGGTCGTCGGCCCGGTGATGGTGGAACTCCGTTCCGCAGGATTCGCAATGATCCACGACCTTCAGGAAACGCCCGAACAGGCGACCGCGGTTGCAGGCCGGGCAATGGCCCAGGAAGCCTCGCCCCATGGCGGGAATGACCTTCACCTCTTCCGCATCCGCTGCGGTCTTGATCGTCAAAGGCATGGCTTGTCCTTACCTCAGGCGCGCCCGCGCCACTTGACCTTCACCCTGGTGGGGAAGCGGGCAGAGGCTTCCGCCGCCTTGGCCCGGCGGGCCGGCCGCTTGGCGCCCTTCCGGCCGCCGCCGGTCTTGCCGGTGAACCGGCCCTTGGTGAGCAGCTCGAAACGGAGCGCCCCGGCTACGGGCGCCGCCTCCACCAGCTTCACCTCCACCTTGTCGCCGAGCCGGTAGGTCTCGCCGGTATCCTCGCCGCGCATGGAGTGGGTCACCTCATCGTAACGGTAATAGTCGTTGCCGATAGTGGCCGCCGGCACGAAGCCGTCCGCGCCGGTCTCGTTCAGCTTGATGAAGAGCCCGGCCTTCGACACGCCGGAGATCTGCCCATGAAATGTGGCCCCGATCCGGTCGGCCAGGAAGTGCGCGATCAGGCGGTCGATTGTCTCACGCTCCGCCGCCATGGCCCGCCGCTCGGCGGCCGAGATCTTGGCACTGATCTCGATCAGCTCCGCCCGGGTGGTGCCGGCGGGCAGCCCGTCCTTGCCGAACTTCAGGGACGAGACGAGCGCCCGGTGGACGATGAGGTCGGCATAACGCCGGATCGGGGAGGTGAAGTGGGCGTAGCGCTTCAGGTTCAGGCCGAAATGACCGTAATTCTCCGCCGCATACTCGGCCTGGGACTGGGAGCGCAGCACCACCTCGTTGATGAAGAGCTGGTGCTCGGAGCCGTCGACGCTGCGCAGGATTCGGTTGAACAGCTCGGGCCTGATCGGCCCCTGTCCGGGTATCTTGACGCCGATGGAGGCCAGCACCTCGCTCAGCGAGCGCATCTTTTCCAGCGAGGGCTCGTCGTGGACCCGGTAGATCAGGTCGGACTGCGCCTGCTCCAGGGCTTCTGCCGCCGCCACGTTGGCGAGGATCATGAACTCCTCGATCAGCTTGTGAGCCTCCAGCCGCTCGGGGACATAAACCCGATCCACGGTGCCGTCGGGCTTGAGCACGATCTTGCGCTCGGGCAGGTCGAGAAAGAGCGGCTCGCGGATGTCGCGCGCCTTCTTCACCAGCCCATAGGCAGCCCAGAGGGGTTTCAGGATCGTGTCGAGGATCGGGGTCGTGACCTCGTCCGCACGGCCGTCGATGGCGGCCTGCGCCTGCTGGTATGAGAGCTTCTCCGCCGAGCGCATCATTACCCGGTGGAAGCTGTGGCGGATCTTTCGCCCGTCGGGGCCGATCACCATGCGGACCGCAAGGGCGGGGCGATCCTCCCGCGGCCTCAAGGAGCAGAGATCGTTGGAAATCCGCTCCGGCAGCATGGGCACGACCCGGTCGGGGAAATAGACCGAGTTGCCGCGCTCCTGCGCTTGCCCGTCCATGGCGGAGCCGGGGCGCACATAGGCCGACACGTCGGCGATCGCCACGGTGACGATGAAGCCGCCGGGGTTGTTCGGGTCCTCGTCCGGCACCGCATGGACAGCGTCATCGTGGTCCTTGGCGTCCGGCGGGTCGATGGTCACGAGGGGCAGGGTGCGCCAGTCCTCGCGTCCGTCCAGGGTGGCGGGCTTAGCAGTTGCGGCCTCGTCCAGCACCGCCTTCGGGAACTCGTTGGGGATGTTGTGGGCGAAGATCGCGATGAGGCTCACGGCCTTCTCGGATTTCACGGAGCCGAGGCGCTCCTTCACCTTCGCGGTCGGCAGGCCGAAGCGGCCATGCTTGACGATAGACACGGCAATCAGGTCGCCGTCCTGCGCCTCGCCCTCGTCGCCGGGTTTGATCTGCAGTTCCTGGTCGCGCGACTTCTTGTCCACCGGGATCAGCCTGCCGCCCTCGGGCATGGCCCGGAAGATGCCGAGCACCTGGGCCTGCTTCTTGGCAATGATCTTGGTGACGCGACCGGAATAACGATGGATGTCGCCGGGTTTCAGCGGATCGACCCGCAGAAGCGCCCGGTCGCCGACACCGGCCACGGGCATCCCCGGCCGCGGCTTGCGCGGCGACACGATGATGATCGTCGGGACCGAGCCGTGCTCCTCCTCGTCCCATTCCGTCGGCACCGCAATCAGCTCGCCGTCCCTGTCCCGCTTGGTGATGTCGGCGAGCACCATCGGCGGCAACTGGCCGGCCTTGTGCATGGTTTTGCCGCGACGATCCACGACGCCCTCTATTTCAAGGTCCTTGAGGATCTGCTTCAGCCAGATGCGGTCGTTGCCCTTGATGTTGAACTGATGGGCGATCTCCCGCTTGCCCACCTTGCCCTGAGCCTGGGTGATGAAGGACACGACCTCCTCGCGGGAGGGCAGATTGGTCTGGGTGTCGGTGCGTTTCGCCAAGGGAGGAACTCGTTCGGTTGACGGGGCCTTGTCGCATGCAAGCTTGGCTGCGACCAGCCCGGCGGCTGTCATTGTCATGACGCGTGGGAGCGCCAAGAAGATCCATTCTGGGGTGACAGGCCGTTCAGGCAAAAAAATAAGGCCCCCGCGAGGGAGCCTTGAGGGACCGGCCCGTGGGGGCAGAATGAGCCGGTGAGCTTGTACAACGGGCTGGGAAGGAGACGGTTCCAAACTTTTTTGGAAAATTCTGAACAAGTTTTGAGGACGCCAAACGCCTGTCATGTCCGGGCTTGTCCCGGCCATCCCGATCATGAGAGGCGCTGCGCTCTTCTTCATCGGGATCACCGGCACAAGGCCGGTGATGACGTTGGTGAAGTATCCTCCGACCTGGCTTGCCGATCAGATATCCAGGTCCGCCTCGTTGGCAAACGCCGCGCGTTCCTGGATGAAGGCGAAGCGGGCTTCGGGCTTGTTGCCCATCAGACGCTCCACCACATCGCTGGCCTCAGGCCTCTCATCGTCGGCCACCACCACCTTCAGAAGCAGGCGCTTCTTCGGATCCATGGTGGTCTCCTTGAGCTGCGCCGGCAGCATCTCGCCGAGGCCCTTGAAGCGGCTGATCTCGATCTTGCCGCTGCCCTTGAACACCGTCTTCATCAGGCGCTCCCGGTCGGCCTCGTCGCGGGCATAGGCCGATTTCGCCCCCTGGGTGAGCCGGTAGAGCGGCGGGACCGCCAGGTACAGGTGGCCATTATCGATGAGCTTGGGCATCTGACGGTAGAAGAACGTGATCAGCAGGGTGGCGATATGGGCGCCGTCCACGTCCGCGTCGGTCATGATAACGACCTTCTCGTAGCGGAGATCCGCCTCGCGGAACTGCGAGCCCTGGCCGCAGCCCAGCGCCTGCACCAGGTCGGAGATCTGCTGGTTCTGGTGCAGCTTGTCCTTTCCGGCCGAGGCCACGTTCAGGATTTTTCCGCGCAACGGGAGCACGGCCTGGGTGGCGCGATCGCGGGCCTGCTTGGCGGAGCCGCCGGCCGAGTCGCCCTCGACCAGGAAGAGCTCGGAGCCCTTGGCACCGGCATTCGAGCAATCGGCCAGCTTGCCGGGCAGGCGCAGCTTGCGGGTCGCGGTCTTGCGGGCGACCTCCTTCTCCTGGCGGCGGCGCAGGCGCTCCTCTGCCCGGTCGATCACCCAGTCGAGCAGCTTGTTGGCCTGCTGCGGCGAGGCGGCGAGCCAGTGGTCGAAGGGATCGCGGATCGAGTTCTCGACGATGCGGCCAGCCTCCACGGTGGCCAGCTTGTCCTTGGTCTGGCCCTGGAATTCCGGCTCGCGGATGAACACCGACAGCATGGACGCGCAGGTGGCCATCACATCGTCGGTGGTCACCGCCGCCATGCGCTTGGCCTGGTTCACACGCTCGGCGTGCTCGCGCAGGCCGCGGAGGAGGGCGATGCGCAGGCCGTTCTCGTGCGTGCCGCCTTCAGGGGTGGGCACCGTGTTGCAGTACGAGGTGGAGAACCCGTCCTCGTTGGTCATCCAGGCGACCGCCCATTCCAGGGAGCCGTGGCTGCCGGGCTTGGTGATCTTGCCGGAGAAGATCTGATCCGTGACCAGCTCCTTGCCCTCGATGTCGTGGAGCAGGTAATCCTTCAAGCCGTTCGGGAACTTGAAAGTCGCCTCCGCCGGAACGTTGGCGACGCCCTCGACCAGCGAGGCAGCGCATTTCCAGCGGATCTCGACACCGCCGAACAGATAGGCCTTGGAGCGCGCCATCTTGAACAGGCGGCGGGGCTGGAAGAGAGCCTCCTTGCCGAAGATCTGCCAGTCGGGCTTGAACCGCACCTTGGTGCCGCGCCGGTTGAGCACGCGGCCCACGGTCTCGATCTTGCCCTGCGGGATGCCGCGGGAGAAGATCTGCCGGTACAGGGTCTGGCCACGGGCGACCTCGACCTCGAGGATTTCCGACAGGGCGTTCACCACCGACACGCCGACGCCGTGCAGGCCGCCCGAGGTCTCGTAGACCTTCGAGTCGAACTTGCCGCCCGCGTGCAGGGTGGTCATGATCACTTCGAGCGCCGACTTCTTCGGGAACTTGGGGTGCGGATCGACCGGGATGCCGCGCCCGTTGTCGGTCACGGACAGCCAGCCGCCTTCCTCCAGCTCCACCTCGATGAAGGTCGCGTGGCCCGCGACCGCCTCGTCCATGGAGTTGTCGATCACCTCGGCGAAGAGGTGGTGCAGGGCCTTCTCATCCGTGCCGCCGATATACATGCCCGGCCGGCGGCGGACGGGCTCCAGCCCCTCCAGCACCTCGATGGCCGATGCGTCATAGCCTGCCTCGCCCGGCGTGCCTTGCGGAGGCGGCGCCTGACGGGAGACCTTGACGGCAGCGTTGCGGGCCGTGGCAGGT
This sequence comes from Microvirga sp., assembly GCF_014699075.1. Taxonomy (GTDB): domain Bacteria; phylum Pseudomonadota; class Alphaproteobacteria; order Rhizobiales; family Beijerinckiaceae; genus Microvirga. The sequence goes on along the minus strand of NZ_JACXAB010000008.1, from coordinate 41,802 downwards.
GCGGCACGTTTGGCAGCAGCGCCCCCGAAGAGATCGTCGTTATCTGTCATTGGGACCTTGGTCCGGGATGATGATTCGCGCTTTTTTACACTATTTCTCATCCCGTTTTTATACGAGAACAAAACGGAAACGTGAAGGTGATTTTCAGTCACAAGCCATAAATTCGAGGAGGAGCTTAGTTCATAAAGGTTACCGGCGAATTCCCCCTAAAGGCTGTCTTACGCATGTCATCCGGAACTGTTTAAATTCCATTCACGTTGAATGGTTAAGCATGAGCTTAACGGGAGATCTGATCGTGACGACGCGGACGACTTTGGCGCCAGCCCGGAAGCTTCACCTCGACCGCGCCGCACGCAATGCAGGCGAAGCTTTCGCTTTCGACGAACCCGACAACACACCGGCCGCGTCGCGCTCCTATGGCTCAACCCTGATCTGGCTCGGCATGGCGGCTGTGGCCGTGGTGGGCTTGAGCCTGGTCTTCTACTCAGTCTAATCTTCCAACGTTTCCTCGTCGCGGTTTCGCCTCCGACCGAAGACCCGGATGAGCTTTGCCTCAAGGCTTGTGCCGTAAGTCAGCAGGAACAGCGTGACCAACGTTCCGGCCACAGTGATGAACCACGCGCCCAAGCCTGCCGTAATACCGAGACCCGCCGCGATCCACACCGTCGCAGCCGTCGTGAGGCCCTGAACTTCCGTACCGTCCTTGGCCCGCAGGATCGAGCCCGCCCCGAGAAATCCCAGGCCCGTCAGAATGCCCTGCACGACGCGGCTCACCGCATCCTGCGAGAAGTGAAGTCCCTCATAGACCGACCCCGACAGGATCACGATGGCGGAACCGAGCGAGACGAGGCCCAGGGTCCGCATGCCGATGGGCTTGTTGTGGATGTCCCGGTTGATGCCGACGATCATGCCCGCAATCGTCGCCACAAGCAGCCGCAGCGAAATCTCGACGTGGTCGCCGTATTCCTCCTTCAGCCAGAACACCCAATCGTCCATTGCCCTTAACCTGCCTTGGCGGTCTTCTTTGCGGCAGCCGTCTTGGCGGCGGCCTTCTTCGGAGCCGCCTTCTTGGCCGTGCTCTTCTTGGCTGCGGTCTTTTTCGCAGCAGGCGCCTTGGCAGCAGCCTTCTTGGCAGGGGCTTTCTTGGCAGCAGCCTTGCGGCCCCGCGCCGGCTTCTTCGACGGGCCGGCTGCCCGGCGCGCCTTCAGAAGCTCCACCGCATCGGCGAGCGTCGCTGCCTCCGCAGCCATAGAGCGCGGCAGGGTCGCGTTGGTTTCGCCGTCGGTCACGTAGGGGCCGAAGCGGCCGGCCTTCACCACGATGGGCTTGCCCGATTCCGGATCCTCACCCAGGGGACGACCGGGATCCGCTGCACCCCGACGGGCGCCGCCTCCACCGCTCTCCTTGGTGACGATCAGGTCGATGGCCCGGTTCGCGCCGATCTCCAGCACGTCGTCGCCGGCGCCCAGATTGGCATAGGTCTTGCCGTGCTGAACGTAAGGCCCATAGCGACCGATGCTCGCCAGGATCGGCTCGCCCGATTCAGGATGGATCGCCACCTGACGCGGCAGCGCCAGCAGCTTCAAAGCCTTCTCCAGGTCCACCTGCGACGGCGATGTGCCCTTGGGCAGGGAGGAGCGCTTAGGCTTCTCGCCTTCGCCGAGCTGGACGAAGGGGCCGAAGCGGCCATCGCGCAGGGTCACCTCAAAGCTCGTGTCCGGATCCTGGCCCAGCACCTTCACGCCAGGCTGCCCGCCGTTCTCGGACGAGCCTTCGCCATCGCCGTCGACGCCGGTGGCGGCGAGCTGGCGGGTGAACTTGCACTCCGGGTAGTTCGAGCAGCCGATGAAGGAGCCGAACTTGCCGAGCTTCAGCGACAGCTGGCCGGTACCGCAGGTCGGGCAGGTGCGCGGGTTGGAGCCGTCGCCCTTGTCCGGGAAGATGTGCGGCCCGAGCAGCTCGTTGAGGGCGTCGAGCACCTCCGTGGTGCGCAGCTCCTTGGTCTCGCCGATGGCAGCCGAGAAGTGCTGCCAGAACTCGCGCATCACCTGCTTCCAGTCGATCTCGTTGTTCGAGACCCGGTCGAGCTGCTCCTCCAGATCCGCGGTGAAATCGTATTCCACGTAGCGGCGGAAGAAGCTCTCCAGGAAGGCCGTGACGATGCGGCCCTTGTCCTCGGGGACAAGGCGCTTCTTCTCGATCTTGACGTATTCACGGTCGCGCAGGGTCTGCAGCACGGCGGCGTAGGTCGAGGGACGGCCGATGCCGAGCTCTTCCATGCGCTTGACCAGCGAGGCTTCCGAATAGCGCGGCGGCGGCTCGGTGAAGTGCTGGGTGGCAGCGATGCGGCGGCGCTCCAGGGGATCGCCGGCCTTCATCGGGGGCAGGCGGCCCTCGTCCTCGTCCGCCTCGTCGTCCTTGCTCTCGTTGTAGAGCGTGAGGAAGCCGTCGAACTTGATCACCTGGCCGGTGGCGCGCATGTCGAGCTTGCGCGGGCCCACCTGGGCCGTGATGTCGGCCGTAGTGCGCTCAAGCTCGGCCGATTCCATCTGGCTGGCGATGGTGCGGGTCCAGATCAGGTCGTAGAGGCGGGCCTGCTCAGGCTCCAGATACTTCGCGATCTGTTTCGGCAGGCGGCCCATATCCGTCGGGCGGACGGCCTCGTGCGCCTCCTGGGCGTTCTTGGCCTTGGTAGTGTACTTGCGCGGGGCGCCCGGCACGTAGCGGTCGCCGTATTCCTTGCCGATCACCCGGCGGGCGGCCTGCACGGCCTCAGGCGCCATGTCGACGCCGTCGGTTCGCATATAAGTGATGATGCCCGCCGTCTCGCCGCCGATGTCCACACCTTCATAAAGGCGCTGCGCGATCCGCATGGTCTGGGCCGGTGCCAGCCCCAGCTTGCGCGAGGCCTCCTGCTGCAGGGTCGAGGTGGTAAACGGCGGGTAGGGATGGCGCTTGGCGGGCTTGGCCTCGATGTTGGCCACCGAGAAGGTGGCCAGCTCCAGGTCCTTCTTGAAGGCCTCGGCATCCTTGCCGTTGCCGATGTCGAGACGGGTGATCTTCTTGCCGTCGGCGCCCACGAGGCGCGCGTCGAACACGCCGCCGTCCTTGGTGGCAAGCGTGGCGATCAGCGACCAGTATTCCCGGGGCTTGAAGGTCTCGATCTCGAGCTCACGGTCGCAGACGAGGCGAAGCGCCACCGACTGGACGCGGCCGGCCGAGCGGGCGCCGGGGAGCTTGCGCCACAGCACCGGCGAAAGAGTGAAGCCTACGAGATAGTCGAGGGCGCGGCGGGCCAGATAGGCATCGACCAGCGCCTGGTCGATCTGGCGCGGGTTGCGCAGTGCCGTCTGCACCGCGTCCTTGGTGATGGCGTTGAAGGTCACGCGCTCGACCGGCAGGTCCTTCAGCACGCGCTTTTCGCGCAGGGCCTCCAGCACGTGCCAGGAAATCGCCTCGCCCTCGCGGTCCGGGTCGGTGGCCAGGATGAGCTTCTCGGCCCCCTTGATCGCCCTTGCGATGTCGGAAACCCGCTTCGACCCCCTGTCCTCAAGCGTCCAGATCATGCGGAAATCGGCATCCGGGTCGACCGAGCCGTCCTTAGCGGGCAGATCGCGGATGTGCCCGAAGGAGGCCAGGACCTCGTAATCCTTGCCGAGATATTTGTTGATCGTCTTGGCCTTGGCAGGCGACTCGACGACGAGGACTTTCATGGACGACTTCCTAAAAGCGGCAGCGGACCGGTGCCCTCTGCCCAGACGACAGACGGCGGCCAGAGGCTGACCGCCGCAGGGCGCGATAAGTGGGTGATGATGGCCGACAAGTCAAATCGACCCCGTCGGCGTACTCCTTACAATATGGCCACGACGGTTCGCTCCAGCAAGGGATTAAGTCCATGGCCAAGGTCGCCCACGCGGCTGCTGGGCATAAGATGGCCTGCAGCCAAATCCCTCGCTTGCCGCCGTTTCCCGGAGCGCCTATAGCCATCGCTTTAAGATGACAGACGCCCCCCGATCCGTTTTTCCCCACCGGCATCTCCTCGGCATCGAGGGGCTGTCTCCCTTGGACATACAGGCGCTGCTCGACCTCGCCGACGAACAGGTGGAGGTGAGCCGTCAGGTCGAGAAGCGGAAGACGACCCTCCGGGGCCGGACCCAGATCAACCTCTTCTTCGAGGCCTCCACCCGCACGCAATCCTCCTTCGAGATCGCCGGCAAGCGGCTCGGCGCGGACGTGATGAACATGCAGGTCGGCTCGTCCTCCGTGAAGAAGGGCGAGACGCTGATCGACACGGCCGTGACCCTCAACGCCATGCGGCCCGATATCATCGTGGTGCGCCATCACGCGGCGGGCGCGGTGCATCTGCTTGCCCAGAAGGTCGATTGCTCGGTGGTGAACGCCGGCGACGGCGCGCACGAGCACCCGACCCAGGCGCTCCTCGACGCGCTCACCATCCGGCGCAACAAGGGCCGCATCGAGGGGCTGACGGTGGCGATCTGCGGCGACATTCTGCATTCGCGGGTGGCGCGCTCCAACATGATCCTGCTCGCCGCCATGGGCGCGCGGGTGCGCCTCGTGGCCCCCTCGACCCTGATCCCGCCGGGCATCGCGCGGCTCGGCTTCGAGACCTTCACCAGCATGGAGAAGGGGTTGAGGGACGCCGACATCGTCATGATGCTGCGCCTTCAGCGTGAGCGCATGAACGGCTCCTTCGTGCCTTCCGTGAAGGAGTATTTCCGCTTCTACGGCCTCGATCAGGAGAAGCTCAACTTCGCCAAGCCCGATGCGCTGGTCATGCATCCCGGCCCCATGAACCGGGGCGTGGAGATCTCGTCCGACGTGGCGGACGGCGAGCAGTCGCTGATCCGCGAGCAGGTCGAAATGGGCGTCGCCGTGCGCATGGCGGTGCTGGAGGCTCTGGCGAGCCATCTGCCGAACAGGTGAGGGGCGTCATGAGCAACCAACCCATCCTCTTCAAGAACGCCCGCCTCATCGACCCCGGCAGCGACCGCGAGGTGCGCGGCGGCGTGCTCGTGCGCGACGGCATCATTCAGGATCTCGGGCCGCAGCTGAAAGAGGCCGCCGACACACAGGTGATCGATTGCGGCGGCCAGGTGCTTGCGCCCGGCCTCATCGACATGCGCGCCTTCATCGGCGAGCCGGGCGGGCCCTATCGCGAGACCCTGAAGAGCGCCGGCGAGGCGGCTGCGGCGGGCGGCGTTACCACCGTGGTGTCGATGCCGGATACGAGCCCGGCTCTCGACGATCCGGCGGTGATCGACTTCATCGTCCGCCGCGCCCGCGACACCTCGATGGTGAACATCCGCCCGGCTGCGGCGCTGACCAAGGGATTGCAGGGCGCCGAGATGGCGGAGATCGGCCGCCTCAAGGAAGCCGGCGCTATCGCGTTTACGGACGGGGCGCGCCCGGTCACGAATGCCCAGGTGATGCGCCGGGCGCTTACCTATGCCCGCGACTTCGACGCGCTGATCATCCACCACGTGGAGGATCCCGATCTGGTCGGGCAGGGCGTGATGAACGAGGGCGAGTTCGCCTCCCGGCTCGGCCTGCCGGGCATCCCGCGCGAGGCCGAGACGGTGATGCTGGAGCGCGACATCCGCCTCGTACGCCTCACGGGCGGGCGCTACCACGCGGCCATGATCTCCTGCGCCGACTCCGCCGAGATCGTGCGCACTGCTAAGGCGAGGGGGCTGCCGGTCACCTGCGGCGTCTCCATCAATCACCTGGCGCTCAACGAGAACGACATCGGCGACTACCGCACCTTCCTGAAGCTCTCGCCGCCCCTGCGCCACGAGGACGACCGGCAGGCGATGATCGAGGCGCTGGCGGACGGCACCATCGACGTGATCGTCTCCGACCACAATCCACAGGATGTTGAGAACAAGCGTTTGCCGTTCGCGGAAGCCGCCGATGGGGCCGTAGGGCTCGAGACCCTGCTGTCGGCGGCCTTGCGCCTTGTTCACTCGGACCGCATCTCCCTGCCGCGGCTCCTGCGGGCCCTGTCCACCAAACCCGCGGAAATTCTAGGCCTTCCCGGCGGACGGCTCGCGGTCGGCGCTCCGGCCGACCTGATCGTGTTCGATCCGGACGCGCCCTACGTGCTCGACAAGCGCCAGCTCAAGTCCCTGTCCAAGAACACGCCCTTCGACGAAGCGCGCCTCGAAGGCCAGGTGACCATCACCATGGTGGCGGGCCGGGTGGTTTTTCAACGCGAAACGATGTAACGAGAAATGTATGTCTGACGAGGCCAATCTCCTGTACCTGCTGGCGGCTCTGCTTTTCGGCTATCTCCTGGGCTCGATTCCGTTCGGCCTGATCTTCACCCGCATGGCGGGCCTCGGCGACGTGCGGAAGATCGGGTCCGGCAATATCGGTGCCACCAATGTGCTGCGCACGGGCCACAAGGGACTCGCGGCCGCAACGCTCGTGGCCGATGCCCTCAAGGGCACGGCCGCGGTGCTCATCGCCGCGCAATGGGGCCCTCAGTTCGCCACGATGGCGGCCCTCGGGGCCTTCCTCGGCCACCTCTTCCCGGTCTGGCTCGGATTCAAGGGCGGCAAGGGTGTTGCCACCTTCATCGGCGTGCTGATCGGCCTGAAGCCGCTCGCGGCGCTGATCTTCTGCGCGATCTGGCTCGGGGTCGCCTTCGCCTCCAAGTATTCCTCGCTCTCGGCCCTGGTCGCCAGCGCAGCGTCGCCGATTGTCCTCTGGCTGCTGGGCGAGCCCGGCATGGCCGGAATCGCGGTGGTGCTCGTGGCGCTGCTGTGGTGGAAGCACGGGCAGAACATCAGCCGACTCCTTGCCGGCACCGAAGGCAAGATCGGGCAGAAGGGATAAGGCATGATCCTGACGGATGAGCAGCGTCTCGATTGGCTTCGCCTCATCCGCTCGGAAAACGTGGGCCCGCGCACCTTCCGCGCCCTGATCAATCAGTACGGCGGAGCCGGAGCCGCGCTGGACGCCCTGCCGGATCTCGCCCGCCGCGGTGGGCGCCTGCTGCTCAAAGTGTACAGCCGGGCGGAGGCCGAGAAGGAAATGGCCGCAGCTGCGCGTCTCGGTGTGCGCTTCATCGCCATGGGCGAGCCGGATTATCCCAAGACCCTCCAGGCCATCGACACCGCTCCGCCGCTGATCGCGCTTCGCGGCAATGCTGCGGTGCTGGCGAAGCCCTCCGTCGCCATTGTTGGCTCGCGCAACGCCTCGGCGTCCGGCCTGACCTTCGCCGAGCGCCTCGCACGGCAACTGGGCGAGGCTGGTTATGTGGTGGTCTCGGGGCTGGCGCGGGGCATCGACACGAGAGCCCACAAGGCGACGCTGGAGACCGGCACGGTCGCGGTGCTGGCCGGCGGGCACGATCGGATTTACCCAAGCCAGAACGAGCCGCTGCTCCAGGCGATCCTGGAGCAGGGCGGGGCCGTGGTCTCCGAGATGCCCATGGGCTGGGAGCCGCGCGGGCGCGACTTCCCGCGCCGCAACCGCGTCGTCTCCGGCCTGTCCTACGGGGTCGTGGTGGTGGAAGCCGCCCGCCGCTCCGGCTCGCTGATCACCGCGCGCTTTGCCCTGGAGCAGGGCCGCGAGGTCTTCGCCGTGCCGGGCTCGCCGCTCGACCCACGGGCTGAGGGCACCAACGATCTCATCCGTGACGGCGCCACCCTCTGCGCCGGAATCGAGCATGTGACGAGCGTGCTGGAGCCGCTGGTCGCCTCGGGGCCGCGCCTCGACCGGAGCGCCCAGGAGCCGCATTACACCCTTGGATCGGAAGAGCTCTGGGACGAGCTCGACCTGCCCGACATCGCCCGCGCGCCGGTGCGGCCTGTGATGCCCGATGCGGGGATCGAGGACGAGGCGGAGGAGGGGCAGGCCGATCTGATCACGTTCCTCGGCCCGTCTCCGGTCGCCATCGACGATCTCGTCCGGCAATCCGGCCTATCGATCCGCTCAGTGCAGACGGCGCTGCTGGAGCTCGAAATCGCCGGGCGGCTCGAGCGTCACGGCGGCAATGCGGTGTCGCTGCTGAAAATCTAATCGTCCTTGTCGCCGGACTGCACCGCCCGGATGGCCTCAAGCCGGGCCATATCGAGAAGGTAGGCCAGGAGATCGAGATTGGCCTCCCGGGCGAGATAGGACAGCTCCGCCGAGAACTCGGCCACGTACTGGGCCGTTTCCGCGGGGCTCATCTTGCGGCTGGGGTCGACGCTGTCCTCAGCGCCCGAAACGTCGTTCGCGGACGGTGCTTTCCCGAAGGGGCGGAGGGCTTTGGTCATGAGGGATGAAGCTGTCTCACTGTTGCAATTCGCCTAGTTAGCAGCACAACCCACAATATGACAAGTCGCCATATTATACCTGAAATTGCAGATTGGCTGTCTTTCATCAACCCAGGAGGGAGATGAGCACCGGCATGGAGAGCAGGGCGAGCAGGGTCTGCAGGGTCAGGATCTCCGCCATGAGCCCGGCATTGCCGCCCATCTGGCGCGCAAGCACATAGGCCGCGCTGGCGGAGGGCACGGAGGCGGCGATGATGGTCACCGTCATATCGTTGCCGGTGACGCCCATGAGGCCCGCGAGCGTTCCGGCCATGACCGGCAGGAGGACGAGCTTGAGGCCCGCCGACAGGGCATGCGGCAGGCCGGGACGGGCCAAGCGCCGGATGTCCAGGCCCGCACCGACGATCAGGAGACCCGCCGCGAGCGCTGCCCGGCCGATGACCTCGATATAGGCAGCCATGGGCTTCAGCAGCGGAGGCGCCAGCAGGTTGAGGGCAAGCCCCACGGCGCAGGACCAGATGAACGGGTTGGTCACGAAGGAGCGTAGGATATCCCAGGGGCTGCGCCGGGGCTGGCCGGCAAAGCGGATGAAAACATAGAAGGCGAGCAGGTTGAGGAGCGGCACCATGGCGGCGATGGCCACCGCGATCAGCGCAATGCCGCGCTGGCCGAACAGGCTTCCGGCGACGGCGAGGCCCACGAAGGTGTTCCAACGCGTTGCGCCCTGGAAGATCGACGTGAAGCTCGGGCCGTCGATGCCGAAATGGCGCTCCAGCAGGGGGCGTAGCGCCAGCACCAGCACCGCCATGGCGAGGATCGCGCCGACCAGCGCGCCGCCGACGCCGAGCACCGGCACGGAGGAGAGGTCGGCTCGCGACAGGGTATCGATGACGAGGGCCGGGAAGAAGATCACATAGGTGACGCGCTCCATCCCGGCCCATTGCTGCTCGCCCACGAACCCCGTGGCCCGGCACAGCCAGCCGGTCGCGATGATCAGGAAGGTCGGGATCAGGCTGGCGAAGACGGCGGACATCGATGGATATGGGGCGGAACGCAATGTCCGACAAAAGAGCAGGGGTCTACGGCGCTTAGACGTAAATGCACCTGTCGACAAGCGCGTTGGAAAGCGGCATTGGGAAAGATGAATGTCGTCAATGAAGACTTAGACGCAGAGCATAGGCCGGAGGGTGAAGATATGAATAACTACGGCCCTTTACATGATCGAGTGCTGTTGGGTTTTGAGATCAATTGGCAGAATGGAGCTGTTGTAGTCAGGTTAAGTCATGGTGAGCTGATTGAATTCAAGAGAGTTATATCAATAAACATCTCAAGAAAATTTCCGTGGGGGCCAAGCAATTACATCTTGGAAACTAGAAGCTTTGTCGTTGGTAATGAATTAAAAAGATTTGTTATTGTTATGCAGTCTGGAGACGAAATCTCCATCATCGCAGATGAAGTTGTCGTGCCTGATGGGGTGCATCAGTGCTTCCCTTGCGCCATTTCTACCGAGGCCCCATGATCCAGGTGACGAACTCCATCGCGCTCGATGAAGCGGAACTCCAGGAAAGCTTTATCCGCGCCTCCGGGCCGGGCGGGCAGAACGTCAACAAGGTGGAAACCGCCGTCCAGCTGCGCTTCGACGTGCGCAACTCGCCCTCGCTGCCGGATTACGTAAAGGAAAAGCTGGAGCGGCTCGCCGGCAGCCGCCTGACCAATGACGGCGTGCTCATCATCACCGCACAGCGCTTCCGCTCGCAGGAGCGCAACCGGGAAGATGCGGTGGAGCGCCTCGTGGAGCTGGTTCGACAGGCGACCGAGCGGCCGAAGCCGCGCCGACCCACGCGGCCGACGCTGGCTTCCAAGAAGCGCAGGCTGGAGTCGAAGGGGCGCCGCGCCGAGATCAAGAAGGGCCGCAGCGGCAAGCCGGCCTTCGATTAGCTCTCGCCTCCCGGCGGATAGACGTGCTCGCCGCCCCGGAAGTCCGAGACCGTGTGGCAGCCTCCGTTCTCCCGGATCGCATCCGGGCCGATCACGGCCTTTCCATGCCCGCCCGGAATGTCGAGGATGTAGGTGGGCTGGCACAGGCCCGAGATGCGACCGCGCAAGGCCGCCACGAGGGCGCGGCCCACCTCGATGGAGAGGCGGAAATGGCTTGTGCCCGGGGCGAGATCGGGGTGGTGCAGGTAATAGGGCTTGATCCGGTTTTCCACGAAGGCGCGCATGAGGGCGGCCAGCGTATCGGGATCGTCGTTGATGCCTTTCAGCAGCACCGACTGGCTGATCATCACGATGCCTGAATCCACGAGGCGAGCGCAGGCGGCGCGTGCGTCCGGGGTCAGCTCGCGCGGGTGGTTGGCGTGAAGCGCCACATAGGCCGTCTTGCCGCTGCATTTAAGGGCGGTGACGAGGGCCGCGTCGATCCGCTCCGGCTCCACCACGGGCACACGGGTGTGGAAGCGGACGATCTTCACGTGGTCGATGGCGGAAAGCCTCTGCATGATCTCGGCGAGCCGGCGCGGGGACAGCACCAGCGGGTCGCCTCCGGTGAGGATCACCTCCCAGATCTCCGGGTGATCCGCGATATAGGCGAAGGCCCGGTCCATGGCCTCGGGCGAAAGGGTGCCGAGACCTTGCGGCCCCACCATCTCGCGGCGGAAGCAGAAGCGGCAATAGACCGGGCAGACATGCACGGCCTTCAGCAGCACCCGGTCGGGATAGCGGTGGACGATGCCCTCGACGGGGCTGTGGGCCAGATCGCCGATCGGATCGTCGCGCTCCTCGGGCGTGGTGGTCAGCTCCGCCGCATCGGGCACGAACTGGCGGGCGATGGGGTCCTGCGGGTCGCTCGGCTCGATCAGCCGGGCCATGGCGGGGCTGATGGCGACGGCGTAGCGCTCCGCAACGCGCTCGATCCCGGCAAGCTCCTCCGGGGCGACGAGACCGGCCTCGACCAGCTCGGCCGGATTGCGGATGGGACGGATCGCATTCATCGGCCGGTCTCCGGCACGGGTGCCCAGAGCACCTGCTCGATGCGCGAGGCGCCGGTGGCAAGCATCACGAGGCGATCAAATCCGAGCGCGATGCCGCTCGCCTCGGGCATCTGGGCCAAGGCCGCCAGAAAATCCTCGTCTACGGGGTAGCTCTCTCCATAGACCCGCATCTTTTCCGCCATCTCACCCTCGAAGCGGCGGCGCTGCTCGGCCGCGTCCGTCAGCTCGCCGAAGGCGTTGGCGAGTTCCACCCCGCAGGCATAAAGCTCGAACCGCTCCGCCACCCGCGGATCGCGGGCGGTTGGGCGGGCAAGCGCCGCTTCCGCTACGGGGTATTCATCGAGGATCGTGGCGCGCCCGAGGCCGAGATTGGGCTCCACCCGCTCCACGATGACGCGGCTGAACAGGTCCGCCCAGGTGTCGTCCTCCGCCACCCGCAGGCCCGCCTCCCGGAGGCTGGCGGCGAGGCGGTTCCGGTCGGTCTCGCCGTTGCGGTCGATCGAGGCGAGAAGGTCGATGCCGGCGAAGCGCTCGAAGGCCTCGGCCACACTCAGGCGTTCGGGCTCCTGAAACGGATCGGTCTCGCGGCCACGATAGGTGAGGGTGCGGGTGCCCGCCGTCTTGGCGGCAAGGCCTAGGATCTCCCCGCAATCCGTTATCAGCGTCTCGTAGCTCTCGCCTGCCCGGTACCATTCGACCATGGTGAACTCCGGGTGGTGCAGGGGGCCGCGCTCCCGGTTGCGGTACACATGGGCGAAGCACGCGATCCTGGGCTCGCCTGCGGCGAGCAGCTTCTTGCAGGCGAATTCCGGCGAGGTGTGGAGGTAGAGGGGCGCCCGCGAGCCGTCGAGCCCGATAGCCTCCGTGGCGAATGCATGGAGATGCGCCTCGTTGCCCGGCGAGGTCTGGAGCGTGGCGGTATCGACCTCCACGAAGTCTCGCGCCGCGAAGAAGCCGCGCAGGGCCGCCTGGATCTGGTTCCGACCCATGAGGAAGGGCCGCCGGTCGGCGTGGACATGGGGTGTCCACCAGGGGGAGGGAGCGGTGAGAGGCTTATCCATACAGAAGGGTTCCGCGAGGTCGGACTGGCGATTTGCGCCAAGATAGGCTACTTGCGGCACCGAAAGCATTTTCGGTGCCACTGGGGCTCGGGCGACCCGACCCTCACGACGCGCCCCTATCTGTCACAAGGAAAGCCTCACGTGAAGGTCATCGCCTCTACGCTCCGCAAAGGCAACGTCGTCGATATGGACGGCAAGCTCTATGTGGTTCTCACCGCTCAGAACATCCACCCCGGCAAGGGCACGCCGGTCACCCAGCTGGACATGCGCCGCATCTCCGACGGCGTGAAGGTCTCCGAGCGCTACCGCACCACCGAGCAGGTCGAGCGCGCCTTCGTGGAGGACCGCGAGCACACTTTCCTCTATCAGGATGGTGAGGGCTACCACTTCATGAACCCGGAGAACTACGATCAGGTCGTGGTTTCGGAGGACATCATCGGCGATCAGAAGGCCTACCTGCAGGAAGGTATGGCCGTGATGCTCTCCATCCATAACGGCATCGCCATCGCCATCGAGCTGCCCGCCCGCATGACCCTCGAGATCACCGAGACCGAGCCGGTGGTAAAGGGCCAGACGGCTTCCTCGTCCTACAAGCCCGCCATGCTGTCCAACGGCGTGCGCACCCTCGTACCAGCCCACATCCAGGCCGGCACCCGCGTGGTGATCATGACGGAAGACGGCTCGTACGTGGAGCGTGCGAAGGACTAAGGTCCTTCCCTCTCCCGTCATCACCGGCCTTGTGCCGGTGATCTCGATCAGGTGAAGCGCAGCGCTTCTCAGCATCGGGATGGCCGGGACAAGCCCGGCCATGACGGCAGGTGGGGTTTAACAAAGCTTGCAGGGCAGGCGGTTTCGGTGAAGGCTCACCGGGCGTCCTGCCCTTATCTTTTTGCGGAGTCGAACGGTCTCATGACGAGCGGTCCTGCCCATCCCATCAACCCTCTTGTCGCCGATGTCGGCAGCCCTCCCATCCCGGAGGCGCAGGCGTGGACCAGGCGGTATGACGGATCGTTCGGGCCGCTGATCAACCTCTCTCAGGCCGTTCCGGGCAACGCACCTCATGCGGAGCTGCTGGAGCGGATGGCCGCCATCGCCGGCTCGCCTGCAGGCTCACAGTACGGCCCGATCAACGGCGATACCCCGCTGAAAGACGCTTACGCGGCCGAGCTGTCCCGCACCTACGAGGGCAGGATCGGGTCGGAAGACATTGCGGTGACGGCCGGCTGCAACATGGCCTTTTTCGCCGCCATGATGCTGCTCGCCCATCGCGGCGAGGCGGTGCTGCTGCCGACCCCGTGGTACTTCAATCACCAGATGACGCTGGACATGTTAGGCATCGAGCCGCGTCCGCTGCCGTGCCGGGCGGAGAATGGATTCGTGCCGCGCATCGAGGATGCGGAGGCGCTGATCGACGAGAAAGTTAGGGCCATCGTTCTCGTCACGCCCAACAACCCGACCGGCGCCGTCTATCCCGCTCATGTCATCGAGAGTTTCGCGCAGCTGTGCGCCAGGCGCGGCATTTATCTCGTCATCGACGAGACTTACCGGGACTTTCTGCCGCAAGGCATGAACCGCGCCCATGGGCTCTTCACCCGCGACGACTGGCGCAGCACGGTGATCCAGCTCTATTCCTTCTCGAAGTCCTACGCGATCCCCGGCCACCGCACGGGTGCGATCACGGCGGATTCCAAGCTCATCGAACAGATCGCCAAGATTCTCGACTGCATCCAGATCTGCCCGCCGCGCACCGCGCAAGGCGCGCTGCCCTGGGCCATCGACGGTTTGCGCGACTGGCGCGAGGGCAACCGGGCCGAGATCAACCGCCGTGCACAGGTTTCTCAGGATGCGCTCGCGTCGCTGCCGGAATGGACGATCGAGTCGGTCGGCGCCTACTTCGCTTATCTGCGTCATCCCTTTTCCGGTGCCAAAGCGCAGCAGGTCGCGGAGAAGCTCGCAACCGAACGAGGCGTTCTGTGCCTGCCCGGAAGCTATTTCGGCCCCGGTCAGGAAGGTCATCTGCGGGTGGCGATTGCCAATGTGGGCGCAGACGTTCTGAGCGGTCTGACGGAGCGCTTCCGGGGCCTGTCACTCTAGTACCTCCTTGGAGGCAAAACCATAAACTCCGGGGGGCACCCTTGGCAGGAGGGTGGGGCGATGGTTACTCTCTTGGTCAAACAGGCGCCTGAACCGGGTGCTGCGGGGACTTAGGTTTTGACCGTCAAAGCGGACGTGACAGCAGAAGGTGACCGGCTTGCCGAACCGCTCAGCGGCTCGGCACACGGTGCCTCCTGGGTGGCTGACACTCCTGCGCCCGCGGCCAGGATGGAGGCCCGGCGGCGCTCGTCGAGAAGCTATGCCGCGCTCGATCTCGGCACGAACAATTGCCGCCTTCTCATTGCGGAACCTGCGCATTTCGGCTTTCGGGTCGTGGATGCCTTTTCGCGAATCGTGCGGCTGGGCGAGGGCCTTGGCCTCGGCAACCGGCTGAGCGACGGCGCTATCGTTCGCACCCTGGATGCGCTGCGCGTGTGCCGGGAAAAGATGGCCGCGAAGGACGTGACGCGCGCGCGGCTCGTGGCAACGGAAGCATGCCGACTCGCCGAGAACGGCCCCGCCTTCATCGAGCGTGTCCGCGAGGAACTCGACCTCGACCTCGAGATCGTCGACCGCAAGACGGAGGCCTATCTGGCCGTCACCGGCTGCGCGTCGCTGGTCGATCCCAAGGCGCAGTCCGTCATCGTGTTCGACATCGGCGGCGGCTCCACAGAGATCGCCTGGCTCGACGGCCGGGCGCCGCACGCCTTCGCCGATCCGTGCAAGCGCATCCGCGCGTGGGATTCGCTGCCCGTCGGCGTGGTGACGCTGGCCGAGCGCCACGGCGGCATCGACGTGACGCCTAAGATCTTCGAGGGCATGGTCGAGGAGGTGTCGGAACTCCTCATGGACTTCGCCCTTGTGGCCGCCCAGGCAGGCCGCGCCCACAACTTCCATCTCCTCGGAACCTCTGGCACCGTCACGACAGTCGGCGGCATTCACTTAGGCCTCGCGCGCTACGACCGACGCCGGGTTGACGGGATGTGGATGCGCAACGGCGAGATCTCGACAGTGATGGATCGTTTGCTGCATTCCGATTTCAGCCAGCGGGCCGATAACCCCTGCATCGGCCGGGAGCGGGCCGATCTGGTTCTGGCCGGCTGCGCCATTTTGGAAGCGATCCGGCGGGCATTCCCGTCGGAGCGCCTGCGCATCGCGGATCGCGGACTGCGCGAAGGAATTTTGATGAACATGATGCGAGAGGATTCCGTGTGGCGAGGGGGCAGCCCACGGTGAGTGCCAAATCCAGTTCGGGGTCCGGTTCGGGTGTCCGCAATCTCAAGCAGCGCGTGAAGACCGCCAACAAGCGGTCCCTCTCTTCCCAGAAATGGCTGGAGCGCCAGCTCAACGATCCTTACGTCGCCCGCGCCAAGCGCGAGGGCTATCGCTCCCGCGCGGCCTACAAGCTTTTGGAGATCGACGAGAAGTACCGCATCCTGAAACCGGGCCAGCGGGTGGTCGATCTCGGCGCCGCACCGGGCGGCTGGTCCCAGATCGCCGCCAAGGTGGTGGGTGCGAAGGGCAAGGTGGTGGGCATCGATCTTCTCCCCATCGACCCGATGCCGGGCGTCGAGTTCATCGAACTCGACTTCCTGGACGAGAGCGCTCCGGGTAAGCTCATCGAGATGCTGGGCGGTCCCGCCGACGTGGTCATGTCCGACATGGCGGCCAACACCACCGGGCACAAGAAGACCGACCACCTGCGCATCATCGGTTTGGCCGAGGCTGCGATCTACTTCGCCCGCGAGATCCTGGCCCCGGGCGGCGCCTTCATCGCCAAGGTGTTCCAGGGCGGCACCGAGAACCAGCTTCTCGCCGATCTCAAGCGCGACTTTGCCGTGGTGCGCCACGTGAAGCCGGCGGCGAGCCGGGCCGATTCGGCGGAACTCTATGTGATGGCGACCGGTTTCCGGGGACGGGCGGACGAAACGCCTGAAGCCTGACGGCTTCCAATCGAGCCTCGGAAAACAGGGAGCCACACCATGGCAGTGCACCGCATCGGCATCATCGGCCTCGGCAAGATCGCGCAGGATCAGCATCTGCCCGTGATCAAGGCCAACCCGGATTTCGAGCTTCTCGCCGTGTCGAGCACGCGTGGGCTCTCGCACGAGGATGCGAAATACACCTTCCAGGACTACCGTGAGCTTCTGAAGCTGCCGGATCTGGATGCGGTGTCAATCTGCACGCCGCCGCAGGTTCGGCACCAGATCGCCCGCGAGGCGCTGCTCGCCGGCAAGAGTGTGCTGCTGGAAAAGCCGCCGGCCGCGACGTTGAGCGAGCTCGAGGATCTGAGGGTGCTGGCCGCGAAGGTCGGCAAGGTGGTCTTCACCACCTGGCATGCCCAGTACAACAAGGCCGTCGAGGAGGCCAAGAAGGCGCTTGCCGGCTGGTCGATCAAGCGTCTTCTGGTGACCTGGAAGGAGGATGTCCGGCACTGGCATCCGGGGCAGCAATGGATCTGGGAGGCGGGCGGTTTCGGGGTCTTCGATCCCGGCATCAATGCGCTTTCCATCGTCACCCGCATCATGCCGGAGCCGGTTTTCATCAAGTCATCCAGCCTGGAGTTCCCGGCCAACCGCGATGCACCGATCGCCGCGAACCTCGCCTTCTCCATGAGCCACGGGCAGGGCGATCTCCAGGCGGTGTTCGACTGGCGCCAGACCGGCCCGCAGACCTGGGACATTGAGGTGGAGACCGAGGCCGGCCTGACCCTCAAACTCACCCATGGCGGCAGCTGTCTTGAGCTCAACGGGCGACTGATGGTTCATGAAGACCCAGCCGAATACCAGGGCATCTACCGGCGCTTCAATGCCCTGCTGACCATAGGCCACTCCGAGGTCGACGACGCCCCGTTCCGCCTCGTGGCCGATGCGTTCATGGTGGGCAGGCGGGTCCAGGTCGAGGCGTTCGAGGATTAGTCTCGACGTCATGGGCGGGCTCGTCCCGGCCATGACGTGAGGAGATCAGGCGTTCAACTCCTCGTAGAGATCACGCCACGTCGGGTTCATCCCAACGATCAGGTTGGTTTTCCAAACGCGCGGCCAGCGTTTGATCGATGTCTCGCGTTGAATGGCATCCGCGATGCTTGGGTAGCTCTCGTAATAGACGAGGCGGTCGATCCTGTAGCGCCTGACATGATCGCTGCCGCGTCCCGTCTTATGTTCCCACACCCGCCGTGCCAGATCGTTTGTAACGCCGACATAGAGCGCGCCGCCGGGCCGGCTTGCAAGGATGTAGACGTGATACAGTCTCATAATCTGAGACTGACGCACTCTTCCAGTAAGAGCAAGCCGTTACCACTCCTCCACGTCATGGCCGGGCTTGTCCCGGCCATCCCGACGCTGAGAAGCACGGCGCTTCAATCAATTGGGTTCACCGGCACAAGGCCGGTGATGACGAGGTGGGTGCACGAGCAGCCCCGGGATGACGCTGTCTGAGTTGGACTAACCCAAATTCTTCTTCAAAAACGCCACCGTCCGGCTCCACGCCAGATCGGCCGTCGCCTTGTCGTAGCGCGCCGCGTTGGTGTCGTTGTTGAAGGCGTGGTTGGCGCCCTCGTAGACGTGGATCTCGTACGTCTTGCCCGCCTGCTTCAGCGCTGCCTCATAAGCCGGAATGCCTGCATTGATGCGCTCGTCGAGGCCGCCGTAATGCATCATCATGGCGGCTTCGATCTTCGGCACGTCCTCAGGTTTGGGTTGGCCGCCGTAATAGGCCACGCCCGCATCGAGATCCGGTTCGTTGACCGCGAGGTTGTTCACCGCGCCGCCGCCCCAGCAGAAGCCGATGGCACCGACCTTGCCGTTGCCGTCCGGGCGGCCCTTCAGGTAGGCCACCGCCGCCTTTCCGTTGGCGATCACGTCCGGCTGCTTCAACTGGCCGATCATCTCACGGCCCTTGTCCTCGTCGGCGGGCGTGCCGCCCATGGGCGAGAGGTAATCCACACCCAAAGCGATGAAGCCTTCCGTCGCCATGCGGCGGGTCACGTCCTTGATATGCGGGTTCAGCCCCCGGTTCTCGTGGATGACGATTACGGTCGGCAACTTGCCGGCGGCATCCTTCGGCTTCACCAGATAGGCCTTGAGGCCCTGGGCGCCGGGAACGTCCACGGACTCCGTGGTGATCCGTGGGTCGGTCTCCGGCACGGTCTGGGCGTGGGCGTAGTTGTTCTGCAGGATCGGCAGGATGGCTGCCGCACCGGCCGCGCTGCCGGCGAGAGCCGCCAGCTTGTCGAGGAAGGAGCGGCGGCTCATGCCGCCATGGGTGAAGTCGTCGTAGAGATCGATGATGCGCTGGTCCATCTTGTCCTCCCGGTCATTGCCGGGATGCTAGCGCAGCTTAGCGGCCCGACGCACCGTCCCCGAGGCCGGTGGAGGGCGGTCGATCCTTCACAATCTTGTGTCCCGACATCTCGGCGCCCGCATTCGGCGAGAGGCGGGCGAAGATGAAACCCGACAGAGCCGAGATGGTGGCGACCGCCCAAAAGGCGGGTCCGAAATCGGCGGCCGTGATCCCAGGCGTACCGTCGTAGGTGGAAGCCATTTCCAGCACGAAGGCTCCGAACGCCACGCCGATGCTGAGGGAGACCTGCTGGATGGCGCTCGACAGGCTCGTAGCGTAGCTCATCTCGCGGTTGGAGATCTCCGCGTAGCCGATGGCGTTCAGGCTGGTGAACTGCAGCGAGCGGAAGCAGCCGCCGATCAGCAGAAAGATCATGATGATCCAGTGCGGCGTCTCGGGGGTGAAGAACCCATTGGCCGCAACGAAAGCAGCGCCGATGAAGGCGTTGATGGTGAGCAGCCTGCGAAAGCCCGTGCGCTCGAGGATGCGCTTGGCCATGGTCTTCATGAACAGCGCGCCCACGGCCGCGATGAAGGTGAGCGAGCCCGAAGCCAGGGGACCCAAGCCGAATCCCACCTGCAGCATCAGCGGGAGCAGGAACGGGATTGCCCCGATGCCGATGCGGAAGAGCGAGCCGCCCAGGACGCTGACGCGAAAGGTCGGCACCTTCAGAAGGCTCAGTTGAAGGACCGGGTAGGCGGTGCGCCTGGCGTGAAAGACATAGAGAACCAAGCTGATGGCGCCGATCACCGTGCATCCGAGCGAGAGCTCGGCCGGGATGAGATGCTGTCCCGTGGTGGAGAAGCCGAGCATCAGCAGGGAGAAACCGACCCCGGTCAGCAGGAAGCCGATGAGGTCGAGCGGCGGCGTGTCGTCCTCCCTGATGTTCGGCACGAACATGAGGGCGCACACGATCCCGAGAATCCCGATGGGGATGTTGATGAAGAAGATCCAGCGCCAGTGGAAATACTCGGTGATGAAGCCCCCGAGCGGTGGCCCGATGATGGGGCCGATCAGCGCCGGGATCGTGAGAGTCGCCAGCGCCTGCACCACCTCGCTGCGGGCGACGCTGCGCAGGAGCACCAGGCGCCCCACCGGCACCATCATGGCCCCGCCGGCGCCTTGAACGAAGCGGGAGAACACGAACCATTCGAGGGAATTGGCCCAGGCACAGGCAAGCGAACCCGCCATGAACACCCCGATGGCGGCGGTGAAAATGGTCCGGGCCCCGTTTTTGTCGGCCATCCAGCCCGAGATCGGGATGAAGATGGCAAGGCTCACCAGATAAGAGGTCAGTGCCAGCTTGAGGGCGATGGGCTCCGTTCCCAGGTCCTGCGCGATCATCGGCAGAGATGTGGAGATCACGGTCGAATCCATGTTCTCCATGAACAGGGCCGTCGCGATGATCAGCGGGAGAAGGCGGGATTGACGCATGACCGCCGGACATAGCGCTGTGTAACCCCGATGCAAAGGGCAAACAGGCGCATTGCAGATCTTCTGGGGATGCGGCTCTGAACCCTTTGCGAAATTGAAACGCCGTGCTACGGACCCGTGCCAACCCGCCAAAGCGTTATTTCGTCATACGCGCAGCTGTCTAAGGAGTTGGCCATGGCCTCTGTATTCGCCGATAAGATCATCGAGGGACTGACCTTCGATGACGTGCTGCTCCGGCCCGGCCGCTCCGAAGTTCTCCCCAGCGACGTGGACGTCGCCACCAAGCTCACCAAGACCATCCGCCTCAACATGCCGATCATCGCCTCCGCCATGGACACGGTGACGGAAGCCCGCATGGCCATCGCCATGGCCCAGAACGGGGGTTTGGGCGTCATCCACCGCAATCTCGAGCCCGACGCCCAGGCCGAGCAGGTGCGCCTCGTGAAGCGCTACGAGTCCGGCATGGTGATGAACCCCATCACCATTCATCCCGACGAGACGCTGGCCGATGCGCTGTCGATGATGAAACATCACGGCATATCCGGGATTCCGGTGGTAGAGCGCGGCCCCGGCGGCGCCAAGGGCAAGCTCATCGGCATCCTCACCAACCGTGACGTGCGCTTCGCCAGCAATCCGAGCCAGAAGGTTTCGGAGCTCATGACCAAGGACCGGCTGATCACAGTCCGTGAGGGCGTGAGCCAGGACGAGGCCCGCCACCTCCTGCATCAGTTCCGCATCGAGAAGCTCCTGGTCGTCGACGATCACTTCCGCTGCATCGGCCTGATCACCGTGAAGGACATCGAGAAGCAGGTGGCCTACCCGAACGCCGCCAAAGATTCGCAAGGCCGCCTCCTGGTGGCTGCCGCCACCACCACGGGCGAGCAGGGTTTTGAGCGCGCCGAACGCCTCATCGATGCGGGCTGCGACGTGGTGGTGGTGGACACCGCCCACGGTCATTCCGTGAAAGTGCTGGAGAGCGTCACCCGTGTGAAGAAGCTCTCCAACGCCGTTCAGGTGATCGCTGGCAACGTGGCGACGCGCGAGGGCGCCCAGGCGCTGATCGATGCGGGTGCGGACGCGATCAAGGTCGGGATCGGGCCGGGCTCCATCTGCACCACGCGGATCGTGGCGGGCGTGGGCGTGCCCCAGCTCACGGCCATTATGGAGGCCGTCGAAGCGGCGGCCTTGGCCGACATTCCGGTGATCGCCGACGGCGGCATCAAGTTCTCGGGCGATCTCGCCAAGGCGCTCGCCGCCGGCGCCTCCTGCGCCATGGTGGGCTCGCTGCTCGCCGGCACGGATGAGACCCCCGGCGAGACCTTCCTGTACCAGGGCCGCTCCTACAAGGCCTATCGCGGCATGGGCTCCGTGGGCGCCATGGCCCGCGGCTCGGCCGACCGCTATTTCCAGGCGGAGGTGCGCGACACCCTCAAGCTCGTGCCGGAGGGCATTGAGGGCCAAGTGGCCTACAAGGGGCCGGTGGCCAGCGTGCTTCACCAGCTCACCGGCGGCCTTCGCGCCTCTATGGGCTATGTGGGCGCCGCGACCCTGCCGGAGTTCCGCGACAAGGCGCAGTTCATCCGCATCACCTCCGCGGGCCTGCGCGAGAGCCACGTTCACGACGTGACGATCACGCGGGAAAGTCCTAACTATCCGACTCGCAGCTAAGCTTAACGCGAGTCACCACATGAGCATCTCCGCCGTCATCCTGCCCGTCCTCGTCCAGGTCGGGCTCACCCTGATCCTGCTGTTCTGGATGGGCCGGACCCGGGTCGGCCATCTTCGCAAGGGCGAGGTGAAGGTGAGGGACATTGCCCTGGGCGAGCGCAACTGGCCCAGCCGCGTCACGCAGATCCAGAACTCGTATCACAGCCAGTTCGAGCTGCCGGTGCTGTTCTATGCCCTGGTGGCGCTGGCGCTGATCACCCGCAAGGCGGACATGCTGTTCGTGGTCATGTCCTGGATGTTCGTGGTGAGCCGCCTGGTTCACGCGGCGATCCATACGACCTCGAATAAGATCTCCCTTCGTTTCATGGCCTTCCTGGTCGGGGTGCTGATCCTGGCGGCCATGTGGATCATTTTCGCCATCCGCATCTTTGCGGTGGAGGCCGGCGTTTAAAGTCGGTCGATCAAGCATTGCCCTTCACGTCATGGCCGGCCTTGTGCCGGCCATCCCGATCCGAAAAGCTTCGTGCCTTTCCAATCGGGATCACCGGCACGAGGCCGGTGATGACGTGCAGAGAGTTGGCAACGCGTGGTCTGCCAGACTTTTGAAGTGAGAATGTGATAGAGGCTCAGTACTTCCGGCCGCTTTCGAGCTGGGTCTTGGCGTCGGTCTGCTTCATGGGAGGCGGCGTCAGGTCGGCGGCCGGGGCGGTGGCGCAGGCGGCGATGGCGAGGGTCAGGCCGACGGCGACGAGGCCGCGGGTCAGTCGGGTCAACATGGAAAGTGGCTCCAAGTGAGGAATCGTGCGGAATGCACGCCCCTCACCATCCACTTTCGATGGGGACGGAAAATAGGAAACATTGTGTCGTATCTACGGCCAAGCTCGAGTGTGCTTTTCTCATGACACCTGCCGCCCGCATCTCCGCCGCCATCGAGGTCCTGGCCGATATCGACGCCCGGCGCCGCCCGGCCACCGATGCCCTCAAGGATTGGGGCCTGTCGCATCGCTTCGCCGGCTCCAAGGACCGCGCCGCCATCGCAAGCCTCGTCTACGACGCCCTGCGCCGGAAGGCTTCCGCCGGCTGGATCATGGGGGACACCGCCCCGCGGGCTGTCATGCTCGGCATGCTGCGGCTGCAGCGCGGGCTCGGTGTCGATGACATTGCGGCGCTCTGCTCGGGCGAGCGCTTCGCACCGGAGCCGCTCTCCGACGTTGAGCGTGAGCGGCTGGACAAGGCCGATCTCTCCGGCGCCCCCGCCCCTGTGGCCGGCGATTTCCCTGATTGGATCGAGCCCTCGCTCCAGAGGCTTCTCGGCGACGAGCTCGTGCCCGAGATGCAGGCGCTTGCCACCCGTGCGCCCCTGGACCTGCGGGTGAACACCCTCAAGGTCTCCTCCCGCGAGGAGGCGCATGATGCCCTGCCGCATCTGGGCGCCGTCGAGACGCCGCTCTCGCCCTACGGATTGCGGATCATGCCGGGCGAGGACGGGCGCGGTCCCGCCGTGCAGTCGGAGCCTGAGTTCCTGAAAGGCTGGGTCGAGATCCAGGACGAGGGCTCGCAGCTCGTGGCGCTGCTCGCCGATGCCAAGCCCGGCGAGCAGGTGGTGGATCTCTGCGCGGGCGGCGGCGGCAAGACCCTGGCGCTCGCGGCCCTGATGGACAACCACGGCCAGATCTACGCCACCGACAACGACGCGCGCCGTCTCGCGCCGATCCACGACCGCCTGACCAGGGCAGGCGTCCGCAACGTCCAGGTCCGCACGCCAAGGGCCAAGGCCGATGCGGTGACCGATCTCGATGGACGGATGGACTGCGTTCTCGTGGACGCGCCCTGCACGGGCGTGGGCACCTGGCGGCGCAACCCGGATGCGAAATGGCGCCTCAGGCCCGGCAGCCTGGAGGTTCGGCGCAAGGAGCAGGCGACGGTGCTCGACCGGGCGGCAGGGCTCGTGAAGCCGGGCGGCCGCATCGTCTACATCACATGCTCGATCCTGCCTGAGGAGAACGATGACGCGCTCTCAGGCTTCCTGGAGCGTCACGAGGGCTTCAAGCCGGTCGCCCATGAGGAGTTGCTGGGCAAGTCGGAGCTCGGCTTCCTCAAGAACGCCACCCGCCGGACCGCCTATGGCCTCCAGCTGACACCGCAGCAGACCGGCACCGACGGCTTCTTCATCGCTGTTCTTCGGAAGGCCTGAAGGCGAACAATTTTTCTCCAGGATTAGTCCCGAAGGGATTGAAAGTCTGCCGAAATCAGAGGCTTTCAGCCTGGGCTTCTGAGTAAGCAGGAATGAAAGCGGAAGCATTCCGCATGCTCAATGTGCTTAGACATTAAGAGTTGTTGCCGGTCTCACAGACAAATCTAATCTCGCGGCAAAAAATCAATCTTCGGAGGGGGGCGACTGCCAAAGGAGAACAACAGCGGCGGTAAGCACAGGAACCAATCGCGGCGATGCCTTGAGGGGAACGAGGCTGGGCGACACCCTTGATGGCCTCGGGGGAGACGATACCATCGTCGGCGGACGGGGCAATGACGTTCTGAATGGCGGATTGGGTGACGATCTTCTCCGCGGCGGGCCAGGCCGCGACCGTCTCATCGGTGGACTCGGTGAGGACTGGGCCGATTATCGGGACGCAACAACGGCCGTTACTGTAAGCCTCGGCAGTCCGGCTCAGAACACGGGCGAAGCCTCAGGAGACCGGTACTCGTCCATCGAGCGCCTCAGGGGTGGCCGTTTCGATGACAATCTCACAGGTAATTCCCGGGACAACGTTCTTGAAGGAGTGACCGGGGCTGATATTCTCAATGGGGGCCGCGGGTTCGATTTCGCGCGCTACAAGGCTGCTCCCACCGGCGTGACCGCCAGTCTCGCGGACCCGTCCGTGAATACCGGACATGCCGCCGGCGATACTTACATTGCGATCGAGGGCCTTCAGGGCAGCGACTTTGCCGACACGCTGATCGGCAATGACTTCAACAATGTCCTGGTCGGCGGACGCGGCGCCGATACTCTCGATGGTCGCGGCGGCTTCGACTACGTTCGCTACGACATGTATCACACCGGTTCCAGGGGAGTGGTCGTCAACCTCGCTACGCCCGGCGGCAATGCAGGCACCAATGCTTTTGGGGATACCTACACAGGTATTGAAGGCGTCATCGGCACTCGCTTCGCGGATCGCCTCATAGGCGACGATGGAGCGAATAACCTGCAGGGGCAGGCGGGCAACGATAGGCTCATCGGCGGGCTCGGGAATGATACGATGATCGGCGGATCGGGGAACGACAACCTGAGTGGTGGTTATGGAAACGACCTGCTGCAGGGAGACGCGGGACGCGACGTCTTCACGTTCGACAGCACCCTGAACGCTCTGGAGAACGTGGACCGGATCCGAAGCTTCTCGATCAAGAACGACACGATCCGGCTCGACGATGCGATCTTTACCGGATTGGCGCGCGGGCGCCTCACGGACGCGGCCTTCCACAGAGGAATGGAGGCTCACGACAGCAACGACCGTATCATCTACGACAAGGTGACGGGCGCGGTCTATTACGATCCAGACGGGAACGGAGTTGCTGCTCAGGTTCAATTCGCCCGCATGACTCCGAAGGTCGGGCTGAAGAACGACGATTTCTTCGTGTTCTAGGCAACGGATCCCGAAAGCAATCACCTGAGCCCCGGCTGACCTGCCGTCAGCCGGGGCTTCTGTTTGACGGGAGCACGTGCTCCGGGCCGATGGCCAAGCCATCAAAAACGTGGGACTTGGAGCGTTCAAAGCTCAAAAAACATGACATCCGGCCCGATATGAGGGTAAAGCACGGGGGCTTTTTCGCTCCTCCGCTCAGGGCCCGCGCGACACACCATGACCCAGACCCACGACAAGATCCTGATCATCGATTTCGGCTCCCAGGTGACCCAGCTCATTGCCCGGCGCGTGCGGGAGGACGGGGTCTATTCGGAGGTGGTGCCGTTCCAGAAGGCCGCCGAGGCTATCAGGACGATGAAGCCCAAGGGCGTGATCCTCTCAGGGGGGCCGGAATCGGTCACCTCGAGCATCTCACCGCGAGCCCCGCAGGAACTGTTCGACACGGACCTTCCTGTCTTCGGCATCTGCTACGGTCAGCAGACCATGGCGGCGCAGCTTGGCGGCGAGGTCGAGGGCGGGCACCATTCCGAGTTCGGTCGGGCTGAGATCGAGGTCCTGTCCGAGAGCCCGCTCTTCCAGGGCGTGTGGCAGGTCGGCAAGAAATATCCCGTGTGGATGAGCCATGGCGACCGGGTGACCAAGCTGCCCGAGGGCTTCGAGGTTCTGGCAGCGTCCGAGAACGCCCCCTTCGCGGTGGTGGCCGACGAGGCGCACAAGTTCTACGGCGTGCAGTTCCACCCGGAGGTGGTGCACACGCCGCAGGGCGCCCAGCTCATCCGCAACTTCGTCCGCGACATCGCCGGCTGCCGGGGCGACTGGACCATGAAAGCCTTCCGCGAGGAGGCCATCGAGCGCATCCGCGCCCAGGTCGGCACCGGCCGGGTGATCTGCGGCCTGTCCGGCGGCGTCGACTCGGCGGTGGCGGCGGTGCTGATCCACGAGGCCATCGGCGACCAGCTCACCTGCGTGTTCGTCGATCACGGCCTGCTGCGCGCAGCGGAAGCCGAGCAGGTGGTGACGCTTTTCCGCGACCACTACAACATCCCGCTCGTCCACGTGCAGGCGCAGGACCTGTTCATCGGCGCGCTCGAGGGCGTGTCGGACCCGGAGGTGAAGCGCAAGACCATCGGCCGGCTCTTCATCGACGTGTTCGACGAGGAGGCCAAGAAGATCGGCGGCGCGGACTTCCTCGCACAGGGTACCCTCTATCCCGACGTGATTGAGAGCGTCTCCTTCACGGGTGGCCCATCGGTCACCATCAAGAGCCACCACAACGTGGGCGGGCTTCCTGAGCGCATGAAAATGAAGCTCGTGGAGCCCTTGCGCGAGCTGTTCAAGGACGAGGTGAGGGTGCTCGGCCGCGAGCTCGGCCTGCCCGATGCCTTCGTCGGCCGCCACCCCTTCCCGGGCCCGGGCCTTGCCATCCGCGTGCCCGGCGAGATTACGCGCGAAAAACTCGACATCCTACGCAAGGCCGATGCGATCTACCTCGAAGAGATCCGCAACGCCGGCCTCTATGACGTGATCTGGCAGGCCTTCGCCGTGCTGCTGCCGGTGAAGACCGTGGGCGTCATGGGCGATGCGCGCACCTACGACCACGTCTGTGCCCTGCGCGCCGTCACCTCCATCGACGGTATGACGGCGGATTTCTACCCCTTCGACATGACCTTCCTCGGCCGTGTTGCCACCCGCATCATCAACGAGGTGAAGGGCATCAACCGCGTCACCTACGACATCACCTCGAAGCCACCGGGCACCATCGAGTGGGAGTGAGGGGTGAGTTATCACCTCGGTCCAGCCGCCAGATTACTTTCGGAACGAGACGACTTTTTCCATGAGTGCAAGCAACCGCGTCGTCCTTTCCAGCGAC
The DNA here is from genome assembly GCF_014699075.1 of Microvirga sp. GTDB lineage: Bacteria > Pseudomonadota > Alphaproteobacteria > Rhizobiales > Beijerinckiaceae > Microvirga. The sequence goes on along the minus strand of NZ_JACXAB010000008.1, from coordinate 14,418 downwards.
CACGCTGCCATTGAGCTCCGGCAGACTATTGCCGCTCATATCGCGACGCGTGGCTGGGTGGCGGTCGATATCGGACCGACAACGCCGGAAAGCACACATTATCCTCATCACGGCGAAGCGGCGGCGCGGCTCGTTGCTTCCGGTGATTGCCGGTTCGGCATCATCCTCTGCGGTACCGGTCAGGGTATCATGATGGCGGCGAACAAAGTGAAGGGCATCCGTTGCGGTGTCTGCGCCGACACATTCTCAGCCCGCATGATCCGCCAGCACAACGATGCCAACATGCTGTCGATTGGCGTGCGCGTGGTCGGCGAAGGGCTTGCGCTCGATATCGTGGATGCCTTCCTGGCCGCTCAGTTCGAAGGCGGTCGGCATGCGACGCGGGTGGAGATGATTGATGCACTGGAGGGGTAGCGCCGTTCTTTGCTCCTTCTTTCGATGGAAAAGGTTTCATCCGAATAACCGATCAGGAATAAGCGATGGCAGTGACGCTCTACGGCATCAAGAACTGCGACACGATGAAGAAGGCGCGCGTCTGGCTCGATGCCAAAGGCGTGGCCTACACGTTTCACGACTACAAGGCTGAAGGTATCGACCGGGCACGGCTCGAAGGCTGGGCGCGTTCAGTGGGGTGGGAGACGCTGCTCAACCGAGCCGGAACCACTTTCCGTAAGCTTCCCGACGCCGACAAAGCAGGTCTGGATGAGAGCAGGGCGCTGGCGCTCATGCTCGACCAGCCTTCCATGATAAAACGTCCTGTGCTCGACCTTGATGGACGTCTTCTTGTCGGCTTCAAGCCGGAGATGTATGAGGCCGCAGTTAGATAAAGGGCGCTCTCAATCCTGAAGTTTTCTCGTCATGCCCGGCCTTGTGCCGGGCATCCACGTTTTAGGAGCGAAGAGTATTGCAACCTCCATGCTGAGGAGCAGACAAAGTCTGCGTCTCGAAGGAGGTTTCAGTGAGCACTGGATCCTCCTTCGAGACGGATTGCTTGCGCAATCCTCCTCAGGATGAGGTTGAGTGGCAGATAAAGACGTGGATGGCCGGGACGAGCCCGGCCATGACGAGATGGGTGTCATCCCGGGGCCGCGCAGCGGAGCCCGGGATCCATAAACGCTGACGGTGCAGGATAGCACGCAGCGCCGATCGCTTTTTCCTAAGGTGCCGTGGCTATGGATCCCCGCCTTCGCGGGGATGATAGCGTGTGCGGTTCAGCAGCTGTGAGAGACAATCAGGTCAAACAAAAAGGCGGGCCGCGAAGCCCGCCTTTGTCATGTCTGAGACCAGCCGCCTTACTGGATCTTCGGCGGCTCGTCGAAGTTCAGGCCGGGGAGGCCGCCCGGTTCGCTGCCGGGGGCACCGAGGCCGGGCACGAGAAGCTGGTCGAGCTTCTGCTGCACGGCTGCCGGATCGACTACGGGGCCGGCCGACTTGTAGTGCGTGACGATGCCCGGGAAGATGACCACGATCGCCACCATGATCAGCTGGATCACCACGAACGGAATGGCGCCCCAGTAGATCTGGCCCGTGGTCACCGGCTCCATGCGCTTGCCCGTGAGGCGGTCGGTATACGGCACCTTGGGGGCCACCGAGCGCAGGAAGAACAGGGCAAAGCCGAAAGGCGGGTGCATGAACGAGGTCTGCATGTTCACGCCCATCATCACGCCGAACCAGATCAGGTCGATCCCAAGCTTCTCGGCCGCGGGTCCGAGCAGTGGGATCACGATGAAGGCCAGCTCGAAGAAGTCGAGGAAGAAGGCCAGCAGGAACACCAGGATGTTGACCACGATCAGGAAGCCCACCTGGCCGCCGGGAAGCGAGGTCAGCAGGTGCTCGACCCACACGTGCCCGTTCACCCCGTAGAAGGTCAGCGAGAACACGCGGGCGCCGATCAGGATGAAGAGCACGAAGGCCGAGAGCTTCGCGGTCGCTTCCGTGGCCTGACGCACGATGGTGAAGTTGAAGCGGTTCGGGTTGTTGTCGAGCCGGCGCTTGACCGCCGCCAGGATGACGGAGCCCAGCGCGCCCATGGCGCCGCCCTCGGTCGGCGTGGCCAGACCGATGAAGATGGTGCCGAGCACGAGGAAGATGAGCAGGAGCGGCGGCACCATCACGAAGGTGGTCTGCTGCGCCATGTTGGACATCAGGCGCAGGCCGGTGAACCGCTCGACGATGCCGACCACGAGCGCATAGACCGCGCCGGCAATCACCATCTCCAGCGTGAGCGCCAGATTCTCATGGCCCTGGTTGTTCAGAACCACATAGCCGCCGACGAGGAGCACGGTCAGCACCGCGGAAATTGCGATGCGCTTGGCGCCGAGAACCTTGTTCATGAGGGCGCAGATGAGGGCGACGACGGTGCCGACGCAGATCGTCAGGATCACGAAGTCCGCGCCGGCCTTCGTGTTGGTCTGCGACAGGACATAGTAGCCGACGAGGCCCGAGAACAGCACGAGGACACCGAGCTGCCACACGCCGCGCGAACCGTTGGGCTCGCGGAAGCCGACGGCTTCGAGGGGCAGGCCGGGTGCGGCCTTCGGGTCGATGAGCGAGGCGAGCAGCACGTAGCCGGCATAGAGGCCGGCGAGAATGATGCCGGGGAGGAACGCGCCTTCGTACATGTCGCCCACCGAGCGGCCGAGCTGGTCGGCCATGACGATGAGAACGAGCGAGGGCGGGATGATCTGAGCGAGCGTTCCCGAGGCTGCGATGACGCCGGACGCAAGGCGCCGGTCATAGCCGTAGCGCAGCATGATGGGGAGCGAGATGAGGCCCATGGAGATCACGGAGGCGGCCACGACGCCCGTGGTGGCGGCGAGCAGCGCGCCCACGAAGATCACCGCATAGGCGAGGCCGCCGCGCAGCGGCCCGAAGAGCTGGCCGATGGTGTCGAGCAGGTCCTCCGCCATGCCGGAGCGTTCGAGGATGTAGCCCATGAAGGTGAAGAACGGGATCGCCAGCAGCACCTCGTTCGACATGGTGCCGTAGATGCGGTCCGGCAGGGCCTGCAGGAGCGGCCACGACAGGTTGATGTTGGCCGGTGCGAAGGGAGCGAGCTCAACCGCGATGAAGAAGAACAGCAGGCCGTTGGCCGCGAGCGCGAAGGCCACCGGATAGCCGAGGAGAAGGAAGATCACCAGCGCGCCGAACATGATCGGTGCGAGGTTCTGGGCAATGAATGCAGCCATGGACGTGAGACTCCGGAATTCTGATCAGGCGAGGGGCGTCAGCGGATGCCGTCGCCCGGAGGCTCGCCGCCCTTGGTCGTGGTGGTGTCGGCCAGTTCCGCGATCAGCCGCTCGGCCTCGGCCTCGGCGGCCGCATGAGCGCCCGCATGATCATGCTCGTCGACCAGTTGGCCGTTCATGATCGCCACGCGCTTGATGAGCTCGCTCAGCCACTGGAAGGCCAGCGAGATGAAGCCCAGGAGGATGAGGCCCTTGGCCGGCCAGATCAGCAGGCCGCCGGCATTGGAGGAGACCTCGCCGGAGCGGTAGGAGTTGAAGAAATACGGGAAGGCCAGATAAAGCATCAGCGCCAGGAACGGCAGCAGGAAGAACAGGTGGCCGATCAGGTCGATCGTGTCGCGCCCGCGCTTCGTGAGCTTGTTCGAGATGATGTCGATGCGGATGTGCTCGTTGGCCTTCAGGGTCCAGGCGGCGCAGAGCATGAACACGGCGCCGAACAGGTACCATTGCAGTTCGAGCCAGGCATTGGACGAGACGCCGAAGATGCGCCGGATGATGGCATTGATGGCGGACACCAGAATGGCCACCACGATGGCCCAGGCGGCCACCTTGCCGATGCGTTCGTTGATCGAGTCGATGACACGGGATAGCCCAAGAAGTGCCGTCACCTGTCTCCCCCTTAGAACCTGTTGGTTGAAATCTTGCGGCCTAGCTATCGAACTTGAAGCGGCCCTGCTAGTGCCGTTTTAGTCGTAGGCAAGGTTTTGAGGGGTCCTAGCGGGGAAATTTTCGTGCCGCAAGAGGCTCTTCTGTTAAAAGTTTAGGCGGTCCAAGGCTTTGAGGACGAACGGAAACTTACAACCTGCGACCTTTAGGCATTTTTGCGGCCCGGCCGATCTTCCCAAAGGCCACGGTTGGTTTATTCCAGGGAGACTGCGATAAGTTCCTGGCCTCGGAGGCTTCCTGTGACGCTGCTCGTTCTCGGTCTTGTGATCTTTCTCGGCACCCATGCCTTCAGCATGGCGCGGGGGCGCCGCGCCGCGCTCATCGGCAGGATCGGGGAGGGGCCTTACAAGGGGCTCTACTCCCTCGTGTCTCTGGCGGGCATCGTCCTGGTTTCCATCGGCTACGGGCAGTACCGGGCGGGTGGCTACATCCCGGTCTGGGACCCGCCGGTCTGGACACGGCACCTCGCGCTGCTGCTGGTGCTCATCGCCTTCATCTGCTTCGTGGCGGCCTACCTGCCCGGCCATATCAAGGCGCGGCTCAAGCATCCCATGCTGGCGGGCGTGAAGATCTGGGCGCTGGCGCACCTTCTCGCCAACGGTGATCTCGGGTCGATCCTGCTCTTCGGCTCGTTCCTCGTCTGGGCGGTGCTGGCCCGCATCAGCACCAAGCGCCGGGACGTAGCGGCCCAGCACGGCGGCACGGCGGCGCCCGCGGGTTGGCGCAACGACATCCTGGCCGTGGCGATCGGCGTGGTCGTGTATCTCGCTTTCGTGTTCTGGCTCCATCCCTGGCTGATCGGCGTGCCCGTTCTCCCCATGCGGGCATGAAGCCTCTCGCCTTGTGAGGTTGTCTATGTTAGGCGACCCCCTTCGGATTTTTGGAGGCGGCCGCTTAAGGCCGCGTGAGAGACACGATGGCTCAGAACGACGAGTTCATTCGCGAAGTCGATGAGGAATACCGCCGCGACCAGCTCGCCAAGGTCTGGGAGCGCTACAACGGCATCATCATTGCGGTGGTCGTACTCGTCGTGGCCGGCGTCGGCGGCTGGCGCTTCTGGCAGTACCGGCAGCAGAACCTCGCCCAGGAAGCGGCTGTTCGCTACGAGGAGGCGCTGCGCCTGTCCTCCGAGGATAAGGGCCAGGAGGCTCAAGGAGCCCTCGAGAACGTCATGAAGCAGGATTCCGGCACCGGCTATGCCATGCTGGCCCGCTTCCGGCTTGCCGCCGAACTCGGCAAGCAGAACGCCGAGAACGGCGCCTCGGCCTACGATGCCCTGGCCAACGACTCGGCCCTGCCTGCTGTCTGGAAGGATCTGGCCCGCTTGCGCGCCGCATGGCTGCGCCTCGACACCGCGGAGCCCGCCGCCCTGCGCCAGGCCATCGAGCCGCTCGCGGCTCCCGCCAATGCCTGGCGCCATTCCGCCAGGGAACTCTTGGGGCTATCCGGTCTTAAGGCCGGTGACATGGATTATGCCGGCCGCTGGTTCGACCAGATCGCCGCCGACCGCGAGACGCCCTCCGCCCTGAGGCAGCGCCTTGCCGTCTACACGGCTCTCGTGGCGGGCGGTCCGGTTCAGGCCACGCAGTAAGATAGGACAAGACATGACGCCCACCGTCGCCATTGTCGGGCGGCCGAATGTCGGCAAATCGACTCTGTTCAACCGTCTCGTCGGCAAGAAGCTGGCGCTCGTGGACGACCGCCCCGGCGTGACCCGCGACCGCCGCGAGGGCGAGGCGCGCCTCGGCGATCTCGAATTCCGCATCATCGATACGGCCGGCCTGGAAGAGGCGACGGAAGAGTCGCTGCTCGGCCGCATGCGCGCCCAGACCGAGGCTGCTATCGTGGATGCCGACGTGATCCTCTTCGTGATCGACGCGCGTGCGGGCGTTCTGCCCGCCGACCGGCCCTTCGCCGAGATGGTGCGCCGCTCCGGCAAGCCCGTGATCCTCATCGCCAACAAGGCCGAGGGCTCCAGCGGCATGGCGGGCGCCTACGACGCCTTCTCGCTGGGCCTCGGCGATCCCGTGCCGCTCTCCGCCGAGCACGGCGAGGGCATGGCCGACCTGTTCGAAGCCCTGATGCCTCACTTCCCCCATCCGGACGAGGTGGAGGACGAGGACGACCCGAACAAGCCCCTGCAGGTGGCCATCGTCGGGCGGCCCAATGCGGGCAAGTCCACGCTGATCAACCGCATGGTGGGCGAGGACCGCATGCTCACCGGCCCCGAGGCCGGCATCACCCGCGACTCCATCTCGCTCGATTGGGAATGGCGTGGGAAATCGATCAAGCTGTTCGACACCGCGGGCATCAGAAAGCGCGCCCGGGTCGAGGACAAGCTCGAAAAGCTCTCCGTGGCCGATGCCCTGCGCGCCGTGCGCTTCGCCGAAGTGGTGGTCATCCTGCTCGACGCCACGATCCCGTTCGAGAAGCAGGACCTGACCATCGTCGACCTGGTGGAGCAGGAGGGCCGCGCCCTCGTGATCGGCCTCAACAAGTGGGACCTCGTGGCCGACCAGAAGGGCCTGCTCGCGGACCTGAAGGAGAAGGCCACCCGCCTGCTGCCGCAGGTGCGCGGCGCTCCGGTCGTTCCCCTGTCGGGCCTTGCCGGCAGCGGCATCGATCCGCTCATGAAGGCGGTGCTGCACGTCTACGAGAAGTGGAACACCCGCATCTCGACCGCGCGGCTCAACCAGTGGCTCTCCGAAGCCATCGACGCCAACCCGCCGCCGGCCGTCTCCGGCCGCCGGATCAAGATCCGCTACATGACGCAGATCAAGGCGCGCCCGCCGCACTTCGCCATCTTCGGCAACCAGCTCGATGCCCTGCCGAAGAGCTACACCCGCTACCTCGTCAACAGCATCCGCGAAGCCTTCGACCTGCCGGGCACACCCATCCGCGTGTCCCTGCGCATGGGGTCGAACCCGTTCGACAAGGACAAGAGGTCTTAGAGAAACCTCAGCGCCTCCATCGTCATGGCCGGACTTGTTCCGGCCATCCACCTCTTGCAGCGTCTCCCGCCAGCGCTTGCCCCCGCGGATCCGAGGCGAAACGCTTCGCCCCGGCCACGCAGGCGATCACCGCGACGTTGACGGCGACCATGCCCCAGCCGACGGCCTCATTGAGAAGCAAAGCGGCCAGCATCAGCCCGAAGAAGGGCTGGAGCAGCTGGAGCTGCGACACGCCCGCGATGCCGCCGAGCGCCAGGCCGCGATACCAGAACACGAAGCCGATCAGCATCGAGAACAGGGATACGTAAGCCAGCGAAAGCCAAGCAGGGACGCCGATCCCGCTCCAGGAGGCGGGAAGGTTGAACAGCATCAGGCCAGCCGTGAGCGGCAGGGAGAGAACGAGCGCCCAGGAGATCACCTGCCAGCCGCCCAAGCGGCGCGAGAGCTTCGCGCCCTCCGCATAGCCGAGCCCGCACGCCAGGATCGCACCGATCATGAGAAGACTGCCGACCGGGGAGGCCCCGCCTCCCTGGACCAGGGCGAAGCCCGCCACCAGGGCGCCACCGAGTCCGGAGAAGATCCAGAAGGCGGCCCTCGGCCGCTCGCCGCCGCGCAGGATGCCGAACACAGCCGTTGCCAGCGGCAGCAGGCCCACGAAGCAGATGGATTGGGCCGAGGTGATGTGCTGCAGGGCGAGCGCTGTCAGCAGCGGAAAGCCCACCACCACGCCCAGCGACACGATGGCGAGCGGCAGGAGGTCGCTCGTCGCGGGCCGCTTCTCGCGCAACGCGACGAGCAGCGCCGCGCCCAGAAGCCCGGCGATCGTGGCCCGGGCCAGGGTCAGGAACAGCGGGTCGATGTCGAGCACGGCGATACGGGTTGCCGGCAGCGAGCCGCTGAAGATCAGCACCCCGAGAAAGCCGCTGATCCACCCTTCGGTCGTCCTGTCCATGCACCATCCTCCGCCGCGTCGCGATCTCAGCCCGAGCGGCATGGCATTTCCAGGGACGGTGCAGTACGGTTGAGCCGAACTGTCATGGAACGACGGGCGGTACAGTGGACGATCTCACCCTTACCAAACACGACGGCACCCTCGTCGAGCAGGTCATGGCGGCGGTCCGCCACCGGATTGCCAGCCGTGCGCTGACGCCGGGCGGCAAGCTGCCGTCTATCCGCGCGCTCGCCCAAACCATGCAGGTGTCGAAATCAACCGTGGTGGAGGCCTATGACAGGCTGGCGGCCGAAGGCGTCATCCGCTCCCGGCCGGGCTCCGGCTTCTACAGCGCGGCGAAGCTGGCGCCCCTGTCGCTGGCCGAGCTCGCCCCGCGCCTCGACCGGGCGGTGGATCCGTTCTGGGTCTCGCGGCAATCCCTGGAGGCGCGAGGGGCGGTGCTGAAACCCGGCTGCGGCTGGCTGCCGGATTCCTGGATGCCCGAGGACGAGATCCGCCGCGCCCTGCGCGGTTTGGCGCGCACGAAGGACGCGACGGGCCTCACCGATTACGGCACGCCCCTGGGACTTCCCGCCTTGCGCGGCTTTCTCTCGCGGCGGCTGGCAGAGCAGGGTGTCGAGGCAGCATTCGACCGGATCCTGCTGACGGATTCCGGCACGCAGGCCATCGACCTCGTGTGCCGGCTGCTGGTCCAGCCCGGCGACACGGTGCTGGTGGATGACCCCTGCTACTTCAACTTCCTGGCCCTGCTGCGGGCGCACCAGGTGACGGTGGTCGGCGTGCCGATGACCCCGACAGGCCCCGATCTCGGCGCCTTCGCGCAGGCGCTCGCTGAGCACAAGCCGCGCCTCTACATCACCAATTCCGGCCTGCACAACCCGACGGGAGCTACGCTCTCCACCGTGACCGCGCACCGCCTGCTCAAGCTCTCCGAGCAGCACGGCCTCACGGTCGTCGAGGACGACATCTTTGCCGATTTCGAGCACGACGCCGCACCGCGTCTCGCTGCTCTCGACGGCCTGGACCGCGTTGTGCGCATCGGCAGCTTCTCGAAAACCCTCTCGGCCTCGTTCCGCTGCGGCTACATCGCCGCGCGGCCGGACTGGATCGACAAGCTCACTGACTTGAGGATCGCCACGGGCTTCTCCAGCAACCGCCTCGCGGAAGAGCTGGTCCTCGGTGTTCTTGGCAGCAGCGGCTATCGCAAGCACCTGGACTCCTTGCGCACGCGGCTTGCGAAGGCCATGGCATCCGTCATCCCGCGCCTTCAGGCGCTGGGCATCACGCCCTGGATCGTGCCGAAAGCCGGCATGCTCCTCTGGTGCCGCCTGCCCGACAATCTCGACGCTGCCGTTGTCGCGCGCCACGCGCTGAACGAGGACGTGGTGCTCGCTCCCGGCAACGTGTTCAGCCCGGCGCAGATGGCCAGAAGCTACATGCGCTTCAACGTGGCCCAATGCACGGATAATCGGGTGTTCGCGGTGCTCGGAAACGCGATGCGCTTGGCGGCGCAGTGAAGAAACCCTCATCGTCATGGCCGCACTTGTTGCAGCCATCCATGTCTTCATCCATTGCGTCTCCCTCTGCCTCATCCTGAGAGGCTGGCTCATAAAGAGGAACACGTCTCGGTTTCCGTCATGGCCGGGCTCGTCCCGGCCATCTCGATGCGGAAAAGCTCTGCGCTTCAAGCCACCGAGATCACCGGCACAAGGCCGGTGATGACGTCAGGAGCGCTGCCGGTCCTTTGTGAGCCAGTCTCTGAGGAGGCGCGAAGCGCCGTCTCGAAGGAGGCTCCAGAGAGCAGTGGAAGATCCTTCGAGACGCAGCTGCGCTGCTCCTCAGGATGAGGTCAGTGAAGCGGAAAGCGAAGGAAGCCGTTACTGTCCATCATCCATGCCGATCCGTCGCGCGGCCTCACGGAACAGGGCTTGGTCGTCCGGTCCGAGCTGCATGGCGCTCAGGAAATGGCGCAACCCGTAGCCGGGCAGGGTGGTGCGGATGCCCGCGAGCATGTTGCGCGCCTCATCCAAGCGCCCGGCGAACGACAGGGCGAGCGCCGCAATCGCCGCGATATGGGCATGCGCGTTCGGCCGGCTCGCCGCGGTCACGCCTGCGGCCGCCGCCTCGTCGAACCGCCCCAGGCGGATGAGCGCCATGGCGCGGGAGCCGAGCATGCCGAACAGCAGCGGATCGTAGGGGCTCAAGCGGCGCGACTGGTCAGTGGCCGCAATCGCCGTGTCCGGATCGCCCGCCTGCGAGTGGACGAAGCCCAGGGTGTAATGGCCCATGGCGAAGTTGGGCGAGAGGTCCACGCTCGTCTCCAGCTCGCGCAGGGTCTGGTCGTAGCTTCCGCGCAGCCACAGGGCGCGGCCCATGGCCAGATGACCGGCCGGGTCGCGGTCGTCGATCATCAGCCCCTGGCCGGCGGCCCTGAACGCATGGTCGACCTCCGAGCGCCGTTCGGTCCAGCCCTGGAAGGCGTTCTGGAAATGCGTGAAGGACAGGCCCGCATAGGCGCGCGCAAAAGTCGGGTCGATGCTGAGCGCCTGCGCAAAGAAGTGTTGCGCCGCATCGTTGTCCTGCTTGTTGAACCGGTACATGTGCCAGAGGCCGCGATGATGCGCCTCCCAGGCGTCGAGGGAGTTCGGCGGCTTCAGGATGGCGCGGTTGCGCTCCACCGTCTCGATCTCGCTCGCCACCGTTGCCACGATCCGGTTGCCGATCTCGTCGAGCACCAGAAACGCATCGTCGATGGAATGGCTGAGGATGTCCGCCCAGACGATCCGCCCCGTGCGCACCTCGGCGAGCTCCACCTGCACGGCCAAACGGCCCGGGCTGCGGCGGATCGAGCCGCTGACCACGTAATCCACGTTGAGCAGACGCCCGGCCTCGTCCGGCGCGATGTTCCTGTCGTGCAGCGCGAAGGTCGACCCTTGAGAGATCACGAAGAGGCTGCGCAGCTTGGCGAGCCGCGTGATCACGTCGTGCACGAGCGCATCCGCCACGCCGCCGCGCAGACGTGGCGCGCCGGATTCGTCCGCGAAGGGCATGACCGCAATGGAGCCGTGCTGCGGTGTCGCCGGAGCCTCGTCGGCTGCCGCTGGCGGCGTGCTGTCGGCAACAAGGATCGGCCGGGCCGGGGCCGGGCGAGGGGGCTGCATGATCGCCTCCCGCCACACCTCGCGCAGGGCCGCGCTGCTGAGTCCCTCCTGGGCGAACAGCCGGATGACCGCGTCGAGGTGGCTCCTGCCTTCCTGCACGCGCTGCTGGCGGGCCAGCATGCGCAGCAGCCGCGCATGGACGCGATCGTCGAGAGGACAGAGCGCCGCCCAGCGTTCGAGATAGCGCCCGGCCTCGGCCTCGCTCAGGTGATCGGCCAGATGCTCCAGCACCCGGGTCTGGAGGCCGCGATAATGGCGCCGCTGCGCCACGAGCCAGGCATTGAAGGCGGGGCTGCGGTCCAGCGTGAAGCCGTCGAGAAACTCGCCGGCGAACCCGTCGGCCATGCGGCACAGGGCCGGCAACGACTGCACCGCGATGCCCTGCCGGGCGAGTCCATCGAGCTGCAGCGCATCCACATGGCAGCCCTGGAGGTCGAGGCTCACCGTGTCGCCCTCCGTCCCGATCCGGCTGGCCTCGCCGATGAGACGGCGGATCTTGCTCAAGCACCAGCGCAGCTCGCCGCGCGGATCGTTCGGCACGTCCCAGAGCAACTCGCAGAGATGGCTGCGCGTGGCGGCATGGGGCGCAAGAGCGAGATAGGCGAACAGCGCGCGCACCTTGCGCGAGGCCGGCAGCGCGACCGAGGCATCGCCGCGCAGGATGGTGAGCGGCCCGAGCATCCGCACGGTGACGGGCGCAGCGCCGCCTGGGTCTGCGGTGTCGGCGGTTTCCACGGCCGAACCCACGCTGCCTCCCACGTTCACCTCCACGTGTGGCTGCTACGGTCTTAACCATGGGCCAAGCGTCTGAAGCGCGATGAAAGCCGAAGGGCGGGCCCATCCACCCCAAGGGAGGCCGTCATGGCTGATGCCGCTGTCACGATAAACCACGAAACCCAACCCGTCCAACCGGACCTCGCCGCCATCAAGACCCGCCAGCAGGGCGCGTGGTCGTCGGGCGATTACGCAGTCGTGGGAACGACCCTTCAGATCGTCGGCGAGGAGCTGTGCGAAGCCCTCGATCTGCGCGCCGGCCAGCGCGTGCTCGATGTGGCGGCCGGCAACGGCAACGTGTCGCTCGCCGCCGCCCGCCGCTGGTGCGACGTGGTCGCCACCGATTACGTGCCGGCCCTCCTCGTCCGCGCCCGGGAGAGGGCCGAGGCCGAGCGTCTTCCGATCACCATCCGGGAGGCGGACGCCGAGGCTCTGCCGTTCGCCAATGGAAGCTTCGACGCGGTCGTGTCCACCTTCGGCGTGATGTTCACCCCCGACCAGGAGCGCGCCGCCGCCGAGCTGCTGCGCGTGTGCCGGCGGGGCGGCAAGATCGGCCTCGCGAACTGGACGCCCGACGGCTTCATCGGCCAGATGTTCAAGACCATCGGCCGGCACATGCCCCCGCCGGCCGGCATCCGCCCGCCCTCCCTGTGGGGCCAGCGCGAGCACCTCGACCACCTGTTCGGCCACGGCGTCACCGCCATCCAGGCGCGCCGCAAGCACTTCGTGTTCCGCTACCGCTCACCCGAGCATTGCCTCGAGGTGTTCAAGACCTTCTACGGCCCGGTGCTCAAAACCTTCGCGGCCCTGCAGCCCGAAGCCCAGGAAGCCCTGCGCAAGGACCTGCTCTGGCTCATCTCCGAGTTCAACCGCTCAGGCGACGACACCATGGTGGTGCCGAGCGAATATCTCGAGGTGGTGATCACGCGGTAGGCGGGGTGGGGAGGGCGCCCGCATCGGGCGCCTTCCGTGGAGCAGCCGTTCGCGAGAACGCCCAATCAGATGCATCCCGCACCTCGCCGTCATGGCTGCATTTGGTTTACGGCCATCCGCGTTTCACCGGCTCTCACAAACCTCGCTGTCGTCATGGCCGGACTTGTTCCGGCCATCCACGTCTTCAGGAACCGCAGAAGAGAAAAGACGTGGATCCCCGGAACAAGTCCGGGGATGACGGGGAGGGTATTCGTCCCGTCGTTGTCACCGCCAATGTTTAGAAGAATTAGTGCCGCTTACTCGCAGACAGTTTCGGGGTAGCATCAATGACTACTATATCAGAAGCTGGTTTTCCTGCTTTGATACGATCTGCACGTATGCGCTGGATTGAAGTAAGCTTATTTCCAATGTCGCCATAATTAATTACGACGAAAATACCATGATTAGTGCGAGATGCGTCTTTGTAGATTTCTAGTTGTTTCTCATATCCATGCACAACTGTCCCCGAAGATCTCTTCATTTCAACAAGAATTCTTGCGTTGTATCCTTTAGAATATTTAAAGTCGATAGGTCCACCTCCCATATTTGCTTCTGGTGATAGATCAACATTATTGGCCATGCAAAAACAATCTGAAATAGCGAAATAGATTAACTGTGCCGCCCTTTCTTTTTTCGGCTTGCCATTAATTTAAAGTTCTTCCCACAAATTTCCATTTTCAACATGATGCTTGAACATTTTTATAGTATCGGTGACTACATTTCTTACTTCCTGAACTCCTTCGCTCAAATTATAAGTTCTTGTGCTCTTAAAAGTATATTTATCACTGGATATGATATCCTTCAGCTTGTAATAACCAAGTGCATCGTGATTTGGATCGTAGTAAGTTGAATGTTCTTTGACTGCGGCGATAAATAATTCAAAGAGTTGAGCAGATTCTAAAGTGGCAAAACGTACTGCGGCTTTTCTATCTGACACCGTTGGCTTAACGATACCTGCGAGAAAAGCGTTAACTCTAGCTCGTATCGCTGCATTGGCATTGGCAGCTTGTTCAATATCCGACCAGCTATTTGCAGCAGGCAACTCGCGGACAATATCACGGGGAACAAGCATAATAGCTCTCTCTTGCCCCTTAGTATTTTTGTAATGCGGTAAAGCAATATCGGACGTTAGAGCTGATATCTTTGTCGGAATACTAGCCTCTTTACAGAGATTATGCGTAATAAGAGCTAGCTGAGGAGCTATAACTCGTGTGGTAAAATCACTGATAGTGTCTGGACCCACGTTTTCTTCAGAGAATCCTATCAAAGAAATCATTTCGGGATCGCTAGCGCCGAGTTCAATAATCTCCTTTGTAGTTCGAAGTATGGTTTCCCGAATTGTATCAGGGCGGGAAGTTCCTGGTCTATCACCACTCCCATATCCTAGGCCGTTTTCAGGAGGCTCGCGAAGATTCAGCTGTTGTCGAGCTGCACGCCATGGAGCGTCTCCTTCTTTCTTTGAAATAAGAAGTAATCTGATAATTCTTGAGAAATGTGTTCTAAATACTTCATATGCCTCGGTTTTAATAATCGGAATATTGGATTTTTCTAACAAGATTGGGTCTATGAACAGAGGAGAATCAACATTCAAGAATGGATCTATCAAGCCAGCACTATCTAGTGGATGAAATCATACAGAAGAGTCCGACTTCGGCTCATCTGGATGTCGCTCAGGCCAGCGGGCTAGGGTGTTC
>NZ_JACXAB010000089.1 GCF_014699075.1 Microvirga sp. | reverse complement strand
AAGTCCGTCCGCATCGCTTAAGCAAAGGCTTGGGGCGGGCTCAGTACGTCCACCAACCAATCCGTGCAACACAGCCCTTTGCAGGCCGACGGACATTTCAATCTGGCAGCCACATTTGCTTGTAGCCGCAAAGTTAAAATGCCAGCTCTGAGCAATGTCCAAATGTGTTTATCCCTGGATTCCTGGTGCTACTATGCTCTTTAATCGCTCCGTTCTGTAGGCTTGGCATTTCGCCCTCGCATTAAATGAATCTTGCTTGAGCAGACTTTTACTGACACTTCCCTGCATCGCATTCTGAACCGAGCTCGATCATACGACGTCGGACCCTTAAAGCTTGGGATTCAAGTATGCTGCGCAGCAGCATCATGACGGCGTCCAACTGCCAATATGCTTTCGAAATCCGCGCATAAACGTTGTCGCCAATGCCGGAGCTGGGTGCGGGGGCGAGCGTAGGGCAACGAACTCGGCGTCGATGAAGGGGGTGAATGGTTTGGCAATGATGCCTAGGAGGATCTGATTTTTTAGGCTGCCGATGGAGCTGGCTGGTCGGCAGCGGTATCGGGCTTGAGGATTGTCTGAGGGTCAGGGCAGATCTTTATCTGATGATCACTCACATCAAAGCGTACCAAGCACCCCGTCCAGCTCCATGTCGCGCGAGATGTCCCTGATCGGCTAACGCCCGAAGGTGGACTTTGACGGTGTTCCGACTGCTTCCAGTTGCTTTGACCACCTCGGCAACACTCACC
The DNA here is from genome assembly GCF_014699075.1 of Microvirga sp. Classification (GTDB taxonomy): domain Bacteria; phylum Pseudomonadota; class Alphaproteobacteria; order Rhizobiales; family Beijerinckiaceae; genus Microvirga. Next base: position 14,380 of record NZ_JACXAB010000089.1, on the reverse strand, counting down.
CGTCCACGCTCGCGGGCCAGTTCCAGGATCTGAACCGACAATTCAGGTAAATCGCCGAGAATCATCCGCTCCCGTTCGATCTTCTTCTCCAGTCGGCGTTTCTGCTGTTGCAGGGCACGGAGAAAGAACCCGAACCAAGGATTCCAGTCCGGCTTTGGCGTCCGGATTGTGCCCTGTGTTCGCCGCAGAGCGAGGTAATAGCCTTCCTTGCTCTGCTCGATCACGCTTTCCAGTGAGCTATAGGGAACATAGGAATAGCCAGCGCGCAGCAGGAGAAGTGTGGTCAGAACACGCGACAACCGGCCGTTACCATCCTGAAACGGATGGATTTCGAGGAAGACGACAACGAAGACCGCGATGACGAGCAACGGATGCAGGTCTTTGGCTTCCTCACGGGATCGGACCCATGATACCAGCTCGTTCATCAACTGGGGTGTGTCGAAGGGCGTTGCAGTCGCAAACACGACACCGAGGCTTTGACCTCCCTCGTCAAAAGCCTCGACATTATTGCTGAGGGTTTTGTATTCGCCCCGATGGCGCTCATCCTTATCGGAATGGATGAGCAGATCCCGATGCAGTTGCTTGATGTGGTTCTCCGTCAGTGGGATGCCCTCCCAATGACTGAAGATTGTGTTCATGACATCGGCGTAGCCAGCAACCTCCTGCTCGTCGCGGCTCGTAAACGCGCCGATCTGCAGGTTTGACAGGAGACGCTCAACCTCACGATCCGAGAGCTTGGCTCCTTCGATCCGGGTGGATGATCCGATACTCTCAATGGTCGCGACCCGCCGCAGGCTCGACAGGCGCTCCGGGGCAATCCGGCCGATCGCACGCCAGGCACCCTTGAACTCATCAATCTCGGCGATCAGTAAAAGGATCTCTGGCGTGATGAGCAGGGTATCTAAATCGAAAGGCGCGACCATTTCTTTATCCGATTACACCCGATTAGCCTTGCACGCCGCTCACCAATTGTCTATCCATTTTTATCCATTTCTGCCAGCTATACCGTGCGTTTAATGCGTCAGAACTGCCGAAATTCGTCCAGGAGCAGCCCATCTCGCTCGACCTTTGCATTGTGAGCGTCGAGAGCGTCTCGATTTTCTTCCAGCCAGCGAGCCCGCCCCCTACCACTGCCTTGGAATACATATCAATAGACGATATATATTCGCCATGATCGACGAGGCGATGCGACATCTGCTGGACTATGACAGGAGACGATATTGGCTGGAGAATGGATGGAGCATCCGATTTCGCATTGCAGCATCACCAGTGACCCTCGGTCGCCCAAACAGGCGCAGGAGATGATGATGAAGCGGACTAGTTTGACTGAGCTGCGTGAGGAGATGCGGGCGGTTGCACGGGGCGAGCGGAACCCTTCTCCTCGGCCTGCCGCCCCATTGTTGGCAGCTCTCTCAATGGAGGCGCTTGAGCTTCTAGGTGTATTGCTGCGAGAGCGGCCGGAAACGATTGCCCGCGTGGTCGAGCTAACGGGCCGAGCACAGCCAAACGTCTCGCGATCGCTTCAGCAGCTTGCACTGCACGGGCTGGTTAGGCTTGTGAAGGACGGTAGAGAGGTTAGACCGGAGCCGATCGCCCGCTCCTTCACCGTCGATCTTGAAACCGGAACCTACGAAGCAAAGCCAGTCACCGAACCAGCGTGATCTTACTGCGTCCTGGCGTGATGTCGACCAATGGAGGCCCGAATGACTATAGTGACGCTCTCTGTTGCCTCCCGTGAGGATGTGACCCGGCGTGCGCTCGCGGCGTTCGAAGGGAAGGCTCAGGGGGCGCACATCTCGTTCGCTTCAGTCGAACTCCTCTGGCAAACTCTAACGACGAAGCGCTGGGAGATCCTGAAAGCCATGACAGGACAGGGCCCTCTGACGATCCGAGAGGTTGCCCGTCGCGTTGAGCGGGACGTAAAGGCCGTTCACGGCGACATCCATTCTCTATTGAACGCAGGGTTCATCGAGCGGACGGACGAGGGCCTCGTGATTTTCCCTTATGACGCGGTGCACGTTGACTTCACGGTGAAGGCAGCGTGACAGAAGCTCCCTATGGAGCGGCTCAATACTCGCCAATGACCGCAGGTCTTGGGGATCGTACAGGAGCATGCCTTAGCGTACAGTAGCCGCATGAAAGGTGATTGGGGATGACGATGGATGAGGCGACGCTCCGGATCCTCAAAATGGCTGAGGAGTTGGCGGACGACGAGCAAAGCGCTGTGATCTGGTTCGAGCGTCAGCCAATTCCGGGCTGGGCTGGAAAGACAGCCTATGACCTCGTCCAGGAGGGCAAGGCGGATAAGGTCTTGGACTATCTGGAAGCGGTAAAATCCGGCGTCTACTCTTGATCCAGAAACTAGGATCGCCTGAGGTGTAGGTACAGCCTACAATGCTGAGTGTAGGAGCCCCAGGCGAACAGGAGCGACACTGGCATGGCGATAGACGGGATTATCTCAGATCCGGAGATCCTGGGTGGTATGCCGGTCATCAAGGGCACGCGCGTGCCGGTCTATGACTTGGCAGCGTCTGTGAAGGCAGGGATCCCGCGCGATCGGATATTGGCGGCTTACCCCACGATTGAGGAGCACCAACTCGACTTGGCTGTCGCTTACGCAGAGGCCAATCCGCTGGGAGGGAGATCTCACTCGGGCGACCCAAGGAATGGATCCAAGACAGGTTTTGACGACGGATGAGACGCCTGCTGATATCAGAGCCTCCCTTGGTGATGACATCGCAAAACCTTGAGTGGTTTTCTCTTGTCGGCAAATTCGGCCGTTGCCGCTTTGTAGGCCGCTGTTGAAAAGCCAGAGTTGAGCCAAAGCCGTTATTCCATTTTGCCGCATGGGACGGCAAAGCTGGCAATGAACCGCCTATCAAGGGCAATCTTCCAGCACTGAGAACCGACCATCATGACTGCCTCAAAAAAAGCGGCCGCTCTCCTGGCTGCCTTTGTCGCGCTTTCCGCAACCGAAGCCCTTGCCCGCGACTACTACGACGGGGACTGGTCCCGCTCGGGTGACAACTGCAAGAAGGACGAGCAATGCTGGATCGAGATCCGAAAGCCCAGGAAGGCCAACCAATATACCTTGAAGTTTGTCGTCGCCGATCGCCTTGACGGCAACAAGGTAAGATGCTCGGCGGACGCGACTGCCGAGAAGTCATCCAGGGGCAATTTTCTTCGTGGTGCCTTTACTAAGACCAGACAGATGTTTGACGTCTTTGCATGGAAAGGCGGACGGATTGAGATGCACGCGGTTGGCAATTCCCCGTGCGATCCGTCGATCTCGATCAACGGCCTTTATGGTGCTGCTGGCGACTAAGCAGAGCGGCCGCCCTTCCAAAGAGTCTTATGAGCGCGGGGGACTGATGCCGAACAAGAATGTGACGCGAGCAGACCTAACGGATGCGGTGTACGTTACCTCGGGTCTTCCGCGGCACGACGCGGCAGCGCTGGTGGAGCAGGTGCTCAGTGAGATCTGCGATACGCTTGAACGTGGAGAGACCGTGAAGCTGTCGGGCTTCGGCGTGTTCACCGTACGGGACAAGGGGGAGCGGATTGGGCGAAACCCTAAGACAGGGGAGGAAGCACCAATTGAGCCCCGGCGTGTGGTGACCTTCGCCCCATCGGACAGGCTAAAGACCCATATCAACGGGGCGAGTAAGATTGGCTGGGTTCAAGAGTGCCGGCTTTTTCATCGGAGATGAGCTCCGGCTCGATCAAAAGTACGCTGCCAAAGCGGTGCTCGATTTCGGCCGCGGCGGCCTCCAAAGCCTCGATCGTGATCCGGTTGGGATCAGTGCCGCCCTTGATCCAAACGCCTGGGACCTGCCGGACGTGATCTTCTGCGGTCAGCGATCCGGTCTGAGCCTCTTGGCGAGTAGCAACAACATAAATGGGCATCGACACCTCCGACCAAGCTTAGCTACAATGAGAACGTAGGGCGAACATCTTTGCTCTGCAATATGTTCATGCCTTTGGGGTGGGAGAACCACGAATAATGATCCGGCTACCGCTTATCGTGTTGAGTGTTGTCTCGTCGGCAGGCTTTGCATCAGCCCAGTCGCCGGCCGTTCCATCAAATGAGATCTGCCGCGCAGGCATAGCATCGGTCATGGGCCGCGACCCCTCAATCATGAGCATGAGGCCCGAAGCTGATTTTCTTTGGGTCACATACACACGCCCAAGTGACAAGAAGGTCTGGTCCTATCGCTGCCGCGTGAGCGGAAACAGGATTGAATGGGCAGACGCTGACGGGATCTGGCGTGACAAGCCGCATAGTACGCTCGTCACGTTCGAGATCATTAATAGCGGCAAAGCGATCAAGATCACGGAAGATTATCGAGACGGCTCAAAGGCTGATAAAACTTACCCCCGGTCGAAACTGCGATAAGATCGGAGAGGCCAGGATGAAGGCGTCACCCGTGGAGGATTCAGAGATGGCAGCACTTATCGTCAAAGGTTCCGGTCTCGGGCGCCTGCTAAGTCTGGAGGAGGGTAGGGCGCGTCTGGACGAAATAACGGTCGATGATGATTCAACAGATTGGGCCGCGTCCGAGCTTCTGAGCGCACCCGTACTAGCCGAGAGGCTTCAGGTCTCGCTCGCGACCCTGGACGCTTGGCGCACAGCCAACAAAGCGATCTCCTTCCGCAGAGAGAGCGGAGAGTACATTTACCCGCTCCGCCAATTTGAAGGAGCTGAGCCGGTAAAGGGCCTCGATCAAGTGGTTGAGTTCTTTACCTCAGCTGAGGAAGCCTGGGAGTGGCTCGTTACGCCAGGCAGATACACCAATGGCGAGGCTCCGATTGACCGGCTGCGCTCAAACCACGTCGACGAGGTGGCCCGAGCAGCGGAAGGTATGAACGATTTCGGGTGAGGCTGGGCCTGAGATGATCAGGGTAACTTATGTATCGAAGTCCGTGAAGATTACATCGCCTCCAAAGACGGGGCCAGAGTAGCCCGGAACCTGAAGCTTAATCTCGCTGAACATCCTCTGAGTGATGATCGGCGAGTTGGGCGCGGCCGCGCGATAGCCATCCATCACAGCCTTGGTGATGAGGATCGGTGGAGTCTGTGGCTTCGTGACGTACTTCTCTTGCGAGAGGAGCATATGCTGGAATGTCGGATCCGCATGAACAATGCGATTGCTCAACCCGTCAATTGAGAGACTTCGAATAAAGTCCGACGGGTATACGTTAGTCCATGTCCAGTTATACGACGGCAGCCATGGCGGCTGAAATGCAGCCTGGACAATAGGGATCGTGACACTCTCCTCTGGCTTATTGGCCAGATCTGTCAGCTTGCTCGCAACGTTTGCTGGACGACCAAGCCAAACCAAGCTCCGATATGCGGATTGCTCGTTGCCCCGGCGCCGCACTCCGGTCTTAGTTGCCAGCATCCTGCCAGCGTCAATACCGATACCGCACTCGACCTCGCCCGGCTTGAAATATCGATTGATAATATACTGCGACGTCGAATTCATAGCGACCGCACACCCCATCGCATTCGCGAACGCGTTCTCGCGGTCGAAGATCACCATTACACGGTCGCCGATGATGCCGCGGACGTGCCCTTTATGGTAGCGAGCACAACGCGTCATCGCTCTCACAAAAGCTGAGTATAGCTTCGCGACTGTATGCTGTCTGTGAACGAGGTTGAGCTGTGTTGACCGCCGAATGTCGATATACAGGACGCAGGTATCGATGAGTTTCGTGCCTTGACGCTTTTCATCGAGGTTTGGAAACGTGATCGCGGGATCCGCCGAATGAGGAACCGTGTCGGTTTTGACGACATCAATCTTGAATTCGGCAGCCAGAATGGCCTCAACCTCCTCGGCGACGTCGTCTCTTAAATCCTTGATACTCATTGAGAGGCACCTGCCGGGGGAAGTAGTGTCAGGATCATGTCCCAAATGGCTTTGAAGGCCGGAGGCAAAAACAGAGTCAATGCCGCCAATACGAATAAAGCGCCTGTGTTGAAATAGCTAAATTTGCGGTCGGCGATCTGACTGTTGACCGCAATTTGGACCGAGAGGTCATCCAGATAATTCCGCGCGGCGGATTCCCCATCCGGGGGATAGTAACGCTCACGAATTCTGTCGCGAAATGCGGAGGGCTCAAACGTCGCGGCATCGCCGAAATAGAGCAGGGATTTAGCTCTCTCCGGGTCTTTATGGAGCCGCCCCAGATTGGTCTTTGGGATAAACGACAAAATTGCGATGATTGCAGCCGCGGTAAATATCGGAACGGCGGCAGTGAAGGACATTCGCCAGAGCGGTGAAACTGGCTTGTCCGACGTCAGGAAATTTACGGATCCTATAATCCATGCGGATGAGAAGGTCAGAAGAGCTGCATTCTTCGCTTCTGCGAATTTGATAAAGTCGATAACCCGTGTTAGGGCCGACGACAGCGCTCGCTCAAATGCCTCCTGTTGGTCATCCTTTGCCATACTTACCTCCCCAGTCAGTCAATATCTGACGGGCGCGACGGTTGATAGTAGGGCTGGGCCATACTCGGCTTGTTGTACCGGATCGATCCACTGGACCGCTACTCAGCTGCCATAACAGGCAATGCCCGATCGGATGGGTGCGACATGGCCCTGCGGGCAAGGGTTTCAGCCTGAGCGAAGAGAGTCATCTCAATCTCGTCGAGTGTCTCTACCTCTAGTCGGCGGGCAACTTCCCTTAGGATCTGCAAATAAATCGAATAAACACGCGATGGATAGGCTTCGTGCGCGTCGCTGTTATCACGGACCTTCATAAATTCATGGAAGGCTTTGGCGGTCGTATTTTTACTGGGCAGGTTCGGGAAGAAGATTGGCCGCTCGTGCTCTTGGACAATCTGTAGGGCATTAAGGGCCATAGCGACCCGCGCATCGAAAATGGCGTACCGATCGGGATTCCTGAGGACGAGGATCTTGGACCAGGTGGCCACGCCGCCGGCGCCCCGGCTTTCGAGATCGTCTTCCGTCTGAGCGATATAGGCTCGGATCGTCTCTTCCTTATTGCTCGGCACGCCGCCCCATTTGGCTACATACCAATTTGCAAGATCGTAATGCCGATCGGGTTGGGTATGCCAGGCGGCCGAGAGTGAGCGCTTCAGCCGGAAATTCGCCTTTGCCAGGCTGTCGGGTCCCTGCTCAAAGGCTACAAAATCGGGAACGGCCGGGATCGCCCACGTGTAGAGCTGGTCGAGCTCGGGCCCGTACTCCTGGAAATAGGCTGCCAAGCCGTCACACAACGGGGCCAAATATCGGGGCAGGCGCTGTTCCGGAGGAGCGATCGGCCGAGCCGCGGCAGAAGAGGCGACCGGCACACTTGGAAGTGCCTGCTTCGGCTCGGAGGCGACCGGCGCCGGGATAAGCCCGACCCAAGCAAGCCAGCTCCGGAATTGCTCGTCTGCGGCCTGCTTCGCCAGTTTGAGGGTGTCCTCAACGCCCTGCTTCTTGATCGTCGTCGCGCCTGGGAGATCGTTCAGATACCAGCGGAAGCGCCCTTGGTCGGGCCCGCTCTGGATCCGGACGGCCCGGGCAAAAGCATAATGACGAAGATTGCCCGTCAGGTCGTCCGGGCTCGGATCTTCCGGAATGGTTGGTTTCCAGTTCAAAGGCATAGTCGGCGAGCCCCGCTCAGAACCCCTGCGCCAGCAATCATTGACAGAGCCGAGGCGGAAAGAATGGACATCATGCCCGTGAGTATAATTCTGCTATTCGCAAAGTGAGCATTTGTGAAGTCGGAACGGAGCAGGGGTGCACACTTGCCGAAATTAGGATTAATGACGCCCGGGGCATGACAGGTGGATGCATTTACGATCTTATCCCACCGTGTCGTGTAGCCTCACCGCGACAACAATGCAGGAGCAAAACTTGCGATTTTACTTTCTCACTGTAGTCTCTGCTGCCGGATTGGTCGTCGCCTCGGCATCATATGCGCAGGACCGCAATGGAGCCCCCAACGAGCTTATCGGGTACTTTGGCAAAAGCCCCGAGCAGTGTCAGTCGTATCACCGAAAGTCAGATGATATCAGCCACATTACAAAGAGCGACTATCAGTGGTGCGGAGGCTCAGCCTGCGGCGCTAGTGTTGTGAGCCATCGCCGGTCCAAAGACACATTCACCCTCAGGTTTCGGAGCCCCAACAACCCTGAAGGATGGACGGCCGCATTCAAGATGATTGATGAGAACATCTTCGAGCACCGAATTGACGGCTTCCCAACCGAGACACTGGTGCGTTGCACTGAGCGTGATCAGATCGCCGGGATCGGGCGGGATACAACCCCGCCTGGGCTGACCAAGTCGCTCGACGCCGTCTTCTCAGCGTACTACGCGCTTGGCCTTCCCCAGCACTGCAGTAATCTTGAGGTTGATCGCAAGATCGCTGAGCAACTGGTCGAGGTCGGAACACTCACTTGGATAAAGTTCATTCTTGAAACTCAAAAGGGACCTTACCGGCAGAACGCTCAGCAAGCGAGAAAGTCAGCGGAAAGCCAGCGCGGGAGTGCCGAATATGCCCTCAGGGAGGACGCGAGCACAATAAGGGACTTCTGCAATCACGCGGCGAGCGCCTTCGGCCCCGACGGCACTGTGATAAAGGACTTAGTCAAGGATAAGCGCCGAAAGGCGTGACATATTCTCTGGTTCGCCAAACTAAGTCCGTCGCTCCAGCGGTAACCACGGTTTTTCAGAACATCCTTCAGCTCGTACGGGGCCTGAACGGCCCAGAGGCGGATGAGCGCCCGATCAGCCGAAGCCGTGAGATAGGTGAGGGGACGAGGGTAGGGGGCAACCCAGACCTGCGCGGTGGGCGCTACCTGCTCTCCAGTAGTGGGGGAGAATATGCAACCACACTCGACCAGCGGACCTGAACCGGACCTCCTTCTACCACTGCAAGCGACACAAACTCATTGCCATTGTGCACGAGCCGCTTTGTGATCCCGTCCGCTCTGGTCGTTGAGCTCCAAGTCTGCGGGTCCGGAAACTCAAGGTTTTCGATCACGGCTATGTCGATCAGCTTACCGCTTCTGGTCAGTCTCTCGGTCTTATGCTGAATCTCACGCAGTATCTCGATCCCTTGGCTCTTCATTGAGTTCGAGATGACACCCTCGAACAGTCCCAGCACCGCCGCGCCTCCGATTGCCCATTCGGGTGAGCCAAGAAACCCGATCCCGGTGGAGAAGCCTTCAAAGTTCTTCATGGCCTTCGCTCGAAGCGCAACGATCTCGCGCACGAGGTCAGCGTCATACAAGGTGATCTTTTCAATGGTGAAGGACTGTCTGGACGACAGCGTCAGAACCGGGTGCTTGACGACTGTAGGGGGCAGGATCGGTTCCGGCTCCCGTTCCGGCTCGATGCCTGGAATGACCAAACGATCCCCTGGCCAAATGACTGGCGCCGGAAGATTGTTGGCTTTCTGAATCCTGCTCCAGCCGTCAGACGCTCCGTAGTATCGCCTGGAGAGCGTCTCAAGGGTTTCTCCCTTCTCGACAACGTGGGTTTTTCCATCCTTCGCCATGCTACCCTCCTAGCCTCCCTCGGTTCATGGCAGACGGATCTTGACCATGCAATCTCCCGCGGGCGCAGTGCTGCATGAGTCAGCCCCCTTGTCGACGAAGGCACCGAGTGATCTACAATCTAACTACGGTATGGAACGTGTTTGGGTGGCGTAAGTGTTGTTAGCCAGGGTCGGGGAAGAGAAGCGTGGTCCGGTCGCAAAAGGGGAACGTGGGCGTTGTCCGAATTGCAATTCCGAAGTTCTGGCCGTCGTCCCCAGAGAGAACATCAGGCACTGGCGCCATCGTGCCCGCGACTGTGATCCGTGGAGCGAACCGGAAGGGCCGTGGCATCTGGGATGGAAGGATCAGTTCCCAGTTGAGGCCCGCGAGGTGTCCCTGATTGACCCATATACGGGCGAGAGGCATAGGGCCGATATCCGCACCCAAGCTGGTGTTGTCCTTGAGCTCCAGCACTCATCCATCCCTGAGGAAGAGATCGCTGCCAGGGAGGCCTTTTACACCCGAGACCACCGGATGTTTTGGCTCGTCCACATGCACAACGAGGGCAGCTTTCGAGGCACGCATTTTCTCATGTCATTGAACTTCGATAAGCGTCCCATCAATTTCGGGGGCAAGCGGTTCTCCATCATGTCTTGGGTAGGTCCAGGGAAGCAGTTCATCGAGAAATGGAAGCGTTCCTCGACGCACGTCTTTTTCGACTGTGGCGGGAGCATTTTCTACCTTGCTACGAAGAAGGGCTGCGCCCCGATCCTCGAGCAACTGAAAAAGGGGGAATTCGCCCTGTGTCCGCTTACCGTCCGTGAGTTTCTGGAAGCCGTGTCCGGATAGGGCATTTGGGCTGGACGTGCCCCGATATCTCAGGATTTCGCATAATAAGGATTTTGACAAGAAGTCTGTAACCGGTGTTGTGCCATGCTCCTCCCAACCAAGAGGATTGCATGCACACCAACAGAAGGTTTGCCCAACTGTGGCTTGATGCCCTGGCGACGGAGCTTGGGGCCTCCGCTGGCACCATTACCACGTACACTGACGATCTGAACTGCTACCTTACCTGGCTCGATGAGAACAGGCTCGGCCTGGACGAGGTCGGCCTGGAGCAGATGCGGGACTACATCGCCACCCTCGATCAACGCGGCTACGCCGGATCCACCATTGCCCGGCGTATCACGGTGGTGCGCGGCTTGCACAAGTTCCTGATTGCCGAAGACCTCGGCTCCCATGACCCCACCGCTCACCTGTCGAGCATGAAGCAGCCGCGCAAACTGCCTTTCGTGCTCTCGGTTGCGGAGACGGAGGCGCTACTGGAGACGGCCCACACGCTTGCCGCCGATCCGTCAGTCGGTCTGTACCGGCAGGCCGGATATGCCCGCCGCGCTGCTCTGTTCGAGACGCTGTATGCCTCCGGCATGCGCATCAGTGAGGCCCTGTCGCTGCCCTCCGATGCCGCCCCTGCGGGCACCCGGATGCTGCTGGTGCGCGGCAAGGGCGACAAGCAGCGCCTCGTTCCGCTGCACGAGCGGGCGATCGAGGCCCTTGCACAGTGGCAGAGGCTGGCACGCGCCTGTTCCGGCGGAGCGCCCTCGCCGTGGCTGTTCCACTCGGTGCGCAATGGAGCCAAGGCTCTGACACGCCAAGCCGCCCTGCTGGAGATCAAGGAGGTAGCGGTCACGGCCGAGCTCTCCAGCCCCGAGCGGGTGTCACCGCATGTGCTGCGCCATGCCTTTGCCACCCACATGCATTCCGGCGGCACCGACCTGCGGGTGCTGCAGGAGCTGCTCGGCCATGCCGGTATCGAGACCACCCAGATCTACACCCATCTGGACACCTCCCGCCTTCACCAGATGGTCCGCGATCTCCATCCGTTGAATGCTGAAAACATTGCGGATTAAGCGTGCAGATCGAGTAGGAGTACACTCACCCTATTCCTTCAAACCGTCCATGCCCCGTGATGAAACCTGATCTCTTCACCAAGGCCCAGGAGCAGCGTCCCAAGCCGCTCGCCGCCGAGATCCGCTCGGAAACACTCGACGAGCTCATTGGGCAGCAGCATATCCTGGGACCGAGCGGGCCGCTGCGGCGCCGCGTCCGGGCTGGCCGTCTCGGTGCGGTCATCCTTTTTGGCCCACCAGGGGTCGGCAAAACCACAATCGCCTGTGCCATCGGCCAAGAGATGAAGAAGGAGTTCCGCTGTCTTCATCCGGCTAGCAGTAATGTCTCTGACATCAAGGCTGTGGCTCAGGAAGCTCAAGCCAAGGACGTCCTGGTGTTTATCGACGAGATCCACCGCTTCAGCAGTGCGCAGCAGGACTATCTCCTCGATCTGACAGAGACCGGCACCTTCGACCTGATTGCCGCTACAACCGGTAATCCCTATCACGTGCTCACCCCTGCCCTCGTCTCCCGTGCATCCATCTTCCAGCTGGAGCCGCACTCCCTGGAGGATCTACAGCGGGTGGTTGATCGGGCTGTTGCCTTTCTCGCCAGCCACAAGGATTTGCACGTCCGCCTTGAGGCTGGTGCGCTAAAGCAGCTCACCGGACGGGCCGGAGGCGACGCCCGCCGCGTGCTGAATGCCCTTGAAACACTGGTGGTCGGATCAGAATTCGGATCAACCGTCGCGATCACCGGAGCCATGGTGGAGGAGGCCTACCAAGTTTCACCCTTACCCTTTGACCGGAAGGGCGACTTTCACTACGATACGACCTCGGCGTTCATCAAGTCGATGCTCGGCTCGGATCCGGACGCCACCCTCTACTGGCTGGCCCGCCTGATCCATTCCGGTGAGGATCCTCGCTTCATCGCTCGGCGTATTCTCATCCACGCGTCAGAGGATGTCGGTCTTGCCGACAACACCGCCCTACAGACCGCCGCCGCTGCTCTCACGGCCGTTCAGCACGTTGGCTACCCGGAAGCCCAGATCGTGCTGGCGCACGCAGCCTTGCACATCGCCCGGGCTCCAAAGTCCAACTCTGCCTGCCGCGGCATCGGAGCGGCGATAACCTATGTCAAATCGCAGCCGATGATCCCGGTGCCTCCACACCTGAGGGACGGGCATTACGCTGGAGCAACCAAACTGGGCCATGTCGGCTACCAGTTCCCGCATGATGATCCCCGCGGCTGGGTTGAGCAGACGTACGCTCCCGGCATCCAGCCAGGCCAGTTCTATCAGAGTGACGGCCGGGGTAGTCAGACGTTCGAGGCAAGAGCAGACGCCTAGTGGGATCGCATCACCGGTCAGCCGCAGCCGAAGCATGCGCCGGAAGAGCCCGGCAGCAGCTGAGGGAGAACCTGGGATGGTACCAGTTCCGCCCCTGCATGGTAGGAGAGAAACGATCCAAAGGTGGAACGAGATGAACACTGCGCCCTTCGAAGTCATTCCGGCTTGGCGGATCGCACGGTTGAGAACAGCCCTGCGCGATGCGGAACGGCGTGGTGCAGATCCGGATGATGACGGCCGCGATCTCCTCCACCGTGCCCTCCGGCGTCGCTTCACATTGGCGCGTGGACGCGTGAAGAATGGGCCGAGTCTGGCCTCCAGGCCGAAGACCACACGCAAAGGCCGCAGCTTTCCGCACCTGAAGCTGGTCATCATCTGGCGGGCCATTCTGAGCTGTCGCCCCTCGGCTTGGAAGCAGGGCGATACTGCACCGTTTGGCAGCATTCGCAGGGCGCACGATCAGGCTGTTGCTGCCTGCCGGGCTGCTGGCATTGCGCCGCCGCGCTATCGCACCGTCTATGTCATGTGGCATCGCGGCGTCCCACCAGCGGACGTCGCTGCGGCGTTGCATGGTGACTATGGAAAACCGCCGAGGTAACGAACTTACCAGGCAGCGGGATGAAGGCGCCCCTTCCAACGTTCATGACGCGGGAGTCGAGCCGCGGCAGCCAAACGCTTCGTCATCCTGCGCTGAACCGCCCTCGACGACACACCTGAAGCAGTTATCACTGTCTCTGGTATTGGTTCAGATGTTAGCTCCTGTTCAACAGCTTCCGAACCCTTCGTTCGTGGCTTCCGTGACTTGACCCTCACACCCTCACTTTGTGCGGGCTGAACGTGGGAGACGCCTCCCGTGTCCTCCGAATCGTCCCGAGCACCGTCCGTCTGCGGCATGGCTTCGGCACTCATCGGCGCTGCGGCGGGGGCATCTGCTACGTCTTCAGAGGCGCTTGCATCCAGATTGAACTCCATCTGCTCTCGGTTGGCGTCCACTGAAGGACGCTTGCGGCGGGCAAGCTCAACGCGCTCTGAACTGCTCCACACAGGTTCGACGATGCTCGGCAGAATGCGTGGGGCGGCGGATGGCTCAAGCACTGCTTGAGGCTCTTCCTTCTGGAAGACTTTTGTGGCCTCAGCTGGGACTGTCGCCAACAAAGGTCTTGGCGGGAGATGGGTGCGCTGACCTGGAACGCGGGACTTCTTGATCTCAACCAAGAAAGGCTTTGAATTTTGCTTCATCGTATATGCTGATTGTGAACATGAAAGATAATGATCTAAGAACCTGCTGATGTGGGGTCAAGATTGAGTATACGTGATGCTGCTCATCCAAATTCTTCGTGAGTTCGCCTCAGAATATATTCTGCACCACAGCTTCTGACCTCACTCTTGCAAGACCCTGGAGCAGGTCTATGCAGCTCGTCGGGTGAACAGCCTGCGCAGCAGATGGGGCTTGTCGCTCGAAGTGACGATGACGGTACCCTCACCGTTCAGCCGCTGGGCCGCGTCACGGTAGGCTTGAGCCGGCGCACTGCCAGGGCTGCCCACGGTCACCGGGGCTCCGACGTTTGAGCTCAGCAGCACTTCCCCACTCTCCGGGATGATGGCCAGCAGCGGAATGGACAGGATCTCGAGCACGTCTTCCACCTTCAT
>NZ_JACXAB010000088.1 GCF_014699075.1 Microvirga sp. | reverse complement strand
CTGCACCCGCCCCGCTAGGCCGAAACGTCAACAACAATCACATTGCCAAACGGGCGCCATCCAGACATGACAACGCCGTTCTGTCATAGGACAGACCGAATACAGGACAGATCATGGCGCAACCTGAAGCCGGTCAAATCAGGCAAAGCGCCTCCCTGATCAATTCCATTGAGCAGGATCATCTTCGGATCAAGCAACACGTTCGGGCCATGCTCGCTTCCGGAGCGTGACATGGCCCGTGTGATCCCCAGCGGGATCGAGATAATCCACATGATGCGGAAGGAACAGGCTAAGCACGTCCATAATCTGCCGCTGTCACTCGCAAGGCAGTTCCATTTGCTGGCTGCGGGCGCCTCACCACTTCTTGCCTTCTCAGCAAGGAAGGAGCCTCAGCCATAGGACTCGTGCGCACGGATGCAGAGCCCAATGCGTCCTGTGTTTTGTCTGGTTGTTGAGGAGAACCCCGTAGTTGGCTTCGACCTCGCTGACGCGCTGGATGCCAATTGGTACAACGTCGCCGGGCCTTTCAAAACAGGCAAAAGGGCCTGCGAGTGGCTGTCGCAGACCCCCCTGTCTCCAACGGCTTCTGTATTGAGGTCATCCGTGAGCTTCAGACTCGAGGCATCCCCTTCATAATCTATGCGTCACTGCCTTCTGATGGATGCCCAACGGCTGATCTCCTCGAGTTTCCATGGGTGGAGAAGCTGGCAACGGCTGAGACCGTCAAGAAGGCACTGCGGGACCTTCTCTGCTCCTTGGATGTTGCGGCACAGGGAGAGCCTCTTGTTGCGCTGCAGCAAAAATGCCAGATTGGAGGGACGCCGGCCTAAACCCGTGTGGAGATCTGGCATGAGAACACGAATAACGCCTGACCGGGCCCGGGCTACGCCTGTCAGCTCGAGCGATCTGTTGGATGACGTGCCTAACTTCGAGGCAATCTACCGGATTCCTCTGTCCCACACTCTTGTGGCGGTCCGATCCCGAACCCACGGAGGGGCGACCACAACTGTCTTCTGGGAGCACGACGAATATGACGCCTCCAGGTGTCTGATCGCATGCTACAAGAGCTTTCACCTGATGACGGCTGCAGGCGAGCAAAGCAGTGGCTGGCAGAAGTTCGACCGGGAGGGGCAGTTGCTCGCTGAGAACGAGATCTTGCGGCAATCCTGAACACTTTAGGAACGAAGTGTGCTCACGGGAGGATTGCACAGAGTTCGCGCAGGTGCCGAGCTGCTGCTTTACACAGATGTTTCTGATGATGATCTCAGGCGGCAACCCTATGCGCGAATTGCATCGCCTTTTTCGAACGTATGCGGCAATTGTGCATCGCACAATATCGCTTCTCAAACGTTGACCTGCTGAGAGAAGGGAAGTGGTCAGATGGGTCACAAGCAAACACCTCCTGCCGACTGGAGCCGCCGCAGAACCCGCTACGATCCTCCCGCCCTGATCGAGGCCATCGCCGCCGCTCAGGGGCTGACGGAGCAGATCGAGGGGCAAATTGAGATCGCAGCGCAGTTGATGGGCTTGCCTGAGGACGAGGTTCGGTCGGAAGTGTTGAAGGCCGCGACACAGACAAACGTGCGCCCCACAGGATCTGGTTATGTTCACCAGCGGCGAACCGAGGTGGTGATCGAACGCAGGGGTCCTCGCATTCCGCGAAGATGAGCCGCTCTCCATTCTACAATCAAGAAAGCTTCAATGTAATGGCATCCCTGCTGCCAAAGCACAAGCAGACGGTCAGGCTGGAAACACCAAGAAGGCTCCACAGTCATATAAGGAGCCGGAATATTGATCTTTTCATCTTTTCTCAATCTTGCTTTACGTGCCATGGCATTTCCCTCCAGCGGCCTGAGACAACGGCTCAAGGAGTTGAGGCGCAGGTTCCTGCCGACGGACAAGGAACGTGATGCAGCCTACCTTGGCACGGCTCGCAACCTGCACGACCTGGAGTTTCGCATGCACGAACTTGATCGGGCACGCCGGCAGAGCCGCACGCCGTTTCACCTTTCTTAGGTTAGCAAGAACCACCCGCCGACCGCGCGGGATCTGTCACCACCCCACCAACTCTGGCTGGAGTGTCCAGTGCAGCATGTATTTTCCGTTGGTCAATTTGTCCGCCCAAAAGAGAGGGCAGGGGGCATCTGCGAGATCGTCCGCATCCTTCCTGTCCTGGATCATGGAACAACCCTTTACGTCATCAGGAATGAACAAGGTGCGGAGATCATCGTCAGACATCATGAGATCGGGAAGGCATAAGAGGCGGGAACGATAAATGTCGCTAAACCCACTCCAGCCGTTCACCGGTGAGACACGGGTTTTCCGCCTCACATCATCACTGACGCGGGCCCCAAGCCTGAATTGGTTGATTGCAACGTCAAAGCCTTGTCTGCATTCAATGCCTCAAGGTCACGCTGCTGCTCGATCCAGACCCAGACAGTAAGGTCTGCATCAACCGACCGACGGGCGAGCCAGTATGCCTCCTGATCACATCGCTGCACTTCTGGATAGAGCCGGAGGAACTCGTGCACTGCGGCAACCGCAGCCCCATAGTCGCCGTAGACCTCCTGAATGGTCCCGCAATCCAGCGGATGCTTGGATGGAGCGATCAGTTGCCAACGGACAAGATAAGGCATGGTGTTCCCTCCAGCCTCGCTCAGTTCTCATCTAAACTCCTGAGACCTGATTTCCATAGGGATGCGGCGGCTATCTTACCTGCAAGGGCTTCGCCGAATACAACCTTGTGCCGTCACGGTGATTGAACAACTCACAGGCCAAGTCGCAGGACAACGGCACCGCGAGTGCAAACGGCACAGGAGTTTGGAGCGATGAAGAGGCCCGGTCGCGGATGGCATGGGATTTGCATTTATGCTGGTGCTCCAGCAGAGGACACTCCGATGATGACCGTCATCCGCCAGTGGCTCGCCTCTCTCGATGAGGTTGAGCGCGATCTCACAAGCCAAGGCTATGTTGTTGTTTATGGTGCCGCCGGTTCCTTCGTTGTAACGGTCGGCTCGGGTAGGAAACCGTCCGGCAGAAGACACTTTCGACTATGGGAGTTGCTCCAGCTACATCCGGCCTAAAGCACCACATTCGCCTCAATAAAGCACCTGTCCCTTCCAGGCCCTGGGGGTGCCAGAGCTATGACCTGCAGCGGTCGGGAACTGAGGCCTGATTTAGCCGTATAACAACCTGGATCCTTGAGAGACAGAAAGGGTGACACGGTCATTGAGCTGTCCCTGATCGATGGCATGGGTCACGGCATCCCGCTGCGCCGGACGAAGGCTCGGGCCGCAGCGGGAGCAGCCGGGCCGTTCATGCTTGATGTGGGCATCTCCTCCTCGTTGCAGCTGACGAGGTCGTGGGGCCTTGTTGGCCGAAAGGCAGCTCCCCGCAGGATCTGAGGGCAGTCCCCGCCCGCCGATCGGACCGGTTCTGACGCCTGTCGGCTGCTTCGCCTAGATCAAAATGGCTCACGATTTGCGTGGTGTTTAGGCAAAAGCACAACAAACCTGCACCGCAAGAGCAAAAGCTCAGCACGCTGAATGTCCCTGCCCGTTTTCAAAGCATGTCTATTGGCCTTGGATTATCGGCAAGGCCAAGAGCTAAGTGAGCAGGGCATGCACCAGGACAGCAGTAAAGGTACTTGTAATCAGAAGACCCGAGGTCTTCTCTGGGTGTGGCGCTCTGTTAGTCTTGCCATGGCTGCTTGGGCGGGTCTTGCACTCTTTGGGTCCGCTGCGGCAGAACCCCTGTCGTCTGCGTCCGCAATCCTGCCCTCATCAACCGAAGCAGTCGTATCGGGAGGGCCAGCAGGCCCTACGCCAGCATGGATCGAGTTTTGTGAGCACCAGCCCCAGGAGTGTGCCGTTGACGCGTCCGAGCCCGTGGCCCTCAGCCTCAATCAGGATGTCTGGCTGACCATCCTGGAGGTGAACGAGCGCGTGAACCGCACAATCCTGGCGGTGACGGATCAGGATCATTGGGGTGTGGTGGACCGCTGGAACTGTCCGGATGATGGGCTCGGTGACTGCGAGGACATTCAGTTGCTCAAGCGCAGGCTTCTCGTCGAAGCCGGCCTGCCGCGGCGCGCCTTGCAGATGACGGTTGTCCTTGGTGAGCATGGCATGGGCCATGCGGTGTTGATGGTTCACACGAGCCATGGGGATTTTGTTCTCGACAACAAGAGAGATGCTGTTCTGGCGTGGCAAGAAACCGGGTACCACTACGTGAAGCGCGAGGGAGATGACGGCAGCACCTGGGTGTGGCTTGGGGGCCCGATCACACCGATCGTCACAGCCACCAAGTAACGTCTTGCTGACCAACGATGGATCATGGAAGGGCATGCCATGATCATGGCGGCCGCATCCCAGCGGGGCAGTGCCGTCCGTCAACGTAACCTTTGCCACCGCAGCCGGTCCCAAGCCGGTACTAACTCCAGTGTAATTATTGCCCTTTCTTCGGACACCTCCCCGGTCTATCTTGGAGTATGAAACCTCACATCCAAGCTGCCGCTCCAGCTCCAACGGTCAACCACCGGGTCAATCGGCTGCTTGCGGCTCTTGAGCTTGACGACTTCGCAGCCCTGGAGCCACACCTGCAGGGGGTGGTGCTGAAGCAGGATCAGGTTCTCTACGAGATCGGCGCGCCTCTCCGTCACGCCTACTTTCCTCATGACACGGTGGTGTCGCTTGTCGCCGTGCTGAAGGACGGCCGCTCTGCGGAAATGGCAGTCTATGGCTGTGAGGGGGTGCTTGGCCTCGTCGGGGCGATCGCCACCCGGAAGGCGTTTGGACGCTACATTGTGCAAGCATCCGGGACTGCATCCCGGATTGAGCTTGATCAGCTGCATGAGGTGATCAACAGCCGCCCGAAAGTGCGCCAGTTGGTGCTTCACTTCACCGAGGCCATGATGTCACGGGTTCTGCAGAATGTAGCGTGCAACGCAATCCACAGCGTCGAAGCGCGGTGCTGTCGCTGGATTCTTAGCATGCACGACCGGCTTGAAGGGGACACCGTACCTCTCACTCATGAGTTCCTATCGGAGATGCTCGGCGTCCAGCGCTCTACGGTCAGTAGCATTACGCGCGCCCTTCAGGGATCACGTTTTATCAGGCAGCGGAGAGGCGTGATCACGGTCACAGATCGTGCTGGCCTGGAAGCGACCTCCTGCGAGTGTTACGGCACCGTCCGACGCACCTTCGAGCGGCTTCTCCCTTACACCTACAGGGACGCCACTCCGGCTGGCCCTCGCCTGGCTGAAGACAGCCGTTTTGTGGGTTGATGGCACCTCCGAGTAAAGAGGCACCCGTTGATCTCACGAATGCGGTTCTCAACAACCTGCTCCACCTTTCAGAGAACAGGCTTGTAACCCCGTCGCTGCCGCACCAAGCCAAGGGTCGGACGGATGGGGGGTGACAGCCCTCGATAGCCGCACGCGCTTGAGTTGAGACCAAGAGCCGATGCGGATCAAGTATTCGATGGTCGGGCATTGAGGATGCGGTCATCCGGGAATTGGCTTTGCTCCGCAGCCGCGGCGAGGCTGACGGACCCATCTGCCGTCCCCGACAACCATTGATCCGCCGCTGCCCGCCCCGCATCTCTAAGCTCGAGTAAGAACTGCCAGTCCAGATTGAGTGCGCTCGACTGACTCAGCATCGGGTACTGCGTCTCCGCCGCGATGTGGTGCAGACGAAGCTTCTGGAGCTTGCGTGACAGGTTCGATCCTCCTGCCTCAGCACTGGACAGCGTCCTCATGGCAGCAAGAGCGTCCATGTCCCGCAACAGCGAACTGTTGAACGTAATCTGTTCCATGCGCTTGGCGATCTCTGAGGCGCTTGTTGGCATCTCCGCTCCAACCGTTGGCATGATCTGCACAATCAGCGCTTCGGAGGCTCGCGAAGCAGCGACGAGCGGGATCAGCGGCGGGTTGGCCGAGTACCCGCCATCCCAATATACCTCTCCATCAATGGTAACGGCATGATGAATCACCGGCAGGCAGGCGGATGCTAGAACAGCATCGAGCGTCAAAGCTTTCTCCCGGAAGATGTGCAGTTTGCCGTCTCGCACACGGGTTGCTCCGATGAGCAGCCGCAAGCTGGGGTTGGCCCGCAGAGCATCGAAGTCGATCTCGCTGGCCAGGAGCGATCTGAGCGGGTTCAGATTGAAGGGGTTGAACTGGTAGGGGGACAGGACACTGGTTGCCATGGCCAGGGCTGGACCGGACTGGGCCGTGGGAGCGGCGTCGCTCGCGCGCTTCCAGAAGCGTTCCAAGCTCTCTTGTGCAGATCTCCGGCCTCCCTCAGACAGACCGGAAGCCAGGAGAACAGCATTTACGGCTCCCGCGCTTGCACCACTCACAGCATCGAGTACGAGGTCACCTTCATCCAGCAGACGGTCGAGGACCCCCCAGGTGAACGCGCCGAAGGAGCCTCCGCCTTGCAGAGCCAGTGAGAGCCGTCTCTTGTTGCTTCCGGGTTTGATGATGCGGGCACGGATCGGGGTAGGTGGATGGTTATGAGTGACTTGGTCCGGGTGGGATCCAGTCAGGAGGTCGTGGAGTGAGAGCTTCATGGCGGACAAACTGTGCAGTGCACCATAAGTTCAATCAGGTCTGCTATGCTCGAAACGCTGCCTTTGTCGTTTGCCGCAGGTTGTGCCTGCTCAACGGGCTTTCTGCTCAGAAGATGGCCAGTTCCAGAGCAAACGGGCGAGTATTTCTCGCGGTTATGTTTGTTGTGCATGGCGTGCCAGGTTGCTGCCCACCTGCTGCATTGCAACAATTTCAACAGCAGCACCGCAAATTTGTGAGGCCTTCTGGATCAAGGGCCCAGTGAACACTCGATGATTGTTGGCGTGGGCGCTTCCATGGTTCTGCCCTGCCGCAAGGTGGAATAACCTTGTCTTTCTAACTGGGACATGCTGGCGAACCACCTTTCCCTTTCAGCTGTTAGCTTAAACCTCGCGTCAGCCAGGCTGATCCTTAGATCGGCCCTCTCTGTGGAAAGCCATATCTGATGAGCACCACCCGCATCTTTCTGCTCGCCTCCTCCCTGGCTCGGCTGATCGAGAAGGAGAGGGGAGGTCACCACATCCAGCAGGGCTACTTCCCAGATCGTACTGAGCGAGGTACGCACGTACAGGTGGAGGGGACCACAGCGCATCTCATCCTGGTCACGAACGGACCGAAGGGTCCTGGCGAGGAAGCTACGGACATTCCGGTGACTCACGCTGAAGCCCTGCTCGAACTGACCGCTGGACGGGCCGACTACCTGAGTATCAACCTGAGCATTGGGGAGCAGAGAGCCACGATCCTCCGCTTCATTTCCCCAGGGCCACTTGATGTGATCGTGGTATCGTTCGAGCACGACGAGCAGGCGCGCCGGTTTCAGCCGCTGGCCTGGTTCGGTCCGGAGGTCACCGCAGAACCAGGCTACCACACCCGCTCCATTGCCGTGACGGGCCTGCCTGCTGTTCCTGAGGTGGAGGCCTCCAACGATGCTCTCAACAGCCTGCTGGATACCCTGGACAAACGGTCAGGCGGGCAGCCTGCCCGAGCCGAGGAACAGATTGCTCCTCAACCGAGGGCTTCGGCGCCCTCCGAGGTGGGCTCAGAGGATGAGGACGACACCGACGACCTTGCCATTGAGGACAGTGTCATCCGGGAACTCGCCCGCTCACTGCGCCCTCGGCGCTGACACGCTCCAAGGAGCATTCAAAGTCGTGAGACGATGACGAGACCGCCCCAGCGGGCGGCTTAGCGGATTATCCCGCGCTGCCTTGATCAGGCGGTCTTTAGATTAACGGCAGACTCTTTGCCGGAGCGGCGGTCCGCCTCAACCTCGTAGGTGACCTTCTGGCCTTCCGCCAGACCACGCAGCCCGGAGCGTTCAAGCGCACTGACGTGCACGAACACATCCTTGCCGCCGTTGTCCGGCTGAATGAAGCCATAGCCCTTGGTCTCGTTGAACCACTTCACCGTTCCTGTCGCCACGAAACTCTTCCCTCTGTTGCAGCACCACCCAGGTGAGGGGAAATCTTAGCAGTAGAATGCTGGAAGTCGAGACCGGTGTGTACATCCTCACGGGGATCAGGATCCACCCGGAACCACATCCCCGCCAGCGTCAGCAAGGGCAGGGTGCGGAGCAGTCTATGCCCGGGCAGCTTTGGCGTTCGTCTTCACGAACTCCGCCGTGAGAGCCCGCTGCAGTTCATCTGTTAGGGGTCCGGGATTGGCTCTGTTCCACGCCCGCTGCTCCCGTTGGACGAACCGTTTGCGCCTGCTCCCGATGTCCTGCGGCAGATGCGCGGCCAAAGGCTCAAAGTTGCGACGCAGTTGAGCCTCTGTTCTCTTCTGGTAGGGAAAGGCGGCCTCCGCAGCAAGGGCTGTAGCGATGTCGTCCGAGGTTGGATCAGGATGGTGGGCTTGTGCATCCGCGTCGATCTGACGGAACGCCCGTTGCTGGGCTGCATAGTGCTCCTTCAACCCAGGGGCATGTTCAAGCAGATAGGCCTCGCGCGCCGCATCCCGGTCTTCTTGCCTGCTCCTGGTCAGAGGCGTCCGCTTGCCTGAATGGATCAGCATCAATAAAGGTCCTTAGATCTTGCTCTGGATGTCTGCATCACGGATCTCAGCATCGCCAAGCCAGTGCCGGGCCTCCTCCAGGCTGCCGAACGTATGCTCCATTTCTGTGAAGGGAGCAGGCCTTTCCGCTGGACGCAGGTCGACCAGAAGCTCCCCCGTCCAGGTTGCGTTGTCAGTGTCGCCGCTGCGCACTAGGCTGGCGATAATCACCCCATTGAGCAGGACATCATAGCTGCCAGGAGCAAGCCGAGAGAGTCTGTAGGCCATGTCTATGTCGTGCTTTCCGTACCATTGTTGTTATTTGGGACCTTCAACTCGGGATGGTTCTGAGCCAGCCTGTCCCGGTCCTCAGCCAAAGCATCCCAAGTCTTGGCCATCTCCAGCAGCTGGTCGCGCTGAACGCCGTCCGGAACCTGCTTGGCCAGAATACGACATTCCTCGGCATGCTGGCGGTATTCTGATGCCTTCTTCACCTCACCCCTCGCGATTGGCCTGCAATTTACGATTCGCAGCTAAAGCCGCAACAGGCTGAGTTGCGTATCCAGCCTCCAAAGACAGAACCCCGCTCAGCGCTGACCCTGGGCGGGGTTTCTCGCTGCTGCTTTTACACGCGCCTTGAGAACAGGCGATGGGCTGAAGGTGATGCTCTGGCGGGACGCAATTGACCCCTGCACGCCATGCATGGTCTCGCGCTTGGATTATGGAGCTTCATCTTCCAAGGTAAAGCCAGCCTTGAGCACAACCTGATAGTGCCGGACCTCGCCGTTCTCGATGTGGCCGCGGGTCTGGACGACTTCGAACCAGTGCAGATTTCTCAGCGTCTGGCTGGCCCGCTTGATCGCAGTCTGGATGGCATCCTCGATGCTGGTCTCAGAGGAACCAACAAGTTCAACCATCTTGTAGACATGATCCGACATCGCGTGCTCCTGCTCATCATCCCGCGGGCACATAGAGCACCATGCGGGGCCTGCTAGTCTTCGGACACGTCATTAGGTGCCCATTCCGGGACGCAGAACCTGCTCCTAGGCGCTCGGTCCATTCTAGAATTCCAGCATGCTGTTGGCGCAGATCAGGCTTGTGCGCTAACAGCCTTCTCAATTTCGTAAGTATTACTAATAATAAGGCATGCTTACTAAACCGCCTGAAGAAACCATCGGCCTCCTTCTGGTTGACGCCGCACGGCTCCTGCGCATTCAGATCGATCGAGCCCTTGACGGTGCGGGCCTTGGACTGACGGCGGGCGAAGCCCGCACCTTGGCCTATGTCAGCCTCTATCCAGCCTCCCGCCAGATTGCACTCGCGGCGCAGATGAATGTCGAGCCCATGACACTCGTCACTTTCCTCGACAGATTGGAAGGCCGGGGCCTTGTCACGCGGGAGCCGGATCCAACGGATCGGCGCGCCAAGATCGTTCAGCTTGCCCCTGACGCACAGCCGACCCTCAAGCAGGTTCTTGGGATCACCAGGAAAGTTCAGGAGGGGGCTCTGCAGGACTTTGCTCCCGAAGAAGTCGAGAGGCTTCGAACCCTGCTGAAGCGCATGCGGTCGAACATTGCCGGCAGCGAATTGGGGAGGGGGCAGGAATGAAGCCGCTTATGTCCGAGACCCGCACTGCTGTGATCGGGGCTCTTATCGTGGCCCTCGGCTCTGTTAGCATGGCGCTTTACACACCGGCGATGCCCACGCTCGTCGAGGTGCTTCAGACCACGCCGGCGGCAGTCAAGATGTCCTTGGCCGTCTATCTGTTCGGCTTTGCCTTTGCCCAGCTGGTCTGCGGGCCTCTGTCTGATGCCTTCGGCCGGCGGCCGGTTGCCCTTGGTTTCTTCTCCGTCTACGTCTTGGGCAGTGTCATCGCGGTCTTCTCGCCCTCGATCACGTGGCTCCTGATCGGGCGAGCCCTTCAGGGCATCGGTGTGGCTGCGGGGGTGGCGATCTCGCGGGCGATCGTGCGCGACCAGTTCACCGGCCAGAGCTCAGCGCGCATCATGAACCTGATCGGCCTGATGCTTGCCGTGGGACCAGCGGTGTCGCCGACCATCGGCGGCGTGCTCCTGAGCACCCTCGGCTGGCATTCAATCTTTGTCGTCATGGTGGTCTACGGCATCGTCGCGCTGCTGGTGATTGGATTGTGGTGTGTCGAGACCAATGCCGCTCCTGATCCTACACAGGCCTATCCGGGTCAGGTCCTGCGGAATTACGCCATGCTCCTCAAGGACACAGGCTTCATGCGGGGCAGTCTCGTCCTCGGATGCGCTGTCGGCGCGTTCTATACCATGGCCGTCATCCTGCCCTTCGTGCTGATGGAGAAGATCGGCCTGACACCAACCCAGTTCGGCCTGGTGATGCTGATGCAGACCGGCTCCTATGCTCTTGGGGCGGCGGTCACGGGCCGGCTGCTGCGTCGGGTTGAGGCCAGGCGCCTGGTCCCAATCGGACTGACACTTGTCGCTATCTCCGCGGTGGGGTTTGGCCTTGGTCTGCGGCTTCTGCCGCTCTCCTTGTACACGGCCATGGGTCCTGTGTTGATCTGGGCCTTCGGCAGCGCGCTGGTGATCCCAGGGGCTACCACGGCGGCCCTGGCGGGCTTTCCAAAGGTTGCCGGAGCGGCCTCGGCTCTGGCCGGCTTTCTGCAGATTGGGGTTGGACTCTCTGGCACTGCAGTCGCAGCCCTGCTCTTCAGCGATCCCCTGACGGCGCTTGCGACGGTGATGCCCAGCATGGCTCTGCTCGCCGTGCTGGCGCACTTTGCTCTCCCTTCAAAGCGGGAAAGCAAACGGTTTGCTGCAGCCCCGGAGGAACTGGAAACAGCACTTGATCCAGCGGGAGCAGTCGGCGCTGGCGGCGAGGAGATCGAACGGGTGGTGCATCATGGCCGGCGGTGATGAAGGCCGCTGTGGTGAAGGTCAATAGCCCGCAAGAAGTTCGCTCGAATGTTGTGTAAAGCGGTTCTGTTCCGTCGAGCAGTCCAACGCCCCTGCCGAGGGGGCCTGCAGACCTCTGGCTTGGGGCGCCTGAGACCCTGTCTGGGAAGTGTTACGCCTCCCAGCAGGGCAGGTGTGGGGAGACAGTGATCCGGAGCCTGTCTGATGCTCGTGACTGTCACCGAGAGAACCCGGCCCTGTGCCGGGTTCGGTTTGGTCCGTGCTGGCATGTGGAACTATGCGCTCCAGGGATGCGGATTGTGAGGCCAAGGGAGACACCGCTCAATCGTCATCGAAGCTCTGACGGTGCAGACCCGCTGGCCACCTTCGTCTCGCACCTCGATGACAACATCACTGGTATTGCCCCTTGTAAGACGGCCTGTTCCAATCTCAGCCGCTGAGCGGGCCGCCGCCTGAACGGCAGCGTCCGGGTTGTCGAATTCAGCGCCTTCGTCATCGCCCGCACTCTGTGCGCCGTCATGAATGTCAAAGTAGTAGCGGGCCACGGCATTCTCCTCTTGGCCAGCAAAGATCACTATCTGTGGCTCATTCTGGGCGGCCCTGGCTGAGGGTGCTGTCTGAAACCCTCAGCCAGGGCATCAGCGGAGAGGAAGCCCTCCAACAACCCCAATGCCATTCACCAACGGGACCGGAGTATCTGTTCGGGCTGATACGCCACGCGCCCGCTTCACCCATCCTGTCTCAGCCAGGGTAAACAATCCGTAGGCAGCAGCTTGCACTGCATGCGCCTTCAGAAGAGCAGCATCTTCACTCGTATAAGAGCCAGAAGGATAAGCCGCGCCCGTTCAAGTGAGTGTCTGCTGCTGAAGGCCGGGTCGATCCGAAGAGGCAGGTCAAAGCGGGATCCGACGAATGGTTGCCGCCAAAGATCAGTCACTGACGCGTCATTGAGCTGTCATCGAGCCGCTCTACGTGAACCCTGTGGCTGCTTGGCCCGAGGGACAAGGACGAGCACGGATGCACTGCCGTCCTTGTCGCCTCACCCACGCTCGTCCGCTGCAGCGGCCCTCAGCTCAGGCTTCAGCGGCCCTGGCGCGTAACCTGCGCGATGTCATGCCTGGCAATGCCGATGTCGGATAGCTCACGGTCCGAGAGAGTATTCAACTGCCGTGCCGTCTCACGAGCGCGCAGCCAGCGACGCAGGCCTGACAGAATAACTGATAAAAACATGACGCAACCTCAATGATGATCCAGCCCACGCGCAAAGGCGCCGCGCTGGGGCAGCAAGAAAAAGGGCCACCTGAAGGGTGGCCGAGTTTAGGGAGGAACCCCGCCACAGGGAGGCCGTGGCGGAGGAGGGGTCATCTACAGCGCACCCGGCTCACGACAAACCTGAAAGTGGTCGCCCCTGCCATGCGCAATGAGCATGGAACGGACGGAGAGCATTTACCCCTTGTTTACGGCTGCCGGACTGGTCAGACGGGAACCTTGCTGACGATCCAGGCCGCCGCCACAGCGCTGAAGCCCATTTCAATCAACTCCTCTTCGAGATCCTCAACCGCGTCAGGATCAATGGTGATGGAGTTGTCCTCTGCATCGGCAACAGGCTTCGGCTCGTTGCCCCTCTGCTCCGGTTTCCCTAGTTCATCGGCAATAGGTGCCACTGTGACGCGCATGACCGGGCCGTCATCCCCGTCCTCGTCATTCTCACTCTCGTAAACTCTGAGTGTGACCCAGCGCTCCTCAACCTCATCCTCATAGACTGTTTTCCACTCACCCATGCGCCCCTCCTGGATCATGCCTCAGCGCCACCGTGCTCCGGCATTGTAGCGCAATATTCCCGAGCCTTCAGAGTTGTCCCGTGGCGGAGGCGTTCCACAGCCCCAGTGCTCTCCTTGCACCAAGCCTCCGTAGACTTCAGCCCCGTTCAGACCAATCCCGACGGGGCCTTTTCATGAGCTTGACTGATCGTGCGGCCTGCAAGCTACTCATGATGGCCATCTCAGCCATTCCCCTGCGGCTGGAGAAGGGTAGGGGCGGTTGGGCTGCTGCGGATAATCTCAGGCTTCTCCTCACTGGCCGTTATGGCGGGATCGACAATCCCTTGAAGCAGAATCAGTGCCATGATGCCTGCGACGACGGCAAGCACGGCAATGATCAACGCGGCGCGGCCGTACGCTGCCCCTTTGCCGTGAACGGGGCGTACACGTCTCGGCGGGCTGAACAGAGCGTTGTTATCGTTCACCGCAATAATCGGCGGTCTGAGGTTCAGGTGCGCCAGCGGCATGAGGCCGTACGAGAATGCCTCGTTGGTACAAGCGGAAACTATGACCCTCATTCGGCGGCCTCCCCTACGAGGTCTTTCGCTGAGTGTACGCTCCTCACCGGAGCCGGGCTCTCGCCCGAAGGGGTAGCCCGCAGCTTCAAGGGAGTATGAAGGGGGAGTATGAAGATCGTTAAAGCTTGATTTCAGGTTACTTAGAACGCACGCTGAGCTCTCTCGCGGATCTCGTCCAACTCGTCCTGAAGCGAATTGATCTGCCCTTCGATCTCTTCGAAGGACGTGCACTCTGGCGTGATGAACAGGCGTCCATCCTCGCCGCGGGTGTAGCGGAGAAGGGCGATCTTCACGCCTGCCGGGTTGTCCGGTGTTCCGGGCTGGATTTCGAGCTCCAGGGCTCCGAAGTGATGCATTGATGGACCTCTCTGCTAGGGTTGAGAGTGAGGCCGCAGCATGCCAGCTCTCGTCGCCGGTCAACAGGTTGGGTTGCCGGCGCTGAAGCATCAACGCGATCTCCGGCCTGTTGTCCCCAAGCCACTGTGTGGCATCAGGCTGGCTGACGACGCACTCAATCGCGGCCCAGGTGGGGTCCTCGAGCGACTCGTCCCTCAGCCGGGTGGCCGCATAGTCTATCAGCCGATGAAGGCCCTCGTAGCCTGGACGCGTCTCAAGCGCAGTGGCATCACCATCACGGACCCAACTGCTCTCAGAGAAGCTTCGTGTGAGTGCGACCGAACAGTTCACGATGTATTCGTGCGCCTGCTGCCCTACACCGCTGTCAGGCGCTGAAGAACAGCTCTTTGTCTAGCCCACCGCAGGCTTCTTGTGTCCAGACTGTAATTTCGGGCAGCTGATTGAGACTGCGGGCCAGTTCCCAACAACCCGGCGTGCTGAGGATCATTTCATCAGTTTCCAGATCTCTGGAGCACCTACCGGTGGGGTCGGCTCAATGTATCGATGGTGACGAGGTTTCCGGTGATTGGATCGAGAATGGTCATGGGCAGTTCTCTCTCGTTCAGGCACAGGGCCAACGCCGTGCCTGCGCTTTCGATCAAGTGCGATTGGAGTTGTGGTTACGAGACAGTTACTGCACTGAACGCTCATATCCCCAAAGCAGATCAAGACGATCCATCCGCGCTCTGTCTGCTGTGGAGGTGAGGTCTGATCCAAAACCCAGCCGATCAGCCAGACCATCGTCGCGGCAACATGGTTAACGGACTGCTACCACGCATCCACACTGCCACCCTGTGTCATACTACAATCCATTAACGGTCTGGTAACCACCTCGGGCGCCGAATGAGCCTGCTTACGAGGGGCACGGCCGCTACTGCTCCAGATCGCCCTGGTCTCATTCCGTGCTGCTGCCTCTCGATCCCGCTTGTGCCTGCGTGGGTGCCGTGCCTCCTCACGGCTTCTCTGGAGAAATGCCAGCGATGAAGAAGCCAAGGCCAA
>NZ_JACXAB010000087.1 GCF_014699075.1 Microvirga sp. | reverse complement strand
GGAGGGTGACTTGGACATCACCATCCTGCCATGACCGCCCCGATCAGGCGATTTGCAGAACCTTCACCACACTACTCGATTCCTCTGCTCAATGAGTGGCCAACCTCATCGGAGATCTTCGGAGTTGCCGTCTGCACGCTAGGTCTGCTTACCGCTTTGAATGTTATGCGGATTGTCAGTACCCATCCTGCCAACCAGCTAGATCTAAAGTAAGCTTCATACCCCCAGGTTCACATGCATTCAGCGCGAAAAGGCCGCCGGCACTGGACAGGCGGCTCTCCTTTCTAAGAATTTGGTGCTGCGGGCGATTAGTCGTTGCCAAGGCGAGACTATCCCTGTGGCCAGGTAGCTTTCATCGACTGGCGCTCAGCGAACACTCCGTACC
Organism: Microvirga sp.; assembly: GCF_014699075.1. GTDB lineage: Bacteria > Pseudomonadota > Alphaproteobacteria > Rhizobiales > Beijerinckiaceae > Microvirga. The sequence continues at coordinate 14,986 of NZ_JACXAB010000087.1, read as the reverse complement.
AATCGGCCAAGGCATTGCGGCCTGTGCGCCAGTCCTTGTCGGCGAAGCGGAAGTCAAGGTAACCCAGCGCGCAAGCAACGGCGATGCTGCCGGCGGAGACCGGGCCTTGCAGTCTGCCCAGCCAGTTGCGGGACAAGTCATCAAGGCCGCTGTCGATTTTTTCCATCTGGCCGTTGTACCAGTCGGTCCAACGCTTCTCTTCGGGGCGCATAACCGTCTCGTAGCGGCAGAGCAGAGCGGCATCGAGAATGGAATCCGCAAGAGCCTCAAGTGTCAGCACACGGAATCGCTCGTCATGTGACGTCGGCACAAGACGCGGCGTCTCGCTCAAAGTGTCCACATAAGCGCAGATCACACGGCTGTCGAAAAGAGGCTGCCCGTCCGGTAAGACGGCCGTCGGGACCTTGCCGGATGGATTGTGAGGGATGATCGTTTGATCGCGTTTAACTGGGCCTGCCGCCGATGGCAGCAACTCGATCTGATGCGCGACGCCTTTCTCATGGGCACTGACCAGGACCTTGCGGACGTAAGGAGAAGCAGGCGAGTGGAAGAGTTTCAGAGTGGTCATTACAACTTTCCGTTCTTGCGGGACTTGAGGAAACCATTCGGGGTCTTGCTCTGCGGCATCAGGACTCCGCGTGGATCCATTTCGAGTCTCTCTGCCAAGAGCTTTCCTGCGAAGATAACGTGCTCGATCATCAGGTTCTCGGCTCGGATACCCTCTCCTTGAGCGATGGCCTTTGCGATCCGGTGGTGGTCGTCATGGGAGCGATAGATGATGTCGTAGTTGTCCCAGAGGATAATGCGATCCGATACCAAGGGAACGTTGTGTGTTTGCCGCACGAAGCTCTCGATCCAGGAGTTGCCTGCCAGAGAGATGATCAGTTGATGAAACTCGACATTCATGCGTCGGTAGGCGGGAAGTAACGAAGGGTCCAGCGTTCCGCCAGACAGGAGGCGGTCTCCCTCCGTGACAAGCGCCTCAAATCTCGCGATCATGGCATCCGGGATCTTCCGCTCCGCGGCGCATCGACAGGCGAAGCCCTCCAGTTGTGCACGGACGGCAAAAGCATCCCGCACCTCAGAGATGGAAAAGGCTCGGACGCGATAGCCGCGATTGGCCTCGTACTCGATGAGCCCCTCCTGGGCGATCATGGCCAAAGCCGTGCGAAGCGGCGTGCGGGATACGCCTAACATGTCGGACAGATGATCCTGCTGGAGCCTTCGGCCCGGTTCCAACTCACCTTCCAGGATCTTCTCGCGAATGGTTTTCGCGACGAGATCGGCGCTGGTGATCTCCGCAGGCAGTGATGTGGTTGCAGTGGTCATACTCCGAAAATACTGCGTGCCGTAGCAAGTGCAAGAGGCCGCGACTTATCCGTGGATCCAATTTCGCGATTTTAATACCAAAGTTGTGTTGTAATAGGGGGAAATTGGATCCAATCTTGCAATGTATCCAATTCACAAGAATGTATTCAGGGAGGATCCATGACCAACTATGCCCTCGTGACCGGGGCTGCGGGCGGGATCGGTCGAGCTATCGTTCAGCGTCTTGCCAGCGATGGCTTTCCCGTCATCGCGACAGACACCAATGAGGCTGGTGCGGCCGAGGTCGTGGCGTCGCTGCCCGGCAGTGGACACAAGGCTTTTGCCCTCGACGTGACAGACGAAGCGAAGGTCCAGAATCTCTTCAATGATGTCGAGACCAACGGAGCCAAGATCGGTCTCGTGGTCGCTGCTGCCGGCATTTTGCTTCTAAGGAATGGCGGGCAACGCCCGCCGCTGACTGAGATTTCCCTGGATGAGTGGGAATTGACACAGCGAGTGAACAGCACCGGAACCTTCCTCCTTCTGCGTGAGTACCTGCGCGCCCGCACGCGAGCGCCGGTTGAAAGTGGCCGCTTCGTGGCATTCTCGTCGGTTGCGGCGCAGCTGGGAGGGTACCGTTCGAGTTCTGCCTATATCGCGAGTAAGAGTGCTGTTCTTGGTCTCGTGAAGGCTGCCGCCCGTGAGGCTGCTTCCATGGGCGTTACGATCAATGCGGTCGCTCCCGGACTGATTGATGCACCTATGCTGCATCAGTCACTGGATCCCGAGAACTATGCCTCCGTCACCGGAAACATTCCCCTCCAGCGGGTCGGCAGTCCCGAAGATGTCGCCGGCGCGGTTTCCTTCCTGATGAGCAAGGATGCGTCGTACATCACCGGCGCTGTGATCGACGTCAATGGCGGCTACCGGATGCAATAGTGCGGATCAGCGCCACGGAGGAGAAGATGGTAAGGCTTGCCGAAAAGCTCACCCAACTGTTGGCTTGGGTTTCCGGGCTAGTGATCCTGCTGATGATGATCCACGTCATGATCGACGTGCTGGGAAAATATCTCCTTAATGCTCCTCTGCCCGGTACGGCTGAGGTCGTTGCCGCCTACTACATGATTGGCGCCGTTTTCCTTCCGCTCGCCTATGTGGAAGCGGCAGGCGGCTCCATTGTCGTCGAGGTGATTTACGAGAAAGTCTCCCCGCGTGCGCAGAAGATTATGCTCGTCGCCGCGGATGTCATTTCAGCAATCTACTACAGTGTGCTGGCTTGGTTCTCTTGGGATCTTGCGGTTCGTGCCTGGAGAGTTAACGAGACAGTGGACGGCATCTGGCGCATCACGACTTGGCCGGCCAAGTTCCTGCTGCCGTTCGGATTTTGCCTTGCTGTTGTCGTGCTGGTGATGCGTGTTCTCCGGGGGGAGCGTGGACGGGCGACAGACCCTAACTCGACAGTAGAAATCTGAGGAAGCTGGGATGGAACGTCTCGAGATCGGCTTAATCGGCGTCATCGCCATCCTTGCGCTTATCGGCATCCGCGTGCCAATTGGCGTTGCCATGGGCGTCACCGCCTTCTTCGGCATTTGGGCAATGATGGGCCTCAGCGCTGCGATCGGTATCTCGAAAGCGATTCCGTTCAACCTCATCGGCGACTGGAATCTCTCTGCAGTTCCGATGTTTCTCTTCATGGGGTTCGTGGCGGTCGAGGCTGGCCTAACGCGAAGTTTGTTCGGGGCAGCGCGCATCTTCCTTGCGCGGATCCCCGGCGGTCTTGCCTCTTCTACAGTCTTCGCCTCCGCGCTCTTCGGAGCCGCAAGCGGCTCGAGCGTAGCGACCTCCGCCGCCTTCTCACGAATTGCTGTCCCTGAAATGCTGGACAGCAAGTACGATCCCGGTCTCGCGACCGGATCCGTGGCAGCGTCGGGAACTTTGGCTGCACTGATCCCGCCTTCGGTCTTGATGATCATCTATTGCCTGTTGGTCGATACATCGATCAATACACTCTTCATGGCTGGGTTCGTGCCGGGTATCCTTACAGCGGCAGTGTTCATTGCCATGATCACCGTGCGTTGCATGATCAATCCGAATCTTGCTCCTCGCTATGTCGATAAGGCGACGAGGGCGGAGAAGTTGTCTCTCCTGCGCGATGCATGGCCACTGCCGGTAATTACCTTCATCGTGATGGGCGGGATCTTCACCGGCGTCTTCACCGCAACAGAATCTGGTGCCGTGGGCGCGTTTCTGGCCTGCATCGTCGCGGCCATACGCAGCCGTCTCAACTACCGCATGCTCCGACGCGCGCTCATCGATACCGCCTCCGGCACCTCGGCTATCTTCATGATCGTGCTCGGCGCGGCGCTGTTCGCCCGTTTCGTGGCGCTTGCCACGATACCGACCTGGGTGATGGGCTTCTTCGATGGCTATGACACCATGACCATGATCATTCTGGTGTGCATCATTCTCGCTCTGATGGGTACTTTCATGGAGGAGGTATCCATTATGCTGCTCACCATGCCGGTGCTGGCACCCGTCCTCTCCAGCCATGGGGTCGATCTCACCTGGTTCGGGATCTTGGTCATCAAGCTGATGACGATAGGGCTGATCAGCCCGCCGGTCGGAATGAACGTCTTTGTCATCAAGTCTTCACTCGGCGGTCGGGTCTCGCTCAATCAGATCTTCGGAGGCGTCACTTGGTTCATCATCGTCGATCTGTTCGTGCTCGCGGCACTGATCGCCTTCCCAGATCTCAGCCTGTGGCTGCCTAAACTCATGGCGAACTAGAGCGCCAAGAGACAAGTCGGGACACGCGAGGTTCCGTCCCGTCGCTCAAACAAACGAAAACTTTTAGGGAGAGAGACAATGAGGAAGATCCTGACTGCGACCGCCGCATCGCTAGCCTTGATGACCGGTGTGGCCCATGCCGAGAAGTATCAGGCGACGACCTGGCTGGCGCCGAGCCACATCCTAACCAGCGTCGGTTACGTGCCATTTCTTGCCGACGTCAAAGCCGCTACCAACGGCAAGGTGGATTTTGAGCTTTATTCATCGGGCTCGCTTGTGCCGGCGCAGACCACATTGGGAGCTCTGGGTGACAATGTGGCCCAGGTCGGGCTCGTAGCCACTTCCTATACTCCGTCAGAACTGCCCATCTCAGGTATGATCAACGACCTTGCCTTTGTGGCAACGAACGACATGGCGACCGCCTTTGCCCTAACCGAGACCGTGCTTACAAATAAAAGAATACAGGATGAATTTGCCAAGCACGGAACGGTCGCTCTGGCCGGCTACTCCACGCCGACTTACCTGATGCTGTGCATGCGAGACGTGCGTGACCTGAACGCTGTCAAGGGCCTCAAGATCCGCACGGCCGGCACGGCTCAGAACGAATGGGTCTCTTCTCTCGGCGCCGTCCCGGTGGCTGTCACAGCGGCGGACGTCTATTCCGGCCTAGAGCGTGGCTCAATCGATTGCACGCTGACGGACCCGACCAGTCTCGAAACAGGGCTTAAGCTCTGGGAGGTGGTCAAGACGATCACCATGCTTGAGCAGGGCACCTCACTCGGGGTCACCTATGTCTACAACAAGGGCTTCTGGTCCGACATTGGCCCGGAGAACCGCCGCAAGCTGCTCGACGTGACCGCCCGCAGCGTCGCTCGCGTGCAGATTGCCTATTCTCAGGCTGTCAGCAAGGCCCTGAAGGGGTCTCAAGAGCGTGGATTGAAGATCAACCAACCCGACGCCTCACTCGTCGAGGCCTTGGCCAAGTTCCGCGCCAACGTGGTCGACACTTACCCCGGTCGTACTGCCAAGGAACGTCGCGTTCAGGATCCCACCGATGTTGCAAAGGGGTTTCTTGCCCTCCAGGCCAAATGGACCAAGCTCCTTGAAGGAATTGACGTCAACAATGAAGACGCGGTCGCCAAGCTGGTCGCCGATGAGATCTTCTCGAAGGTCGACGAGAAGAGCTTCGGCCTCTGAGCCAGAAATCGGAGCGGCGCGCCCCAGCGCCGCTTCCCCGACAAAGATCGCTGATCGCTAACAGATCCGCAGCTTCCGTCCGTTGCACGATGAGGTCGGGCAAGGTCGCACGGACCTGCTCGGGAAGCAGAATTCGAGGAATAGTCAATGTCAGAGCGCAGTCTTCAGTCTGCCATCGTCACCGGTGCAGGTTCCGGAATCGGTCGCGCAATCGCACATCGTCTGGCGGAAGACGGCTTCTTCGTGATCGTAGTCGACCGCGTCGAAACGCCAGCAATCGAGACCGTAGACCAGATTACATCGCGGGGCTTCAAAGCACGCGCCGAAATTGTCGATATCACCGATCCGATCGCCACACAGGCGCTAATCGATGGTGCAGAGAACCTGCAGGTGCTGGTGAACAATGCCGGCATCTTCAACGTAAAGGCTTTTGATGAACTGACTGCCGATGACTTCCGCCGGATGTATGAAGTCAACCTCGTGGGCATGTTCCATCTCTCTCAGCAAGCCGCGCGCAAGTTGCCGAAATGGGGTCGGATCATCAATCTTTGCTCACGAGCGGCATTTGGGGCACGGAACTACGCACATTACGTTGCATCGAAAGCTGCTGTCGCTGGCTTTACAAAGGCGTTGGCGCTCGATTTGAGCGACAGGCAGATCACGGTGAATGCTGTGGCGCCGGGCGTGATCCAAACGGATATGCTGCTGGCGCGCTCGGACGTGCACCTGCTCCGCAGCCAGCAACCTACCGGGGAGCTGGGAGTCCCCGAAGACATCGCCCATGCCGTGGCCTTCTTCGCCGATAAGCGGGCTAATTTCGTCACGGGACAGGTCCTGATCGTCGACGGTGGTCGGTCGGTCGGCGGCACCGCGGCATTCTGAGGTTGTAGTCATGAGCTTCGACATCACAACTCTTGAGGGTCGCACCGCCATTGTGACCGGCGCAGGCCAAGGCATCGGTGAAGCCATTGCTGAAGGTCTTGTGGCCGTCGGCGCGACCGTGATCGCGGTCGATCGCGAAGAAGCCGGCATCAACGCGCTCGCAGCCCGCAGATCCCGTGTAGTTCCGATACAGGGCGACGTGACCGATTCAGGACTTACTGCCAAGCTTAGCACTGAGCTTCTCGGGAACGGCCTCACGCTTTCTATTCTGGTCAACAATGCTGGTATCGGCCGCGGCTCGCATGCTGTCGAGACAACGGATGAGGATCTGCAGCGCTATTTCGACATCAATGTCAAGGGCGCCTTCGCGCTGTCCCGCTGGGGAGTGCCGCTGATGATCCGTGCAGGCGGCGGAGCGATCGTGAACACGGCCTCGGTCTTCGGTCTGATTGGAGCCTACAACTCGGCGGCCTATTCAATATCCAAGGCTGCGGTCGTTGGGATGACGCGCCAAATGGCGACAGATTTCGGACCTTCCGGTATACGCGTGAATGCTGTCGCTCCTGGTCTTATTGAAACGCCCCTGACTGCCGAGCGCATCCGGTCGGAGCCCTGGCGCCGCCAGATCATGATCGAGCAGACCCCACTTGTCCGGGCGGGCACACCGCTCGATGTCGCTCGTGCTGTGCGGTTCCTCGCCTCCGATGAGTCGTCTTTTGTCACGGGCCAGGTCCTTGCCGTCGACGGCGGTTGGACCATCGGGCGCTTTCCCAGGCAGGAGCCCGTGCATGTCGACTGAAGAAGTGCTTCCTGCCAAGTGTGACCTTCTGGTGGTCGGCTCCGGCGCGGCGGGACTGGCGGCTGCAATCAGTGCAGCTCATGCCGGCCTGAAGCCTGTCATTATCGAAAAGTCCGAGTATTTCGGCGGATCCACGGCGGTATCCGGTGGCGCGATCTGGGTGCCGGACAATCCGATCATGCGTGCGGCCGGTATGGAGGACGATCGCAGGGCAGCACGTCGGTATATTGAGTTGGAAACCGGAAATCGCTTCAACGCGGAACTTGTTGACGCCTTCCTTGAAAACGGTCCTGTAGCCATCGACTTCTTCAACAAGAAAACTGCATTGAAGATGACCCATCGCCCATATTCGCCAGACTACCATCCGGACAAGGAGGGCGCTGCGCTCGGGGGGCGCGTGCTGGATGCGCTGGAATATGACGGTAGGGCGTTGGGTAGAAACCTGAACCGGCTGCGCCCGCCGATCAAAGAGTTCACTATCCTCGGTGGCATGCAACTCGGACGTGCGGATCTCTTCCATTTCGTGCGCATGACGCGCGAGTGGCCATCCTTCGTGCATGCCACCAAGCAGGTGCTTCGCTATTTCAGGGACAAGATTGTTGCTGGACGCAACACACGGTTGAGCCTGGGGGCAGCGGTCGTAGGCCGATTGGCTGAAACTGTTTTCGCTTTGAAGATACCACTGCTCACCGAGCACGAACTCGTCTCGCTCCAGCGGGATGGAACAGGCCGCGTGACAGGTGCCATCGTGCGCACGAACCATGGCAACAAGCCGATCGCAGTCAAAGAAGGCGTAGTCCTCGCCGGCGGCGGCTTTCCTCACGATGCTAAGCGCCGCGCTGAAAGGTTTGAGCATGTCCGCCGTGGCTTACCTCACTACAGCATGTCACCTTCACCAAATACGGGTGGAGCGATTGCCGCCGCCGAGGCGATTGGTGCCGCGTTCGTGACCACCAACTCCGATGCCGCTTCTTGGGCGCCGATCTCATTGATTCCGCAGCCCGATGGTTCGAAGCGGCCGTTTCCCCACCTGTTCATGGACCGCGCGAAGCCGGGCATCATTGCGGTCGGTCATGATGGCCGGCGCTTCACCAACGAGGCGGCAAGCTATCATGATTTTGTGCAAGGGTTGGTGGAAAAGCTGCTGGACGAAAACGAGAGGTCGGCCTTCCTGATCTGTGATCACGCTTCCCTGCGCCGCTACGGACTAGGGGCGATTCCCTGCTTCCCGGGCCGGATCGGCCCCTATCTGAAGTCCGCCTATCTCAAGCGCGGCCTGAGCGTGGAGGAACTGGCTGAGACATGCGGCATCGATCCCGGATCTCTGAAAGAGACGATCAATCGGTATAACGGGTTTGCAGCTCAAGGGACTGATCCTGACTTCGGCAAGGGATCGACTCCCTACCAGACCGCTCTCGGGGACCCGGATCATAAGCCGAACCAGTGCCTGAAGCCGCTTGAAGGTATGCTTTACGCGGTCGAGATATTTCCAGGTGATATCGGCACGACAATGGGGCTGGACGTCAACGCCAACGGCCAAGTGCGCGACACCCGTGGCCAGATCATCGAAGGCCTTTATGCTTGCGGCAACGACATCAACTCGATCATGAGCGGGTCGTATCCCGGCGCTGGCATCACTCTCGGGCCCGCGCTGACGTTCGGCTATGTCGTCGGACGGCACGCGGCGTCGTGATAAGGAACGTCCAGCGGGCTATAGCTTCGATTGCTAAATCCGGTCTCCCACGAGGGCATTGGGGCAAGAGCAAAGTTGATTTCCCGTACAACTGCTGTCGCGGCCGGGTAGGGAGTAAACACAGCTGGAACGGGATTGGATAAAATCCTTCTGCTTTCACGCAAGAATTATTGACAAAGTCGTTCCGAACCTGCTCGATTGTATCCAATGGCGGCACCTGATCGCCTTTGGAGGAAACAGTGACGTCTCAGACCCAGACATATGTGCCGGTGACTGGTAGCGCCAAAGGCATTGATGCTGCAGGTTGCCGGGCACAGGCAGATAACAGCAATGGGATGGCGCAGGCGCTTGCCCGCACGGCGGCCGCCAAATGCATCAGGGTCAACGCGATCAACCCGGACCTGATCGACGTACCCCTACCTCGCTTTTCACGTGCTTCCACCGGCGCTGGAAAAAGGGGTGTCAGCCGTTCCGCTTCGTCGTCTCTCGCCATAAGACGACCTGGCTGCCGTAGGCTTTCCAATGCATCCGGCGCCTTCGTACATCACGAGCGTTCACACCGATCCGAATGGTGGCGACCGGATTCAACCGTTGTGAAACCAAAAATGGGAGGAAACAATGAAAGATAGGATAACTTGTGTGTGGCTTGGAGCGGCGCTGCTCGCTGCCGGCCTCATTCACTCCGCGGGAGCCGCTGCGCAGGAGCCTGGTCTCACCGAGAAAACAATTAAAATCGGAGTGTTCTCACCACTTTCCGGAGCGAACATGGCCTATGGCTTCGACGTGATCAACGCGGCGAAGATGTATTACAGCAAGGTCAACAAGGAAGGCGGCGTCCACGGCCGTCAGATCGAGCTCGTCATCGAAGACGACCGCTGCAACGCCAACGATCTCGTGTCGGCGGTCAAGAAGCTCGTGGAGCAAGAACAAGTGTTTATGCTCAACGGCGGCTCATGCTCGGCCGCAGCGGTGGCGGCCAAGGATTACGTGGTTCGCAGCAAGGTTCCGTGGGTGATGTTAAACGCTTCCGCGGACGGCGCGCTCTATCCGCCCACCGATTATATTTTTGGCGCCTTCTCGATCACTCAATACGCCGTTGGCGGCTCCGTTGTGGACTTCGGGCAGCAGCACCTGAAGGCGAAGAAGATCGGCTACATCAATCATGATGACGCCTACGGCGCCTGGAACCTTGAAGCGGCTCAGGTCACTGCTAAGGAGGTTGACGTTCAACTCGCAGTAGAGTCGATCAATCCGAACATTACGGACGTCACCGCTCCTCTGGTGAAGTTGAGGGCTGCCAATCCCGACATGATCGCGATCACGACCTATGCCAAGCCTGCGGCTCTGATCATCAAGAAAGCGCATGAGCTCGGCATCACCAAGCCTATCGTTCTCACAGTGACTGGCACCGCCAACATGTCTCAGCTTGTGGAGAACGTGGGCAACAAGGATGCCCTCAAGAACTTCTACGTCCAGGACGTTCTCGCAGATGCGCCCGGTGGCCCCAAGATCAAATGGGTGTATGACATGTACAAGGAGTACTATCCGGATCTCGACGCGAAGCCGGATCACCCCCAAGCCTACATGCCCTATGGCATCGCGCCCGCCATGTCGGTCGTTAAAGCCCTGCAGGATGCTGGTCCCAATCCAACCCGCGAAAAGGTGGCCGAAAACCTGAGAAACCAAAAGTTTGACTCCGGTGTCATGGCTGGTCCCATCGAATTCGGGCAGAACGATCGCGCGGCTCAGGAGTCGACGATCTATCTGAAGTTCGACGGAACTCAGCAGACTCTCATTCCTGGCTCCTTCCAGAGCCGCTGGAAATACAAGGGGTAAGCTCCTCCCGCACTGCCGCGGGAGCGTGATCGTTCCCGCGGCCTTTCCATGTCAACGAGGGCAGCATGACGCTCGACGTAGTCTTCCTCTTTTTGCAGCAGGGTGTGGCCTCTGGACTTGTCATCGGCAGCGTGTACGCGCTGCTCGCCCTCGCCATTGTCGTCATCTTCAAGACATCCGATGTGCCAAACTTCTCACAGGGTGAGATGGTCATGGCCGCCGGATATATTGCGCTTTATCTCCTGGTCTTCAGGAGCATGCCGCTTTGGATCGTCATGCCTGCGACGATACTGGCGGCCTATGCCGGAGCGGCTCTATTCCGTCGACTGGTGCTGAACCAGGTGGCGCGGGCCAACGGCAGTCCGGTGAACCTCGTCATCGCAACGCTCGGCCTCTCCTATGTGCTCAGGGGATTCGTGCGGCAGACTGGCTTCGGCGACACGCCACGATCTTTCCCGCCGGTCGTTGAGCCGCAATCAATCATGATTGGGCAGGCGGCCGTGACGACCCTGGACCTCGTGATCTTGGCGACCGCCGTCGTCGTAATGGCGGCCTTCTTCTGGATGTTCAAGTATACCAAAATCGGCCGTGCCATGCGCGCCGTAGGCATGAACCCCAAGGCGGCCCAACTCGTCGGCGTCGATCTGACCCGTATTCACATGATTGTCTGGGGGCTGTCAGGCGGCATCTCGGCCATCGCTGCTCTACTGATCTCGCCCAAGGTGCTGATGACAGCTGACATGGGCTCGATTGTGACTCTGGGCTTCGCCGCTGCGATCGTAGGGGGCTTCACGAGCCTGCCCGGCGCCGTAGTGGGGGGCTTCCTCATCGGCATAATCGAAAACCTCGTCGGCCTATTCATCTCCTCCCGTGCCATCGTGCTCGCGCCCTTTGTCGCGATCATGCTCGTGCTCGTGATCCGTCCTCAGGGGCTGTTCGGCGGGCGAGTGGAAATCAAGAAGGTCTGAGTCCATGTCCGACAAGACAGCCACCGTGATCCCGGCATCCGACACCGAACGGCCGCGCCTGGCCGCGCCAGAGAAGATGCCAGTCACGCAGATCGCCCTGCTGGCTTTTGTGGCCGCTGCCCTGGTCGTTCTTCCCTTCGTGGTGACCGGCTATGTTCTCTATATTGCCAATCTGCTCCTGGTTTTCATCGTGCTGTGTCTCGGTCTCCACCTAGTGATCGGAGAAACCGGACAGTTCGCCTTGGCCCATGCCGCCTTCTACGGTATTGGCATCTATAGCAGCGGATTGGCCGGTAACGCCTTCGGATGGCCGTTTCCCTTGTCGATGCTGCTGGCAGGTGTGGTTGCGGGAGCGGTCGGCGTGGTGATCGGAACCGTTGCCCTGCGCATGCGAGACATCTATCTCGCGCTCGCCACCTTCGCCTTCGGCGAGGCTATGCAATGGGTTTTTCTGAACTGGGATCAGGTGACCGGAGGGCCAAACGGCTTGCGCATCAGCCCAGCCCGCCTCGGCGATCTGGAAATTCTCACCGATAGGCAGGCGTATCCCGTGGTGGTGTTCGTGACCCTGCTGATGATTGCCCTGACCATCGTGATCTCCCGTTCCCGCGTCGGACGCTCGTTCCGGGCGGTGCGTGAGTCCGATGTGGCAGCGATGGCCATGGGCATCCCGGTGCGCCGGGCTAAGATCACCGCTTTCGGCCTGTCTGCTTTCTACGCCGGTGTGGCGGGTAGCATGTTTGCGACCTTCTCCACTTACATTCATCCGGACAGCCTCGGGTTTCAAACCACGATCCTGGCGCTCACCATGGTTGTGGTTGGCGGCCTTGGCTCCATCACCGGCGCGGTGGGGGGTGCGATTGTTTTCGGATTGATCTCCGAGTTCCTGCGCCAGACACCTTCGTATCAGGAGATCATCTACGGTCTGATCCTGATCGTCTTCATGATGTATGCGCCTCGCGGCCTCTTTGCTTTCATTCGCGACCAGATGGGGAGGATAACTCGTGGCTGAGCACCTGCTTGAGGTTGTCGACCTGACGGTCAAGTTCGGTGGCCTCACCGCCGTGAACAAGTTCAACATCGCTGTGAAGCGTGGCACCATTCATGCGCTGATTGGACCGAACGGAGCTGGAAAATCGACTACCTTCAACTGCATCTCGCGCTTCTATCAGCCCACCACCGGCAGAGTTCTTCTCGACGGTGTCGACGTGACAAGGATGCCCGCAAGCGCCATGGCTGGGCTCGGCGTTGCGCGCACCTTCCAAAACCTGGAGCTGTTCGGCGAGCTGACCGTCTTCGAGAATGTGATGATTGGCGCTCACGTCCATGCGGGTAGATCCTGGGTTGAGGTCCTGTCAGCACGCCCGCCGGGCGTGGTGGAGCATGTCGAGCATCTGCTGGAACGGACCAGCCTGACCGCTTACCGCAATACGGTCGCCCGTAATCTGGATTTCGGCCATCAGAAGCTTCTGGAACTGGCGCGTGCTCTCGCCATTCGCCCGCGCCTTCTCCTTCTCGACGAACCTGCAGCTGGCCTCCGCAACCGGGAGATCGCCGCGCTGGATGCGCTGCTCACGGACCTGTGCCGGCGGGAGGGGATCACAATTCTGCTGGTGGAGCACGTGATGCAGCTCGTTATGGCGATCTCAGATCGCGTCACGGTCCTCAACTTCGGTACCAAGATCTCGGAGGGAACTCCCGACGACGTGCGCAACGATCCTTCCGTCATTGAAGCCTACTTGGGACAGGAGATGGCCCATGCCTGATCTTCTTGAACTCGCCGGCGTGTCCGCGTCCTATGGCCGTATCCAAGCCCTGTCCGGTGTTTCGCTGAGCGTTCCAGAGGGAAGCATCGTTGCACTCCTCGGCAGCAACGGGGCCGGTAAGACAACGACCCTCAACACGATATCCCGCCTCGTTCCCGTGCAGTCCGGCAGCATTCGGTTCGACGGCAAAGCCGTCGAGAGCATGGCCTCTCACAAGGTTGTCGAGGGTGGTGTGGTACAGGTCCCGGAAGGTCGTGAGGTTTTCCGCGACATGAGCGTGCGCGAGAATCTGGAAATGGGCGCATACCGGCGCAAGGATGCGGCGACGGTCCGTGCCGATTTCGACCGTGTCCTTGATTACTTCCCCAAGCTGAGGGACCGCCTGCAGCAGCGGGCCGGCACGCTCTCAGGTGGTGAGCAGCAAATGCTCCTCATCGGTCGGGCACTGATGGCACGTCCCAGGCTGCTTCTTTTGGACGAGCCGTCGCTAGGCCTCTCGCCAGTACTCGTGCAGCAGATCTTCGGCATCATCGATCGCCTGAACAAGGATGGACTGACAATCCTTCTTGTTGAACAGAACGCTGCCGTGGCTCTGTCCACGTCGAGCTACGCCTATATCCTCGAGAATGGCGAGATGGCACTGCAGGGTGCATCCGATCAGTTGCGGCGCGACGACAGCGTGCGTCGGACTTACCTTGGACATTGAAGCACAAAGAGCTTCTACGGACAGTCATTTCTCTGATCACCGGAACCGCTGGTCAACCGCCCAGCAATGCCGAGGTCGTTGGTCTTGGTGTCAGCACATAATCCGCAGTCTTGGCCGGAACTGTGTTGATGTCAGGCGTCATAGGTGAGACTCTTAACCTTGTTCAGGAGGGGGCGGTCCTTCAGGCTGCTCGAGCGAAGGAGTACAAATGTTTTGGGACCGGGCGTACCGGCCCGGCCTATCTTAATTGTGTGAAGAATCTCAACAATTCAGCTGCGTCCGGCACCTTACGGCCGCCTCGGCGCATCTGATCGTCCCTTTTTCTTTTGCCGGAGCTCGCAATCGGGTTGTTGCCCTATGACTTCTGCAATGAAGTGGCCTTCCGCTCCTGCACCCAGCTTCAGGTGACCGCAGAACGGACAAGCTGAAAGGAGGGGACAATCACCACCTGACGACATGTAGCCGCTGCCTTGACCCTGCCGAAAAGCAGCACTGGCTCTGGCGGGCCGTGGATCAGGATGGCTACATCCTCGGCGAAATCCTCCAGACGCGGCGCGATACCAAAGCGGCGAAACGCTTGCTGAAGCGTCTGTTGAAAAGGCAGGGCTCTCCGCCGCGGCGGATGATCACCGATAAGCTGGGCTCCTATGCTGCCGCCCGGCGCCAGATCATGCCGGCGGTTGAGCATCGCCCGCATAAGGGTCTGAATAACCGGGCGGAGAACTCGCACCTCCCACTGCGAAAACGTGAGCGGATCATGCAGGGATTTCGAACTCCGGGAGGGCTACGGAGATTTGTCAGTGTGTTCTCTGCCGTCCGCAACCTGTTCGTTCCCCCTCGCTCCCGCCGCTCTGCCCTTGCCACCCACCTTCACCGCCTCAATGCTATGGCGGCGTGGAAGTTTGCAGCCTGCATTGCACGGTGAGCCCGTCATGTGACCGCGCTTGCCTCACTGCGCCCGAATTCTGTTAACGTGATGTCGTGGATGGCGCCCTCCACCAGCGTCAGGCGTGCCAGAATAGGCATGTTGGAGAACCGGAGAGG
>NZ_JACXAB010000086.1 GCF_014699075.1 Microvirga sp. | reverse complement strand
GGAGCTCCCAGCCAGCCGATGGAGTCATGAGGCCGGAAAATTCGCTCGGCCGTGGTCCAGCGTTCGGGGCAGGTCCATAGGCATTTTGACGTTTATCTTGCATGACCGTGTCTGGTTTAGCAGCCGCTTCGCAGATAATTTGTTACAGAGCTGCAACTTCCGTGAGACACATAAGCCTCTGGTTCGCAGCTCCATCCGCTGTCTCAGGATGCCTGGCGCAGTCCCTGATCAGGAGTTTCGGACGATGCGCGTGGTACAAGGCTCCTGTTGCTGACCGAACAAACGAAGCGACAGTGCTATCCGACGCCTCAGGATGGACGGTCGGCTTTGGGTTAAACACGGCCTTTAAGCAGGATCTTGTGAAGGTCCGCTCTTGGCGCGGTTGCAGAAACTTAGCGTACTTCCGGAACGTGCCAACAGGCGACATTCCGAGCACTATTGTCCGATAGGCCGACAAGCTCAGGGAAGGTGCGAGTGAATGGATTTGCAGTAGGGATTGCGCTGATGAGGGCATAGGGGATCTGATGTGTCATGGCGATCCCGGCCACTCTTCGGTCCCTCCTGTGGCGCGGCGCAACTCAGGATTCTCATCTCCGAGCTCCGCTCACACCGTCACCTGAGTGCCGACTTCGACCACACGCCCGGTCGGGATCTGGAAGAAGTCCGTCGCATTGCTCGCCGACTTGGTCAGGCTGATGAACAGCTTGTCCTGCCACAGCGGCATACCCGACCGGCTTGCCGGACGGATCGACCGCCGCGAGACAAAGAATGACGTCGCCATGATGTCAAACTTGAAGTCCTGCTTGCGCAGAAGAGCCAACCCGCGCGGAATGTTTGGCGTCTCCATGTACCCGAAGGTCATGTTCACCCGCCAGAACGAGGCGCCCAGCGGCTCGATCCGGACGCGCTCCTCGTCGCTCACGCGCGGATCATCGGCCGTTTTCACCGTCAGCACCACGTTCTTCTCATGTAGGATCTTATTGTGCTTGAGATTGTGCAGCAGCGCCGCCGGCGCGGTATAAGGATCGCTGGACATGAAGATGGCAGTGCCCTTCACCCGGTGCGGTGGGCTCTTCTCCAGCATGCCAATGAGTTCAAGCAGCGGCACATCGATCTTGCGGGTCTTCTCGAACAGGATGTGGGTGCCCCGCCGCCAGGTCAGCATGAGCGTCACCAGCAGCGCGCCGACGAGCAGCGGCATCCAGCCGCCCTGCGGGATCTTCAGGGCGTTTGCCGCCAAAAAGATCGTATCGACCGCCAGGAACGGCGCAATGACGGCGGCAGCCAATCCGACCGGCCATTTCCAGAACTTCCATGCAACGATGAACAGCAGGCAGGAGGTAATGACCATGTCTCCGGTTACGGCAAGGCCGTAGGCATGCGCCAGCGCGCTCGAACTCTTGAAGGAGACTACGAGAGCCAGGACGGCGAGCAGGAGCAGGAAGTTGACCTTGGGAATGTAGATCTGACCCTTCTCGGTCTCCGATGTCCAGCGGATCTCCATTCGCGGCAGCAGCCCCAACTGGATCGCCTGCTGGGTGACTGAGAAGGCTCCGGTGATCACCGCCTGGCTGGCGATGATCGTGGCCAGCGTCGCCATCCCAACCATCGGCAGCAAGGCCCATTCCGGATAGAGCAGGAAGAACGGGTTCTCGATCTTGCCAGGATCGGCGAGGAGCAGTGCTCCCTGACCGAAGTAGTTCAACACCAGGCAAGGCAGGACGAAGCTCAGCCAGGTGGCCCGGATCGGACGGCGGCCGAAGTGGCCCATGTCGGCATACAGCGCTTCTGCGCCCGTGACGGCCAGGAACACAGCTCCAAGAGCGAGAAGCCCGGCCGTGCCGTGGTTGGCCAGGAAGGCAATGCCGTAGGTCGGGCTGATCGCCATCAGGATGCTCGGAGCATCGGCGATGTGGAGCAGCCCCCCAAGGGCCATCAGAGCAAACCACAGCGCCGTGATCGGTCCGAACCAGGCTGCAACGCGGGCCGTGCCATGGCTCTGCACCGCAAACAATCCGACCAGGATGCCTAAGCTGAGCGGCACCACATAGGGCTCGAAGGCGGGTGTCACCAGCTTGACGCCTTCGATGGCGGACAGGACCGAGATGGCCGGCGTGATGATGGCATCGCCATAAAACAAGGCGGCTCCGATCATGCCGAGCAGGCTGATCACGAACACGTTGTGCCCCACCGCCCGTTGGGCCAACGCGATCAGGGTCAGCGTGCCGCCCTCACCGTTGTTGTCGGCTCGCAGCACCAGGACCACGTACTTCACCGTGACGGTGATGATCAGCGCCCAGAGGATCAGCGACACGATCCCGAACACCATCTCGCGGGTGACGGGCCCGCCATCGGCGGCCGCCGCAAGGGACTCCTTCAGCGCATAAAGAGGACTCGTGCCTATGTCGCCATAGACGACGCCAAGCGAGCCCAGCGCCAGCATCCAGAACCTGGACGCGGAATGGGCGGAGGGCTGGGCCGCCAGCGCGACGGAACCCGGCTGGCTTGGAGCTGATGAAGTCATGTTATCTCTCTGTCTCGTGGCTCAGGGGATTGGCCCCGGGTCGCCTGATCCGCCGGAACGGGGTGACGTTGCTGGGAGCAGAACCCTGAAGCTTCCGGAGCTGGGCCTGGACGAGGGCGCCGAAGATCGCCAGGGCCGTATCATCGTGCTGGAACTCGGCGACGTCCTCGATCCAGTTGATGGCCAGCCCACGGACGCAGATCGTGCAACTCCACCGCCTGTCGTCGCAGGAGAGGTGATGGATCACCCAGTCCGGCAGTTCCCAGCCGACCAGCCAGAAGCCCAGATCGACCCAGGCCTCCGCCTCGATCAACCGCGATACGGAGGTGGTGGGTTTGTGCGTGGACTGGAGCCGAGGACAGGCGTGATCGAGAAGCTCGGCGACAATGTCGCCCGTCGACTTCGAAGCCATCTCGATCCTGGACAGGAGCGAGCGGAGAACGCGTTCCTGATTTCGCCTGCGCCACATGCCGACTGCTCCAAGCAGGTCGGGCGCTCGTCCGGGCCATCGGCTCGTGACAACCGAATGGCCGTGTCCCGACCTGCGGGCGAGACATGAGCCAGCTTGCATAAAAATTCGATATGGAAGTGCAGGCCGAAGTATAAGGACGGTATAAAGACGCCTGCCCGTCCGATGCTCAGGCCATGTCGAGCAGGCGATAGCCGATGCCCGGCTCAGTCAGGATGAAGCGGGGATCGGACGGATTCGGCTCAAGCTTCTGCCTGAGCTGGCCGATATAGACCCGTAGATACTGGGTGTCGTGCTCGTGGGCTGGCCCCCACACAGCCGTCATGATCTGCCGGTGCATCACCACCTTGCCGGCATGACGGGCCAGGAAGGCAAGGAGGTCGAACTCCTTTGGGCTAAGGCTGACCTCGTCTCCCTGCCAGGTCACCCGGCGGCGCGGCACATCAATCTCCAGGCCGCCGATGCTCACGACCGGGGTCTCGCCCCGGCGCTGCATGCGATGGCGCAGGGCCGCACGCAGCCGGGCCATCAACTCGCCGACACCAAAGGGCTTGTTGACGAAATCGTCGGCGCCGCGGTCGAGGGAGGCAATCTTCTCGGCCTCCCGGTCGCGCGCCGAAAGGACGATGATCGGCACGTCGGACCATTCCCGAACCCGGACGATCACGTCCTTGCCGTCCATGTCCGGGAGTCCAAGGTCCAGAATGACGATGTCGGGTGCGTCCGAGGCAATCTGCCGAAGGGCCGCGCCGCCCGTCTCGGCTGCGAGGACCTCGTAGTCGTTCGCGGCAAGCGCCGGCGCGAGGAACCGGTGGATGGCCGGCTCATCATCGACCACGAGGACACGGAGTGGGTGCGTCATGGCACGTCCTTCACAAGCGGCATCCTGATCTCGATCAGGGTTCCGCGATGGTCCGCCACCGGACTGAAAGCCGCGACGGTGCCTTGATGAGCTTCGACGATCCCCTTCACGATGGCGAGCCCGAGGCCGGTGCCTTCGCCGGCATCGCCTGGGGTTGGCGCCCGTGCAAACTTCTCAAACACGTACGGCAGCACCTCGGGAGTAATCCCAGGCCCGTCATCGGTGACGGATAGCACCGCCGTCTCCGCCTCGCGCTTCGCATCGAGAACGATGCGGGCATCACGCCCCGCATGCTGGACCGCATTGCCGACTACGTTCGCCAGAACCTGCTCGAGCAGGTTCGGATCCGCGAAGACGAAGGGAAACCCCTTCTCAACGGCGACATGGAACGTCTGCGGCGCCCCGCGCCGCTTTGCTGTCGCCACCGTGCGGTCGAGCAATTCCTGGAGATCGAGCCAGTCGTAATTGAACTCGAGCGCTCCGGCTTCCAGGCGGGTCATGGCCAAAAGGTTGCGAACCATCCCGTCGAGGTGCTCGGCCTCATCTTTGACCTGGGCGAGCAGATCTTGACGGGCCGGCTCCGGCAGCCTTGCACCGTACTCGATCAGGCTGGTCGCGGCACCCAGGATCGACGCCAGCGGGGTGCGAAAGTCATGGCTGACGGAGGCGAGCAGCGTGTTGCGGATCCGCTCGGCCTCGGCGGAGGTGCGGGCGGCGGAGATTTCCTGGCCAAGGCGCGCCCGCTCCAGGGCCGTTGCCGTGAGTTCGGCCAGGGTTTCGAACAGCGTTCGCGCCACAGGGTCGAGAGGAGCATCATCGGCTTGGGCCAGCCCGATGACGCCCACGGCTCCGTCGGGCGTACGCAAAGGCAGAAACAGCCAGCGAACGGCTGGGCCAAGATTGGTCCCCGCGCCGGTCGCTTCGCCTTTGGCAAGGGCAAGCTGTGCCGCCGAGAGAACATCCGGATCGAGCTGGTCGTCCGGCGGCCAAGCCGCCGACACCACAAACCTGTCTGCCTCACGGAGCAGAATCATGCAGGGGCGATGCAGGTCGCCGTGGGCCTGGATCGCAGCGTGGTCCAGGACGGACTGTGGATCGGCGAGCGCCGAAAGACGGCGTACGAACTTGTAGAGGCGCCGCGACGCCACGGCACGCTCGGCGGCCCGCCGCGCCTGGTCCCGGGCACGGCCGGCGATGGTCGATGTCAGGACGGCCGCGGCCAGGAGGACGAGAAGCGCCAATAGCTCATGAGGCTCGGCGACCGAGAAGGACTGCCGTGGAGGGATGAAGAAATAGTTGTAGGCCAGGAACGAAAGTCCCGACGAGAATAAGGCCGGCCAGATGCCAAAGCGCGCGGCAGAGAACAGCACGGCCAGGAGGAACACCATCGAGACATTCGGCAACGGGACCTGCGCGGTCAACACGAGGCCGAGGCCCGCCGCGATCGCGACCGCCGCGGTTGACCAGGCATACGGCCAGACCATTCTCACAAGAGGGCTGCCGCCCTTGGTATGCGTCCACGGAGGGCTGCTCCCGTTTCTTCCGTTGGATCGTGCAGAGGGAGGCAGCCGGAGATCGAAAGAGACCATGAGGTGTACGACCTACGTCATTCCGAAGCTCATTGCCATACACCACTACGGAACACCAATCGTCGCTGGCTATCTTTGCCGTGGCGGAATGTCGGAACAGGGGCGTTCCGGACTGTAACCACCCTTGGGCAAGGAATACATGGCTGGACTATGCATGGGCCTCAAAGCCAACGATTCCGGCGGAAGCTCCAGTAGAGCCCGCCGCACACCAACGCGATGATCGCCAGCACGACGGCATAGCCGTACGTCCATTGCAGCTCGGGCATGTGCTCGAAGTTCATCCCGTAGATCCCAGCCACCGCCGTGGGCACCGCCAGGATGGCCGCCCAGGCCGCCAGCTTACGGGTAATCTCGGTCTGCTGCGCTTGTCCCGTCATCAGGCTGGTCTCGAATGCGAACGCCAGCACCTCGCGCAAGGACTCGATCTCTTCCTGCACCCGGCGGATGTGATCCGAGACATCGCGGAACAGGGGCTGCATCGCCGCATCGATCCCTGGCAACCCGGGCTGCTCCAGCCGTCGGCAGACCTCCACCAGCGGGATAGCAGCATTGCGCAGGCGCAACAGATCCCGGCGAAGCTGGTAGAGGCGGCCGACCTGGTCCCGCGGCGAGGTTGCGGCCAGTATGTTGTCCTCGATCTCCTCGACCTCTGTCTGGATCGCCTCGATCACGGGCATGTAGTTGTCGACGATGAAGTCGAGCAGGGCATAGAGGATGTAGTCCTCCCCGGCCGAGAGCGCGGTTGGTGATGCCTCGCAGCGCTCGCGCACCGGGGTGTAGGACGCCGAGGGGCCGTGACGGACGGAGACTACATAACCCTGCCCGACGAACACATGTGTCTCACCGAAGGCAATTCGGCCATCCAGCATCTGGGCGGTCCGTGCCACCACAAACAAGGCCTCGCCGTACTGTTCGAGCTTCGGCCGCTGGTGGGCCTTGAGCGCATCCTCGATGGCGAGATCGTGCAGAGCGAACTCGGCCTGGAGGCGCCGCAGGAGGTCCAGACCTGGTTCGTGCAGGCCGATCCATACCACGTGCCCCGGCTTGCGCGACCACTCGCCGACGTCCTCGATCGGGACCTCGGCAACCCGTCGACCCCCGGCATACGCAGCCGAGGCGACAACTCCGGCGGTGTCCTTAGGCCGGGCTGAAACGAGCTTGAGACCATCTGCCATGTGCAACCAACGCTCGGCAGTCGCGTCCGGTGCCACGGCCCTGGGGCATCCGCTCCGTATGGTCCCAGCGCGCCGTCCTTGTGCAGGGCGCGGCCATCGCGTTCGCGGCCTATGGGATCAGCCGTGCCCACTTCGAGGACGTTGATCCATTCGTTCCAGTCATTATCAGCCTGACGGTGTTCGGCACCAGCGACGCGGTCATGCTCGCCATCGTGGCCGCCCTGCACAACCCGGACCGCCGGAGACGGTCGCGGGGAGCGGGCGCGCGGACTGATCGCGTGGGAGGCCTCCGCCGATGTAGGAATCTCATATATGAAGCGGCTTTTCGGCCGTTTCCGCATAGCCGCGGTGCCGCAATGGCGCGTTCAACCGAATAAGTGGGCCTTTCGATCCCGGCAAAAGGGCGCGGGCCCGATTTGAATAGGCAGACTTCCCGGTTGTCCGGCATGGAGCCTCGCGTGATCTTCGGCGCCTACAACGACCGCCTCTTGTATTTTGCCCTTATCTTCGGCGGGGTATCCGTGGTTGCCGCGGTGATCGCGAGGCACTCCTGGCAGCAGTTCCAGGATGCCCTGAAGGCTCCGCTCTCCTGGTGCAATGGTGACGTGCCCTGCCAGAGGGAATGGGACTTCAGGTACTGGCGTCGGATGGCAAGGATCATGGCCGGGCTCTCGATCCTTCTCTCCATCCTGTGGCTTGTCCCCTAGCTGACCGACATTCCCGGCGCTGGGATCAGGTCCGCAGGACTCAAAGGTTCCCGCGCTCCAACAGAGCCAGCCTGTGTCCTCGGTCAGATCGTGATGCGCGAGCCGACCTCGACGGCACGATCCTCGGGGATGCAGAAGTGGTCCGATACGTCACTAGCGGATCGCGCCATCGGGATGAAGATGTAGTCCTGCCACAGCGGCAACCCGGCGTAGGCCGAGGCTTGCAGCGCCCGCCGCGACAGGAAGAACGAGACGTTGTGCACGTCGAAGTTCGCCGACCTGAGAGCCTTGGGGAGGTTGGGGCTTTCCATGAAGCCGAACCGCACCGTCACCCGCGAGAAGCGCTCCGAGAGCCTCTCGACGGTGACGCGGCCCTCATCCGGGAGGCGCGGCACCTCTTCGGTCACCACCGTCAGGATGACGTTCTGATCGTGCAGCACCTTGTTGTGCTTCATGTTGTGCAGCAGGGCGGCCGGCACGTCCTGGGCGTTGCCGGTCAGGAACATGGCCGTCCCGGGCACCCGCGTCGCCGAGCTGTTCTCGCACATGCAGATGAAGTCAGGCAGCGGTGGGCGGCCGCGGTGCGAGATCTCGGCCAGCAGGCGCGAGCCCTTGCGCCACACCCACATGAGGGTGAACAGTCCCGCGCCGGTGAGCAGTGGGAACCAGCCACCCTGCGGGATCTTGAGCGCGTTCGCCCCGAGGAAGATCATCTCGATGGCGAAGAACGGCGTGATCACCACGGCAGTGACCAGCGGTGACCAGCGCCAGAACTTCCAGGCTACGACGAACAGCAGGCACGAGGTGATCACCATGTCACCCGTTACCGCGATGCCGTAGGCGGCCGCCAGGTTGCTCGACGTCCTGAAGAACACCACGAGCACGATGACCGCAAGAAGCAGGAGCCAGTTGATCATAGGGATGTAGATCTGGCCCTTCTCGGTCTCGGAGGTGCGTAGCACGCGGAAACGCGGCAGCACCCCGAGCTGCATCGCCTGCTGCGAGATCGAGAACGCGCCGGTGATCACCGCCTGGCTGGCGATGATGGTGGCGATGGTGGCCAGGATCACCATCGGCAGCAGCGCCCAGGAAGGGTAGAGCAGGAAGAACGGGTTCTCCAGCATCTCGGGATGGGCCAGCAGCATGGCGCCCTGGCCGAGATAGTTGAGGGCCAGCGCCGGCAGGACGAAGCCAAGCCAAGCGGTGCGGATAGGAGAACGCCCGAAATGGCCGAGATCGGCGTAGAGCGCCTCGGCCCCGGTCACCGACAGGAACACCGCGCCCAGGGCAAACAGCCCGGCCGTGCCGTGGTTGACCAGGAAGCTGAGGCCATGGAGCGGGTTGATTGCTCCGATAATGCCTGGATCGTCCAGGATGTGCATCAGGCCGCCGATGCCCATGACGGCGAACCAGAAGGCAGTGATCGGCCCGAAGAATGTCGCCACGCTGGCCGTGCCGAAGCGCTGGACGGCAAACAGTCCGATCAGGATCACGAGGCTGAGCGGCACCACGTAGGGATCGAGGGCGGGTGTTACCAGCTTGAGCCCCTCGAGTGCCGAGAGCACAGAGATGGCCGGGGTGATGATGGCGTCGCCGTAGAACAGCGAGGCACCCACCATACCGAGGATGATGGTGAACCCGGTGCTGTGCCCGAGGGCGCGTTGGGCCAAGGTCACGAGCGACAGGGTACCGCCCTCGCCGTTGTTGTCGGCCCGCAGGACCAGAACCACGTACTTGAGGGTCACGATGATGATCAGCGCCCACAGGATCAGGGAGACCACCCCGACCACCATCTCGCGCGTGAGGGCGGCGTGGCCCGCATGCGCGGTCGCAGCCGCGAGGCTTTCCTTGAGGGCATAGAGCGGGCTGGTGCCGATATCGCCATAGACGACGCCGATGGAGCCGAGGGTAAGGGCCCAGAAGGATGTCCGAGTTGCGTGCCCGTGCTCAATGGGGCCAACGCCCACCCGTTCGCTGATCCCTGTCGCGTCCATCAACCCTCCTATGCTTTCCGAGGGAGGCAGGACTCCCCTCAACTCGACGTAGCCGCTCCACCAGGGCTGCGCCCCAGACGAATTCCACGGGATCCCAGGACTTACGGGTTTCGGTTTCGCGTCAGCCGCGCGGCCCCGCATGGGAAGAGCCAAAGCGTGTAGCTCATACAATCCGGTGATGAAGCCGCTGGATCGAGGTGAAGCGCTAAAAAGCAGCATTCATATATGAGATTCCTATACGAGGGCGGATGCACGCCTCGCCTTCCAGGATCCCAGGCGTCATGGTGTCAACGCTGGAATCGGAGGAGGCCATGACCGACGGCGGAGAGCAGGACAGCCGGGATCGGATGCGCAGGGACTGGATCGGGATCCGCTCCTCGAGCGGACCACTGGGCCCATGGCCTTTCGGCGTGACAGTCGTGGCGATCGCGGCGGCTCTCGTTGTCGCCCTTGTCCTTTACCCGGTCACCGGCATCGAGGACGTCGATCTGGTGTTCCTGGCCGCCATCATCGCCATCGCGATCCGCTACGGGCTCTGGCCGTCGCTGGTGGCCTGTGTTCTCAGCGCGCTCGCCTACAACTTCTTCTTCATCCCACCCTTCCATACCTTCGCCGTGGCCAATCCGGCCAACATTGCGAGGCTGTTCTTCTTCCTCGTCGTGGCAATCATCACAAGCCATCTCGCATCCCGGGCCCGGGATGCGGCGCTCACGGCGGCGAGTCGGGCCGAGACCACGGAGGCCCTCTACGCCTTCAGCCGCAAGATTGCCGGGATCGTCACGCTCGACGACCTGCTGTGGGCTACGGGGCAGCAGATCGCCTCGATGCTGATGCTCGATGTGGTGATCCTGCTCCCCGATGCCGCTGGCAAACTCGAGGTGAAGGCCGCCTACCCGCCCAACGGCCACATTGACGGGATCGACACCGCTGCTGCCCGACTGGCCTGGGAGAAGAGCCGGTCGGAGGAACGAGGCACCGAAGCCTTGTTCACGGACCAGCACCCGTTCCTGCCCCTGCGCACCAGCCACGGTCCGGTCGGCGTGGTCGGGGTCAGCCGGACCGGAGCACCGTTGAGCCCCGGCGAGGAGCGGCTGCTGGCCGCGCTCATCGACCAGGCCGCTGTCGCCATCGAGCGCATCCGGCTTGCCACTGATATGGATGCCGCCCGCCTAGCCACCGAGACGGAGCGGCTGCGGTCAGCCCTGCTGAGTTCGCTCTCGCATGACCTGAAGACCCCGCTGGCATCCATCACCGGCGCAGCCACGTCCCTGCGCCAGTACGGTGAGCTCTACGATGCAGCCGCCCGGGAGGAACTCGCGGCCACGATCCAGGGCGAGGCCGAGCGCCTGTCCCGCTTCGTCGCCAACCTCCTCGACATGACCCGCCTGAAGGCCGGCGGGATCGCGCTGAAGCGGGAGCCGATCGATCTGGGCGAGGCCGTCGGCGCGGCCTTGCAGCGTATGCAGGGCGTGCTCCGCGAACACCAGGTGGTGGTCGACCTCCCACCCGGTCTCCCCATGCTCGACCTGGACGTCGTGCTGTTCGAGCAGGTGCTGGTCAACCTTCTGGACAACGCCGCCAAGTATTCTCCGCCTGGCTCGAGGATCGCGATCAGTGCCAACGGCAACGAGCGGAAGGTGGAGCTCACCGTCAGCGATGAGGGGCCGGGCATCCCGGCCGGGGATCTGGAACGGGTGTTCGAGATGTTCCACCGCGTGAACAAGGGCGACCGGCAGCGGGCCGGGACCGGGCTCGGGCTGTCCATCTGCCGCGGCTTCGTCGAGATCCTCGGCGGGATGGTCCAGGCGACCAACCGGCTCGACGGGCCAGGGGCGGTTTTCACCATCACGTTCCCGAAGTCCGTCTTCACCGCCATGCCTCGGGAGGATGCCGCCGAATGACCGCCCGTGGCAGCATTCCCCTCCTCATCGTCGACGACGAGCCGCCGATCCGGCGGTTGCTCCGCACCAGCCTCGCGGTCCAGGGCTACCGAATCCTGGAAGCCGGAAGTGCGCGGGTCGCATTCGAGGTCGTCGCTCGCGAGGCGCCCGAGGTTGTGATCCTCGATCTCGGCCTGCCGGACCAGGACGGCCTCGAGGTGATCCGACAACTCCGGGCCGCGGGATCGAAGGTGGCCATCGTTGTCCTGTCGAGTCGCGGCGACGAGAGCGGCAAGGTGGAGGCGCTCGATCTCGGGGCCGACGACTACGTGACAAAGCCGTTCGGCATGGCCGAGCTCGTCGCTCGCATCCGCACGGCCCTGCGCCACCGGGTTCAGCGGCAAGGGGCCGAGCCCCTGTTCACCCACGGTGATCTTACCGTCGACCTCACCCGCCGGCTCGTGACGGTGCGTGGGGCGGAGGTGAAGCTCTCCAACAAGGAATGGGACATCCTGCGCCTGCTCGTGCTCCATGCCGGCAAGGTGCTGACCCACCGCACGATCATGCAGGAGGTGTGGGGACCGAAGGTCGACGTGCAGTATCTGCGGATCTACGTGCGCCAGCTTCGCCAGAAGCTGGAGGAGCGGCCGGACCAGCCTCGGCACATCCTGACGGAGACCGGGGTTGGCTACAGGCTCCAGACCGATGCGGGGTTGCCAGAGGACGAGGTGGTGCTCCGAACCGAAGTCGAATGAGGCTGCCAATCCACGCTGCATCGCGGAATGTCGCTTCCGGGGCAATCTGAGCCCTCAGCCAAGGTCACGTGAACGTCACCACGCCACCCCGCTGCGGAAGTACGGCTAAGGTCCGCCGGGTGCCATTAGGCGACCTTCTCGATGATCCATGACTATTTCCCTGCGGTTCCAGCGCTCCTATGCTGCCCGATATGGCGAACGGGCGTGGGGGAGTAAGCAGATGACTGAGCTGAGAGAGACGTCTCCCATCATGACTGGCAGCGATTGCTCCGACAGCGAGTGGCCAGAACCAGCCAGACGCCGATCCCCTCTCACAGCCGGGCTGTAGAACCAATGCGCCCAGCATCGAGTACCCTGGGCCGGCTCCGGGTGCGGTTGCGGCGCCTGTTCTATGGCCATCGCCCAGCCGCCGTCGCCTTCCAGGCCAGCCTGCTGGCCATTGATATCGCCGCCATCGGATACTTCATCGCTACCAGCTTCGTGGCTGACGCGACGTGGCTGCGCGTGGTCGACCTGTTGCTCGGAGTGCTGCTCGCGTTGGAGTTTCTGGGCCGGATGCTCGCCCACCGCCATCCCATGGCCTACCTCGACAACGGCGCGGCGCTGGTTGACCTCGTGGTCATCGGCTCCCTGTTTGTCTCGGCGCTCGGCGGCAATCTCGGTTTCCTGCGTGTCCTGCGCACCGTCCGGTTGATCCGCTCCTACAACGTGCTCGGCCAACTCAAGCGGCGCATCCCCGCGGTGCGCCGTAACCTGGAGGTGATCCACGCCGGGCTGGACCTTGCCGTCTTCGTGTTCATGATCGCCTCGGTGATCTACGTCAGCCAGCGTGGCGTCAATCCGAAGATCGAGGACTTCATCGACGCGCTCTACTTTACGGTGGCGACGCTCTCCACCACGGGCTTCGGGGACGTCACCCTGATGGGCAGCACCAGCGGTGAGGTGCTCTCGATCCTCATGATGCTCGTGGGCATCACGCTGTTCCTGCGCCTGGCGCAAGCCCTGTTCCGCCCGGGCGGCAAGGTGGTGCACCCATGCCCGCAGTGCGGTCTTCAGCGGCATGAGCTTGATGCCGTCCACTGCAAGGCCTGCGGATACGTGCTGAACATCCCGAACGACAACGATTGAGGGACTGTAGGGGCGGATTCTCCACGCTCTGCGGCCGATCTAGCGATCAAAGACACGCGGAACTTGGCCGTGCGGTGTCGGTTGTTCATTGGCTCGGCTGATGAGACAGTCCGAGCTTGCGAGGTGCTATGGCCGCGATGGTTGAAGCTCCTGTGCACGAGACGGGATCCGGGCCTGCCTCGCGGGCGCTGGTCCTCTCCGCCCTGGGCATCGTCTTCGGCGATATCGGCACAAGCCCCCTCTACGCTCTGAAGGAAGCCTCCCATGCTGCGAGCCATGGCGGAGTGTCGCCAGGTAGTGTGCTCGGGGTATTGTCTCTCATTCTCTGGGCGCTGATTGTCGTCATCTCGATCAAGTACTGCATCTTCATTCTGCGCGCCGACAATCGCGGCGAGGGCGGCATTATCGCCCTGCTGGCCCTCTTGGGGGTGCGGCGCGTCCAGGCGGGATCGTGGCGCA
The DNA here is from genome assembly GCF_014699075.1 of Microvirga sp. Classification (GTDB taxonomy): domain Bacteria; phylum Pseudomonadota; class Alphaproteobacteria; order Rhizobiales; family Beijerinckiaceae; genus Microvirga. The sequence continues at coordinate 1,839 of NZ_JACXAB010000086.1, read as the reverse complement.
TGTATCTGACCGTCATGGGTCTGGTCGGCACGGCGCTGCTCTACGCCGATGGCACCATCACGCCCGCGATCTCGGTTCTGAGCGCTGTCGAGGGATTGACGGTCGATGCACCCGGGTTTGGTCCCTATGTGGTTCCAATCACGGTCGCTATCCTGGCGGTTCTGTTCTCGGTCCAGCGAATGGGCTCCGGATGGATTGGCGGGATCTTCGGCCCCTTCATGCTGGTCTGGTTTGCCGTGCTCGGCCTGCTCGGCATCTTGGGCATCCTGGCGGCGCCCGGGGTGCTGGCGGCGGTCAGCCCCACCTATGCGGTCAGCTACGTCCTGAACACGGATCTGAGCACGACCCTGGCCGTTCTGGCCGCGGTGTTCCTGGCGGTCACCGGCGGTGAGGCGCTGTATGCCGACATGGGCCACTTCGGCCGTGCGCCGATCCAGAGCGCCTGGTTCCTGATCGTCATGCCCGGGCTGATGCTGAACTACTTCGGCCAGGGCGCTCTGCTCCTGACGGATCCGGGCGCGGCGGAGAACCCCTTCTACCACCTGGCTCCCGATTGGGCGCATTACCCGATGGTGGCGCTGGCCACCATGGCCACGGTGATCGCCTCGCAGGCGGTGATCACGGGCTCGTTCTCCCTGACCCAGCAGGCCATCCAGCTCGGCCTGCTGCCGCGCCTGCGGGTTGTCCATACCTCCAGTCACGAGCGCGGCCAGATCTACGTTCCCTTCGTCAACTGGGCGCTCGCCGCCCTGACGCTCGGCGCCGTAATCGGGTTCGGAACCTCAAGCCGGCTGGCAGGCGCCTATGGTCTGGCTGTAGCCATCGATATGGTGATCACCACGGTTCTGGCGGCCTTCGTGGCTCTCCACTGGGGCCATAGGCCGGTACTCGTGTATCTGCTGAACGGATCCCTGCTCCTGGTCGACCTGGTGTTTCTAGCCGCCAACACGACGAAGCTGTTCGAGGGCGGCTGGTTCCCGTTGCTGATTGCTGTGGTGGGCGCGTTCCTGATGCTGACCTGGCGCAGGGGCCAGCAACTGGTGCAGAGCGCACGGACGCATCTGCGCATGGCTCCCAAGGAGTTCCTGCGGCAGTTGGAGGCCGATCCTCCGATCCGCATTCCAGGCATTGCGGTGGTGATGTCAGCATCCACGAGCAGCATTCCGGGAACCCTGCTGCACCACCTCAAGCACAACCGGGTACTTCACGAGAGGGTGTTGCTCGTGTCCGTGGTGGTCCTCGACACACCGAAGGTTGCAGACAAGGATCGTGTGCATCTGGTGCCGATTGGTGCCGGTATCGAGCGCCTGATCCTGCGGCTGGGGTTTACCGAGGAGCCCAATGTCCCGGCCGGATTACGTCTGGCTATGGCGCAGCATCAGATCCCAGACTTCGATCCGGATGGTGTGACCTACTATGTCGGCCGGCAGACGGTGGTTGCCACCAAAACCTACGCTGGCATGGCGCTGTGGCGGGAGATTATCTTTGCCATGCTCAACCGCAATGCGGAGCTCACGGCCGACTACTTCCGTATTCCGGCCCCGCAGGTGGTCGAGATCGGCAGCTCGGTGGAAATCTAGGCTCTAGCGTAGCCGGCAGTGGCTGAGATAGACCTGCCACACCCGAATGTCGCCTGTGGGTCGAGGCCGTGTCAAAACACAGGTCGCGACCGACTGAGTGCACCCCTTTGGTTCACTGATCGGTGGAGGCACGAGTGGCAACGACTGTTTGGCTCTTCGACAAGGCTGGATGCCAGTCTCTCAGTAGTGTGGTGAAGGTTCTGCAAATCGCCTGAGCGGGGCGGTCATGGCAGGATGGTGATGTCCAAGTCACCCTCCG
>NZ_JACXAB010000085.1 GCF_014699075.1 Microvirga sp. | reverse complement strand
TCGGTGGTGATCTTCAACGAGAACCTGGCCCGGGTGGCCGAGCAGTACCTGAAGAAGGGCTCGAAGGTGTACCTGGAAGGCCAGCTGCAGACGCGCAAGTGGACCGACCAGCAGGGGGTGGAGAAGTACTCCACCGAGGTGGTGCTGCAGCGGTTCCGGGGTGAGCTGACGATCCTGGACAGCCGCGGCGGCGGCTCATCCGAGTTCGGCGAAGAGGAGCCGGGCCAAGTCTCCAGAGGCGGTGACTTCGGCGGACGCTCGCCCTCGCAGGACCGGCGGCCGGCGCCCTCCGCGGGCGGCAGCAGCAGCAGCGGCGGTTCCCGCTACAATGACTTGGACGACGACATTCCGTTCTAGGATTCTCCCTTTGCAGGATCTTGCCGCAAGGGCATCGCTCGAAAAGGCCGCCATCTCGGCGGCCTTTTTCATGAGAGCGCAGGAGCCTGACGGGTGTTGCCAATCAGTGGCCGCGCCTTGAGCTCGTCATCGCTTGTGCCGGGGAGCCTGATGGAAGATGACGCGGCGACATGGAAGGCTTTCTTCTAGGTTCATTATAACGTTAAACCAAGCCGATAGCAGCCTATTCAGGAACATCGCGGCATGACACGGATCGTTGCACCCTCCGGCGAAACCCAGGTGACCGTGCGCAGCGCTACAAGCGACGAAGCGCCGTCAGTGACGGTTCTGAAGTATGGCGGCTGGGTGGTCACGTGGGTGTCGATCACTCCCAATGGCAGCATCGGCGAGATCTATCAGCAGCGCTACGATTTCAGAGGCCAGCCCATCGGCCAGGACGTCAGGGTCACCACGAGGAGTGGTGGCTTCAAAGACGATGTCGACGTCGCGGCGCTCCCCGACGGCGGCTGGACGGTCACCTGGGTGGGCGATTTCTTGGATGGCCTCGGGCGGAACGTCTACCATCAGCGCTACAACGCGTTCGGGCAGGAGATCTGCCCTGAGCGCATCGTCAATGCCACCCTTGGAAACACCCAGAATGTTCCCTCCGTCACGGTCCTGGCGGATGGCGGGTGGGTGATCACATGGAATCTCCTCATCTCCAGCGGCGACTACGATGTCTCCCAGCGGCGCTTCGACCGCGACGGTTACGAGATCGGCACCGGTGAGCAAAGGGTCAATACCGTCCAGGCTGGCAGTCAGCTTTCCACCGGCGTGACGGCGCTGAAGGACGGGGGATGGGTCGTCACCTGGACGTCCGATGCCGGGAATGGGAACGTCGGCATCTATCAGCAGCGATATGACTCGGCCGGCCTGGAGATCCGCGGAGAGACCCGCGTCAATACGGTGAGGGCCGACACCCTGAGGGACCCCTCCGTCACGGCCCTGGCCGACGGTGGTTGGGTGGTGACTTGGTCGTGCCGGGTTATCGGCGGCACAGGCGTCGACATCCATCAGCAGCGGTTCCATTCCAATGGGTGGAGCGTCGGCCGGGAAGCGATCGTCAACGTCGCGCCGACAAACGATCAATTCAGTTCCGACGTGACCGCTCTGCCCGATGGCGGCTGGCTTGTCACATGGGTGAACTCCGGCCCCGATCGAACGGGAGACATCTATCAGCGCCGCTATGCAGCGAATGGACAGGCGCTGTCCGGCGAGGACATCCCGGTCAACACCACGGTAGCGGGCGACCAACGCGATCCGTCGGTCAGCGTGCTGCCCGATGGCGGCTGGATCGTCACTTGGCAGGGCACGCCCGGTGAAATCTACCAGCAGCGGTTCACGGCCTCCGGCGAGAAGATCGGCCCCACGACGCCCACGGGGCTGACGTTCTTCGCGCAGGCCGTCTCCGAAGGCGATCCGGGCACCGGCTCGGCCGGAACGCTTCAGCCGAAGGCCTTCGTCACGGGCGGGGAATTCACCTACACGCTCCTCGACGATGCGGGCGGCCGCTTCCGGATCGAAGGCAGCCAGATCAAGGTGAAGGACGGCATCAAGCTCGATCACGAGCAGGCGGCGAGCCATCAGGTGAGGGTGCAGGTGCGGGATGCGGCCGGGGCGACGTTCACCACATCCGTCGCCATCGCGGTCTCCGACGTCGCCGCCGAGAGCCTGACCGGCGGTGCTGCGTCCGATATGCTGAAGGGCGGGGCCGGACGGGACAGCTTCAACGGCGGCGCCGGCGACGATGTGCTCTGGGGCGGAGCCGGACATGACGTGCTCAGTGGAGGCACGGGCCGGGACGTGTTTGTGTTCGCCACGAAACTCAATGCCAGAACCAACAGGGACAAGATCGTCGACTTCAAGGTGAAGGACGACAGCGTCTGGCTCGACAACGCCGTGTTCAGCAAGCTGGGTCAGAAGGGCTCGGAGGCCAATCCGGCGCAGCTGAAGAAAGGCCTTCTCGTCGTCGGCTCTGCCGCCAAGGACCGGGACGACTATCTCATCTACGACAAGGCCAAGGGCGTTCTGCTGTACGATCCGGACGGCTCCGCGCGTGGCAAGGCTGTGGAGATCGCCACGCTGACCAAAAACCTCGGCATCACGCACAAGGATTTCTTCATCATCTGAACCCAAAAGGAAGCAGTTCTGCGCTGCGTCCGCCCACTGGGTCGCGGAAGGCGTTGAAATCTCCCGGATGACCGGCAAAACGGAAAACTTACCTTGCGTGATTGCACGGAAGCTGCTCATTTAGGAGTAGGCTCCGCAATGGCATAAGTCCGGCGGTCGAAAATTTTGCCAAGGCTGCTTTTGAGTGCATTGTTTCTTTCATCTCGTGCACAGGCATGAACGGATCCTCGACGAGACGGGCATTGAAGTCTCGGATCTGGAAGCTGCCCATTATCAGGCCATCAAGGCGATTCAGGAACTCCGCGACGAGGGCGAAGAGGGCGAGGTCGACTGGCGCGGATGGCACCTGGAGGTCACCGATGCCTCAGGCAAGGTTCTGTTGTCGATTCCTTTGGATACAGCGCAGCATTGATGCACGATCGACCGTCATGCTGACCGCTTTTGGCTGCCCTGCATAAGGCTGGCACGCGGTCTGCTCTTTGAATGGGTGACACCGGGACATGGGAGGGCTATGAGGGGTGAGGCGGCGCAAGGCCGCCTTTTTCGTGAGTTTGGAGATCCCTGCACTGCCATGACAGCCGCATCCCTCGACACGCTTTTCACCTGGATCCGCACCGAGAGCCCGACCTCCGACCGGGCCGGCGTCAACCTGATGATGGACCTCGTGGTCGCGCAGATGCAGGACGCGCCGGTGGCGGTCGAGCGTGTTCCGGGCACGGATGGCCTGGGTGACGTGCTGGTGCTGCGGGCGGGCCCTCAGACGGGGGAGCCCGGCATCCTGGTGATGTCGCATCTCGACACGGTCCACCCGATCGGCACCATCGACCGCGATCTGCCGATGCGGGTCGAGGGCGACCGTCTCTACGGGCCTGGCATCTACGACATGAAGGGCGGAGCCTGGTTCTGCCTCGAGGCCTTCAAGGACGTGGCGCGCCGGGGCACGGCAGCGCGGCCCGTCACCTTCCTGGTGACGCCGGACGAGGAGATCGGCTCGCCGATCACCCGGCCGATGATCGAGGATCTCGCCCGCCGCTCCGCCTATGCTCTCGTGACCGAGCCCGCCCGTGACGGCGGTCAGATCGTCACGGCCCGCAAAGGGGTAGGGCGCTTCGACGTGCATGTGGAAGGCCGGCCGGCCCATGCGGGCTCGCGCCACAAGGACGGTCGTAACGCGATCTATGAGGCGGCCCGCCAGGTTCTCGCCATCGAGGCCATGACGGATTACGCGCGGGGCACCACCACGACGGTCGGCATGGTGTCCGGCGGCACGGCCATGAACACCATTCCCCAGCATTGCCGCTTCTCGGTGGATCTGCGGGTTGAAACCGTCGCCGACGGAGAAGCCGTGACGGCGGCGCTCCTCGGGCTCAAGCCCGAGAATCCTGACTTCAAGGTCACGGTCACCGGCGGCATGAACCGGCCGCCCTATGAGCGCAACGAGGCGACCTCCCGGCTCTTCGACCATGCAAAGTCGCTCGCCGCCGAAATCGGCTTCGATCTCGTCTCCGCACCGCGTGTCGGCGGCGGCTCGGATGGCAACTTCACGGCGGCGCTCGGCATCCCGACCCTCGACGGCCTCGGCATCGACGGCGATGGGGCGCATACGCTCCAGGAATACGGCCTGATCTCCTCCATCGCACCGCGCCAGAAGCTCATGACGCGCCTGCTGGAGACCTTGCGCTGAGCGGCATCGCGATCAGCGATCTGCGCGACCGGCCGGACTTTGCCGAGGCGGTTGCGGACCGCGTCTGGCGCGCATTCTGGAAGGACAAGGGGCACCCGTTGAGCCTGCTCACGGGTCTCGTGCAGGAGAATTTCGGGCAAGGGCCGGTTCCCAGCTGTTTCGTCGCCCATCGCGGCGACATCTTTCTCGGCACCGCGTCCCTGATCGCCTGCGACGAGGAGACGAGGCCACAATACACGCCCTGGATTGCCGCCGTTTGGCTGGAGCCGGACCATCGGGGGCGAGGGACCGGGGCGGCCCTGATCGACAGGGCTGCGGCTTTCGCCTTCAAGGCCGGGGCAGGACGCGTCTACCTGCTGGCGGGCCCGCACCGGCGCTCGTTCTATGAGGGCTCGGGCTGGTCGGTGATGGAGACGCTCGCGGACGGGATGTTCGTTATGACCCGAGATGCGGAAGGCGGGCCGTTATGAACCCCGAGCCCGAGGGGCATTACCGCCCCAATGTAGGCATTGCGCTCTTCAATCGGAACGGCTTGGTTCTGATGGCGCGGCGCCTCGGGAACGACGGTCCCGAGATCGTGCTGCCCGGCCATGAGTGGCAGATGCCGCAGGGCGGGATCGACGGCGAGGAAGACCTGCTGACGACTGCCCGGCGCGAGCTGTGGGAGGAGACGAACGTCACGAGCGCCGTTCCGCTCGGGTCGACCTCCGACTGGGTGAGCTATGATTTTCCACCCTATGCCGGGCCGCCGCACCGGCTGTCCCCCTTTCGCGGCCAGCGTCAGCGGTGGGTGGCCTTCCGCTTCACAGGCGAGGAGAGCGAGATCGAGGTTGCGGGCGTTCGAGGCGGCATGGTGCCGGAGTTCAGCGCATGGCGCTGGGAAAGCCTCGAGCGGGCGCCGGAACTGGTGGTGCCGTTCAAGCGCGCCGTCTACGAGCACGTCGCCCGGGAATTCCGGGCTTTTAAAGGGAAGGCGCTTACAGCGCAGCCGGCTGCAGCAGCGCCAGCACGCCGTTGATGATGAACTGCACGGCCAGCCCTGCCAGGATCACGCCCAGCAGACGGCTCAGCACGATGTTGCCTGTCACGCCGAGCCAGCGCGAGACGCGATCGGCCGCCATGAAGACGGCAAAGCAGCTCGCGACACCGAGAGCGATGAGCGCAATCAGGAAGCCGAGATAAACCGGGTTGCCGTCGGCCCGGCCCGCGAGCAGGATCGTCGCGGTGATCGCGCCGGGTCCGGCCATGAGCGGAATGGCGAGGGGAAAGGCCGCGACGTTGCGGATGTGGTCCTCGGTGATGGCGATGTCGGCGGTGTGCTGCTTGCGCTCGTTGCGGCGCTCGAACACCATCTCGAAGGCGATCCAGAACAAGAGCAGGCCGCCCGAGATGCGGAACGCCGGGATGCCGACGCCGAGCAGGCGCAGCAGCACCTCGCCGCCGAGGCCGAAGAAGGCCAGGATGCCGAAGGCGATAAGGCTGGCTCTTAGCGCCACCCGGCGCCGCTCCGACGCGTTCATGCCCCGTGTCAGCGATACGAAGATCGGGGCAAGCGCCGGCGGGTCGAGGGTGACGAGCAGCGTGACGAGAGCGGCGGAGATATAGTCAAAGAGCATCGGCTGGACCTTATCGCGAGCTTTGCGTTATGGCCTTCCCTGGCGCGTTTGGCGAGGGGCGGGGCAACGATGTTCACGATTTTGGATCGGATCAGCTGGCCGGGGCATCCCGACAAGCCCAACGAGGACATCTGCGGCGTCTCGGGCGACTGGGCCTGGGTGATCGACACCTCGATCTTTCCCGGCACCCCGCCGGTCATGCACGAGGCGAGCGACGCCACATGGCTCGCGGGTTTCGTGAGCCGGCGCCTCTCGGATCTCGCGCCTCACGCGCAGGATGGCGTGGCCCTGATCCGCCATGCCATGGAGGGGGCCCGAACGGCCTACCGGGCCGTCGCGCCTGTGGAGCGGCACGAGGATTTCGTCACCTGGCCGCTCGGGGCCATGACGCTGGTGCGCCGCAGGAGCCATGTGCTCGATGCCTGGACCTTCGGCGACACCACGGCCTATCTCCGCCAGCCCGACGGGGCCGTGCAGGTGCTGGGCGATGCGCCCGGCCTGCGTGACTTCGAATCCGCCAAGGCTGCCGAACTGATGCGGCAGGCAGGCTCCTGGCCCACGGCCATCCTCGATGAGCCCGTCTTCCTGGCCTGGCTCGGCGAGCGCCGCGAGCGCCAGCGGAAAAGCGGCATTCCGGCCGCCCTCGTGAGCTTCAACCCGGATGCCGCCGACCGGCTGCGGCACGAGACGGCGTCCTGTGAGGACGGCACGACGATCCTGCTCGCCTCGGACGGGTCTTCAGCCCTGGTCGATCTCTACCGGGCCATGGATGCCGCCGGGCTCATGGAGGCGGCGCTCACATCCGGTCTCGAGCCGCTGGCAAAGCTGGCGCGGGAGATCGAGACGGAGCGCGATCCCGACGGGACGCTCCATGCGCGCTTCAAGCTGAGCGACGACACGACGGCGCTATTGGTGAGGGCGTAACCCGATCCTGCTGAGTGGATTCCCTGCCTCTCCTGCCGGGAATGACACCTTTCGTGGTCCCATGCTCCCCGGTTCAAACATCCTTCACATCATCCCCGGATTTGTTCCGGGGATCTCCGTCTTTGCTGTCCACCGCTCCTGCCTCATCCTGAGGAGGTCGCGCAGCGACCGTCTCGAAGGAGCGTCCAGAGTGCACTGGAGCCTCCTTCGAGACGCAGGCTGCGTCTGCTCCTCAGGATGAGGACAGAGAGAAGCGCGATGGCTCGAAGACGTGGATGGCCGGGGCGAGCCCGGCCATGACGGCGAGAGTATGTTCTTATTTTGTTCTTGACGGTTGCTGCAAGCTCGGCTATATCGTTGTGTAGACCTGCTCCTGTGAGGGGCACGCTCGCGAGGTGTCGCAGTGTGGGAGCAGGCACGGTCCCGCCGCAGGGCTCGCACCCCTGTGATCGCGGGTGGCCGATCCTGGCTTGTTCCAGGTCCGCTGAAACAAACCGTGCGCCAAGAGCAGTCTGGCTCTTCCATTCAACATCAACCATCGAGCTGGGCTGCCCGGAGCGCCACCCTCGATCACCCTTCAGGCTCGCAGCACCCGCTGCGGGCCCCAAGGTGCTGGCTCTTTGCCACCCCACCCGCGTCATCCCGGACGGCAAGGCTGATCCGGGATCGTACGACGAGTAAAGCACCGTCATCCCGGGGCTGCGCAGCAGAGCCCGGGATCCATAACCGCTAATGGTGCAGAACGAGGCACGACGCTGTTCGCTCTATTCTGAAACGTCGTGGTTATGGATCCCCGCCTGCGCGGGGATGACACTGTTGAGGTTCAAAGCCTCCTCCTGCCCGCGACCCCGGATCGGCTCTGCCGCCTGGAATGAGAGAGCATAGGGTAGCGGAGCCTAATCAAATCAGAGGCTTACGGAGGACCTTTAAGGCCATTTCTTGGTCCGTCTGCAGTCCTGCGACACTGCCACAGCCGCAAGCCTGCCTCGCGCCTCGCTCCACCGGACAATAAGTTGCTGAAACGTAAACGGATTTCGCCCCTGTCCTTGCCTCTGGAAAACCCGTCAAAAAGCTTGAAAAAGGCGGCGTTCTCCCCCATGTAAGAGTCTGATTTCAATTGGATTCGCGGGCCTGCCGGACGGCTTGACGAAGCGGCATCGATAAGCCGCCTCTCGCGAAAGGGCAGACCGTTTTAAGAAAGACCAACCTTGACCGATCCGAACGATATCCGCTCCGGCGGCCCCGGCGGGGACCAGCCGGCGAGCGACATCAAGCTCATTTCCATCGTCGACGAGATGAAGCGCTCCTATCTCGATTACGCTATGAGCGTGATCGTGAGCCGCGCTCTGCCCGATGCGCGCGACGGCCTCAAGCCCGTGCACCGGCGCATCCTCTACTCGATGCACGAGAACGGCTATACGCCCGACAAGAAATACGTGAAGTCCGCGCGCATCGTCGGCGACGTGATGGGTCAGTACCATCCGCACGGCGACAGCGCGATCTATGACGCCTTGGTGCGCATGGCGCAGGACTTCTCGCTACGCCTCATGCTCGTGGACGGGCAGGGCAATTTCGGGTCCGTGGACGGCGATCCGCCGGCCGCCATGCGCTACACCGAGTCCCGCCTCGCCAAGGCGGCCATGCCGCTTCTCGACGACATCGACAAGGACACGGTCGATTTCAACTCCAACTACGACGAGTCCAAGGACGAGCCGTCGGTGCTGCCGGCGCGCTTCCCGAACCTGCTCGTCAACGGCGCCGGCGGCATCGCCGTCGGCATGGCCACCAACATGCCTCCCCATAACCTGGGCGAGGTCATCGACGGCTGCCTGGCCTTCATCGACAATCCCGGCCTCTCCGCCGAGGAACTGATCGAGATCATTCCGGGCCCGGACTTCCCGACCGGCGCCCTGATCCTCGGTCGCGCCGGTGCGCGCTCGGCCTACACCACGGGCCGCGGCTCCGTCATCATGCGGGCGAAGTCCGAGATCGAGGAGGTCCGCAAGGACCGCGAGGCGATCATCTTCACCGAGATCCCGTACCAGGTGAACAAAGCCTCGCTGATCGAGAAGATCGCCGAACTCGTGCGCGAGAAGAAGATCGAAGGCATCTCGGACCTGCGCGACGAATCCGACCGCGACGGCATGCGCATCGTGATCGAGATCAAGCGCGACGCCATGGCCGACGTGGTGCTCAACCAGCTCTATCGCTACACACCGCTGCAGACGAGCTTCGGCTGCAACATGGTGGCGCTCAACGGCGGCCGTCCCGAGCTGATGACGCTGAAGGACCTGATCCAAGCCTTCGTCGACTTCCGCGAAGAGGTCGTGTCCCGCCGGACCAAGTTCCTGCTCAACAAGGCCCGCGAGCGTGCCCACGTGCTGTGCGGCTTGGCAATCGCGGTCGCCAACATCGACGAGGTCATACGCCTCATCCGCACCGCGCCGGATCCGAACGCCGCCCGCGAGTCCCTCATGGGCCGCGATTGGCCGGCGCACGACATCGCGCCGCTGATCGCGCTTGTGGACGACCCGCGCCACCGCATCAACGAGGACGGCACCTATCGCCTCTCCGAGACCCAGGCCCGCGCCATCCTCGACCTGCGCCTGCAGCGCCTCACGGCTCTCGGCCGGGACGAGATCGGCGACGAGCTGTCGAAGCTGGCCGCCGAGATCTCGGACTACCTCGAGATCCTGCGCTCGCGCGAGCGCATCATGAGCATCATCAAGGGCGAGCTGACGGATGTTCGCAACACCTTCGCGACGCCGCGCAAGACGCAGATCGTGGATTGGGATTCCGATCTCGACGACGAGGACCTGATCGCCCGCGAGGACATGGTCGTCACCGTGTCCCATGCCGGCTACATCAAGCGCGTGCCGCTCTCGACCTACCGGGCGCAGCGCCGCGGCGGCAAGGGCCGCTCCGCGATGACCACGCGCGATGAGGATTTCGTCACCCGCCTGTTCGTGGCCAACACCCACACGCCGGTGATCTTCTTCTCCTCCGAGGGTCAGGCCTACAAGGAGAAGGTGTGGCGCCTGCCCCTGGCGGCTCCGAACGCCAAGGGCAAGGCCCTGGTGAACATGCTGCCCATCAAGCAGGGCGAGCGCATCACCACCATCATGCCGCTGCCCGAGGACGAGGCGTCCTGGGATAAGCTCGACGTGATGTTCGCCACCTCCCGCGGCACGGTGCGCCGCAACAAGCTGTCGGACTTCGTCCAGGTCAATCGCGGCGGCAAGATCGCCATGAAGCTGGATGAAGGCGAGCATATCGTCGACGTGCAGATCTGCTCGGAGAACGACGACGTGCTGCTCACCACGGCCAAGGGCCAGTGCATCCGCTTCCCGGTCACGGACGTGCGCGTCTTCAAGGGCCGCGACTCCATGGGCGTGCGCGGCATCAACCTGGCCTCGGGTGACGACATTATCTCGATGGCGATCCTGCGCCACGTGGAAGCCACCGGTGAGGAGCGTGCGGCCTATCTCAAGATGCGCCGCGCCGTCACCGGCGAGCAGATGGGCTCGGATGCCGATGCTTCGGATGAGGCGGAGGAGGCCTCAGCCGAGAACGTCTCGCTCTCGCAGGAGCGCTATGCCGAGATGAGCGCGCAGGAGCAGTGCATCCTGACCCTGTCCGAGAAGGGCTACGGCAAGCGGACGCTGTCCTACGAGTACCGCATCACCGGCCGCGGCGGCAAAGGCATCACGGCCATGGCGGTGAACAGCCGCAACGGCAAGCTAGTGGCCTCGTTCCCGGTGGAGGCTTCGGACCAGATCATGCTTGTCACCGACGGCGGCCAGCTGATCCGCGTGCCCGTGGAAGGCATCCGCGTCGTCGGCCGCAACTCGCAAGGCGTCACGGTCTTCTCCACCCGCGACAAGGAGAAGGTGGTCTCGGTGGAGCACATCGAGGGCGAGGACGCCGAAGAGGTCGACGGCATCGACGATGCTGGGGCCGACGGCGGCGAGGCTGGGGAAGAGTAAGAGCTTCCATTCGATCAAGAGTGCAAAAACCCGCTGGTGCGAACCGGCGGGTTTTTTACGGACTTTTCCGTTCCACTGTCATTCCGGGCTCCGCTTGCGCGGCCCCGGAACGACAGCGTGAGCAACCGGCGCGAATCTTCAACGCTCACCCCAGGCTCACCAGGGCAGCCGGGCTCAGCACGGCGATGGCGGTGACGAAGACGATGCAGAGGCGGACAATCATGGTGCTCTCCTGAAACCTTGACTTTAGGTTAACCCGAATATTCCACGCTCTCGTTCGGCCCGCCGTGTGCCACCGCACGGCTTGCTTGGCAGCGTCAATCCGGCTACGCCTTGGCCTCATGACACGCACCGCCCTCTATACCGGCAGCTTCGACCCCGTGACCAACGGCCACCTGGATGTTCTGCGCCAGGCCTGCAGCGTGGCGGACAGGATCGTGGTGGCCATCGGGGTTCATCCCTCAAAGGCGCCGATCTTTCCGGCCGAGGAGCGGGCTGCGATGCTCCAGGCCGTCTGCGGGCCGATTCTGCAGGGGAGGGGCGTCGCGCTCGAAGTCGTGACCTTCAACGATCTGGCGGTTGAGGCCGCCCGCCGGCACGGCGCCACGCTCATCGTGCGCGGCCTGCGCGACGGTTCAGATTTCGACTACGAGGTCCAGATGGCCTCCATGAACGCCGCCATGGCGCCGGAGGTCCAGACCCTCTTCTTCCCGGCCTCGCCCGCTGTGCGCCCCATCACCGCCACGCTTGTACGGCAGATCGCCGGGATGGGCGGCGACGTCTCGGCCTTCGTGCCGGGGCTTGTCGCCGAGCACTTGGCCGCCAAATTCAGGCGGCCATAACGTTTATCATCCATAGGGAGACATCCATCCATGAAGCGTTTGCTCGCAGCCGGAGCGCTCGTGCTCGCCGGCCTCGGTCCAGCCGCCGCCCAGCAGGCCGCCGACCCGCAGAACACAGTGTTCCTCGATACCAAGGACGGTCGCGTCACCATCCGCCTGCGCCCGGATCTTGCTCCGAAGCATGTGGAGCAGATCAAGGCTCTGACGAAGCAGGGGTTCTACAACGGGGTGGTCTTCCACCGGGTGATCGACGGCTTCATGGCTCAGACAGGTGATCCCACCGGCACCGGCACCGGCAAGTCGAGCCTCCCCAACATTCCAGCCGAGTTCACCCAGACCCAGTACAAGCGCGGCTCGGTTGGCATGGCCCGGTCCCAGAGCCCGGACTCGGCCAACAGCCAGTTCTTCATCTGCTACGACGGGTGCGGCCCGCTCACCGGCCAGTACACCCTCTTCGGTGAGGTCGTGTCCGGCATGGACGTGGTCGACAAGATCAAGAAGGGCAATCAGGCCGCCAACGGCATGGTGTCGAACCCGGACAAGATCGTGAAGATGCAGCTCGCCGCCGACGCGAAGTGATGCACGCCTTGCGACCATACAGGGCGGGGATTGCTGCTTTTCTCCTGGGCCTGAGCTTGGCGCTGCCGGCCCTTGCCCAGGGGCTGTTCGGCGATCCGGACGAGCGGCGCGAGCCGCCTCCGTCCCTGCCGCAGAGCTTCAACGGCATCATCCGTCCACCGAGCGGCGAGGAGATCCCGAAGCAAGTAGACACCCTCAACGACATCGTGCGCGCCATGCAGGCCTGCTGGCGGCCGACGGATATGCGCTATTCCGGCCAGTCGGTGACGATCCGCATCAGCTTCAAGCGGAACGGCGAGGTGCTCGGCAAGCCCATGATCACCCACTATCGGGAAGGTGAGCCCGACAAAGCGAACCGGGATGCCTTCACGCAGGCCGTGCGGGAGGCCCTGGTGCGTTGCTCACCCATGCCGTTCACGGACAAGCTCGGTGCGGCGGTGGCCGGCCGGCCCTTCACGTTCCGCTTTGTCGATTCACCGGCAACGGAAAAACCACAGTCCCTTTAACGCGATGTGCGGAACCGAAGGTCCGCGTCAGCGATCAGCGGATCTCACTTTTGGTCCGATGCTCTAGTGACCGGCGGCCGCATCCCCTAAATACAAGCCATTCCAAGGAGATTCTCATGGCAGACCCCGAAAACACCCTCATCATGGAGACCACCAAGGGCCGCGTGGTCATCGAGCTGCGTCCCGAACTCGCCCCAGGCCATGTCGAGCGCATTAAGACGCTCGCCCGAAAGGGCTTTTACGACGGCGTGGTCTTCCACCGGGTGATCGAAGGCTTCATGGCCCAGACGGGCGATCCGACCGGCACCGGCAGCGGCGGCTCCGATCTGCCGGACCTGAAGGCCGAGTTCAATGCCGAGCCGCATGTGCGCGGCACCTGCTCCATGGCTCGCACGAATGCTCCGCATTCCGCGAACTCGCAGTTCTTCATCTGCTTCGACGATGCCCGCTTCCTCGACAAGCAGTACACCGTGTGGGGCAAGGTCACCGAGGGCATGGAGAACGTGGACAAGATCAAGCGCGGCGAGCCCGTGCGCGATCCCGACAGCATCGTCTCCATGAAGGTTGCGGCAGACGCGGCTTAAGTCTTCCAACTTCTGTCGTCATGCCCGGGCTTGTCCCGGGCATCCACGTTTTCAGATAAACTGAATTGTCTTAAGCCCTCATCCTGAGGAGGCGCTGAAAGCGCTATCTCGAAGGACGAGGGCGCCTCCAGAGAACACTGGAACCTCCTTCGAGACGCAGACTGCGTCTGCTCCTCAGGATGAGGTTTGAGATAGATTATATATGCGCGTCGACCTGTTCGATTTCGAACTCCCTGAGACCAGCATCGCGCTCCGCCCCGTGGAGCCGCGGGATGGTGCGCGCATGCTCGTGGTCCGGCCCGAAGCCGGGCTCGAAGACCGCATCGTCCGCGACCTGCCGAACCTGCTGCAGCCGGGCGATGTGCTGGTGCTCAACAACACCAAGGTCATTCCGTCACGTCTCTATGGCCTGCGGGTGCGGGAGGAGAATGCGGCCCGCGTCGAGATCATGCTCCACAAGCGCGAGGGAGCCGACCGCTGGCGCGCCTTCGCCCGGCCGGCCAAAAAGCTCAATGTGGGCGACCGCATCCGCTTCGGCGAAGCGTCCGAGAGCACGGCCTGCGAGCTCGTGCGGCTCGATGCGGAGGTGGAGGAGAAAGGCGAGGGGGGCGATGTGGGCTTACGCTTCTCCTTTGCCGGAGCGTTCCTAGACGAGGCGATTGCCCGTCTCGGCGAACTGCCCCTCCCACCCTACATTGCGGGAAAGCGCCCGACCGACGACAAAGACCTGCGGGATTACCAGACCGTCTATGCCAAGGACGAAGGAGCGGTTGCGGCGCCGACCGCCGGCCTTCATTTCACCGACGATCTCTTCCGCCGCCTCGATGAGCGCGGCATCAGCCGTCACTTCGTGACGCTCCATGTGGGCGCGGGCACCTTCCTGCCGGTGAAGGCAGAGGACACCGCCGAGCACCGGATGCATGCGGAATGGGGCTCGGTCTCCGAGGAGACGGCTCGCGCGCTCAACGAGGCACGGGCTAGGGGAGGGCGCATCGTGGCGGTCGGCACCACGTCCCTGCGCCTGCTGGAAAGCGCCGCCCGGGAGGACGGCACCATCGCGCCATTTTCCGGCGACACGGCGATCTTCATCACGCCGGGCTACCGCTTCAAGGCGGTGGACGTGCTGATGACCAACTTCCACCTGCCGCGCTCGACCCTGTTCATGCTGGTTTCGGCGTTTGCCGGGCTGGATTGCATGAGGGCGGCCTATGCTCATGCGATCGAGACAGGCTATCGCTTCTATTCCTATGGCGATGCGAGTTTGCTGTTCCGGCGTTGATACTCCATGTCATCCCCGGCGGTCCGTAGGACCGGGAAGGGGATCCATTGATGTTCCGCAGCTGTTATGGATTCCCTTCCCGTCCGCTGCGCTTCGGCCGGGAATGACACAGAGAGTTTCTGAATGACCACCGAGACCTTCAGCTTCACCGTCAACAAGACCGACGGGGCGGCACGCACCGGCGAGATCCGGATGCCGCGCGGCGTCATCCGCACGCCGGCCTTCATGCCGGTCGGCACGGCCGCCACCGTGAAGGCCATGTATCCCGATCAGGTGAAGGCGCTTGGCGCCGACGTGGTGCTCGGCAACACCTATCACCTCATGCTGCGCCCCGGCGCGGAGCGCGTGGCGCGGCTAGGCGGGCTGCATCACTTCATGAACTGGCCTTATCCGATCCTGACCGACTCCGGTGGCTTCCAGGTCATGTCCCTGTCGGCCCTGCGCAAGATCGACGAGACCGGGGTGACCTTCCAGTCCCACATCGACGGCTCGACCCATGTGCTGACGCCCGAGCGTTCCATCGAGATTCAGGGCCTGCTCGGCTCCGACATCCAGATGCAGCTCGACGAGTGCGTGAAGCTGCCCTGTACCGACGAGGTGGCCGAGAAGGCCATGCGCCTGTCCTTACGCTGGGCGGAGCGTTGCCGGGTGGCTTTCGGCGAGCAGCCCGGCAAGGCCATGTTCGGCATCGTCCAGGGTGGGGCGGTGGAGCGGCTGCGCATCGAGAGCGCCAGGGAACTCGCAGGCCTCGACCTCAAGGGCTACGCCATCGGCGGCCTTGCCGTGGGCGAGCCGCAGGAGGTGATGCTGCGGATGATCGAGACGGTCGAACCGCATATGCCAGGTGCCAAGCCCCGCTACCTCATGGGCGTCGGCACACCGGACGACATCGTCGAGGCGGTGCGCCGGGGCGTCGACATGTTCGATTGCGTCATGCCCACTCGCGCCGGGCGCCACGGCCAGGTCTTCACCCGCCACGGCCGCATGAACCTGCGCAACGCCCGGTTTGCCGAGGATACGAGCCCGCTCGATCCGGAATCGAAGTCCACGGCCTCCAACACCTATTCCAGGGCCTATCTCCACCATCTCGTGCGCTCCAACGAGATCTTGGGAATGATGCTGCTGACCTGGAACAACCTGGCGTACTATCAGGAACTCATGGCCGGCCTGCGCAAGGCCATCGCCGAGGGGCGCCTCGAGAGCTATATCGGCGAGGTCAAGGAAGGCTGGGCCAAGGGTGAGCGGGACAGCAAGGCCGAAGTGGGCCAGCACGCCGACAATACGGCCATGGCGGCGGAGGGCTGAGCTTGCCCGGCACGGGGCTGACACCTCGCGAAAAGGTGTCCGAGCAACAGCAGTTTCTGGGCTTTGGAGCTGAGGATTAAGGCCGCAAGGCGGGGCTTTTCGATTGACCTTATGCCTAAGACCCCCTATCTCGGGCTCACCCCTGGGAGCGCGTAGCTCAGCCGGTAGAGCATCTGACTTTTAATCAGAGGGTCCTGGGTTCGAGTCCCAGCGCGCTCACCAACAATATCAAAGGGTTACCGGC
>NZ_JACXAB010000084.1 GCF_014699075.1 Microvirga sp. | reverse complement strand
CAGGCGTAGCCCCCACTCAAGTGGCCAAGCACTTCGGCTTGTCGCTGGCCACCCTCCGTAAGGTGCTCGAAGAGGCGACATAGGGCAGGTTCGCCCGACTGCGCGAGACCTGTAGGTGGCCCCGACTGTCCCATGCCAATTGCCTGGCTGGAGTGTCGATGGTGGAAGGCGGGCAATCAGGGCTTGCGCACGGCTCCGCTTAGGTCAACCATGGCGCATGAAGTTGTCCTCGCTCCTGTTGGCAGCCAGCCTGGTCCTGACAGCCGCGCCAGGCAGCGCTGCGCCGCTGCTGCTGGTGGACGCGTCCTCCGGCGAGATTCTCGCTGCTCAGGAGGCCACCCGCTCCTGGCATCCGGCATCCCTCACCAAACTGATGACAGCCCATCTTGCCCTCTCGGCTGTCCGGTCCGGCCGGCTCGGCCTAAACAGCTCCATCGTCCTGAGCACAGATGCTGCGAGCCAGGCGCCCTCCAAGCTCGGCGTTCCCCCAGGGACCTCACTCAGGCTGGAGGATGCGCTCCTCGTCATGATGGTCAAAAGCGCCAACGACGTGGCGGTTGCCATTGCGGAGGCCGTCAGCGGCAGCGAGGTGGCGTTCGTCACCGCGATGAACGCAGAGGCGAGGCGCCTCGGGATGAGCGGGACGCGCTTCGTCAATGCTAGCGGCCTGCACCATGACCTCCAGGTGAGCAACGCGCGGGACTTGGCCGTGCTGATGCTGGCGATCCTGAGCTACCACGCAGACCATGCCGAGCTTCTCCGGGCTCCGGCCGTCACAGTCAACGGCCGCATGCTCAAGAACACCAACAAGCTGGTTGAGGACTATGCCGGTCTCGAAGCGACGAAGACCGGCTATGTCTGCGCCTCCGGGTTCAACGTGGCTGTCTCGGTTGTTCGCGGAGGCAGGCGTGTCGTCGGGGTAGTCCTCGGCTCACCCAGCGCGGCAACGCGGACCCGGATCATGCGCGAGCTCCTTGATGACGGCCTGACAGTGGCAACAAGCCCGATCGGAAATCTCCGTACGGTGAAGGCCGATGCGCCTGCGACGGGCACGGACCTGCGTCGCCGCAAGTGCGGCCGGCAGGGGCCAGCGCTCGGGACCACACCCGCCGCCGGGGATGACATGAAGTCTGCGGGGTCTGCAGGGCCCCTGCCGCTTCGCCGCTGACCAGCCCACCGACGCATCAGTTGCAAGAACCGATGCGACTAAGGAGCCGTGATGAGCAGCCTGCCGACACTGACAGGTAGCAGGCTATCCGGTAGTTGAATACAGGTGCAGCCGACGCCAGTCGGAGTTCGAGCACGGAGGCTGGCGTGTTCAAGAACCGATAATTTCGATCGCAAGAGACCAGCGCACATCATCCGACACTTCGTCTCGCCTTGGTTGGACGGTGGTTAGCCCTACCTACTCGCCCATGGGCTGGCTCTGGCCCTACCCTCACATCGAGTCTTCCATGCCAACACTGGATGCTGAAGGATCGGACCGGCGAACCTCCGCTTTGGCGCCGTTCCGGCATCGCATCTTCCTCGCTGTCTGGATTGCCAGCCTTGCTTCCAACTTCGGCGGGCTGATCCAGTCGGTGGGTGCGGCCTGGCTGATGACATCGATCGGTGCATCGGTCGATCTCATTGCCCTGGTGCAGGCCTCGACGACGCTGCCGATTATGCTGTTCTCACTTATGGCCGGTGCCATCGCCGACAACTTCGACCGGCGCAAGCTGATGCTCACCTCCCAGCTCTTCCTTCTGGCGGTCTCGATCGCCCTGACGTTGTGCGCCTACTTCGGCCTGGTGACGCCTTGGCTCCTGCTGGCCTTCACCTTTCTCGTGGGCTGCGGAACCGCATTCAATGGACCCGCCTGGCAGTCGCTGGTGGGCGAGATGGTGCCCCGCTCCGACCTGCCGACAGCGATCGCCCTCAACAGCATGGGCTTCAACATAGCCCGCAGTGCCGGCCCGGCGCTCGGCGGCATTATTGTGGCAACGATCGGCGCCTTCGCTGCCTTTGCGGTCAACGCGATCAGCTATCTCGGGCTGATTGCCGTCCTGGCCCGGTGGCAACCTGCCAAGCCACCTAGAGTGTTGCCACCCGAGACTCTCGGGTCTGCCATGGCAGCCGGGATCCGCTATGTGGCCATGTCTCCCAATCTCAGCGTGGTACTCCTGCGAGGAGCCATGTTCGGCGTCTCGGCCATTGCAGTGCAGGCCCTGATGCCGCTCATTGCCCGGGATCTGATCAAGGGAGGGCCGCTCACCTATGGCCTCCTGCTTGGGGCCTTCGGCATCGGTGCGGTTGGTGGGGCTCTGCTCAGCACCCGTCTGCGGCAGGCTTTGTCGCTCGAGACTCTGGTGCGCATTGCCTTCATCAGCTTTGCTGTTTGCGCAACGGTCGCTGGACTGAGCCCTTTCGCGCCTCTGACGACCGTCGCGATGGCTCTGGGCGGGGCGAGCTGGGTGCTGGCGCTCTCCAGCTTCAACGCCACCGTGCAGCTGTCTTCACCCCGCTGGGTCGTAGGCCGCGCTCTGGCGCTCTACCAGATGGCGACCTTCGGCGGCATGGCCTTCGGTAGCTGGATCTGGGGCATGGCGGCCGAGCGGCACGGAACGGGAGATGCTCTGCTGATGGCGGCGGTGGTGCTGGTGGCCGGAGCCGCACTCGGTCTGCGGCTTCCCTTGCCCGAGCTGAAGACGCTCAACCTTGATCCCCTGAATCGGTGGACTGAGCCCCATATTGCAGTGGACATCCTGCCGCGCAGCGGCCCTGTTGTGATCACGATCGAGTACGTGATCAGGGAAGCGGACGTGGTGGCTTTTCTTTCCGTGATGGCGGAGCGGCGGCGGATCCGGCGCAGGGACGGAGCGCGCCACTGGACGCTGTTGCGGGATCTGGAGAACCCGGAGATCTGGATCGAGCGCTACCACAACCCGACCTGGCTCGACTACGTGCGGCACAACCAGCGCATCACGCAGGCGGACGCGGCCGTGGGCGAACGGCTCCGGGAACTGCATCAGGGACCAGGCCGGCCGCGGGTGCGGCGCATGATTGAGCGCCAGACAGACGGGCCCATTCCCGGTCCTGGATCTCATCCCCACGACTTGGCCGAACCTCTGACCGATCCAACGCGGTCGTCCTAGGATCATGTCATCGCACCTGCAAGTTGCCGAAGCGGGGTGAGTTCTTGCAACTGCACTCGCGGGTAACCACTCCCTGCTGCAGCGGGTACGGGGCACACGCCAGACCTGGGCTAAGACGCTTGATTGCGAAGCGGCGCCAGAAGGCGGTTCGGGATGAAAGTGGGATCGGGTATGCTACGCAGCATTGGCTGGGAGGACCGACACCTCAGGGAGTTGCGCGATGCCAAAGCTGACCGTGAGCTGGGACGAGAACGGACCTCTGCTGCAGACAGCGGAGGTCGAAAACCCCATGTCGGATCGACGGCGTCCCATCAGAAAAGGTTGGTGATCGGATCACGAATCACATCTTGTGCGACATGCTCAACCAAGGGGAGGTTGCATGTTCTTCGTTGTGACGGGACAAGGACTGAATGGGCCGTTGGCGGTCACCTGCGAGACAGCGGCCGCAGCGGTCGAGAAGGCCCGTGCCTTTATTGCTGACGGAGTGCTCGACGTCCTCATCACCGATGCGGACGGACGGCAGCATCCCCTGGCGACTTCCGCCGCCTCCTGCTTGGGACCCAATCCCTATAAAGCTGCTTCAAAGCCCGACCATGCTCGCGCGGAGGGCTTTCCCTGAAAGCCAAGCCTAGCTGGCGAAGAGACGGTTCCTTTCCTTTGCAATCGAAGTCACCTGCATGAGCCACCTCACAGCATCGGTCGGCCTCATCTCCCTGACTGTATCATCTCTGCATGGACGCAGACGCCAACCTTGTAATCCGGTATGGGAACCCCATATCAAACTTATCGACTTTGGCCGAACAATCGGGCCGTTTCGCCTTGGTATGCCAGGCGCACGTTCAGACACTCTCCCCAAACATCGACGAACCCGAGCACAGGGCTGCACTTCTGTGCGACCTCAAGCTCACGTGCACTCACGCATAGCCTAAGGATACTCCCATGAACACGGGCACAGTAAAGTTCTACAATGACATGAAGGGCTTCGGCTTCATCCAGCCCAGCGATGGCAGCAAGGACGTGTTCGTTCATGCCACCGCTCTCGAGCGCGCCGGCATGCGCGGCCTCGTCGAAGGCCAGAAGGTTGCTTTCGACACGGCTGAAGACCGCCGCTCCGGCAAGATCGCCGTCAACAATATCGAGATGGCATAAAGTCGTCACGTCGGTGCCCGCTTCCCTGCACCGAGCTATTGAGGCCGCTCCCATGAGGAGCGGCTTTTTTGTTTGCATTCGTGGCGCCGCCACTGCGCAGTCTCACACGGAAACCAAAATGCTTCACAAATACAAGATCCGTCAGATGGTGCGCCTCGTGCGTGCGCCGATTTCCGACAGCCGTGCCAGTCGCAGCGGCATCTACGAGATAACCCGCCTCATGCCGGCCGACGAGACCGGCGAGGTCTCGTACCGGATCCGATCAGGTGCGACCGAGCGTGCTGTTCGAGAGCATGAGATCAGAGCATGAGCGGCTTCCGGGACAAAGGATTTAGCGACCGGCTGAGCACGGCCGAGAGCTGTCACTTCATCCATATCATACCGGAGTGGCGATGAACGAGTTCGAGGAGAACAAGGCGAACACCACTGAACGGACCGTTGCCGAACGGCACATCGAGGCGGTTCGGCAGCAAGGCGGGATGTTCGTCGAGGCTGTCCGGCGGACTCGCATGCCGATGCTCGTGACTGACGCCACCCTGCCCGGCAATCCGATTGTTTTTGGGAACCAATCCTTCGTCGATCTGTCCGGCTACAGCATGGATGAGCTGCTCGGGCAAGACCCGCACTTCATGAACGGCGAAGGCACCGACCCTGAGGCCATCCGGCGTTATGAGGCAGCGATTCTGGAGAGACGGGACGAGACCCTGGAGATCCTCCAGTACCGCAAGGACGGCAAACCGTTTCGGGCCATGCTGTTCGCCAGTCCCGTGGACGATGGCCAGGGCACCATCACCAATCATTTTCTCTCCTACCTCGATATCACCCGACGCTACGACGCCGAAGAAGACCTTCGCGCGCTGACCTCGGAACTGGAGATCCGCGTGGCGGCCAGAACCCGGGAACTGGAAGCCGCCAACACGAAGCTGTCGGCTCTGGTCACCGAGCGGGAGATGCTGCTGGTGGAGGTCAACCACCGGGCCAAGAACAGCCTTGCCATAGCGGCCTCCCTGCTAGCGATCCAGGGCCGACGGCAGCCGGATCCGGCCGTGAGGGCCCTCTTCGAGGAAGCCCAGGACCGTCTCAACGCCATGGCGCGGGTACACGACCTTCTCAGCAAGTCGGAGAAGGCTCAACGGATCGACGTGTCCGTGTATGTGGCAGACCTATGCGAGGCATTGAGGCCGATCACGGAAAACGATGACCGCATCCGTCTTGAGACAAAGATGGAGAATGGGATCCTGGTCAACGCCGACACGGCGGTTCCCCTTGGCATAGTGCTGACGGAGCTGATCACCAACGCCGTAAAGTACGCATTCCCCGCACCACGGTCAGGGGCGATCCTCATCCAGGCGCGCCGCAGCCAACCAGGATGGGTCGAACTGGTCGTCCGGGATGATGGGATCGGGATGTCGAGCCTGCGGGAAGGATCGCTCGGCTATGGCCTCGTTCGGTCTCTCGTTCAGCAGATCCAGGGGGACATCGGTATTCGAAACGAGGCTGGGCTTGTGGTGACACTCACGTTCCCTGAGGCGTCCCAATAGGCGCCAGAACCCAGTTCGGTCGCACATCATCTTGGCCTTAGAAACGAAGAGGATCGATCCCCATTCCATTGGACATTCCTGAGAAAAAACCTGACATTCGCGCGCTCATTCTGGTTGTCGAGGACGAAGCTCTTGTCCGCATGATGCTGGTCGATGTGCTGGATGATGCTGGTTTCAAGGTCGTGGAGGCGGCTCACGCGGACGAGGCGCTCCATATTCTCGCGGCCGCTCCTGACGTCCAGGTGGTCGTCACGGACGTGGAAATGCCACGCGGGAGCATCAATGGCTTCGAACTGGCCCGCAGAGTACGGGAGGATCGACGGGACATTGGCGTTCTAATCGCCTCGGGACGCGTGGCTCCCGCACCCGGGGAATTGCCGGAGGGGGCTTATTTCGCCGAAAAGCCCGTGCATCCTGAACGACTGCTTGAGCTGGTCCGAGCACTGCTCGTTGGCGGCTGAGAGCGCCACGAACGAGCGTTCGTAGCGCTGAAGCGTGGGCGCAAGCCTGTACTCGGTTACGGGCGATCTGCAAAGATCGCGTCGTTCCGAGTGCGCCATGCTTCGTCCGAGAGCCACTTGTAATCCTGATCGGGCATGTGCGGTACGGTCTTCACCTGCGCCTCCGGCATGGGAAGGAAGTAGCTGTCTCGCTCCTGGGAGACCTTGAGGGAGCGGATCGGCACGACAATGCTGTCCGTGCCGGGGGTGAAGAACCCGCCTGAGGCCACAATCGCATAATCCCTGCGGTCCTTGGTGCCGAAGACAACGTTCCGGACCTCGCCCACAATCTTGTCGTCGGCGCTTCGCACCTCTGCGCCAATGATCTGATCCGCCCTCAAGCTAGGGGCAAGCTCGTCAATGTGGATAAGCGGCTTGGCATCCTTCCTGTCACGGCGCCCTTGCACTGCGCCACGCTGGATCTTGGGCTCGCGCGCGCGCATCTGCGTCTCCGCATCCTCCTCGTCGTTGCCGCCCAAGGAATTCATTGGAGGGCCGGAGAGGAGCTCGCGGATGTTGCCCAGGAGGCGCTCGCAATCCTCATGACGTCCGTAAGACCAGAGGGTGATCGCGGCATCGCGCAAATTGCGCAGGTCACGAACTGTTTGGCGGTTGGCCTTCCCGCGAAGTTCTGGCCTTTGCAGGATGGCTTCTTCGAGTTTGGCGTCTGCGATCTGGCAATCTGCCATCGCTGGCGTTACACCGAGCATGCTGAGGAGAGCAACTGTAAGGAGAATTGTCGGCGTTTTCATAGGTGGTCCGATCTATAGGAAAGGCAGGTTGCGAGACAAAAGCTGCCTTCTGGCGCCAGCCACACATGTCTGGCGCACTAAGCTGCATCGCGATGTCGGTGCAAATTATGCGGTCGATCCAAGACTGGTGCTGCGCTGATGCAAGCAACTGCTCAAACAATCGAAATATTTTAAGGATATTTCTCCAGATACCATACATGATTTCAGCGGGGACGATACGTCAAAATACTTTGAGATTATTTATTGTGCTCCGCATCTGCCCTCAATAAGCCACTGTATGGATCGTATTCTTCTGGAAGAAAACGAAGGAAGGACAGCGATATGGAACATCATGCCGATGAGACACAGGACCGCGTGAGGCAGCGCGCCTACGAGCTCTGGGAGCAGCACGGCAGCCGCGAAGGCCATGAGGCACAGTTTTGGCAGCAGGCTGAGCGTGAGCTGAAGGGTGAAGCGAGCAGTAGCGACACCAGCCGAGGCGTCACCGCGAACGCTCCCTCCGCCAGGAGCGGCTCCGGATCGGATGGTCCAGGAAAGGCGTAATTTCTGGTGAAATGGCAGACTAGGATTGGTAATCTTGGTCAGCCTTGAGGGCCTCTCTCCGTATGCCCATGTGTTCCTAGCGGGTCATGCCCTCTGATAAGCACGATCACTTGGCTGTGATGTCGGACTGCGTGAAGAAGGCCCGGTGCTTATCAGGTTAAGACTGATTGGTGCTCTGAATTCATTATTGTATCACCAGCCTCGGGAGGCCGTCTATGACCAGTGCTGCCGGTATGCCCTGTCCCGTTTGTCGTGTCTCACTCGTGATGAGCGAACGACAGGGCGTCGAGATTGACTATTGCCCCCAATGCCGGGGTGTCTGGCTTGATAGAGGGGAGCTCGACAAGATCATTGAGCGAAGCGCCCAGGATGCGCTGGCCGTTGCCCCAGAACAGCAACCCAGCTTTCTGAACCCGCATTATCATCACACTCAGGACCGGAACCATACCCAACCGTACGGGCACGGCCAATCCAAGCGAAAGAAATCCTTTCTTCAGGAGTTATTCGACTGACACACTTGAAAAGCTGAATGGAAAGACCCCGCTACCGGGCCTTTTGTCTGAAGGGGCAGGCGAGTGGATCAACCCGCGTTGCGCCCAATGCTCTTTGCAATGAGACGGTCATGGAAGTGTGGCAAACACCGAGCCAACCCGGCCATTGAGGGTTGGCTTATTGGCATTACTCTCATGTTCCAAAGGACTCTGCCCATGAATGTGACACCGTGCAATTTGGGGAAGCTGTGACAGATGACTCCGACGCCGCCTGTCCCATGTCACTTTCAAGTCTGGGATGGTCTAATTTCTTCGAGGATCAGCTTGAGCCCCATGAAGCAGGCCTCGCCCCGCATCGTATTGCCACGGTTCACCGCGCCCGCCTGACCGCCATATCCCAACCGGGACCAGTCACGCTGAGACTTCCTGTTCACAGCCAGACCGGCGATTTTGCGGTGGGGGACTGGGTGCTTGCCGATCCTCAAACCCAACTCCTGCATCGCCGTTTGGCCCGCAAGACAGTGCTGGAGCGGCGCACCGAGGGCAGCAAGACCCCGCAGCTTGCTGGTGCCAATGTCGATACGCTGTTCATCGTCACCTCATGCAACGCTGATTTCAACCTCGCCCGGCTGGAACGCTATCTGGCGCTGGCGAATGAGGCAGCGACTACCCCGGTGATCCTGCTGACCAAAGCTGACACCGTGGCGGATGCGCGGTCGTATGAACAACAAGCGATGGCGCTACAACGTGGGCTGGCCGTCGTGATCGTAAACCCCCGTGCCAGAGAAGCCGCAGCCACTTTGGCTCCGTGGTGCCGTGCCGGGCAGACAGTGGCGCTGGTCGGTTCCTCCGGTGTCGGCAAATCGACGCTGGTGAACACTCTGGCAGGCCCGTCGCAGGAACTGGCCCAGCAAACCGGAGGAATCCGCGAACACGATGCCAAAGGACGCCACACCACAACCTCGCGCTCGCTTCATGCCATTGCAGGTGGCGGATGGGTAATTGACACGCCGGGCATGCGCACGCTCCGTGTCAGCGATGCGGCTTTTGGTATTGAGACACTGTTTGCTGAAATTACCGAGCTTGCCCCCCTGTGCCGGTTCAGCGACTGCACCCACGCCCACGAGCCCGGCTGTGCCGTCCAAGGAGCCGTCGCCGCAGGCGGGCTGGACCCGGAGCGTCTGACCCGCTGGCGCAAGCTGGTAGAAGAAAGCAGCACCCGGATGTTGGGCGGCAGCGGGCCGCGTAGCGGCAGTGCCACTGCGAGTCGCAGCAAGAGGCGCTGAATAACGATCGATCGGGCGGCTCACCTACAAACTATATCGATCATCATTCTCTTTCTTGGCCAGCACCATCTCGCTGCGGGTTCTGCTTGTCCTATTGCCGGCCAGATCCTTGATAAACGCCGCCGCCCATCGTGAAACATCGGAAGCCCAGAGTACTTTCAGCATAGCCTGCCAGCGGGCCACCCGCTCCTCCCGGCTCATGTGCAGCGCGAGCTGAATAGCCTCTGCCACTTCGACCTTGTCGTTCGGGTTGACAATGAGTGCATCGGTGAGCTCCTCAGCAGCCCCGGCAAACTTCGACAGAATGAGAACACCGGGATCCTGCGGTTCCTGAGCTGCCACGAATTCTTTGGCCACCAGGTTCATCCCATCCCGAATGGGAGTTACAAGCCCAACCCGGGCCAGCCGATAAAGGCCAGCAAGGACCGCGCGTGAATAGGTGCTGGTCACATAGTGAATCGGCACCCAGCCAGGCTCACCCAAGGAGCCGTTGATCCGCCCCAGCGTCTCATTCACGGCTCGACTGAGGGTTGCGTATTCGGGCACTTCGCTACGGCTTGTGGGGGCAATCTGCAGATAGGTCACCTGTCCCCGATGCTCCGGATGGCTGACCAGGAAGCGCTCGAACGCCTCCATGCGCTCAGGGATGCCTTTTGAGTAGTCCAGCCGATCAACTCCGATGATCAACTTGCGGGTTCCTAGGCCAGCAATCGTCTGCTTCAGTAGCCGGCTTGAGCCAGAGCGTTGGGCTGCTTGCTGGAACCCGCTCACGTCGATCCCGATCGGATTGCTTTTGATGCGGACACACCGGCTTCCTGCATCCACAAGATCTGCCCTCCGGCGGACGGCACCAAGTTCCTGGACGAGGCTGCGTCTGAGGTTGTCGGCATCTCGCTCCGTCTGCACGCCCACAAGATCATAGTCCGGGATGACCCGCAGGAGCTCTGTGCTACCCGGAAGAGCTCCAAACACTTCAGGAGCCGGCCAGGGAATATGGTGAAAGTACCCGATCGGGTTGGTTATGCCAGCCGCCCGCAACTCACTCGCAAGGGGGATGAGGTGATAGTCGTGAACCCAGACGAGATCGTCAGGCTGAATCAGATGGGCCAATGCACTGGCGAAACTGCGATTGACCCGCAAGTACCCTGCGTAGTCAGCCCGCGAGAACTCAGACAGACCAATCCGATAGTGCATGATGGGCCAGAGTGCCCGGTTGGCGAAGCCGTTATAGTACTCCTGTCGATCGAGCGACGTCAGGTCCATGACGGCGTACTGGACCTGTCCCTTATCGATGATCTTGGGCTGGGCAGCCGGATTGGCTGAAACCTTGCCGCTCCAGCCGAACCAAAGCCCCTGGTAAGCCTGAAAGGCCTCGTGCAGAGCCACTGCCAGGCCACCTGCTGCGGCTTTTCCAGAGGCGTCCGGGATAGGCACCCGGTTGGAGATGACAACGAGCCGTCGCAAATGCACCGTCCTTCTTGTTGCTTGCTGGATGGTAGCCCGAGGGCTAACGCCGTGGCAAATGGCGCGCACTGGCGCGCCGCTAAACTTTGGACCTGTCAATTCCCAGATGAGCCTTGTAAAAAATCGCCCTCACCGCTGAGTGTGGTGGGGACCGCTGGCATGGTCACTACCCTGAAGGAAGAAATGGTCGAGCATAGAGCTTGGTGGCTCCGTCCGGCCGGGTGAGGCTTAATAAACGACTGAGGCTATAGGAGCACTGTATGCGGGTATATCAACTCCTTACGCGAGCGATCTTCTGCGCCGTCAGCATCGCACTGATGGTCGTTGCGATCGGCCTGATCGTCTATGCCGGCATGCAGCAAGTTTCCGCCTTCAGGGCACCGGAGCAGGATATCGGCCGGGCACTTCTTGACTCCGTCGGCTACATGGTCATCGCCATTGCCATCTTTGAGGTCGCTAAATACATCCTTGAAGAGGAGGTCATTGATCCCACTCAGATGCGGAACGCCGGCCAAGCACGACGCAGCATCACGAAGTTCGTTTCCACCCTCAGCATTGCCGTCTTCTTGGAGGCGCTGGTCGCTGTGTTCCAAACAAGTAAGGGGGCAGATATGTCAATGATGCTTTATCCCACTCTCCTGCTGTTTAGTGGGGTTACAATGGTTGTTGGCCTAGGCGTGTATCAGCGGCTCAGCACGGCCGCTGAAGGTGAGGTGCGGAGTTCGCCAGAAGCAGCGGCTGAGGAGCAGGCAGAGCTAGACAGGTTCTAGTTTACGGGCAGGTCGGTGTCGTAACGCGTCTGTGTTACCAGGCTTCTTTCCGCCATCGTCCGGTAGCCGGCCGCCGCTTACTATCCGAGTTCCATGGCACCTGTTTACCGGAAAAAGGCCGTTCAGCCATCCGCAAATAGCGAACAGATATAAGATTGATCAATAAGTGACTTTCATCTGGTTGGTATAAGTACTTTGTCGTCAACAACCCATCATAGGCGCTGATACCTGAGAGGTATGAGTACTCCCGCCTGCAAACAAAGGGGCAACTTGGATGCTATACGAAGGCAAGTTGGGGATTTGGAGGGCAAGCTCCGGCGGAGCGCACAGCACCAATATCATCAGCCTGAAGCGGAGATAATCGCAGCTCACCTCGTGCAGTCTCTCTAGTCAGGTTAGGTGCAGATCAATGCCTGCGGGCCTGGACTAGGTAGATGGGAACAGTGGTCTCGCCGAGCGCCTTGCACGCCTCCAGGCGGTGCAATCCCTCCACCAGAACAAACCGCTTGTCGTCAGGCCGCACGAGAATGAGCGCGTCCTGCCCCTTTTCCATGATGCTGGCGGCGAGCGCGTGAACCTTCTGCGGATCCAGCGTTTGCCGCCGCTGCACCGGCACATAAACATCTTGGATTGCGACGATCTGCTTCTTCATCATGTCTGCTGCTCCAGAGCTGTGCTATATTGAACTTAAGTTTAGGCGCCGGGGGGGGCTTGCATAGGAACATGCGTTGCGAGGAAGCGGTTACTGATGAGGCCAGCTTGGCAATACAGCGGAATGGCTGCGCTTTAGCTCCTCAGAAGGAGGCACTTCCATGAGCAAACTCACGGCGTTGATCGGCTCTTGTTCCTGACGGTTTCCTCTGCCTAAGCCCAAACGCCGCCCGGTGGAGATGCCTGAGGTATTGGTGATGGCGTTGCCGACTACTGATGGCTCACCGTGGCGGCGATCATTGTCATAGCGGCAAGCGTTTACTTATCCGGCGTCAACTGATTGCTTAATGATGGCGCCGCCAATGAAGCCGCCACTCATGATGGGACCTGATCCCAGCAAGTCGACACGCGATGATCGAAGGCGCTATCGCTTGCCGCCGGATGGCTTGGCAGGCGTGCCTCCTTTGCCCTGATTGGCGAAGGGTGAGGTCTGGACAGCTTCCTTCGGCTTGTCCTTCTTCGGCTTCTTCGCCTCACGGTTGCTGCGTTGCTCACCCTTGGCCATGGCGCGTCTCCGTTGTGGGTCCCTTCGCGGGAAGGATCATCTCAGTCCTAGGTCGACTTGTCGAGCAGATGGTCGAAGTCGGCCAGCACTCGGTCGACCAGCCTGCGCCGGCGCAGATTGCTTGCATCCAAGCTCTGCGCCAGGAGTCCAAGCAGATAGCGTGCCTTCTCGACCGCCTCAAGCCAGCCGGAGGCGGACGCTAACACCACGACAGGCCAATTTGGCTATCGCGGATGCTCCGATAGAGCCACTATGACTGGCCAATGCGGAGCATGCCATGAGTGCCCTCTTTGAGGAACTTGATTATTGTCCCACTCCAATGGGGGTGCTCAGCCTTCGGCGCCGGCGTGATCTCGTGAGTGGAGGTGACATCTACGAAATCAAGCTCGACGACGAGTTCCTGATGTCGAGCCTGTTCACCGCATCCGAGATCGCCCTCGCACGGCTCGGCCTCGCATCCCTGTCCGGAACGTCCCTCGATGTGATCGTCGGCGGCCTTGGCCTCGGTTACACCGCACGAGCCGTGCTGGAACACGCACAGGTCGGCTCGCTCCTGGTGGTTGACACCCTTGCAGAGGTGATCGAGTGGCATCAGCGGGGACTACTGCCGCTCGGGGCCGAGTTGACCGCGGATCCACGCTGTCGGCTGGTTCTCGGCGACTTCTTTGGCGGGGCCGCTTCAGAAACGGGCTTCGATGCCGACCAACCAGGACGCCGCTACCACGCGATCCTGGTCGATATCGACCACTCGCCGAAGAACGTCCTACACCCGAGCCATGCAGCGCTCTACACCGTCGATGGTCTCACGCGCCTTGCGGCGCACCTCCATCCTGGCGGCGTCTTTGCCCTCTGGTCGAATGACCCTCTGGATGATGAGTTTCAACAGGCCCTTGGTGAGGTGTTTGCCACTAGTGAGGCTCATATCATTGCCTTCGACAACATGCGGCAGGATGGCGAAGTAACGAACACCGTATACGTCGCAACGCGTGGTCGCTAACAGCCTTGGCGGAGTTCTCCTGCCTTGGGCCGGCGCATCCACCGTCCATCCGCTCGCTCGGAGTGGATCATTCGCGTGCACGAGTGTTCTCGCTATGCTACGGAGACACGCATGGCCCAATTTCCTATCATGAAGACCCTCGCCAACATTGCCATCACACATGTTGATGGAGAGTATCGCATCCGGATCGAGGATCAGTCCGGCGACACTGCAGTTTATCGCGCCTCGCCCGATCAGGTGGTGGATCTTGCTGACATGCTCGACGATCTCCTTGCTGACGAAGACGAGGAGCAAGCCGCTGGATAAGGCGCTCTGAAGCGATCTGTGACCAAGAGGGCCGTGAGCCGTCTAGAGCTTGTGAGGAAAGGGCTTCTACCTTGCATTAGTGCGCTGCAGCAACCGGCAGGCCTCTCAGGCGTTCTCCACGATCAGCCCACAGGGAGAGCATGCATGTCGCGCACGAGGACAAGAGCCGAGACAAGCCCGCGCGGCCCAGTCGGGGCTGCCCTTCACTCTGCCGAGCCACAGCGGGCCAATACCCATCGTCACCATCGTACGACTACGAAGTCGAGCGGGACGTCCCGTACCGGGGAGGCCTCTCACCCAAGTCGCTGGCGTTGGCTAGCGCCCGTTCTGACAGGCTCGGCCGCAGCACTGGGTGCTGCTGTCCTGTACAATAGGCAGAGAGCCCAGGCTGCCGAACGCAACACGCCGCCCATGGGCCGGTTCCTCGATGTTCATGGCGTGCGTCTGCACTACATCGAGCGAGGCCAGGGCGCGCCTGTCGTGCTGATCCATGGCAACGGCACCATGATCCAGGATTTCACGGTCAGCGGTCTCGTGGACCGTCTGGCATCCCGCTATAGGGTCATCGTGTTCGACCGTCCGGGTTACGGCTACAGCAGCAGGCCCCGTCAGCTCTGGAGCCCACGGGCCCACGCGAAGCTCTTCCAGAGCGCACTGGAGCAACTTGGCATCGGGCAAACAGTCGTCCTGGGACACTCTTGGGGTACCCTGGTTGCGGTGGCCCTTGCCCTTGAATGCCCGTCGCTTGTCCGCAGCCTCGTGCTTGCCTCAGGTTACTACTATCCGACGCTGCGGGCCGATACGTTCCTGTTCTCGCCGCCGGCTGTTCCAGTGGTCGGCGACGCGATGCGCTACACCATCTCCCCACTGATTGCCCGGGCTATCCTGCCGGGCCTGATCAAACAGATGTTTGCGCCGGCAGAGGTGCCGGAGCGGTTTGAGAGGCAGTTCCCTAAAGAGATGATGCTCCGTCCATCGCAGCTTCGCGCCGCGGCTGAGGACGCAGCTCTTATGACCCCGTCAGTGATGGAGTTGCAGCACCACTACGGTGAACTGCAGATGCCAGTCACGATCATCACTGGTTCCGACGATCAGATTGCGGATATCGGCCGTCAATCGGAGCGCCTGCATCGGGAGCTTCCGCAGAGCGAGCTTATCGCACTTCCGCGCCTTGGGCACATG
This sequence comes from Microvirga sp., assembly GCF_014699075.1. Classification (GTDB taxonomy): domain Bacteria; phylum Pseudomonadota; class Alphaproteobacteria; order Rhizobiales; family Beijerinckiaceae; genus Microvirga. The sequence goes on along the minus strand of NZ_JACXAB010000084.1, from coordinate 1,535 downwards.
GTCCATCACCTGGCTCCCGATGCGGTCGCCAGTGCAGTAGAACGAGCCGCACAGAAAGCTGGAGAAGAGGCTCGCGATCAGCCGCGCGTTGATTAGCAGCTTATGACCGGGCGCTGTTCAGTCTGGGAGCCCGGCGAGATACTGTTCCGTCAGGTAAGACACATCCTGGATCGGCATTGTCGGCGTGACGATTTCCTCGATAAAGCCGTGCCGCAAAGCATCCTCGGCAAAATAGATCGTCGTGCGTGTGGCGGCAGCCTCGACGTCCTCCACCGAGAGAGGCGTCTCAGCCTTCGAGGCTGTCTCAGAGGCGATAGCACGGTGGGTCTTCTGGTCCACCGCAAGCAGCTCCATTGCCGACTTCTTCAGATCGGAGTAGCTGTACCAGTCGGGCAGGGAAGCCTTCGAGAACTTGGTCTGGTGCACCTTGAAGCTGGAGGCTGGAACGCCATAGCGCGTCTGGAAGCCAAGAAAGAACAGCACGCCGGCGGAGTCCACGCTCGACATGTTGTAGACGGTCGTTCGTTCTGGCCTAGCCTTGAAGAAGTTGTAGAGCTCCAATCCGGAACTCGGGCTGCTACCTCCTATGACCAGATAGACCACAAACTCGTCCACACCACCTTTGGCGGCGCTGATCGAGAGGAGGACGGTTACGCACCGTTGGCGCAGTTCTGGGCGGAGCACGGTTTTGCCGTCATTCAGCCGACGCATGCAAGTTCCCGCGTCGGTGGGCTTCCGGCAGAGGCAGAAGGAGCGCCGTTCTTCTGGCGCGAGCGTGTCGAGGAGGTGAGGGCGATCCTCGATCGGCTGCCCGAGGTCGAAGAGCAAGCGCCGGCCGTGGCGGGTCGGCTGGACCATGGAAGCATCGCTGCAGTGGGGCATTCCCTCGGTGGCCACACCGTCAGCCTGCTCTTGGGCGCGCGTCTCCATGGCGAGGTATTTGGCGACTCCCGTATCTCGGCAGGCATCCTGCTCACGGCGCCAGGCCGGGGTGGAAAGGATCTGACGGAAGAGAATGCGGCACGCTTTCCGTTCTTCGATCTCGATTTTGCTCACCTGGCAACGCCAAGCCTTGTCGTATGTGGGGCAGACGACAATCCGCGCTTCACGTCGCGCGGTCCTGAGTGGCATGCCGATGCTTATCACGATGGGCCGGGAGCACGAGCCCTGCTCACCCTTGATGGCGTTGGCCACGGCCTGGGTGGCATCGCCGGACTCGATGCCAAGGAGACGGAGGTGGAGGCGCCGGACGGGCTTGAGGCAACGAAGCGCATGACCCTGGCTTGGTTGAGGACCATACTAGGTTATGATGCTGCGGCCTGGACTTCCGCCTGCGCGGCTATAGCCGGCCCAGCGAACGCCCTCGGACGGATCGAAGAGAAGTCCTCCAGGTGACTTTACGTGCTGGATGGAAGTGGTCTCGGCACTGTTTGAAACTGCTGCAAGACCGCTCCCGTTATACCGAGTCCCAACGAGGATGACTCGTCGCAGTTTCAAAGCACCGGAGATGTGATTCAACATGGCAAACGAGGAGG
>NZ_JACXAB010000083.1 GCF_014699075.1 Microvirga sp. | reverse complement strand
ACATCTATTCCTCCTCTGCCAAGGAGGGGGTCAGTTCTTCGCTTCGTCAGGGGGTCAGTTTCTCAGTTCGGCCGACAGACCACACGGCCCAAGCACCTGGCGGGCGACAAGGCCTACAGCTACCGGCCTGTCTTCACCTATCTGCGTAACCGTCACATTCGACCTGTGATCCCACCTCGCACCGGCGGCAACATGGGCAAGGGCTGCGCACGAGCGTTCGATCCTGATCTCTATCGTAGACGCAACGTGGTTGAGCGCTGTGTCGGATGGCTGAAAGGCTGCCGATCCATTGCCACCCGGCACGAGAAGCTGGCGGTCAACTTCGCCGCAATGGTGAAGCTCGCCTTCATGCGCCAGTACCTGCGCAATCAGGCCGTCAGACAGGATCTAGCTGTTGGACTGACGCTAAGTCGCCCCCGGCCTCAGCGGCACACAACTCAGAGAGAGATGCCGTAACGGCCGGCAGCCGAGCGGATATGACTTTGCATCGCTGCTTCGGCCGTGTCGGGATCTTGGCGGGCTATACCCTCCAGAATGGCCTCGTGCTCACGGACGGTCTCACTCAGGCGATCAAGTTGGGCCATCGGAAGTCGTTGACTTTCGACGAGCAATTCACGCACTGGCCGGTACATGGCGGCGAGAACAGGGTTACCGGAGAGTTCAAAGATCAGATCGTGGAACTCCGTGTCACTGACGGCGAGGCTAATCACGTCGTCTGCCTTGAGAGCCTCATGCATGGAGTTCGTGCACCGCCTGAGGCGTTCCTCGGCAGGCTCGTCGATGCGAGCGGCTGCGAGCCTCGCCGCGTAACCTTCCAGTCCCAAGCGCGCCTCATAGACGTCGGCGGGCGTGCAGCGGTCGGAGTAGCGCCACAGCGGCCTACGTGCATCGGCTTTCGCAACGAACACTCCGCTGCCTGCCCGCACCGCCACAAGACCCATCGTTTCAAGAACGGTTAGCGCTTCTCGCAATGATGGCCGGCTTACTCCGAGCTGCTCCGCCAGTTCCCTCTGGGACGGAAGACGCTGGCCAGCCTTAAGGCCGCCCTTCAGGATCAGGCGCTGGATATGTTCAACAATGCCGCGTGGCACGGGAGTGCGATCGGCGAGTTCTAATTCCGACAGGTTCACTGGATCACTCGTCATCTGCCGTCCCCACTTCAAAGCCCGTGGTGCATAGGGTCGTGCCTACAGGCCTCATTTTTGATCACCTCAGAGGCACATTGGCCTTGACCATGCGTCAAGATAGCTGCACGATCAACTGGTCAGATTGGTAAGACCAGTTTGGCCGATATGACCGGTCTACACAAGTCTCAAAAGAGCCGGCTACCAGATGGCAGCAGAGAATTGATCGCCGGCGATGAGTCCGGTGGGCAGGATGGAGGAACAGATGTCAGCGAAATTCACCCGGCGCGGCACATTCGCCGCAACTTTAACCGCCGTGTTGGCCATGTCAGCAGGGACGATGGCCTATGCTGCCGATATGAAGGTTGGAGCGAACGTCGGTAACGTTCCGTGGGAATTCCAGAACGAGAAGGGCGAGATCGTCGGATTCGAGGTCGACCTCGCCAAGGAAGTCGGCAAACGCCTCAACATGAACGTGTCCTTCGTGAACATTCCGTTCAACGGGCTGTTTGCTGCGGTACAATCAGGACAGGTCGATGCCGCAGTATCCTCGATCACCATCACCAAGAAGCGTCTCGAGTCGGTATCCTTTGCCCAACCTTATTACGATAGCGACCAGTCGCTGGCGGTGCGAGCCAACTCAGGCATCAAAAACCTAGAAGGGATGGCGAGCAAGGTGGCCGCAGTCGATACCGGTTCCACCGGTGACATGTGGTCGACTCAGAACCAGCAGAAGTACAAATTCTCCGATATCCGCCGCTACGAGGGCTTGGCTCCCGCGATGCTCGACCTCGCAGCGGGCCGCATCGACGGCTATGTCAGCGACATCCCGGCCGTACAGTACTACATCAAGGACAAGCCGATCTATCAGGTGGTGGAGCGGATCCCGACCGGCGAGCAGTATTCGATGATGTTCGCCAAGAACAGCCCGCTGGCGGAAAAGGTCAACGCCGAGATCACGAAGATGAAGCAGGACGGAACTTTGGCGAAGATCCACGAGCAGTGGTTCGGGGCCAAGGCCGAGCCGAACTCGACGACCATCAAGGTCATGGAGATGCCCAAGCTCTGACGAGCAACTCTCCCCGAGCGTCCGGCACCTGTGCCGGACGCTCGGCATGGCCACGAATGTTGAGGCGCTGTCCGTCATGTCCATCTTCGACACCTTCCTGAACTGGAAGGTTTTCGTCCAAACCCTTCCGCTTCTGCTGTCAGGCCTGACCACTACACTGACCCTGGGAGTGACAGCCATCATCCTGGGCTTCATCGGCGGCTTGGTTCTCGCGCTGCTCCGGCTCTATGCCAGTTCACCCCTGAGGCAGATCGCCGTCGCCTACATCGACATCTTCCGCTCCATCCCGATCCTGGTTCTGCTCGTCGTCATCTACTATGCACTGCCTTTCGTCGGGCTGCGGCTTTCCTCCTTCGGTGCCGCCGCCTCTGCGTTGAGCCTCGTGTCTGCCGCCTATTCCGCTGAGATCTTCCGGGCCGGCATCGAGGCCGTGCCGAAGGGCCAGTTCGAGGCCGCCCGCGCCCTGGGCCTCAGCCCCTGGCGGCTCATGAGCGACGTGGTGCTGCCACAGGCACTGCGGATCGTGATCCCGCCGATCACGTCGAACTCGATCAACGTGATGAAGGACACGGCTCTCGCATCCGTGGTGGCGATGCCCGATCTGCTCAAGCAGGCCACGCAGGCGCAGGCGCTGGCGGCGAACCCGACGCCCCTCATCAGTGCGGCCGTCATCTATATCTTGATCTTGATGCCGCTCGTGCGTCTCGTCGGGGTTTTCGAAAAGCGACTTGCGGTGAGGGGACGATGATGCGCCCGATTATCGAGATGAAGAACGTCGTCAAGTCGTTCGGACATTTCAAGGCGCTGCATGGCGTTGACCTCCAGGTGAAAGAAGGTGAGATCGTCGTCGTCATCGGTCCGTCCGGCTCGGGCAAGTCCACGCTGATCCGCTGCATCAATCAGCTTGAGGAGCACAACGGCGGTGAGATCATCGTCGACGGAGCAGAGGTCGGTCACGGCCGCAAGAGCACCGTGCTCACCGAGGTGGGAATGGTGTTCCAGAGCTTCAACCTTTTTCCGCATATGACCGTGCTCCGCAACGTCGCGCTCGGCCCCGTTCGCGTACGCGGCCTGTCGTGGGCAGCGGCAGAGGATCGCGCCGAGCGCCTTCTGGCCCGTGTCGGGCTCGGGGATCAAGCGACGAAGTATCCGGCGCAACTCTCCGGCGGGCAGCAGCAGCGAGTTGGGATTGCCAGGGCGCTCGCCATGGAGCCGAAGGTTCTGCTCTTCGACGAGCCGACCTCGGCACTCGACCCCGAAATGGTGGGTGAGGTCCTGGATGTGATGCAGCAACTCGCCAAGACGGGTGTGACCATGGTCGTGGTGACCCACGAAATGGGGTTCGCCCGCAAGGTTGCCGACAGGGTGGTGTTCATGGATGGGGGACGGATCGTCGAGGAGGGGCCTCCCGACGTAATCTTCAATGCGCCCCGCGATCCTCGCCTGAGAAGCTTCCTTCAGGCCGTCCTGTCCCATTAGGCTTACTCATCCGTGCTGACCCTGCTTCCCAAACGCCTGACGCCTTCAGCCTTCCGCCCATTCGGCGAGGTGCTGTCCTTCGATTCCGATCGCAGCCGCTTGGTGAACGATGGCCGGGCGCTGCGCTTCGACACCGATACCCGTTTCGAGCGCGCCTCTCCCGAAGGCGATCCCGTGCTCGCGGTCTACCGGGCCAAGGGCGGGCCGCTGCCGATGCCGCTCGTGACCTTCGAACGGCATCCCTTGTCGTCTCAGACCTTCGTCTCTCTCTCGGCCGAGTGCTTCCTGATCGTCGTCGCGCCGCAGGACCAGGCGGGACTGCCGGATCTCGAGCGTGCCGAAGCGTTCGTCGGGTGTCGGGGGGAAGGCGTCAATTATGCCCGCAACCTCTGGCATGCTCCCATCGCTGCGATTGGCCCGGACGGCGATTTCCTCATGTTCATGTGGGAAAGCGGCTCCTCCGAGGATTGCATTCTCCATCACCTCCAAGAGCCGCTCGTCGTCGGCCCACCCCAACCTCCTGCAGAATAGGTGCATCCATGTCGCTCGATCTCACCTTCGTCCGCTCGCAGTTTCCAGCCTTGGCGGACGAGTTCGCCTATTTCGACAATGCGGGAGGCTCCCTGGTCCTACGCAATGTGGCCGAGCGCATCTCGGAGTATCTTCTGACCACGAGTGTGCAGACCGGCGCCAGCTACGAGCATTCCCAACGGGCGACGAGCCGATTAATAGAGGCCCGCGCCAAGATCGCGCGGCTGCTGGGGGCAGAGCGGGCGGAAGAGATCGTGCTGGGTCCCTCGACCACTGTCCTCGCCCAGGTTTTGGCTCGCGCCATGGAAAGCGGACTCAAACCCGGCGACGAGATTGTTGTCACGAATTTTGACCACGAGTCGAATATCGGTCCGTGGCGCGCCCTGGAGAAGCGTGGCATCGTCATCAAGGAATGGTCCATCAACCGCGAGAGCTTCGAGATCAACCTGGATGATCTGGATCGCCTTATGACGGAGCGGACCCGGCTCGTGGCGGTGACCCATGCCTCGAATATTCTGGGCACTATCAATCCAATCAAGGAGATCGCACGCCGCGTGCACGAGCGTGGCGCTGAAATCGTCGTCGACGCCGTTGCCTATGCACCTCATCGGGCCGTGAACGTGAGAGATCTCGATGTCGATTACTACATCTTCAGCTTCTACAAGACCTACGGCCCCCACTTCGCGGTGATGTACGGCAAGTATGAGAAGTTGCTCGAACTCGACGGGCTCTATCACTATTTCTATGGCCGCGAGAAGGTGCCGATGAAGTTGGAGCCCGGCAATACCAACTATGAGCTAGCCTGGGGATCGGCTGGCATCGTCGATTACATCGACGCCCTTGGCGGGTCGACGGGGGACCGCGCCGCGATCGATCGCGCCTTCGACAAGATCGCGTCGCATGAAACGCTTTTGGGAGAAAAGCTTCTAGCCTATCTGAGGGACCGCAACGATGTGAGGATCGTGGGGCGCCGCGACAGTGCCACGCAGCACCGCGTGCCGACCATCGCGTTCAAGGTCAATGGACGCGACTCGGAGGAAATCGTGCGCTCGACCGAAGCCGACCGGATCGGCATCCGCTTCGGTGATTTCCACTCCCGGCGGCTGATCGAACATCTGGGCCTTGCCGGCGGCAATGGCGTGGTGCGCGTTTCCATGGTGCACTACAATACGCCTGAGGAAGTTGATCGGCTGATAGCAAGCCTCGACCGAGCGCTTGCCTGAGGAGGGCGGAGATGGAGCTCGATCTTGCAATTCGCGGCGGCACCGTTGTCACGGCCTCCGACACGTTTCGCTGCGACGTTGGCGTCAGGGGCGAACGCATCGTCGTGCTGGGTGAGAATCTTCGCGCTCCGAGAGAAATCGACGCCACCGGACTGCTCGTGCTCCCGGGGGGCATCGACAGCCATGTTCACATCGCTCAGCCTTCCGGGCCCGGCGTCGTCATGGCGGACGACTTCGCCTCCGCCACGGCCTCCGCTGCGGCTGGCGGAAACACAACGGTTCTTCCCTTCGCGCTCCAGCAGCGCGGCACATCCCTGCGCGCCTGTGTAGAAGAGTATCGGCAGAAGGCCGAGAACGAGTGCTATGTCGACACGGCCTTCCACCTGATCATTTCCGATCCGACCCCCGAGGTTCTGGGACAGGAACTCCCCGCGCTGCTCAAGGATGGCTATACGTCGTTCAAGGTTTTCATGACCTACGACGATCTCGTGCTGAAGGACAGCGAGCTTCTCGACGTGTTCGAGGTTGCCCGCCGGGAGCGAGCCCTCGTGATGGTTCATGCCGAAGGCTATGATGCCATCCGGTACATGACCGAGCGCCTCGAAAGGGCGGGCCGGACTGCGCCCTATTACCATGCGGTCTCCCGTCCCGAAATCGTGGAGCGCGAAGCAACCCATCGGGCAATCAGCCATGCGGAGCTTGTCGACGTGCCGATCATGATCGTGCATGTGTCGGGACGAGAGGCCATGGAGCAGATTCGCTGGGCGCAGTCCCGCGGCCTCAAGGTCTACGCCGAGACCTGTCCGCAATACATCACACTCACCGCCGAGGACTTGCAGGGTCCGGACATGGACATGAGCGGTGCGAAGTATGTCTGCTCGCCTCCGCCACGGGATGTAGAGAGCCAGGCGGCCATCTGGGAAGGGCTGCGCAGCGGTGTGTTCCAGACCTTTTCGTCAGATCATTGTCCATTCCGCTATGATAGCCCAGCCGGCAAGCTCCACCCGAATGGCAAATCCTCCTTCCGGTGGGTGCCGAACGGCATTCCCGGCGTCGAGACCCGCCTGCCCATCCTGTTCTCGGAAGGCGTTTCCAAGGGCCGGATCTCCCTCAACCGCTTCGTGGAACTGACGGCCACCAATCACGCCAAGATCTACGGCCTCTATCCGCGCAAGGGCTCCATTGGCGTGGGTTTCGACGCGGACATCGTGCTGTGGGATCCGGATCGCCGTGAGATCATCCGCCAGGAGATCCTTCATCATGGGGCCGACTACACGCCCTGGGAAGGATTCGAGGTCACCGGTTGGCCGGTGACAACACTGCTGCGCGGTCAAGTCGTGGCCGAGGGCGGACGTATCGTTGGTGCCAAGGGGGCTGGGCGTGTCCTCGCCCGGGACGTGTCGGCTTATGCTGCGCCCGCCCACACCTGAAGGAGGCGCCTCCGTCAGTCCTTCCTGAGATGGGGAAGCACATAAGCGGGCGCCGCCGCCCGGAGGCCGGCCCAAGTGCAGGCCAACGTGATCAGGACCACCATGATAGCAGGCCCCAGGAGGTAATCGCCGCTGCTACGCAGCAAGCTGACCGCGAAGGGGCAGAGGGACGCGCCGAGATAGCCGAAGCTCTGCGACATGCCCGACAGCATCGCCGTGACCTCCGCGCTCGGAGAACGCAGCGAGACGAACAGAAGTGCAAGTCCGAACAGGCCGCCCTGGCCGAGGCCGAGGACGAGTGCCCACAGGAGACGGGAGGCGAGCGGCGCATAGAGCAGGCCCAGGAATCCCATGCAGGTGGCCAGGAGAACCAGCACGACCAGAAGGCGTGCCGACACCCGTCGCGTCGCGAGCGAGGGCACCAACAGCGCGGTGGCCGTCTGCGACAGGATCGAGACGGAGGTGACGATGCCTGCGTCAAGCATATCAAGCCCTCGATCGCGCAGCAGCGTCGGCAGCCAGCCGAGCACAATGAAGGCCAGCCCGGCCTGAAGCCCCATGAAGGCGGTGACAGACCAGGCTAGACGGTCACGCACCAGAAGCGAGAAGCGCGGCAGGCTAGCCGTACTGATAGAGGGTCGCTCGACTGCGGCAAGGGCGGCCCACATGATGCTGCCTGCAAAGGCAAGAGCGCTCCAGCTCGCCAAGGCCAGCGTCCAAGAGTGCCACGCTCCTTCGATAATAGGCGTCAGGCCCGCGGCACTGGCTCCACCGATGCTGAGAATCATCGTGTAAAGACCCGTCATCGAGCCGATCCGCCCGGGAAAGCGTCGGCGGATCACCACCGGGAGGAGTACGCCCGCCATGCCAATGGCCGCTCCTGCCACCAGGGTACCGGTGAACAGTGCGAGACTTACTGGCAGCGCACGAAGGGCAAGCCCCGCCGCAAGGCACATGAGAAGAGCCGCGATGGTCCGTTCGAGGCCCAGCTTGGCGGACAGGAAGGGTGCGATCGGCCCAAACGCGCCGAAGCATAGCACTGGCATGGTTGTCAGAACGCCAATCCACACCCCGCCGAGACCCAGGCTCGTTTGGATCTCGGCCACCATTGTCGCTGTGGAGGTGAGGGCAGGACGAAGGTTGAGCGCAGCCACCACGACGCAGGCCACAACGAAGCCAACGAGGAGGGATTCGGCCCGCGTGCTGCCACGCAGCGTCTGCCCCTCGTTGGTCTTCCGCTCGCGTACAGTCAGCATGATCTGCCCTTCCAACCGCCTGGAGGCGGTTGGCACAGTGGTTGCGTCGATTGGCGACAGCAGGATCGGATTGGACCCGCCGCCCTCGGCCATCAACCTTCGATCTGGTCGGTCGCTCTCACGTGGCGCCAGAACATCTTCGGGGTTTCCAGCATGTAACGGAACCCAGTGCGGTCGAGCATCGCTTCGGTCTCGCGCTGAGCCTCGTCGAGGACCTCGTCTTCATCAACCAAGACAGCTTTACGACCTTGCATGGCAATACGGCCATCGACGATGACGGTATCGACATCGTTGCCATTGGCGAAATAGATCAGCCGGAAGACCGGCATGTTGAACGGGTAGAGATGTGGCCGCCTCAGGTCTAGCAGCACCACATCCGCCTTCTTGCCGACCTCAAGGGATCCGATATCCTTCTCCATCCCGAGCGCCTTTGCGCCGTCGATGGTGCACATCTCCAGTACGCGCCCTGGCGGCAGCCAAGTGGGGTCCTTGAAGTATGTCCGATGGTAATGCATGCATTGCTGCATGTGCCGGAACATGTCGCCGGAACGGTCTGGGGCCGTGGCATCGGAACCGAGGCAGACATTCGCACCTGCCTCCAAGAGTTCGGGGACGGGACAGCGGCCGAGAATCGAGGCGATCGCGCTCGGGTTGTGAGCAATGTTCGTTCCTGTGTCGGCCACGATCCGGATCTCTTCCGGAGACAGGTTCGTGGAATGCGACAGAAGGGCGTTCGGTCCCAGGATGCCCAGTTCGTTGGCATAAGCGACACTGCCGTTGGTATGGCCGTCCTGGGTGAAGACAAGGCCGGCCTCGCGAGCGAGATCTGCGGTCATGCGGGCTTGGCGCCTGGCTTCCTCGAGCTTCTCCTGTCCAAGCTCCTCGACATGTTCGGCGCGAAGGGTTGGCGTGATGAGCGCGATGTTCAGGCGGCCGCCATGTTTGCCGTGCCAGGTCTTGATGAGGGTCTTACATGTCTCGAACTGCTCCTCGAACGTCACGGGACGTTCGACCGCCTTTCCCTCGACGAAGCGTGCATAGGTGCGTGGATGGGGCGGGCGGGTCGGGCCGACGGCGACGACGGAACGGGTTCCGACTTCTCGCACGCCTTCACAATGAGCATCACCATAGATGGGCTCATCGGTACGAAGAATCGTATCGCCACCGCCCAGCAAGGAAACTCCCGTTGTCACGCCGAAGCGTAGGCGCTCGAGCGCTGCGAGGCGCGATTCCGCGCGCCAGAACTCGGGTGTCGAAGCCACCGTATACGCTTGGTGGCAGGCTTCGTACCAAGCGCTGCTGTCACCTCCACCCATGGTTTTGATAAGGCCGTGGCCCGCATGGGCGTGCCCATCGATCAGGCCCGGCATGACGATCTTACGGCTGGCGTCGATCATCGTGGGCGCCTGATGGGCAGCCAGGACCTCCTCGGTCGTCCCGACCGCGACGATTCGGTCCTTCTCGATGGCGACGGCTCCGTTTTCGATGACCCGGCGCTGCGGGTCCATCGTCACGACAATGCCGTTGGTGATGATGATATCGGCCATGCGGTACACTCCGGTCGGTCAGGCGGCTTGGGTTTCGCCGCGGATGCGGTCGAGGGTCGGAACAAGCGACAGCAGTTCCTGCGTGTAGGGATGCTGCGGCTTGTCGAAGAGGGTTTCGGAATCGGCCTGCTCGAGAAGCCGTCCGTGTCGCATCACGGCCACGCGGTCACACATCTGCCGCACCACGGCGAGGTCGTGGCTGATGAGCAGGAGGGTCAGGCCAGTGGCATCGCGCAAATCCTTCAGGAGGTTCAGGATCTGAGCCTGCACCGACACGTCCAAGGACGAGGTCGGCTCATCGCAGACGATCAGCTTGGGTCGTGCGCCGAGAGCACGCGCGATCGAAAGGCGCTGCCTCTGACCGCCCGAGAATGCATGCGGGAAGCGCTGGGAGGCATCCGCGTCCAAGCCGACGGCTTCGATCAGACGCGTAACGTCCCTCTCTGCCTCGGCGCGGGAGGTGGCGAGACGGTAGAAGAGGATCGGTTCCGATAGGATCGAGCCGATGCGCATCCGGCTGTTGAGGGAGGAGTAGGGATCCTGGAAGATCATTTGGATCGCTTGGCGCAGCGGCCCGACCCGGCGGGTCGCGCCTTCGCCAGCGATGCTCTGCCCCCGGTAGAGCACACGGCCTGCACTGGGGCGCACAAGCCCCGACACGACGTTGGCGATTGTAGTCTTGCCGCAGCCGGATTCGCCGACGAGCCCGAACACTTCGCCGCTCCGGAGGGAGAAGGAGACGTCGTCAACCGCGCGGAAGCGATGGCCTGTCGAGCCCGGAAGCCACCCACTGGTAGTGTAGTCGACACAAAGGTTCTCGATCGAGAGGATGGGGGTCTCGTCGGCATCGGCCTCAGAGCGCCCGGCCTTCGCGCGCAGTTCCGCACGGGCGGTCTCCGCACGCCCCTTCCCCTCGTCGCCGAGGACCGGGAAGCGGTCGAGGCGCTGGTCGATGCGTGGGACGGCGCCGATCAGCGCCCTGGCATAGGCTGCCTTGGGACGACGCAAAACCTCTTCCGTCGACCCGGTCTCGACCACCTTGCCCCGATGCATGATAGTGACATGGTCGGCGATCTGGGCGACGACGCCCATATTGTGCGTGACGAGCAGGATGCCGATGCCACGGCTGTCGGCCAGGTCACGGAGGAGCTTGAGGATCTGCGCCTGTACCGAGACGTCAAGCGCCGTCGTCGGTTCGTCCGCGACCACGAGCTTGGGATTGCATGACAAGGCGGCCGCGATCACGACGCGCTGGCGCTGGCCGCCGGACAATTGGTGGGGATAGGCCTTGAGGCGTCGCTTCGGCTCAGGGATTCCCACGGATTCGAGGAGTTCCAGTGCGCGCGACCGCGCAGATCCCTTGTCAAGCTTGAGGTGAAAGCGCATCGCTTCCGTGAGTTGGCTCTCTACCGTGAAGAGTGGGTTCAGACTCGTCATCGGATCCTGAAAGATGGCTCCGACATCGCGGCCGAGCACGATGCCGGTTGCCGAACTCTTGACAGCATCGAACTTCTTGCCGTCGATATGGATGCTGCCGGCGGCAATGCGTCCGGGCTTCTCGAGCAGCCCCATCACCGTGTTGCCGATGGTCGTCTTCCCGGCGCCGGATTCCCCCACCAGCGCATGGATCTCGCCTGGTTGGATGACGAGAGACGCGTTCTCGACGGCGGTGAAGACGCTGCCATTGGCGAGCGGGTACTCGACCCGCAGGCTGTCGATGGCGAGAGCCGGAATGGATTGCGCGTTCATCGTTTCACCCTCAGCTTGGGATTGAAGCGATCGCGAAGCCAGTCGCCGACGATGTTGACGGCAAGCACAAGGATCACAAGGGCAAGGGCCGGGAAGAGGGCAATCCACCAGACTCCTGAGAAGACGAACTCGTTGCCGATCCGAATGAGTGTGCCGAGCGACGGATAGGTCGGAGGCATCCCAACGCCGAGGAAAGACAAGGTTGCCTCAGTGAGCACGGCTGCCGCCAGATTGATGGTGGAGATGACCAGGACCGGGCTCATCACGTTCGGCAGGATATGCCGCAACATGATCCGCGGGGCCGGCAGCCCGATGACTTTGGCCGCTCGGACGTAATCCTTCGCCGTCTCGACCATGGTGGCGGCCCGCACGGTGCGGGCATATTGCACCCATTCATGGATGGCGATGGCGCAGATCAGGATGATCGGCGCCCATTCCGCCGTCGCCGCGCCGGGAATGAGCGCCCGCGCGATGCCGCTCACCAAGAGCGCAAGCAAGATCGTAGGAAAGCTCAAGATCACATCGGCGATCCGCATGATCAAGGCATCGACCTTGCCGCCGAAATAGCCGGCAAGCAGGCCCAGAGAGACGCCGAGGGTGGCTGCGAGCAGGACCGCACCGCCGCCGATGGCGATGGAGACGCGTGCGCCGTAGAGCATAGCCGAGAGCAGATCGCGGCCCTGGTTGTCCGTGCCGAGAAGAAAGTTCGGATCGCCATCGGCCGTGAAGGCAGGCGGCAACTCGGCATTGATGAGCTCGAACGACGACAGGTCGGTCGGGTCGTAAGGCGCGATCCAGGAAGCGAGCAACGCGCAGGCCACAAGGATCAAAGCCAGGGTTCCAGCGACGATCACCGAGGGCGGGGCGCCCAGTCGCATGAACAGGCCAGGAGTGGGAGCGAGCGTTTTCATGCGGACCTCGCGCGAAGACGGGGATCGACGACGGCGTAGAGAATGTCGACGACGGTGTTGATGAGGACGAAGAGTAGACCGACGAAGAGCAGGTAGGCCGCCATGACGGGAATATCGACGAAGCTCACGGCCTGAATGAAGAGAAGGCCCATGCCCGGCCATTGGAAGACTGTTTCAGTTACGATGGCGAAGGCAATGAGCGAGCCGATCTGGAGGCCCGTGACCGTGATGACCGGCATGAGCGCGTTTCTCAAGGCAAGCCGGAAGTTGATATAGCGGGTCGGTAATCCACGGGCCTTGGCGAAGCGGATGTAATCGCTGGACAAAACGTCGATCATCTCGGCTCGCACCAGACGCATGATGAGTGTGAGCTGGTAGAGAGCGAGCGTAATGCCCGGCAGGATGAACGATTTCAGGCCGCTGATTGTGAGAAAGCCCGTCGACCACCAGCCGAGATCAACCACTTGGCCGCGTCCGAAGGAGGGTAGCCAGCCAAGAGACACGGCGAAAACTAGGATGAGCACGATGCCGGTCACGAAGGTCGGTGTCGAGATGCCGACGAGAGAGAGGGCTTGCACCAGCCGCGCGGCGACGCCATCCGGCTTGAGCGCACACAGCACACCGAGTGGAATCCCGAGAGCGAGCGACAGGATCGTCGCAACGATCACGAGTTCCAGCGTTGCGGGAAGTCGCTCGGCGATGAGGGCCGTGACGGGACGCTGATTGCGGTAGCTGATGCCGAGATCGCCGCTGAGGGTGCGGGTCAGGAAGCGGCCGTACTGCACCACCAGCGGCTGATCGAGACCGAGGGAGCGCCGGAGTTCCTCCTTCTCCTCTACGGAGGCGTTTTCGCGTGACATGGTCGCTACGGGGTCGCCGACATATCGGAACATCACGAAGGACACGGCCGACACGACCAGCATGACAAGGGCGGCTTGGCCCAGCCGGGAGAGGAGGACTTTGAACATGAGCGTTTCCCCGGCGGCTCGCCGCAATCAGGCGAGCCGCTCGTCTCCTGTTGCGGGTCTACTTGACGGTGGCGAACCACAGGCGGACGTATTCGTCCGGGAACTGCGGGACTTCGACGCCGTCTCGGACAGCCCAGGCCACGGGCTGCTGATGGAGTGGAATGTAGGCAACCGTATCGCGCGCGACCTTGAGCGCCTCGGCGAGCATGTCGCGGCGCTTGGCTTCATCGAGCTCGACGGCGGCCTTGCGGGTTAGCTCCTCGATCTTGGGATTGCTGTATTTGCCGGCATTGGAGCCGCCATATCCGTCCTTCTGCTCCGTGAGCAGGGATGAGAGCACGCTGAACCCATCCATCGGCGGCAGGGTCGCCCAGCCGACCATGGATACATCGAACTCGCCGCGGTCCTGGCGCGGGAAATATGTCGCCCGGGATTCGGTCTGGAGTTCTGCCTGGATGCCGACCTTCGCCCACATGGATGCAATCGCGACGCAGGTCTGCTCGTCGTTGATGTAGCGATCGTTCGGGCAGTTCAGCTTCGTCTTGAAGCCGTTCGGATAGCCGGTCTCCGCGAGGAGCTCTTTCGCCTTGCTCTGGTCATAAGCGAGCGGCGTATCGTTATCCTTTGCGTAGCCGGGCACGGGCGGGGCGACGAGCGTGCCGGTATTGCGCGACTTGTCGCGCATCACGCGTTTCTTGATCGTGTCGAGGTCGATGGCATGCCACATGGCTTGGCGCACCTTGACGTCGAGCAGCGGGTTCTTCTGTCCGGGCATCGCCTTCAGCTCGGGACGGAAATTGAGCGAAAGCATGATCAGGCGCAGAGACGGCTCCTCGATGACCTTGAAGCCCTGGGACGAGGAGATCCGCTGGAGATCCTGGAGAGGCGCGGGCGCGATCAGGTCCAACTCGCCCGACAGGAGAGCGGCGACGCGGGTGGCGTCCGACTTGACCGGCTTGAACTCGATGCGGGTGAGGTTGTGCTGGGGCTTGTCCCACCAGTCGGGGTTGACCACGAATGTGGTGCCGGCATCGGGCTTGTAGGATTCGACCTTGAAGGGTCCTGTGCCAATGGCTGCGGTCGATGCTGCAGTGGTGACGCCGGTCGCGATGTTGCCGGGTTTCAGGGCGCCGTTTCCTTCCATCCATTCCTTGTCGAGAATGTAGATGCCGGCCAGATCGTTGAGAAGAAGCGGGTAGGGGCCGTTGGTGACGATGTCGACCGTGAAGTCGTCGACCTTTTCCGCCTTGACCACGGTCGCGAGGTTGCCGCGGGCCCGGGCGCTGGGATCGAGAATGCGGCTGATGGAGGCGACCACATCATCTGCGGTGAAGGGGTTGCCATTATGGAATTTTACGCTCCGGCGCAGATCAAAGCGCCAGGTGTCCGGCTTCACCGTCTTCCAGCTCACCGCCAGCGCGGGCTCCAGCTCCAGAGTGCGGCTACGGCGCACCAAAGGATCGAAGACGTGGTGCAGCATGCTGGTCGTGAAGCTCTCCGTATGGGCATAGGGATCAAGCGTGGTGATGTCCGTGGGTGAGGCCCACCTCAGGGTTTTGGCCTCTACCGACACTCCCATCAGGGCGCCGGTGGCGATGGTCAGGCTGGCAACAAGTCTGGCTTTCATGTTCGGCCTCCGAAGATCCTCTGGGGTGGATTTATTATTGGATACAATTTGAAGAAAAGTTGCATACAAAATCCGAGGCGTCAATTCCGCCATTGGCCAATTATGGCTAGCCGGAAACAGCGCTCAGCCCTGGAACTGGCGCGTGAGGATCCGTCTATGTTGCTGTTCGGAAGGAGCTTACGCCCAATTGTTATGATGCGTAGCGGTCGAGAATTGACCGGATGTCGCGATGCTTGTCGGAGGTGGAAGACAGAAGTGCTCGGTCCGTGACCGCCTTGAGGTGGTGATCCATGGCGTCGATGGCAGCTTGGCTGTTTCCGGCCCGGAGGGCGTCGATAATCTGCTGATGCTCATTGATTGAGCAGTCAGACGAGTGCGGCCGGCTGTAGAGCGCTAGGATCAGTGAGCAGCGTGAAACCACCTCGTCGACATAACGCGCAAGGACACTGTTGCCGGAGAGGGACGCCAAAAGAATATGAAATTCTCCCGCCAAGCGGATGGCAGCGGGTCCATCGTGCTCACTAGCTTTTGTTTCCAGGTGGACATGCTTTTGCAGGCGCTCAATGTCGTCGTCTGTGACCCTTTCGGCAAGTCGAACAAGGACTTGGCGCTCCAGGCACATGCGCGCCTCGAAAACATCCTGTGCTTCTGACAGGCTCGGCTGTGCGATCGTGGCGCCCTTGTTTGGCTGCATGTCAACGAGACCTTCGGCATGCAGCCGCGCGAGAACGGTCCGGACGATTGTCCGGCTTACACCGAACCGCTCCCCGATGACGTCCTCAGTCAGCTTGTCCCCTGGCATGAGTGCCTGCTCGATGATCGCGCGGCGAAGTCCGGCGTAAACGGAATCGCTCCGGGTGCCGGCGGCTGATTTAGGGTTTCTGACAGGAGCGTTCATTGAACATTGCAAGGGAGATCAGGGGACGAACTATGTTCCACAAAATAGATCGCTCAGAAAGGGTAGATTTTGCTGGTAGTTTGTATGCGAGATTGTATACAAAAACTATGAGGCGGCAATTGGTTCTTACGTTATCGCCAGGGATGAGATCTGAGAAGCGAGGATGCTGATGCATAGCTTGGTGATCCGCAATGTGCGCCCAATGGGCGGAGAGACGACCTCGGTGACGATCCGCGAAGGACGGATCGCAGGCTACAGCGAGGATTTCGGGGAGGGTGCAGAGATCCTGGATGGTGCCGGGGCCATCCTGATTCCTGGGCTCGTCGAGGCCCATACGCATATGGATAAGACGCTTCTCGGCATGGGCTGGTATCGCAATGAGGTTGGGCCGGGCCTCATCGACAAAATCGAGAACGAGCGGATGCAGCGGCGTGTTCTTGGCATTGATCCCGCTCGCCAATCCGCCCGGCAGGCCGTGCTCGCCGCCTCCCTCGGCACGACGCACGTTCGGACCCATGTCGATGTGGATACGGAGGTCGGTGTTGCTGGCATCGAGGGTGTCCTAGAAACGCGGGAGCGCTATCGGGACGTGGTCGATATCGAACTCGTCGCCTTCCCGCAGAGCGGGATGCTCATCCGGCCCGGCACCGTCGAACTCATGGAAAAAGCGCTTCAACTCGGCGCCCAGGTCGTCGGTGGGCTCGACCCTGCTGGAATTGATCGCGATCCGAAGGGACACCTCGATGTCGTGTTCGGCCTCGCGGAAAAATATGGTGTCCCGGTCGACATCCACCTCCATGAGCCTGCTGAACTGGGAGCGTTCTCCATGGAGCTCATCATCGAACGCACGAAGGCTCTGGGCCTTCAGGGCAAGGTGACGATCAGCCATGCGTTCTGCCTCGGCATGACCGATCAGGATTATGTGGCCGCGCTGATCACCGCATTGGCTCAGGCACAGATTCACATTCTAACGACCGCTCCTGCCTCCAGACCGGCCCCTGCCGTCAAGCGGCTCGTTGAGGCAGGCATCGTGATCGCAGCGGGCACTGACGGCGTACGCGACACCTGGGGGCCCTACAACAATCCCGACATGCTGGAGAGGGCCGTTCTCGTCGGTCTGCGCAACAATCTGCGGCGCGACGATGAGGTCGCTCTGGCGCTCGACACCTGCACCTTTGGCGGTGCGCGGATGATGGGTCTCAATGATTACGGCCTGGATCTCGGCTGCAAGGCGGATCTCGTCCTGCTCGACGGCGAAACCCTGGCGGAGGCCGTCGTAGACCGACGTCCACGCAGAATGGTACTCAAGGGCGGGAAAGTGATCGCTCGTGATGGCACTGCGTTGATCGCTGCGCCTTGATCGTCGTCGACGGCCTTAAGCGTAAGCGAACGAGACCAGCGGCTCTGAGAAGTATGAATGTCGGCTCCTGATGCTGTGGACGGCTCCTACCCCGCGGTGAGGTAGCATGGCTGCTTCGAGCAGCCAGGAGCCCAGGAGCA
>NZ_JACXAB010000082.1 GCF_014699075.1 Microvirga sp. | reverse complement strand
AGTGCAAATCCTTTGTTTGTAACGGAATTCGCACCTCAGAATAGAACCCACCCGGCTACAGCGCGGATTCGCATAAGCTTTGTTATGGAACCTATGGTTGTGTTTTCTCGGATTTCGAAACTCAAGGTTAATAGTTCTGATTGGGCCTTTAGAGCTCAATTTTCTGATCGTGGCGTTCATCAAGGCACGATAGACCCCGTCGATAACCTCCTTGGTTTCGGCTCGCCATCGGTCCAGCGAAATTCGGCACAATCTCCATCCATCGGCGCGATGTCTGACTCCTCCTGCAGCCGCGAGTAGAGGCCCTCGAACTAGAAGCAGGATGCGATCGGTTCTTTCGGCGTCAGCTGGCGCGAAGCGCTGTGGACGATCGGTAGGCTCTCAGATGAGGTGGAGCAACTAGCCGAGGTGCCGGCGATCCGGGTTGCGGCACGGGATTTCCATTGATGTGGTCGGCGAGGTTTTGATCCTCAGGAGAGACGCGGCTATTGTCATGACCATGTCATCGCTCTTCGTGATGTCATCAGCACTGTTTTGGGTTTCTTGACCCACCTTGGAGGACAGTCGAATGCGGAAATTCGCAGCTGTGAGCTTTGTTGCCGTCCTAGCGATATGTTCTTCCCTTACCGTCCATGCCCTTGAGCAGGACAAGGCAGATCGGATCAAAACTCTTGTTGATACAGGCATGCAGTATTATTGGTCCGGAGGCGATGTGAAGAAAGCCGAGGCGGAGGTCTTCAAAGGCATCACGCTTCATGGTCGTTATGATGTGGTGGAAAAGGCCTTCGCCGAGGCCTCCATACTCGCCCCTCACCGGCTGGATTTCCGCTATGCCGTAGCGTCGTCGCAGATCCTGCAGAAGAACCTTGCGGGCGCCCGCGCCACCTATGAGGACATCCTAGCAAAAGATCCGAACGCGTTCGCCGCCCACGCCTGGTTGGCAGCCCTCGGCCGTATCGAAGGGAATCAGAGCCAGACCGCCCTTTCCGAACAGGCCATGGCCGGTCTCGATCGGGAGCGTGCCGAGGCCTATCGTCAGCGCTTTGTGCGAGCTGAAGCCATCATGGCGGAGCGGCCGAACGGGGACGTGCCGGCGGTTCCCGGCAAGGTCATGATCGTGACGCTTGGCTATGCCTTGGCCAAGGACGGAACAGCCGAGAAGCCCCTTGTCGATCGGCTGGAGGTGGCGCTGAAAGCGGCGCAGACTAATCCGACGGCTCGTATCATGGTCACCGGCGGGCAGCCTCAGGCGGGGGTGACGGAAGGTGACGTGATGACCAAGTGGCTGGTCGAGAAGGGGATCGACCGCGACCGCATCCTGATCGAAGATAAGTCCAAGGATACCGTCGGCAACGTTCTGAACGTGGCAAACCTTCTGAAGCGCCATACCGCCGACACAGCTATTCTGGTGACCAGCGCGAGCCACATGCGGCGGGCGCGGACCCTTCTTGAGGATGCGTTCCGTCAGTACGGACTTGAGACCCGGATCATGCCCGTTGTGGCCCTTGACGCCCCCTCGGTCGAGGAAGCCGCGAAGGTGTCCAAGGATGAGCGGATGGTGATCTACCGCGACCTGATGCGGGTCTCAGGCCTCTGGGCCTATCCAGGCATCCAACAGTAGGGTCGGCAAGTATCTGATCTTGCCAAGGTTTCACGGGCCTGAGGCCAGAGGTCTCCTCTAATACAAGTCGCCGGAGCGCAACTTCCTATGCGCTCCGGCGTTTGATATATTCCCAGGAAGGCGCAGGTGTTGCGAGCACCTACGTCTCCCCCTGTTTTGCAGGGTTTGACCCGACGGGTCAGGTGGTTAGATCATCCACGGAAGAGCGAGTGTGAGGCTAATACTCCACTCGCTCTTTTCGTTTTTGACCTGCAGGGAAAAGATAATCAATCTTTCCTCCCTGGGAATGCCCCAACCGGCCGCGTGGCGGCAGTCGCGGGGTGCGTGATGAGCGCACCGCTTCAGGGACGAACGAATCTATCCCCAAAGCGCTGCCCTCATGATCTGTGTAGGAGCCAAGGGCCTACAAGTTGGTAAATTGACGTAAGGGGATAGAGCCTAAGGCTTATGCCTTTTTGTCGAGAGCCTCATAGAAGGCTCCAATCTGCGCGGACACCTTAACGTAGAACGGTCCGTCCCCATCCTGGACTCACTTCGGGGCATTGAGTGGTGGTCGGTAGCACATCTAGATCGCTTACGGCACGGGTTGGGTATCAGAGCGCATGATCATTATGGATTGCTGTGCCATGTCACCGCCCCACTGTTGTTGGGTTCAGGTGGATTGTGGTTTCGGAAGTCCTGATCACTTTCGGGGTCCGCAGCGCCCCTTCCCCTCCAAGCGCCGCGGATCGATGCTCATGCAGCGGCTTCGTCGTCCGACCCTTCGGTCTGCGCTGAAGCCTTGTTGAGATGAGGAGCTTTAGCCAGGTGCTGCTCGATGATCTTGCGAGCTTCGGTCGGAGTGACCTGGCTCGCCGCCGAGATTTCTCTAATCATGAAGTCCAGAGTACCTTCAAAGAGCTGCTGCTCGCTGTAAGAAGCCTCTTGCTGTTCTGAACCTCGGTTGAGATCCCTCAGGACCTCAGCAATGGCGGTCAACTGGCCAGTACCTATGCGCTCCTGGAACTCGGTCGCACGACGGTTCCACATTCCCTTCTTGGCCTTCGCCTTTGTGCTGAGGATCTCGAGCGCCTGCTGCACGATCGCAGGCTCGGACAGCTTTCTCAGGCCGCTGCTTTTGGCTTTCGCCAGGGGAATGCGGATGGTGAGGCGGTCCTTGTCAAAGGTGATTACAAAGAGCTCAAGCTTGAACCCGGCGACTTCCTGCTCTTCGATCGCCGTGATCTCACCCACGCCATGCGACGGGTACACGACCTTCTCACCAACCTTGAAGGAAAGAGCATTGTTCTTCATCGTCATTCCGACATGATCTCCTTGGGACACAAGCCCTGCCAATCTAGCGGGTGTGGTTTAACCGTCGAATTCGCGGTGGCTGCGTGAGCGGACCACAAGTTTGCAGAACCCGAGGTAGCTGAAGCGGTTCCCGCATATCGGCTGCGCAGCATGGCTGCGCAAGGGGATGTGTCACCTGAGACAGATGGTAACCTGTCAGTGGTTAAGACGCAGTGGAGCCTCAGAAATCTGGGCGATTGGCGGCGCAACCCTTCCCCTCTCAGGCGCCGCCAATCGAAGCTGTCAGGCAGCCAGAGCCATTTCGGCCTCGGATGTCTCCGATTCATCCTCGTCAAATGCAAAGGCGAGCACACTCTCGTCATGAAGCTGCTGCCAGTCGATCTCTCCTGCTTCGAGAAGGTCACGCATCTGCTCACGGGCATGATGCAGCCTCGCCTCGAAGGGGCTCAGGGAGGCGGCATTCTCAGATCGAGCAGGGCGGGCGGGTGCCGGTTCTTGCCGGCCGGAGCCTGCAGGGCCTTCACCTGCTTCAGGTACCAGTCGGTCATGATCTGGGCCAGGAACTGGTTGGTCTTGCTGATCCCTGCTTCTCGGGCCTCAATCCGAGCTTTGGTACCATAGGCCTCTGGGAATCCACGGTCGCCATGCGCGGGTGGTGCCGGAGTTCGGCGGCTCCGACCCCTTTGAGGCCGAATAGGTGGGGCTGGATGTCGGTCCCGCGGAGTTCCCGATCCAGGGTTTCGATCACCTGGAGGATGCCCTGGGGCCAAGGAGATGCCGCCGGCACATGGATCCAACGCCGACGATTGGGAAGTCCGAGAGATCCGGCATACGCTCCAGGCAGCGGACATAGTCCTCAGGAACCCAGCCCTGCAGCACGGGCATCAAACGGTCGAGGATGCTACGATCTCTGGCGCCGCAAATGCAGGCCCGGTTGAGGTCGACCGTCGCAGAAATCCGGTCCAGGACCAGGCCGCGGTTTCGAGCGACCTCCGGTTCAACGCAGAGATCCATGGAGGCGAACCAAGCCTGTGGGTAGGAAGCGCATAGGTCGAGGTACTGGTCCACGGCCTAGGCAAATCTGCGATATCGGCTCGCGGCAACGAAACCAGCGCTGTCAAGATATGCCTCTAAGCCGTTGAGATAATGCAGATTGCCGGTCTTGAAGCCGTGCCAGACGGGGATGCCGCTGGCATCCTTCTTCCAGATGGAAAGCGCGTTGGCGCTGATCAGGACGGGCGCGTATAGGGCTCGGGCAGCATCGATCAGCGGCCCCCGTATCGCCTGCGGGAGCCCCAAGAGAAACTTGAGCATATCTTTGTCCGGAAAAATTGCGGCTTTAGAGGTTTGTCAGCTAGCGACGGGCAAAGAAAAAGGACCGGCGAAAATTCACCGACCCTCTTGAAAATTCAAAGCTTTATAGAGGTGTCTTAAACCGCCACCTCAATGATGCTGGTGTCGCTGCTTGCGGTCATGCCATTCGTTGAGCAACACCGCGCCCCATCCCAGTGCCAGAAGCAGCGCTGGGGTTACTACAAAGGCGAGAAACGATGTTCCACTCATGGCTCTAATCCTCTAAGGGCACGCCTTGCCGCAAAGTGTAGCCCGATGGCTGTGCCAAGGAAAACCACCACGTCCAGCCCAGTTCCGAGTTGGCCGAAGCGATCCCAAACCCATTCACTTTGAATATAACACCAGCAATCGGGGTTGCTACCCCACGGTGATGCATGCCGTTGACGCCCGGTCCACGGCGTTGGCAAGGAGCTTCTTGTGGTTTGTCGTCCCTTTGGCTCATAGGGAGGGCTTCCTGGTTCCTTAAGCGACCTTGGTGTGGCCTTGAGCGGTTCCGGCTTTGGCGGCGGCGGCGGCCTGCTGCCGCAGGCGCAGGTCGGCCAGTTGCTGGCGCACGTCTTGATACAGCGGACGGAACGCTGAGCCGTTTGTTTCGACGATGTCGGCGAGGATATGCACCGCCCGGACGAGCTTTTCCTCGGTGATGGGGCCGTGGTCGCGCTGATGCCATTCGCTCATGTGCCGTCTCCTCATGATGGGGCGGGCACAGTGCGCCGAGGATGTTGCTAGCAGGTTAAGCTTGCGTGAGGCTTGCCATAGCGTCCAGAAGCTGGCGCCCGGGCCGCCGCTGCCTTAGCATCGCCGGCAAATCAGCCGTCTGGCGGATTGCTATTACTCCGGTCAGCCAAGAACCACCTACCATATTGAACAATGAATCATTTGGACCGACATGTCGTCATCGACGTCGAAACTGCCCAATCCTACGATCACGTCATTGAAATCGCCGCTGTTGAAGTCATCGGCGGGACGATCTCCTCTCGCTCGTTTGTCCGAAGGGTCAAGCCACGCTCAGCTATGAGCCCGTTCTGCTATGCGGTGCATCGTATTTCGCTGGCCGAGCTAGAAAATGAGCCGCACTTTGAGGAGGTTATCCACGATCTTATCGCATTCGTGGGTAACGACACGATCGTCGCTCACAACTATGCCTACGAGTACAACACTCTCAAACGAGAGTTCGAGCGCGCATCACGCCCAACTTATCCGCGAGAGCGCTTCTTCTGCACCATGGCTCTGGCAAAGCGCTCGGGGTTACCCGGCAAACTCCGTCATGCTTGTTCGCAAGCGGGCATCAGCGTTGCTCACCTGCGTGACGCGCATGACGCGTTGAACGATGCCCTCCTGGCGGCCCATCTGTTTCTGAAGCTCAATCCGGCCACGCGGCCATGATCTTGGGGCGGTTGCAGCAGGCGATGACACCTTCACGCAATCTTCGTCTGACAATCTTCCTGCGGGGTTCAGGGGGATGACATGTGCAAGCGACAGATCGACAGGCGGCCAACGCCGCCGGCGCCATCCAATGATAACGGGCCGAGCGTCGTGACTGGTCTAACAGGCGGAAAGCCAGCTTTTCTCAGGTCCGGCATCCTATCTGTTGTCCTGGACCGAACGGACAGTGTCAGGATGGATTTTTTCGCTGAGGGCGTGTTGACGATCCAAGGACGAGACGCATCGATGCAGGTGAGAGATCCCCGGCATTGAGGGTGCGCCCGTAGTTTGCCTTAGAGGTCGGTGTAGCCCTTCTTGCGCTGGGTCTCAGCCCAGCCTTCAATCGCGCGAGAAGCTTCGGGCTCGCTCGGGAAGATATCGACCTTCTCTTGCCCTTTGCTGCCAACATAGCCCCAGTTGCGGACCAGACGGATCGTTCCGAACAGATCTCGTTCAATCATCAAGCTGAAGAACCGCGCCCTGCCCTGCTCCGGTTCACGCCGGTAGAGCACCATATGGTGCCGGATCGGGGAACGAGCATCGGGCATCGGACCGGCGGTACTTACTCAGGCCGGCCCTTCTGAAGCGTTCTTTCCATCTCCCGCATCATGGCGGCCTCGATCTCATCGAGGGTGACCTCGACACCTTGCCCGTTCGTCTGTGCCGGACCAGCCTGAGCCCTGGTGACCGAAGCTTGCTTTGCGGACGGGCGGCTAACGGGCATGCGGGATTGGACTGTAAAGCGGCTTTCGAGGGTGTCGAGCAAGGCGGTGAGCGCCGCATTGGTGAGTGGAGCATCCTGAGACTGCTCGGCACCCCGTAGGGCCAGGGATTGAATGCCGTAGCGGGCCTCTGTTGAGACCTCGGGCCCAAACCATGGCAGAGGATCAAACCCCCTCGCCTCCTCCTCGTTCCGAAACTCAACCGAGACGAAATACAAGCCTTTGGGCCTCATGAACTGGTCGATGAGGGCGTCGCGGTCGCCGATCCGGAGTTTGGTCCGGGTGTAGTCAACTTCGCCAGCACAGACGTCGAGCAGCGCATGGCCATGAGCCAGCGGAACCTCGGTCTGCTCCTCGATATCGCCGTCGGGACCGGTGGTTTTCAGAACCAAGAGGGCCCGGTTCTCTTCAAGGCGCACCCAGGATGTGCGGTCCTTCTGCTCTGGAAAGAAGCCCTCGATCTGGCGTAGGGCCCCCCGCTCGCGCTGGATGAGGCGGGCAAGGGACGAGGCGAGGAGAAAACGGCGACGAATGGTCATGAAACCCAGGAAATGAAAGGGATTGAGGTGGGCCCTCTTACGTATATGGCAAAGGAACAATGCGGCAACCCTGAACCCTGCAATATGGTTTCCGCTCAGCCGCCGGCCTGGGACTTCTCCTTTTCCCGGATCTGACGCTCGCTCAGGTACTGCCGATCGTAAAGAAACAGCGGGTCGGCATCTTCACCCCGCATATCGGATCATGCCGCGATGCTGGACAGCGATACGAGATGGTAATGCGAGGAGTTCGTGTTCCGAGGCTCGAAGACATGGATCTGGTCGTCCGGGCTCTCCGCCATTGCGCCTTTGAGCGAGTGACCCGAATTCAGATGGAGGGTCACGGCGCGGTCGAGCGGCAGTTCCTTGAGGCCGGCGAGAGGATCCTGCTTCTCAGCTTTCCGAACTGGCGTTGGGACGGAGTTTTCGGCCTTCAGCTTGTCCTGAAGTCTCTCGACAAGATCCAGGCCCGTGTCGCCGATGAGGGTCACATCATGAGGGATAGAACGTTGGCGTCTTCGGTGTCGGAGAGGGAGAACTGCTCGCAGTTTGCGAACATGACGAATTCCTTGATTGGGCATGGAAAGGTTAGTCAGCGATCTGCTGGCCAATCTTGTCGATCAGGTCGTTGGCCCGGGGGATGATCCGGGTTCGGATCTCCCGCTCCGCCTGCTCGTACTGGTTCGGGTGGTTGATCAGGGTCACTCCCGACGCAGCTTCGTGAGGTGCCCCTTCTCCTTGATGGGCTGCGCCAGAATAAAGGTTTCGGTGATCGACCAGAGACGATCTTCCTGAAGATCAGATTGCTTCTTGAGGGGTTCGGGCGCTGCCGGGCGAGCGGTCTGAGGCGCTGCCGGAATGTTGCAGGAAAGATCCAGAGAAGAGACGTTATCGACGGCGAGGTCCTCCACCGGCACCGGGACAGTGAGCTTCTCAGACCCGTGGTACACGACAAGGGTGATAGAGTTAGCGAAGTTGCGCTCTCTCCCGGCAAAGGCGCTGCCGTAGTAGAATTCCCCGTTCTGACCTTTTGCCCGCAGCTTGCGATAGATGCCGCCATTGCTTGGCTCGAAGACGGCGTCGGTTGGCAGGCAGGACCTCCAGCCGATCAAACCGGATCTCCGCTCCGGAATGAGGATCCTGCCGGTTGACGGTCAGAAAACCGAGGTGGAAGCGGCTGTTATCGTTCTGGGCACGGCGCATCATCACGGCAGTTCCACCATTCATCGAGAGAACTGAATAGGAAGGTGTCGGTTGAGGCTGGAGCGGGAGCGTCAGGCGAAGAGGACGTGGCTATGTCCGTCCTCGAAGGCCTCAAGAGCGAGATCGCGATCGTCTTCGATGAGGTCTGCGGCAACCGACAGCTTCTCAAGGGTCTGCCATTGCGGCCCTTCGGCTTGGGCCTCATACCGGTCGCGCCACCGCTCAACGGCAACCGGGATGGCGGAAACCTCGGAGACCCGATTGTCCCACCGACACCGTCACAGTCGATGCCGCCATACACGATGGCAACGTTGCCGTTTTCCTGTAGCTGCCCAATCCTCGATTTGAGATCGGCCCGTCGGTCGAGAAAATCCACCTTGTTGCGGATCAACTCGCGGAACAGACGACGGATGAGGCTGCGGTTCTTGCACGTGATCTGCATCGGGATCTCCCTTCACCCTTTTGAGGATTTGACCAACTGCCGGGTTCACCCAATGATCGACTGAAGACCTCAGATCATGAATTCTGGTACACCTCCGCTTCGTAATCTTACTTAGAAGGTTTCAGATGCGAGAAATCAGTACTGCAATTTGATCAGTGCCAGCAGGCCGGCTCGCGCCGTGCATAGACGTTGAGGAGCAGGATCTTCTCCGTGCTTACAACCTCAGGGTCTTTTATGGTTCAATTCTCAACAAAAAGGGGACGACCTAAAGCCGCCCCTTTTCGTCAATCTGAGCTCTAGAACCCAGAATAGTTCTCTGTGTGTATTAGATGATCCGGATCTTGTCTGGCGTCAGCCAGAGATATGGATCGAGCTTTACAAACTTAATGGCACCGCCGGAGCCAATCCCGTCAGCATCGTAGGACAGAACACCCGTTGCATAGTCATAGAGGATGCGGTCGCCGGCATCGTTTGATTTTCCGGTCCATTGGAACTCGTTCCAACCGATCTTTCCGGAGCTTCCAAGGTTTTTGAATACATCTCTGGCCAGAACAATCGTGTCCTCAATCGGGTTGAACCCTTGAATGGTATCGATTTCGCCTTTGCCGATATTCGTGTTGAACACGAATGCGTCACGTCCGGCACCGCCCTTGAGGAGGTCGGCACCCACCCCGCCATAGATCTTGTCGTTGCCGGACCCGCCTGTGATGGTGTCGCGACCGTTTCCGCCGACAATAGTGTCACTTGCAAAAGGATGAGACATAAAGCTAAGAGGAGAATCGGGGCGAATTCTTGGCTGGGATGTCCATCCGAGGTTGGGGGAGCCTGTACCTTCTCCAAGCCTCGGCAGCATTCAGCTGTGATGTCATCGCTCAGCGCTGGCGCAAGTTCTGCATCTGTAGTGGGCGATGCAGGGCCGATCCCCCGCCCCTTTTGAGGGACCTTTTAGGAGTGGATTGCTGCTCTCAAGCTTAGGTCTCGGGCGTGTCAAGAGAAGAAGCTCAAGATTTACAACATTCCGAATCCTGAAGGCCCCAAGGGCTATGGATTGAACGTTTCGAACGGCACGCACGAGTGTGTCCTTGAGTAGGACTTCGAATCGCGTTCCGTACCAAGCATCTCACCAGACTTACGCGCTCCACGCGCCATACAACTTTGTGCTTGATGTCTGCTCTTCGAACGGGATCCCATAAGTGAGCGCCAGTCGGATCACCTGCGCCATTCCTGGGGAAATACCATCGAACTGCTCAAGCTGGTGCGCATTCGCCCTGAGCTGGTCCAAAGTCTGGATGTTTTCTCTTCGCATCACCTCCCACGCGATCGGAGGCAGATAGAGACCTTCAATGTGTCCTGGGCAAGTGTCATAAACATGCGTCATAGGACGCTCCTTAGCCTTGCAGGCAGCAGGACGTTCAACTCTCAGCCGTCGGAGCCTGATCATTCAAGCCGGCGATGGCCTGTTGAAGATCTCCGCCGAGCATACCACCAATACGAGTCCATAAACAGTCCATAATTCTGCTACCGGAAATTCCGGACGATCTTCTTACGCTCGCGTAATGCCGTGTTGCGGAAATTAGCTTTTACGATTGGCTCCCGGGTGAGCCGGGTAAATATTCATTGGCTGTCGCGCGCGGCAAAGAACAGAATCCTCATAACAGTCCGCTGGACACTCCTGGCATCGTGGTCTCTCTAACTGCTTCCTGTCGCGCACCATCCGTTCCAACATTGAGCTCCGCTACCAGAGTGCGAAGACGAACGAGATTGACCGGGAGTAGCACCAGATGGAGGAGCAGGACCGGCAGATATACACCCATCGCCCCATACGCGATAAAGCAGCCATTCGCCCCGAGCGCGAGGATGCGCATGGGCAGCATCGACCGCTGGGCAAAGGTCGCAAGCGTCAGACCGGAGGCGGCATAGCCAAGAAGGTCGATCCAGTTCAGCATCATGGCAATTATCCTCGTCAGTTGGGCGCAGTGTTCCCCTTCTGAGCGCCAGCTTTCGACTCAGGTTCTATGTGCGCAAGGCGCTCCTGTATTGTTTGGATTTCCTTTTTTCTGAGTGAGCGACGTGACCAGTGACCTTCCTATGATGGTCCGATCCGCTCGCTCACGACCCTCAGCCGAAATGGGAGAGAGCCGGATCTGTTCGTCAGCGTTGTCCCTGCCACCCCAGATTTGGCTGCAAGATCGGGATGCTCTGTTGATGGCACGGCAGCTTCGAGAACCTTCAGGGTTGCCTTGAACACAGCGCGCTTCCAGGCTGTAAGGCCCAAAATGACCAGGCAGCAGAACGTGTTTGCGGCGAAGACCGCGGCCATGCGCCAGTCATCCACCACAAGGACCGCGTAGGCGACGGTGGAGAGATGAGACACGCCAAAGAGCGCCCATGTTGTGTAGGAGATGGCGGTCGCGCCTTGCGTGTCGCGACCGATCTTAATCATCTGCGGCAGATAAGCGAATACCCGAGCCGTGTTGCACAAGGTGAACACGCCCAGAGCGGCATCGGCTGGCGTGATCGGCATGATCAATCATCGAGGTACGTGCTGAATGGGCAGTACGAGATGACTTCACCTCGGGTTTCGAGGATTTTCTGTGCGACTTTGTCGAGCTTGTCGGCCCCGAAGCGCTCGTAAAGATTGGTTACGGAAAGTTGGGGCTCTGATACGTAGCTGCGGCCAACGAGATGCAGCGCAGCGGCTCCTTCGTCCGAGCCGAACTTGTTTGCGAAGTACAATCCCTGACACCGGCAGCTGGGCACAGCAGCCTCGGAGATCGTTCTGCACTCCGCTTCGCTATCAAACGGCGGCTCGGCGGCCTGCACCCCGGACAGCGAGAGAACTATACCAAGAGCAGCATTTATAAGCTCACGTTCCATTAACTCGGCTCCTTCCGATGTAAGCACCAGTACGCAGCAACGTTCAACACTGCACGCATGCGCGAAAGCTAGCCTGCCGATCAGGGATGATCGGCTTCATCAAACTGCTACGAGTGACTTTACGCGCAAGGCGGCCTTCACCTCCGAGCGCCTCAGGCTCTATGCAGATGCCCGAGAAGGTTCGGCAAAAGCAATCAGTTGGCGATCTGAAGGTGGGATCCCCGTCAGCGCCCACGCCGACTCAACTAATGACTTCAGTCTACTCTTTGGCCTAAAGTTGGCAATACCAAAAACAGTCCAAAAGCGGCCGACTACTGTATCCGTTCGGCATCTTGAGCGGCTAAGAAGAGATCCAGTTGCTCAAAATTCGGCAGAACATCAAAAACGCCGATCTCCATGCACAGAATGGCTCCGCAGGCGGTGGCCTGCCTGAGGCATTCCGGCAACGGCCGACCTTGGAGCAGCCCGACAGCGAGACCTGCCGTGAAAGCATCGCCTGCTCCGAGCGTATCGATGACTTTGACCGGAAAGGAGGGCTGGCGGAGCGGCGGGATTCCTTTCTGGTAGGCGATTGCGCCTTCGCTGCCTAGCGTCACCACGATCAGTTCAGGGCCTTGCTCCAGCAGCGCGGCGGCCATGTCATTCAGGCTCTCCAGCGTTCCGTGAGCTCCAAAACCAGAGGCCTCGGCAAGTTGGGTGGCCTCGACACAGTTGAGGACCAAGACCGACGTATATTCAAGCATGCGCTGATCGACATGACGAAAGGGCGAGGGGTTCAGCAAAGTTCGAACGCCTGCGTCCTGAGCCAGAGCAAAGGCCTCCAGGATCGGCTCATCCCCGATCTCGAACTGAGCGAGCACGAGGTGAGCCTCTCGCACTGCCTGTTCCACTGAGCGGATATCCTGCGCTGACAGGAGCAGGTTGGCGCCAGGGCAGACCGCAAGGCAGTTCTCGCCGTGTGAGTCCGTAAAGCCAATGCCACTCCCCGTTTTTGCGTCCACCTGGCGCAACATTGCGGATGAGAGCCCTGTCTGTGCAAAGGCTGACTGTGCCAGTTGCGAGAACAGGTCAGTTCCAATAGAAAATATTCCGTCGACTCTCGCCCCCAGACGGTGCGCCCCAAGAGCTAGGTTGAGACCCTTGCCACCCGGTTCGGCCGTGAAGGCTTCGGCTCGCAGGGACTCGCCAGGCCGGGGGAGATGGGGGACCTTGGCACTGCAGGCGACCACAAAGCTGCCGAGGACAAAGAGTGAAGCAGGCTGGTCCATGGTAGAATAAGCCATTGTGAAGAAGCAGAAGCAGCCGCCAAAACAACGCGCGACAGGCGGACCGCACAGTGTAGACGCGCCCGCACCTTCAGCCCAGATCCCCCAGACGGGGAGGTCGACCGAAAGACCGTTGCTGTCCGATCTTGTGCAGTTGCGGAGCGACACGGCAATGCCGCTGTACCAACAACTCGAGCAGCAGCTTGAAGACCTGATCAGGGATGGAACCCTGCCCGCCGGCACCGTCCTGCCGGCAGAGCGCCAGCTCGCAGAAAGTTTGGGGCTGAGCCGGGCAACTATCCAGCGCGCCTACCACACTCTTCGGCAACGCGACCTAGTGGCGGCACAGGGCCGGCTGGGCTTCCTGATCCAGGGCGCTAGTGCGCGGCTACATCCGGGTATGGATCGGCTCAAGGGCTTCACGGAGGAGATGCGCCTTCTCGGGAAAGTGCCCTCGTCCCGCATACTGGAGCGCAAGGTGGTGAGCGATCGCTCCATCGCGTCGATCTTCGGCCTGCCCTCCCCGGCCCGCTTTCTGAAGCTCGTGCGGGTGCGCTATGGCGACGGCGTGCCGTTGTCGCGTGAGGTGGCGTGGTACAATCTGTCAGCAGCCCCGGATCTGGAACACGGGGACTTGTCCGGATCTGTCTACACGTTTCTAGCCGACCGCTGCAGGCTCCCACTCATTTACTGCGATCAGACAGTTGAGGCCACGATGGCGAACGAGGAGGAGTGCGAAATCTTCGGCTTTGCCCAACCGCTCCCGTGCCTGCTGATCAAGCGTCGCAGCTATACGCATGGCGAAGTTATGATGGAGTATGTAGAGGGGCTGTTCCGAGGTGATGCTTACAGCTACCGGCTCAGGCTTGGTACGTAACAGCTGCGATGGCATCGTCAACTTAACGCTCTTACTTGCTCGTTCTGGAGTTTAGGTCTGGAGCCAACCACGCATTTTCAATAGCTTAGATCCATCAGGAAATCCCTCAAATCGCCCCAAAGCGGTCTTTACTTGGTTAAGTTGACGATGCCGGTTCGAGGCTGGCAAGAGCCATCTTCTCGTCGGGTGTGAGACCAAGCTCACTCTCCAGTTGAGGAATGAGGGACTCTGTCATGCGAAGACCGGGAACGTCATAAGGAAAGCCGCCTAGCGGATCATTGAGATCAAGCTAGCATCAGGAAAGCAGGTCTCGGCACGATGATTTCTCATCTGCCACTGGCCAATGGCTGTGCGGGTCGCAAAGCCGGTCAGGCCGTCGACCTTGCCGACATCGTGGCCTTGGGACTGCAGGCGCTCCTGCATGGCCCAGATATCACCCCGCCTTAAAGGATTGGTCGGCACCCACGCTGCCTGAAAGCTCGAGCCGCCGCGCAGCCGATCGGCGAGATGGCCGATGAACAGCGCATAGAGGTCGGACTCATTATAGTGCTTGAGCACGTAAAAGTTCTCTGACGCCAGAAATGCTGGTCCAAGGCGCCCGGCCGGCATCAGCAAGAACGCAGTTGCATCGCTGCTCTCGTCTGGAAGGGATGTCTGGTCGGCGCGAGCGAGGCCGAGCTGAGTCCACTCCCGCACCGGTTTGCCTTGCCGCGGCCCTTCCAAGGTGCAGGAGACACTCGCCGGCACCCGCACCTCCACACCCCAACTCCTCCCTTGCTTCCAACCATGCTCATGCAGATAGTGGGCAATGGACGCGAGGCTGTCCGGCACCGAGCGCCAGATGTCGCGCTGTCCGTCTCCATCCGCGTCAATGGCATAGCGCAGGAACTTTGAGGGCAGCAGCTGCGGCTGCCCCATGGCCCCAGCCCAAGAGGACAGTAAGGTCTCCTCCGGCCACTGATCCTGCTCCAGGATCAGCAGCGCTGCCAGCAACTCGGGATAGTAGAGCGTGCGCCGCCGGCCCATGAAGGCTTGCGTGGCCAGAACCCTCACGGCCTGGTGCTTGGGCCTGACCCGGCCGAAATACGACTCGCGGCCCCAGATCGCCACGATGATCTCCCGCGGCACACCATAGCGCTGCTCGATCATCGTCAGAGCGCTCCCCCACTGCTTCAGGAGGTTTCCGCCGGCTGTCGCGAGCGAGGTGAGCTGGCCTTCCGAGAAGTAGAGGCCGGGATTCTGGAATTCGGCCTGCTGCTGATCGTTCCGTGAGGTTGTTTGGCCTGGGGGCTGCAGCTCCGGCAAATTCCAGTCGAGCGTGAGGCGCGCGAGGGCCCGATCAAACGTCTTGCGGGAAATCCCTTGCTTTTGCGCATCAGGCCAGACAGTGCCGGCCAGCCATTCACGGAACTGATCCTCGACCTGTTGTCGCGACGCTGATCTCTGCGCCTGTGCCAGCGAGCGCTCCGCCGCC
The DNA here is from genome assembly GCF_014699075.1 of Microvirga sp. Lineage (GTDB taxonomy): Bacteria > Pseudomonadota > Alphaproteobacteria > Rhizobiales > Beijerinckiaceae > Microvirga. The sequence continues at coordinate 2,588 of NZ_JACXAB010000082.1, read as the reverse complement.
ACAAGGGTGCACGAACCGATGGCAAGCAGAATGGCGAACACGCAGCAGACATAGCGGATGAGCATCATAAGCACCCTAGATCGGGATTATCCCACAAGGCACACATCTGTTCCGCGCCCGGATGGCTCAAGTCTTTTTCTCCCTGAGACGCCTTTCCTGAGCGGATGAGCTATCAGGCAGCGTCATGGCCTGAGGAAGGGAAGAGAGCCAATCAACGATCTTGTCCGGCTCAACACCTCTCTTGGAGCGTGCATTCGCGATCCGCTGCTCCTCGAGCCTCTGCTGGCGCTCGCTCCATTCGTTCACCGCAGTGGCAACACGCCCGAAGTAAGCAGCCGGTGCGCCCGCGCCGGCAACGGCCTGTCCCGTCTCGCCGCGGCGGCGGCCCATCCAGACACCGAATACCCGCTGCTGACTCCAGCCAATGAACCAGGCATCGGCGTTGCCAGTGGAGGTCCCGGTCTTCCCGTAAGCTGCCCAGCGCTTCATCTGCGCCGCGCGTCCGGTCCCATGCTGGACCACCTCACGTAAAACAGCCTGGGTCGGCTCAATGCATTTCTCCGGGATGACCCTCTTGCGCATGGAGGTGAGGAAGTCAGCTCGCACTTGGCCGCGACCATCGACCACCGCCAGCACGCCGGATGGCTCGACACGGTAGCCCCCATTGGCCACGGCTGTATAGGCTGCCGTCATGGCCATGACATTGCTTGAGTAGGAGCCGAGGACAAACCCCGCCTCAGCAACAGGGCCGAGGTCAATCCCGATGCGCCGGCTGACCTCGGCGACGGTGTCTGATCCAATCTCCTGCGCCAGCCGCACGGCAGCCGCATTGCGCGAGGAGGCAAAAGCCTCCTTCAGCGTCGTCTGACCGCGATAGCCGATTTCACCGTTCGCGGGCCATGTCCCCCTGATCGGCTGGTCGATGACCCAGCTCCCCGGAGACTTGCCGGCCTCACAGGCAGCGATCAAAAGCGGCAGCTTCGCTGTCGAGCCGGCCTGGACGTTGGCCTTCACGGCGTTGTTGAACTGCCGCTGGGACCAATTGACGGACCCCACCATCGCCTGCACGCGTCCATTGGGAGCCATCATCACTGCGCCAGCATCATATTGGGGTGGAACAGCCCCGTCCTTGACCAGCCTGCTGAGTTGTTGCTCCGCGATATGCTGGATCTGCGGGTTCAGGGTGACGAAGAAGCGAACCGTCTCACCCGGCTGCACGTACTTGTCGGCCCAGGTCTCCACCACCCACTCAGCAAAGGCCTGCGGCTGGATCTTGAACTCCGGCAGCAGGCCGGGGCGGATGCCAGCCTTTTCAGCCTGACGGCGCTCCTTATCCGTAATCCTGCCCTGCTCGGCCATGAGCTTCAGGACGAGAAGGGCTCGTTCGTGCGCCCGCTCCTGTGTTTTCTCCCGGAGCGGATTTAGCCTTGCAGGCGCCTTGACCATCCCGGCCAGCAGAGCAGCCTCGTATAGGGTCAGATCCTTGGGTTCCTTACGGAAATAGTGGCGGCTCGCCCGGTACAGCCCAACGATGTCGCGGCCACCAAACTCGATCTGGTTGAGGTACGCCGCTAAGAGCTCTTCCTTGCCCACTGCCTCGTCGAAGAGGCCGGCGTACCAGACCTCCGCCCCTTTGCGCTCGAGACGCGTGAGCACGTTACTCCCGCGTAGATCGTGGAACACCAAGTTCTTGAGGAGTTGCATTGGGATCGTGCTGCCACCCCGGGTGAGGCCGCCTTTGAGCACAGACAGCAAGGCTGCGACATCAACGCCGCCGTGGTTGAAATAGCGCTTGTCCTCGACGGCCACGATGGCCTTCTTCATGACATCAGGGATCTCTGAGGGTGTAAGCAAGACTGGGCAGCGGCAGTAGGCATCCCATCCGGTTGTGGTGCGGGTGACTATTACCTGGGGCGACGCCACTAGGAGGCGAAGGGACCGAGGCTGGAGATCCCAGAAGTGAACCGGGTCTGCGGCTTGTGCGGTGGAGATGTGGGAGAAGATGGCAAGCAGGAGAGCAGTGGCAAGAGCCAGAGCGCGGGTCATCGGAGGCCCTGTGATGCGCCAACCGATTCGGCGCGAGGACCTTCAACAAACATGATGATTATGGCCGAAACTGGTATGATGTCGCGGCTAAGCTGACGTGCTGTGTCTGAGGGCTCTATGGTCTGTTCGCACTACTGCTTGACGAAGGGACACAGCCTCACCTCCTGGCTGCTTCTCGCCTGTGTTGAGCGGCACCACCTCTGAATGAACGTCGGTTGGGGCAAGATTATCCTTCAGGTGGAGCAATAATCGAGTCCGGTTCGGCTGTTCGTGCTCGGAAGACAAGCCATGGACGGCTGGAGTAAGAAAGTCTGGTTAAGAGCTTACCACCCCGGCTCTGCGGACACCACAAATTTGCCGGGTTCATAAGGCCCCACCCGGCTAGATTGTTGCGCGGTCCGGTCGATCGCGTCTGCGACAGCGTCCGCAGCCAGGTGATGGATCATATCGCCGAGTCCTGGGGGTTGTTGTCATGTCTGGATGGCGCCCGTTTGGCAATGTGATTGTTGTTGACGTTTCGGCCTAGCGGGGCGGGTGCAGTC
>NZ_JACXAB010000081.1 GCF_014699075.1 Microvirga sp. | reverse complement strand
GAAAGCAATCGTGGCCTGCACCGGTGCTGGGGTTGCGCCGGTCGCCCGTGATGCGATGGCCCACCCGCTCGAAGCGGACCAGCTTCTTGATGTCCAGGTGGATCAACTCCCCGGGATGCTGGCGCTGATAGCGGCGGGGCGGCTGCTTCGGCTCCAGGGCTGTCAGGCGACCCAAGCCGCGCCGGGTGAGCCAGGCCGCCACGGTGGAGCGGGCCAGCTTCAGCTTGCCGGCGATCTCCTCGGCGGTGAGCCGATACTCCCGTCGCAGCATCTCAATCACACCGATCCAGTACTCAGCCGTGCGATTGGCAACGGTCTTTGGGCAGGAGGAGCGGTTCTCCAGTCCGCTTGGCCCCTCTGCCTTGTAGCGGGCCAGCCACTTGCGGGCGGTGCGCTCGCTGATGCCAAAGCCTCGGGCCACCTCTCGGATTGGCTGACCGTCCTCAACGATGCGGCGGATCATTTCCGCTCGACCCAAGCGGGTCGTGCGGGCATTCTGGTGCGGGTTGTTCATCTCTCAGGTCCATCGGTAATCGTGTCGCAACGACCACCTTCAGGCTCTCAGACGGGATGAACAACCTCCTCAGATCCCACAACTAGTGAGGGGAGCAAACATCAAGCGGTGCGGGCTGGGAGTGAAGGATCGTCTTTCTCAGCCTTGCCGGGAGGATCAGGGCTCTCGGCAGATCGCAGATCGACAGGGGTCCAGTGCACTCTACCGGCGGTCGATCACCGTGTACTCTGCGTCGATCACGCCATCCCGGGAGCGGCGCTGTGCCTGACGCAGGTGGCGTCGAAGATAGAAGTACGACGCGATACCGCCAGCCAGCACCAGAGGGAGCACGACGAAGAACCCTATGAGCATCACGACCAGCAAGGCGACCCCTGCCGCGGCCAGGACCATCAGTCTAATCACAGTGGGGAGAAGCCGGCCTGAAGGTGGTGAAGTCCTAGCTCCTGTCTGACGGCCTGAGCATACGCAGGTACTGGCGCAGGAGCGCGAGCTTCAACATCGCGGCGAAGTTCAAGGCGAGCTTCTCGTGCCGGGTGGCGATGGAGCGGCATCCCTTCGTCGTCCACGAAGCTGGTGGCGATGAAGTAGCCGATGGCTGCGATGTCGATGGCCAGCAGGCCCGCCTGGAAGGCGACAGCGGCCGGGCGATGGCCGTAGAACAGGCGCGGCAATCGCACCCGCATCCGCCCAAAGGTACTTGATGGTGGTCGCATCCGTGCTACCGCACCGCCGCAGGAAGCCGCAGACCTTTGACTGGCCTCGGCCACCCGCCGCTATGGGAGGCGCTATTAGTCATGACGGGAGGCGTTCTTCTCAGCCTGATCATCTGCCCACTATTCCCTAGAGCCATGAGGCCAACAACGCATCGTAAGGGCTAGATCCAGTCCTTAAGCCGGGCAATCAAGATCTCTCCGACCGTGATGGTGACGAGAACCCCGATCACCGACCAGAAGCCCAGCACGCCCGATTGCAGGTACGGCGTCTCGAAGTTCATGCTGAAGATGCCAGCAATGGCCCCGACGGCGCCCAGCAGCATTCTCATAAAGGTCAGGCGCAGCACCAGTTCGTTGGTGGATTCGGCGGTACGGGTGCTGAAGAGCTCGAACGACCCGTTGACGAGATCGCGGGCATGGTTCGCCAGGATCTCTTACCGGTCGTAGTCCCACTTGCTCATCGCCCTTCCTGTAGACGGTGGGGTGGTCAGGGGTTTGCAAACCCGGTGGCCCGCAGGGTCAGGGCACCGGATCGCGGGTCACGGCGGAAAAACAGCCCGCCCTCCTGCTCCGAGTGCCCCGGAATGTAGTCAAGGACGACCCGGCTGGTCTCGGGGTCCGAACCTGCCGTGGACACTGTTCCTTCGATCTCCACCTGCGCGGCAGCTTCGCCCGCCCTGTTGCGCGCCCGGAACAGGACCCGGTGCCCGCCTTCCACCAATGCCACGTTCTCAACCTCAACGGTGATCACCGGAGGCACGGTCGCGCCATTGAACAACTGCCATCCAATGACGCCGAAGACGCCGAGCACCAACAGGAGGCCGACGCCGGAGGCCACCCACTCGAGCCAAGGCACCTGTGGCGCCACCTTGCCGGTCTCGTTGCCACCCTGCTTGTGTTCCCGGTTCATCGCGCCCTCACACCACCAGCCGCGCCGTCGCGGCGCCGAGCGAGGCCGGGAAGCCCAGCACCACCAGCATGTTCGCGATCTCGGCCACGGAGACGCCATCGGTCCGTCCGAAGCTCCAGAGCACGTAGAAGCTGACCAGCAGGGCAACGCCGTAGCCGGCCAGTGTGAAGTGCAAGAAGGTTGTCAGGAAGGTGCCACCCTCGGGCCGGCTCTCCTGGCCGGAGAACCCGATGCTGTAGACGAAGACGTGCAAGAGCAGGATGGAGAGTACGCCCAGGGCCAGGACGTGCCACGGCGTCATCTGGAACGCGATCAGGATCATCTCTTCCGTTGGAGCCATGTTGAAGGCGAGGAACAGCGCGCCGGCCACCATCAGGAAGAGCTCGCCGCCATAACCCGCTTCACGCTTGCGTTCCTCCTCTGCGTCCATGTCCTGCTCATCCCCGAGCTGCTTGCGCCCGAGCATGGCGCCGATGCTCGCCGGCACGCTCTGCAGCGCCACCCGGCCGACAATCTCGCTCCAGGTCATGTCAAACGTGATCACCGCAAGCACTACGAGGAGCACGGCGGATGTGATCACGCCGACGCCAAACGCCGCGAACGCGTCCATCGCGTCCTCTTTGAGACTGAAGGTCTTCTCGAAGCCGGAGAAGTAGGAGAGGCCCACGAGCACCGCGAGGGTAAAGACCATGAGCAGGAGCAGCCGGCCGCGGCCCATCGAAAAGCCGAGCGACCACATCTCCATGGTCATCAGCAGGGGTATGCCGAAGATGATCGCCCCGCCGAAGGCGCGAGCCAGGCCGATGGCGTAGCGTTCGCTTGTCACTGGCACATTCCCTATCCTGACTCACCTGCTCCATGCGCTGTGCGGCGGCACAAGCTTGGCTGCTGAGAAGGGAACCCTTGATCCAGGGACCCAGTTCCCGGAAGCGCCGGGGCCTTGATCCGGTGCCGACCACGGCCGCAGACACCAGCGAATGAGAGCCAGGGCGGCTGAACGAGGATGTAGAGATGGTTGGCAGGCCGTTTACCGCGGGCGCCTTGGTGAAGAGGGAAGCGGGCTTCTGGAGGAAGCGCCCCAGAGCGGCTGAGGCTCGACCTCGAAACGCGTCGCGTCCTCTGTTAGAATCTGACGTGGCGGTCGGCGGCGATGCCGTCCGCTCCTGAGAGCCCCATCATTTCGGCAAGGCGATTGCGGGCCCGGTTGACGCGGCTCTTGATTGTCCCGACCTTAACGCCGAGCACCTCGGCTGCCTCCTCGTAGGCCATGCCCTCGGCGCCAATGAGCAGAATGGCCTCGCGCTGGTCCCGCGGCAACTTGGCGAGAGCGGCTTCGAGGTCCTGGATGACGATATGGTCCTCCTGGTCTGGGATCACGACCAGCTTCGCCGCATGTGCGCCGTCCGCATCCTCGACCTCGCGTTGGGTCTTGCGGTGGCCGGAGAAGAACAGGTTGCGCAGGATGGTGAAGAGCCAGGCCTGCAGGTTTGTGTCGGCCTCGAACCTCTCGTGCTTACTGATGGCTTTCAGCACCGTCTCCTGCACGAGGTCCTCGGCCTGGTGGACGTCGCGGGTGAGCGAGAGTGCGAAGGAGCGCAGCGACTTCAGGCTGGCCATGATCCCGTCGACGAAGGCCTGGTCCACCGGCTCGGTGTGCGCGCGGATGACTTGGGCTACGCGGTCGGCGAGCTGGGCGAGCCGCCGCGGCATCTTGATCTCCACGGGATCGCCGTAGAGGTCCCGCAGCTGGATGCCGAGGTGGGCTTGGACAGCCGCATCGAGCATGGGATTGGTGTCAGGAGGGGACGAGGGATCGTAAACGGTGCTTGTCATGTCCGGACAGATGTCGCGAGTGGGGTTGATTTCAACCGTCGTAACCCGCGAGCGCCGCGCGGCCAGGGCCGGAGCCGGCCAGGGTGGAACTTACGTGTTGATGTTACGGTTAGCCTAACGGCCAAGCCTGGCCCGTCAGTTCGCCCCAGAGTTCGCATTCGTTATGCCCGCTGCACCCCCTCCGTCCCAGAATCCCCAGAAGCATATTGCTCCGTCCATGGCATCCACCCTGCTGGCCGTCGCGGCCGGCATGGTCCTGGTCCGGCTCGTGTCTGGTGGGAGCAGGGCAACCGCGAGGGTTCCGGCCTGGGAGCCCGGTCCTCCGGAGCAGACTAGCCGTGAGGCCGAAGCGCAGGACATCGGACAGCATGTCCCGGCAGCCGCAGCCTCGGAGCCGGGCAGGGGACGGGAGGCGGGCACGCCGGCCGAGATCCTGGTCAGGGGATGGCAGGACATCCTGTGGCGCACCTACGGGGAGTTCGGTCAGGACCGCCTGATGTCGGTGGCTGCAGGCGTGACCTACTACGCCCTGCTGGCGCTGTTTCCGGCGATCGGCGCCCTGGTGTCCCTCTACGGCTTGTTCGCGGATCCCGCTACGATCCAGGATCACCTGACGGCACTCTCCAGCGTCCTGCCCGGCGGTGCCTTCGACATCATCCGGGAACAGGTGGTCCGCATCGCCTCGGCGGGGGAGGGCAAGCTGGGTGTCAGCTTCATCATCGGACTAGGCATCTCCCTCTGGAGCGCTAACGCCGGCATGAAGGCGATCTTCGACGCGCTCAACATCGTCTACGATGAGGAGGAGAAGCACAGCTTCGTGAAGCTGAACCTCGAGTCCCTCACCTTCACGCTGGCAGCCGTCGGGTTCATCCTCCTCGCCCTGGCCGGGATTGTGGTGCTGCCGATCGTCCTTGACTTCGTCGGTCTCGGCAGCGGGATCGAGTGGCTGCTCGCCATCGCGCGCTGGCCCGTTCTTCTCGCTGCGGTGATCGCCGGGCTGGCGGTGCTGTACCGCTACGGCCCAAGCCGCGACAAGGCCGAGTGGAAGTGGGTCACGCCCGGTGGGATCGTGGCCGCCGTGCTCTGGCTTGTCGTGTCGATGCTGTTCTCCTGGTACGTGGCGAACTTCGGCAGCTACAACGAGACCTACGGCTCACTCGGCGCCGTCATCGGCTTCATGACGTGGATCTGGATCTCAAGCGTGGTCGTGGTGCTCGGGGCTGAGCTCAACGCCGAGATGGAGCACCAGACGGCGAAGGATACCACACGAGGGCCCGAGAAGCCGATGGGCACCCGTGGCGCCACCATGGCCGACACACTGGGACTGGCGAAGGTCTAATGAGGCAGTTGGCTCGGACCGAGGATCCCGTGTAGAAAGTGTCTGTCTCTCCAGGATTTCTGTCTTTCGGATGCCGCAGTTCCTTTCAGATCCCGATGAAGAAACGCTCCAGAGCATCGTCGAGGCGCTCGCCGGGAGCGGGCAAGCGGTGTCTGTCTACGATGCCGAGGATAATCTCCGGTACGCCAACGAGACCTATCGGGGCATGTTCCTGCGGGACTACGAGGGCCCCTTCACCTTCTCCGACATTCTTCGGTACGGCGCCGCGAATGGGTTTGGGGTGAGGATCGACGATGGTGATGTCGAGGCGCTCATCGCCAGAACACTGCCGCGCCGCAGGAGCACCCGCCGGAAATCCTTTGAGACTGACCTTCTCGACGGGCGCTGGTTCTGGATCGAGCACACGTTGCTGCCGAACGGGTGGGTCATGACGGTGGGGACGGACATCTCGGCCCTGAAACACAACGAGAAGTCCCTACGACAGGCTCACGAGTCCGCTCTTCTTGCTTCGCGCACGGATCTCCTCACCGGGCTGCCGAACCGGCGTTACATCCTCGAACTCCTCGACGAGGGCCTTGCGGCAGGCATGGCGTCCGGTGCCGGCCTGTGTGTCGCGATCATCGACATCGACCAGTTCAAGACCGTCAACGACACCTACGGGCATGAAGCCGGCGATGCGGTTCTCCGGCATTTTGCGCAGATCTTCCGCGAGAGCCTGCGCCCTGGCAATCACATTGGGCGGATCGGAGGCGAAGAGTTCCTGCTGCTGGCGGATGACCGCTTTGACGACGCGGACCGCCTGATCAATGGAATCAGGGCCAGCTTCCCGCCTGTGACAATGCCTGACCAGGCAACACGGCGCCCCATCGCCTTCAGCGCAGGCTTGACGGCGGCATTGCCACATGATGACCGCAGCTCGATCCTCTACCGGGCGGATCGTGCCCTCTACGTTGCCAAGGCGGAGGGGCGGAACTGCACCAGGATCGGCTTCGGGATGGACAGAGCCGCTCCGAGTCATGTTGCTGCACAAGAGAAAACGGCTGACCGGACTTAACACCCTCGTCGTTCCGGGTTGGGCAGGTTTCATAATCTTTGCATTGAAACTTGCCTGTAGCCGCAAAGTTAGAATGTCCTGATCCTGCAAAGTAGGTAGGAATGTCACACTCCCCGCTTCTGAACGATGCGGGAGAATGCGGATGGGACTGATTGCGATGAGCGAGCGCGACCTGGATCGGATCGAGGTTTTGTCGAAGGTTGTCGAGCGCCGCATGACGATCGTCTCCTCGCAAATCCCTGAGTTCTGATCCGGTATCGCGGTCAGAAACCCGATCGAGCCTGAAAGCTTTTGTGCTTTGATCGTATGTCGATGTCTAGCGCTGGCAGCAGTGCGTGCAGGTGGAGTCGGCCTGAATGCAGCACCTTCTGGAGGAGCGTCAGGATGACGTCATGGTTGGAGAGAGACGTCGTTTGCGGCCGCTGTTGGCCTTCGATCCAGTCTGATGAAAGAGCCAGACACCAGATCCGACGCTGCATGTGTTTCGACTCCACCCGCTGCAGAGGTGAGGGAAACAACTGTTCTCAGTCCAAGTTTGCTGCTTCTCGACGCCAGCATGAAAGCGGACGCGAGTGCCTGTTCCTCAGTCAGGTACACGGCAAGGGTTTGCTCCTGGCAGGATACAGACCAGAAGCCTTCCTTTGTGTGGGTTACCACAAAACGCTGCATGCTTGCGGCTCCACTGCAGGGCGGCCGCTCAGCGTAAGGGTTTGGCTTTGCGGCCGCAGCAGTTCAAATGAGGTAAGGGGACTGAGGATCGGAGTTGTATCGGTTAGGACACCTGAACGTGTCCGCTGTGAGCTATTCCCGCTTCTTTCTGGAATGGAGGCTGTCTCTCATTGTCGTTCTCGGCTCCCGGTTGCCGAGGGCACATAGCCACCATCGGGAGCAATCCGGTCGAGAACACCCTTGCCGAGCAGTACGAAAGGACGGTTTTCATGGTTCGGCCTCCCTGACGGTGAGGCAAAGACTATCCACCTAGCCGGTAGGAACGATGTGCGTGCGAACACATGAGAGACGGCCGGGTATGAGTTTGAGGCAGCATCGGATGCTGCCCTCGAGCAAACTGCCGTAAAGCGCATGACTTTGCTGGCGAGATTACAAGGGCGGATAGACTCTAAATTTGGATCTTACTCGTGATTAAGCGGGTGGAGATCACGGACCATCTGATGGAGGCGGGAGGTGTCCAGATGGGTGTAGATCTGGGTGGTCTCGATACCGGCATGGCCGAGCAGCTCCTGCAGCACCCGCAGGTCGGTGCCGCCGGAATGCATGTGGGTGGCAAAGGCATGGCGCAGCACATGCGGTGACACCCGCTCGGGGCTGGAGAGCCCGGCCGTGACCGCTACCTCCTTGATCTCCAGCAGGGCGGCTTGGCGTGTCAGAGCCTTGGCTCCGTTGCGCACCGAGTGGAACAGCCACGGCGAGGGCGCTCCGCCGGAACAGGCGCGAGCCAGCTTTTGCCAAAGGGCGAGGGCCTCGATCGCCCGCTCGTGCAGCGGTACGAGGCGCTGCTTGTCGCCCTTGCCGCGCACCAGCAGCATCCGGGTGCCCGCAGGGGCGGCATCGGAGGGCAGCGACAGGGCCTCACTGATGCGCATGCCGGAGGCATACAGCGTCTCGAACAAGGCAGCGCGCCGGGCATAGCCCGCCTGCCGGTAGAGTCCGACCGAGGGATCGGCCGCCAGCCTATGGGCTGTCTCCAGGAGCGCTTCGGTCTCGGCCACGGACAGGACGAAGGGCAGCTTGCGTGACCGCTTCATGGCCGCCAGATGAGCGGTGGGATCACGGGAGCCGAGTTCCTCGGCGATCAGGAACTTGTGCAGGCCACGCACGACCGTGATGCGGCGGGCGATGGTTGAGCCGGCATAGCCGCACCCGTCGACAGCGGCGATGTAGTCGCGGATCTGCTCCAGGCCGACCTCGTCCAGGCCGAGGCTGTTCTCATTGAGCCAGGCGAGATAGCAGTTGAGGTCATCGGTGTAGGTGTCGATGGTACCGGCCGAGGCCCCAAGCTCGGTCGCCAGAGCGTCGAGCCAGAGCTGGGCCAGCCGCTGATTGGTCCGCATGTGATCCTCCTGTAAGGGGACCCTGCCACATCACTGGTTACAGACTTCTTGTCAAAACTCTGCAGCAACCACCTGCCATAATCGCAGTTCTTGGCCGAGTTCGATCCAGTGCGATTGGTTTCATACCGTTAGGGTCTTGAGCTTGTTTCGGCGGTTCGGGTCCAGCTTCAACGGAAGTACCGTCACAATCATCTGCTCTCGTCACTGGTAGACGATCCTCACCTTCGAGGATGCTGCCAGATTGCAGCGTGTCAGCTTGGCGACGACCATGACCCTGGAGTAGGGGGCCCAGTAAGGGCTTGCGAATGCAACTCGGTACTTGAGCTCGATCCGATCAACCAGGTCGATCAAGGAGGCAGGATCATAATCGTCGAGATTGTAGCGCTCGCGAAATCGCCGGAGCGCATGGACCGTCCAGTGGCGTTCGATCGCCGCCATGATGGCTTGATGAGACTTGGTGAGGGTCATGACCGTCCGACAGAGAACCCCGTACCCATGATCAGGATTATGTTTCACGACACTACAATTGCAATTGTGTCCTCCGACAGAATTGGCCGCAATCAGCCGTGATGCTAGACTCTCGTCCATGACACAGATGGCCGACGAGATCTTCGCCCTCATTGCTGATCTGTACGATGATCCTGAGGACTTCCTGAAGACGCCGCACCAGTGGTTCGGCGGGCGTTCACCGGAGGAGCTCATAGTCACTGAGGCTGGCCAGTTCGTGCTCTTGAGGTTCCTTCGCGGGAGAGATCACGTGCCGCCCCTTGAACCAGATCGAGACTTCAAGCCCTACACGACGGCAAACACCGACCACGCCATTGACCAAGCGATTGACCGTCTCAAGGAGCAAATCGAGCAGCTTAAGTCTCTCAAAGGATCTGGACCGGAGATCGCTACGGTCATCGGGAGAGCACAAGAGGTCTTCGGGGAGCGGGGACTGAGCTGGTTGGTCCGGCCTAATCAGGTGCTGCTAGCCACGCCCCTTGATCTGATGACTCAGGGTAAGACCGACCGGGTTCTCCGGCTTCTTGGCCAGATTGAGCATGGAATCTACCCATGAGCGCACGGAGGAGAGGCGACTGATTGCCTCTCGCCGATGAGCAATCTGCAGATCATCGGAGACGCACACGGAGACTTACTACTGGGATGACCGAGAAAGCGATAGCCGAAATGATAGCGGCCGGCGAGGTACGGAAGGCTGAACTGATCGATATGGCCGGTGGGCTCTACACGCTCTCGGAGGTCGCTGCGATCCTCGCAATCTCTGAGCCATTAGTCGAGAAGCGGCGTAAGGCGGGGGAGCTTATCGCCGTCAGGTTGGCTGAAAGCTACTGTTACCCGGCCTGTCAGTTCACGCCGCACGGGATCGTGACGGGCCTCCCCGAGGTCTTGGCAATGATGGCGATCCGGCACGACTGGATGCGGCTTGAATGGCTCCTGGTCCCGGATGAGGCGCTGGAAGGGCTTTCCCCGCTTGAGGCTCTGAAAGCAGGCCGCCTCGAGGACGTCATCGACATCGCTCGGGTCCATAAAGGACAGGATCCGAGACAGGTGCTGTCAACAGAGGACACCTCGGGCGACATTACGGATCGGCCGCTCGGCGGTACCGGGAAGGGTGTTCTTGTCATGAAGGGATCTGGCCTCGGGCTCCTGGTCAGCCTGGAAGAGGGTAAAGCGCTGCTGGACGAAATCACGGTCGATGATGACTCCACAAACTGGGCGGCGTCCGAGATCCTTGGAGTTGCCCGCATCGCGGAGGAGCTCGGTACCTCCGCCGCGACGCTCGATCTGTGGCGAGATAATGGGACGGTCATTGCCTTCCGCAAAGACGCCCATGAGTTCGTCTATCCGGAGCGCCAGTTTGAGCACGCCAGACCGATCGAAGGCATCGACCGGGTTGCGGGGTACTTCCCGTCCCCTGAGGAGGCGTGGGAGTGGTTGGTTACGCCTAATCAGTACACCGATAGTGCAGCGCCGATCGACCGGCTGCGGTCAGGGCACATCGAAGAGGTTGTTCGGGCTGCGGAAGGTGCGAATGACTACCAGTGAGGATACGAATGCCAAGCAGGACGACACGATTGTCTCGGATCCGGAAATCCTGGGTGGCATGCCGGTCATCAAGGGCACACGGGTCTTGGTCTATGACGTGGCTGCATCCGTGAATGCAGGCATCCCGCGGGATCGTATCCTGGCAGCCTACCCCACCATCAAAGAGCACCATCTGGATCTGGCTGTCGCTTATGCTCAGGCCAATCCATTGCAGGGTCGGACTCGCGGGATTTCACCATGGACAGGCACAACTCCCGTGAGGTCCGGGCAGATACCGCGGAGGAAGGGATGATCGCCGAGCCTGAGGATCTTGAGTACGGAGGACGTGAATGGTCCGAGCAGCTCAAGAGCGCGATCCGAGAGGCGGTCGCCGAGGCAGTCACGGAGCATCAAAAAGCAGGGAATCCTGTGTACTTCACGGACGCTGCGGGTTGCTTGTGTGTGATGATGCCAGACGGGCATGAGCGCCGGCTAACCGATGTCGAGATCGAGGCTCTCACGCGATAACCGTTTGCCAGGACCACTTACGTATCGAGGCAACCGAAACGTTTGTTGCAACTTCGGCCATATCGAGTGCGAGGGGCCACGCTGTCAGCCAATCAGCAGACTTCTTGTCAAAAGTAATATTATGCGTATTTACTTAGCCGGCTAAGTCTTTTGAAGACTGCAACGGGAACGGCGCAGTGAAGGCGGCGATGTACCATCAACGTTAACTCCTCGTTGAGCATACTTCCCTCACATTGGCTGAGGTCTCTGGGAGGTGGTGAGATGCGGGTGTTGCTGATCGAGGATGACATCTCTGTCACTCAGAGCATTCAGCTCATGCTGCAGCGCCTCAACGTCCGGATCTCCGTGGCCGATCTGGGCGAGCACGGCATCGATCTCGGTCGGCTCCCCGACTACGACATCATCCTGCTCGACCTCAACCTCCCGGACATGTCAGGCTACGATGTCCTGCGACAGCTGCGGCTTGCCAAGGTGAGCACCCCCGTCCTGATCCTTTCAGGCCTGGACGGTATCCAGAACAAAGTCAGAGGCTTGGGCTATGGCGCCGATGATTACCTCATCAAGCCGTTTCACAAGGACGAACTCATCGCCCGCATGCAGGCGATCATCCGCCGCTCGTCCGATCAGACTGAAGCTGTCCTTCAATGCGGCGATCTGACGATCAGCCCTCGGGCACAACAGGCTGAGGTCGCAGGACGCCCGGTGAACCTGACCGGCACGGAGTACAAGATCCTGGCGTTCCTGGCTCAGCGCCAGGGGAGCACGTTGACCAAAGAGATGCTCCTCAATCATCTGTACAGCGGTATGGACGAACCTGAGATCAAGATCATCGACGTGTTCATCTGCAAGCTGCGCAAGAAGCTCGCAAAGGCCTCTGGCGGCAGGGACTACATCGAGACGGTCTGGGGCCGCGGCTACATGCTGCGGGAGCCGCAGCTCGTCAAGTTAGCAAGCTAAGTCTCAAGGCCACGATCACAGCTCACATCCGCTGCCAGCGTTCTGTCAGCGGAGTGCAGGTTTTCTAGTTTCTACTGCCCTTGTGGAGCCAGTCCCCTCACCCCAGCCTGTGGCACCGTCGCCACCTGTCGCAATGAGAACGCCCCAACTGAAGCCTCTTCCAAACTTCAGCTAGGGCGTGTGCGATGCCGGTTGCAACACCGCGCCACCATCCTAATGTGTCGCTGATGAGCGTCAACGGTCGTCGCAACAGAAGCGCTCCGGCCTGAAGGCAAAGCACCGGACCTCCCACCAGGGCGCACGCGACGGGTTCCGGTATCGCCCGAGGACTGTGACCGCGATGGAATGGCGCCAGACCTTTGTCGCGTCGCTCTCCTCAGCCGTATGAAAGCATCGGTTAACCATGAAGGCGCATGCTTCACGTGGGGCTCAAGGGCTAGGCGGGCTTTCTCTGACCTGGAGACAGTTGCTCATGGCGGATAAACGGTTCACCGACACGATCGAGGAGAAGTTGGCGTTAATCGCCCCAACCCTGAACACCATCGAGTTCGGAGGAGATCAGCCTTATCTTTGTGAACTGCAGACACTCCTCAGGCAGCACCTGACAAGCCTGGTTGGTCTATTCGAGCGAGATCCTGGCCTGGATGCCGCAACAGCCGATCTGTACGCGGCAGCGGCTGCCATTGTGCAGGACACCTCACGCGCTTCCCAACCCATCGTCCGAAAACGCCGTCTGCTCAAAGAAGCTCAAGAGCGCTTTCAGGAGCGTATCGCAGCGGCACGCCCGAACGGAAGAAGAGCCTGCGCTCCTTGGCTGCAGAACGAACTCTTCCTTGCAGCCTGATCTAGGTCCGGGTCCGCCTCAGCAACGCTGCGTGCCCGAACCCACTCCCCGCCCTTCTCACCAGAAGAGTTGCTCGCACGTTTCGCCCTGACGCGCAGTCGGTCGTGGACTACGGAAATCCTGGAAGCGGTCTGATTGAGAGCCGCTGACGCAAGGCCATTCACGCCCACCCGCCAGACTTCTGGCGGGTGGGCGTGTCGTCCCATGAGGAGCGAGTTCAGGAGAGATGCTGGGCGAAGTACTTGTTCATCTCGAACATGCTGACCTTGCTCTTGCCGCCGAAGACAGCCTGGAGCTTGTCATCCGCCAGGATCTCGCGCTTGTTCTCGGGGTTCTGGAGATCGTTGGCCTTGATATACTCCCACACCTTGCTCACCACCTCCGTGCGAGGCAGCGGGGAAGAGCCGACAATGGCGGCGAGTTCTTTCGAGGGCTGCAACGGCTTCGCCAAGGCCGAGTTCAGCTTCTTGGCTGCTGTTGTGCCAGTGTTCGCTGTCTTTGATGCGGCCATTTTCAAACTCCATTGTTACCTCCCTCGGTCATGTGTGAGGGCAAGATGTCGCGACTATGGCGATCAAAGAGCTAACAGCCTCTTGATCTGGAGCGTTCATCAAGCGTCGACGTCGGCCGGACAGGGCTGAGCCTGGAGGATCTGCTTTCTGGCCGGCCGATCACTGCGTTGGCTAGTCGCCTGCCGATGACTTCTTGCGCGAGGAGGACCGTCTGCGGCCCTTGCTGCTCTCACCACTGCTGCGGTCTTCGCCCGACGAACCACCGAGTGCGCTCGTCACGACCTCCCCTGCGGCTCCGATAGCAGCCGCTGCGACCTCCAGAGGAGCAGCAACGATCTCGGCGCCAAGGCTTCCCGCGGCCGACACGGCTTCCCTGCCCTCCTGCGTTGCGCTGCCCTGTCGCTGCTCGCCGCCCTGCGGCTTCTCGAGCACGTTCGCGACCGCCCTGAGGGCCTCCGCCATCACCGCGCGCGCCTGCGGGGAGGTGAGCGTAGCCTCAAGGCTCGAGAGCCAGGCCATCGGGTTCAGCAGGCTGCCCTGTGACCGCGAGCGGGATGCGGAGCGGGCCTGCGTTGTGGAACGCGACCTCGATGTACCGGATGTCGAACGTGCCGCTGTCCGCGCTCCCTTAGAGGACCGCGACTTCGCGGGAACAGCCTGGGACTTCGTCGCGGACCGGGAGCCGGCCATCGCCTTGGGCTGAGCCCGCTTGGGAGCGCCAGCTTCCTTCTTCGTGGCAGGCCGGGAGGCGGACTTCGAGGCCGACTTCTTCGGCGCTTTCCGGGCTCTGCTGGGTTGTGAACCGCTATCCTTCTGTTTCGTAGCCATGGTCATTCCTTCGTTTGCTGAGGCCGCAAGCCGGCCGTACCGAGGAAGAGTGATCCTCAATACTAACAATGGAAACGTGGCTGTTCAGTTCGCACACACCATCTCAAGCTGCAGCGACGGGGGAGAACATCTGAGTGTCCACTGTTGGTCGCCATTCGGATTCTGCGCCTCATCGAACTTTTATGTGCCCGCCCTCAACAGCACGATCCTCGATCAATCTGAGTGAGGGTTGTGTTGCTAACGCGGGGCGGCCGACTGAGATGGCGAGCGCTGCCAGGACCAGACCCGCGGCGACTGCGAACGTGACCCTCATCCCGGTGGCAACCACATCGGCCGGCACCGTCGTGATGTCGGTCGTTACTGATGCGAGCGCGAAGACGGCACCCATAACGGACGCGCCGGTGATGAGCCCGAGGTTGCGCGACAGGTTCAGCATGCCAGACACCACGCCCCTCTGGTCTTGGCCCACGCCCGTCATGACCGCGGTATTGTTGGCGGCCTGAAACAGCGCATAGCCAGCGGTGACGACAACAAGCGGGGCGACGTACGCGGGGATGCCAAAAGCCGCCGGGATCATGGAGAGGGCGAACGAACCGGCCGCGGCCGCGACAAGTCCGACCCTGGTCATGCGCCCGGCGCCGAAGCGGTCGACGAGGTAGCCGGCCGGGATGCCCATCAGCGCGGCGACCAGCGGACCGGTGGACATGACGAGCCCGACCCGTGCCGCATCGAGCCCGAGCCCGCGCGCGAGATAGAACGGCCCGACCACCAGGGTTGCCATCATCACCGTCATGACGAGCGCACTCATGCCCAGGCCGGCCCTCAGGATCTGATTGCGGAACATGCCCAGGCGGATCAGAGGTGAGGCGACTCGTGCCTCCACGAGCACGAAGAGGCCCATCCCGAGGACGGCTGCCACCAGCAGGATCAGGTTAAGCTCGCCGAAGCTGCCGCGTCCGGCCGTCGTGGCCAGTGCATACGCCGCAAGCGTCAGTGCCAGCAGCAGCGTACCCATCCAGTCAAAGCCAGCCCCTTCTGACTGCGTGGCCTTGTCGCCGAGAAGGCAGCGGTACGCGAGAAGGAAGGTCAGGACGCCCAGCGGCACGTTGACGAGAAAGATCGCCCGCCAGCCAAAGCCGGAAATGAGAAGTCCGCCGAGCGATGGACCGAGAGCGGTGCCGACCGCAGACATGGTTCCGAGCAGCCCCATGGCGCTTCCGGTCTTCGCCTTCGGAACCGTCTCGCCGACATAGGCCATGGTCAGAGCCATCATGACGGCCGCTCCCATCCCCTGCGCCGCCCGGGCGGCGATGAGCAGCCAGAGCGTGGGCGCAACGCCGCAGAACAACGAGGCCGTCGTGAACAGGCCGATCCCGGCCAGCAGCAGCCGTCGGCGGCCGACGATGTCGCCGAGCCGCCCGGCGCTGATGACCAGGGCAGTGACGGCCAGGAGATAGGCGAGGACGACCCATTGGATGTCCTGGAAGGAGGCGCTGAGCGCCTGCGCCAGGGTCGGTAGAGCGATGTTGGCAACGCTGGTGCCGAGTGCTGACAACAGCATGGACAGGGAAAGGCTGGCCAGCGCCCACCTCGCCGAGGGCGTCAGCTTCGCCCCTTCGGCCCCTGGTTCCAGTTTCTCGTAAGCGACCTGCTTCAACATGGCTTCGTTCCCTGCCACTCCGGCATTGGAGCTGGCAGAAGCGTAGTCTTCTGCCCGACATGGCAGAAGGCGCACCGTTTGCAGCTTATTCGTGCACGCGACGCCACATGATCATGGAATTGTGCTACGGTCGGGACATGTCGCATCCCGATCTCAACCTGCTCGTCACCCTTGATGTCCTGCTGACGGAAGGCAGCGTTGCGCGAGCGGCCCGGCGGTTGCGGCTCAGCCCCTCGGCAATGAGTCGGGCACTGGCACGACTGCGGGAGACAACGGGCGATCCGCTGCTGGTGAGGGCCGGCCGCGGTCTCGTTCCGACACCCCGGGCACTCGAGCTCCGTGAACAGGTCGGTCGGATCGTGCAGGACGCGGAGGCGGTTCTGCGCCCGGCCGAGGCGCTCGATCTGGCACGACTTGTACGGACGTTCACGTTGCGGACCAGCGAAGGCTTCGTGGAGACCTTTGGACCGGGCCTGATCGCCCGCGTCAGCAAGGAGGCGCCGGGCGTCCGCCTGTGCTTCCTCCCGAAGCCGGACAGGGACAGTGCACCGCTTCGCGAGGGCACCATCGATCTGGAGACGGGGGTGGTGGGGAAGACGATGGGGCCGGAGGTGCGTGCCCGGGGCTTGTTCCGCGACCGCTTCATCGGGGCGGTGAGACCCGGGCATCCGCTCAGCGAAGGCAAGGTCACCCTTGCCCGTTATGCCGCCGGCAGGCACATTCTCGTCTCACGGCGAGGACTCGACCGGGGACCGGTCGACGACGCCCTGGAAGAATCAGGGCTGGAACGGCAGGCTGCCACCATCGTCGGTGGCTTCTCGACCGCGCTGGCCCTGGCGCGGAGTTCCGACCTGATCGCCACCGTTCCAGAACGCCACACCGAGGGCCTGCGCGCCGGAATGCACAGTTTCTCCCTGCCGGTCCCTGTGCCTGAGATCACCGTTTCATTGCTCTGGCATCCGAGGCTGGATGCGGATCCGGCGCATCGCTGGCTGCGGGAGTGCGTTCGGGTTGCATGCTCGGGGCCTTTGCCCGATCCAGCATTGGGCGCAGAAACCATCTGCTTGTCGCCCTCGCCCAAGGCGTAGAGTGTCTCAAACGGGGTCGACCGACGAGCAAAGCCGGCCTGACGGTACAGACCGAATGAGAAATCAGCCGGAAGCCCATCGGCAGTCACCAGGAGAGCTTCTGTTTCAGCAACGAGCCAGAGCTACACCCACCATTGACTGGAGCGTGAGGGGTCCTTCTGTGAGCGGATTCTGACACGGCACTGGGTTCAGACTTCTTGTCGAAATGTTGATTATACAAGATGTTATCTCGTTTGTAATCAGCTTGGATCAAAGGCTAAAAAGTAACAGCTTTCGGCTACAGCGACTCTCCCATCCCTCTGCTAAAGTCATGCCATGGTGCGTATACCTCCCGAGCCGGAACTCAACGGATACACAGCACTTCTGAGTGAGCTGAAGGAGCGGATCCGTGCCGCCCGTCTTCGGGCCGCTGTCGCGGTCAACCAGGAGCTGATCCTTCTCTACTGGAGCATCGGCAGTGACATCCTCGACCGGCAGGCGACCGAAGGTTGGGGCGCTCGCGTGATCGACCGGCTCGGCGAAGATCTGCGGCAGGCATTCCCGGAGATGACTGGCCTCTCGGGGCGAAACCTTAAATACATGCGGGCGTTCGCCGAGGCCTATCCTGATCGGGAGATCGTGCAACAGGTTGTTGCACGGTTGCCGTCGGGCCACAATGTTCGCCTGGTCGAGGCCGTGAAGGATCCGGCAGAGCGTCTCTGGTATGCCCGTCAGGCCATCGAGCATGGCTGGAGCCGCAACATCCTGGTCCACCAGATCGAAAGCGATCTGTATCATCGCCAGGGCAAAGCCATCACCAACTTCGAGGGTTGTGATGGGGTGGACGCCTCCCAATGGCCTTGGTGTGCCACAGTGGAGGTGTTGAGCACCACTTGAGGGAGGCGTCCATGGGAGAGGTTAGCACAATCGGCT
>NZ_JACXAB010000080.1 GCF_014699075.1 Microvirga sp. | reverse complement strand
GGCCGCACCGACCAGCCTGGCAGAAGCGTCAAACAAATCCCTTGCCAACGGGGAGCCGTCCACACATGGCACGAGGCGGAAGTACGCCGAACGCCCGCTCAAGCATGGAGCAGCAGACGTTACAGGTGCGTAAGGAATCGTCACTGCGTGGCCCGATGCGGACCTTCTCTGATCAGTTCCTTCATTCGACTATACGATCCAGACGACCCGTTACGCGCAATTTGACGCGCATTGTGCGGAGGATCTTCCCATAACTGCATAAGGCTGGTAGAGCATCTGAGATAAGAATTTCATCTTTGGGGGCATAGATGAAAGCGTACGACGATACTGACAAGGCGAGGCATGACCAGGCGAAGCAACGGAGCCTGAAAGCCATCGATGCCCGGCTGGCGCGTCACGAAAAGGTAAGCCGGATCACCCTAATACTGGCCCTGATCTTAGCCGGACTGACGCTCGCCCTTCTGGCCAATCACCTCGTCGGCCATTCAAACTAACCACAGAACAAATCCGCAGGGGCCATGATGAACTTCCATTCGCGTGATCTGAATCTCGCTCGCCTGTGCAACGAAGCTCTCGACCAGCCGCTGACCGAGGCTGAGCGTAAGGCGATGACCGCGGCGGCCGCCCGGAAGCTGGAAGAGTTATTCGATATCCTGCGCATCGATCACCAGAACGACCACAACACCCGTGAGACGCCTCAGCGCGTCGCCAAGATGTATGTTGAGGAACTCCTAGAAGGCCGGTTCACCGCCCCGCCCAAGATCACCGAGTTCGACAACGCTCAGGCCTACGATCAGTTGATCATCAACGGGCCGATTGAGCTGCGTTCCATGTGCGCCCACCACATGATGCCGATCTACGGCCAAGCTTACATCGGCATCCTGCCAGCAGCCGACGGCAAGATCATCGGCTTGTCCAAATATGATCGAATCGTGGAGTACTTTGCCTCGCGCCTGCAGATCCAGGAAGAACTGGTCAAGCAGATCGGGCAGTACGTCATGGACATGACAGCTCCCCGTGGACTGGCCGTGCGGATTAGCGCCGTACACATGTGCAAGACCCAGCGCGGCGTGCGCGCCAGCCACCGCAGCCGCATGGTGAACACCTACTACTGGGGCGAGATGGCCAGCGATGCTGCTCTTAAGGGCGAGTTCCTGCAGGAGTGCACCGCCCTCGAGCGGACCTGAGCTGCTTGGACCTGCCGCATTCAAAAGGCTTAGCTCAACCTTCTGGCTTGAGGATTTTCAATCATGCGCCTGGCTTGGGATCGCATCCGTCACGCCATCAGCTTTGAGCTCGGCGGCCTTGCTCTGGTGTCCCCGCTCGCCGCGTGGGCCTTTGACCTGCCGGTAGCCGACATCACAGTGGTCAGGATTGCCTGCGCCATCATCGCAACGGTGTGGACGTACGTCTACAACGTAGCTTTCGACACCATCCTGCAGCATCTGAGGGGCGGAACTGAGAAGAGCATCCTCATGCGCATCTTGCAGGCTGTCCTGTTTGAGGCCGGGCTCTTGGCTATGCTGACGCCCCTCCTGGCATGGTATCTCGGCATCAGCCTTGTCCATGCCTTTGTCATGGATGTGGTGTTTGCGGTGGTCTATGTCGTCTACGCGTTCGCGTTCAACTGGACGTATGATTGTGTCTTTAGATCACCTGCGTGGGAGCGGTCACCAAACTCAAAGCCGAGTTCCACAAGGAAACAGCCGCATAGGATCGCAGAATGGATGAAGGGCAAGCCTGCCTGAGATGGCATGACTGAGGTCGAGCCATCCGAAGGGCCTTAATGGTACATTAGGCCGCGATGCACTCTTGGGCCGCGGCGGCTTCGCCGCAGTAGATACAGCCTTCCGAGGAGCCGGCCATGCCGCGCTTAAGCTCGACCTCTTCCAGCCTTGGGAAGCGCTCCTTCACCAGCTTCCAGATATACTTGGTGACGTTCTTCAGCAAGGCGGTGCCGATGGCGGGATTGAGATCAAGGTTGCCGTGATCGAGGCCAGGTGGGACGCATACTGCCAGTGCGGCTCCAGGCAAGAGCCGGTGGCCCACTTGCGGAACACCCGATTGACTTTGTTTACCGGCCGATCAAGAACGACGCAGGGCATGTGCTTGACCTGTTCGTCGAAGGCAGCGACCAGACTCAGTGCGTGCGAGCGTAGCCAGCCTCTCCACAGACGATCATGGGTGAAGGCTTTGCCATCATGCACAGGCGCTGCGGCCGCGCGGAGCTGAACTTCCGTCACCGACTAGATCATCGGGGTCGCGCGCTCAACGCGAGCATGTGACAGCCAGCAAACATGTAGGAGCGCGACCATCGGTACCGCGCTCCTTCTTCAGTTTCATCCGGTATCAGCGTGCGGACATGCGGCTCATCAGTCGGCACAGGGCCTGCATGTCGGCGTCGTAGCTCTCGGGCGAAGCAGATACCGTGGCGCAGCCGCGCCGCAATCTCAGGCGCTCATCCGCGCTCATGCTGCGGATTTCAGCCCGCAGACGCTCGGCCTGCTGGGGATTGTTCGGCCGGTTCGGGCCGATGCCGCCGGTGGCGGGTGGGTTGAGCCCGCCCCCCGGACGCGAAGGATTGGCCGTGCCGCCCCCAATGACGCCACCCCCAATACCACCAGTGCCCCCGCCACCAACAATACCGCCACCACCAGAGGCGCCACCTCCGCCGACACCAACCCCGACGCCCACGTCGACACCGTTGGAGCCGCCAATCCCGGCGCCAACGCCAGCGCTGACGCCACTAGAACCGCCGATGCTCGTGCCCACGCCAGCCGTGACGCCATCAGAACCGCCGACACTCGCGCCAAGTCCAGCATTGACCCCGCCCGATCCGCCGACGCTGGCACCGCCACCGGCGCTTACGCCCGAGGAGCCGCCGACATTGGCGCCCGCACCGGCACTGACGCCGCTGGATCCGCCCACATTAGCCCCCGCTCCGGCTGCCACGCCGGTCGAACCACCTGCGTTAGCTCCGCCGCCAGCTGAGACGCCGCCGGACCCGCCGACACTTGCACCCAGGCCAGCTCCGATGCCGCTGTCCCCTCCAATACTCGCGCCGAGCCCGACCGAGATGCCGTTGTCGCCGCCGACGCTCATGCCAGCTCCGGCGGCAACACCGCCCGAACGCCCACCGTCGCCGCCGCGGTCGCGGGACAAGGCCGGATCCCAAGTCAGACAAGTTGTCAGGAGAACTGCCGCGCTAAACACTGAAGCCCCGCGGCGAAGGCTACTCGAATCTGCACGTGAACTCATCTCGCTACTCCCTCGGAGGTACCCCGGCGGGGTCCTATTAGGAAGACTCTCCTTTAAGGAATTTAGTTCCGCAACAATTCACGGCTGCGGTGAAACCTAACCCGAAAGGGTGAGTTGCCCTTCACATACGTAAACAGGGGCAATGCAGGGACATCAAAGAGAACGATGCCATGCAGCAGAGCAACTATCACTCGTGGGCAAAGCAGATCCCCAACAGTCTCAACTTCTCCCAGGAGCAGGTGACCTTCATCCTCGGCCACTCCCTGACAGGCCAGTACGACGATCTTCTTGCGGCTGAACTGCCGGAGCGGCTCCAAGCTCTTGTGGACCAGCTTGAGAAGAAACATGCCTCGCCGCCGAGCAACCCGTAATCTGCTTCTTCCACGACAGAGGAACGTGTGAATGGCCGGAAAGACGGCAACCCGAGCAGACTTGGCTGAGGCTGTCTATCATCGGTCTGGGCTTCCACGACCCGAAGCGGCAACCCTGGTCGAGCAAGTTTGGGGTGAGATCAGCGCAGCCCTAGTCGATGGTGAAACAGTCAAGCTTTCCGGCTTTGGCGTGTTTACTATAAGGGACAAGGCTGAACGGGTGGCCGCAATCCCAGGACCGGTGTCGAGGTGCCCATCGAGCCACGCCGCGCTATTACGTTCAAAGCCTCTGATGTCCTGCATAGCCATGTGAATGGGCTTACGCGCTCGGACGCGCGCTGACCTGTCCAGGTAATCTCCACAAAACCAAGCAACTTCGGAACGTGCTCATGGCATCTGCCAACTTCAACTTTCTGGACTTCCCGCCTGATCCAAACGAAAGCCGGCGCCTGGAGGCGATCAGGCTGCTCGAGGTGGCACGGCGCCTGCCCTATGCTACGATCGACAAGATCACTGCATTCGCTCAGTCGCACTTCAATGTTCCGATCTGCCTAGTAACCGTCATTGAGGCGGAACGTCAGCTGGTTGTATCCAAGCAGGGGATCGACGTTACTGAAACGCCTCGCAAGGTGGCGTTTTGCACCTATACGACTCTAAGCTCAGAGGTGCTGGTCGTTCCCGATGCGCGGCGGGACGAGCGGTTCAAAAACAATCCTTATGTGACAGGGGATCCTCTCATCCGCTTCTAGGCTGGTGCGCCTCTTGTCTATGACGGTGAGGTGCGCCTCGGTTCGCTGTGCCTGATCGATATGAAGCCGCGCTCCTTTTCCCGGGGACAAGAAGCGGAGCTGAGGATGCTGGCGGATTATGTGGTGGGCGTGATTACCAGCCTCGCCCTAGGCCTACCTGAGCCTGATCTCAAGGAGGCATTCTCGATTTAGAGGTCTGTGCCGCCGCGCCAGAAGAAAATGGGCTGCGCTCGGCCTTTCGACTATGTTCGCAGCCCTGTTTGAAGTGATATGGGATCTGGGCCACCTGACCCGAAGCAATCAAGTCGCTGACCGTGATCACGCTCCGGTCCGCGGAGCAAGGTTCCGACGCAGCCACAACTCCTTGAACAGTAGATCAGTCGTATGCTGCACGACGCAAGAGGCGACTGGACCGAAATTTCGCTGCACGCCCGTGGCATGCTGGGTCTCAGAGGCCTTACTGAGCGGACGTAGTCGCGGCGAGACGCTGGAAAATGAGCCGGCCACCAAAGCCCACGACATTTACGCGCCTCTGAGGGATAGAGCCGGAACGAATTGCTGCAATGACGGGGATTGTCGCCCTGCGCCCTATCGGGTGATGCCAGCCGGGGTGCAGATGTTCGTCGAGGGAAGTGGATCTGGGTGCGAGACCACACGATCCAGACCGGGCGCTACCGGGTGACACGGGTGAAACAGACGGGGGGCATTGGTGCGGGCGGTTCGGGCCGAGCTTTGAGATGGGCTATGCAACCTTGTGTGCGCTCCTTCCGCCGAACCCGACAGCAATCTTTGAACCCGTGTTTGCCCTTTGTGAGGGTCACATCGGGGCTGTTCAGTAAATGATGATCGCACGCGAAGGGCTTCGGACGCGCAAGATCTCCTGATAACATGGAGCAGAAGTGGGACGAAGGTCCGCTAACGACGCGGTAATCGACATTGCGGTGCCGATAGACAGGTCAGTAAGGGCTCCCATCCCTGTGCATGTCCCCGGTCGCCGTGCTGTAGCGCAGATCGATGTCCGGATACTCGGCGACATCTTCAGCGGGACGGCGTGAGCCTACCTCCAAGATCAAGGTCGGCTGGTCGGAGCGGTTTTGCAGGATTTGGGTGGGATCGGCCTCCAGGCTGAGGCCACAGATGCGAAGGGCCCCGGCTCAGAGGTAAGGGTTCCCGGCCAAGGCAAGGCGCGCCCGGATCTGCCACAGGATGACCTGACGCTGCGGCCTGATCCTTACCCGCACGGCACAACGACACTCCTCTAGCCCTAAGTCTTAGTCTCTCTGCTTTGACATCATGTGTGGCGTCAGAAATGATTAAGATACGTTAACCGTTCTCGTGGCCAGCCTGAAAGCAGACATGAGCAAGCAAGAGAAATTAAGGATCGATCCGCGCCTTGACGCAGAGGATTGCACACATCATTGCCCAGTCTGGCTGACGTTGTCGCTAGCATCGTTCGGGATTGCAGCCCTGATCGGCCATCAGATCTTCGGCTGAGACACAAAGTAAGCCGCCCCGGCTGAGGCACCTCCATGAACCTCAACCAGGGCGTCGTGACCCACTCCACGGACCAACCAGAGCCACATCACTGAAGCTATACCGTTCCAGCTGCTCCACAACTGAGCATACGGGCTGAGCCTTTAATCCTAAAGGCTTGCGATCTGGAATTCGATGTAGCTCAGAAACAGCAACGCCGGCTCTGTTGCATTAACCTGTGGAGCCACAGGATCTGGTAGGTGATCAGGCCTACAAACACGCTCTGGCTAGTGCCTCACGAAGTTAATGCAACAGAGCCGTAGAGCCTTGATGGCGACTGCCTCCCACAGAGATTATGATCAGCGTCGCAAACTGAAGAGACTGGCGGATTTCCACTGGACGACAACGGCACTTGCTTTCCGCAATCTCAGGGTTCTCAAGGCCAGCGGCAGACCTGGGATCCTGTTCGTCATGATTTCGTGCATCTTGTGCGCGACTGGCACAGCGGGATTGAAGCCGTGGCAGCGCAGTTCCATGGCCACGCCTATGACATGCACCATCACGACGAGTGGCTGGTCGGCGTGACCCATGCCGGCGTCCAGGATTTCTTCTGCCGCGGGCAGCGGCGCCAGAGCACTGCTGGACGCGTGATCCTGATCGAGCCTGGCGAGCGGCACGACGGACAAGCCGTGCACGAAGAGGGCTTCCGCTACAGCATGCTCTATCTGCCGCAAGCCTGGCTCCGCGAGGAGATGGGCGGCCTGGATGCCGACATCGGGTTCGGGAAGACATTGGCCGACGACCGGCGGCTCGGCGACGCCATTGCAGCGGCTTGCCGTGCGATCATCTCCGGCGCCCCACGCCTCGCCATTGATGCGGGACGGGATCGGGTGGTGGAACTGCTGCGCCATCACCTCGGAAGGGGGGACGGTCGACGCCCGACGCCCGACGCCGCGACGTCGGTGGCAGAGCGGGCGATGGATTACATCCAAGCCCACTATGACGAGCCGTTCAGCCTTGATGACCTTGCCCGCGCAACCGGCGCACCCGATCGGTTTCAGCTGTCGCGAACCTTCCGCCGGCGCTTTGGCACCTCGCCACATGCCTGCCTTGTCGAGATCCGGCTGACAAAGGCCCGCGCGATGCTGCGGTCCGCCGTCCCACCGGCGGAGGCGGCCATAGCCAGCGGCTTCTCCGACCAGAGCCATCTCGGCCGCTGGTTTCGTCGCGCCTACGGCCTCACCCCGGCTGCCTACCGTCTGGGGCGCACGAACGTTCCAGACGTGGACGGCACCGTCGGATAACTCTCCCGGCAGCATCCACAGGGAGAATTCAATCGATGTTCGACACGAAGGTAGCGGTTCTCGTTCACGAAGATCTGGCGGAGTGGCAGAAGCTGAATGTCACGGCCTTTCTCGCAACCGGCATTGCAGGGGCGGTTCCCGAAGCCATGGGCCAGCCCTACGAAGACGCTGCGGGGCGCTTTCATGGGCGCCTGCTCGGCCAACCGATCCTGATCTTTGCAGCGTCGACTGAGGTTCTGCAGCGGGCTTGGCAGCAGTCGCTCCAGCGCAACCTCACACGCAGCGCCTATGTCCGCGCCATGTTTGAGACCGGGCATGATGCCGCCAACCGTGCGGTCTTTCGTGCCGAGCCGGCTGACGTGCCGGATCTTGTCGGGCTTGCGCTCCATGGTCCGAAGAAGGAGATCGACAAGGCCACGAAGGGGGCGCGTCTGCATCCCTAAGACGCGGACTTCCGTCTGTGAAGGACGGATGAGCCTTTGGGCGGCAATCGCCAGGTGATGTGGCGCGAAATTGTGAGGTGGCTGCTGCTATTTCAGCCAGAACCGGATGACGAGGCTGACTGCCCCCGTCGTGCCGACGCCCGCGGCCCACAGGCCAACGAACCACAGCCATTGCCTGAGGGCGGAGCCCTGTTCAAGTGCGTTGGTCATCAGTGATATCCCTCATGTCCGGTCTTGCCGCGGAACACCCAGTACGAGTACCCGGTGTAGGCGAGGATGATCGGGATCAGCACGCTCGCGCCCACCAGCATGAACTGAAGGCTAGCCTCAGGCGCCGCAGCCTCGTGGATAGTGACGGCGTTCGGCACGACGTGGGGAAACATGCTGACGCCCAAGCCGAGCAGGCACAAGGCGAACAGCCCCAGCGTCAGCAGGAACGGCCAGTACTCCCAGCGGCGCACCAGGCTTACCAGCAGCGTCCCGGAGCAGAGGCCCACCAGCAGCGGCACCTGTGCCGTGAACAGAACCTGCGGCCAGGCGAACCAGCGCGCGTAGTAGGCCCCGCTGAGGAACGGCGTCGCCGCGCTGACCAGGCCGATGCAGCCGATGAGTGCGACGGCGAGTTTGCCGGCGAGGCGGTAGCTGTGGTTCTGGACGGCGCCCTCGGTCTTCATGACGAGCCAGGTCGCGCCGAGCAGAGCATAGCCCACCATGAGGCTGACCCCGACCAGCAGGCTGAACGGCGTAAGCCAGTCCCACCAGCCGCCCGCGTAGGAGCGGCCATCGACGGCGATCCCCTGGAGTAGGGCGCCGAGCGTGATGCCCTGCGCCAGGGTCGCCACGGCGGATCCGGTCGTGAAGGCAACATCCCAGTAGCGGCGATGGCCGGGATCACGCCAGCGGAACTCGAAGGCGACGCCGCGGAAGATCAGCGCCAACACCATGGCGATGATCGGGGCGTAAAGGGCCGGCAGGATGATCGCATAGGCCAGCGGGAAGGCCGCCATCAGTCCGCCGCCGCCGAGCACCAGCCAAGTCTCGTTGCCGTCCCAGACCGGCGCAACCGAGTTCATGGCGCTGTCCCGCTCCTGGCCCGGCTGGAAGAATGGGAACAGGATGCCGATGCCGAGATCGAAGCCGTCCATCACCACGTAGGCGAAGACGGCGAAAGCGATGACGAAGGCCCAGAGAGTCGGGAGATCAAAAACAGGGATCATGGTTCAAGCCTCCGCGCCCAGGGTGCGGGCGGGATCGACAGAGGGTGCCGGGGTGATACCGGCGGTGCGGATGGGATGGTCTAGGCCCGCCTCGGGTCCGGTCTCGCCCGGGTGAGGAGCCTTGCCCATGAGCTTGAGGATGTAGCCGGTGCCCGCGCCGAACACGATGAAGTAGACCACAATGAAGGTCAGCAGCGAGGCGGCCACGGCTGGAGCTTCGAGCGGCGAGGCCGATGCCGCCGTCCTGAGCAGACCATAGACGGTGAAGGGCTGCCGCCCCACCTCCGTGGTGACCCAGCCGGCGATCACGGCCACGAAGCCCGCAGGACCCATAGCGAGCGCCAGCCAGTGCAGCGGACGCCAGTCGTAGAGCCGACTGCGGAAGCGTGCCCACAGGCTCAGCACTCCAAGACCCAACATCGCGAAGCCCAGACCCACCATGATGCGGAAGGACCAGAACACCACCGGCACGTAGGGCCAGTTGGCGCGATCGACCGTGTCGAGCCCCTTCAGCGGCGCATTGAGGTCGTGCTTGAGGATGAGCGAGGACGCCTTCGGGATTGCGATGGCGTTGCGTACCGTGCCGGCCTCCTGATCGGGAATGCCGAACAGGATCAGGGGTGCGCCCTCGGGATGGCTCCTGAAGTGCCCTTCCATGGCCATTACCTTGGCCGGCTGGTGCTCCAGGGTGTTGAGGCCGTGCATGTCGCCGGCCAGGATCTGGAGTGGGGCGACGACCGCCACCATGCCCATAGCCATCGAGAACATCACCCGGGCGCCCCTGTTGGTACGCTCTCGCAGGAGATGCCAGGCACCGACACCGCCGACGACAAGGGCTGTCGTGAGGTAGGCCGCCATCACCGTGTGGACGAGGCGGTAGGGGAAGGACGGGTTGAAGATGATCGCCCACCAGTCCTCCGGCACGAACTGCCCGGCCTCATTGACGGAGTAGCCGACCGGCGTCTGCATCCAAGAATTGGCGGACAGGATCCAGAAGGCGGAGATGAAGGTGCCGACGGCGACGGCGAGTGTGGCCGCGAAGTGCAGCTTGCGGCTGACGCGCCCCATGCCGAACAGCATGATGCCGAGGAAGCCCGCCTCCAGGAAGAAGGCGGTCATGACCTCGTAGGCCATCAGTGGGCCGATGATCGGTCCGGCCTTGTCGGAGAACACTGACCAGTTGGTGCCGAACTGGTAGGACATGACGATGCCGGAGACCACGCCCATGGCAAAGGCCAGGGCGAAGATCTTGAGCCAGTACTTGAACAGGTTGAGATAGACCTCGCGCCCGGTCCACAGCCACAGCCCCTCCAGCACGGCGAGGTAGCTCGCCAAGCCGATCGAGAACGCGGGGAAGATGAAGTGGAACGAGACCGTGAACGCGAATTGGAAGCGCGCCAGCAGCAGCGCGTCGAACTGATCAAACATTTCTACTTGTCCTTGGGATCGTCCCGGCGGCTCTTCTTCGAGCCCGGCACGACGAAGAGACGATCCTTCATCTCCAGGATCTTCTGCACCTTCGAGCCCAGCGTCAGGAGCTGGACGAGGCGCTCGGTGTCGAGCCGCTGCACGTCGGCGTACCAGCCTGTGAGCAGCTCGAAGAGGTCGTGCATCTCGCGCATGCGCTCCTGGGCATGGCGCTCCTCGGCGCTGGCGGGCTCCTGCATGAGCACCTCGCGCAGGAGGGTCATGGTGGGGTCGATCTCTCGCTTCTTGCGCTCCTCAACGAGGGTGCGGACGATCTGCCATATGTCATCGGGAGTCCCAAAGTAATCGCGCCGGTCGCCAGGCCTGTGCTGGAGGCGCACCAGGTTCCATGCCTGCAACTCCTTGAGCCCCATGCTGACGTTGGAGCGGGAGACGCCAAGGCGCTCGACGATGTCCTCGGCGTTCAGCGGCTCCTTGGAAAGATACAGGAGGGCATAGATCTGGCCGACGGTGCGGTTGATGCCCCAGCGGGAGCCCATCTCGCCGAAGTGGAGCACGAAAGTCTGGACGAGGGGAGGGAGATTCACTGGAAATCCTGTAATTTCAGAACTTACTGAAAAGTGTGGTCTCCGTCGTCCGAAGTCAAGCCGTGTGCCGGACGTTATGCCTAGATGACGCCGATTTGCATGCCTTGACGCTGTCTGCGGATTGATCCAGCCTCATAGTTGTCAGACCAATTTTGGCAGTACTTGCGATCAGGGTTCGGTTGAACGTTGGAGGCTTGGCGCAGTGGAAGCAGAGTGGGGATCTCAGACGCGCCGCGTCACGTCCGGTGCGATGCGGGCCGTCGCCGAGTATATCGGGCGTTCCGACCTCCAGCCTGGCGATTGTCTGCCCCCGGAGCGTGAGCTGATGGCCGAGCTGTCGGTTGGCCGCTCCACTATTCGTGAGGTCATTCGCCACTGGCAGGCCCTCGGAGTCGTCGAGAGCCGCAGAGGCAGCGGTACCTACCTCCTGCGACGGATTTCACCGGAGACGATGCACCTTCCACTCGCAGTCGACAGTGGGCGGAACGGGCTCCTCCAGATGCTGGAGGTTCGCCGTGGCCTGGAAGTCGAGGCAAGTGCGCTCGCGGCTGTGCGGGCCAGTGCATCCGATCTGGAGCGGATCGCATCCAGGCTCCTGATCATGGAAGCCGTGCATCGTGAAAAGGGCTGCGCTGGTCCCGAGGACTTGGCCTTTCACTTGTCGGTCTATGACGCCAGCGGCAATCCTGTCTTCAACCAGCTCCTGTCGCAGATGCGCGAGAGCGTGCAGACCCTGTTCGGGATGTCGCGGGTTCGGGTGGACTTCGCCGCCCGTTCTTTCCCCTTTCACCGTGAGCTGTTCGAGGCCATCGCGGCCAAGGATCCCGACGCAGCCCGCAGCAAGACGCTTTCGATCCTCGCCATCGTCGAGGAGGACATCCAGGACATGATCAGATGAGCACTTCCGCCGATACCCTCGCACGGGCCATGGCCATTCTTGCCCATGATGGGGAACATGCCTACGAGGCGGTCGTGCCGCCGATCGCGCAGACCTCGCTCTTCACCTTCGGCTCCTATGCCGAGATGGAGGAGACCTATCGCGGGCAGAAGGTGCGATCTACCTATACGCGCGGCCTCAATCCCACAGTCCGTCTGTTCGAGGAGAAGATGGCTGCTCTGGAATGCGGCGAGGACGCGATAGGGTTCGCCAGCGGTATGGCGGCCATCTCGTCCGCCGTCCTCGCGTTCGTCCAGCCCGGCGACCGGATCGTGTGCGTGGAGCACGTCTATCCTGACGCGTATCGTCTGTTTCAGACTTATCTCAAGCGCATGAACGTGATGGTCGAATATGTCGACGGTCGCGACCTTGATGCGGTGCGGCGTGCCATGCCCGGCGCGCGGCTCATCTACATGGAGAGCCCAACGAGCTGGCTCATGCATGTCCACGATGTGGCGGCGCTCGCGCAGATCGCCCACGACAACGATGTGCTTTCGATCATCGACAACAGCTGGGCGAGCCCAATCTTTCAGCAGCCGCTGACACTTGGAGTCGACCTGGTGGTCCATTCCGCATCGAAATACATCGGGGGCCACAGCGACGTGGTTGCCGGCGTCGTTGTGGGCTCAAGCAAGCTCATCAGCGAGATTCGCTCCCGCATCTATCCCTATTTCGGTGGCAAGCTGTCTCCGTTCGACGCATGGCTTCTGCTCCGCGGCCTGAGGACTTTGCCAATTCGCATGAAAGCGCACGAGGCCTCCGCGCTCCACGTGGCGCGCCAGCTCGCCGAGCGCCCGGACGTGGTGGCGGTCTATCATCCCGGCCTCAGCAACACACTGCCGGACGGCCTGCAAGGTACATCAGGCCTGTTCTCCTTCGAGTTCGACGGCAGCGTGAACATTGCAAGGTTCGCGGATGCGCTTCGGCTCTTCAAGCTCGGCGTCAGCTGGGGCGGGCACGAGAGCCTCATGGTTCCCGCTCAGGTGGTGCGTGTTCAAGCGGCGGGCCCCAATTCGGCCATCGATTTCGGCGTCTCCGAGAGGATCGTGCGGCTCCATGTGGGCCTGGAGGGCCAGGAAGCCCTGCTCGAGGATCTCTCCCAAGCCATGAGGGAGGCAAAGATGAGCTAGACGAACCTTCATCAGGAGCGGTCGAAAACGTTTGAGACAAGACAAAGACAGAGGGAAGACCATGATCCAGCGCCTACTGCTCGCTACTGCGCTCGCCACGACCTTCGCCGGCAGCGCTCTTGCCCAGACCACCCTAAAGCTCACCGAGGTCATCACCAGCCCGGAGCGGACAGAAACGCTCAAAAGCATCGTGAAGAGCTTCGAGGAAGCCAACCCCGGTGTGAAGGTGGAGATTACGTCCCTGCCGTGGGGCCAAGCCTTCGAGAAGTTCGCCACCATGGTGTCCGCCGGAGACACGCCCGACGTTGTCGAGATGCCGGACCGGTGGCTTTCTCTCTATGCTAACAACGGCGCCCTGGAGAGCCTTGAGCCTTACCTCAAGACATGGCCGAACACCGCCGGGCTCAACGACAGAGCCCTGGAGGTCGGCCGCACCGTCAAGAACACGGCCTACACCATACCCTACGGCTTCTACCTGCGAGCGATGTTCTACAATAACAAGCTCTTCGAGCAGGCCGGCGTGAAGGAGCCTCCGAAGACTCTGGCGGAGTTCGAGGAGGTCTCGAAGAAGGTTTCGGCCATCCCCGGCAAGTACGGGTACTGCCTGCGCGGTGGTCCAGGAGGCCTGAACGGCTGGGTGATGTTCGGCGCCACGATGGCTGGCGACAATTCCTTCTTCAAGCAGGATGGCACCTCGACCTTCGCGGATGAGGGCTGGGTGAAGGGTCTTGCCTACCTCACCGATCTCTACAAGAAGGGTTATGCGCCGAAGGACAGCGTCAACTGGGGCTTCAACGAGATCGTAGCCGGCTTCTATTCCAGCACCTGCGCCATGCTCGATCAGGATCCTGATGCGCTGATCGCCATCGCCGAGCGCATGAAACCGGAGGAATATGGGGTTGCGCCTTTCCCGAAGGGTCCGGCGGGCAAGGCCTTCCCGACGCTTGGCTATGCCGGTTGGTCCATGTTCGCGAACAGCAAGAACAAGGACCTGTCCTGGAAGCTGCTCGCCGCACTCGCCAGCCCTGAAGGCAACATTGCCTGGAACAAAAAGACGGGTGCCCTTCCGATCTACAAGTCAGCCGAGAGCGACCCGTTCTATTCCGGCCCGCAGTTCAAGGGATGGTTCGAGGAGCTCGCCGACAAGAACGTCGTGCCAACGATCATGCCCACCTATCTGCAGGAGTTCGCCTTCTTTGCTGACTCGCTGGCCGTGAAGACCAGCCAGCAGGCTCTGTTAGGGCAGCTCGCTCCAAAGGACATGGCCACGCAATGGGCGGACTACATGACCAAGGCGCAGAAGAAGCACCTCGCATCGAGCAAGTAAGATCGAAAGCGGCGCGGCCCCTAGGCCGCGCTGTTCTATTCGGCTCGAACCACGAGAGGCGCCGCATGTCCACAATGCCCTTGTACGAGGACGCTGCAGACCAGCAGCGTGCTCCCCTGCGCAGGTTCAGGGCGGGCCTTGAGCCCTATCTCTATATCGCTCCCTCGGTAATCCTGATCGCCACTATCATGCTCGTGCCGCTGATCATCGGATTGTCCTACGCCTTCAGGGACATGCAGCTGATCAACCCATTCAGCGGCGGCTTCGTTGGGCTGGAGCATTTCCGCAATCTATGGATGGATGCGGCCTTCTGGCTGGCGATGAAGAACACGCTTGTGTGGACCCTGGCTTCAGTTGCACTGCAGTTCTCGCTTGGCCTTGTCCTCGCGCTTCTGCTGAACAATCCTTTTCCGGGACGAGGCATCGTGCAGGCGCTGGTCTTTCTGCCCTGGGCTGTTCCGACCTTCTTGTCGGGCCTCAACTGGGCCTGGCTGTTCAATCCGGTTGTTGGCCCGCTCCCGCATTGGATGGCGGCTCTCGGGATTCTGCCTGCCCCCGAAAACATCTTGTCCGACCCCAATGTCGCCATCTGGGGTCCGATCATCGCCAATGTCTGGTGGGGAATTCCGTTCTTCGCCATCACGCTCCTGGCGGCTCTTCAGTCGATTCCGCAGGATATCTATGAGGCTGCCGCCATCGACGGCGCAGGCTCCTGGCGGCGCTTTATCGACATTACCCTCCCATTCTTGGCACCGACCATCGCGATCACGGTTATGTTGCGAACGGTATGGATCGCAAATTTCGCGGATCTCATCATCGTGATGACAAATGGGGGACCAGCCGATCAGACCCAGATCGTCTCGAGCTATATCTTCACCCAAGCCTTCCGGCGGCTCGACTTCGGCTATGCATCCGCGATCGCGATGGTGCTCCTCGTCCTGCTGATGGCTTATTCCTTCGCTATCATCCTAATGCGGCAGTCCCTGCTGAGGCGATGAGGAGAACTCGATGACATCTTCCGCCCGCAGCACGCCGTACTGGTTCCTTCACTACGGGCTGCTTGCCTTCTACGTGGCCTTCGCGCTGTTTCCTCTCTACTGGCTGCTAAAGGTCTCGATCACGCCCAACGACCTCCTGTACAGCGAGGGCATCCGGCTCTGGCCATCGCGCTCGTCCCTGGCGCACTACACCTTTGTGCTCGCCCACAGTGACTTCCCCCTGTTCTTCAAGAACAGCCTGATTGTCTCGGGCAGCACGGCTGTGACGGTGACCCTGATCGCGGCTCTTTCCGGCTACGCCATGTCGCGCTTCGACTTCCGCGGCAAGATGTGGCTCGTCGGGCTGATGCTCATCACCCAGATGTTCCCGCTCGTCATGTTGGTTGCACCAATCTTCAAGCTTTTCTCCCCACTCGGGCTCACCAACAGCCTGACGGGCCTCGTGGTCGTCTACACAGCCTTCAACGTACCCTTCGCGACTTTTCTGATGCAGTCCTTCTTCGACGGCATTCCCAAAGATTTGGAGGAGGCCGCCATGATCGACGGTGCCTCGCGCTTCCGCGCATTCCGGCAGATCATTTTGCCGCTGACGCTGCCAGGCGTCGCCGCTACCTTGGGCTTCGTGTTCACCGCCGCCTGGAGCGAACTGCTCTTCGCCCTCATGCTTGTGTCGAAGGCCGATGCCAGCACCTTCCCGGTAGGCCTGCTCAGCTTCGTGTCGAAGTTCTCGGTCGATTTCGGGCAGATGATGGCGGCAGGCGTATTGGCCCTGATCCCCGCATGCCTCTTCTTCCTTCTCATTCAACGGTATCTTGTCCAGGGCCTCACGGCTGGGGCGGTCAAAGGCTGAAGGTTCGCATCATGGCTTCCATTGATATTCAAGGTGTCGGAAAGTCTTACGGGACTGTGCCCGTTCTTCACAACGTCGACCTGTCGATTCAGGACGGGGAGTTCGTGGTGCTCGTCGGCCCATCAGGATGCGGCAAGTCTACACTTCTACGCATGGTGGCAGGACTGGAGGGGATCACCCGCGGAGACATCCTGATAGGCGGAAAGGTTGTAAACGAGTTGGCACCCAAAGACCGGGACATTGCCATGGTGTTCCAGTCCTATGCCCTTTATCCGCACATGACGGTTCGGGACAACATGAGCTACAGCCTCAAACTTCGAGGAACACCCAGTGAGCGCATGTCTCATGTCATATCCGCAGCCGCGTCCAAGCTGGGGCTCGAGTCCTTCCTCGATCGGAAGCCTCGCACCCTGTCGGGAGGGCAGCGCCAGCGTGTCGCCATGGGACGCTCGATCGTGCGCAAGCCAAAGGCGTTTCTCTTTGACGAGCCCCTGTCTAATCTCGATGCGCGTCTTCGTGAACAGATGCGCGTGGAAATTAAAAAGTTGCATCGAGAGCTCGGCACGACGTCGATCTATGTGACCCACGATCAAGTGGAGGCCATGACCCTCGCCGACCGCATCGTCGCCATGAACGGGGGCGCCGTCCAGCAGGTGGGAACGCCGCTCGATCTCTACGAACGCCCCACGAACCTGTTCGTGGCCAGCTTCATCGGTTCACCTGCAATCAACATCCTTGATGGCATCCTACGATGCGATGGAGAGAACCGGCACATCATACTCGAATCGGAAGAGCAGCTTCCTGCGCTTGCTCGCATCCAAGGTCGGGATGGCCAAGCCGTAAAGGTCGGCATCCGACCCGAGGATGTTCAGGTCTCCATTCAGAATGCCGGCAGCCGGATGGGTCAGGTTGAGTTGGTGGAGCCGATGGGATTGGGGACAATCCTCCATATCGGAACGGTTCACCGTACTCTGAAGGCGTTCGTGCTTGAGCGAGCGGACTACCCGATCGGCAGCAACATCGCCTACAGCCTGCCCGCGGATAGGCTCCATATCTTCGATGCTCGGACAGGCCAGCGAATTGCGGACTAGAGAATCGCCGATTCACCGGAAGGTCGGGTTTTGGCAGATTTCGTTGATTTAGTCGGCCAGCGGGAGCGCCGACGGTGTGTTGGAAGCTTTTCAGAGCTGCGGGATCGCCGTGTTCAGCCCAGTGTCTGGGCTCCAGAGCCGGGATCGGGCTGGTTGGAGGCACATCGTCATGCTCCTACCCCGGCAAAGG
This sequence comes from Microvirga sp., assembly GCF_014699075.1. GTDB lineage: Bacteria > Pseudomonadota > Alphaproteobacteria > Rhizobiales > Beijerinckiaceae > Microvirga. The sequence continues at coordinate 517 of NZ_JACXAB010000080.1, read as the reverse complement.
TGGGCATGGGCCGCAGCTTGGCGAGCCGTCTCAGGTTCTGCGCCGTAGCGGCTAGCAGGAACTCGTCCCTTGCACCGTTCGGCCCGCGCAGTCTCAGACGCGCCAGTCTCAAGATGCGTTTGAGGTGGGCAAACAGCATCTCGATCTTCTTGCGGGAATGACGAGAGCGCTCGAAGGCCGGAGTTCCCGCCAAAGCACGTGCCACATCGCGCGGGATCCGACGCCGGGGCGTGTTGGGACAGCAGAGAGACTTCAGGTCACATCTCTGACAATCGGATTGCCTGGCCCGGTAGAACCGGACGCCATCTTTGGTGACGCCTGAGCGCCGGTTGGTGAAGTTGCGGCGGTACTGCACCAGACGTTGGCCGCCCCGGCAGGTGTAGTGGTCCTGCTCCGGATCATAGACAAAGTCGGACCGTGAGAACGTGCCGTCAGTGCGCTGGTCTGCCCCCTTCGAAGTGATCCTCCCTGAAGTATGGCTTATGAGCCGAAGGAGGATTGAAGCTGGGCAGGAAGA
>NZ_JACXAB010000007.1 GCF_014699075.1 Microvirga sp. | reverse complement strand
GTACCTGGACTTCATCAACATGTTCCAGTTCCTCCTGGCTCTCGTGGGCAACCGCAACGAGTAAGGACGAGCGGATCGTTTGATCGCGAAGCCCCGGCTGAAAAGCCGGGGCTTTTGTTTTGGGATCAGGTCTGCGCAGACCGATGACCGAACCAGGCGCTCGCAGCAGCCGCTGCCGCGCAGATCAAGGTGACGAGCCCGAACCCGCCGGCCATAGCCGTGGCGTAGGTGTTCTGCACGGTGTCGGTTCCGGCCTGGGACGGCAGGGGAGTGCCGAACGTCGCCTGCCCGAAGAGGTCCGCGGTTTCCGGGCTCGCCCATGCGGCGGCGTACTGGAAGCCCAAGGTGGCGATCACACCGAGGCCGGCAACGGCGATGAGACCCGCGACGCGGGAGATCGCGTTGTTGATGCCCGACGCCACACCGATCCGGTCGTCGGGAGCGGCATTCATCACCGTGGTCGACAGGGGCGCGACCGTGATGCCCATCCCCAGTCCCATCACGGCCATGACCGGCAAGACCGCAATCCAATAGCTGCCGTGAAAGACGGCAGGAGCCAGAAGCGCGAAGCTGAATGCCGTGATGAGCGGACCCACCGTGAGGAGCATGCGGGTGCCGAACCGGTCGGCCAGGACACCGCCGAGGCGGGAGAGCACGGCCATGACGAGCGTGAACGGCAGGAACACGGACCCTGCCTTGGCGGCCGAATAGCCATGTGCTTCGATGAGGGCTGTGGGCAGGAAGAAGAGAGCCCCACTCAGCGCGAAGTACAGCAGCAGGGTCAGCGCGTTGACGTTGGCGAAGGCCGGGATGCGAAACAGGTCAAGGGGCATCATCGGCGCGGCGCTGCGTCTCTCGTGCAGCACGAAGAGGACGAGGATCACCGCGCCGGCCATCGTCAGCAGGAGAGCGATGCCTCGCTGGCTGTCCCGTTCGCCGAGCGCGGTCAGCCCATAAGCGAGAAGACCGAGCCCTAAGACGGCGAGAACCGCTCCAAGCCAGTCCATCGTGGCGTCTTCCAACGCCGGGCTGTCCGGCACATGCCTCCAGCAGAGCCAGAGCGCCAGCACGGCCACCGGTAGGTTGATCCAGAAGATCGCCTGCCACGGGCCGATATCGATGAGCCATCCGCCGAGGATCGGCCCGAAAGCTGCCGCGATGGCAGAGGCGGCCGCCCAGGTGCCGATGGCCTTGCCCCGGGCATCCGGCGGGAAATGGGCGCTGATGAGCGCCAGGGACCCCGGCACCAGCAGGGCGCCGCTGACACCCTGAAACGCACGGGCGACGATCAGCATCTCGGCCGATTGGGACAGGCCGCACCACAGGGAGGCCAGGCCGAAACAGGCGATGCCGATCATGAAGATCCGTCGAAGACCATAGGCATCGCCGGCCGCGCCGCCCAGCAGCAGGAAGGCGGACAGGGTCAGCGCATAGGCATTGGTGATCCATTGCATTTCGGACAGCGACGCCTGCAGGCTCTCGCGCATCTGTGGAATCGCGACGGTCACGATGGCGCCGTCGGCAAACACCATGCCGGAGCCCAGGATCGCACTCCAGACGACAGCGTTCTGCGCACGGGATGTGACGGTCGGCGGCGTCCCGCCTGGGCTGAGCTGGTTCACCCGCAACCCTTTCTCATGATGCATCATGCTAATCCTGGCGCAGGAATAAAGACAGCCCCGGCGCGAGGCTGCCACTTCCGCAGCGACCCAAACATGGTCTAGAGAACACGCATGAGCCTCGTCATCCGCCCGTCCCGTGAAACCGATATTCCCGCCATCGCGGCCATCTATGCCCACGCGGTCACGCACGGCACTGCCTCGTTCGAGCTCGAGCCGCCACCGGAAGCCGAGATGGCTCGCCGCCGCGATGACATCGTGGAAGGCGGCTACCCCTATCTCGTCGCAGAGAGGGATGGCGACGTTTTGGGCTATGCCTATGCAAGCGCCTATCGCACGCGACCTGCCTACCGTTCGACGGTTGAAGACTCGATCTACATTGCGCCGTCGGCACAGGGGCAGGGCGTCGGGCGCGCGCTCCTCGTGGCGCTGATCGAGCAATGCGAGGCGCTGGATTTCCGGCTCATGGTGGCGGTCATCGGCGATGAGGATTCGCACGGCTCCATCGGGCTGCACAGAAGCCTCGGCTTCGAGCCTGCAGGCATTCTCAAGGGCATCGGCTACAAGCAAGGGCGCTGGCTCTCCACGGTGCTGATGCAGCGCCCGCTTGGGCGCGGCACGGCCGCGCCGCCAACGCGGCCTGTTACCTGAGACTCAACGATGCTCACCACCATGATCCGCAGACCGAAGGACGGTCTGTGGCAGAACCCGGATTTCATGCGCCTGTGGGGCGCGCAGACGCTGTCAGCCATCGGCACGCGCTTCACCCGCGAAGGGCTGCCGATCATCGCGGCGCTCACCCTCGATGCCTCGGCGACGGATCTCGGTGTTCTCGTGGCGTTGAGCATGCTGCCGGGCGTGCTCCTCAGCCCCTTCGTGGGCGCCTGGATCGACCGCACGCGGCGCCGGCGCGTCCTCATCATGGCCGACCTGCTGCGTGCCGCCGTGCTGCTCACCCTGCCGGTGATGGCGTGGTGTGACGCCATCACCATCGGTCAGGTGATCGGCGTCGCAACCGCCGTGGCCCTGTTCTCCATGGTCTTCCAGACCGCCGACAATGCCTATCTGCCCACCGTGGTGGAGAAGGACCAGCTTCTGGAGGGCAACGCGAAGCTCGCCACCACCGATGCGGTGGCGGAGATCGCCGGTCCTGCTCTCGCAGGCGTCGCGATCCAGGCCCTGACGGCGCCGTTCGCCATCCTGTTCGATGCCCTGTCGTATCTCTGGTCCGCCGTGCTGCTCGCCTCGATCAAGCGGCCCGAGCCGCCCCTCGTCACCGGCGAACATGCGCCCGACCTGTGGCGCGAGACGCGGGAGGGCCTGCGCTTCGTGTTCAGGCATCCGGTGCTCAGGCCGCTCACTTTGTGCCTTGCGACACTCACCTTCTTCCTGAGCCTCTTCGCGCCGCTCTACGTGCTCTATGCGGTCCGTGATCTCGGCATCCAGCCGGGCGTCCTCGGGTTCATTGTGGCGCTCGGCGGCATCAGCGGCCTGATCGGGGCGCGGCTGGCCGCCTGGGCCGGACGGCGCTTTCCCGTCCGCCGGGTTCTCATCGGCGCGCTGCTGGCCTACGGCCTCGTGACCTGCTTCATTCCCCTGGCCCAGGGGCCCCTCTGGGTCGCCGCCGGAGCGCTGTGCATCAGCCAGCTGTTCGGCGATGGCCTCTGGGTGGCCTTCTCCACCAACGCCACCGTGCTGCGCCAGACGGTGACCCCCGATGCCTTACGCGGGCGTGAGGCCGGTACGGTGCATCTTCTGACCGGCGGGCTCGGACTCATCGCAGCTCTCACGGCCGGGTTCGTGGCGGATTGGATCGGCATCAGGGCCGTGCTCTGGATGGGCTCCTTAGGGATCATCACGTCGAGCCTGTGGCTTCTCGCCCTGCCGCAGGATACGGATCGGCGCTAGTTCGCCACCACCTTCGGCTTTTCGAGCACGCGCAGCACGCGGTCGAGTTCGTGCCCGCGCTTGAGGATCAGGCCCGTCGAGACGATAACCGAATACGCGCCCTGTTTCTTGGCGAGTTTCGGGTCTTTCTCGATGCGGTAGAGGGGCATTTCCGAGGTGCGGCGGAAGATCGAGAACACGGCCTTGTCCGGCATGAAGTCGATGGCGTAATCGCGCCACTCGCCGGCGGCCACCATGCGGCCATAGAGGTTGAGAATGGCCTGCAACTCGGAGCGGTCGAAGGACACCTGTTTCGGCGCGGCGGGGAAGGGCACGATATGGGCTGTGCCCTGGCTCGAGCCGCCGCGCAGCGGCTCCGCGATGTCACCTTCGCTCATGACGCCTCCCATGGCTGTTAACATGGTCTGATGATGGGCTTAGGCGGCTACCGGATCAACCCGTCGGGACACAATGAATCACCGCTTCCTTTGCAAATCTTATTCCTGCCTCATTCGTGCCGAATTGGAGCCGCACTGAACCCCGTAAATGCTTAAGTTGCCTCGACGGCCCGGCTCATCGAATGGCTTGGACACGTCAGCCCCCCAGCCCTCCGGGTCGTTTGGAGAGCCGGGCCACGTCGAGACACAAGGCTGCCTTACGGGGCAGCCTTTTCTTTTTGTCGCCGACGAGTGACGCAAGAATTCTTGCTGTCTCAACGCCATGGCCATTCTCATGTCAGGAAACACGGCCCTCATCCTGAGGAGCAGCCGTGAGGCTGCGTCTCGAAGGATCATCCAGAGGGCGCTGGAGGCTCCTTCGAGACGGTCGCTCAAGCGACCTCCTCAGGATGAGGTGAGAGTGCGTTGAAGCGGGATCACCGGCATAAGGCCGGTGATGACGGCATGGGAATCAGAAGACCCTCAAAATCCCGACAGCACGATCTTGCCCCGCGTGCGGCCGCTCTCGATGAGCGCGTGCGCCCGCTTGAGATTGGCCGCATTGATCGGCCCGATCACATCCGACAGCGTCGTCCTGATCGTTCCCGCATCCACAAGGCGTGCGGCTTCGGTCAGGATCTCGTGCTGGCGCTCCATGTCGGCGGTCTGGAAGGTCGAGCGGGTGAACATGGATTCCCAGTGGATCGATACGCTCTTGCCCTTCAGCAGGCTGATGTCGAGGGGCATCTTCGGGTCGTCGATGAGCGCGAAGCGGCCCTGGGGCGCGATCGCCTTGGCGATCTCGGGAAAATGCGTGTCCGTGTGGGTGATCGAGAACACGAAGGCCGGTGCGCCGATTCCGAGCGCCTCCACCTGGGCGGCGAGAGGCTGGCTGTGATCGATCACATGATGGGCCCCGAGTTCTTTAGCCCAGGCTTGCGTTTCCGGACGCGAGGCCGTGGCGATCACGGTGAGATCCGTGAGGTGGCGCGCCAGCTGAAGGGCGACGGAGCCCACGCCGCCGGCGGCACCGACGATCAGAAGGGCATTGGCCGCGCCCTTGACCGGGCGCTTCACGTCGAGCCGGTCGAACAGGGTCTCCCAGGCGGTCAGCGTGGTGAGCGGCAGGGCGGCCGCTTCCTCGAAGCTGAGGGATTGGGGCTTTCTCCCCACCAGCCGCTCGTCAACCACATGGAATTCCGCATTGGTGCCGGGCCGGGTGATGGCGCCAGCATAGAACACCTCATCGCCTTCCTTGAAGAGCGAGACCTCCGCGCCGATGCCGCGCACGATGCCGGCGGCGTCGAATCCCAGCACCTTCACGCCGCCCGGCTCGGGTTGGGCCCGCATGCGGACCTTGGTGTCGACCGGGTTCAGGGACACCGCCTTGATCTCGACCAGAAGGTCCCGCGGCCCTGGTTCAGGCTGGGGCAGGTCGACGTTGATAAGGGAGGCATCCTGGTCGATGGGAAGCGATTGCTGATAGCCGACGGCGCGCATGACGTGTCTCCAGTTGACGAAACCATAGTTGAGCATAGGCTCTAAAGCCGCAAGAACGCACAAAAACAGCCCATAGTGTCAAAAAGGATACCGTGATGCCGAGGGTGTCTTCGAGGATTCCGGGAGTTCAGGGATGCGCCGTCGAGCGCACGCTGAGCCTCATTGAGGGCAAGTGGAAGATCATCGTGCTCTACAAACTCTTGAGGGGGACCTTGCGCTTCAACGAGCTGCGGCGGCTGATGCCCCTGGTCACCCAGCGCATGCTCACGCATCAGCTGCGCGAGCTGGAGGCCGACGGGCTCATCATCCGCACGGTCTATGCCCAGGTGCCGCCCCGAGTCGAATATTCCCTGTCGGCCCGCGGGCGGAGTCTCGAGCCGGTGCTCATGGCCATGAAGGAATGGGGCGATACGAATCTTTCGTCTCAAGGTGCTCAGGCAGCCTAAAGTGTTCGTGCGCTGCCATAACTTAACCCTACGTGGCGCGCTCCTGCAGGCTGTTCTTGCGCCGCCTGCCGCTCTGTGGCAACGCTCCCGCAACAACGACAATCAGAGGATGCGCGCATGAAGCTGGATACCCCCACCAGCGGAAGCGAGTTGACGGCGGAAGCCGTCGCCGTGCTGGAAGCCGGACACAAGGCCACCCCTCCGACCTTCGTGCGCGATCTGTACGGGCGGGTGCCGTCCGAGGATCTCGCCTTCTACTCGCCTCAGTCCCTGGCGGATCTCGCAGCGGAAGCCTTCGAGCATCTCAAGGCCTCCCGCACCGCCGAGGGCGCGGATGTGCGCCTCCTCGACGTGGAGGTCGAGCGCGATGGTCGGCGCCAGGACGTGACGGTGCTCGAGATCGTCAACGACAACATGCCCTTCCTGCTGGACTCGACGCTCGCCGAGATCGTCGACCAGGGCTACGACCCGCTGCTCGTGGCGCATCCGATCCTAGCCGTGGAGCGTGACGCGGGCGGTGCGCTGGTCCGCCTCGTGGGCGAGGCCACGGCGGCCTTGCGGCTCGGCGTAAAGCGCGAGAGCTTCATCCATATTCACCTGCCCCGCATCGACGACGTGGAAACCCGCACCGGAATTATCGAGGCCATTCGGCGGGTCCACGGCGACGTGTCGCTCGCGGTGCACGACTGGCCGGGCATGCGCGCGCGCGTCACCGAGATCGTGCACAATTACCGCCTCAACCCGCCGCCGCTGCCGGACGACGAGGTAAAGGAGGCGATCGCCTTCCTCGACTGGATCGCACGGGACAATTTCACCTTCCTGGGCCTGCGCGAATACCGCCTGCCGTCCGGCGACACCGCGGCCGACCCGGTGGAAGGCTCAGGGCTTGGCCTCCTGCGCGATCCAAGCGTGCGCGTGCTGCGCCGCGGCCGCGATCTGGTCTCCATGTCGCCGGAAATCCGCGCCTTCCTGGCGCGTCCGCAGGCGCTCATCATCACCAAGGCGAACGTGAAGTCCCGTGTCCACCGCCGGGCGCATCTCGACTACATCGGCGTGAAGCTTTTCGACGGCAACGGCCATCTGCAGGGGGAGCTGCGCATCGTCGGCCTGTTCACCGCGAGCGCCTACACCAACACCACCGGCGAAGTGCCGTATCTCCGCCACAAGGTGGCGAAGGTCACGTCCCGCGCGGGCTTCGACCCGTCGAGCTATGCGGGCCGCGCGCTTCTCAACGTGCTCGAGAATTATCCGCGCGACGAGCTGTTCCAGATCGACGAGGACACGCTCTACCACTTCGCCATCGACATCATGAACCTGTCGGAGCGCCCGCGGGTGCGGGTGCTGGCGCGCGCCGACGAGTTCGACCGCTTCGTGTCGGTTCTCGTGTTCGTGCCGAAGGACCGCTACGACACGCAGGCCCGCCTGCGCATCGGCCAGTTCCTCGCCGGCATCTACGAGGGGCGTGTGTCCGCCTCCTATCCGTCCTATCCGGAAGGTCCGCTCGCACGCACCCATTACATCATCGGCCGCGACGAGGGGCAGACCCCGCAGGTCCCCCGCGAGACCTTGGAAAAAGGCATCTCCGCCATCGTGCGCACCTGGAGCGATGCGCTGCGCGACGCACTCGACGCATCTGTGGGTGGCGCAAAGGCGCGCGCGCTCGCATCACGCTACGGCGAGGCGTTCAGCGCCGCCTATCGCGAGGCCTTCGGGGCCGAGCAGGTGATCCAGGACATCAGCCTGCTGGAGCAGCTCTCCGAGGCCCGCCCCCGCGCCGTTGACCTTTACCGCCGCGAAGGCGACGGCGACACCCGCGTGAACCTCAAGGTCTTCTCGCTCAACGTCGCGCTGCCCCTGTCGGACCGCGTGCCGCTCCTGGAAAATCTCGGCTTCCGGGTGGTGAACGAGCGAACCTATCGCGTGGCGTTTACCGGCTCCGACCGGGTGTGGCTCCACGACATGACCCTGGAGCGTGCCGCCGGCGGCACGATCAACATCGACGAGATCCAGGCGCTCATCGAGGCGGCGCTGCTTGCCCTGTTCCGGGGCCTTGCGGAATCCGACGGCTTCAACCGTCTGGTGCTCGAAGCCGGCCTCGGCTGGCGCGATGTGGCGATGATTCGAGCCTTCGGCCGCTACCTACGCCAGATCCAGGTCACCTATTCGCAGGATTACATCGCGGGAACGCTCGCGCGCCACGGCACCATCGTGGCCGATCTCGTAAAGCTCTTTTACGCGCGCTTCGACCCGCGTCACGAGAAGGGCCGCGAGGCCGGTGAGGCGGTGATTCGCGAGCGCATCGAGGAGCAGCTGAAGCAGGTCACGAGCCTCGACGACGATCGCATCCTGCGCCGCTTCATCAACCTGATCGATGCGGCGACCCGGACCAACTTCTTCCAGCTGGAAGACAACGGCCTGCCGCGCCAGACCATCGCGTTCAAGTTCGAATGCGCCAAGGTGGAAGGTTTGCCGCTGCCGAGGCCGCTCTACGAAATCTTCGTCTACTCGCCCCGCGTCGAAGGCGTGCACCTGCGCTTCGGCAAGGTGGCGCGCGGAGGCCTGCGCTGGTCCGACCGGCCGCAGGATTTCCGCACCGAGGTGCTGGGCCTCGTGAAGGCGCAGCAGGTCAAGAATGCCGTGATCGTGCCGGTGGGCGCCAAGGGCGGCTTCGTGCCCAAGCTCCTGCCGCCCGCGAGCGACCGGCAGGCCTGGCTCAATGAGGGCACCGAGAGCTACCGCATCTTCGTGCGCACCATGCTGCAGCTCACCGACAATATCGTGGGCGACAGCATCGTCCCGCCGCCGGACACGGTGCGCCACGACGGCGACGATCCCTATCTCGTGGTCGCCGCCGACAAGGGCACGGCCACCTTCTCCGACACGGCGAACGCGCTCTCCATCGAGAAGGGCCATTGGCTCGGCGATGCCTTCGCATCCGGCGGCAGCCAGGGCTACGACCATAAGAAGATGGGCATCACGGCCCGCGGCGCCTGGGAGGCGGTGAAGCGCCACTTCCGCGAAATCGACATCGACATCCAGACCACGCCGGTGACGGTGGCGGGCGTGGGCGACATGTCGGGCGACGTGTTCGGCAATGGCATGCTGCTGTCGCGGGCGCTGAAGCTCGTGGCGGCCTTCGACCACCGCGACATCTTCCTCGATCCGAACCCGGACCCGGAGACCACCTTCAAGGAGCGCGAGCGCCTGTTCAATCTGCCCCGCTCCAGCTGGCAGGATTACGACAAGGCGCTGATCTCGGCGGGCGGCGGCATCTTCCCGCGCAACGCGAAATCGATTCCGCTTTCACCTGAAGTGCGCGCGCTGCTCGACCTCGACAAGCCGGAGGCCACGCCGGCCGAGGTGATGAACGCCATCCTGAAAGCCCGCGTCGACCTGCTCTGGTTCGGCGGCATCGGCACTTATGTGCGCGCCTCGTCCGAGACGGACGAGCAGGTGGGCGACCGCGCCAACGATGCGATCCGCATCACCGGCCCGGACGTGCGCGCCAAGGTAATTGGCGAGGGCGCCAATCTGGGCATGACCCAGCGCGGGCGCATCGAGGCGGCCCAGAAGGGCGTGCGCCTCAACACGGATGCCATCGACAATTCGGCGGGCGTGAACACCTCCGACGTGGAGGTGAACATCAAGATCGCGCTGACCACGCCGGAGCGCGACGGACGCCTCTCGGAGGAGCAGCGCAATGTGCTGCTCGCCGACATGACCGAGGATGTCGCGGCCCTCGTGCTGCGCAACAACTACCTGCAGAGTCTGGCGCTGTCGCTCTCCGAGCAGCGGGGTCTCGCCGATCTCGGCTTCGCGCGCCGGCTCATGCACATGCTGGAAGCGCAGGGCCGCCTCAACCGCGCCGTGGAATACCTGCCCGACGACTCGACGCTTACTGAGCGCGCCCGCCGCGGCGAGGCGCTGACGCGGCCCGAGCTTGCGGTGCTCTTGGCCTATGCCAAGCTCTCCCTGCACGATGCGCTGCTCGAGAGCCCCGTGCCGGACGATCCGTATCTCGGCAAGGAGCTTGATCGCTACTTCCCGGCCGAGATGCGTGAGCGTTTCCCCGACGCGATCGCAAGCCACCGCCTGCGGCGCGAGATCATCGCCACGCAGCTCGCCAACGCGATCATCAACCGCGGTGGCCCGACCATGGTGGCCCGCCTGGTGGACCAGACCGGCGCGGACGCGCCGACCATCGCGGCGGCTTACGCGGCCACCCGCGATTCCTTCAATCTCACCGAGATGAACATCGCCATCGATGCCCTCGACGGCATCGTGCCGGGCCGGGTGCAGTTGCGCCTCTACGGCGAGTTGCAGGACCTGCTCATGAACCGGATTGTCTGGTTCATCCGCAACGTGGATTTCGCCAACCACTCCCTCGACCAGATCATCGGCACCTACCGGGCCGGCATCGCTGAGGTCGAGCAGAGCCTTCAAGATGCGCTCTCGCCCGAGGCCAAGGCGGTGTGGGAAGCCCGCGCGAAAGCCCTGGTGGACGAGGGCGTTCCTGAGGACCTGGCGCGGCGCATCGCGTCCCTGCCCGATCTCGTGGCGGCGCCGGACATCGTGCAGACGGCGCAGAAGACGGGCAAGCCCGTCGCCGACATCGCCTGCACGCACTTCGCGCTGGAAGCCTCCTTCCGCCTCGGCGCGCTCATCGGTGCCGCGCAGGAAATCAGCGTCAGCGATTACTTCGACCGCCTGGCGCTGGACCGCGCCATCGACAGCATCGCCTATGCCCATCGCGGCCTGACCGCCGAGGTGTCCTCCGGGGACATATCGGGCAACGAGGCGGTGCGCGCCTGGGGCGAGAAGCGTGGCGCCGACGTCAACCGCATCCGCAGCGCGGTCGACGGAATCGTGTCGTCGGGCCTGACCCTGTCCAAGATCACCGTGGCGGCGAGCCTCCTCGGCGATCTGGCGCGGACGACCTAAAACGGTTCGTTCCGGATGACACGCATCAAGCCCTCCGCCCCTTGTGGGGGAGGGACACCATCGATGAGGGTGTCGTCCCCGGCGAGCCGCAGGCGAGGGAAGGGGATCCACTCAGATGCACAGCTCCATGGATTCCCTTCCCCTCCGCTGCGCTCCGGCCGGGAATGACACCCGCCGTCATGGCCGGGCTTGTCCCGGCCATCTCGATCAGGTGAAGCGCCTCGCCTTTCTGATCGAGATCACCGGCTCAAGGCCGGTGATGACGGAACATGGGAGAGCTAAGGTGGACAACAAACCCCGGTGAGCACCATCAACTCCCTCGCGCCGCCAAAAAAAGCCTCGCGTCCCGCGATCCTGGGCTGGCTCCTGTTCGACTGGGCGTGCCAGCCGTTCTTCACGCTCGTCACCACCTTCGTGTTCGCGCCCTATTTCGCATCAGTGCTGGCCTCCGATCCGGTGAGCGGACAGAGCCTCTGGGGCTATGCGACGGCGGCGGCCGGGCTCGTGCTCGCCATCCTGTCGCCGGTGCTCGGCTCCATCGCCGATGCCACGGGGCCGAAGAAGCCGTGGATCGCCGCCTGCGGGCTCTTTCTGGTCAGTGCGTCAGTCGCCCTGTGGTACGCTGCGCCCGGGCAATCCCATGCCATTCCCATCGCGCTGATCGGCTTCGCCTTCGGGACGGTGGCCGTGGAGGTGGCCGCTGTGTTCAACAACGCCATGATCCCGCATCTCGTGCCGCCGGAGCGCTACGGGCGCCTTTCAGGCACCGGCTGGGCGATGGGGTATTGCGGCGGACTCGTGTCGCTCGTGATCGTGCTGGGCTTCCTCGCCGCCGATCCTGCGTCGATGAAAACCGTGTTCGGCCTGGATCCGCTCTTTGGGCTCGATCCGGCAACACGTGACGGCGACCGCGTCACGGGTCCGTTCTCCGCCGTGTGGTTCCTGGTCTTCGTGCTGCCGCTGTTTCTGCTCACACCGGATGTCCCGCGCTCAGGCATAAGCCTGAAAGCGGCCGCGAGACAGGGCATGGAGCAGGTGAAAAACACCATCGCGGATGCACGGCGGCACCCGAGCGTCGGGCGCTTTCTCCTCGCCAACATGGTCTATCAGGATGCGCTCGTGGCGCTCTTCGCTTTCGGGGGCATCTACGGCGCGGGCGTGTTCGGATGGCAGGCCATCGAGCTCGGACTCTTCGGCATCCTGCTCACCATCACCGGCACCATCGGGGCGCTGATCGGCGGGCGGCTCGACGACCGCATCGGCGCCAAGCCGGTGATCCTTGGTGCCATCGTCATCCTGGCGCTCGTCTGCGTCGGCATTTTGTCGCTCGGACGCGACCACGTCTTCTTTGTGGTGCCGACCGCACCGCCGGCGCCCGACGACGGCCTCTACGGCTCCGCGCCGGAAAAGGTGTTCGTGCTGCTCGGCCTTATCATCGGGGCCGTTGCGGGTCCGCTGCAAGCGTCGTCTCGCAGCCTGCTGGCGCGCTTGGTTCCAGCGCAGGAGGCGGGGCGCTATTTCGGCCTGCTGGCACTCTCAGGAAAAGTCACGTCCTTCCTCGCCCCGCTCGCGGTCGCCGTCGCAACCGCGATTTTTCAGACACAGGCGGCAGGACCGGCGGTGCTGATCCTGTTCCTGCTCGCGGGCTTTTGGCTGCTCAGCGGCGTGAAGCGGGTGTGAAACCCTCCACCGTCATTCCGGGGCGAGCGTGAGCGAGAGCCTGGAATCCATAACCGCTGACGATACCGAAAAGCGTGCGACGCTGATCGCTCTTCTCTGAAGCGTCGTGTGTATGGATTTCCACGCCTCCAGCGCGGCCCTTCGGGTCGGGCTCCGCTACGCGGCCCCGGAATGACAGCGGGACTTATTCCAACGTAACCGCCGTGCCGCTCACGGTGACCATCATCATGCCCTCGTTCTTGCCGATGGCGCCGTAATCCATGTGAACGCCAACGATGGCATGAGCACCAAGGCGCTGAGCCTCGTCGATCATCTCTTGGAGGGCCGTGTCTCGTCCGTCGCGCAGCACGCGCTCGTAGGAGCCCGAGCGCCCGCCCACCACGTCGCGGATGGAGGCGAAGAAATCGCGGAACACGTTGGCGCCGAGAATCGCCTCGCCCGAGACGATGCCGCGATAGGAGGCGATGCGGCGACCTTCGATACTGGGCGTGGTGGTGATGATCATGGGGCTCTCCTTCTGCTCTGCTTCAGATGGGAAGGGGAAGGAGAAATGTCATCACGGACGGTGCAAGCCGATCCGGGATCGAGTGGAGGATAAGCCTCTAAGCTCCCTCTCCCTGAGGGAGAGGGTTGGGGTGAGGGGTTACAGGTTGATCCGGAGAGGGCGTAACCCCTCACCCGCGCCTGAAGGCGCGACCTCTCCCACCGGGAGAGGTGACCAGCGCCACACTTGTCACACGATCCCGGATCTGTGCTGCACTCCGTCCGGGATGACAGCGCGGTCAGTGCCTGAAATGCCGGTGTCCCGTGAACACCATCGCAAGCCCCGCCTCGTCGGCGGCCTGGATCACCTCGTCGTCGCGCATGGAGCCGCCAGGCTGGATCACCGCGGTGGCGCCGGCATCCGCTGCCGCGAGCAGGCCATCCGCGAAGGGGAAGAAGGCGTCGGAGGCCACCACCGAGCCCCTGGCGAGGGTCTCGGGCAGGCCTGCTGCTTTTGCGGCTTCCGCGGCCTTCCAGGCGGCGATGCGGGAGGAATCCACGCGGCTCATCTGGCCTGCGCCGATGCCGACCGTGGCGAGGTCCTTCGCATAGACGATGGCATTCGACTTCACGTGCTTGGCGACCCGGAACGCGAAGCGCAGGTCGGCGAGCTCGCGCTCCGTCGGCGCGCGCTTCGTCACCACCTTCAGGTCCATGGCGTCGACCACGGCGTTATCCCGGTTCTGCGCCAGGAAGCCGCCCGCCACCGTGCGAAGCGTCAGGCCCGGTGCACGCGGATCGGGCAGGGTGCCTGCGAGCAGCAGGCGCAGGTTCTTCTTGGCGGCCACGATGGCGATGGCCTCCTCGCTCGCGTCGGGGGCGATGATCACCTCGGTGAAAATTTCCGTGATGGCTTTGGCGGCTTCCGCGTCGAGCGGCCGGTTCATGGCCACGATGCCGCCGAAGGCCGAGACCGGATCGCAGCGCAGGGCCTTCTCATAGGCGTCGCGAAGGCTCGCACCTTCCGCCACGCCGCAGGGGTTCGCGTGCTTGACGATCACGATGGCGGCCGAACGGTTCGGGTCGAACTCCGCCACGGCCTCATAAGCCGCGTCCGTGTCGTTGATGTTGTTGTAGGAGAGCTGCTTGCCCTGTACCTGACGAGCGGTGGCGACGCCGGGGCGGTTTTCCGGCGTGCGGTAGAAGGCGGCAGATTGGTGCGGGTTCTCGCCGTAGCGCATCACTTCGGCAATGGATCCGCCGAGTGCCCGGAACGGCGGCGTCGCATCGCCAAGCTCACTGGCAAACCAGTTGGAGATCGCAGCATCGTAGGCGGCCGTGCGGGAATAAGCCTTCTGCGCCAGGCGCCGGCGCAGGGTGAGCGTCACCGAGCCGTCGTGTTGCGCGAGATCGTCGAGAACGGCGGCGTAATCGGCGCCGTCCACCACCACGGCCACGTCGCCGTGGTTCTTCGCCGCCGCGCGGATCATCGCCGGGCCGCCGATGTCGATGTTTTCGATGCAGTCGTCATAAGGCTTGCCGGCCGCGACCGTGGCCTCGAACGGATAGAGGTTCACCACCAGAAGGTCGATGGCCTGGATGCCGTGCGCCAGCATCGCCGCCTGATGCTCCGGGTTGGCGCGGATCGCCAGGAGGCCGCCATGAACCGCCGGGTGCAGCGTCTTCACGCGCCCGTCCATCATCTCCGGAAAGCCCGTGACCTCGCTCACGTCCTTCACGGGCAGGCCCGCCTCGCTCAGTGCCTTATGCGTGCCACCGGTGGACACCAGCTCGATGCCACGATCATGGAGCGCGCGGGCAAAGTCCACGAGACCCGTCTTGTCGGATACGGAAAGCAGAGCGCGGGACACGCGCTTCAGATCGCTCGGCATGACGGCCGCTCCATCGGAGGAAAATGATGCGGGCGCGATAGCATGGGAGGCTAAGGATGGGAACCGGCAAGGCCAGAGTTTCAGACCACCCCTTGCGGCAATGGCGGGCAAATCTGTTGGTGGTCATTAACCTTCCATCGGGCCTAAACAGCGCGATTCATCTGCCAAAGCCTTCTCGATCATATCGGCACGCTCCGCCACACTCACCCTGGGCAGGATAGAAATCTTGTATCCAAGCATGGGATAGGCCTCCAGCAGGCGAAGGTATTCAGCTTCCGCTGCCTCCATATTGTGACGCCGCTCCGGATCATTGACGTATATTTCCGGCCATGGCGGCGTGAGGAACACAGTGTGGTGGTAGCAATGCAAATGAGCGAGTGAAGTGAGAACTGGCTCATGTGTCAGGTGCTGTAGGAAAGCCGCAGCATCCACTAGGCTCCTGTCAAAGAATACCCACCCATTCAGCGCGGCTGCCGCCGCTTGATCTTCCAGAGCCATAGCGATGGCACGACGGGAAAAGGCCTGTGCATCTTTCCAGGGAAGCGCCGTCCCTCCTTCTTGTAGTTCCTGTCTGACGATCCGTCGGCCAGGCTCCTCCACGATGGGGTGCCCACGCCTGCCGAGTTCAGCGAGCAAGGTAGATTTGCCACCACCTGAACAGCCGGAAATAACGACAAACCGCTCCATCTACCCTTTTCCAATCATGAGCTTGCGACCGTTTCCATCAATGGCCTCATCAAAGATACAGCCGATCAGCGCATACGCCTCACGTCCAAAAAGCTTGTCGGATGATATAACCTTTGCTAGAATTCCTGTCATGATCAAGCGCGCATCCTGGCTCACCCATCAACTCACGTACCTCAAAGGGTGCGCGGGATGGGTGTTGCGCTGATGCGTGCGTGATCATTCCCGAGGACCCTCCCGAGGCGGGTAGGGTCCTGACGTTCTCTGCTCTCCTCATGCCGATTGTGAGGAGCAAGCATGAACACCCTTTTTCATAAGCCAAGACCCAAGCCCCGCTTTGACCGGATCATTCCGACGTTCAGGACTGTTGCATCCTGGGTGGCGGGAATGGCTGCATCGTGGAACCGGTTCACCGATCGGCGGGCTTTGCAGAGGTTGGAGCACCTCAACGACCATGCGCTGCGCGACATCGGCGTGTGGCGCGAGCCCGAAGCCCGAGTCGACGAATGGTGGAGAATGAATCCGCCGCCCTAGGTGGACGAGGATCGAAAGGCCTCAGGGAATTTCAGGATTCCCTGAGGCCTGGCTCGTGAGCCTCACATTCAGAGCAGCTCAGCCTGCTCCTGCGGCTGGCCCGGCTCGAAGGTGCGCGCCAGGCGTTCGAAGCGCCAGCGCACCGTCGGCGTCTCGCTCGGGCGGACCGTCAGCACGATCTGCTCGGTGCGGCGCAGGCCGTCGGCGGTGGCGAGGAACACGCTGTCCTCGATCTGCGCCTCGATGGGGACGGCCGAGAACTGCCAGGCCTCGCGGTTAGGCAGCACCAGCATCACCACGCGGCCGCCCTGGGCGAGGCTCGCCTTGATGCCGGGCGCGAGATGGAAGCGGATGATGGCCTGGGCCGTTCCAGCATGGCCGCCCTCGCTCCAGAAATTGTCCTCGCCTTCGAGCACGTTGCCCTTGGGCGCGAGCTGCCAGCGGCGCTCATGGGTGAGGCCGAAGCGCGCCTTGTAGCCGTCGTGGCTGGCGGAGAGAAGCTGTGCGTGCTCGCGCTCGCTGCGCTCCGCCGTCACCCGTTCCGGGCCGCTGAGGATGACCGGTCCGACCCGGCGCAGGAGCCAGGCGGACATCCTGCGCTGCAGCCAGCCGCCCTTCTTGTCGACGATCTGGCAGGACGAGATGTCGTTGATGGAAGCGGTGGAATGCGCAGCCGTCGAGCGCGAGGCCTGGATGATCGGCTCAGCGGCGATCTGCGGCATGCCGCAATTGACCACGATGCGCTGCGCGGCGCTTGAGAACTCGAAGGACAGGCAGCCGGCGGACGCTTCCTGCGACAGGGGCCGCGGCGGCGGCGCGCCTACATCGGCGACGAGCAGCGTGCGTCCGGCCTCCAGGCGCTCGTAGCCGGAATGGGGCGCGTGATGGATCGGCTTGCTGCGCATGTCGTCATAGGTGAGCAGCGTTGCGAGATGGTCGGCCGCCGTCACGCCCATGCCGTTGAAATGCGAGAGCGTGCCGTCCCCATGCCGGAACAGGCGCACCATCGGCAGCATGCGGTCGACGGAGCGCAGCAGCGCCTCCGGCGTGTCGACCTCGCGGCTGGCGAACATCTGGCGCAAGGGCAGAAGATCGAACAGCAGCTCGACGACGATGCGCGGGTTGCGGCTCACATGACCGCCATCGGCCAGGATCTGGCGGTCGAGCTCACGGGCGAGCAGGCGGCTCGCGCGGCGCAAGGTGCGGTCGAGCCCTTCGCAGCACAGGCCCGCATAGCACAGCGCAATCGCCGCCATGAGCTGCTGGTAGGGCAGGGCGCCGGCGCGGATCTGGCGCTCCAGGATGCGCACATGCTGCCCGATGATCTTCAGGAACCGCTGGTAGAAGGCATGGTCGGCGCCTTCCAGGATCAGCGGCGACTGGCTGATGAAGGACATGAGCCGGCGCGCCGTGATCTCCGGGCTGCAGGCGATGCGCTTGTCGCCGAGCTTGGAGGTGACGAACTCGTCGACCAGCGAGCGGGCATTGGCCTGGGCCAGCGCCGTGCCGGCGGCGCGCAGGTGGCGCAGCCAGCCGAAGCCGTAGAGCGCCTCGCCCCAGGCCCGGCTCGGCGGGTTGAAGGCGAAGGGCGAGCGCCCGCCGGTGGTGATGGCGCGGCCCGAGAAGGCGAAGAAACCGGAATAGATGTCCGTCGCAATGGTGGGATCGGCGGTGCGCAGATCCTGCGGGGCGAAGAGCAGCCGCGTGGGCACGGGGGCGCCGGAGAGCCGGGACAGGCTCCAGACCATGCTTTCACGCGTGGCGCGGCCTGCCTCACGAGCGGCAAGCCTGTACAGACGCCAGCGATCCGGCCCGAAATCCACCCGTGGCGCTCCTCTTGTTGGCTCAAGAGCCGCCGACAAACCACCCGAGCCTCATCCTGAGGAGCAGCCGCTAGGCTGCGTCTCGAAGGACGAGGCGCCTCCAGTGCTCTCTGGACCCTCCTTCGAGACGCCTGCTCCGCAGGCTCCTCAGGATGAGGGGCTTGTTGGACGCTCCAAATCTCCGTCAACTTAAGAGAGGAGTTCCTGCTGACTGGTTAACACCCGGTAAGAGACGGTTCACCATCGTCACGATGGGGTGTGAACAAACCGTGCGACAAAGAAGCCGTCGAGGCCGGAGCGGTCGTGTTCCGCCAGCGCCATCTGGCTCGGCAGGGTGCGGAGATCGCCCTGTGGCGTGATGCACTCGTCGAAGCCGCCGATTTCGTCAGGCGTGATCGGCTGGCGGGTGAACTCAGGATGGCGCGCCAGGAAGGCCTCCGCCTGCCGCTCGCCTTCCTCGGCCTCGAGCGAACAGGTGCAGTAGACGAGACGCCCACCGGGCTTCAGCAGGCTCGCGGCCTTGTCGAGAAGACGGCTCTGGAGGCCTGCGAGCTTGCGGATGTCCTCCTCGGACTTGGTCCAGGCCACGTCCGGGTGGCGGCGGATGGTGCCGGTGGCCGAACACGGGGCATCGAGCAGGATGGCGTCGAAAGGCTCGGCGTCGAGCTTTTCCGCATCGATGGCGCGGGTCTCGGCCTTGAGGTTCAGGCGGGCGAGGTTTTCTTCCAACCGAACCAGACGCTTCGCCGAACGGTCGACGGCGAGCACCTCGGCGCCTGCGGCGGCAATCTGGGCGGTCTTGCCGCCAGGCGCGGCGCAGAGATCCGCGATGCGCTCGCCGGGCTTGGCCTGCAGCAGGCGGGCCGGCAGGGCGGCGGCGGCGTCCTGCACCCACCATTCACCCTCGTCGAAGCCTGGAAGCTCGCGAATGGCGGTGCGTTCCCTCAACCGGATGCTGCCGGTGGGCAGGAGAACGCCGCCCAGGCGCTCGGCCCAGGCTTCCGGATTGCTCTTCACCGTCAGATCGACGGAGGCGAGCGAGCGGTGCGCCTCGGCAATCGTCTGGGCCGATGCCTCGCCGTATTGCGCGATCCAGCGCTCCTCCAGCCAGGTGGGCGTGTCGAGCCATGGGTCGTTCTCGGCCAGGATCGCCTCGCGCTCGCGGGCGACCCGGCGCAGGACGGCGTTGATGAAGCCGCCCGCGTGATGGAGCTTGGGGTCGTTCTGCGCCAGCTGCACGGCGCTGTCGACGACCGCATGGTCGGGCACGTCGAGGTACAGGATCTGCGCCGCCCCGGTGGCGAGCAGGTGCATCAGGCGCTCGTCCTTGGGCGGCTTGTTGAGCCGCTCCCGCAAGGCGTGCCCGAGGGTCCCGAGGCGGCGGAAGGTCACGATGGCGATGGCCCGCGCCAGCGCCTCGTCGCGGGACGAGAGGTTTTCCGCCCGGGCGAGCTCCTCCATCACGTCGTCGAGCGGCACGCGCCGCTTGAGGGTTTCCGTCACAGCCATCCAGGCGAGGCGGCGGGGGCCAAGGCCCGATTGTTCGTCCGACTGACTCAAAATTTATCCCCAAGGCCCGCGGCGGGTGCCGGTCGAACCTGAAACGGAGCCCCCAGAAGATCCCCCGAGGGGACCCCATGGGCCCGATGAACTCTGCGTGAAGAAGCCGCTTTGCGGCGCCGATCCCATCTCCTGCGCCAAAGCGTGGAGCGCGGCAATCCGGTTTTCCGTCGCGGGATGGGTGGAGAACAGGTTGTCCACGCCTTGGCCCGACAGCGGGTTGATGATGAAGAGTGAGGCGGTGGCAGGCCGCCGCTCCGCATCCGGGTTCGGAATATGCGCCACGCCGCCGGCGATGCGGGCCAGCGCGGAGGCCAGCGCTAGGGGCTGGCCCGAGATCGCGGCCCCATCCGGTCGGCGTCGTATTCCCGCGAGCGGCTGATCGCCATCTGGATGATCATGGCGGCGATAGGCGCCAGCAGCGCGGTGGCGAGCATCACGATGGGATTGGGCCGTTCGTCGCCGCGTCCGCCGAACAGGAAGCCGAACTGCGCCAGGGTCGCAATGGCGCCGGCAACCGTCGCGCTCACCGTCATGATCAGCGTGTCGCGGTTCCTGATATGGGCAAGCTCGTGCGCCATCACGCCGGCGATCTCATCGCGGGAGAGCATGTTGAGCAGGCCCGTGGTGGCGGCCACCGCCGCATTGTCCGGGTTGCGCCCGGTGGCGAACGCATTGGGCTGCGCGTTGTCGATGAGATAGACCCGCGGCATGGGAAGCCCCGCGCGGTGACTGAGATCGCGCACCATGTGGACGCGTTCGGGCGCGGTATGCTCGTCCACCTCGACGGCGTGATGGGCGGCGAGCGCCAGCCGGTCCGAGTTCCAGTAGGCGAAGAGGTTGGTGGCCAAGCCAAAGCCCAGCGCGATCATCATGCCGGTGCCGCCACCCAGGAGATAACCGACGCCGCCGAACAGGGCCATGAGGCCCGCGAGCAGCATTCCGGTCTTGACGGTGTTCATCGGGGTCTCCACCTCGTGGTCAACACGGTATCCATCCTCCAAACCCCTATGTGGGAACGGTCCAGCTCTCTCCCAAGAGGAGCGGGAATCGGTATAAGGCCTCTCATGAGCACGAACGACAACACCCCTCCGGACCACCCCATCGAGGGCGCGGCCCCCGGCAAGCCCCTGTCGCCCGCAGCCCAGCGGGCGCTCGAGGAAGCGGCTCAGCGCCGGCTCGACATCGACGCCCGCGCGGCCGAAATCGCCAAGCAGAAGGAACTCCAGGGCCGTGGCGGCCTCGAGCCCGTCCGCTACGAGGATTGGGAAGTGAAAGGCCTGGCGAGCGATTTTTAAAGACAGCGGCTTGCATGGTTAGATCTGACGCCCGACTTTACCGATACAACATATACGCATACGGTATGCACATATATACTCGGGAGATGTTGCTATGCCTAAGCCAATTGGAGCCGTGAGGGATCGCCGCCCGACCAATGTCACGCTCCCTGTCGAGCTTGTCGCTGAAGCGAAAGCCCTCGACATCAATGTCTCTCAAGCTTGCGAAAGCGGGTTGGCTCGCTCGGTGGCAGAGGCCCGAAGAGCGCGCTGGCTCGAAGACAACAAGGACGCTATCGGGGCATACAACGAAATGGTCGAACGGGATGGATTGCCACTGGATGAGTTCCGGCGATTCTGATGAGCCAGTTCGACGTTTACGCCGGGGTCGGCCGCTCCGGCAGGCTTGTGGTCGACCTGCAATCCAATATCCTGGGACCGATCGCCACCCGCATCGTCGCGCCGCTCTTCCAGCAAAGCGAGGCACCGGTCCTCACTGAATTGACGCCGACGGTTCGCCTCGATGGACATGATCTCGTTGTCATGATCCCGTTGATGGCATCAATCCCGGTCCGAGAACTGCAGCGCCCTGTCGGTTCGCTTGCTTCCGATCAGGATGCCATCAAACGGGCGCTCGATCTTCTGTTCCTTGGGTTTTGACGATACGGTAGGGCATCAGCTCGATAGAAATCCGGAAATCTGAAAATTTTTCGGGCCTCATGCGGGAGGAAAGACTGCGCTCCGCTGTCGACCGGGGCCGCATCGTCGGGGTCTATATCGTCCGCAATCCCGAAAAGCTCCGGCATCTGGCCGATCTGGCACACTGAGCGCAACTGGGCGAATGCCGGCGCGCCTATGGAATGCCCCGGGCTCGCCTGGCGCAGGCATCGGCATAATCCTCGGCCGCCTTGCCGGACATGGCCTTCGATTCCTCGACGCATTTCACCACTGCCATCTCCTGGGCCATGATCCGGTTCTGGATGCGAGCGTTCACCTGCGCGTTATGGGCGTTGAGCATGCCTCTGTTGATGGCGTGAGCGGCACCCGCACCCATTCCCGACGGGTCCGCTGATCCGGCCACCGAGATGGCCGTTGCCGCCACGCCCGTTGCCGTGGACTCGGCCTGAAGCTCCGCCATCAAGGCGTCCGCCTGCGCGTGTCCGGAGGCATAGGGCTGCGTCTGGCATCCGGCCAGCGCAACAGCAAACGGGATCAGGATCGAAAGGAGAGCGGCACGCATGAGGTCACCATCTTCGGAAATGCGCGCCAGCATAGCTCCCGCGAGAGGCATTCGCCCCCTCCGTTCAGAGGGGAAAACCATCCACGCCTGATGGATCCCACGACGTTGCGGAGCCGCATCGCCGGTTCTAGTCTGCCGCTGAAACGGGAAGGGCAGCATGGGCGGGGCGGCACGGCTGGAGATGTTCCGGGATCTTCTGAGCGACGCTCATCGCGCGCTCGATCTCACGTTCGGCTTCGAGCTGTGGGACGGCTCGACGATTCCGGCGGATCTGCCGTCCTACGCCATGCGCCTCGTGATCCGGCGCGAGAGCGTGATCGCGGCGCTTGTCCGCCGTCCCAACCTCGACACCGTGCTCAACGCTGTTGTGGCAGGCCTGCTCGACCTCAAAAACGGCACCCTGTTCGATCTGGCCGATCAGCGCCCGCAGAAGGTCGCGCGCCGCCTGAAGGCGGTAAGCAAGCGCAAGGCGCTGAAGGTCGCCTACCACTTCCTGCGCGCCCCCGCCCACATGCCGCGTCCGCTCGATCGCGTCGAGGACAACCCGGACGCGCGCGACGGCAGGCCCCAGACCAACAAGAAGAACGTCGCCTATCACTACGACGTGTCGAACGATTTCTACCGGCTCTTTCTCGATCCGGAGATGGTCTATACCTGCGCCTACTTCCAGCCGGACTGGCACGACGACCTCGCCCGTGCGCAACGGGACAAGCTCGACATGATCTGCCGCAAGCTGCGGCTCAAGCCCAATGAGCGCCTGCTCGATATCGGCTGCGGCTGGGGCGCGCTCATCTGCCATGCGGCGCAGCATTACGGCGTGAAGGCCACCGGCGTGACGCTCGCCGAAGAACAGGCGAAGCTCGCCAGGGACAAGATCGCGCGGCTGGGCTTGCAGGACCGCGTCGAGGTGCTGGTGAAGGATTTCACGCAAGTCGAAGGCGAGTTCGACAAGATCTCCTCCATCGGCATGTTCGAGCAGGTGGGGATTGCCAACTACCCCGCCTATTTCAGCGCCGTGCATCGCCTGCTCAGGCCGCGCGGGCTCTATCTCCACCACACCATCGCGCGGCGCGCCAAGCGCAGCGACAGGGCGTTCCGGAAGCTCAAGCCCGAGTACAAGGCGCTCACCCGCTACATCTTTCCCGGCGGCGAGCTCGATCACTTAGGGATGTCCATCTCCAACCTGGAGCGCCACGGTTTCGAGGTGCACGACGTGGAGGCCTGGCGCGAGCATTACCAGCGCACCACGCGCCTGTGGTGGGAGAATCTCAACGCCCGCCGCAAGGAGGCGGAGGCGCTGGTCGGCCCCGAGAAGACCCGCATGTGGCTGCTCTACCTCGCCGGCTGCTCGCTCGCCTTCGAGCGTGGGGCCGTAGGCGTGAACCAGACGCTCGCCTCCAAGCGCACGCGAGGACCGTCGGGCCTGCCGCCGTCGCGGGCGGATTTGTATTCATAGAGCATTGAGCCGTTAGGCATAAACGCGTCAAGGACGGCGCAAGAGCATCCTCAGCAGCACTATGCCAGATGCCAATATGGCGAGGCCTAGGCCTAGAATGATCGGGCCGAAAGGCGGAAACATCACTATGACGATGCCATAGACCGAGAGGAGCACCCCGCACAGGCAGACTAAGAAGAGGAGGATGACAGCAATCACTTCCAGCAGCGAGCGCCAGATTGATTGATTGTGTTGTTTGCTGTTCTCCATTGATGCCTCTGCTCTCCTCGATTGCCATAGAGACCGAAAGTGGAGAGGTCGGCAAGAATAATGTTACGAATTTCTGGCGCTCCTGAGACTAAGGCACCACCACCACCCGCGTGCCCACATTCACCTGATCGTAGAGGTGCACGATGTCCTCGTTGAGCATGCGGATGCAGCCGTAGGAGGCATAAGTGCCGATGGAGCTCGGGCGGTTGGTGCCGTGGATGGCGTATTCGTCGAGATTGAGGGTCAGCGCCCGTGCGCCCATGGGATTGTTGGGTGCGCCGCCGGGGATCACGTCGGGCAGGCGCGGGTTGTCGCGCTTCACCTCGGCGGGCGGCGACCAGGCGGGCCGCACGTATTTGCCGTCGATCTGCGCCTCGCCGAACCATTGCTTGCCGGGCTTGCCCACGGCCACCCGGTAGCGCAGGGCCGTGCCGTCGCCGCGCACGTAATAGAGCCGCCGCTCCGCCGTCTTGATCACGATGGTGCCGGGCGAAACCCCCGCCTGGAACGGCACGACCTCGCGGGCCGATGCGCCATGGGCACTAACGGCAATGCCGAGAGCGGTGGCGAAGGCCAATGCGGCGCGGATGCTCATGGGTCGAACCCTCCTGCAAGAAATCAGTGAGGGTGAGACGCGAGAGATAAGGCTACGGTTCCACGCCGCTCAGGCGAGGCGGATCAGATGGCCGGGTCCCAGGAGAACATGTCGTCCGCGGCCGTTCTCGAATCGGGCTTGGACGCGCGATTCATCATGCGCGCATAAAGCCGCTTCACGGTGGCGCTGGCGGTGGTCGTGAAGAGAAACGGCAGGAAGGCATGAACAAGCGCCGCGAGACCCGCCAGCAGAAGCGGGCCCGCGAAGCTCAGGGCCACACCCATATGCTCGCCATAGGACTCGCCCACGGCTTCGGGGTGGTCGGTGAAGAGCCGCTTCAAGGACATGGAATGCTCCCTCAGAGAACGTGTCTTGGACTGCACGGGTGGAGATCAAAATCCTTGGAAGACAAGCGGGCTGAATTGGGGCGAGCGCGATGCTATTCCTTACAATTCGGAGTTAGAAACCGTCGCAAAAGAAATGGCCGGGACGAGCCCGGCCACCCCACATCGTCCTCAGGTGACGCGGTGTTTTAAGCCGCCTGCGTGCGCTTGTTCTGGCGGTTGGTGATGAGATCATCGACCACCCCAGGATCGGCCAGCGTCGAGGTGTCGCCGAGCGAGCCGAACTCATCCTCGGCGATCTTGCGCAGGATGCGGCGCATGATCTTGCCGGAGCGGGTCTTGGGCAGGCCGGGGGCGAACTGGATCAGGTCGGGCGACGCGATGGGGCCGATTTCCTTGCGCACCCAGGCCACCAGCTCCTTGCGCAGCTCCTCCGAGGGCTCTTCGCCGGCCATCAGGGTCACATAGGCGTAGATGCCCTGGCCCTTGATGTCGTGCGGATAGCCCACCACGGCGGCTTCCGACACCTTCGGATGCGCCACGAGGGCGGATTCCACTTCAGCCGTGCCCATGCGGTGGCCGGACACGTTGATCACGTCGTCCACGCGGCCGGTGATCCAGTAATAGCCGTCCGCATCCCGCCTACAGCCGTCGCCGGTGAAGTATTTGCCCGGATAGGTGGAGAAGTAGGTCTGCACGAAGCGCTCGTGATCGCCATAAACCGTGCGCATCTGGCCGGGCCAGGAATCGGCGATCACGAGATTGCCCTCGGCCGCGCCCTCCAGCACCTTGCCTTCCGCATCCACCACCTGCGGCTGCACGCCGAAGAAGGGCTTCGTGGCCGATCCCGGCTTGAGCTTGGTGGCGCCGGGCAGCGGGGCAATCAGGATGCCGCCGGTCTCCGTCTGCCACCAGGTGTCGACGATGGGGCAGCGGCTGTCGCCGACCACGCGGTGGTACCATTCCCAGGCTTCCGGGTTGATCGGCTCGCCCACGGAGCCGAGCAGGCGCAGCGACTTGCGCGCGGTCCTCTTCACCGGCTCCTCGCCCGCCTGCATGAGCGAGCGGATCGCCGTGGGGGCCGTGTAGAAGATGTTGACCCCGTGCTTGTCGATCACCTCCCAGAAGCGCGAGATCGACGGATAGGTGGGCACGCCCTCGAACATCAGCGTGGTGGCGCCGTTCGCGAGCGGCCCGTAGAGGATGTAGGAATGGCCCGTGACCCAGCCCACGTCGGCGGTGCACCAGTAGATGTCGCCGTCGTGATAATCGAAGACGTATTGGTGCGTCATCGCCGCGTGGACGAGATAGCCGCCCGTGGTGTGCAGCACGCCCTTCGGGGTGCCGGTCGAGCCTGACGTGTAGAGGATGAACAGCGGGTCCTCCGCGTTCATTTCCTCATAGGGGCACTCGTCGGAGACCTGCGCTGCCGCCTCGTCGTAATAGACGTCGCGGCCCGGCAGCATGTTCACCGCGCCGCCCGTGCGGCGCACCACCAGCACGTGGTCGACCACGCCGGCGCCGACGCGCTCGAGGGCCGCGTCCACGTTCACCTTCAGCGGAACCTTGCGGCCGCCGCGCAGGCCCTCGTCGGCCGTGACGATGAAGGCGGATTTCGCGTCCTGGATGCGGCTGGCGAGCGAATCCGGCGAGAAGCCGCCGAACACCACCGAGTGGATGGCCCCGAGCCGCGCGCAGGCGAGCATGGCATAGGCCGCTTCCGGGATCATCGGCATG
This sequence comes from Microvirga sp., assembly GCF_014699075.1. GTDB lineage: Bacteria > Pseudomonadota > Alphaproteobacteria > Rhizobiales > Beijerinckiaceae > Microvirga. The sequence continues at coordinate 249,637 of NZ_JACXAB010000007.1, read as the reverse complement.
TAGATCGTGACGCGGTCGCCCTTCTCCACGCCGCGGTTGCGCATGATGTTGGCCATGCGGTTCACCTGCGCGGCGAGCTCGCGGTAGGTGATCTTCTTCGATTCGGACGGATCGTCGCCTTCCCAGATGATGGCGACCTGATCGCCGCGGGTGTGGAGGTGCCGGTCGACGCAGTTATAGGCCACGTTGGTGACGCCGTCTTCGAACCAGCGGATCGAGACATTCTCAGGGCCGAAATTGGTGTTCTTGATCCGGGAAGGCGCCTTGAACCAGTGGATGCGCTTTGCTTCCTCGGCCCAGAAGGCCTCCGGGTCCTTGGTGGACGCCTCGTACTTGGCCCGGTAGCCCGCCTCGTCCAGATAGGCGCGGTGGGTCCACTCGGACGGCACGTCGTAGATCTTCTCTTCCATGGCGCTTCTCCCAGACATTTTCGGGATGAATTTAGCGCTAGATGTACGGAAAGAGCCAGGGGTCGGGCAAGCGGGGCCGGGATCGGACTTTGGTCTTTGCTACTTTCGGGGTGCAGTGCACAAGCGCGGCAGAGACACCGGGAGCGGGCGACCGCGCAAGAGCCAGTTCCCTATGCCGATGCAACCGGGTTCGGCACAATTGCCGCGCAGCGTTGTTATCGCCCCGTCAGTCATTGATCGGAGCCGCTCCCGCCGTGGGGCGCGACAGGACATGCAAGGATGATAGCCGGCCCTCACTCGCCTCAAGCCCTGATGATCCGCAAGCTGGACAGCATCTTTCCCCTGTCCGAGGAGGAGAGGCAGGCCCTTCGGGACGTGCCCGTGCAGGTCACGGTTCTCAAGGCGGATCAGGACGTCGTGCGCATCGGCGACCGGCCCTCCCAGTGTTGCCTGCTGCTGGAGGGCATCACCCAGGTCTACAAGCTCACCACCGAGGGCAAGCGCCAGATCATGGCCTTCCATGTTCCCGGCGACATTCCCGACCTGCAGAGCCTGCACCTGGAGGTCATGGACAACAGCGTCGCCACGATCAGCCCCTGCACGGTCGGGTTCATCCAGCATGAGCACATGCGCCGGGTGTGCGAGCGCCATCCCCGCATCGCCGCTGCCTTCTGGCGCGAGACCCTGGTGGATGCCTCGATCTTCCGGGAATGGCTGCTCAACGTCGGACGGCGCGAGGCCTATACCCGGCTGGCTCATCTTCTGTGCGAGTTCCTGGTGCGCCTGAAGGCGGTGGGGCTCGTGGAGGACGACACCTTCGACCTGCCCATCACCCAGGTTGAGCTGGCCGATGCCATCGGCACCAGCAATGTTCACGTGAACCGGGTTCTCCAGGCCATGCGGGCGAACGGCCTCGTCCAGACCAGGGGCACCCAGTTGATCGTCCCCGATTGGGAACGCCTGAAGGAGGCGGGCGAGTTCGACCCGCTCTACCTGCATCTGGAGCGGGAGGGCGACGCATGAGCCTCACCCTTCAGCCTGTCCGGGTGCACACCGGCTTCGAAGAAGAAGGCGTGCTGGTGTTCGACGGGAGCCAGCGGCTGGTGGCCGTGCTGGTGCGGTTGTCGGACCGGAACGAGGTGGCGCCGGGGCAATGGTTCCTGGAGGCGGGCTTCGGCCCCTTGGGCGGCGTGAACTATCCGGCCTTTGCCGACCTGGATGCGGCCCAGGACTGGATCGGACAGCGTCTCACCCAGCGGCTCTGATTGTGACTGTCGGCTTCACTCGGGCACGTAGCGCGGGTAGGTCGTCTTGCTGGCGCGTGCGAAGGCGAGGTCGATCTCAACGGTCGCATAGGGCGCCTCCGGCGTGGTCTCGGCCAGCACGGTGCCTTCCGGGTCCACCACCCAGCCGAGGCCGCCGCAATTGGCCTTGTAACCCGGCGGCGCCCAGAGGTTGGACGACAGGCAATAGGCGCCCGAGCAGACCGCAGCCGCCTGGCCGCCAGCCAGCCACTTGCGGGTGGATCCATGCGGCGTCGCCCGCGGAACGCACAGGAGATCGGCGCGGCCCGCCGCGTAGTGGCGCGCCCACTCGAAAAACCACATCTCGGTGCAGATCTGCACGCCGATGCGCATGCCCAGCGCCCGCGCGATGTCGAAGGTGCCCGGACCGCGCTCGTACCAGGTATGCTCGTAATAGCCCTCCTCATCGGGAAGGTAGTATTTCTGATGCACAGGCACGGCGCCCGCGTCCTCGGTCCACACATAAGCCTCGTTGCGCCGGCTGCCATGCGGCATGACGATGGGCCGCGTGCCCATGACGGCCCTGGCGTTCAACGTGGACATGCGCGCGATACGCGCATCATGCAGAGCCACTGCCTTCTGCCACTGGGCGGCATCCGGCTCAGGAGCGGCCGCCAGCCACTCGCCGAAGCACATCTCCGGCACCAGCAGGAAGTCCGACGCCTCTTTCGCCACATGCGCGGCAAGGCCTTGCAAGGCCTCATCGAGATGATCGGGTCGGCAGTCGATCTGACAGACGGTAACCTTCATGACGTCAAAGCCCCTTTATCTTCACAGCCCACCCATCCGGCACACGATGGCCCATTCCTCGTCCGTCACCGGCTGCACCGAGAGGCGGGAATTGTTGATGAGGATCATCTTCTCGAGGCCGGGCTGCTTCTTGATGTCGTCGAGGGTCACGGGTTTCGGGAATGGCTTCACGGCCTTGATGTCCACCATGCCGAACTTGCCCGTCTCGTCCGTGTGATCCGGGTAGTATTCCCGGATCACCTCGACGATGCCGACCACGGCCTTGCCCTCGTTCGAATGATAGAAGAAGCCGTGCTCGCCCTTTTTCATCGCCATCAGGTTCTGCTTGGCGACATGATTGCGCACGCCGTTCCAGTGGGTGCCTTTCGCGCCTTCGGCGACTTGGGCATCCCAGGACCAGACGGAGGGTTCGGACTTGTAGAGCCAATGGGCCATGTTCTGCTTACCCCTTTATCAGCATCGCGAAATCTTTGCGTGTCGCTTTAGCGCATCGTGCGGACCCAGCGGGCCGCGCTAGCGAAAAGTGGATCCGGTTTTCCGGTCCACACGATGCGCAAGTCAAGAAGATGAGCATCGGACCCAAAAGTGCAAATCCACTTTTGGGTCCGATGCTCTAGTGCTCGGACTTGATCGGTCGGTTCATCAGCGCATCGACAGCCTGATCGAGCGTCCATGCGCCGGACAGGATCTGCTCGACGGCTTCCGCAATCGGCATATCGATGGCTTTCGCGCGCGCCAGCGCCACGAGGGCGCTTGCGGTGGCCGCGCCCTCCACCAGCTTGCCGCCGGCGGCCTCTTCGACGCTCATTCCCTGGCCGAGGCGCTGGCCGAAGGCGAAGTTGCGCGATTGCGCGGTGGAGCAGGTGAGCACCAGATCGCCGAGGCCGGACAGCCCCATGAGGGTCTCAGGGTTGCCGCCATAGGCGCGGGCGAAACGCAGGAGTTCGGCGAAGCCACGGGCAATGAGGGCAGCTTTGGCGCTCTCGCCGAGGCCCTTGCCCGCCACGGCCCCGCAGGCGATGGCCAGCACGTTCTTGGCCGCGCCGCCGATCTCGACGCCGCGCACGTCGGCGCGATGGTAGACGCGGAATGTGGGCCCGGAGATTGCATTGGCCAAGGCTTCGGCCAATACCGCGTCGCGGCAGGCGAGCGTCACCGCGGTGGGCAGGCCGCGGGCCACGTCATGGGCGAAGCTGGGGCCCGACAGCACGGCCACGGGCGCGCCGGAGCGCACCTCCGCGACCACGTCGCAGAGGAAGGCCCTGCTGCCGCGTTCGATGCCTTTGGCGCAGAGCACCAGCGGCGTTGCGGGCGGCAGCACGCGGGCGAGGGCTGCCGTCACCTCGCGCGTGGTCTGCGCGGGCGTCACGAGAAGAACGGCGCTGGACGCGGCAAGCGCGCTCAGATCGGCCGTCGGCCTGATGCGCTCGTGCAGCGCAATACCCGGCAGGCAGCGCTCATTCGTGCGCGTGGCTGCCAGCGTTGACGCCTGCTCGGCCGAGCGCATCCACAGCACCACGTCGTTGCCGGCGGCAGCGGCCGCATTGGCCAGCGCCGTTCCCCAGGCTCCGGCTCCGGCAATGCCGATGGTGCTCATGACCCGTCCTCCTGCTCAGGCCGGATCGGAGGCCAGAAAGACTTGGCGCGTGATCCGGTAGAGTGCACTCCTGCGCAGGGGATGACCTTCTGGGATGGCCGGATGATCGAAATCACCCATCGCATCATGGGTCATGCCGAGCTTCTCCATCACCCGGCGGGAGGGCTCGTTCTGCGACGCCGTATAGGCGACGATTTCAGAAAGATCCGTTCGATTGAACACGTCCCTCAAGGAGGCCATTGCAGCCTCCCCTGCATAGCCCTTGCCCCAATAAGGGGCGTCGAGTCGCCAGCCGATCTCGACGGCCGGCGTGAAGGGCAGTTCGCGCACGGTGCGCCAGCATCCGACGAAGCCGATGAACGGTGCGACGCCGGGCGCCTCCACGGCCCAGGGGCCGAAACCGTCCAGGTCGAAGCGTTCGTCGAGCCAGCGCGCCTCCTGGTCGCTCTCCTCCCGGCTGCGCATCTTGAAGAAGAAGCGCATCACGTGTTCGTCCGCGTTGAGGCGGGCATAAAGCGGCCAATCCTCCTCGCGCCAGCGGCGCAGGATCAGCCGTTCCGTGCGAATCTCTTGAGGACAGGGCAGCATCACGCCTTCGCTCCCGCCTCGTCGCGGCTGGTGTCGAGGGGCCAGCGGGCGCGGGCCGGGGCGCCGATGTCGTCGATGAGGCCGAGGCGCATGCGCTCGAGACCCGCCCAGGCGATCATCGCCCCGTTGTCGCCACACAGGTGCACGGGCGGCGCCACGAGCTTGAGGCCGGCTTCGACCGCGAGCCGCTGCAGCCCCTGGCGCATGCCCTGGTTGGCCGCAACGCCGCCGGCCACCACGAGGGCCGCCGGATGGCCGGCGATCTCACGGAAGGCGCGAAGCCCCACGCGGGTGCGGTCCACCACCACGTCGACGATGGCGGCCTGGAAGCTGGCGCAGAGATCGGCAATGTCGCTGGCGGTGAGCGGCGCGATCTTCTCCGCTTCGATCCTGACAGCCGTCTTGAGGCCGGAGAGGGAAAAGTTCGGCTCCTTCCGGCCCTGCATCGGGCGCGGGAAGGCGAAGCGCTCCGGATTGCCCTTCGCGGCCTCGCTCTCCACATGCGGGCCGCCGGGATAGGGCAGCCCCAGCATCTTGGCGACCTTGTCGAAGGCCTCGCCGATGGCGTCGTCGATGGTGGTGCCGATGCGCACGTAATCGCCGACGCCGCGCACCGCCACGAGCTGGGTGTGGCCGCCGGAGGCGAGCAGCAGCAGGTACGGGAAGCCGATGCCGTCGGTGAGCCGCGCGGTGAGCGCATGGGCTTCGAGATGGTTCACCGCCATCAGGGGTTTACGGGTCACGAGCGCGATGGCTTTGGCCGTGGTGAGCCCCACCAGCACGCCGCCGATGAGGCCGGGGCCGGCCGCCACGGCGATGCCGTCGATGTCCTTTACGGAGCAGTTCGCGTTTTTCAGCGCGCGCGCGATCAGCCGATCGATCACCTCCACATGGGCGCGCGCCGCGATCTCCGGCACCACGCCGCCGTAGCGGGCGTGCTCGGCGATCTGGCTCAACACCTCGTTGGACAGGATCTCGCCCCGTCCGTCGAAGCCGACACCCACGACAGCGGCCGCAGTCTCGTCGCAGGTGGTCTCGATGCCTAGAATGCGCATGGTCGGTGGCTGCTCGATTTAAGGTGTTGTCCGGGCTTCCGGCCCGGCGCTCCTCCCCCTATAGTCCGCCGCGCCGCACAAGATCAAACGCCGAAATCATTCTTCAGGAGAGCAGAACCGGAATGGCCGCTTCACCCACCCTGGTCATCGGTACGCGAGGCAGCCCGCTGGCGCTGGCCCAGGCCCACGAGACGCAAGACCGGCTGTTCGCCGCCCACGGTTCGACCGGGGATGGCTGGACCGTGGAGCACCTGCCCCTGTCGATCATCAAGACCACGGGCGACGCCATTCAGGACCGGCCCCTGTCGGAGGCGGGCGGCAAGGGGCTCTTCACCAAGGAGCTCGACATCGCGCTGCTCGAAGGCTCGATCGATCTTGCGGTCCATTCCGCCAAGGACCTGCCGACCACCCTGCCGGAGGGTATCGTGATCGCCGGCTTCCTGCCGCGCGAGGACGTGCGCGACGCCTTCATCAGCCACCGCTTCAAGAGCATCAGCGACCTGCCGCAGGGCGCCGTGGTGGGCTCCGCGTCGCTGCGGCGCCAGGCGCAGATTCGCCGCCTGCGGCCCGATCTCCAGGTCACGTTGCTTCGCGGCAATGTGCAGACGCGGCTCGCCAAGCTGGAGCGCGGCGAGGTCGACGCGACGCTTCTCGCCATGGCGGGCCTGCGCCGCCTCGGGCTGACCGACCACGTGACCACGATGCTGGAGACGGACGACTTCCTGCCGGCGGTCGGGCAGGGGGCCATCGCCATTGCGATCCGGGCCGAGGACGAGCGGGTGCGCCAGGCGATTGCCCCGATCCTCGATGCTCCGACCGGTCAGGCACTCGCGGCCGAGCGGGCCTTTCTCACCATCCTCGACGGCTCCTGCCGCACCCCCATCGCGGGGCATGCGCGGCTCGTCGGCGGCGAACTCGAATTCCGCGGCCTCGTGCTGCGCCCGGACGGATCGGAGAGCCTGGAGGCCCTGCGCCGCGGCTTGCCCGAGGATGCGGTGGCCCTCGGGCGCGATGCCGGATCTGAGCTGCGCGCGCGCATGCCGCCGGATTTCCTCAAACCCTGATGCGGGTCCTCGTCACCCGCTCGCCCGACGATGCCGCACGCACGGCGGACAAGCTCGCCGCCCGCGGTCACGAGGCGTTGCTGGCGCCCGTGACCCGGATCGTGCCGACAGGCGATCCGATGCCGCTCGATTCGTACGATGCCCTGATCGTCACCAGCGCCCATGCGGAAGCGGCTTTGGCTTCTCTCGACCGGTCGAAACCCGTTTTCGCCGTTGGCGAGCGCACGGCCGATCCGGTGCGGGCGGCAGGCTTTGCCGGCATCACCGTGGCGGAGGGCGATGCACTCTCCCTGGTGCGGCTGATTCGCGGCACGCTGGCGCCCGGCATGACCCTGCTTCACGTGACGGCGCGCCATCGCAAGGAGGAACCGGCGGCCTCCCTGAGGGCTTCCGGTTTCACGATCCTGCCATGGGAGGCTTACGAGGCGAAGGCCGTCGAGACGCTGCCGAGCAATGCCGGGGAGGCCCTGCGCACTGGCCAAATCGGCGCCGCGCTCCATTATTCCCGGAGGAGCGCGGAACTCGTGATCCGGTTGGCAGGGGAGGCAGGTCTGGCATCGCGCCTCTTGAGCATTCCCCATCTCTGCCTGTCGGCCGACGTGGCCGCGCCCCTGAAATCGGCAGGCGCCACCGCTCTCGTGGCGGAGGAGCCCTCGGAGGAAGCGCTGCTCGGGCTTCTCGACAGGGTCCCATGACCTTCGCCGAGACTTCGGCTACGATCCCCGTGCGGGATCTTTGTCATAAGGAGAGGATGATGGTCCCATGAAGCTGCGATCTTGGACGATCACCGGCTCTTGAGGGAACGAAAGCCTGCGCTCAAGCTTGCCTCAATTGCCTATCACACTGCCCTTTTGAAGACCTCGCCCCAGAGAAATACTTCCCTGGCGACCCTGCAAGAGTGACCCGTGACCGATTCATCTGATCCCAGACGCTCGAAATCCTCCCGCAAGAAACCCTCGCGCGAGCCGGCCACCATCGACCTGAAGGCTTTCGTGATCGACGATGGCAGCGTTCGGGCCGATCCCGAGGCGGCTGCCGCCCAGGAGACTGTCGGCCAGGATACCCTTGGGCGGGATACCGTCGGTGAGGAGACCCGCGCGCCGGACGCCGCGACGGATACCCTGTCGGGTGTGCAAGCAGACGAGACCATCGCCAGCGGCAGCGAACCTCCGGCGGAGGATGTGGTCGCGTCCTCGGAGGCCAGCCTCGATTCGGGTTCGGGCACCGATACGCTTCCCTCCGAAACCTCCCTCGAGCAAATGGCAGGGCAGGATACCACTGCAAGCGGCACCTCCTTCCACGAAGCTTCCAGTTCGGAGACGCGTGCGGATTCCGTGCCTCCGCCGCCCGCTCCCGGGCGGCGCAGCTCCGCCGGGGCTCTCATCGGATCCGGCCTTCTGGGCGGCCTCGTCGGCGCCGGTCTCGTTTACGGATTGCAGACCTGGCGAGATCCAGCTTCCGTACCGAGCGATCCGCGCATCGCCCAGCTCGAGCAGCGTGTGAACGCATTGCGGCAGCAGCCGGCAGCACCCGGAGGCCTGCCGCAGGGCGACACGTCCGCTCTGGACGGGCGTCTCCAGGCTCTTGAAGCCGCCAGGGGCGAGCTCGACCAGCGGCTCCAGGCGATCCAGGGCGCGGCCCAGCAGGCAGCATCCCAGGCGCAGGAGGCTCTCAACCGTCCCGCGCCGGAAGCACCTCAGCCCCAGGCTTCTCCCCAGACCGAGTCCGCGCTGGCCGATCTCTCCACCCGCCTCGGCGCCCTCGACGAGCAGGTGCGGGCGAACGGGCAGAACGCCGCCAACGCAGCGAACGTTACGCAGGAGCTCGACCGCCGTCTGGCAGACCTCGATCGCCGCTTTGGCGAGCGCGAGCAGCGCTTCCAGGATACCGACCGACGCCTTGCCGATCTCGACCGTCAGCTGGCGGAGAGCAGCCGGCGCTTTGGCGACACGGATCGTCGCCTCAGTGAGCAGGAGCAGCGCATTACCGCCCTGTCCCAGCAGGCTGCCGAGAACACCAGGAATGTCACGACAGCCAGCCAGACCGGCACCCGCGTGGTGCTGGCCGGGCGGCTGAACGAAGCCCTGCAGGGCGGCACGCCCTATGCGGAGGTGCTCGACGGCGTGCGGAAGGCCGGCACAGAACCGGCCCGGGTGGCACCCCTCGAACCTTTCGCTCAAGGCGGCGCCCCGACCCCGGCCGAGCTGGCCCAGAGCTTCGAGCCCGTGGAGACGGCGATCCTGCGCGAGAGCCGCGGCCCGGCCGAGGGCTGGACCGACCGCATCCTGCGCATGGCCGACAAGGTGGTGACGGTCAGGCCCGTGAACGAACCCGGCGGCAGCGGCGTTCCTGCTGGCGTCACCCGTATCCGGCAGGCCCTGGAGCGCGGCGACGTGGTGGAGGCGGCCGCCGCCTGGGATGCCCTGCCAGAGCCGGCACGACGGGTATCCGAGGAATGGGGCCGACAGGTCAAATCCGTCGCTGATGCCCATCGGGCAGCTCAAGCGATCAGCTCTGATGCCCTCGCCACCCTCAACCGCACGACGCAATAAGAAAAGGATCAGGCCAGCATGTGGCGCGCTCTCGTTTTCATCGGTCTTCTCTGCGTCGCGGCCTTCGGCGCGGTCTGGCTGGCCGACCGGCCCGGCTCGGTCCTGATCACCTTCGCGGGCTACGAGATCCAGATGTCGGTGGCGGTCGCCGCCATTGCGCTGGCGGGCCTCGCGCTCTTCCTGGCGCTGCTCTGGTCCCTGGTGTCCGGCATCCTGCATCTGCCCTCCCGGCTGACCTTCGCATCAAAGGCCCGCCGCCGCTCCCGGGGCTATCAGGCCATCTCCCGTGGCATGGTGGCCGTGGGCGCGGGCGACACCATCGCGGCCCGCCGCTATGCCAACGAAGCCGAGCGCCTGCTGGGGCGCGAGCCCCTGACGCTGCTGCTCAAGGCGCAGGCGGCCCAGGTCTCCGGCAACCGCGAGGCGGCGGAGGCTGCCTTCACCCAGATGATGGAGGAGGACGAGACCCGCGTGCTCGGCCTGCGCGGCCTCTTCGTCGAGGCCCGGCGCCGGGGTGACGTGGGCGAGGCTCAGCAATACGCCTCCGAGGCGGTTCGTCTGGCGCCGGCCGCCGCCTGGGCGAGCGATGCGGTCCTTGAGGCACGCTGTGCCGATCACGACTGGCGCGGGGCCCTGGAGGCCGTCGAACGGCGCGCGTCTCTGGGCCTCCTGAACAAGGCCACGGCCAAGCGCCACCGGGCCGTCCTGCTCACCGCCGATGCCCTGGAGCGGGTGGACCACGATCCCGACGGTGCTCTCAGGAGCGCCCAGGATGCGGTGAAGCTCGCGCCCGATCTCGTGCCGGCGGCGGCTATGGCCGGCCGTCTCCTCTCGCGCAAGGGCGATCTGCGTAAGGGTGCCAAGGTGGTGGAGACCGCCTGGCGCAGCCTGCCCCATCCGGACCTGGCGGATGTGTATCTCAACCTGCGCCCGGGCGATTCCGGCCTCGACCGGCTCAAGCGCGCCGAAACCCTCATGCGGCTCTCCGGAGCCGCGCCGGAAGGGCGGCTTGCCGTGACCCGTGCGGCTCTCGAAGCGCGCGAGTTTGCCCGCGCCCGCGACGCCCTGGCGCCGCTGCTGCAGGACCGGCCGAGCATGCGGGTCTGCCTCCTCATGTCCGACCTGGAGCAGGCGGAGCATGGCTCCACGGGCAGGGGCCGCGAATGGCTCGCCCGCGCCACCCGCGCGCCGCGGGATCCGGCCTGGATCGCCGACGGGATCGTGTCCGATCACTGGCTGCCGATCTCGCCCGTCACCGGCCGGCTCGACGCCTTCGTCTGGCAGGCACCGCCGGATGTGCTGGTCGCCCCAGAACTCACCCTGCACGACGACGTGACGGCGGATCTCGACGATGAGCCGAGGCCGCTGCCGGCCGTGGCCGCGCCCTCACCGGAAGTCGTGCCTGCTCCTGCGCCCGTCTCGGAATCTGTGGCCTCCCATGAGCCGATCCTCGAGCCGGAGGACGATGTTCTGAAGAACGAGCTGAGAGCCGCCTTGAGTGATGAGGAGCCTGCGAAGCAGGAAGTGCCCCTGCCGCCACCGGGGCCCGTGGTCTTTCCGGCCACGCCCCCGGACGTGCCGAAGCCGAAGGAAGAAGCGGCCGCGCGCCGCAGCGTTTTTTCGGTCTGGTAGAGCCTTTCCGGTCTTTCCCGCCTTGCCAACCGGCAGGCGAGGGGGTAAGAGGTCGCCCTCTCGGATCGCAAGATTTGCGATGCCGCAATAGCTCAGCTGGTAGAGCACCTCATTCGTAATGAGGGGGTCGGGGGTTCGAATCCCTCTTGCGGCACCATTCCCATCCTTGGCGCTTACGGTGGCTGAAGGTGGGGAAGGAATGGCAGGGGCCATAGCTCAGCTGGGAGAGCGCTTGCATGGCATGCAAGAGGTCGGCGGTTCGATCCCGCCTGGCTCCACCATCCTGCTGGCGCATCGTGCGGAAAAGTGGTTCCGGTTTTTCCGGTCCACACGATGCGAGTTGAAGACGAGACGGAGCGTGCGGGTGTAGCTCAGGGGTAGAGCACAACCTTGCCAAGGTTGGGGTCGAGGGTTCGAATCCCTTCGCCCGCTCCAATTTCCTCATCTGGGAAAATCCATCGACAAGGCGCCTTCAGGCGCCTTTCGTGTTTTCAGGTCAGCCTAAGCAAACGGGCCCATTCCATGAAGGGAAATGGGCCCGCGGTGACTCGAGGTCACGCGTCATTGACGTTCATCCGGTTTGAACCGGTGGTCTATTTCAGATTGTCGGGCTGAAGGCTGCCTCCGACGCTCAACTTCGCAACGTGGAGGGGGCGGTCAGCCCATTCGAGATCGCTATGCGAGCCTCCATCCATTCAGGCCGGGGCAGGTGCCCGGCTCATCAGGTTGCGGGATCAGCGTCCGTGAAGAACCCACTCAGAACGTTGTGCCGATCCGTTTTCCGTGACGGGTACTTCCAGGATTGGATCACGACCCGTCATGGGTAACTAAAGCACTCAGCGGACGCTTGTTTCAGCGTGGCGGCAAAGAAAAAGACCCGGCTCATCGTTGCCGGGTCCTTTTTGTATTGAAGAGAGATGAAGTCTAAGCGGCTTTGACGCCTTGGAGGAAGTCCTGGACCTCGCGGGAGAGGTCGTTGGAGTGGCGCGACAGTTCCTGGGCTGCACCCAGCACCTGGGAGGCCGCCGAGGTGGTCTCGCCGGCGCCCTGCTGCACGTCCACGATGCTGCCGGTCACGGCTTCCGTGCCACGCGCCGCCTCCTGCACGTTGCGGGCGATCTCGGCGGTGGCCGCGCCTTGCTCCTCCATGGCGGCGGCAATCGAGGTCGAGATCTGGCTCATCTCGGTGATCGTGCGGGCGATCTCCTGAATGGCCGCCACCGTCTGCTGCGTGGCCTGCTGCACCGAGCCGATCTGGGCCGAGATCTCCTCCGTGGCCTTGGCCGTCTGGGAGGCGAGCTCCTTCACCTCCGTGGCCACCACGGCAAAGCCCTTGCCGGCTTCGCCGGCGCGGGCTGCCTCGATGGTGGCGTTCAAGGCCAGCAGGTTGGTCTGGCCGGCAATGGTGTTGATCAGCTGCACCACGTCGCCGATGCGGCTGGCCGTGGAGGCCAGATCCTGCACGGCCGCGTCGGTGCGGCGGGCGCCCTGCACGGCCCGGTCGGCAATCTGCGACGACTGCGCCACCTGGGAGGCGATCTCCCGGATCGAGATCGAGAGTTCCTCGGTGGCGGCCGCCACCGTCTGCACGTTGGCGGAGGTCTGCTGGGCGGCGGACGAGACGGTGACGGACTGCTGGGTGGTCTGGCTGGCAACCGCCGTCATGGTTTGCGCCGTGGCCTCCATTTCGGTGGCAGCCGAGGACAGGCCCTGGGTGAGCGCCGACACGTTGCTCTCGAAGCGCCGCGTGATCTGATCCAGCAGCTCCGCACGACGCATCTTGGCCTGGTTCTCGGTATCCTGCGCGGCGGCCAGGCGGCGGGCTTCGAGAGCATTGTCCTTGAACACCTGCAGCGAACGGGCGAGCAGGCCCACCTCATCCTTCCGCTCGGTGCCCGTGACGCTCACGTCCAGATCGCCCCCAGCCAACCGACCCATCGCACCCGTCATCCCGTTCAGAGGACGTGTGACGCCGTAGATCACGATGGCGGCCAGCAATCCGATCGCCAGGGTGATGCCGATCCCGGAGGCGACCATCAGCTTGGTGGATGTGAAGGACGCGAGATCAGCCGCAGCGTTCTTCTCCTTTTCAAGAGCAGCGGCATTGGCGTCGGCACGCTCGTTGAGGGCCTGTGAGGCCTTCTGGCGCATGGCGCGGCCTTCGCCGCTCGAAATCTTGAAGGCTTCGTCGTTTTCGTTGAGCTGGGCATGGGCGATGGTCTTGCCCATGATCGCGAAGTAATCCTCCACGGTCTTCTTCAGCTGCTCGTTGGTCGCGCGCCGCTCCGGAGTGTCGGACAAGGCGATCAGGCCATCCAGATCCTTCAGGGCTTCCGTCTTGGCTGCGCGGAAGGCCTGCTCATAGGTGGCCATTTCCTGGAAGCGCGTTTCGATGATCAGGTTCTTTTCCTGGATCGCCGCCTCGTTCACATGGGCCTTGATGTCCAGCGCCTTGCTGCGCCGGGCCGCGTGCAGGTCGACGATCTGCTGCGTTTCTTCCGCAAGGGTGTCGAGCCCGATCTTGGCAAAGACAATAAGGCCAACGGTGACGGCAACCATCACGACCACCGGGATGGCCAGCTTTGTAATAATTTTGAGATTGTTCAAGACACGCATTGCATTTCAGTGGCCCGCCCGCATCGCCGCGAGAGGCGCGCGCCCCCACGACGCGCTTATCCAGGCTGCCTGTTTGTAGCCGGCAATATTGGCGCGAGCTATCAGGGTTAATACCTACTGCTGAAGTAAGTCTTTGTTAAATACTTGCAGCGCTATGGCAAAAGCAAAGGTGATTTACGATTTATTAACGATTAAAGTCTTGAGCAGAACGCTCGCCTAGAGCACCACAATGCCGGAGTGCTTGGCCTTGTTGTCCGGCTCCACGTGAATTGTGATCAGCGCGTCTTCCACATCGGCCTTCAGCGCCCGTTCCAGCCGGTCGCAGATGTCATGGGCATCGGTCACGCTCATGGCGCCCGGCACGACCAGATGGAAGTCGATGAAGGTCATCCGGCCCGCATGGCGCGTGCGCAGGTCGTGCGCTTCGATGGCGCCTTCCGCGTTCAGGGCAATGATCTCACGCACGCGGATGAGCGTCGTTTCCGGCAGCGCCTCGTCCATGAGGCCGCCGATGCTTTCCTTGATCAGTCCCCATCCCGACCAGAGGATGTTGACCGCCACCATGGCGGCAAGAGCGGAATCGAGCCATGTCCATCCGGTGAGCGGCACGAGCAGGAGGCCTATGATGACCACCGCCGATGTGACCACATCAGTGAGGAGATGGCGCCCGTCGGCCACAATTGCGGGGGAGCGCAGGCGCCGGCCGTGGTGGATCAGAGCCCAAGACCAGGCCGCATTGATCACACTGGCAACTGCATTGACGGCAAGGCCGTGCACCGGCGCGTCGATCACCCGCGGCGCCAGGAACCCGAAATAGGCCTCGCGCAGAATCGCCAGGGCCGCGACGATGATCAGCACGCCTTCGAGAACGGCTGAGAAATACTCCACCTTGTGATGGCCATAGGGGTGATTGGCATCCGCCGGTGCGGCGCTCAGGCGAACAGCCATGAACGCTGCCACCGCCGTCACCACATTGATGATGCTCTCCAGCGCGTCGGAATAAAGCGCAATGCTGCCCGTGATGTAATAGGCGGCATATTTCAGGACGAAAACAACGGTTCCGACGAATATGCTGCCAATGGCAAGTTTTTGAATCTTGTCCATGGCGCGACACTTGAAAAGCTGGTTCAGCGGGGAACGAAGCGACCTTATAGAGGGTGTTTCTTCAAGCGCAAGACTTTGTTTTTACTTGCTAATCGTTTGCAAAATCATGATGCTCGCCGGAACGATAAAGACAATGTCAAGCCTGATCAGCTTCGAACCGTCTTAAAAACTCCCAGAACCACATGGTCCTCTGGTGAGGCTTTCGGGGAGGCATCACTCCGGGATCGCCGCCGCTTTCCCCATCAGCTTCTTGTAGTAGGCTGACAGCGACGGATACAGCACCTGGCATTGCTGGACCAATGCCAGCGCCTCCACGCGTTTTCCCGCGCTGATGGTGTCGAGGAGCGTAGGATGCAGCTCCGTCAGTTGTGCAAGCGCCGGGTCCTGCTGGCGCTGCTCACCTGGCGCCACGATGGTGAAGATCGCCGATGTCTCGCTGCGGCCTTTGACGGCGATGCGGTCGAGTTCGATGAGCACGAAGTGGTCCTGCAGGGCCTTCGCCGTGGCAGGGCCCAGCACGATCGAGACGCCGTATTCCTTCGATAGGCTTTCCAGACGCGATGCGAGGTTCACCGTGTCGCCGAGCACGGAATAATCGTAGCGCCAGCGTGAGCCCACATTGCCGACCACGCAATCGCCGGTGTTGATGCCGACGCCGATGGCGAAGCGAGGGGCATCCTCGCCCATCTCCTGCTGCAGTTCCGCATTCAGGACCTTCACCGCCTCCAGCATGCGCATGGCGGCGCGCGCGGCCTTCAACGGATGGTCTGGGCTCGGCAGAGGCGCGTTCCAGAACGCCATCACGCAGTCGCCGATATACTTGTCGATGGTGCCGCCTTCCGCGAGCACCGCCTCCGAGAGCGGATCGAGCAGGCGGTTGATGAGCGTGGTCAGCCGCTCCGGCTCGTCCTTCAGCTTCTCCGACAGGGTGGTGAAGCCGCGCACGTCGCAGAACAGGATGGACAGGTTGCGGCGCTCCCCGCCGAGCTTCAGGGCGCTGGGATCGCGGGCGAGCTGCGCCACGAGATCCGGCGACAGGTAGCGCGAGAACGCCTCCGACACGGTGCGGCGCAGATGCCGCTCGCGGGCATAGTCGAGGCCGAACCGCGCGCCGAACACTGCCAGCGCAGCGGCCGCGGGCAGGGCAGGCGGTGCCCAGAGCCGTCCGAAGCGCAGGAGAGCCCAGGCTCCGACGATGAAGAAGGCGAGGAGGCAGGTGGCCGCAAGCCCCGTCTTCCATGTGACCCCGTGGGTGGAGAAGGCAGCCGCGAGGAACGCTCCGGCGATCACGAGGAGCGCCATGACCGGGCTGGGGAGCGGGAGCGCGTAGAGGTTATGGCGGAGGTTGTCGAGGACCGTCGCCTGGACCTCCACACCGGCCGTGAGCGTGCCTTCGGTCAGCGTATAGGGTGTGGGGAAGGTATCGGGGGCTCCCGCATCGGCGGTCGTGGCTGCCTGGAGGCTCAAGCCCACCAGAACTACCTTGTCCTTGAAATAGTTCGGGGGAAGGAAGGTCTTCGGATCGAGGGCCTGATAATAGGACACGGTCGGATAGGAGCGGCGCGGTCCGAAGTACTGGATCAACGCGCCCTCAGGAGCGGCAGCCTGCGGTTCCCCCTTCAGCCGCAGCGCCTGCGCAGCGAAACTGTCCTGAATTGGCGGCATGCGGCGCAGGTAGGCGTCACCGTCGAGATGCATCGAGGCAATGCCAGCCACGGCGCCGGCATCCAAGAACGAATCGAGCGGATTGACTCGCGTAACCTGCGTGCCCTGTTCCAAGGGCGTCGTGACATCGTCCGCTGCGAGTACCACGTCCGGGCCGAGCGCCCTGGCTAGGGTCGTATCGGCTTCCTCCGTGGTGGGATCGGCGAAGATGATGTCGATGGCGATCACCTTCGCGCCGGCCGCGCGCAAGCTCTCGATCAGTTTTGCGTGGATGTCACGGGACCAGGGCCAGCGCTGGCCAATCTCGCCAATGGAGGGCTCGTCAATGGCGACGATAATGGAACCGGGCTCAGCCGGCAGCGGCGGCGCGATCACCGAGAGCAGATCGTAAAGCCGGGCTTCGATGAGGCGGATGGGAGAGAAGAAGAACACAAACGGGATCAGCAGCGCTGCAATGATCCCGGCCATGGTGAAATGGCGCCAGAGAGGTTCTCCGCCGCCATGATTGTGCGACCCTGACCTGTTGTCGTTCACCCTAGAACCGCGCCTTCACACTCGCCGAGATGGTACGCCCCTGGCCAGGAAGATTGGTGAGGATCTCGTACTCATTGTCGAAGATGTTGAGCGCCGTCAGTCCAAGAACCAGCCGCCGATCCGGCGTTTCCCAGGTCACCGACGCATCGGTGGTCCAGTAATCATCCAGCTTCAGCCCGACGAAATTGCCCAGCGGGGTCGAGCTCGTCAGGCCGCCGAGGAACGTCTGGGCCACCGTGAGCCTGAGGCGGCTCGGATGCACGAAGGTGAGGCCCGCGCGGGCGAAGCGCTCCGCAACGAAGGGCACAGGCGATCCCGCAGCAGGCCCCGCCTGGATCTCCGACGAGGCTGTACCGACGGTGCCGAACACCCCGATGCCGTACCCCAGCCAGACATTGGCCGTTGCCGCCACCCGCTCGATCCGGGCTTCCTCGGCATTGACCGTCGAATACGTCTCAGGAATGGGAAGGCTTAAGGAATTGATGTCCTGCCGCTGGTACTCGACCGAGGTGAAGAGGCGCGGAGACCATTCCGCATCCCAGCGCAGGGCGAGGGTGTCGACCTTGCCGCCGAGCTCCAGAGGAATGACGTTCGGCAGGAGGCCGACGGTGGTCAGGGACGACAGCGTGTAGGTCGACGGGAACAGGACGTCGCTGCGATAGGCGGCCCGCAGCCATTGTCCCTCAAAAGGCGAGATGCCGATGCCTGCCCGAGGCAGAACGCTCTCGTCCATCGATGCGCCCTTCACATCGATATCAACTCTCTCCAGCCCGGCCTGGGCCTCGAACCAGTCGGTGGGACGCCAGAAGGCATCGGCGTAGAGACGGGTCCCGCTGAAGGAGACAGCGCCATCGACGGGCGCATCCGAGTAGGGCGGGATCGGGACGCCCACATAGTCCCGGTACTCCTGTTCGTATTCGACCCGCGATTTGCCCCTCAGGGCCTCGGCACCATAGCGAAGCGTGACATCGCCGAAGCCGATCATATGATTCAGCGCCACGACCGTGGCGGTCGTGCGCGTCCGTTCCCGCCTGAGCAGCTCGAACAGCACCAGATCGGGGTTAGTAATGCCGCCTTGTTGCGTATCCGTCGTACTACGGGCCTGCCCGTGGAAGACCGCGGCGGTCAGCACATTGCGATGGCCGAAGGTGTGGCTCCAACCTCCTCCCAGCTGGAAGTCGACCGCTTCCCTTGTATCTTGATTATAGAAAACACCGGGGACTGCGATGTCTCCGACGTTGAATGTGGTTTCCGTCAGGGAGCTGAACGTGCCCGGTTCATTCTTCGAGACCGTGCCGAAGACGAGAAGGCGGTCCGCGGCCGTTGGGGCCGAGCCGATGAAGAAGGCGGCGTTGTCGAGACTCTCCTGATCATAGCTGTTGAGCCCGTTGTCACGCAGACGGCTTGCCGAGAAATTGAAGGCGGTCGGGATCGGCTCGTTCGAGAAGCCGGTGACCGTCGCGTCCGCTTTCCAGCCGGTTTTTCCGTCCTGGGAGATCCAGCGTCCGCCGACCTCGGCATCGACGAAGGGGCGGCGCAGGATGTCGATGCGGCCGAGGCGTCCGCCGAGAGCCAGCGGATCGAAAAGAAGGCCCTGAACGACGAGGTTGGCGGCTGCGACCCCGTCATCGCTACCTGTTTCGACGCTAGTCAGAGTCGGGCTTCCCCTGAACACGTTCGGGCTGACATTCGCCGCCTGATCGAAATAGCTGGAGGCCTGGAAAGGATCGAAGGTGCGGTCGCCGTAGAAGCGGCCCCATTCATGAAGGCCGATGAAGCGGTAGGCCTCCGCCGGATAGCTGCCGCTCTGCCGGTTGGCCGAGATGCCGGCATAATCGCCGCCCCGGCTGCGGGCGCGCTTCACGGCTTCCCGGGCAAACCGCACGGCATCGTCGGCCCGGTATTGATCCAGGGCCACGGCTGTTCTCATGATCGCCGTGACAGGATCGTTCGGGTCGAGCCGGTCCGCATTGTCGAAGGTCTGTTCGGCAAGCTCGATGTCGCCGTTCTGATAATAGGCGACTGCCGCGGCCACCAGGCCGTTGGCATAAGCAGGATTGGCCGCCGAACCCGCCAGAATGGACTCGATGGCGCCGGGCATGTCGCCCTTCTGCAGCAGATAGCGGCCGCGCGCGATGTAGGCGACGTGGAAATCGGGGTCGAGATCGAGCGCCTTGTCGATCAGCGCACCGGCTTCCTCCACGCGGCTCTGGTCGAGCAGGATGAAGGACAGATTGGCAAGGGGGATGGGGTCCTGCGGATCGAGTGCGATCGCGCGCCGGAAAGCTGCTTCCGCTTCAAGGGGAGCGTCGAGTTCGGCATACAGCATGCCGAGCTCGTTCCAGATCTCCACATTGCCCGGCGCGGCTTCCAAGGCTCGCCTCAGGTCGGCCAATGCAGCCTTGCGGTCGCTGTCCACATCGGCCCTGATCCGGCCGCTCATGGCCAGGACGAGATGGTCGTTCGGATCCGCCGCCCGCACGCGCTCCAGGGATGCGCGCATCTGGTCCCGGCGGTTGAGGGCGAGCGACAGCTGCGACGAGAACACACCCAGCCGCGTGTCGGCTGGAAAGCGCTTCTCGGCGGCGTTCGCGAGATCGGCCGCCGCGTTCAGATCCTGCCGGAAGCCGGCGATGAACGCCTGGGCAAGGGCGGCTTCAGGGCTGTTGGGAGCGAGCTTGGGTTGGGGCAGGACGCGGGTCGGCTGGGCAAGCGACGCCGCGATGTAATGGCCGTAAACGGCCGTGACACGCCGCCTGGCATCGATGCCGCGCTCGGCGCGCGCCAGAAGGGCAGCGGATTCGCTCCAGCGGCGCTCCGCCCCCGCAATCAGGCCCTCGACGAGATCCGCGCGAGCACGCTGCGAGGCGCTGAGAGGCCTTCGGCGAGCCTCGGCCAGGGGCACGGCGGCGGCTTGATACCCATCGAGTGCCAAAGCCACCTCGGCGCGGGTCAGCCAGTCTTCCGCAGTGCGAGCCTCCGGCGGGATCGCTTCAAGCCGGGCGCGCTCGGCCTGCCGCGCCGATCCCCGCAAGGAGGTGGCCGGCAGCCAGGACAGGCCATCGCGCAGGGTTAGATAGAACAGCATCTGCTCGCGGTCGTTGGGGCGCACGAGCACGAACTTGGTGGGAGCTTGGCCAATGGCTGCCACGGCTCCTTCGCCCTGGCGCACAGTCACCGAACCCTGCGGATTGGTGAGTTCGACCACCCCCTCGAGCACGATGAGCGAGGTCTTGCCCGATCCATCCACCGAGAGCGACCAGTCGGTGCCGCGGATGGCCGCCACGGCAGCAGGCGTCTTGACGTCCACGCCCGAGCCGCCGCGGGCCGCACGGGCCCAGATGGTGCCGCCCTGCAGGCTGAGCTGTGTGTTTCCGGCTTGACCGTTGGCAATGTCATTGACGGTCAGGGTGGAATTGCGCCCGACCCGGATCTGGGTCTGGTCGGCAAACAGGATCGCGAGATTGCCGATCTCGTTGGTCCGCAGGGTATCGCCGCCGACCACGTTCTGCTGGATGGCGGCCGAGCGCCAGAGGTCCTCGCGCACGAAGCGCATTTCCTCGCCGCCCTTGACGGCCACGATGGCGCCCGCCGCCGGCACCGGGCGCGGCACGGGAGACTGCGCCTGCGCATGGGCGAGGCTCAGCACAAGAGCGCTCGTTGCGGTCAGAAGGCGGAAAGATTGGACAGACATGACGAACCAGCTTGATCAGAGGCTACCTGCTCTAACGTTACCTGAGCTTAGCAGCAAGAAATTTGGATCAAAGCCGATTCACACCTCATCCGGTGTGTTTTAGGACACAGGGTAAATCATTGCGGCATATAGGCCACAGATACACCCATGACCTTACAGGAAACCGCAACAATCAGGCGATCTTGGTCCGGGCCATGAGAAGCTTCTGCTTCAGGTCGTGCTGGGCAAAAGGCTTTTGCAGAACCGGGCGGTCGCGGAAGGTGTCGCGGATGCCGGCGCTGCCGTAGCCGGTGGAGAACACGAACGGAATCGAGCGCTGCGCCAGGGCTTCGGCTACCGGATAGATCGGTTCGCCCGCCACATTCACATCGAGAATGGCCAGGTCGACCTGCTCGCGGGAGACGACCTCGAGGGCTGCGGACAGCCGTGCCGCCGGACCGATCACCTCGCAGCCGAAATCGAGAAGCATGTCTTCCAGCAGCAGGGAAATCGCAGCCTCATCCTCGACAACAAGGATTCGCAGGCCATTGAGATCGCCGTCGCTCATTACGCTATCGGTCACGGTTTTGCTTTCTTTCAGGCAAGGCGCTGGTAGATTGTTCTCCAGACCACGGGACACATGCCCTGGATTTTTCGGACTTCAAGCCTTAGGACTCAGACGCTTCTATCACTTTTGCGTCTCCATGCAAAAGGGCCTAGAACTGCCCTGATCCATGATATCATTATAGAACAGGATCCTAGGGCCAGACAGCGCCATTTCCAGATCCTAGACCTTTTAACGTGATCGGCTGACGTGATAGGAAAAATCAGAGTTTCCAGGGTTTTTCGGCTTCTTGCCCCGCTCGGCATTCTTGTGGCGCTGTCGAGCACCCCAGGCCTTGCTCACGGGCATCCCATCGTGGTCGCCTCCAAGGCCGATACCGAAGGAGCCCTGCTGGGCAGCATGATCGCCCTTGTGCTGGAACGGGAGGGGATCCCCGTGGAGACCCGCCTTCAGCTCGGACCGACCCAGCAGGTCCGCAAGGCGATCCTTCAGGGGGACATCGACATCTATCCCGAATACACGGGCAACGGGGCATTCTTCCATGGCCTCGAAAGCGAACCGGCCTGGAGGGCGCCGGCCTCGGCCTATGAGCTGGTGAAGCGCCTGGATGCAGAGCGGCACCGGCTCGCCTGGCTCGAGCGGGCTCCCGCCAACAACACCTGGCTGATTGCCGTGAGGGGCGATCTCGCCCGCCGCTCCAATCTCACGACCATGGACGATTTCGCCCAAGCCGTCAGGACATCCATGAACCTGCGGCTGGCGGCCTCCACCGAATTCGTCGAGAGCCCGGCGGCGCTCGCCTCCTTCGAGACAACCTACGGCTTCCGCTTTCCGCGGGACAGGATCGCCGTTCAGCCTACCGGCAACACCATGACCACCATGCGCGCGGCGGCGCAGAGCATCGGCGGCGTGAACGCCGCCATGGTCTATGGCACCGACGGCGCCATCGCGACCCTCGACCTCGTGGTCATGAAGGACACGAAGGGGGCGCAGATCGTCTACGAGCCTGCCCCGGCCGTGCGAACCGAGGCGCTGGAGCGCTTTCCCAGAATCTCGAAGGCCCTGTCGGGAGTCTTCGCCTCACTCAGCACGGCCAAGCTACAGGCTCTTAATGCGGAGATCGTGGTGGACGAACGGCCGGCGCGGGATGTGGCCGAGCGCTACCTGAACCAGCTTCACCATCGTCCAGGAGGGTAGGTGCTCGTGTGCCCTCTTGCGGAGGGCAAGGCTTGTCCTGAATAATCTGACGATGTTTTCGCGTCTCCCCGTCCATTCTCCCACGTCTGCCTGGAGCCGCAATCATGCCTAGGCGGCGATCCAGGGCACCGATCCTCATCGTCCTGCATCAGGAGCATTCGACCCCCGGCCGGGTCGGACGCCTGCTCCTGGAGCGCGGTTATCCTCTCGACATCCGCCGTCCCCGGTTCGGCGATCCGCTGCCGGAGACCCTCGCCGCGCATGCCGGCGCCGTCATCTTCGGTGGCCCGATGAGCGCCAACGATCCGGATGATTTCATCAAGCAGGAGATCGACTGGATCGCGGTGCCGCTCAAGGAGAACAAGCCCTATCTCGGCCTCTGCCTCGGCGCGCAGATGATGGCCAAGCACCTGGGCGCCGGCGTCTGGGCACATCCGGAAGGCCGGGCCGAGATCGGCTATTACCCGCTCCTGCCCACAAAGGCCGGCGAGGCCCTGAGCACCGCTTGGGGCGTGCCGTGGCCGAGCCATGTCTATCACTGGCACCGGGAGGGTTTCGATTGCCCCTCGGGCGCCGAGACGCTTGCCACCGGCGACGACTTCCCCACCCAGGCGATCCGGGTGGGCGAGCGGGCGTTCGGCCTCCAGTTCCACCCAGAGGTGACGCATGCCATGCTCTGCCGCTGGACGGTCGTTGCCGAGGAGCGCCTCAAGATGCCCGGCGCCCAGGATCGGGTGCGCCAGCTCGAAGGGCGCTTCCAGCATGATCCGCATGTGTCCCGCTGGCTCGAACGGTTCCTGGACCACTGGCTCGATGAGACGCAGTAAGAGCCGCCGATGAAGCCTCCCCTCCTGGTCAGCGAACGTTTGTGTTTTCAGCCTTGGGAAGCCGAGGACTTTCCGCTGTTCGCATCGCTTCACGGCGATCCTGACGTGCAGCACTTTCTTGAGATGGGCGATCCGCCTTGGGACGAAGCGTATCTCCGGGCCAAGTTCGAAGGCTTCCGGGCCGATTATGCCGCCCACGGTTGGACCAAGTTCAAGGTCACCGACCAGCAGGGAACGTTCCTCGGCCGCGCCGGCTTCGGATGGTTTCCGGAAACCGGTGAACTCGAACTCGGCTACAGCTTCAAACGCGCCCTCTGGGGTCAGGGTTATGCGACCGAGGCGGCCTGTGCGCTGCTGGATTGGATCTACAACGCCAAGCCCATCGACCACGTTATCGGGTTTGCCGTGGCCGAGCATACAGCCTCCCGCCGCGTGCTCGAAAAGGTCGGCATGTCGTTCACCGGCATCAGGGATGTCGACGGCATTTCCAACGCCTTTTACCGTCATAACCGCCCGGCCTGAGGCGCTCCGGTTTTACGTCGCGTCGAACTCGAACGGCGAGACGCCGCGCCGCATTTCGTCGACGATGAGCGCATGCATCAGCGGAGGCGCGGCGCGCTGCGGGCAGGCGACCCGCTCGCACAGGCGGCAGTTGATGCCGATGGGCGTGGCCTCGGTGGAGGCCGGATCGAGGCCGCGGGCATAGACGAGGCGATGGGCGTATTTCAGCTCGCAACCGAGGCCGACCACGAATTGCGGATCAGGCGTTCCCCACGGCTTGAAAGCGCGCTTCACCGCGCAGGCGACAGAGAACCAGCGGGATGAATCCGGCAGCTCGACGATTTGCGTCGCCACTTGGCCGGGCGTGCGGAAGGTGGAGTGCAGGTTCCAGAGCGGGCAGGTGCCGCCGAACTGCGAGAACGGGAAGCGGCCGGACGAGAAGCGCTTCGATACGTTGCCGGCCGAGTCCACCCGCACCAGGAAGAACGGGATGCCCCGCGCGCCGGGGCGGGCCAGGGTCGTGAGGCGGTGCGCCACCTGCTCGAAGCTGGCGCCGAAGCGGGCGCCCAGCACCTCCACGTCGTAGCCCAAAGCTTCCGCTGCCGCATGGAACCGGCCATAGGGCATCATCAGCGCGCCGGCGAAGTAGTTGCCGAACGACACCCGGAGCAGGCGCTGCGCCGGACCGTCCACCGGCTCCAGGCGGGCGGCCAGTGCGTCGATGGTCTCGCGCATCTCGGTGAAGGCCAGTTGGTAGGCGGCCTGGAAGGTTCTGCCGGAGGGGTCCACCAGTTCCGAAATCAGAAGCTGGCGGCGGTGATGGTCGTAGCGGCGAAGGCTGTCCGGCATCACGTCGACGGGCATCACGCGCACCCGAATGCCGTGCCTGGCGTGCAGGCGCTCCCCGATGGCGAAGAAGAGATCGTGGCAGCTCGATGCGAGTTCCGACGCGAGGGCTTCGGCGGCCTCATCCAGCTCCGGAAAATGGTTCTTGGCCTCGTGGATCAGCTCCCGCACCCGGTCGACCGGATCGACCTGGGCCGCATCCTCGGCGCGGTCGCGGTCGCTGAGGTTGGGCATCACCGCCTCCCTGGCCCCGCGCATGGCCTGATAAGCCCGATAGAGTCGGTTGATGGCGTCCACCAGGGACGGGGCGCTCTCCACGGTCTCGCGCAGCTCGAGCCGGGCTACCGGGGTTGAGCGAAACAGCGGATCGGCAAAAACCTCCTCCAGCTCCGTGACCGTGCGTCCGTGATCGTCGCTGGCGAACTCGCGCGGGTCGAGCTGATAGGCATGGGCGAGGCGGATGAGCACCTGTGCGGTGATCGGGCGCTGGTTGCGCTCCATCAGGTTTAGGTAGCTCGGCGAAAGCCCGAGCTCCTCGGCCATCCGGGACTGGCTCAGGTTGAGGTCCCGCCGCAGACGCTTCAGGCGGGGGCCGACGAAAAGCTTTCTGCTCTCATCCATATTGTAAATCTTTTTACAACTTTACACGAGGTGGTTTGTCATAGCTTTACAGGGCGACTTTTCTTCGGAATTCCATCGTTGAAACAAAAGCTTCTTCAAGGATTATTAGAGGAACGAGCCCTGCTGCATTGCATCAATACTGGCCTGCAGGCGGGTTTTGTCAAGGAATGTAAACAGAAGGATAAGGCATGACCGCCCAAACGCCCCCGGGTTCGCTGCACGATCTGACCCCCTCCGCTCCCGAGGGCCGCTTCGACGGTGTGAGCCGGCCCTACACGGCCGAGGACGTGCTCCGCCTGCGTGGCTCCTTCCCCATCGCCCACACCCTTGCCGAGCGCGGCGCGCAGAAGCTGTGGCAGCTGCTGCACGAGCGTCCCTACGTTCATTCGCTCGGCGCCATGACCGGCAACCAGGCCATGCAGATGGCCCGGGCCGGGCTTGAGGCGATCTATCTCTCCGGCTGGCAGGTGGCCGCCGACTCGAATGTCGCCGGCGCCATGTATCCCGACCAGTCGCTCTACCCGGCCAATTCCGGCCCCGAGCTGTGCCGCCGCATCAACCGCACGTTCCAGCGCGCCGACCAGATCGAGCACGCGGAAGGCGGCGCCCAGCGCGACTGGTTCCTGCCGATCGTGGCCGATGCCGAGGCCGGCTTCGGCGGCCCGCTCAATACCTTCGAGATCATGAAGGCCTATATCGAGGCCGGTGCTGCGGGCGTGCATTTCGAGGACCAGCTCGCCTCGGAAAAGAAATGCGGCCATCTCGGCGGCAAGGTGCTGATCCCGACCTCCGCCCATGAGCGCAACCTGATCGCCGCACGGCTCGCCGCCGACGTGATGGGCACCTCGACCCTGATCATGGCCCGCACGGACGCGGAATCCGCCAAGCTCATCACCTCGGACGTGGACGAGCGCGACAGGCCCTTCATCGAGCCCGACAGCCGCACGCCGGAAGGCTTCTACCGCCTGAAGGACGGCACCGGCCTCGACCACTGCATCGCCCGCGGCCTCGCCTATGCGGAGCTTGCCGATCTCCTGTGGTGGGAAACCTCGCACCCGGATCTCGACGATGCCCGCAAGTTCGCGGAGGCGATCCACAAGCGCTATCCGGGCAAGCTCCTGGCTTACAACTGCTCGCCGTCCTTCAACTGGAAGAAGAAGCTGGATGACGCCACCATCGCCAAGTTCCAGCGCGAGCTCGGCGCCATGGGGTACAAGTTCCAGTTCGTGACGCTCGCCGGCTTCCACCAGCTCAACTACGGCATGTTCGACCTGGCGAGCGGCTACCGCGACCGCGGCATGGGGGCCTATTCCGAGCTGCAGGCGGCCGAGTTTGCCGCCGAGACGAGCGGCTACACCGCCACCCGTCACCAGCGCGAGGTCGGCACCGGTTACTTCGACAAGGTCTCGGTGGTGATCACCGGCGGCAAGTCCTCCACGACCGCCATGGCCGAGTCGACCGAGACCGCCCAGTTCCAATCCTCGACCAAGCTCCAGGCGGCCGAGTGATTCTCGATAAAAACTCAAACCCCTTTCAGCAATGGAGATAGACAATGAGCAATTCACGTTTCTGGGTCGTCGGCGGCGAGTATACCTCCTGCGATTGCGAGAGAATTGTTCAGGGCACCGAACGGGTCGTCGGGCCCTTCGAGAGCCGCACGGAGGCCGAGCGTACCTGGCGCACGCTCTCCGAGGATCACCGGCCGCAGGCCCAGGTCCGGTTCACCATCGCCCAGGAGCCTCCGTCGACCCTCAGTGCCTAAAAGAGGCCCTTGAGACACTGAAGGTCGCCCCGCCGGAGGATGAAAGTTCCTTCGGCGGGATCTTTTGTGGCAACACGAAGTTTTTAACCTCCGGCCCAAGTCTTCTTGGCGCCCCCTCTGCCTAAATCGCCGGACTGTCCTAAAAACAGCAGGGCAAGGTCAGATTAAGGGGGTTCCCATGAAGTCCATCCTCAAGCCGGCGGTGTTTGCTGTTGCCCTCGGGCTGGCGGCGATGGGTGCTGCCAGGGCCGATGTGGTCGTCTCGTCCAAGATCGACACGGAAGGCTCCGTTCTCGGCAACATCATCCTGCTCGCCCTCGACGCCAACGGCATCAAGACCCAGGACCGGATCCAGCTCGGGGCAACCCCGGTGGTGCGCAAGGCCCTCACCGCAGGCGAGATCGACATCTACCCCGAATATACCGGCAATGCGGGCTTCTTCTTCAACAAGGCGGACGATCCGGTCTGGAAGGATGCCGCCAAGGGCTTCGAGACCGCCAAGAAGCTCGATTATGACGCCAACAAGATCGTCTGGCTCGATCCGTCGCCGGCCAACAACACCTGGGCCATTGCGCTACGCAAGGAAGTCGCCGACGCCAACAAGCTCAAGACCATGTCCGATTTCGGCCAGTGGGTCGCGAAGGGCGGCAAGGTGGTGCTCGCAGCCTCGGCCGAGTTCGTGAACTCGGAAGCCGCCCTGCCGGCCTTCCAGAAAACCTACGATTTCCGCATGAAGCCCGAGCAGCTCATCGTGCTGTCCGGCGGCGACACGGCGGCCACCATCAAGGCGGCGGCCGAGCAGACCAACGGGGCCAATGCCGCCATGGTCTACGGCACCGACGGCGGCATCGCCCCCTCGGGTCTCGTGGTGCTGACGGACGACAAGGGCGTCCAGCCCGTCTATGCTCCGGCTCCCGTCGTGCGCGAAGCGGCCCTGAAGGAGAACCCGAAGATCGCCGAGATCCTGAAACCCGTCTTCGCTTCCCTGGATTTGGCCACCCTCCAGGGGCTGAACGCCCGGGTGCAGGTCGGCGGCGAGCCGGCCAAGGCGGTGGCGACGGATTACCTGAAGTCCAAGGGTTTCTTGAAGTGATCTGACGGCTCGATTTGAAGAACGAGTTGCGCGACGAAAGCCGGACGCTTTGTGAATACGATCTCCTCCCGAACCACTGCGCCCGGCATGCCAACCCTGCGCCCCACCTTGCACTTGGACCGGCTCGGGAGCGTCATCGCCGGGCTCATCGGCCTTGCGCTGGTCGCAAGCCCCTTCGTCACGTATCGGGCCAACCGCATTGTCTCGGGCGAAGGGCGCCTGCTTTTCGACGCCTTGCCGCCGGCAGGCGCTGTCGGCACCATCCTCGTCGTGATTGGGGTCGCGCTCTGCGCCGCACTGGCGCACAGGCCTCTCGTCCGGCTGGCGGCAGCCTCCCTCGGATTGTGCGTGATCTTTCCCGCCGTTGGCGTCTCGGCGGGTTTCGTCACACCGGTGGGCAACACATTCGCCCGCGTGTCGCCTGCCATCGGCTTCTGGCTTCTCGCTCTCGCCTTTGCGCTCCTGGCCGCCGACGCGCTGACGCGCCTGCGTTTGGGGCCTTGGGGGAGGCTCGCGGCCTTGAGCATCGCGGCGGGCATGCTGGCGCTTCTGCTCCTGTCGGGGGCTTGGAGCGATCTCTCCCTGATGAAGGAATACGCGAACCGGGCGGAGAGCTTCTGGCGCGAGGGGCGCCAGCATCTGTGGCTCGCCTTCGGGTCCATGGGGGCCGCCTGTCTCGTGGGATTGCCTCTGGGCCTCGCAAGCCATCGGGTTCCCGCTTTGCGGGCGGCCCTCCTGCAGGGGCTCAGCATCGTGCAGACGATCCCGAGCATTGCCCTCTTCGGCATCCTGATCGCGCCGCTCGGGTACCTGGCGGCAAACGTGCCGCTTGCCGCAGCGCTCGGCATCCGCGGCATCGGCGCGGCGCCGGCCTTCATTGCGCTGTTTCTCTATTCCCTGCTGCCGGTGGTGGCCAACACGATGGCCGGGTTGAGCCAGGTGCCGGCCGACGTGACCGAGGCCGCGCGCGGCATGGGCCTGTCGCGGCGCCAGCGCCTGGTGCAGATCGAGTTGCCGCTCGCATTTCCCGTGATTCTCGCGGGCATCCGCATCGTGCTGGTCCAGAACCTGGGGCTTGCGACAATCGCCGCGCTGATCGGGGGAGGGGGGTTCGGCACCTTCGTGTTCCAGGGCATCGGCCAGACGGCCATCGATCTCGTGCTGCTCGGGGCCCTTCCGACGGTGGCCCTGTCCTTTGCCGCGGCCATCATCCTCGATGCGATCATCGACCTGACACGGCGGGGCGGGCATGATCGAGATTGAGCATCTCAGCAAACACTATGGCGATAATATCGTCGTCGACGACGTGTCCTTCGCGGTCGGAGACGGCGAGATCGCGGTCGTCGTCGGCACCTCGGGGGCCGGCAAGTCGACCCTGCTGCGCATGATCAACCGGCTCGTCGTTCCCAACACAGGTCGCGTTCTCATCGACGGGCAGGACACCGCAACATTGCCCGAGGACGAGCTTCGGCATCGCATCGGCTATGTCATCCAGGGCTACGGCTTGTTCCCGCACCGCACGGTCGCCGAGAACATCAGTACGGTGCCGCGCCTTCTCGGCTGGGACAGGCGGCGCATTGCGGCCCGCGTCGAGGAACTGCTCGACCTGTTTCAGCTCGATCCGGGCGAGTTCGCCCAAAAATTTCCGCATCAGTTGTCCGGCGGCCAGCAGCAGCGCGTCGGTGTCGCCCGGGCGCTCGCCGCAAAGCCTGCGCTTCTGCTGATGGATGAGCCGTTCGGCTCGCTCGATCCCGTGATCCGCGGCAAGGCGCAGGACGATCTCCTGGCAATCCAGCGCCGGCTCGGCACCACCATCGTGCTGGTCACCCACGACATGAACGAGGCCTTCCACCTGGGCGACCGGATCGCCGTCATGGACCAGGCACGGCTCCTGCAATATGCAAAGCCCGCCGATCTGCTGACCCATCCGGCGGAAGCCTTCGTGGAGCAGCTCGTCGGCACGGCGGAGCGGCCCTTCCGCCTGCTGTCCCTCGTGACGGTGAAGGACGCCATGGAGCCCGGATCCGCCGAGGGTGAGCCGATCACCGTCTCGGCGACCTTGCGCGATGCGCTGGCGCAGCTGATCTGGCGCGGCCGGCCCGCTCTTCCCGTAACCGACGCATCGGGCGCGCCTGTCGGGCGCATCAGCGTCGACGGCATCCTCAAACACGGGCGGGCGTCCCTGTCATGAGCACGCGTGCCGTCACCTTTCGCGCTGCGGCGCTGCTCCTGCTCGTCGTCTTCGTGACGAGGCCGCAGCTCTTCGCCTTCGCGTTCGTGCCGCTGACCGCGAACAACGCACCGGCCATCTACAACCAGGGCAGCCTGCTCGCCCTCACGCTGTCGCATGTGCGGATCGTGTTTCTCGCAACCCTTGCCAGCACCATCCTGGCGGTGGCGCTCGCCATCTTCGTCACCCGGCCTGCGGGGCGTGAGTTCCTGCCGCTCTCGCGCAGCCTCGTGAATATCGGACAGACCTTCCCGCCCATCGCGGTGCTGGCGATCGCCGTGCCGCTTGTGGGGTTCGGGGAGAAGCCGACCTTCATCGCGCTGTTCCTTTACGGTCTCCTGCCCATCTTCGAGAACACGCTGGCCGGCCTGACGGAGGTGTCGCCCCGTACGTTGGAGGCCGCCAGGGGCATGGGCATGAATGCATGGCAGCGCCTGTGGCAGGTGGAGCTGCCGCTCGCCCTGCCGGTCATCCTCGCCGGCATCCGCCTCTCGGTGATCATCAGCCTGGGCACGGCCACCATCGGTTCGACCGTGGCGGCCAAGGGGTTGGGCGAAGTGATCATCGCCGGGCTTCAATCCAACAATGTCGCGTTCATCCTGCAAGGCGGACTGGTGGTTGCCTTGCTGGCGGTTTTGATTCACGACGGGCTGGGTCTGGCCGAGCGGGCGGCTGCCAGGCGGCTGGGCCGTCCCTTGGACGAGATTGCATGACGATCCTGGCACGACTGAAAACGGAGACCCGCGCGGCTCACGACCGCATCGAGGCGGCCATGGACCTCGACCGCCGCATCGCCTCGCGGGACGCCTACCGGGACCTGCTGATCCGCTTCTACGGGTTCCACAAGGCCTGGGAGGAGAACGCGGCCGGCAAGGCACCGGATCGCAGCTTCTTCGAGCGCCGTCGCAAGACGCAGCTCCTGGTCCAGGATCTTGAAGCCTTAGGACTAAAATCGGGAGACATCATCCGATTGCCACAATGCCGGCCTCTGATGCCGCTCTCACGCGCGGAAGCGGTGCTCGGGAGCATGTATGTGGTCGAGGGTTCCACGCTGGGCGGCGCCATCATCGCACGCGACGTGGAGAACCGACTTGGGCTCGACGCGGAGACGGGCTGCGCCTATTTCCGCAGCTACGGACGTGATATTGCGGCCATGTGGAGGTCGTTCGGCGCGGTGCTTCTGGAAGCGTCCTCGCCGGAGGTCGACGATCTGATCGTCGAGTCCGCACAGAAGACCTTCACCGTGATGCATGATTGGCTGTGCGAGACCCCATGACCCTGCAAACGCAAGACATCGATCTGACCGCCTGCGACCGGGAGCCGATCCATATTCCGGGCAGCATCCAGCCGCACGGAATCCTTCTGGCGCTTCGGCTCTCCGACCGGACGCTCGCCTATGCCAGCGCCAATGTTGCGGACATTTTCGGGCTCGATCCCGCAGCCATCCTGGGCCGGCCCTTTGCCGAAGTCCTGCCGGTCCTGACCCGGGAATTCGAGGCACCGCTCGCCGATCCGCCACTGGCCGGGACCACACGCTATCTGCGCACAATCGGGCTTGCCACCGCAACGGGCCAGCGGGCCTACGAGGCTGCGGTCTCCCGCTCGGGCGACTATGCCGTCCTGGAGCTTGAGGAGACGCCACCCGATTCCGTCTCAAGCCTCGACTCGCTCTATCCCACCCTCCGCCGCTTCGTGGAGCAGCTGCAGGGTGCCTCCAGCATCGACAGCCTGTACCATCTTGCGGCGCAGGACGTCCGCCGCATGACCGGGTTCGACCGGGTGCTGATCTACCGCTTCGACGAGCACTGGAACGGCACCGTCGTTGCTGAGGACCGCAACGAGGCGCTGCCGTCCTACCTGGACCTGCGCTTTCCGGCCTCCGACATTCCGGCCCAGGCGCGGGAACTCTACCGGCGCAACCGCCTGCGCATCATTTCCGATGCCAACTACACACCCGTGCCGATCCAGTCGCGGGATCCCGCACCGCTGGACCTGAGCGACTCGGTGCTGCGCAGCGTCTCGCCGGTGCATCTCGAATACATGCGCAACATGGGCACGCTCGCCTCCATGTCGATCTCGATCCTGCGCGACGGCAGGCTGTGGGGCCTGATCTCGTGCCACAGCAAGGAGCCGAAGCGGGTCTCGCTCCAGGTGCGCAACGCCTGCGATTTTCTCACTCAGATCTTTTCCTTGCAGCTCGAGGCGCGCGAGAACACGTCGCTCGCCGAAAACCGGGTGCGTCTCGGCACCGTGCAGACGCGGCTCCTCGCCCACATGGCGGCGGAAGAGCATTTCATCGCCGGCCTCGTGAACCACCCGGACGACCTCATGCTGCTCGCGGGAGCGCAGGGAGCGGCGGTGCTGACGCAGGACCATTGCTGGTGTCTCGGCCAGACTCCCGGCGAGGAGAAGGTTAGGGCTCTGTTCGGCTGGCTTTCGCGGCACAGCCAGGAGGACGTTTTCGCGACGGACAGCCTGTCTCAGGTCTTCCCGGCGGCAAAGGCCTATACTGACCAGGCCAGCGGCCTTCTGGCGATCTCGATCTCGAAGGCGCAGTCGAGCTATGTGCTCTGGTTCCGCCCCGAGGCGGTCCAGACGGTGAAATGGGGCGGCAATCCGCAGAAACCGGTGCAGGAAGAGGCGGGCACGGCCCGGCTCCATCCCCGCCGCTCCTTCGAGATCTGGAAGGAAACGGTACGGGAGCGCTCCCTGCCCTGGGACCGGAGCGAGATCGAGGCGGTCAGGGAACTGCGCCACGCCATCGTGGGCATCGTGCTGCGCCGGGCCGAGGAGCTGGCGTCCATCTCCGAGGAGCTGCGCCGCTCCAACAAGGAATTGGAGGCCTTCTCCTATTCGGTCTCCCACGACCTTCGCGCGCCGTTCCGGCATATCGTCGGCTATTCCGAGCTCCTGAAGAAGCAGGAAGGGAGCGACCTGTCGGAGAAGGGCAGGCGCTACGTCGACACGATCATCGACTCGGCCTACACGGCCGGAACCCTCGTGGACAACCTGCTGCGGTTCTCGCAGATGGGCCGCACGGCCCTGAAACCCCGGCGGGTCGACGTGCATCGCATGATCGACGAGGTGCGGCAGCAGCTCATGGCGCATGCGGCCGGTCGCCGGGTCGACTGGGTGATCGGCGACCTGCCCGAGGTGACGGCCGACCCGGTGCTGATCCGCCTGGTATTTGAAAATCTTCTCGACAATGCCCTAAAATACACCCGCCCCCGGGAGAAGGCGCGCATCGAGATCGGCTCCACCCGCAACGATGGAGAGAAGGTGTTTTTCGTGCGCGACAACGGCGTCGGATTCGATATGAAGTACATCGACAAGCTCTTCGGCGTCTTCCAGCGGCTGCACCGGATGGAGGATTTCGAGGGAACCGGCATCGGGCTGGCCAATGTGCGCCGCATCGTCGAGAGACATGGGGGCCGGGCCTGGGCCGAGGGCACGCTCAACCGGGGCGCGGCCTTCTTCGTTGCCCTGCCGGATGAAACAAAGACTGAAGGAGCGGCGTAAATGCCGGATTTGAAGCCGATCCTGCTGGTTGAGGACAACCCGAAGGATCTTGAACTGACCCTGGCGGCCCTGGAGCAGAGCCAGCTCGCCAACGAGGTCGTGGTGGTGCGCGACGGCGCGGAAGCCCTCGATTTCCTCTACCGTCGCGGCCCGCATGAGAGCCGCAACACCAGCGACCCCGCCGTGGTCCTGCTCGACCTCAAGCTGCCGAAAGTGGACGGGCTCGAGGTGCTGGAGAAGGTGAAGACCGATCCGCATCTCAGGCAGACGCCGGTGGTGATGCTCACCTCCTCGCGGGAGGAGAGCGACCTCGTGCGCAGCTACGAGCTCGGGGTGAACGCCTTCGTGGTGAAGCCGGTGGGCTTCCGCGAATTCTTCGACGCGATCCAGGACCTCGGCGTGTTCTGGGCCATCCTCAACGAACCGCCGCCGCGGCGCCACGGAGAGTAACGGCACCGATGAGCGTGCAGGCCCGTCCCCCGTCCGGCCCGATGCTGCGCATCCTCCTGCTGGAGGATAGCGTGCTCGATGCTGAGCTGGTGACGGAGGCGCTGGCCTCCGCCAGTCTTGACGTCACGATCGAGCGCGTCGACACCGCGGCGGATTTCGCGAGAGCGGTGCAGGACGAGGGCTGGGATATCATCCTGGCCGATTACAGGCTGCCGGCCTTCGACGGTCTGAGCGCGCTGGAGATCGTGCAGGCACGGGCTCCCGGCACGCCTTTCGTGTTCGTGTCCGGGGCGCTCGGCGAGGAGGTGGCGGTCGAAGCGCTCAAGCGCGGCGCCACCGACTATGTGCTCAAGCACAGCCTCGACCGGCTTCCGGGCACCGTTCTGCGGGCGCTCGCCGAAGCCCGCGAACGGGCCGACAAGCACTTGGCGCAGGATGCCCTTCACACGCTTCTCGATCGGCAGACAGCGCTTCTGCACGAGCTCGACCACCGGGTGAAGAACAACCTCCAGCTTCTGCTGTCCCTGATCGGAATCGAGATCCGCCAGGCCGAGGACGATCAGAGCCGGCAGGTGCTCGGCCGCATGAGGGAGCGCCTGCAGGCGCTGGCCGCGGCGCATCGGGATCTCTACGACGGCAAGGGTGCGGCGCGCTTCGATGCGTCCAGCTTCGCAAAGGGGCTGTGCCAGGAGCTGACCGCTGCAATCCCCGGCGTGAGGATCGTGCCGGAGTTCGAGGTCGAAAACGTGGAGGTGGAGGCCTCCAAGGCGGCGCCCATCGCGCTCCTGTTCAACGAGATCGTCGTCAACGCGCTCAGCCACGCCTACATCGAACGCCACGGCAAGCTGAAGCTCACCTTGCGCATCCGCCAGGGTGTTCTGCTGTTCCAGCTCTCGGACGATGCCTTCAGCGCCGAGGAGAAGCAGGCGGCGCAGAACGGCGCGTCCGGCACGGTCCTGAAGGCCCTGTCGCGCCAGCTCGATGCCCATGTGGAATGGCCGCCGGATGAACCGGCGACGCTCGTGCGCGTCACCATGCCGGCGCAGGACGTGAGTTAGCACGATGGCGCGCGAACCCACGGCCGAAACGAACACTGCACAAGCGGCTATGGGTCTTCAGGCAAGAGCCAGGATCTCGCTGCGGCAGATTCTGTGGGGGCTGGTGCTCGCCATCGCGCTGCCGATCATCCTGGTGGCGGCCGGGGGCTTCTACTCGGGCTACAGGGCCGAGCAGCAGGCCGTCGATCAGCGCATGCAGGAGACCGCGCGGGCCTTGAGCCTGCTGCTGGATCGTGAAATCGACAAATCGGTTCTGGCCATGCGGGTCCTCTCGCAATCGCCAACCCTGGCCGGTGGCGACTTCGAGGGCTTCTACAAACGGGTGAAGGATGTCGGTCTCGCGGACCCTTCCTGGATCGCGCTCTTCGAGCCGGGCGGGCGCGTCATCTTCAACACCCGCGTGCCCTACGGCGTTCGCTTGCCGGACAGCAACCGATCGGATGTGCTTCGGCAGGTGCGGGACACGCGCGAGCCCCATGTCTCGAATCTCTATTCCGGTTCGCTGACGGGACAACGCCTGATCACCATCGACGTCCCGGTCATCATCGACGACACCGTGGCCTACATCCTGTCGCTTGCCATCACGCCCGAGGCGTTTCAAAACATCATCCGGGATCAGAGGATCGTCGATGGCTGGAATGCTGCGGTGCTCGATCGCAGCAAGCGCATCGTGGCCCGGTCCCGCGCGCCGGAGCGGTTCGTCGGCCAGCCCGCCAGTGCCAATGTCCAGGAAGCCCTTGCTACGTCTTCCGAGGGCATTATCCAGAGCGTCACGCTCGACGGCATTGCGGTTCGCACCTATTTCAGCCAGTCACCCACCTATGGCTGGTCCTTCATCATCAGCATCCCGACCTCGGAGCTGGCCCAGTCGATCGAGCGTTCGCTTTTCTGGCTTACGATCCTGGCCGGAGTTGCCCTCATCGGACTCCTCCTGGCGGCTCTTCTGTCGCGCGCGATTGCAAGGCCCGTCGACCAGCTGGTCGCGGCAGCCCAGGCCCTTGGCCGTCGGGAGGAGGTCTCCGGACCGGACACCACGCAGGTTCTGGAATTCGACACGATCAAGTCGGCGCTTGCAGAGGCGTCGGCCGATATCCGCCAGCATGAGCGCGACCGGGAGGATGTTCTCGCGCAAATGGCCGAGAGCGAGGCGCGCCTGCGCCTGGCGCTCAATGCCGGGCATTTCGGCTCGTGGGAATTCACCCCGGAGACGGGCACCTTCATCACCTCCGCAACCTGCCGGGCCAATTTCGGCCGGGGCCGCGACGAGCCGTTCACCTACGCGGATCTCGTCGCGTCCATCCATCCCGATGACCGCGCGATGCAGGCCGAGGCCGTGGCGCAGGCGATCGCCGACAACACGGATCTGATTGTGGAGTATCGCACGATCTGGCCCGACGAGAGCGAGCATTGGATCCGTGTCAGCGGGCGGATGCGGATTGGCGCAAACGGCCAGTTGTCCATGGTCGGCGTCTCGCAGGAAATCACCGAGCGCAAGCTTGCCGACGAACGGCAGGCGCTTCTGCTGCACGAGCTGAACCACCGCGTGAAGAACACGTTGGCGACCGTGCAGTCGGTGGCCTCGCTGACCCGCCGTTCGGCCGAGAACACGGATCCTGCAGCCTGGAACGCTTTCATGGATCGCCTGCACGGGCTTGCCAAAACCCACGATCTTCTGACGACCACCCAGTGGCAGGGCGCGCTTCTCGAAGATGTGCTCAAGAGCGAGCTCGATCCTTACCAGGACGCCCTGCGTCAGCGCATCCGCCTGAAGGGGCCGAGGATCAACCTCCAGCCGAGCGCGGTGCTCGCCTTAGGGTTGGCCATTCACGAAATGGCGACGAATGCCGTCAAATACGGCAGCCTCTCGGTTCCGGACGGAAGGGTTTATGTGATGTGGGCCGTCACCTCTGGCAGCGCTCCGCCTTCGCTTCTCGTCGAATGGGCGGAGAGCGGCGGTCCGACCGTGAAGAAACCGGAGCGTCAGGGTTTTGGAACCAAGCTGATCCAGCGCGGCCTGGCGCAGCAGCTCGGGGGCGAGATCAAGCTCGATTTTGCACCGGCAGGCGTTCGCTGCGTGATCACCTTCCCGATCGCCACGATGGTGACCGACGCCGACGAAGCCCCTGAGACCCGGCAGCGCTATGCGTCCTAAGAGGGTGCCTCAATGACGACGATCCGCAGCAAGCTCGAAACCATTCTGGAGCGTCTCGACGCGCGGGCCGCCGACGAGCGGGTGTTCGTCCGCCTCTACCGCGATGCGGCCCTGGCCGCTGCCGATGCGGCCGATGCGCGCCGGCACGCGGGTGTTTCTCTAAGTCCGCTCGACGGGGCGATCGTCTCGATCAAGGATCTGTTCGATGTGGCGGGCGAGACCACGCTCGCAGGCTCCATCGTCTTGCGCGACAGGCCGCCGGCCACCAGAGATGCCACCATCGTGCGCCGCCTGCGTCAGGCAGGCGCGGTCATCCTGGGCAAGACCAACATGGTGGAGTTCGCGTATTCGGGACTCGGCCTCAACCCCCATTACGGCACCCCTGGCAATGCGGCCGATGCCTTACGCATTCCGGGTGGCTCGTCCTCAGGGGCCGGTGTCACGGTGGCGGAGGGCACGAGCGAGATTTCCATCGGCAGCGACACCGGCGGATCGGTGCGCATTCCGGCGGCGCTCAACGGCGTGGTCGGGTTCAAGCCGACCGCGCATCGGATCCCGCTGGATGGGGCCTTTCCCCTGTCGCCGTCGCTGGACTCGGTCGGTCCGCTTGCGCGTTCCGTTCAGGACTGCGCTTCCACCGATGCCGTCATGGCCGGCGAAGAGCCGTGGACGGTGACCCCACGCCCCCTGGCGGGCTTGCGGGTCGGCATTCCCCGGGGGCGTCTGTTCGCCGAGACGGAACCCCTCGTGGAGCAGGCCTTTGACGGGGCTTTGAGCCGCCTGTCGCAGGCCGGCGCGATGGTCCACGACCACAGCATCGACGATCTGCTCACGGCCATGGCGGACACAACCGCCGCGGCCTCGATCGCCTCCATCGAGGCCTCCGAGGTTCATGCGGATTGGCTTGAGGCCAAGGCTGCGGAGATCGACCCGCGCGTGCGATGGTCGATTGCGCGCAGCGGCACCGTTCCGGCGCCGCTCTATATCCGCATGATCCGCCACCGCCGGGCACTGACAGCCTCCATGGATGACCGGCTGCTCCCGGTCGACGTGCTGGCGCTGCCGACGACAGCCGTCTCGGCTCCCCTGATCGCGCCCCTGGAGACCGATGACAGGCTCTACAACAAAACGGACTGGCACATCCTGCGCAACCCGATGTTCTGCAACCAGTTCGATCTCACGGCCATCTCGCTGCCTATACCTAACTGCGAGCGCCCGGTGGGCATCATGCTGGTGGCACGCCACGGTCAGGACCGCCGGCTGCTGGAGATCGCAGCCGGTGTGGAGCGTGAATTGGCGCGCTGAGAAAACTGACGCGCTTCCAATGAATGACGTTGCGGACAGGTGGAGAGGGCGGGTCGCCCATGCAGACGTTCTGCCTGTCCGAGATGAGAAAGATGGCGTACAGCGAGGGCCACTGGCACCGATTCCGCCAACACGCGTTATGATCCTTCATGCAAGCCGTTGAGGGCCCGAGCCGGTGATGCGCCAACTCTATCTCTGTCTGGGCTATCTCAGCCTTGGCCTCGGCGTGATCGGGATCTTCCTGCCGGTTCTGCCGACGACGCCTTTCGTTCTCCTCGCCGTTTGGTTTTTCGCCCGCTCGAACCCGGCTCTGGCCGAACGACTCTACAGCCATCCCCGCTTCGGCTACCTGCTGACCACGTGGCGCGATCAGAAGGCTATTCCGCGGCGCGCCAAGATCACTGCCCTGAGCATGCTGGCCGTCTCCTACGGCATCATCCTGTGGCTGGCTGAGAGCAATGTCCTGCTCGTCATCCTGGCGATCATCATGGGGAGCGTTGCGCTCTACATCGCCACACGCCCGCAACCGCGTGACAGGCTGGAGAACCAGATCCCGGAAGCCTGAGACGATCGGAGGCATTTCATCTTTGAGTCGGTGAAGAAGAGGCTCACAACCCGGCGCTTCTCAGGTTTAGCCAAGGTTGTGCCATGTTGCGGTCATGGTTCCGGTTAGGCTGCTGACATCCAGCGCATCGTGCGGCCTTCCGGGTCCGCTCTCAACGATGCGCAGCTTAAAAAGCTAAGCACCGGATGGATTTCGAAAGTGCAAATCCACTTTTGGGTCCGATGCTCTTACGAGGAGGGATGTCGTGCG
The DNA here is from genome assembly GCF_014699075.1 of Microvirga sp. Lineage (GTDB taxonomy): Bacteria > Pseudomonadota > Alphaproteobacteria > Rhizobiales > Beijerinckiaceae > Microvirga. The sequence goes on along the minus strand of NZ_JACXAB010000007.1, from coordinate 210,153 downwards.
CAGTCTCAGTCTGTCAGTCTTCCTGCTTGCCTCGGCCGCGATGGTCGCACCGCTTCTGATTGCCTTGGCCTATACGGCCAGCATCGTGACCTCTGCCCTGATGTTCCCCTGAACTCTCACTAGGCGATCAGCGCGGAACTCCGCTCCTCACGGCGGAGCATCCCCATCAAGTCCGCGGATTCGCGATTTCCGCCGTCAGTTTAGGCAGTTCCTTGGTCATCCAATCGACCATCTGATCGCTCGTTCTCAGGTGAGCCGGCATGGGAATGAAGGGACCGTGCGACTCATAGATGGCCGTGGGATCCCGAGGCCCCAGAATCGGATCGAGATCGTCTTCGATCTCGGGCGTGATGCTTCGGCTGCCGAACCATGTCAGGAGCAGGAGGAGCATTCCGACGGCGCCCGCGAGGACGACCAGCAAGGATATCGCCAAGTCTGCCACCTGTTCCTTCCCTGCGATGAGAGGCCCATTTCATTTGCCTTCGAGCCTATCATCGAACGCTCTTTCTTCCAACGATGCAAGCCGCAGCCTTGCGACATGATGTTGCCTGTTTGATGGCGAACCATGGAGGTCTACAATCGTCGCATGAGCAGGCTTCACACCCGCTCATGCGGAGGGGGCGATGCGATCGATCCTGGTGCAGGGGAGGCGCTCATGAGAACCTATTACGTGTTTCAATCCGGGGCGGAGCCCGGTCTCCGCGGATTTGCCGAGAGCTCCACGGGCGAGGCTCTTCCGTCCGATCTGGGTCCATGGGCCCTCGTGCAGCAGATCGGCCCCGATGACGAATGGAGTCAGGGCATCAGCCGCGCCATCGTGGCGGCGGGGATCCTGGAGAACGGCTTCTATCTCTGGGGACCTGTCAACCGCGCCACCTCGGTCCATCCGGTGATCGAAAGCGACCGGGTGCAGGGAACGGCTGTCTATGATCCGCACGCGCGGCAGATCGGCACGATCAAGCGTCTCCTGATCGAGAAGGTGAGCGGCCGCGTCCTCTATGTCGACGTCACCTTCGGGGGTTTTTTCAGTCTGGGTGTCCAGCATCATACGATCCCGTGGGACAAGCTCTCCTACGACAAGGAGCTCGAGGGCTACCGCACCGACGTGACCGAGGCCCAGGTTCAAGGCGCGCCGGCCTTCTACGGCGACGATACGGTCTGGCCCGATCGCAGGCGCGAACAGGAGATGCGGGATTACTGGCACGACGTCCCGCGAGGTCCGATCTGACATCGCCGCTCCATTATATTCCGGAGGATCGCCATGATCGCGCATGTGTTCAAAATCGGCCAGATGGTCAGGCCCTGCTCATCCTGCCGGGTTCTTCCGTACGATGTCTTCAGGGTGCTGCGCCTGCTTCCGACAACCGCCGGCGGCATGCCGCTCTACTGCATCAAGAGCGAGACGGAGATGATCGAACGCGTCGTCGAGCAGAACGCGATCGAGGCGGCACCGCGCTGATGCGCTGTAAGCAGGATCTCGGGAATCCTGCACCGGCCGGGAACCGCAGCGAGGCTTGGCCGTTGTCCTTCTGAATCCCTTCGTTCCCTCTGGCAACTCGACGGCCTGACGGTCTCTCCGCTCAGGCCTTTTTCTTTGTCGTGCCAGCGTGCCTGAAACTGCTGCGCGGATGATGTGTCAGGCGGCTGCGGGCTGGTGCGTGATCGCCGGTGTCATCATGCGCCCGCGATTGATCAGAGCGGCAGCGGCGGTCGCGAGCGAGAGAGCAGCTCGATCCGAGCGCTTCGTCTGCAGGCAGGTCACGTAAAGCCGCATCACTTCGACCGTGACATAGTGGAAGGCCACATCCGAACCTCGGGCGAGCTTCATGCGTCGGGAGGCCGTGTCGAGCTTGTCGAGATAGAGCGCCTGTTCCGTCGGCGGCTCCGCGAGAAAGCCGCTCAGGCCTCCGAAGGTTTCCTCGAAGTGTCCCCACAGGAGCGCCAGGTTCTTGGCAGCCTTATCCTGTTGTTCGGGTGCAAGCGTCTTGAACTCCCCCAGGAGGTTCCAGACAGGATCCTGTTCGAGGGCTTCGTCCTCTGCGGTCTTCACCAGCGGAACGAAGGGAAGCAATGTCCGGGCGTTTGACATCAGGATGGGGCGCAGCCTGTCCCATTCGGCAAATACTTTCGGAAGCACGATCAGCGCGGTGGCCAGAGCTGTCTGATCGAATGCCCTGCCGATCCGATGAAGCAGCGGGCGCGCGGCCCCACCGTATTGCTGCACTGTCTGCCAGCGCAGATGGTACAGCCTGTAGACCTGTTCGAGCTTCTCGATGAGTTCATGACGCGATTGATCGTCAGCAGACCAAGGAAAGACGAAACCGGTTCGGTGCTGAGGCGAAGAACTCATGATGCTGACGATTTGCTCCGCAAATCACTTGATGTGTGCAGCTCCGCTCATGCCGGGGCAATCACGGCAACTTTGAGGCTCCGGCACTGGAATAATGACGTTGCTGCACCCTCTGGCGAACTTGCAGGGCTGAATAGGAATCGGATCTTCCAGCTAACGACGACTCCACCACCCGGACCCAAATGTTCGCTCATCAGGGTCGCCACGCGTGGCGCAACATCATCCACTCCGCCCTGCCCGGACCTTGAACCGCGGCCGTTCATGCTTACGTTTCAACCAGACCCCTGATCCGGGCCCCTCTGACGCAGGAAGCGGTGGCGCCTGCGTGATGTCGGATCGCTTTCGATCCGGCCGCCGGCACAGAGATGGTCATGCTTCAAGAAATCCTGTCTTCCCTCGTCAGCCTCCTGATCGTCGATCCGCTCCAGGCGGAGATGAGCGAGCGTCTGGCACAGGCTCGGGCGCCTCAGGCCGTGATCGCCGATGTGAGAACCTGCGCCGAGGCCTCGCTGCCGGGATTGGCAAATCGCGCCATGGCCGAACCCTTTTGGGTGGTGAGCACGGCCCTGAACGTCTGGACCGGCCAAACTGCCCCTGAAAGCATCCTCGGCAACACTCCCCAATGCGAGTCGGCCCTCAAGTCGGCACGTATGTATCTGGAGAGCCGTGGGGCGTGATGACGCTTATCGTCACCTGAAAATAGGCAGGTGAGGCCGGGACAGGGCCTGCAAGAGGGAGCGCGGGCGCTCCGGATCGAGGAGTTCGTGGTCCGCCAGCGCCTTCTCCGCATCGTTGATTTCCGGAGGATCAAACGGCCGAAGAGAGCGCCCGGGGCCTGAAAGCGCCTCGATCGCCGCGATCAGCGAACGCTTCTCGGCCATGGTGGCGGAGACCTGCTCCGGCGACGTGCCGAGATGCTCGGCCAGCAGCCCGGCCCGAAACCTGCGGATCACGTCGGCTACAGGCGTGTCGTCCTCCGTCTCGAGGGCGAGGTCGCACTCGGTGTCGTAGCCCATGGAGCGGTTGTTCAGGTTGGATGACCCCACCCGCAGCAGCCGGTCATCCATGATCATGATCTTGGCGTGCACATAGATCGGCTGCTCCCCCGCGGTGACGGGCGTATAAACCCGCAGGCGCCCGAAACGGTCGCGGCGTCTGAGCATGGCCAGGAGACGGGCTCGCGCCGAGCCCATGGCCTCCTCCTCAAGCCAGCCTTCCGCCGATTCAGGATTGACGATCACGAATTCGGGTCCGTCCGGCTCGTCGAGGCGCAGTGCAATCGCCTCCGCGACGGCACGCGAGGCGAAGTATTGGCTTTCAAAGTAAATGCTTCGACGAGCGGCTGCGATCGCGGCGAGGTACAGGGCTTCGATCTCGCGCACCTCTGCCTGATCGTCGTAGGCCGGGATGGTCCGGGCGATCGCGACCGCCACGTCGGCCATGTCCACAGGCAGGCGGTCGGGCCAGGGGTCCGAACCGGCAGGCGGCGGCGCCAGGACCTCTCCCGAGGCTCGCTTCCAGCGCTCACGGGCGTGATCCCCAAGCGCCTTGGCCGCCGCTCCACTGACGGCCGTAGTGGCGTCATGCCATGGCCCGTAGGCACGCCGCGTGAAGGGGCGGCGGCGGCGCGGATCGTCGTCGCGGTGCTCCGACGTGTCCCAGCGATCGCCTGTCATGTCGATGCCGCCGCAGAACGCAACGGCGTCGTCGATCACGACGATCTTGTGGTGGTGCGCCGCGCCGGGCGGGTGGGCGCCATCGAGCTTGAAGGTGATGCGCTCATGCCAAGCCCACTGGGCCACCCGGAAGAGAGTCGTGCCCCGCCACAGGGACTTCACCATGCCGAGGTCCCACTTCAGGATGTTGACGTGAAGATCCGGCTTGGTGTCGACCAGCCATGTCAGGAAGGCCCCCAGCCGCCGGGGATACTCGCCTGTTTCGCCCGTGGGGTCGAGATCGATGCGCGTATCGAAATCCCATCCGATCATGAGGATGGAATGCTGCGCCTTGAGCATGGCCGACTGAGCGGCCTGAAAGTAGTCAGCGGCATCGACGATGAGGGCAATCCGGTCAGCCTGCTCGATCCGCCAGCATGTATGATCGGGCCGCAAGACTTGCACTGCTGCTCTCTCCATCGCCCCACCGCCCTGCATGTTCGGTTCCTCTGGGCGAGCGTGGGATCATCCAAGGTGCCTTGGCTGTAAACCGGGCGCAGTCACCCAAGGTTCCGAAGGAGGCCGTGATCGCCGATGTGAGAGCCTGCGCCGAGGCCTCGCTGCCGGGGCTTGCCGATCGTGCCATGGCCGAACCTCTCTGGGTGCTGGCCACAGCCCTGAACGTCTGGACCGGCCGGACCTCACCGGAGAGCATCTTCGGCAACATCCCTCAATGCCAGTCGGCACGCATCTGCCTGGAGAGCCGCAGGGCGTGAGCGGACATGCGGCAAGTCGGTCCCGCGGGAGCGCGGGACCGATGCTAAGATGAGAGGCGAAGCCCAACCACTTTATCTCAGGTGATCAGGCTGCTCATCAGTGCGCTGTCGCCGCACTCCCTTCGCCAGGTAAGGCAGAACCGGCGACTGTCGACTGGACTGGATCCGTCTTAAGAGCCGACGGACGCGCCACTTGTGTCGGCTCGAAGGCCTGCATGAACTGTGGTCGGTTGCGCAGATCCATCAACGAACGAAGCTCCGTCGCCGGCAGATCCATCGACTTCGCGTCCCTCCAGCGCCTGCGGAACTTGCGCTTCTGCGAGAAGAGCCCCCATGTGCTCTCCACTTCTTCTTCAACCTGTAAAATGATCCGTCCGGAAAAAGATTTCCTGAGATTAAAACGCCCCGTCAGAGCCATTGTTATGTCCTTTGATCTGGATCTTTGACCCAGAAGAGCTTTTAGCAACAAAGTATCGAAAAAGCTTTAAGACATAAGGTAAACGCCGCACCTCCGGACAAATCGGTACGCCTCTTACTCGATCATGCCGGACGCCCCCGCGCAGCCAAAGTCCAGCCGGACGCTGCCTGGGACACATTCGGGGCGGTTCGTGAGACGATGGACGACGGTTGAGGTGCCAATGTCCTCAACGGGCTGAACGCCCGGTGCCGCATCGGCGGCAAGCGTGTACGACCCCGTTGCGCGGCACTATTACAGAATGAAAGAGGATCGGGGGCTTGGTGGAGCTGAGGGGATTCGAACCCCTGACCTCTGCAGTGCGATTGCAGCGGTAAGGCCGAAGCAGGCTTTTGCCTGCTGTCGGCAGCAATCCTAAGTAATTGATTTTAAAAGGGTCGTCCATCGCTCGCAATATCCTGAAGTAGCCAGCTATCGCTGTAGCTGTTGCTCGCCTTGTAGCTAAATTGTTGCTACTATCGTGTTGTAAGCGCAGCGGCTGTTAGCGATGGATGAGAGAAAACAGCAGGAACGCGCTGCTTCCAAGCGGGTTCGCTTGAGCAAGCGTGTGGTTGACGCCCTCCAGCCCGGCGAGGCGATCTGGGACTCCGAAGTCACCGGTTTCGGGGTACGTCGGCAGGTGCGGGATGCCTCCTTCGTTGTAAAGTACAGCTTCAAAGGACGACAGCGGTTTTACACGATAGGTCGATACGGTCGGTTGACCGTCGATGATGCCCGCCTCGCGGCAAAGCGCGTGCTTGGGATTGTTGCGACAGGGGTTGATCCCGCTGAGGTAAGGGATCACCCTCCTGCGGTGTTGCCCGTGGCTACCGTGAGTGACCTGTGCCGCCTTTATCTCGCGGAGGGACCGGCCTTCAAACCAGGCAAACGCCCATCCAGTTGGGATACGGATCGCTCAAACATCACGCGGCATATCCTGCCGCTCCTGGGCAACAAGCCCGTCGAGACCCTAACGGAGGCCGATATCGTCAGGTTCGTTGCGGATGTTTCGAATGGGGTTACCCGATGCGACGAAAAAACCAAATCTCGAGGACGGGCTATCGTCGAAGGAGGTCGGGGCATTGCTGGGCGTTGCTTGGCTGTGCTGGGGGCAGCGTTCAGGTTTGGCATCCGGGCGGGTTACGTGGTGCGGAACCCAACGCAGCACGTTCGAGCGCAGACAGGTGAGCAGCCAGGCCGTTTTCTGACGCGGGAGGAGTGGTTGAGGGTTGGTGAGGCCATGCAATGGCTAGAGGATCACGGGACAAGCCGCGCATTCACCAATGCGATCCGGCTGCTTGCCCTTACTGGATGCCGCCGCTCGGAAATCGCGAGGTTGAGGTGGGAGGAAGTGGATCTCGAAAGGGGGGTGCTGCACCTGGCGACAGGCAAGACGGGGCCTCGGATTGTGCCACTCAGTGATCAAGCCGTGGGCCTGCTGAGGGATCTCGGCCAGGGGCAGACGAGCGCCTGGGTGTTCCCGTCGAACCGTGGCAGCGGGCCAATTGTTGGATTGCAGAAGGTTTGGGTCAAACTGCGCTCCAAAGCACGCCTTGATGGGGTTCGACTGCACGACCTTCGGCATAGCTTCGCCTCACAGGCTGTGAACGCCGGTGCCTCCTTGTATCTGACCGGGGCTGTCCTCGGGCATCGACAGGCACGAACGACCCAGCGATATGCCCATCTACAGACAGAAGCCGTCCGGCGAGTAGCAACTGACGCGGCTGACACCGTTGCGCAGGCTCTTATCAAAGAATCATGAAGCAGATCTTGCTTCATGGCTTCAACTGCGCTAGATATCAGCCCATGGACGAAACCTACACAGCGACGGCACTTGCCGCTAAACTAGACGACCTCGGACTTGGCCGCGATGCCGATACGATCCGCATCGTTCGTCATTTCACGGAGGAGGGCCTTCTCCAGACAATCGGGGCGGTCAACACAGGCAAGGGCAAGAAGCGCCTTTACGCCCGTGAAAGCCTCCTGAAGGCGATTATTCTGCTCCAACTCAACCATCTCGGGTTGCCGATCGGTAGCATCAAACGGCTGGTGCGCGGGTTGGGGGAGACGACGGCAGCCGAGTTGCAAACCGACCTCGTCGGTGCGGTCACGCATACGCTTCGGCATCCATGCCTTGTTCTCCCTATCCCAGGAGGCGAGGGCTGCGAGCAGCCGAGGCTCGTTGAGGTCCAACAAGCATACCGGCGCGGGGATCAAAACGTTCTCGTGCTGGACCTCAAACCCTACCGCGCCCAAATATGACCTCGTGCCTAAGAGACATGATACGCTTCATGTATTAAAAGGACTGGCAATGCCCCATCTCACTCGTACCGAAGCCGCTCGGTTTCTGACCGAAAACGGCTACCCGATTTCTCCGGCCACGATGGCCAAGCAAGCCGTCGCAGGGACTGGCTGCCCTTATCGCATTTGGAACGGGCGTGCGATTTATGAAACGCCCGATCTCCTACAATGGGCCGAGGCACGACTCAGCCCGCTATTGCACAGCACCGCCGAGCGAACCGTCGCAGGTAAGCGATAGGCTACCCACGCCGCACACGCCCGATCTTCGGACCGTCTGAACATTCAGCCGCGGGACCTGCCATGATAGATGATGCTCGCGCGACAACCCGCTCGTTACTCGCACTCGTCAAAGACGATCCGGTGCAAGCCACAACCGGCTGCAGTACTGCTCTTCTGGGATCGGAACAGCAGCGGCAAGAGGCATTGAACCATTTAGTGGCCGTGCCGTTCGCGGTCGCCCTCCACCTCACGACCCATTGGGACGACTGGGTCCGGTACATCAACACCAGCGAACTCTGGGCGCATCGTAGAAAGAAAAGGCCCAACCCCAGGCCCCGGCGCGACAAGGACCATGGTCGGGTGCTCTATCTGGTCATGGAGGCAACCTTCGCCGGGGAATCGGGGAACGGGTATCAGCGCGGATGGTGGTACGCCCGTGCCCTCGAAGACGCCTTTATCCGGAACATCAAGCCAGCCGACATTCCGCGCCATATCAAAGCCTCAGGCGGTCTAAAGAAGATGTACCAGGCCGCCGTCAAGAACCGCCCGAGACGCAACCCGGCACTCGATCCTACCGATTCCTATCTCGACTTGGGTGATCCAGAGCCGGAAAGAGCAGAAGATAGCCAAGGTGAAAAGCAGCAGAAAATAGACAATCCGGGCCAACAACAGGATGCAAGTCCCGGCATTCACGATGGCGTCTCACACGACCAGAATCCCAGAATCCGGCACTCTGCTGCTCTTACCCGAAAACTCGACGAGATCGCGCGCCGAGGACGCACCAAAAAGCTGACCGTCATTGCGCGGCCTTCCGGTGAAGAAGTTGTCCTCCGCCTCCCCAAGAAATCGCCAAAAAAGCCGAACGCCTCGGAAGATTGGACAACCTACAAACCTTGGGAAGCCTGATCAACGCATCGGACCGTTAAGTGGACGCACCACCGGCGGCTCCGACGTGGGGCCAGGATTGCCGAAATGCAGAAGTCGTCGGAGTCGACATCTCATCCAATGCTCTAGCGGGATAGGTAAGCACGATCAGAAGCAAGAGATATCGCTCGCGCAGATACGGCCAGATCCGTTCTACGGGACCCAACTGCGGCGAGGTGGACGGCAGCGGCAGCAGCATGACGGTCTTTGGCACGTGCAAGGTAGGCATGTCATTCCAGTCCGCCTGGTCCAGGATCAGCACCGCACACACCCCCGACGGCACTCTCAGCCTTAAGTTACCAAGTGATATTCACCAAACAGGCCAGTTGCCCCATCAACTAGACCCATAGAGCCATCAAAACAGCCTCAGTAAAATCACCTGAGTTGCACACGCATAGCGCGATGCAAGGCATCACGGGTGCACGGGTAACCTGTATTGATGAGGTAAGTGATGATAGGTCAGTTCATAGGAGAATACATTCAGCGCCAACCGCCGTCTCAGCGCAAGCAGCTTCCTCGACGGCAGTGGGAAAATGACGAGGGCGGCACCAAACAGGTCACATCCGCACCAACAACCAAGTCGGAGAAAGGAAGACTCAAGCCACCCACAAATGCTGAACAGTCGGAACTGCTCCAAGCCGCTATCGAAAGTGGATTAAGGGACAAAGGTCTCAAGGAACTGGCCATCCGGCAGGAAGTGCGGGAATGGGAGCATGTTTTCAGTAAGTCTTACGCCCGCCACCTTCACGCTCTCAATCCATACGCAAGAGAGCGATGGTCGGGGATCTTGCAGGAGGTAATTGACGGCACTGCCTTTGACAACACGCCATGGATGGTGACGATCATTGCGGATGACTGGATGTTCAGCACCTATCCCCGTAGACCCTCTGAGAGCGATCTGCGCTGGGTGTTGAGCCGTATGCGGAAGGCTGTGCAGCGTGGATTGCGGGGTGCTCCGTACCTGTTGCAGGCCGACTTTGCTGTTCGCCGTTATGAGGGAAGTCGTCGAGTTGCGATTGAAGTGCATTGGCATGGGCTGGTTTGGGCCACTGCGAAGCAGATTGCGGCGATCAAGAAGAGGTTCCCGGCCACCCGCTTTGGGGCTGATCGGTTTCACGCCAGAGATATCTATGATCTGCGAGGAGCCATAGGCTATATGGCTAAGGACACCCGCTTTGGGTATCGCACTGTCAAGAACTTTGGGTTTCAGCCCGGATCGCAGCACCAGAAAAAGTGGTTTCAATTTCGCGAGGCGATTTATGGTCCTCAACGAAGGCTGCTGATTGCCATGATCGGCAATCTGAAGAAACCTGACCTCTGCGCCGCATCGGGAATGGGTCTAAGGGTTCTCCGACAGGCGAAGCAGTTGGCGCGGGATCGAGGCTACCGGGGTGGTGCTACTGCGCCAGCGCAACCGCGCGGACGGAGACCACAGCGGTAAAATAGCGCCGCGTCCGTTACACCCTCAGCCACTGAGGCTCCATGAACGGGCACTACTCCAGCCGCGGCAATGCCGACTATGCGGATTGGACGATTGTTCGACGCTTGCGGCTGAGGCTTTTTCTGAGGGACTCGGGCAAGTCTCGGTTATCCAGACTTATGCCTGCTTTACCCCAATCCCTATCTAAGTCACGCAGTGCAACCGCAACGTACGCAACGAGGTAGGTCGTAAATCGCAGCCGTTACACCGCTGGCGGCGGACTTGCGCTGGATTGCACGGCATATCGCTGACACGTTCTGCAAGGCACTTCGTCAGAGTGAAGAACAACGGAGGGATGACACCTTGAGGCCGACGACGCGTTCGGGGTAATTGAACCTTCTCGGGTAGCCTGATACAGGCAGAGAGCGGCCAGTTGCTTTGATTGTGCGTCTTTCCTCAAACAAACTCTGCGCCTTGATAGCCTAGTGGGTCGAAGTAGTATGCTAATTTCGTTGCTTGTTTAATGCTAAGGCTGCTCAGGTTTTGGGGGTATTTACGCCCTTTTCCGCGGACCTCGCGATAACTTACTAGCGACTTTGTCGGTGGTGGCCAAGCCGCAATAGGAACTCCAATGTCACCAGATCAGGCATTGTTTGTCCCGGTGCAAGATCAGTTTTCGCCCGGCTCCTTAGATGAGGTACACCGTAATACCTTCTGGCGTTCTGATTGGCTGTTGCGCAATAGTGAAATGCAAGAATTTGTGGACTTGCACACCAGGAGATCGGTCAACCAAGGGGAGGGCAACATACTGAGGATCGACGCTGCTGGAAGAGCTAACGGCCAAGCGGCGACTTCCAAGCGACCCAAGAGGCCCATCCATTCCGTCTCGGTGAACGCTTCGGTTTGTAACTGCTGAGATCGGTAACACTCAACTTGATGCGTAGCGCGCCCGAGAGCGGGTGATCAGTCTGGTGTAGGTGCATGTTGCAAACTCTCACAAAAGGCAAACTCAGGGCCGTGCTCAATCGGGGTCGAGAGCCACGTGAGGACACGGTTTTTGGAGCGATGCTCGGGTGCGCGGCCTATCAGGACCTACAAAGTTCGTGGTCGGTGTTGAGGATTGTCCTCGGGGAGGTGCTATCCCCTTGGAACGGGTTGCCGGACTCCCTCAGAGTTGATCTTTGGCGGAGACGGAAACTTGATGGGCGCTTTGTCGAGCCAGATGCTGTGATCGACATCGTATTCAAGAGCGGGCCTTTACGACTCATCCTTGAAGCGAAATGGGACGCGGGCTTCCATGAGAAGCAAGGAAGTCGGCAGTGGCTGTGCTTCCGTCAGAATCAGATCGAAACCCTCCACGTTTTTCTTGTCAGGACGCCAGAGCAAGCCACGCGCCACTGGGACGACGAGGACCGATCCTTAGAACTTGATGCCCGCTTTGCAGGGTGGAAAGAGGGCCGCCGCCTTGTAACCTGGAACGCAGTTGCCACTCGCCTCCAGCAAGCTTCATATGGGTTGCCTTCGCATATTGAACACTGGCGACGCGACGCGCTTCGCGTCCTCAATATGTTCGGTGAAAAGACGTTCGAGGGTTTCGATCACCTCGCCGCCCTCGACCGGCCACCGGCCATCTCGGCAGGCGCGCCAGCATTTTTCAACGCAACGGCCTTTGCATGGCCCTACGCGATTATTCCAGCAACGTCAGCGCCTGCATTTTTTCAAGGAGCAGCGCAGTAACGAGAGTAGGTCCTAAAATGGTGTCAGACATCGGGAGGGGAATTCCTGCTGCAGCCGCTCTTTTGAGAGCCGTTTCCACAGAGAGTGAAGCCATGATGCGGGTATGCGGAGAGGAGCTTGCGAACGTCGGCACAACCCACAAAAAATATGCTTTTGACGATCTAGAGGATGCAGGCAGGATCAAGGATCCGAATGGATGGTTGACGACCGGCGTTTTGACGACATCAACCTGCAAGCGAAAGGTGACACGGGGCCGGAAGCCGATCCACGGCTTTGTGCAATACTTTCTCGATCTCGGCTGCGAGAATGGGCCGAGCGAGGGTGCGGGTGAGGCCGCAGTTGCGGTCACTTGGATTTCCAACGAACTCTACGCTCCATACGAACCCAATGAGTTCCTCCACTGGCCGTTCCTCGATGATCATGAGTTGCGCGACGAAAGGTTGCTCTGCTGGTTTGACGCGGACTATCCTGTCGCACCGTTTGCCACAGGCTGCTGGTTCTATGTTGTGCCGCTCGTCGCAGTCAGACGGCGGGAGGACGTTGCCCGCCTGTTGGTAAACCCCGTGATTGCTCTCATTGATGGCCAACTCGCTGCAGCGGCGTTCGCCCACGCCCCAGAGGCGTGCCGCTTCAATGCGAAACGCGAGTTGGAGGAATAGGATCTCAACCTCGGTCTGCGTTTCACCTACGCCCCTCGAACACGGTCGAGCACATCATGACACCGAGGGTGATGAGAACCTAGAAGCGGGAGGTGCATAACGCCTCAGCCCATCGCTTTCGACAATCTGTTTAGTTCGGCATCCGCAACCCGACCGAGATCTTCTACTCTCGGTACATCGTACTGAAACGCATGAGGGCCACACATCACGGTACAGATGAAGCCACCGCCTTCTTTTCTCGATGCTGATCCGATCGTCAGTTGGTCTGCCGTATCGTAGATCGCGACATCCCCCATGCCCTTGCTGATCCAGTCGAAGTCCCGGCCTTCCTCGACTTCGATGATCCAAAACCTCCTTCCTCTGAAAGCCACCTTGTGCCCATCCAACTTTGGCGAAGTGTACCGCGCCATGTCTCATCTCCGGTCAGTTAACGTTCTGCTGGTTGTCAGAGGTTTAGACGCCATAAGTCCGTTCGCCGACCCGGATCATTGCTCAACGCGACATCCACTCGGCATAGCCTCCTAATCATCCCAATGCCTGTACTTGGTGGCCAATTCGGCCCACTGCCTCATACTGTAGCTGCTCTTCTTCTTCTCCAACTCGCTGCGCTCCCTTGCCTTGTTGAAAGCCGCTTCTGTCGCGTCAGAGTTGGCTTTCATCATCAGCATGAGCATTCGCTCAAAGTCTTCCTTAGGATCAGCCCACAACACCAACAGGGTCTCGCCCCCGCCTGCTGACTTAATTGAGAAGCGCATCTTGAGTCCCATTTGCCCGACACCCACAGGTGTGCCAGCAAAGCCTGGGCTCTTTGCACAACTCAACTGCACTGCCTCGGACGTTTCCGCTGGACCGGTTAAGACCCGTGAAACATAGCCCGTTTGCACACCGCCGCGCCATGCTTCCATTGTGTCCTCCTATCGGGTGGTCGTTTCAGGGGTTTGATCATCACCGCTTGGTAAAAAAACCCAAGCAATACGGCACCTAATCCTGCCTTCCGATTAAGGCGGGTCAGCCTGCGTCGGGGGAGCGGCGCTGGACAGTAATGTTTCGAGAATCGCGACGTATCGTTCAGCAAGAACGGCGACATCCTTATAGGCCATCTCAAGAATATCTTTGACCTGGGCATTGCCCGCAAGCGGAGTGTATTGCCTGCTTTCCATATACTCTTCTATCAGGCGGATCTTGTCGGCGTCGGAGCCTAGGAACTCCTTGAAGTCCTTGTCCCCTTTTCGGCTGTTATTGCATATTCCGCAGCTTGGAATGAGATTGCCGATCCGGTGCTCCCCTAACTTGCTTTTGTTGATCGGAAAGCCGTGATCCATCTGTAGGCTTCCTTGTATACCGCAATAGGCGCACCTGTTGGAAAAGTACTGCTTTGTATTTTCCCAATCAGCCTCGTTGAACGTCTCTTCACCGAGGTTGCTTAAGATATGCCGGATGACAGCATTCTGTGCATCAGCAATGCGATAAGCTCTGTAACGAGTGTTCATGCGTTGACGTGATGGGATGCCGCGGCGGGTGGGAGCAGGGCTGGGTGGGTCGTATGTCGTGGCGATATTTTTGCTGACTAGGTACTGCTGGAAGGGCACCAAGTGACGTTCTACGACCCATTGACTGCACACTCTCACGATTTTGCCGTTGACGGTGAAAACTGGGTCTTGCCAGTATCTGGTGTTCTCGTCCCGTAAAACGGGGCTGCCAACCTCTGCAAAGAAGGGCAACCTGCCGAGGCCAAAGATCTTGCTCGAATATGCTGGATCCATCAGATTTTCGAGTTCCGTAGGATTGGCTTCGCAGTAGTCCTTGATGGCATTGAGGTGCCGTTTGACGATTTTCCCGATTGGCACGTCGATGCCATGTGGCATTGCCATCTCCGCCCTGATTGATGCTTTAAGAACTAGGGGCGTCGTCGAGACGAGCGATACCACCAAAGGTCAGCCTGCTTGGGATGGCGCTCGCTGGGGCCGCCGTCATTGCCAAACGATGGAGGGATGTGACCGGCTAGGCCATGATCCGTCCCATCACTCGTCCGATCATCCCTCGTTACATTGCATCAACAGGAATACGCTCCGTGGGAACGGTGGCAGGAGCTGCCCGGTGACGCTCGTCAAAACAGCAGGGAGTAAGGAGTACGGATCCAGAAAGGCACCGCTAGGTAAACTGTTGTCCATCAAGGCGAGTTGACTTAGTCGAGTTCAATGCGCATTTATACACACTATGGACAGTCGAGATGTCATAGCGTCGCTTGAAGCGGACGGATGGGGAGAGGTGGTGCGCAGGGGCAGCCACGCTCAGTTCAAACACCCCACCAAGCCAGGTCGGGTGACGGTGCCCACGCCGCGGCGTGACATTCCCCTCGGAACACTCCGCAGCATCGAAAAGCAGGCGGGACTAAAGCTAAGGTGAACCATGCGCAACCAATATGTTGCACTCATTCGTGCCGACGAAAACAGCCACTACGGGGTGTCGTTCCCGGATCTGCCTGGATGCGTCACGGCTGGAACGACGCTGGAGGAGGCGCGGGCCATGGCTGAAGAGGCATTGGCCCTGCACTTGGAAGGATTGGTGGAGGATGAGGAACCCGTTCCCGAACCCTCATCCCTGGAGGCGGTCATGGCTGACCCGGACAACCGCGACGGCGTTGCCATTCTGGTGGTGGCACCACAGCACTCAAGTAAAGCCGTGCGGGTGAACATCACGCTTCCCAACGATGTTCTCGATCAGATCGACCGTTACGCCGAGAGTCATGGCTATAGCCGCTCCGGGTTCCTGGCCCACGCCGCGAAACGGTTCATGGAAAAGGAAATGGCTTAACAGGACTGCGGGAGGGGACCCGCGGACAGTGCATCCCGATGGGACACTCAGAACAGGGGACGTTTATGGCCAAGGAGTACATCTACAACGGCTTCGAGATTGATGAGGAGCCGCCTGAGAGCTTTGCCCGTCGTATTCAGGATGAGGTGAAGCATATTGGCGGGTGCGTGACTGACTCGTGGCGACACGGTGATCCGACGCTTGGTGTCGCTAAGGTAACCGTTGCATTTCAGAATCGGCACAACCTCGAAAGCTGGATTCGGATCTATTACACGCAAGGTGGCTTAGACCCCGATGACATCGAGGAAGAAGTCGCAAAGATCCAAGAGGCTTGAGCGGCAGGGTTTGCCTTGAGGCGGTGTGATAGACCCGCACTCACCGAGCTTAGAAGGCACGAGCCGCAGTCATTCGTTCCTTCCATTCGGCAGAACCGATCAGGCGCTCTGTTCTGCCACGTGGCTGCTGACCTAGTCGGGACCAGCAAGGCTCCAGTGGAGAAGATGGGGAGCCTTGCTGGTCCGCATGAGAGTTCAGCCGCATAAGATCGCACATCAAGGGTGCCGCTCGATCAGCAAGATTTCATTGCTGTCCAGACAGTAGCGAGTGGTGGTGAGTCGAACTGTGCAGCGGGAGCGGTGGATCCGGCTTTGTCCCGACGAGTCCAAGAGCCAGAGGGTTCTCGGCGTAACACGGTACACCACACACCAGTGGTCAGTCGCCCCGTTGACGCCGATGATGGCCACACAGGTGTGACCCACCCGCCGATTCAACGCATCCCACAGGCAGGACAGGCTTCGCTGGTTGCGTTTCAGTCGCAGAGACTGGACGTGGAACGTGAGGTTTCGGCCCTGGATGTGCCCCCGACCTGCCGCACCAACAAGCCGTTTCAACTGGCCAAAGTACATCCCATGAAGAACGGGTTGGTAAAGGTGGTCACAGTCCTTCTCCAGCGCCTTGATCAACTTCGCAAATAACCTCTGACACTGCTCATCCTGGAGATGGAGAACACACCGAAGCGCGTTCACGATCGCATAGACACCGCACAGCCCATCGAAATCGCCCTGCCGGTAAGCGCGCCTGCGCTTCGGCATCAAGGATCCATCGGGGCAGGCTTGGGTGGTGAACGCGGCGGCGGCACGCCAGCAGCAACAGAGACCCAGCTTAAGCTCTCGAGGCAGTTCCCTCCGATATGACGATACGGAGGAGGGGCGGCTGAGCGCCCCGTCTCGGGAAGGGTCAGGGGTGAGCAGTCGGAACTGAACAGGAGAGTGGCAGAACGCATGAGCGTGGCTCCTCAAATGCTAAGGGAGCCTGACGGCTCCCGGTCTGCGGTCGGCGGAATGCTGACCAATGATCATGTTGTACGCAAAGCTTCGCTATACGAATTGCCAGGCTGAACGGCTAAGCTAAACAGCCCCGCTTGATTTGGCGTCAGCCCGGCAAGGTCATGTTACATGAAATGTTGTATCTTGTCAACAAGTCAGCCAAGCTTGGCCTTGTGCGCCCCAGCCGACGTCGCAATTCAGCCAAGGCTTTGCGCCAGCCATCACACCCAAGCGGCGCTCGACACTGTGTAGCGAGCGTTTCAAGGCCAATAACGCGATACGGGCTGGATAGGCTCCGATCCGCCAACCAGATCAGCCGCACGACCAAGCCAACCTAGCAAAGCCCAACCCAATCCCGGGGCAAACAGAAGGCTCCTGGTTTTTGCTGCGGGCCTGAGAACCGCAAGGGGCCAGCACGCTGTGCAACGGACAGGCTTGCTGATCAGCCGCCCGTGAGGTGCCTGACGAGGTCAGCGACCCCGGCTGCGTCGCGAACATGGAACAGGTTATCTCTCACAGAGTCGTCCTCGTCCGGGCCGATGAGGAAGCAGATGCCATCCGTGGCGTTCGAGCGGTGGAAGAGAACGCGGGCCGATGTCCCGGATTCCGCCGGATGGTACGTCGCGCTCTGGCGGTCGTACGTATCGTGCTCGAACGCCCATCCGGCTTGCTGAAGCATCTGGTGCGCGACACGGAAGAGGGCGATCAGCCCAAGGCGCGAGAACAGAGCTTCGATCTGCCGCCAGCGCCCCTCAACATCGTTCGGCCAATGTTTGTCGCAGAATGAATCCTCAATGGCGATCGCCTTCGCGACAATCACGGGCACGTGCTCGATCACGATGAGGCTATCATCGGCGAGGTCAATCCAGCGCAGGTTCCCCAGCCATCTCTCTTCCAACTTGCGACCCTCGTCGTAGTCGAAGGCGCTCGGCGCGAGCGTCCCGTCGGACTCCACGTAAGGCTGGTCCCCCATTCCCTCGGCGACGTAGCCGAACGGGTCATGAAACGCGAAGACGATGTGCTCCTGCGCGGCAAGCGGATCGGCAGAAGGCATGGTCCTGTCCAGCAGGTGCACGATACTGAGGGCGGTCGTCGCCATGTACTTGCCGATGGGGTCGAAGTCGCCCCAGTCCCAGCGAACTTGATCGCAGAGCACGGGAATGACGATGACGCGGCTCTCGCCGACCATTGCGACGGCGAACGTTCCACATCCGGGTTCCGTGCGCACGAAGGACCTCTTCCTGTCCAGCCCCTCGATACGGCGGCAGGTCCGCGCCAGCGCCTGCTTCATCCCTGTCGAGAGTTCCCGCCGAATCCTGTCGGTCAGCGAACCAGGCCCACCCCTTCGCCTGACCTTCACCTCTACGGGCTTCAGATCAGCGTCGAGCACGGTCAGCTTCCCCGAACCGCTCTCCCGGTCCATCTCAAGCCAAGCGCAGGGGAAGTACTTGCGCGAGAAGTCAAACGCCCCGGAAAGAAACTCGGTGTTATCCTCCCCGCCCGTGACAGCGATAACGGTCCCGTCCGGCCTGGCGAAGGCCCCGATGTCGAGGGCGTCGGTCCCAGCGGCCTCGGCCTCCTCTCCAACGGGAGCGGCGTCCATGACGGGCATCCTCTCGGAGATGGTGCAGGGATGCTTGTTCCAGTCAGGCCAGAGCGTGTCGAAGAAGACCCGCCCGCCGTTGGATGCCTTGAAGAAGTAGCAGCGTTCCCGGCACTCGGGGCAGCGGGCGTTGGGATAAATAATGCCGGGTTCGTCGATGTGGGTCGCTGAGAAGGCGGAGGCCGGGCCGGGCACCCTGCGAGGGCGCGGTGACGGCGACACCCACTCGTCGCGCACGACGTCGTGTGCGCGCACCGGAAACGTCGTGCCGGTCGCGTTGGTCCTGTAGTGAGCCGATCGCCGGAAGCGAGCCATGGATCCCCTTGGAGGAGGCTCGGCATCCTGGGGCAATGAAGGTATTCCTGTCAAATGAGGAAACCTCTCGCTGCTCGGGCATCCCCGATCCTATAGAGCTTCTTCGGTGGCGTTGCTCCATGGATCCAGCGGCGCATTGGAGTAGGTCGGAGCGAGTGCATGGTGACGCGAACTGCCCGGTTAAAGGATTTCAAGACCGACGGATATCCAGGCTCTGGCCTACAGGTGCAGGTTCTGGCCGAAGATCATGTTGGGACCTACATCCTTCCATTCCCATGTCAGCACGTAGACGGCGAGTGGTGGAATGGAGTAACGGGGGAGGCCGTCCAGGCCCGCATCCTTGGGTGGCGTGAGTTGCAGGCAAGACGCCAGGACCGCACCAGCCCTGCTCAGCAGCAGACCAAACCCTGAATAGCCCACGCCGATCTACCCCAACTGTCGTAATTGCGCCTTGTGTGCAGGGCTGCTGAATTCTTGCGTCGAAGGCTATATATGCTCGCGGCTGAACATCGTTTAGGGAGGTGGAGCAAGCCTTGGTCGAAGATTTCTTCCCGGTGATAAGTCTAATCCTTTCAACCTTGGCGATAATGGTAGCTGGCGCAGCGATGCTGAGGGTCCGTCGGCCCTCGCGCTCCGACTCGGGTATGGTGCTGCCTGCACGAACGGTACTAAAGCATTGGCCGATTTGTCGGACCCGCCTGGTTCCCACCGCGGCCCAGCGGGGAGGGGCGCAACGTCGTGAATCCGCGTTTTGCCCGATGCTCTAGTCATCTGCGTTGTTCCCGCCTGCCGCGAATTCGACAGCTTCAAGGGCCACGCCGAGCAGCGAGAAATTTCCATCCTCGATGTATCTCTCGGCAGCCTTTATGGCTGCAATGGCCCATTCAAGACGTTCCTCGTCGGTTTGAGGGACCTTTAGGGCGGTTGTCAGTTCTGCCGCCACTTCGAGGTATTTAAGCTGGAAGCGTACGAAACGAAGTGTTTCAGTGAGGCTTGCTCCTAGGCCGGTGACTTCTTCTCTGAAAGATCGAACCATGCTGTGCGCAAGCATCGCGTCTTCAATGTGCCTGAGCGCGACATCAAACCTCCGGCGTGCCGCACAATCGGAGGTGGATAGGATTGTTCGGTCCACGACCTGGCTTACGAAAAACGCACGGGTCAGGTCATACAGTGCTCTCCGAAGGCGAGTCTTTCGGAGAGCGATTGATCCCATGCGCAGTTTGATTGCCGTCACTGTCAATCTGAGTGAATCGTCAGATGAAATCCAGTCTCTGGCACAGGTAACAGGGTCGGCAAGTGCCGCCCTAGCCTGAAGGAGGTCGCTCTCGCCAAGGTCATAGTTGATGCCGAGCAGCGACTGCTTCTGAACACCCTTGTCATGTTCCTGCTTGCTGTGAGCAGCCCGATTGTCGACCTCCCACTGGCGGGTCACCTCACCGGCTGCAATTTCGATAAACCCCGTAAACTCCGACATGGTGCCCCAATAGCTGTCACTTACTTCGAGCCACCTACCTTTGCCAAAGCTGAGGGTGCCTGAGACCCAGTCCGCGAAAATCGGACGCCGGTCAGAGCCGAGGAGACCCTGAAGTTCTCGTTGTTGTTCTCGGGTGAGCGACCCGACCAAGGTTTGATCCAAGGTCCCATTAAGCCGGACCAGAAACAACTGACGATCTACGATTTCCCAGTCTGCAGTATATCCGCGCCAGTTGGCAGAGGTCGTTGGAGCAAAGCAGGGTTTGCTCGATATCCTGTCAAGGATCCCTTTCAGCGGCGTTTCGGTCAAGGGATGCCATTCGACATCAATCCTGATGCGGTCACACAACTGCTCCGTCATCGGGTGTCCTCTGAGACTCAGTGGTGCCAAGGCTTCCTTAGAATAACGTTCTAAATGCCTCAATGAGGGGCAGGTTCCCCGGGCCAGCGGTGGCTGGCCCGCCTTGATGCTCAACCCCCGACAGGCATGTAGGTGGGAGTATTGGCCCCCACTGCCGCACCAGAGGACTGGCTTTGCCTTCTCTCCAAGCCTAAGGACACGGAGCGGGAGCGTACCCTTGGGGATGAAAGCAGCCCTGGCGCGGATCTGTTCGTCAGATTCCGCCCTCAACTATTTCATCAGTCGCTCAATTCCCTTCCGATAGCTTTGCTCTTCACGGTCCACGACTGCTCTCATGGCTTCCGCTTTGGCGCGGACATCCGTTAACAGGAGTTCATCTAAGCGCTGCCCGGCAGGGGCATGGGCGAGGTTGCGCAATATCGCACCCGCCAGCGTGTTGATGGGCGCGGGCGAAAATGCTGATGGGCGATCATCAAAGAGCGGCTTGAAGACCGCCTCTGCCACACCCTCTGACGGACGGCCCAGGGGCAGGAAGGCGAGTTCGAGCGCGGCATTGCTCGGGAGGAGATGAAGCACCTTGGCGAAGTCGAACTTGGCGTTCAAGCGCAAGTCGAACTCATCCCCCCAAACTAAGTACCCGTCACCCACAGGGCTTTCGATGTAGCTGACCTGACTGTCGTCAATGGTGCCAAGCCTGAGACTCCGACCCGCTGATCGGCGCGGGAGATGGGTGAGAACCATGGTGTGCTCCAGGCGGGACTCATCGGGGGAGACCGTCAATGCAAGGCGCGGTCGTCCTGTCGCGCGTTCCCGGTAAATGGAGAGCATGACGGCATGGGCAACCCAGACGACGGGGCGGACCTCGTCGCTGCTGAGGGAGTGCCAAAGCGCCCACCAATCATCGGATGAACCCGATGACGCATCGTCAATGAGGCGGGCTGCCTGCGGCCCATGCTGAGTCACAAGGGCTTTGCGAATTCTCTCAACCTCCACGTCGTGCAGTTCGGGAGGCGTTTCGGGGAGGTGCAGTTCGGCCTGAAGGCGCTGTCGAAGCCGCAAGTCGCAGGCGCGGCGGGCGTCTTCGTGATCCATGTGCTCGTCCATATCGAGCCAGTCGTAGTCGGGCAGGGCCTCGATGTTTTCCCGATACTCCGCCACTGCGCTTTCATAGATGGTCAGGCCGTCAGGCCCGAACCTCACCAATAGGCTTGCAACAAGGGCATCATCGTGATGCACGAGGTGGAGGCTTGGTTCCACCCGATAGGGAATGGGATCTTCCATCTCAATGGGCGTGAGCATAAAACCCAGCAGCACTTTGGGCGCGAGGAAGTGCGTGTTGCCATGCCTGTCGCCGTCCTCACCGCTTGGCCCCACAACATCGCTGTCGGGGGTGTCGAAGGTGTCCGGCTCCCGCAGGCGAAGGTCGTGCCATGCGGTGTTGTTCTGAAGGAAGAAGCCGCCGCCAGCGTCGGCGTAATCTCCCTCGGTGACGGTTGCCGTCAGCCGCAGGCTACAGGCCGCATCGAAGTATTGGTCAAGGTCCACCGCCGCCTCAATGGTGGTGAGCACATCGCCCATGCGCTCGATGAACTCCCGGCGACCCGTTTCCGAGCGCCGCAGGGCCGCACGTGCCCGCGTGTCGAAGGTGGTGCCTTCGACCAGGTTCAGGACAGCTTGCCGCCGGGCGTCGACGTGGGGGAGATGGGCTGATGGTTTCAGATCAG
The DNA here is from genome assembly GCF_014699075.1 of Microvirga sp. Lineage (GTDB taxonomy): Bacteria > Pseudomonadota > Alphaproteobacteria > Rhizobiales > Beijerinckiaceae > Microvirga. The sequence goes on along the minus strand of NZ_JACXAB010000007.1, from coordinate 188,043 downwards.
CCCATTGCCTTGCGAGTTGAACAAAGTCGGCCCCGCCCGCGTGGTACTCCCCAGGCAGGTCCGCTGGAGGCAGTGCCTCGCTTGAAAGCCTGAGGTAGCGCTTGCGCTTCTTGAGAGCGTTGACGGCCCCCTCCGCCCCGAACGTTGCCTCGAACAGGCTGTTGATATGGGCGAGGATCTGACTTTCCCCTGCAGCCTCCACCATCCGACCGAGATTGCGGGCCAAGCGCGGGCGATCGACCACCGGCACCCGTGGGCGGGAGCGCAGGTCGTCGGCAATCCGGTCGGCCTCATCGAGACGTGCTCGGGTCAGCTGCAGGCTATCCCGCCGGTTTGCCGCAAATTCTGCGGCGTTAGTTCCGTCTGTCCCCTGAACATCGGGGTTCGGAAAACGGCGGCGGGCATCAATGATGTTGTCGCGGGCCATCAGGGTTCTCCCAGTCAGCGGCGGTTGCTACGGCGGCGGCAGCGTGAGTCTAACTTGCGCCGGGGGGCGGTTGGGTCGCAGCGGAGTACGGTAATGACCTGATCGGCAGCGCCGACCACAAGCGCTATGCTTCGGGCGTGATCGACCACACGGAATGGTACGTCGTCGGTGAGGAGTTCCCCTGCCTTTTGGTGCGACAGGCGTACGATCCGACGGCCACAGGCGGCTGGATACTCGATGTCCCCGTGGGCAAGCACAAGCGCAATGCACTCTTCCGATGCACCCCGCTGAGCAGCGCGGGTCTCGGCATGGTCACTGATCAAAATTCGCGTCATCGGCGTCGTCCTCTGTTGATGTGACCACCCTGAACGATCCCGACGACAAAAGCTCCGGCTAATTTGGTTCGATTTTTGGGGGAATAATAGGCGCATTTTGGGGGCAGTTATGGGGGGAGCCATGGAGACACGCGGCGCACGGCATTGGGTCCGATCCACCTGCCTACATCTACGGTTTCCGAGACTGTCCGTGCTGAAGTATCCTTAAGGCTGTTTCGCTTTCAAACGGGCTAAGAACAGAACTCTATAGATTTAAACAAGGATGCGATCCACCTGAATCTGATCATACACAAACGAGACGAGTAAATATCAGGCCATGGCAGGTCTAGATTTTTGGTACGCCCGGACCTTGGGCACATGATGACGATATAAGCTTATGTCACCAGGGATATAGACTTAGCGGATTCCAGATAAACGAATCGACTGCTGACATGTATTTATACGAGAGAGCCACTTGCGCTTGACCCTCGTTCTGATGAGGAGCGGCGCACCCCGCGCCGGTCTCGAGGCACGGCACCGCAAGTGCGCCGGACGCACCTGGCTGAGGGCTGTCTCCTGAACGGCATCAAGGCCCTGTTGCCTCGGCCCGAAACTGACCAGTCTGTTCATCAAGGCTCGTCAGGATCCACGTTCGCTGATCCGGTGTCGCGTACAGGACGCTGCGCGGATAGCGGGTTGGGTCTTGCGCCACAAGCCGGACGACCTTGAAGAGGCCGTTGCAGTTGTCGCGAACGAATTTCAGGTTGGCGATGCGCTCGCGGTTGCCTAGGGTGTCGCGCCACCGTGGAAGATCGACATGTGCAAACACATCATAGACCCCGTTGATGATCAGGTCTTCCCACATCGTCACCACCACCGTCTTTCGGTCCCGGCTCAACGCTGACCAACTCTGTCGGCTAGCAGGGGAGGCGTGGAAGTGGGCAAACGCGGCGCTGACGGACATGAAATCTCCTGGGTTCCCGTTTCCGACTCTATCTGCGGTCGATCCACGCTTGAAACGCGCGCGCGGCAGCCTGCCAGGTTGCCACGGGTTGCGTGTTCGGGCGGGCGCTTGGATGTTGGGCACTCGCGTCTATGCGGACCCCAATGTGCTGCAAGCGACGTTCGGCCTTGCGCCCAAGTGCTATCACGAAAGCGTTCGAGAGAAGTTGCAGCTGTGGATGGAGGTAGGTGTGGGTGCACGCAACTTCGACGGCCTTGGGTAGGGCCACACCCGACTTTGGTGCGGAGCACAGAACCGCATTCGTGATCCACGTTCGTTCCAGCTGTTCTGCAAGGGTTAAATGCGGCCAACAGAGCGTTAGAATATGCCGGAGGTTGCGGTGGTACGGGGTCGTGCGCCCGCCTCGGCGAAGGGTGTCGCCTGCAAGTGCGCTCTCGAACAGACGCAGGTGATCGTGAGCGATCTGCTGAGGCCCTCCGTGATAGGTCTCCCCATCGGCGGGATCGCCCGGTTCCGCGCTGACCAGAACGAGGTGGACCGCTTGGAGCGTTCCGGTCGCACCAGCAAATCCCCGTGGAATGAAACCAGACTCAGGACGCCATTGCACGGTCCCCCTGCAGCCGTCGCTCAAATGCGGACAGGGTGAAAGCGCAGGCAAGAGGGTCGAGAGCAACGCCGGGTTCGTCATCCGACTGTCTCCATTGGTGCTGCAATGGCGAGGGAAGCAACAATAACGCGGGTATCAGGCGACCGCGAGATAAGTTTTGTGCAGTTTTGCTCAGAAAAGTTGGGGCGATTAGCGAGACATATCAATTAGTTAGGTGCTTCAAGGTTTCGGCGATGTGCTGGTTGTCCCGAAAATCGCCAATAACATCAATCGTTTACAAGGACTGCACGGTCGATGCTGTATCGCAGTCGCGGCAAGCATCGGGACTTTAATGTCCTGCGCTCCGTTGGCGGGCGGCTGAAGAGCAAGCCGACCGCCGCCGCTCCTCATTTGAATTAAGCCATGAGAGCCTGCTCGCCCATCCTTCAAGTTCGCGACGTGGATCTAGACAGTGTTGTGCAGAAGTTTGTACCTTGGGGAACAAGGAAACGCGTCTGCCTCAAAGGCGGTTCGCTCTAAGGGGGCGTTCAATGGCAAAAATTACGATTCCCGCAGCCCGTGTGCGGCAAGGCGCACTGATGTTGTTTACAACATCCATGAAAGTCGGGGATTTGGTCGCTGACAAGTTCTACAGCGTCGAAACCTTAGATCCCTCCAATGGCGAGGATAAGGGCTACCAGCGCCTTCTCAACACAGCGCGCGCCAAGAAGCTGGCAGAGTACATCGTGAAGGGACAGGACAGTCAGGACGCCTTCCTGCCGACGTCGGTGTTTCTCGCCACGTCAAAGTCTATCCCGTTCGATGAAAGCACTAATTCGATCCACATCGACACGGCCGACGTTGGCCCCTTCAGTGTCGTTGACGGACAGCATCGCCTTGAGGGTCTCAAGATGGCCGCGCACAAGGATCCGCGTGTGCTCGACTTTGAAGTGCCTGTGAACATTGCGGTGAACCTGCCGCAGATTCATCAGATGTGCCACTTCCTCATCGTCAACACGACGCAGAAGAGCGTCGATAAATCGGTCGAGCAACGAATTACCTCGCGGCTGACGGAGGCGTTGGATGTTGAGGATATGCCCAGCCTTCCGAAGTGGATTTTGAACACTGTTCAAAAGGGAGAGGTCGATAAGGCCGTCAAATACATTGACTACCTCAACGAGACCGAGGGGTCGCCCTGGAAGGGCAAGATCCTGATGGCGAACAGCGATACCGAAGGGGCGACGATCAATCAGAGATCCTTTGTGAAGCTTGTCGTCCGGTATATCTTGACAGCGAACAACCCGATCATCGCCTTTAGCGATTTCGACAAAGAGAAGAAGATCTTCTTGAACTATTGGAAGGCAATAGCGACCATTCTCGACGACGGGGATGCTTCTGCGCTTTATAAATATATTGGCGTGGAGCTGTTTTGCCGGTTTTCGATCCCATTTTTTATGAAGCTTCAGGAGCGTGGAAACTTTACCGTACAGGCGATGCATGATCTCCTCGAAGCATCGTTCGAGAATGTCGAGGGTGAGTACGCCGGGTTAGGTCACCCTGACTGGTGGGTCAAAGGCGGCAAGGCCGGTCACCTCAACTCCGGCGCAATCGGGATCGCCGTTCAGGAAATGTCAAAGGCGCTGCACAAGTCGTCGATGAGCACCGCCATCCAAATATGAAAGTGTCCGCGTTCGATCCCCGGCCCACCCGGAAGGAGTCGTTTCGGAGGCACCGCTTGAAGTTCGTCCCGGACGGATCAGGGTGCTATGCCCTCACGACGTTCGACGAGACGGTGCTGTACATCGGGCTGGCAACAAACCTGCGCCGTCGGATGAACGATCACTTGGACGATCCGCGGAAAACCAGTCCCAGTCCCAAGGGAAGGGCCATCCTGTTTTTCTGGATAGAGACGGCGGAGACGAACAAAGTCGAGCGCACGTGGATGAATATTCATATGCAACATGAGGGCCGCCTGCCGGAGCTGAACCGCGCCTACTCGCCGACCCCTACTTAGCGCCTGTAGGCGCACTGCCTCCTCGTGCTCGTTCCTGGTCCCGCACGCGGTCGAAAATCTCCCGCGCCAAGTGGCCGTGCGCCGCGGCCCTGAAGTCCTTGTCGGTCATCACCCTGGAGAAGATCTCCTCGTTGCCTTCCATGCGGTCGATGAACAACTCGTCGAGCATCCGTTCGAGATAGGAGGAAAAATTGGCGAGGTTGTTGGCCCGCGCGGCCTCAACAATCTGTTCGTCCTCCACGGCGCTCGCCCGGATCTGATCGAAAAACAGCTGATCGGCTTCAGTGAAGTCCGTACCGAAGCGCTCGTTGAGTTTGTCGATCAGGCTGGACAGGTTCACCTCATCGTCGGGCGTACGGGCGGTGCCCACATCCGTCGGACCCTTGAGTGGGTCGGCCTCACCCGCCGACAGGTCAATGGACCCTTCCGTCATCTGCTGCAGGCGGAAGTACCGGAGCGCCACCTCGTCGTCGAGTGCAAAGGCTTTGCCCTCGCCCGGGGGGGGCAGCTTTGCGATCAGGTTGCGCACAAAGGCGTACAGCTTTTCCAGTTCGCTGTCCTGGTAGGGAATGATCTGCGACAGGAAGGCATACAGATTACGATAAGCAGTGAGTTGGCCCCGGAACTCGTCCTGTTCGAGTTCCTCCTTCTCTAGGAATCGCGCCACGACGGCATCGAGCGCCGCATTCATCAGCCGGTGGTCGGTTGCCGAGTGGTCGCGCTTGGGCCGATACCAAACCTCGGCGAAGGCATTCACGTCAGCGGGCGCGAAAATGGCCCATTGCAGCAGCTTGTGCTGCAACTCGGAGAGGCGGTGTGGATCCGCGTTCTCGCCAACGGGGGTCGCCTCGTAATAAGGCTTGAACGCCTTGTAGATATCATCCTCGTCGTTGACGAAATCGAGCACAAAGGTTCGCGTCTTGCCTGGAGCCATGCGGTTGAGGCGGGACAGGGTTTGTACCGCCTGCACCCCCGCCAGCCGCTTGACCACATACATGGTCTGCAACAGCGGCTGATCGAAGCCGGTTTGGTACTTTTCGGCGACGAGGAGCACCCGGTAGTCGTCACGCTCAAACGCCTCGGGCAGTTCGCTTTCGGCCAGCCCGTCGTTCATCGACACCTCGGTGAAGGACGAGTCGGGATCCTCCGGGTCCTCCACCGTGCCCGAGAAGGCCACCAGCGAGCGAATGCCCGAGTAGCCGTGCTGTTTGATGTAGCGGTCAAAGGCCAACTTGTACTTGACCGCCGCCAGCCGCGAGCCGGTGACGACCATCGCCTTGGCGCGACCACCCAACTCATGCATGACGTAGAGGCGGAAGTGTTCAACGATGACCGACACCACCTGCTCGATGTTGACGGGGTGCAGTTCGAGATAGCGTGTCAGTGCCTTCGCGGCCTGCTTGCGCGGCACCTCGGGGTCATTCTCGACCTGCTTCACCAGGCCATAGAAACGCTTGTAGGTCGTGTAGTTCTGAAGGACGTCCATGATGAAGCCCTCGTCGATGGCCTGTCGCATGGTGTACTCGTGAAACGGCGATGTGCCGGACGGCCCCGGCTCGTCAAACAGGATCTTGGTCTTGAACTTAGGCGTGGCCGTGAAGGCGAAAAAGCTGAGGTTGGGCTGACGCGCACGCTTCAGGGCATCACGCAACAGTGCGGCCTTGGCGTCGTCTGACAGATCGCTGTCCTCTTCCTCCGACAGTTGCGCCGCAATTGCTGCCTCAATCCCATCCTTGTTCAACATTCCCCTCAGGGCGGTTGCCGTCTCGCCGCTCTGCGAGGAATGCGCCTCGTCCACGATCACCGCAAAGCGCTTGCCCGCGGTGTCGATCTTCACCCCTGTGCCCTTGTTCTCTAACGTGGACAGCGCTTGCGAGATGAAGGGGAATTTTTGGATCGTGGTGATGACGATGGGCGTGCCCTGTGACAGGGCGCGCACCAGTTGCTGGGTATCCTCGTCGATCTTTTCGACCACGCCCGTCTTGTGCTCGAACTGGTAGATGGTGTTTTGCAGTTGCTGATCGAGCACCCGCCGGTCGGTGACGACGACCACCGAGTGAAAGACTTTCACGTCATCGGCATCGTGGAGGCTTGCCAAGCGGTGGGCCAGCCAGGCGATGGAGTTGGACTTGCCGGATCCCGCCGAGTGCTGAATCAGGTAGTTTCGTCCCGCTCCGTGCACTCTCGCGTGGGCGACGAGGTTGCGCACGCTATCAAGCTGGTGGTAGCGCGGGAAGACCATGGTCTCCTTGCGGATGGTGCGCACACCCTTGTCGGTTTTGACCTGCCGCTCCTTGACTTCGAGGTGCATGAAGCGCTGCAGGATGTCCAACAGGCTGTCGGCCTGAAGCACCTCGTCCCACAGGTAATGCGTCTTCCAATTCCCTTCGACCGGCGGGTTGCCCGCACCGTGGTTATGGCCTCGGTTGAAGGGGAGGAACACCGTTTCCTTGCCTTTCAGCCGTGTGGTCATCCACACCTCGTCGGGGTCAACGGCGAAGTGCACGAGCGCGCGCTTTCTGAAGGCGAACAGCACGTCGCGCTCATCGCGCTCGTCTATGTACTGCCGAATCGCGTCGCTGGCGCGCTGGCCCGTCAGCGGGTTTTTGAGTTCCGCCGTAGCCACAGGCAGCCCATTCACGGCCAAGGTCACGTCGATGATGCAGCGGCGGTTTTTGCCGTCCGCCTTCTTCATCACAGAGGTGAAGGCCACCTGCCGGGTAATAGTGAGCCGATTTTTCGTGTAAGCCTCAGCGGCTTCAGGGTTTAGACCGGAGTTCGGGCGGAAATAGGCGAGGCGAAAGGTTTTGCCGTAGCACTTGAAGCCGTGTCGCAGGACGTGGAGGGTTCCCTTTAGGTCGAGTTCTTTGGCAAGGCTGTCGAGCACCGTTGCCTCAGTCTTAGCCCCAAGCAGCGCTTCCAACTGGCTCCACTTTGTGACCTGACTGGATTTAAGGAAACACGTCACATCGTCAGGGAAGAGCGCATATGCCTCACTATACGCTTTAGGTTGACGCTTTTCATAACCACCTGTGCTGATCAATCCAGTCTCGATCGCCGTCTCGAAAGCGCGTTCAGTGTGGCCAGACATTGATTAGAGCTCCTGCACTGAGCCACTGTGCAAACGTGCTAAAGTTTGGCCGTTCATCTCAACACCATGAATATACTTGCATATGTCATCACTGTAGCCCTGCAATGTCTCCTGTGACTGCCGAAGTTATCAGGGCAGCACGATATTCCTCAAGGCGTTCAATCGAAAGACTGATTTTTTCTCTCAATTCCTCGTTCTGCCTCAAGGAAGTGCTCAGCGCAGCCACAATTTGGTTCTGCTCTTCTAAAGGTGGAAAGGCAAAGCGATAGTGCCGAAGCTGTTCAGCTGTTAGATGATCAATCGTTGTTTGATTACCTCCCGCAATGAATACATCGTTCTTTGTAGCCATTTCCATCACGAAGTATAAAAATTCAGCGGTATCGAGCTGGGGATTGAGGGGTCTCAATCTATGTAACGCCTTCTGATAGTAGCACTCCTCAAGCTCCCCTCTCCAAATCGCTGATCTTCCAACGTAGCTTCCGCCTTCGTTCACAAGCAGGTCCCCAGGCCGAAGACGGTAGCGTTCCTGTGCGGATGGCGGGTAGTCCATCAGGGGTAGATCATCAACATTGATTCTGCCCCATTGAACGTCGTACACGCGGAGATAGGGTTTCAAATGGTCGCCATAGGCCCGTTCCGCATTGAGCATTCGGCCCAACTGCACCTCGTATCTGTAACCTAGAGCTGATACGACCCAATGTGCCGGAATGTCTCCGAGCCAAGTGACGCCGGAAGCCTTCAAGGGCGTCGCAACGTTTAAACCCTTCGTAACAGCGCAGGTAATGATAGTCTGACGCCTTTCGGCAAGCCGTTCGAGAAGGGCGCGCTTCTTCTCAATTAGTCTGTTTATGGTCGTGGTCTTCTCATTCAGAAACTGTGCAATCGTGCGCTGCGCCTCAAGAGATGGAATGGACACGCGTGTATTCAATAAACTCGGAAGATCGAGGTTCTGAATGCCGGTACTTTGCTTGATGTGGGGGAAGGTTCCCCGCGCGTAATAAATTGCAAGCATTAAGTAATTGAGGAAGGCAGGTTCTACTCCTCTCGATGGTCTGCAACGGGCAAGAAAATTCGAGCAGACGCTTGGTGTTGTCCCATCAAACAAGATGGTTCGGCCAACAAGCTGCTTCTCACCACCGCCAGACTTCTCAAGAACCAGATCTCCGGGACGAAGTTCTATTTTTTTGAACGTATCTCGGTCTATAGCACGCAACGTGCGATCGCCGTTATTCAGTCTGCCAAGTTGTCCATCGAAATCGGCTGCGCGGATGCAAACAACATCATGATCACCGTCCGGTTCAGTACCCCACGCCCCATTCTTGCAACTTTCAAAGGCCCACTTCAGTCTTTGTGCCTGTTTTTCAGGTGGAAAGATCATAGAACTAACCCCTTCAACAATCCTGCAATTTGTCCCTCTAATGCAGTGATGTCCGTCTCAATCGTATTCAGCGGGCGCAGTGACTTGTAGACGTAGAAGTGTCTGTTGATTGGAACCTCGTAGCCTACTTTGGTCTTTTCATAGTCCACCCAAGCATCAGGCACATGTGGCAGCACTTCGCGGGCAATATAGTCATCAATCACCTTGCGAAATGTCCTAACAAGATTATCGTTAGGCTTGTCTGGCCCGAACTGCATGGGCAAGGGCAGGGTAGTGCCGTTAGGTAGCGGAATGTTCTCGGCGTCACGCAGTTCGCTGTCCGGTTCTGGCCTGCCCTGTCCATCACAGCAGATTTCAGCGGCGGGGTCCCGCTCACCGAGAGCTGCAAAGATCGCCTTCTTCAACGGAGCGGCGATTTTCACACCTGCACGTTTAGCCGCTTGTATAAGGTCAGCCTCGAATGCCGCGCGGTCCATGTACCGCCCGTTGCTTTCAAGTGTAGCGAGTGTCGCTCGAACGATCTCTTGAAGCGTACGGCCCTCTTCGATCTCGCGTGCCGCTTCTGCATCATCCTTTCGCTTCTTGGATATGGCGAGATTGCTAAATGCAGTTTCATCGTCCAACCTGGCAATGCGCTCCGCCGTCGCTTCAAAATTCATTCGGAGCGGGCGCTCGACTGTCACTTTAAGGAAGCCGAACTCCCGGTTCTCGAAGATGCGCGACACGACGCGCTCCTCAGTCCCACCGTCGATACGCACCACTGCCGTCTCTCCGTCGCGGAAGTTGCCGTAGATGCGGGTGAGGTGGCGAATTTGATCTTCAGTGATTTGATTTCGCTTGTTGTTGAGGCTCTTAGTCATCCGTTGGAAGAAGCGGGTGCCATCAATCAATTGCACTTTGCCGCGTCGCTCGGGTGACTTGCGGTTGGTAACAAGCCACACATAGGTGAAAATGCCAGTATTATAAAAAAGCTGGTCGGGCAGAGCTACGATTGCATCAAGCCAGTCGTTCTCAATAACCCAGCGGCGGATGTTTGACGGCCCGGATCCTGCGTCGCCCGAGAATAATGAGGAGCCATTGAAGACTATAGCGATTTTGGATCCAACCGCATCATCGTCCCCCTCCTTGTAAGAGTGCATCTTCGCTATCATGTGCTGAAGAAATAGTAGGGACCCATCGTTGATCGCGGGTAGCCCGGCACCAAAACGTCCCGAGAAACCGAGCACATTGTGCTCCTTCTCAATGGCCGTTTTCTGGTCTTTCCACTCCACACCAAAAGGTGGGTTAGCGAGCAGGTAGTGAAAGCGCCTTCCCTCAAACCCGTCGCCTGTTTTGCCGTCGCCTAGTGTATCGCCAAGAACGATGCTGCTGGTATCTTCGTCCTTGATGAGCATGTCCGAGCAGCAGATGGCCCAAGATTCGTCGTTATACTCCTGTCCGAAAAGGGCAAGGTTAGCCTGACTGTTCTGGTCGAGGATGAACTTTTCAGACTCCGACAGCATCCCGCCTGTGCCGCACGTCGGATCATAAATTGTACGGTAAATGCCCGGCGTGTAGACGTCCTGCTCGCCAGTGTAGATCAGGTTAGCCATCAGCCGAATAACTTCGCGCGGGGTAAAGTGGTCGCCAGCCTCCTCATTGGCCTGCTCGTTGAAGCGCATCACGAGATGCTCGAACAGATAACCCATCTGGAGGTTGTCGATGCGGTTGGGGTGCAAATCGACATCAGCCATCGCCTTAACGATAGTGAAAAGCCGGTTGCTAGCATCCAGCTTTTCGATCTGGTCGTTGAACTTGAAGCGCTCGAAGATGCTGCGAGCAGTAGGGGAAAAGCCGTTGATGTAGGAAACGAGGTTGGCGGCTATATTCTCTGAGTCACCGAGCAGTCGCTGGAAGGTAAAAGGGCTGGTATTGTAGAGTGGGTGCTTCCGCTCTGGGTCGGCGGCACGACCTAGCAGCCGGTCCATCGCGCTTGCTGGCATATTTTGGGCGACAAGTTTTTCGTACTGCTTCAGTACAGCATCCTTGGTCGGCTCCAGAACGCAATCAAGCCTGCGCAGAACAACCAAGGGCAGCATGACCAGCCGGTACTGCGGGGGGCGGTAGGGGCCACGAAGCCGGTTGGCAATCTCCCAAATGCGATCTTTAAGGTAATCGTGCACCTGGACGCTGGTATGGACGTTCATAGATATCCTTCGGAATTTTGCTTCCCGCATGGTCAGCACGGACAAAGGCCCGGCTGCTTAATCGGCGTGGCGACTGATAGAACCGTCAGGTTCGACGGTGCTCTGCGCATCTGTCAAGCTGTAGACGATTTTCGGCGTTGAGACGCCGATTCTGCTGCCGACTGTCGAGGTTTTCCACATGACCTCTCCCCCTGTGGGCTGGCTGCTCGACCAAGGCGGGTGGTTCTAGGGCGTGCCACGCTCCGGGGGGCAAACTGCCCGAAGGTGATGGCCTTGGCAGGATCGCACATGCCTCGGATCTTATTCAGAAAGATGATGTTTCCCGGTGCGGACCAAGCGGCTACAACGGTTTCAGCAAACACGGCTTTTATGCTTGGTCTGGGTAAACTTATGCAGGATCAGGCCAGCGTAGGATGTCATTCACCCCACCCATCGGAAAATATTCGTAAGACTCCTCTTGTAACCGCTACGCTTGGTACTTACCTTAGCTTGGCCGTCAGGATTGGCTGATTGGTGCGACTGTTGAGACCGTCAAGTTCGTTGACGATCCAGGTGACGACGACCTCGATAAGGATCGCCGCCACAAGGTGAAGCGTGGACGTGACACCGGGCATAGCTCGGACCTCCTCGGTTACAATATACCGCATAGCGTTTGGTAGGCCCGCGCTGGTGAGAGCTTGATGTGACACGTCAGGAACGACCTAGTGGATTATGGTGTGCGTTCGAGGGGCGTTCAGGCTTCCTGAGGTCCCGGGCTAGGACTAGCCCCTCGAACTCTGCTACGAGGTGCCTGTGAAGCCCAATTGGTTCAAGCCGCGACGGTATAAGCACTTTGACGTGCCTGTTGGGGCCAATTTCGCGGAGAAGGTCGCTAGGACAGGCTTCGCTGCCCAACATTCGTTCTCTCCCCATATCTCATACATCAAAACGGAAAAGCGCTACCGGCCAACCGATCCGAAGAAGCCGCACCTGGGACGCCAGATTAAGATCAAGAACCGTGAGATTATGTATGCGTCCCATCGTGACGCCTGTATTCTCGGGTACTACTCGGATCAACTTGGCCAACGGCTGGAGGAAACCTACAAGGGTACAAACCTCCACGATTGTGTGATTGCGTATCGCCGTCTTGGCAAGGCCAACTATCACTTCGCGGCGGACGCACTCGGGTATGCAAGGGCAAATGTGCCATGTTCGGTGCTTGCATTTGACGTGTCAGGCTTCTTTGACAGCCTAGACCATGCCATCCTCAAACGGCGGCTAAAAAGCGTTCTAGGTGTCTCTGAACTATCGCCCGATTGGTATGCCGTGTTCCGTCAAGTTACTCAGTTTCGCAAGGTCGCTTTGAACGATCTCAGGGCACATCCTGTGTTTGGGGTGAGGATCAGTGATAAGACGCCCCGACCAATCGCTACAGTCGCGGAGCTTAAAGCTGCGGGCGTGACCATTCAGCCCAACCCGCATAAGTATGGCATCCCGCAAGGCACGCCAATCAGCAGCGCTTTTGCCAACCTCTACATGATTGAGGTTGATCGTACGATTGCGGCGGCTTGTAACAAGGTTGGGGCGTTCTATCGCCGGTACTCCGATGACATCCTCATCATCTGCAAACCAGAAGATAAGCTCCGGCTGGAATCTGTGGTTCTCGATGCTGTGGATAGCGAGAGACTGACGATCAACATTGATAAGACGGAACGCACCTTGTTTGAGGTTGCGGGTGATAGGAGCGCCCAATACCTAGGCTTCTCGCTCCACCCGAGCGGTGCAGCCCTTCGACAGAGTTCTCTTTCTCGGCAGTGGCGTAAGCTTAGACAGGCTGCCAAACGGATTAAGAAGGTAGGTGCCGAGGCTATCGCCACTGGTCGGGCAACGAAGATTTATACGCGGAAGCTACGGAAGCGGTTCTCGCCCTTACCCTTGCGCAACTTCTCATCATATGCTCGACGATCTGCTGAGGAACTGGACTCTAAAGTCATCCGGCGACAGGCAAGACGGCTTGAGCGGGAACTAGAGAGAATAATCAGTGGCTTCTAGGCTGCTGACCCAAAAACGGCCTGATAAGAGCTTAATAACTGTGCCATCCTCTCAAGCTTAAAGCCCGACAGTTCCTAATAATCAAAGCCTTAGGTGGTGAATCGGCCAGGATGCATTCCCATCGCAGGTTGTTGCTATCCCGTAGCTTCTATTGGGCGCACTCGTGTGCCAAAAGAGCTAAGTTATTGATAAAATTGGTGGAGCTGAGGGGAATCGAACCCCTGACCTCTGCAGTGCGATTGCAGCGCTCTCCCATCTGAGCTACAGCCCCGGTCGATTGCATCGAGCCAAGTGGCGCAAGTTTTAAGGCTCCCGGCTTTGGTCTGTCAATCGGCCGGAGGAGGGGCTCTCCGACCTTCCGGGATGGGAAGTGGCCGGCTTGTGAAGCGGTTATGGGTTGTTCAGCCCCGCTTCAATCGTTACATGAGCAACGCCGATCCCTGACAGGTTTCCCATGCGCGCGCTCCTCAATGTCATTCTTCTGGCTCTGCAGCTCTACACCTATCTCATCATCGCCTCCGCGATCCTGAGCTGGCTGGTGGCCTTCAACGTGGTCAACACCCGCAACGATTTCGTCCGCTCGATCTGGAACTTCCTCGATGCGGTGACCCAGCCGGTGCTCCGGCCGATCCGGAACATCCTGCCCAATCTGGGCGGCGTCGACATCTCGCCCATCATCCTGATCCTGCTGATCATTTTCATCCAGAACCTGATCATCGACTACCTGATGCCGATCGCCTTCTAAGGCGGCGACGTGAGGCCCTGGCGCATCCGTCCCGGCGGTCTCGAGGTTCGGGTGCGCGTGACACCCAAGGGTGGGCGGGACGCCATCGACGGGATCGAGACCCTGGCCGACGGCCGTCCGGTGCTGAAGGTCCGGGTCAGGGCGGTGCCGGAGGACGGGGCGGCGAACGAGGGCGTCCGGCGGCTCCTCGCCAAGACCTTGAAGCGTCCGGCCTCGGCGGTGAGCTTGGAGGCCGGCGCCACCGCCCGGCTGAAGACCTTTGTGATTTCGGGCGAGGGAGAGGCACTGGCCGAAGCCCTCGCCGCCGTGACAGGACGGGAGAGCCCATGAGCGCCACGATCATCGACGGAAAAGCCTATGCGGAAGGTTTGCGCTCCCGCATTGCCGGGGCCGTGAAGGCTCTGGCCGGGCAGGGCGTCACGCCGGGCCTTGCGGTGGTGATCGTGGGCGAGGATCCGGCAAGCCAGCTCTACGTGAAGAACAAGGCGCGCCAGACCGTCGAGGTCGGCATGCGTTCCTTCGAGCATGTGCTGCCGGCCTCTACCCCCGAGGCGGAGCTGCTCGATCTCGTTGCCCGGCTCAATGCCGACCCGGCCGTGGACGGCATTCTGGTGCAGCTGCCGTTGCCTGGGCAGATCGACGCCCAGAAGGTCATCGAGGCCATCGATCCGACGAAGGACGTGGACGGCTTCCACCCGTTCAATGCCGGCCGCCTCATGACCGGGGTGCCGGGCCTCGTCTCCTGCACGCCGCTCGGGTGCCTGCTGCTGGCCCAGTCGGTGCGCCGCGATCTCGCCGGGCTCAACGCCGTAGTGGTCGGGCGCTCCAACATCGTCGGCAAGCCCATGGCGCAATTGCTGATCGCCCAGAGCTGCACGGTCACGGTGGCGCACTCGAAGACCCGCGACCTGCCGGATGTGTGCCGCAGTGCGGACATTCTCGTCGCCGCAGTTGGTCGGCCTGAGATGGTGCGCGGCGACTGGATCAAGCCCGGCGCCATCGTGATCGACGTGGGCATCAACCGGGTGCCGAACCCCGCCGCCGGCGAGGGCAAAACCCGTGTGGTGGGCGACGTGGCCTACGCGGAAGCGGCCGAAGTCGCCTCCGCCATCACGCCGGTGCCGGGTGGCGTCGGCCCCATGACCATCGCCTGCCTGCTGCGCAATACGCTGGAGGCCGCGTGCCTGAGGCGCGGGCTCGGCATGCCGGCGGTGGACTTCGCCGCCTGATCAGTTCGCCGCGAAGCAGTAGAACAGGCCCGCGCCGCCCGTGCCGCGCAAGGCATCCTGGCTGCAGCCGCCCCGCGTCGCATGCGATGAATTCCAGGATTTGGCCGGCGGCGACTCGTCGAGACCCTGGCGGTCGTGATGACCCGTCATGGCAGCACCCTCGGTCCCGCTCTTCGTCCAGTTGCCGCAGGTCATGTCCTGATTGCCCGCAAAGGCGGTGCCGTCGGGCTGCGATCCGGTGAGGATGTCGTGCTGGTTCGGTTGGTCGCCGCGGCCCTTCACCGGCTCGCCCTTCTCGGTGAGCGCCGTCTGCTTGGTGATGTTGTTATTGGCGCTGTGCAGGTCCGCCACGTCCTTGGCGATGACCGTGCCCTTGGCGTTCTGCCATGGCCCGCGGCCGATGCGGTCCTTCGCGTTGACGCCGTTCGCGCCCTGGGTGGAGAGATAGGCGCGCCACATCTTGCCGCGAATGCCGGCGGCTTCGGCAAGCGTTTCGCAATGCCGGTCCGCGCCGTCCAAGCCTCCGAGATCCGCACCCTTGCCTGATCCCACGCTGGTGACGAAGAAGGTAGTGTCGCCTGAGGCCGTCTGAGCCTGGGCGATGCCGGGGGAGGCCAGGGTCAGAAGGCCGATGAGGGCCGCAAGCGATATGCCGTCCGTTCCACGCATTGTTTCCTCCCAAAGAGTTGCAGCCCCCGATCAGGATGACAGTTCTGATGCAGGTGTCATTCCCTCCTCACGGCGATGTGAGGAGCGCAGATCAGCAATTTATTGCCAGTGCCGTCGTGGCCCCTTCAGGTGCCCTGCCGCAAATGCTCCACCAGTTGACGCGCCGAAGCCGGCAGCTCCTTCAGGGCCCGAATGCAGAGGGTGAGATCGCGTGCGGCCCAGGGATCTTCCAGGTCCACCGTCCCGATCGCCATGGTGCGGGCGGCGCGGCGCGCCGTGGTCTCGGGCACGATGCCGAGGCCCACGCCCGCCTCCACCATGCGGCAGACCGCATCGAAGCTGCGCAGCTGGACGCGCAGGCGAATGGGCTTGCCGGTGCGGCTGGCCTTAGCCGCAAGGAAACGCTGGAGGGCGCTCGCCCGGTCGAGGCCGACGAAATCGTGCTCCAGCACCTCCGTGAAAGAGATGCCCGGCCGGGCGGCGAGAACGTGTTCCTGCGGCACCACCAGCACGAAGCGGTCGCTGCGGAACGGATATGTCTCGAGCTGCCCCGTATCGACGGTGCCAGCCACGATGCCGATATCGCCCACGCCCTCGGCGATCAGGCCGACGATCTCGTCGCTGAGGCGCTCCTCCAGGTCGATGGAAACCTGGGGGTGCCCGGCCAGAAACGCGCTCAGCGCCTCGGGCAGGAACTCGGTGAGGGCATTGGTGTTGGAGAGGATCCGGATCTGGCCCGTTAAGCCGCCGGTGTAGGAGCCCAGATCCTCCCGCAGGCGCTCGGCCCCTGCGAGCAGGGTGCGGGCGTGCTGGAGCAGGGTGCGGCCGGCCGGCGTTGGGGTGACGCCGGCGCGGGTGCGCAGGAGGAGGGGAGCCCCGAGGGACTTTTCCATGTTGCGGATGCGCGTGCTGGCAGCCGCCAGCGCCAGATGGGCCCGCTCGGCCCCATGGGTGATGCTCCCGGCCTCCACCACATGGCGGAAGAGGCTCAAGTCCGTCAGGTCGAATTGCATAGGTTCCCTTCGTCGTTGGCGAAGGTAGATAAGAATTATTAAAGATTGCACTCTATGGGCGCTTGGGCAATCTTCGCGGCTGACGAAGTATGTGCCTGTGTAGCCCGATTGGGCGGAAGGCGCATTGCGGTGCCGCCGCGCATCTTATACGAACCGTTCTAAACGACGCGCGACCTTGTCGCCGATCAGGAGTGAACACCATGGCTGAGGCGAAAGTGGCTCCACGGCCCCTGTCCCCGCATCTTCAGATTTACCGGTGGAGCTGGACGATGGCGATGTCCGTCGCCCACCGCATCACCGGCGTCGCCCTCTATGGCGGCATTGCGCTCTTCGCGGTCTGGCTCGTGGCGCTCGCCTCCGGGCCTGACGCCTTCGACACTGTGCAGTGGTTCTTCGGCTCGCCTGTCGGGTACCTGATCCTGTTCGGCTACACCTGGATCCTCATGCACCACATGCTGGGTGGCGTGCGCCACCTCGTGTGGGATTTCGGCTACGGCATGGAAGCGGTCCAGCGCATCAACATGGCCCGCTTCACCCTTGTCGGCTCGGTCGTGCTCACGCTGGCGATCTGGGTCGTTGCCTTCATCGCGTTCTAAGGAGATCGGACCATGGCCGACAACAGGGCTGACACCCGCGTTTCCATGCGCACCCCGCTCGCTCGCGTGAAGGGCCTCGGCGCCTCCGGGCACGGCGTCGAGCATTGGTGGCTCCACCGCATGACGGCGGTGTCGAACGTTCCCCTCATCATCGCGTTCGTGATCATCGTGGCGGCGCTGGCGGCCTCGCCGTCCTATCAGGAGGCGATCGGCATCATCTCGCATCCGCTGGTCGCGATCATCCTGCTGCTGGCGGTGATCTCCGTGGTGAACCACATGCGCCTCGGCATGCAGATCGTCATCGAGGATTACGTGCACGACAAGGGCCTCAAGATCGCGGCCGTGATCGCCAACAACTTCTACGCCGTGATCATCGGAGTGGCCTGCCTCTACGCCATTCTCAAGGTCAGCCTCGGCCGCATCCTGGTTTAAGGACAAGACACATGGCTCAAGCAACGAACGGCGCAGCCATCAACGGCAAGGCCTACAACATCATCGACCACACCTTCGACGTGGTGGTCGTGGGCGCTGGCGGCGCGGGCCTTCGCGCCACCGTCGGCTGCTCGCAGGCGGGCCTTCGCACCGCCTGCATCACCAAGGTGTTCCCGACCCGCTCGCACACGGTGGCGGCGCAGGGCGGCATCTCGGCCTCGCTCGGCAACATGGGGCCGGACGATTGGCGCTGGCATATGTACGACACTGTGAAGGGCTCGGACTGGCTCGGCGACCAGGATGCCATCGAGTATCTCGTGCGCAACGCGCCCGCTGCCGTCTACGAGCTGGAGCACTGGGGCGTGCCGTTCTCGCGCACCAGCGAGGGCAAGATCTATCAGCGCCCCTTCGGCGGCATGACCACCGAGTTCGGCAAGGGCACGGCCCAGCGCACCTGCGCGGCCGCCGACCGCACGGGCCACGCGATCCTGCACACGCTCTACGGCCAGGCGGTGCGCAACCAGACCAACTTCTTCATCGAGTATTTCGCCCTCGACCTGATGATGGATTCCGACGGCCGCTGCATCGGCGTCGTGGCCCTCAATCAGTCCACCGGCGAGATCCACCGGTTCCGCGCCCACATGACGATCTTGGCGACGGGCGGCTACGGGCGCGCGTATTTCTCCGCCACCTCGGCCCATACCTGCACGGGCGACGGCAACGCCATGGTGCTGCGCGCCGGTCTGCCGCTGCAGGACATGGAATTCGTGCAGTTCCATCCCACCGGCATCTACGGTTCGGGCTGCCTCATCACCGAGGGCGCGCGCGGCGAGGGCGGCTACCTCACCAACTCGGAAGGCGAGCGCTTCATGGAGCGTTATGCACCGTCCGCCAAGGACCTCGCATCCCGTGACGTGGTCTCGCGTGCGATGACCATGGAGATCCGCGCCGGGCGCGGCGTGGGCAAGAACAAGGACCACATCTACCTGCACCTCGACCATCTCGACCCGAAGATCCTGCACGAGCGCCTGCCCGGCATTTCTGAGAGCGCCAAGATCTTCGCGGGCGTGGACGTCACCAAGGAGCCGATCCCGGTCCTGCCAACCGTGCACTACAACATGGGCGGCATCCCGACGAACTATCACGGCGAAGTTCTGACGCTCAAAAACGGCAACCCGGACACGGTGGTGCCGGGCCTGATGGCGCTGGGCGAGGCCGCCTGCGTGTCCGTGCACGGCGCGAACCGCCTCGGCTCCAACTCTCTCATCGACCTCGTGGTGTTCGGCCGCGCGGCGGGCCTGCGTTGTGCCGAGATCCTGGAGCCGAACGCCCGCCACACGGACCTTCCGAAGAGCGCCGACGAGCTCGCGCTCTCGCGCCTCGATAAGTTCCGCTATGCCAACGGCTCGACCTCGACCGCGGAGCTGCGTCTCCAGATGCAGAAGACCATGCAGAACAACTGCGCGGTGTTCCGCACCGGCGAGGTGCTGGAGGAGGGCAAGCAGCTCATCCACCAGGTCTGGTCTGCGGCCGCCGACGTGAAGGTTACCGACCGCTCGCTCATCTGGAACACCGATCTCCTCGAGACGCTGGAGTTCGACAACCTGATCGGCCAGGCGGTGGTCACCATGGAAGGCGCGGCCAACCGCCAGGAATCCCGCGGCGCGCATGCCCGCGAGGACTTCTCCGAGCGCGACGACAAGAACTGGATGAAGCACACGCTCGCGTGGCTCGACGACACCTCCCACAAGGTGACCCTCGATTACCGCCCGGTGCACACCTACACCATGTCGAACGACATCCAGTACATCGAGCCGAAGGCTCGCGTGTACTAAGGAAGACGAAAAACGATGGCTCAGTTCACGCTTCCCAAGAACTCCCAGTACACCGAAGGCAAGACCTGGCCGAAGCCGGCCAGTGAGGCGAACCTTCAGGCGTTCCGCATCTATCGCTGGAACCCGGATGACGGCGCCAATCCGCGCATCGACACCTATTATGTCGACCGCGACGATTGCGGCCCGATGGTTCTCGACGCGCTGCTGTGGATCAAGAACAACGTCGATTCTACGCTGGTCTTCCGCCGCTCCTGCCGCGAAGGCATCTGCGGCTCCTGCTCCATGAACATCATGGGCAAGAACACGCTGGCCTGCACGCTCGGCATCGACGATTGCGACAGCGACACCATCAAGATCTACCCGCTGCCGCACATGCCGGTGCTCAAGGATCTGGTGCCGGACCTCACGAGCTTCTTCGCCCAGCACGCGGCCATCGAACCCTGGCTGCAGACGCAGACGGCGGAGCCCGAGACCGAGTGGCGCCAGACTCCCGAGGAGCGCTCCAAGCTCGACGGCCTCTACGAGTGCATTCTGTGCGCCTGCTGCACCACCTCGTGCCCGAGCTACTGGTGGAACGGCGACCGGTTCTTGGGGCCGGCTGCCCTGCTCCAGGCCTATCGCTGGCTCATCGACAGCCGCGACGAGTCCACCGGCGAGCGCCTCGACAACCTGCATGATCCGTTCCGGCTCTATCGCTGCCACACGATCATGAACTGCGCGAACACCTGCCCGAAGGGTCTGAACCCGGCGAAGGCCATCGCCGAGATCAAGAAGATGATGATCGCCCGCGCGGTCTGATGCGTCCTTGGTGACGCCTCCTGGCAACACTTTGATCAAAAGGCGCCGATGGCGCCTTTTTTTATGGTTTGCGATCCCATATGTCGAAGCCGGAACAATGTTGGTCTAGGTTCATATTCCTCCTGATAGCCTGGACCGAAGATCAAGCCGTCCCTGAATGACGGCGCCGCACGAGAGGACCACGATGAAGATTGACCACTGTCTCGCGACGGCCGTGATGTGCTCCGCTCTGGCCCTCGGAGCATGCTCCTCGACCCGTCTCAGCGGCCCGCCGGTTCGCAGCGCGAACGCCGCCCCGATCATCGAGGCGCCTCCGGTCGAGGCGGTGCCGTCCGGGCCGGTCGAAGCCACGCCGCTGCCGCCTGTCGCCGGTGCACCCCTTGCTGCCGAACCGATGGCTCCCCCGACTGGTGGCACCGACATCGCCGGCCTGCCGCCCGCTCCCCCACCGCCGACCGTGTCGGCGCCCGCGCCTGCAGCAGCCCCGGCGCCGTCGAGCCGCACCGCGATGGTCGGCAACTGGAGCGCCCAAACGTCGGGCGGCAGCTGCCGCATCCAGCTTTCCAGCTCGCCGGCGCTCGACCTCTACCGGGCCTCGGCCTCGGGCTGCTCCAACCAGGATCTGTCCCGGGTCAATGCCTGGGATTATCGCGACGGCGAGGTCTATCTCTACCAGACCGGCGGCGCGGTTGCGGCGCGCCTGCGCGGCTCGTCCGCCTCGCTGAGCGGCGTTCTCGCCAAGTCCGGCGCACCGCTGTCGCTCTCGCGGTGACGGGGTGTTTCCCTCCCTGTAAGGGGGAGAGGTGATCGCGCAGCAGCCGGGTGAGGGTCGAAACGTCGGAGCGCTGCGCTCGATAGATATCGCCGAGGCATTCTTGACCACGTCATCACCGGCCTTGTGCCGGTGATCCCGATGCCATGAAACGCCGAGCTCCACCGCATCGAGATGGCCGGCACAAGGCCGGCCATGACGGAAAGGTCTCCCCCAGTCTAACCACCCCCACCCCTGCCCTTCCCCGCAAGGGGGAGGGGGGAAAGGGGCCTCAAGACGTTTGCGTTCAACGCTTCGTAGGGTTATCGATCATCCCGTGAACGATCCCTCCTTCTCCTCGCCCCGCTCCATCACGGCCCGCTACAACGCCTTGGTCACGTCCGGTGCCATCGAGCGCGATCCGGCGCAGGTGGCGCTGCTCAAGCGGCTTGAAGCGCTGGCGGAAAGCCTCGCCAATCATCGTCTCGCCCGCAAGCCCAGCGCGCTCGGCTGGCTGTTCGGCAAGAAGAGCAAGGACCATGCGCCGCCCAAGGGGCTCTATGTTTGGGGCTCGGTCGGGCGCGGCAAGACCATGCTCATGGACCTGTTCTTCGAGGCGCTGCCGGTGCGGCGCAAACGCCGGGTCCATTTCCACGCCTTCCTGTCCGACGTGCATGAGCGCATTCATGTCTACCGGCAGAAGCTTAAAAGCGGGGAAGTCTCGGGTGACGATCCCATCGCGCCCGTGGCGTCGGCCCTCGCCGAAGAGGCCTGGGTGCTCTGCTTCGACGAGTTCACCGTCACCGACATCGCCGACGCCATGATCCTCGGGCGCCTGTTCACGGCGCTCTTCGCCCATGGGGTCGTGGTGGTGGCGACCTCCAACGTGGAGCCGGACAGGCTCTACGAAGGTGGTCTCAACCGAGCGCTCTTCCTGCCGTTCATCGGTCTCCTGCAGGAGCGGATGGCGGTAGCGAAGCTCGAATCCCGCACGGATTTCCGGCTCGAAAAGCTCGCCGGCAGCCCGGTCTTCTACACACCGGCCGATGAGCAGTCTCACACAGCTCTGACCCGCGCCTTCAGGAGCCTCACGGGCCGGGAGCAGGGCAAGCCTGTGACCCTGACCGTGAAGGGCCACCCGGTGGAGGTGCCGCAGGCAGCCGGCGGCGTGGCGCGCTTCTCCTTTGAGGATCTGTGCGCGAAACCCCTGGGAGCCGCCGATTACCTGGCGGTCGCCGAGGAGTTCCACACAGTCATCCTGGAGAACATCCCCAAGATGGCCTTCGAGCGGCGCAACGAGGCCAAGCGCTTCATCATGCTCATCGATGCCCTCTACGATGCCCATGTGAAGCTGCTGGCTACAGCTGAGGCCGAGGTGCATGAGCTCTACCATGCGGATTCCGGCCGCGAGGCGTTCGAGTTCGACCGCACAGTCTCCCGCCTCATCGAGATGCGCTCGGAGGAATACCTGTCCCTGCCGCATGGCCGCTCGGACTCGGCCGATCGGGGACACTCGACCGGGCTTGCCGAGACATGAAGCGGCCGGCAGGCCACCTGGGGAAGGGGGCAGACTCCGCCCCGGCCGACACCCGGTTGCTCTCCATCGCCGCCAGCCAGCTCCGGGAGTTCGGCCCCAAGCACATCACCGTCGTGGGCATTGCGGACGCGGCCGGCATGACCCACGCCAATGTCTACCGCTACTTCACCAATAAGGCCGCCCTCATCGATGCGGTCGCCGGCCAGTGGCTGCGGGAGCTGGAGGCGACGATTGCCGACATCGCAGACTCCCCCGATCCCGCCGACGACAAGCTTGAACGCCTGATCCAGGCCTGGGCGCAGATCCACCGGGAGCTCCTGAAGGAAGATCGCCACCTCTTCGACGTCTATTGCACCGCCACCGAAACCTCGCGTCCCCTCGTGCGAAAGCACCGGGCCCGCATGCGCCAGCTCATCGAGCGGGTGCTGGACGAGGGCATCGTGACGGGCAAGTTCGACCCTCGGGACCGGGAAAAGGCCCACGCCTTCATCAGCGATGCGGTCTATCGCTTCATCAATCCGCTGACCGTGCGCCTGGATGCAGAGGTGCCGCAGGACATTCTCGACCAGCGGCTTGCCACCATGATCCGGGTGGTTCTGAGAGCCCTGGCGAACGGCAGCGTGTAGCGTGAGTTACAAATTTCAAAATTTGTAACAGGAATTTTACCGCCGTATCAGCTCAGCAAGTTCCTGTAATTACGAAGTATTTCCTGATTGTTAAGCTTGAGAACACTTTTCCTGGGTCTCACAGCCTGGCCTGTTAACCTTTTGATCGCTTGATGGCTGCCCATTTCTGGTGTCATACAGCGCCACCTCAAAAGGCTCATGCCAACCATCCAAGGCAAACCCAAGGACACACTATGGCCCGGAAAAAGATCGCGCTCATCGGTGCAGGCCAGATCGGCGGGACGCTCGCCCATCTCGTCGGCTTGAAGGAACTCGGCGACGTCATTCTCTTCGACATCGCGGAAGGCATTCCTCAGGGCAAAGGTCTCGACATCGCGGAATCCGCGCCGGTCGACGGGTTTGACGCCAAGTACAAGGGCGCGAACGACTACGCCGATATTGCAGGCGCCGATGTGATCATCGTGACCGCAGGCGTGCCGCGCAAGCCGGGCATGAGCCGCGACGACCTCATCGGCATCAACCTGAAGGTCATGGAAGCGGTCGGCAACGGCATCAAGCAATATGCCCCGAACGCCTTCGTCATCTGCATCACCAACCCGCTCGATGCCATGGTGTGGGCGCTTCAGAAGTTCTCGGGGATCCGCCCTGAGAAGATCGTCGGCATGGCCGGCGTGCTGGACTCGGCCCGCTTCCGCCACTTCCTGGCCGAGGAGTTCAACGTGTCGGTCGAGGACGTGACTGCCTTCGTGCTCGGCGGCCACGGCGACGACATGGTGCCGCTGGTGCGCTACTCCACGGTTGCCGGCGTCCCGCTGCCCGACCTGGTGAAGATGGGCTGGACAAGCCAAGCCAAGCTCGACGCCATGGTCGAGCGCACCCGCAAGGGCGGCGGCGAAATCGTCAACCTGCTCAAGACCGGTTCCGCCTTCTACGCGCCGGCCGCGTCCGCCATCGCCATGGCCGAGAGCTACCTCAAGGACAAGAAGCGCGTCCTGCCCTGCGCGGCCTATCTCAACGGCCAGTACGGCGTGAAGGACATGTTCGTGGGCGTTCCGATCGTGATCGGCGAGAACGGCGTCGAGCGCATCGTCGAGGTCGAATTCTCCGGCGAGGAAAAGGCCATGTTCGAGAAGTCGGTGGCGTCCGTGCAGGGCCTCGTCGATGCCTGCAAGCAGATCAATTCGACCCTCGCTTAAATCTTGCACGTCATGGCCGGCCCTGTGCCGGCCATCCACGTCTTCAACCGCTGCTGCGGAGAGAAACGAATGAACATCCATGAATATCAAGGCAAAGCGGTCCTGAAGGAGTTCGGCCTGCCCGTCTCCAACGGCGTTGCCATCTTCTCCGCCGACGAGGCCGAGGCTGCGGCCAAGCAACTCGGCGGGCCGCTCTGGGTCGTGAAATCCCAGATCCATGCAGGCGGCCGCGGCAAGGGCAAGTTCAAGGAAGCCGACGCCGGCGAGAAGGGCGGCGTGCGCCTCGCCAAGTCCGTGGACGAGGTGAAGCAGTTTGCCCAGCAGATGCTCGGCAAGACGCTGGTCACGATCCAGACCGGCGAAGCCGGCAAGCAGGTCAACCGTCTGTATATCGAGGACGGCTCCGACATCGAGAAGGAGTTCTACCTCTCCATGCTCGTCGACCGCGAGACCGGCCGCGTGGCCTTCGTGGTCTCCACCGAAGGCGGCATGGACATCGAGCAGGTCGCCCACGACACCCCTGAAAAGATCCTCACCTTCTCGGTCGATCCCGCGACCGGCGTGATGCCGCACCACGGACGCACCGTCGCCAAGGCGCTCGGCCTCACCGGCCCGCTCGCGAAGGAAGCCGAGGACGTGGTTGCAAAGCTCTACAAAGCCTTCATCGCGAAGGACATGGAGATGCTTGAGATCAACCCGCTCATCGTCACCAAGGACGGGCACCTGAAGTGCCTCGACGCCAAGATCTCCTTCGACGGCAACGCCCTTTACCGTCACCCTGACGTGGTGCAGCTGCGTGACATCACGGAAGAGGATGAGAAGGAAATCGAGGCCTCCAAGTACGACCTCGCCTATATCGCGCTGGACGGCACCATCGGCTGCATGGTCAACGGCGCCGGCCTCGCCATGGCGACTCTGGACATCATCAAGCTCTACGGCGAAGAGCCGGCGAACTTCCTGGATGTCGGCGGCGGCGCCTCCGAGGAGAAGGTGACGGCGGCGTTCAAGATCATCACGGCTGACCCGAACGTGAAGGGCATCCTGGTCAACATCTTCGGCGGCATCATGAAGTGCGACGTCATCGCCCGCGGCGTGATCGCCGCGGTGAAGACCGTCGGCCTGCAGGTTCCGCTCGTGGTGCGCCTCGAGGGCACCAACGTGGAAGAGGGCAAGCAGATCATCCGCGAGTCCGGCCTCAACGTGATCCCGGCGGACGACCTCGACGACGCCGCCCAGAAGATCGTGAACGCCGTGCGCGGCGGAAAGTAAGGTTCGACCCGATGTCCATCCTCATCACCAAAGACACCAAGGTCATCTGCCAGGGCTTCACCGGCAAGAACGGGACCTTCCATTCCGAGCAGGCCATCGCCTACGGCACCAAGATGGTCGGAGGCACCTCGCCGGGCAAAGGCGGCTCCACGCATCTTGGCCTGCCCGTGTTCGACACGGTCATGGAAGCGCGCGAGAAGACCGGGGCCGACGCCTCGGTGGTCTACGTTCCGCCTCCGGGCGCGGCCGACGCCATCTGCGAGGCCATCCAGGCCGAGATCCCGCTCATCGTCTGCATCACGGAAGGTATTCCGGTGCAGGACATGGTGCGCGTGAAGCGCTCGCTCCAGGGCTCCAAGTCGCGCCTCATCGGCCCGAACTGCCCCGGCATCGTGACGGCGGGCGAGTCGAAGATCGGCATCATGCCGGCCAACATCTTCAAGCCCGGCTCGGTCGGCATCGTATCGCGCTCCGGCACGCTCACCTACGAGGCCGTGTTCCAGACCACCAATGAAGGCCTCGGCCAGACGACGGCGGTCGGTATCGGCGGCGATCCGGTGAAGGGCACCGAGTTCATCGAGATGCTCGACATGTTCCTGTCCGATCCGAAGACTCAGTCGATCGTCATGATCGGTGAGATCGGCGGCTCAGCCGAGGAAGAGGCGGCCGAGTTCATCGCCCGCGAGGCCAAGAAGGGCCGCAAGAAGCCGATGGTGGGCTTCATCGCCGGCCGGACGGCTCCTCCCGGACGCCGCATGGGCCATGCCGGCGCCATCATCTCCGGCGGCAAGGGCGGTGCGGAAGACAAGATCGCCGCCATGGAGGCCGCGGGCATCCGCGTGTCGCCGTCGCCGGCCCGCCTCGGCAAGACCCTCGTCGAGGTTCTCAAGGGCCAATAACCGATAAAGGCCGCCTCGAACCCGGGGCGGCCCACAGTCATTTTGAAATCGAGTATTGTCATGGCACGCCAAGACGCCAACGAAAAGCTTCTCAACACCGCCTTCCTCTATGGGGCGAACGCCTCCTATATCGAGGACCTTCACGCCCGCTACGAGCAGGATCCCTCCTCGGTCGACGCCGAGTGGCAGGCCTTCTTCGGCGCCTTGAAGGACGACAAGCAGGCTGTCGAGAAAGCCGCCAAAGGCCCGTCCTGGGAGAAGGCGAACTGGCCGATTCACGCCAATGGCGAACTCGTCTCGGCCCTCGACGGCAACTGGGCTCAGGTCGAGAAGGCGGTCGGCGACAAGATCAAGGCGAAGGCTCAAGAGAAGGGCGCCGAGATCAGCCAGGCCGACGTGCAGCAGGCGACCCGCGACTCCGTGCGCGCCATCATGCTGATCCGTGCCTACCGCGTGCGCGGTCACCTGCACGCCAAGCTCGACCCGCTTGAGATCAACCCGCGCCCCAACGATCAGGAGTTGCACCCGTCCCATTACGGCTTCACGGAAGCCGACTGGGACCGCAAGATCTTCCTCGACAACGTGCTCGGCCTCGAGTTCGGCACGATCCGCGAGATCGTCGCGATCCTCGATCGCACCTATTGCCAGACGCTGGGCGTCGAGTTCATGCACATCTCCGACCCGGCTGAGAAGGCCTGGATCCAGGAGCGCATCGAGGGGCCCGACAAGGAGATCACCTTCACCAAGGAGGGCAAGCGCGCCATCCTCAACAAGCTCGTCGAGGCGGAAGGCTTCGAGAAGTTCCTGGATGTCCGCTACACCGGCACCAAGCGCTTCGGCCTTGATGGCGGCGAGTCGCTGATTCCGGCGCTGGAGCAGATCATCAAGCGGGGCGGCAATCTCGGCGTGAAGGAGATCGTGCTCGGCATGGCCCATCGCGGCCGCCTCAACGTGCTCACTCAGGTGATGGGCAAGCCGCACCGGGCTCTGTTCCACGAGTTCAAGGGCGGTTCTTTCGCGCCTGACGACGTGGAAGGCTCGGGCGACGTGAAGTACCACCTCGGCGCCTCGTCGGACCGCACCTTCGACAGCAACAACGTCCACCTGTCGCTGACCGCAAACCCGTCGCATCTGGAGATCGTCAATCCGGTGGTGCTCGGCAAGGTGCGCGCCAAGCAGGACCAGCATGGCTGCACGCCTGACAACCGCACCGCCGTCATGCCGCTCCTCATCCACGGCGACGCGGCCTTTGCCGGCCAAGGGGTGGTGGCGGAATGCTTCGGGCTGTCCGGACTTCGCGGTCACCGCACCGGCGGCTGGATCTCCTTCATCATCAACAACCAGATCGGCTTCACCACCGATCCGCGCTTCTCGCGCTCCTCGCCCTATCCGTCGGATGTGGCGAAGATGGTCGAGGCGCCGATCTTCCACGTGAACGGCGATGATCCTGAAGCGGTGGTCTTCGCCGCAAAGGTCGCGACCGAGTACCGGCAGAAGTTCCAGAAGCCTGTTGTCATCGACATGTTCTGCTACCGCCGCTTCGGCCACAACGAGGGCGACGAGCCGGCTTTCACCCAGCCGCTCATGTACCGCAAGATCCGGTCGCATCCGGCCATCGTGGAGCTCTATTCCAAGAAGCTCCTCGCCGAGGGCGTGGTCACCGAGGCGGAGCTCGAGGAGATGAAGTCGAGCTGGCGCTCCAAGCTCGATGCCGAGTTCGACATCGCGTCGAACTACAAGCCCAACAAGGCCGACTGGCTCGACGGCCGCTGGTCGGGCCTCAAGGCCGTGCGCGAGGACCAGGACGATCCCCGTCGTGGGCAGACCGGTGTGTCGGCGGAGACCCTGCAGCAGATCGGCAAGGCGCTCACCACCATTCCGGACGGCTTCCACCTCCATCGCACGATCCAGCGCTTCCTCGACAACCGCAAGAAGATGCTGGAGACCGGCGAGGGCTTCGACTGGGCCATGGCCGAGGCTCTGGCCTTCGGCTCGCTCCTGTTGGAGGGCCACCGCGTGCGCCTCTCCGGTCAGGACGTGGAGCGCGGCACCTTCTCGCAGCGCCATACGGTGCTCACCGACCAGGAGAACGAGGAGCGCTACACCAACCTCAACCACATCAGCGAGGATCAGGGGCGCTACGAGGTCATCAACTCGATGCTCTCGGAAGAGGCGGTGCTCGGCTTCGAGTACGGCTACACCCTCTCCGAGCCGAATGCCCTGACCCTGTGGGAAGCGCAGTTCGGTGACTTCGCTAACGGCGCGCAGGTGGTGTTCGACCAGTTCGTGTCGTCGGGCGAGCGCAAGTGGCTGCGCATGTCGGGCCTCGTCTGCCTGCTGCCGCACGGCTATGAGGGCCAGGGACCGGAGCACTCCTCCGCCCGTCTGGAGCGCTTCCTCCAGATGTGCGCCGAGGACAACATGCAGGTGAGCTACTGCTCCACGCCGTCGAACTACTTCCATGTCCTGCGCCGGCAGCTGAAGCGCGACTTCCGCAAGCCGCTGATCCTGATGACGCCGAAGAGCCTGCTGCGCCACAAGCGCTGCACGTCCTCGCTCAGCGACATCTCGGAAGGCACCTACTTCCACCGGGTTCTGCAGGACGACGCTCAAACCGGGCGCGACGTCGTCAAGCTGGTGAAGGACGACAAGATCCGCCGCGTGGTGATCTGCACGGGCAAGGTCTATTACGACCTGCTCGAAGAGCGCGAGAAGCGGGGCATCGACGATGTCTACCTGCTGCGCGTCGAGCAGCTCTATCCGTTCCCGGCGAAGTCGCTGGCGGCCGAGATCGCCCGCTTCAAGAAGGCCGACGTGGTGTGGTGCCAGGAAGAGCCCAAGAACATGGGCTCCTGGATGTTCGTCGAGCCCTATCTCGAGTGGGTGCTCAAGACGGCCGGCTCCAAGGTGGATCGTCCCCGCTATGTGGGCCGCCCCGCTTCTGCCGCCACCGCCACAGGCCTCATGTCCAAGCACCAGGCCCAGCTGCAGGCCTTCCTCGACGAGGCTTTCGCGGCTTAACACCCGCGGGAGCTCTCATCCGATTCCGAGGGGCTGGGACACCAGCCCCGCAAAGACCAAAAGACGATCATGGCAACCGAAATCCGCGTACCCACCCTTGGCGAATCCGTGTCAGAGGCCACCATCGGCCGCTGGTTCAAGAAGCCCGGCGATCCCGTGAAGGCCGACGAGCCCGTGCTCGAGCTGGAGACCGACAAGGTCACCCTCGAGGTCAACGCGCCCGCGAGCGGAACCCTCGGCGACATCATCGCCAAGGACGGCGAGACGGTGAGCCCCGGCGCGGTGCTCGGCTCCATCGTCGACGGCGGTGCGGCGGCATCTCCTGCTGCCCCTGCAGCCGCCCCCAAGGCTGAAGCGCCCAAGGCCGCTCCCGCTGCAGCGCCTGCTCCGGCAACTGCTGCTCCCGGCGCCGCCCAGGATCACGGCCCGGCCGTGGCCCGTCTTGCCGCCGAGAGCGGCGTGAGCCCGGCCAATGTCGGCGGCACCGGCAAGGACGGCCGCGTGACCAAGGGCGACATGCTCGCGGCGATTGCCACGGGCGGCGCTCAAGCCTCCGCACCCGCCGCGCCGGTTCAGGTGCGTGCGCCTTCCGCGCCGAGCGATGCGGAGCGCGAAGAGCGCGTGAAGATGACGAAGCTGCGCCAGACGATCGCGCGCCGCCTCAAGGATGCGCAGAACACCGCCGCCATGCTGACCACGTTCAACGACGTGGACATGAACGCGGTGATGAACCTGCGCAGCCAGTACAAGGACGTGTTCGAGAAGAAGCACGGCACCAAGCTCGGCTTCATGGGCTTCTTCACCAAGGCGGTGATCCAGGCGCTGAAGGACGTGCCGGCGGTGAACGCCGAGATCGACGGCCAGGATCTCGTCTACAAGAACTACTACCACATCGGCATCGCGGTCGGCACCGAGAAGGGCCTCGTGGTGCCTGTGGTGCGCGATGCGGACGACCTGTCGGTTGCCGGCATCGAGAAGAAGATCACGGATTTCGGCAAGCGCGCTCGTGACGGGAAGCTCTCCATCGACGAGATGCAGGGCGGCACCTTCACCATCACCAACGGCGGCATCTACGGCTCGCTCATGTCGACGCCGATCCTCAATGCTCCGCAATCGGGCATTCTCGGCATGCACCGCATCGAGGACCGTCCGGTGGTGCGGGGCGGCCAAGTGGTGGTGCGCCCGATGATGTATCTCGCGCTCTCCTACGATCACCGCATCGTCGACGGCAAGGAAGCCGTGACCTTCCTCGTGCGGGTCAAGGAAGCCCTGGAGGATCCGGCGCGCCTCGTGCTCGATCTGTAAGAACACCAACCTTTTAGCGTCATGGCCGGGCTCGTCCCGGCCATCCACGCCTGCAACGCAAAGCAAAGACGTGGATGCCCGGATCAAGTCCGGGCATGACGTTTAAGTGGAGACAAAAGATGTCCTACGATCTCATCGTCATCGGCACCGGCCCCGGCGGCTACGTGGCCGCCATTCGCGCCGCGCAGCTCGGCCTCAAGACGGCCGTGGTGGAAAAGCGCAAGACCCATGGCGGCACCTGCCTGAACATCGGCTGCATTCCCTCGAAAGCCCTATTGCATGCCTCGCATATGTTCCAGGATGCGCAGCACTTCGCCGACATGGGCATCGGCGTGAGCGCGCCGACGCTCGATCTCAAGACAATGCTGGCCTTCAAGCAGGAGGGCGTCGACGGCAACACCAAGGGCGTCGAGTTCCTGCTCAAGAAGAACAAGATCGATGCCTTCACCGGCACGGCGCGTATCGCGGCTCCGGGCCAGGTCGAGGTGACGGCTGAGGACGGCTCGAACCAGGTGCTCGAGACGAAGAACATCGTCATCGCCACGGGTTCCGACGTCACCCGCCTGCCGGGCATCGAGATCGACGAGAAGGTGGTGGTGTCGTCCACCGGAGCGCTCGAACTCGAGAGCGTGCCGAAGCGCCTCGTGGTGATCGGCGCGGGCGTGATCGGCCTGGAGCTCGGCTCCGTATGGCGCCGCCTGGGCTCCGAAGTGACGGTGGTGGAATATCTCGACCGCATCCTGCCCGGCATGGACGGCGAGGTCGCCAAGAACTTCCAGCGCATCCTCGGCAAGCAGGGTTTTGCGTTCAAGCTCGGTGCCAAGGTCACCAAGGTCGAGCGGACCGGCAACGGTGCGACGCTCACGGTCGAGCCCGCCGCCGGAGGCAATGCGGAGACCATCGAGGCCGATGTGGTGCTGGTGGCGGTCGGACGCGTGCCCTACACGCAGGGGCTCGGCCTCGACAAGGTGGGCGTCCAGCTCGACAACCGCGGCCGCATCCAGACGGATGCGCATTTCTCCACCAATGTTACCGGCATCTACGCCATCGGCGACGTGATCGCCGGCCCCATGCTCGCCCACAAGGCCGAGGACGAGGGTGTTGCCGTGGCGGAGATTCTCGCCGGCAAGGCGGGTCATGTGAACTACGACGTGATCCCGAGCGTGGTCTACACGTTCCCTGAGGTCGCCTCCGTGGGCAAGACCGAGGAGGAGCTGAAAGCCGCCGGCATCGCCTATAATGCGGGCAAGTTCCCCTTCACGGCCAATGGCCGCGCCAAGGTGAACCGCACCACGGACGGCTTCGTGAAGATCCTGGCCGATGCCACCACCGACAAGGTCCTCGGCGTCCATATCGTCGGCGCGGAAGCCGGCAATCTCATCCACGAGGCGGCGATCGCCATGGAGTTCGGGGCATCTTCCGAAGACATGGCCCGCACCTGCCATGCGCACCCGACGCTCGCGGAAGCTGTGAAGGAAGCAGCCCTCGCGGTGGAGAAGCGCGCCATTCACATGTAAGATCGCAGGATGGCAAAGCTCCACTTCATCTACTCGGTGATGAATGCAGGCAAGACGACCCATCTCCTGCAGGTTCGCTACAATTACATCGAGAACGGCGGCAATGTGCTGTTGTTCACCAGCCTGATCGACGACCGCTTCGGCGTCGGCAAGGTGAAGTCGCGCATCGGCCTTGAGGCCGATGCGATCCCCTTGCGGAAGGTCGACGACATCGGCGCCATCGTGGCGGCCGAGCATGCCAAGAAGCCCGTCACGGTGGTGCTGGTCGATGAAGTCCAGTTCATGACCGCCGACCAGGTCCGCCAGCTCGCCTGGATCGTGGACGAGCTGAACGTGCCCGTGATGGCCTATGGGCTGAAGAACAACGTCTACGGCACGCTGTTCAGCGACGCGATCATCGCCATGATGGCGCTGGCGCAGGATTTCCAGGAGATCAAGCAGCTCTGCCATTGCGGCCGCAAGGCCACGATGATCCTGAAATACGACCGCAACGGCGAAGCCGTCCGCTCAGGCCCGGTGGTCGAGATCGGCGGCGAGGGCCGCTACGTCTCCGTCTGTCGACCCCATTGGACAGCCGGCGACATCGGACCCGCGGCGCGGCAGCTTTTGGCCGAGGCCGTTGTCGCGGCGGAGTGATCCTCCGCGTCATCCGGACGAAGCGGAGCGAAGATCCGGGATCGTATGCCGGATCAGGCGCTAGTCTCGTCTTGCGATCCCGGGTTCTGCTGCGCAGCCACGGGATGACACCCGACAATTCATTTTACCCGCGCCCTCGGATGGGCGGCGTTGAACGCGTCCATCAGGCGGGCCGCATCCACCTTCGTGTAGAGCTGCGTCGTTGAGAGCGAGGCGTGGCCCAGAAGCTCCTGGATGCCGCGCAGGTCGCCGCCCTTGGCCAGCAGATGCGTCGCGAAGGAATGGCGGAGCGCATGGGGCGTGGCGCTGTCGGGCAACCCCAGGGCGCCGCGCAGCTCCTCCACGGCAAGCTGGATGATCCGCGGCGAGAGCGGTCCGCCGCGGGCACCGACGAAAAGCGGCCCCTCGGGCGGGATCGCATAAGGGCAGAGTGCCAGATACTCCTCCACCGCCCGCTGGATCGGCGGGATCACCGGCACGCTGCGCATCTTAGCCCCCTTGCCGGTGACGGTGATGGCGTCGAGGCCGTTCACGGGCGCGTCCCGCCGCTGCAGGCCGAGCGCCTCGGAGATGCGCAGGCCCGCCCCATAGAGCAGGGACAATACAGCCGCGTCCCGGGCCAGGATCCAGGGCTTGCGGTTCTCGGATGCCCGCGCCTGTGCATCCGTAACGGCCACGGCCGAGGAGGCGGAGAGGGGGCGCGGCAGGTTCTTCTCCACCTTGGGGGTGCGAATCGCCGCAAAGGCCGAGGCCGTGCCATGGCCCTCCCGCTCAAGATGCCGGGCAAAGGACCGAAGAGCGGCGAGCTGGCGCATGAGCGAACGGCTTCCCACCGAGTCCATCCGCCGGGCCGCCAGGAACGCGCGGATGTCCAGGGGCTTCAGACCCAGGATGCCCTTCACGCTCGGCGGCTCGCCGAGATGGTTCGTCAGGAAGGCCAGGAACTGGCGCAGATCCCGGGCATAAGCCTCGACGGTCTTTCCCGAGAGCCGCCGCTCCTTGGCCAGCGAGGCGAGCCACGCCATCGCCTCCCGGCGGGTGTCGTCTGCGCCGGGGAGAACCAGATCGAGAGCATTCTGTGTGGCGCTGCTTGACATAGGTCCCATTTATGCAAGGCAGGACCCTAACAGCCACAGGTTAACCTCTCCCGAATGACAAGCCGCATCGCCGATGTCCTCATCCCGCTGGCGCTGGACACGGCTTATTCCTATGCCGTGCCGGACGGCCTCGGCCTTGAGGAGGGCGACGTGGTGCAGGTGCCGCTCGCCAATCGCGAGGTGGCGGGCGTCGTCTGGGGCTTGCGGGAGGGCCAGGGCGGCAACCTCAAGAAGGTGACGGGCGTCATCGACGCGCCGAATCTGTCGGCGAAGATGCGCAAGTTTCTGGACTGGATTGCCTGGTACACGCTCGCGCCCAAGGGCTCGGCGCTTGCGATGGGGCTTAAAGTTCCCGATGCCGACCGGCAGGAGGTCGCCCGGGTCGGCGTGCGGCTGGCGGGCGCCCTCCCGAAACGCATGACGCCTGCGCGGCAGAAGGTGGTCGAGATCGCGCAGGACGGCGCCGTGCGGCTCAAGAGCGAGCTCGCCCAGGCGGCGGGTGTCAGTGCCGGGGTCGTCAACGGATTGATCGATGAAGGGGCCTTGGAGACGGTGGCGCTTCTGGCCGAGCCCGTGGCCGAGATGCCCGATCCCGCCTTCGGCGACACCGCTCTCTCGGACGGGCAGGGCGAGGCGGCGGAGAAGCTCGTTGCCGCCATGGGCGAGGAGCATCCGCCCGTGATCCTGCTGGAGGGCGTTACGGGCTCCGGTAAGACGGAGGTCTATTTTGAGGCTGTGGCCGAGGCTTTGCGCCAAGGCCGGCAGGCCCTGATCCTCATGCCGGAAATCGCGCTCACGGCCCAGTTTCTCGACCGGTTCGCCGCCCGATTCGGCGTGAAGCCCGCCACCTGGCATTCCGGCGTCACAGGCCGCAGACGCGAGCGGCTCTACGCGGCCATTGCGTCCGGTGAGGTGAAGGTGGTGGCGGGCGCCCGCTCGGCCCTGTTCCTGCCCTATGCCGATCTTGGCCTCATCGTGGTCGATGAGGAGCACGAGACCGCCTACAAGCAAGACGACGGGGTGCATTACCACGCCCGCGATATGGCGGTGGTGCGCGGCAAGATCGAGAACGCCACCGTCGTTCTGGCCTCGGCCACGCCGTCCATCGAGAGCCGGGTCAATGTGGAGCGCGGGCGCTACCGCCACGTGCGCCTGCCGGAGCGATTCGGCGGCCGCTCCATGCCGCAGATCCGGGCCGTGGACCTGCGCAAGGAGGCCATCCCCAAAGGGCGATGGCTCTCGCCGACCCTCGTCGCCGCCGTGGAAGACACGGTGGCGAAAGGCGAGCAGGCGCTGCTCTTCCTCAACCGGCGTGGCTATGCCCCGCTGACCCTCTGCCGCAATTGCGCCCACCGTTATGAATGCCCGAACTGCTCCTCCTGGCTGGTGGAGCACCGGTTCCGGCGTTCCCTCGTCTGCCATCATTGCGGTCACGTGGAGCGCACGCCTCAGGCCTGCGTCGAATGTGGCAGCGTCGATTCGCTGGTGCCCTGCGGCCCCGGCGTCGAGCGGATCGCCGAAGAGGCGACGGAGCTGTTTCCGGACAAGCGCTGCATTGTGCTCTCCAGCGATTTCCCCGGTGGCACGGAGCGTCTGCGAACGGAGTTGGCCGCCATCGCGGCGGGCGAGTTCGATATCGTCATCGGCACCCAGCTCGTGGCCAAGGGGCACAACTTCCCGCTCATGACCCTGGTGGGTGTGCTCGACGCCGATATCGGCCTGACCTCCGGCGATCCCCGCGCCGCCGAGCGCACGTTCCAGATGCTCCAGCAGGTGACGGGCCGCGCCGGGCGTGGCGAAAAGCCGGGCCGCGCCCTGGTCCAAACCTGGCAGCCCGACCATCCGGTGATCGCCGCCCTAATCTCCGGCGATGCGGAGCGATTCTACGAAGAGGAGACCCGGGTGCGGGAAATGGCTGGCCTGCCGCCCTTCGGGCGCCTGGCCTCCCTCATCGTCTCGGCCGCCGAGCGCGAGGCCGCCGAGGCTCACGCCCGCGCCATGGCGCTGGTGGCCGAGCCGCCCCCCGGTGTCACGGTGCTCGGGCCCGCCGAGGCCCCGCTCGCCCTCATCCGCGGCCGCTATCGCTTCCGTCTTCTGGTCAAGACCGAACGGGAGGTGGACCTCCAGGGTTACCTGCGCGGCTGGATGGCCCGCTGCCCCAAGATCCGTGGCAACACGCGGGTGTCCATCGACGTAGATCCCCAGAGCTTTCTTTAAACGAACACATCATCAAGACAGGTACCATGCCCAAGATCGTCCATTGCATCCGCCACGGCCAATCCACCTTCAACGCCCACTGGGCCGAGCATGGCGAAGATCCGGGGCATTTCGATGCGCCTCTCACCGAGCTTGGCCGGCAGCAGGTGGCCGAGCGGGCGCCGGAGCTGCGCCAGCATCTTTATGAACTTGTCGTGACCTCGCCGCTCACCCGGGCGATCCAGACCACCATGGGGCTGTTCGGGACCCATCCCGCGTCTCCGAAGATCCTGGTGGAATGCCTCCACCGGGAGCACCTGGAGAGCAGCTGCGACGTGGGTCGGGCGGTCTCCCATCTGGCCCAGGATTTCCCCCACCTCCATTTCGGCCATTTGGACGAGGTCTGGTGGCATAACGAGGGGGAGGTGAACGAGCGGGGCTTCGTCTACGAGCCCGCCCATGTGTTCGAGGAGCGCGTCGAGCGGTTCCGGGGCTGGCTGGCGGAGAGACCGGAGACGATGATCGCCGTGGTGGGCCACGGCACCTTCTTCAGCAGGCTCGTCGGGCGGTTCCTCACCAATTGCGAAGTCGCCACCCTGGAACTTTAGGCCCCGCCCCGACAGGCACCCGGTTTTTACCTGCCGAACAGGGCTCAGCTCGCCTTGCGCCTCAGAAAAACCCATGCTAGTGCACCCTCGCCTGACGGGCGGAGAAGGCTCCCGTCCCGGGCTCATTTCCACACCTGACGGGTCTCCCGGATGCCGCATTCGCAGGCTTTCCCGGTCCGAGGCCCGTTATGACAAGAGAGACGGTTACGTGGCGCAAAGCGGTTCCCATGATGGACCCCTCCTGTCGGGCGTAGCGTTGCGCTATGCTTCGGCGATGTTCGAAGTCGCCCGCGAGGCGAATACGGTGGACGCCGTCGCCGGCGATCTCGCCCGCTTCGAGGGGCTGATCCGTGGCAGCGACGACTTGCAGCGCCTGATCCTCAACCCCATCTTCACGGCTGAAGAGCAGTCGAACGCGATCGGTGCCATTCTCGACAAGGCCGGCATTTCGGGCCTTGCGGGCAATTTCATCCGTCTCGTGGCGTCCAAGCGTCGGCTTTTCGCCCTGCCGGACATGATCCACGCCTACCAGAACCTGGTGTCCGACGCCAAAGGCATCGTCCGGGCGCAGGTCACCCTGGCGGAGGCGCCGTCCGACACCGTTCTGAACGAGATCAAGGCGGCGCTGCGCGACGTCGCCAAGGCTGACGTCTCCGTCGACGTCAAAATCGACCCGAGCCTCATCGGCGGCCTCATCGTGAAGATGGGCTCCCGCATGGTGGATGCCTCGGTGCGCACCAAACTCAATTCCATTCGTCTAGCGATGAAAGAGGTCCACTGATGGACATTCGAGCCGCTGAGATCTCCGCGATCCTCAAAGAGCAGATCAAGAACTTCGGTACCGAAGCTGAAGTCACCGAAGTCGGGCAGGTTCTGTCCGTCGGTGACGGTATCGCCCGTTGCTACGGCCTCGACAAGGTTCAGGCCGGCGAGATGGTCGAATTCGAGAGCGGCGTGCGCGGCATGGCCCTCAACCTCGAGACCGACAACGTCGGCGTCGTGGTGTTCGGCTCCGACCGTGAAATCGCCGAAGGCCAGACCGTGAAGCGCACGGGCGCCATCGTGGACGTGCCGGTCGGCAAGGGCCTGCTCGGCCGCGTCGTCGACGCGCTCGGCAACCCCATCGACGGCAAGGGCCCGATCCAGTCGACTGAGCGTCGCCGCGTGGACGTGAAGGCTCCCGGCATCATTCCGCGCAAGTCGGTGCATGAGCCGATGGCCACGGGCCTCAAGGCCATCGACGCCCTGATCCCGGTCGGCCGCGGCCAGCGCGAGCTGATCATCGGCGACCGCCAGACCGGCAAGACCGCCGTCGTGCTCGACACGATCCTCAACCAGAAGCCGCTCAACCAGGGCAACGACGAGAGCCAGAAGCTGTACTGCGTCTACGTCGCGGTCGGTCAGAAGCGCTCCACGGTCGCCCAGTTCGTGAAGGTTCTCGAAGAGCAGGGCGCTCTGGAATACTCCATCATCATCGCGGCCACCGCGTCGGACCCGGCTCCGATGCAGTTCCTGGCGCCGTTCTCGGGCTGCGCCATGGGCGAGTTCTTCCGCGACAACGGCATGCATGCCGTGATCGTGTACGACGACCTGTCCAAGCAGGCCGTCGCCTACCGTCAGATGTCGCTCCTGCTGCGCCGTCCGCCGGGCCGCGAGGCTTACCCGGGCGACGTGTTCTACCTGCACTCCCGCCTGCTCGAGCGCGCTGCGAAGCTCAACGACAGCCAGGGCGCGGGCTCGCTCACCGCTCTGCCGGTCATCGAGACGCAGGCCAACGACGTGTCGGCCTACATCCCGACCAACGTGATCTCGATCACCGACGGCCAGATCTTCCTCGAGACGGACCTGTTCTACCAGGGCATCCGCCCGGCGGTGAACGTCGGCCTCTCGGTGTCGCGCGTGGGCTCCTCGGCCCAGACGAAGGCGATGAAGAAGGTCGCGGGCAAGATCAAGGGCGAGCTGGCGCAGTACCGCGAGATGGCGGCCTTCGCTCAGTTCGGCTCCGACCTCGACGCCACGACCCAGCGCCTGCTGAACCGTGGTTCGCGCCTGACCGAGCTCCTGAAGCAGCCGCAGTTCTCGCCGCTGAAGATGGAAGAGCAGGTCGCCGTGATCTACGCCGGCGTGAACGGCTACCTCGATGCGCTTCCGCTCAACCGGGTGCGCGCCTTCGAGGACGGTCTGCTTTCGCTCCTGCGCGGCAAGCACGCTGATCTCCTTGATGCCATCCGCGCTTCGAAGGACCTGTCGAGCGACTCGGAAGCGAAGCTCAAGGACATCGTCCAGAACTTCGCCAAGTCTTTCTCGTAAAGACACCGTTTGCGTAAGATCCAGCCGGAACTCCGGAGAGGGTAGGGCCGCTCGATGCCGAGCTTAAAAGACCTTCGTAACCGCATCGCCTCGGTCAAGGCGACGCAGAAGATCACCAAGGCCATGCAGATGGTGGCCGCCGCGAAGCTGCGCCGCGCGCAGACCGCGGCGGAGGCCGCGCGTCCCTATGCGGAGCGCATGTCCTCGGTGCTCGGCAACCTCGCGTCCGGCATCGTCGTCGGGCCCGAGACGCCGCGCCTGCTCGCCGGGACCGGTTCCGACCGCGTTCACCTGCTGATCGTCTGCACCGCCGAGCGTGGTCTCTGCGGTGCGTTCAACTCCTCGATTGCGCGTCTTGCCCGCGATCATGCCAACCGGCTCATGGCCGAGGGCAAGACGGTCAAGATCATCTGCGTCGGCAAGAAGGGCTACGATATTCTTCGTCGCCAGTTCGCCCAGCAGATCATCGAGCTCATCGACCTGCGTTCCGTGCGCCAGCTCGGTTTCGAGCAGGGCGACATGATCGCCCAGAAGGTGCTCGCCCGCTTCGAGGCCGGCGAGTTCGACGTGGCGACCCTGTTCTACTCGCGCTTCCGCTCGGTGATCGCCCAGATCCCGACGGCGCAGCACATCATCCCGGCTCAGATCGAGGCTTCCGGCACGTCGTCCGACGCGGTCTACGACTACGAGCCCGAGGAAGGCGAGATCCTGGCGACGCTCCTGCCGCGGAACCTCACCGTGCAGATCTTCCGCGCGCTCCTGGAGAACGCAGCCTCCGAACAGGGCGCCCGCATGAGCGCCATGGACAGTGCAACCCGCAACGCGGGCGAAATGATCAAGAAGCAGACGATGACCTACAACCGGTCGCGTCAGGCGATGATCACCAAGGAACTGATCGAAATCATCTCGGGCGCCGAGGCGCTCTGACGAAATCCGAGAGGAGCCAATCATGGCCAACACCGCTACCCCCGCCCGCAAGGCGACCGGTCACATCACCCAGGTCATCGGCGCTGTCGTCGACGTGCAGTTCGAAGGTCACCTGCCGGAGATCCTGAACGCGCTCGAGACCTCGAACAACGGCAGCCGCCTCGTTCTCGAAGTCTCGCAGCAGCTCGGCGAGAGCACCGTGCGCTGCATCGCCATGGACACCTCCGAAGGTCTCGTCCGCGGCCAGCCGGTCACCGACACCGGTGCTCCGATCTCCGTGCCGGTCGGCACCGCAACGCTCGGCCGCATCATGAACGTCATCGGCGAGCCGGTTGACGAAGCTGGCCCCATCGTTGGTGAAAGCACCCGCGCCATCCACCAGCCGGCTCCTTCCTATGCCGAGCAGTCCACAGAGGGCCAGATCCTCGTCACCGGCATCAAGGTCGTCGACCTGCTCGCTCCCTACGCCAAGGGCGGTAAGATCGGCCTGTTCGGCGGCGCCGGCGTCGGCAAGACCGTGCTGATCATGGAGCTCATCAACAACGTCGCGAAGGCCCACGGCGGCTACTCCGTGTTCGCTGGCGTCGGCGAGCGCACCCGCGAAGGCAACGACCTCTATCACGAGATGATCGAGTCGAA
This sequence comes from Microvirga sp., assembly GCF_014699075.1. Taxonomy (GTDB): domain Bacteria; phylum Pseudomonadota; class Alphaproteobacteria; order Rhizobiales; family Beijerinckiaceae; genus Microvirga. The sequence continues at coordinate 147,201 of NZ_JACXAB010000007.1, read as the reverse complement.
GGTGAACGTTGACCCGCGTGAGAGCGGCTCGGCTGCCGGTTCCAAGTGCGCCCTTGTGTACGGCCAGATGAACGAGCCCCCGGGCGCCCGCGCCCGCGTCGCGCTCACCGGCCTCACGGTCGCCGAGAACTTCCGCGACCAGGGTCAGGACGTGCTGTTCTTCGTGGACAACATCTTCCGCTTCACCCAGGCAGGCTCCGAGGTGTCGGCGCTTCTCGGCCGTATTCCTTCGGCCGTGGGCTATCAGCCGACCCTGTCCACGGACATGGGCGCCCTGCAGGAGCGCATCACCACCACCACCAAGGGTTCGATCACCTCGGTGCAGGCCATCTACGTGCCCGCCGACGACCTGACCGATCCGGCCCCGGCCACCTCCTTCGCCCACCTCGACGCCACGACCGTGTTGTCGCGTTCGATCGCCGAGAAGGGCATCTACCCGGCCGTGGACCCGCTCGACTCGACCTCGCGCATGCTGTCCGCCGCCATCGTCGGCGAGGAGCACTACAACACCGCCCGTCAGGTCCAGCAGGTGCTGCAGCGCTACAAGGCGCTCCAGGACATCATCGCGATCCTGGGCATGGACGAACTCTCCGAAGAGGACAAGCTCACCGTAGCCCGCGCCCGCAAGATCGAGCGCTTCCTGTCTCAGCCCTTCCACGTGGCGGAAGTGTTCACCGGCTCGCCCGGCAAGCTCGTCGCCCTTGAAGACACCATCAAGGGCTTCAAGGGTCTGGTCGATGGCCAGTACGACCACCTCCCCGAAGCTGCCTTCTACATGGTCGGCACCATCGAGGAAGCCGTCGAGAAGGCCCAGCGCCTCGCCGCCGAAGCTGCTTAATTCAACTCTCGTGCATCCCGGAGTCGTGTGATTCACACGACTCCGGGATCACTTTGTCCAAGCGTATCTCCCAAACGATGCCCGATCATGATCGCGGTGACGAGGAGCTCAGATAGATGGCTACCTTCAATTTCGAACTCGTCTCTCCTGAGCGCGTGCTGTTCTCCGGCGACGTGGATGCGGTTGTGCTGCCGGCCACGGAAGGCGACATGACTGTTCTGGCCGGTCATGCGCCGACCATGACGGCTCTCAAGACCGGTTTCCTCGTCATCACCAGCACGCCCGGCAATGGTCGTCGGATCCTGGTGCGTGGCGGCTTCGCCGATGTGAACCAGAACGGCCTGACGGTTCTGGCCGAGCGGGCTCTCCCGGCCGAGGAACTGACGCAGGAGATCCTGGATCACGAGATCCTTCAGGCCGAAATGGCCTATGACTCCACCAACGATCAGGCTGCCAAGCACGCGGCCGAGTCGGCGGTCGCGCAGCTGCGTGAAGCCAAGGCGGCGCTGAACTTCTAAAACAATTGTCAGCTTGAGATCTGAAACAACCCGGCACCAAGCCGGGTTTTTCTTGTCATGAACACAACAGCGCCTCTCATCCTCACGCTCCAGCTCGACGAGCGTGCCTTTGCTTTCTTCGACGAGCAGCGACGGCGCTACTTCCCCAAGGAGCGCAACTTCATCCCGGCACACCTGACACTGTTCCATGCTCTGCCGGGCGAGCACCTCGCGGAAATTCAGCATGACACCGAGGCCGCGATCTCCGGTCAGGAACCTTTCGCGCTCGATGTGACAGGTCTGCGTTCCCTCGGGCGCGGGGTCGCGTATAAGCTCGAATCCTCTGAGCTGAGCGAGTTACGCCGTCATCTCGCGCTGACATGGAACGACTGGCTCAAGCCTCAGGACCGTCAGAACCACAACCCGCATGTGACGGTGCAGAACAAGGTCGATCCAACACAGGCACGGGCTCTGCTGGAGGATTTGGCTGACGGATTTCAGCCGTTCGAGGTCATAGGAATGGGGCTGGACCTATGGTGGTATCGCGGCGGGCCGTGGGAGAAGGTCCGCAGCTTTCCGTTTGCGTTTTGACTCCCAACGGAACGTCATGGCCGTGCTCGTCACGGCCATCCACGTCTTAGAAACACTGCCCTCATCCTGAGGAGCCGCGCAGCGGCGTCTCGAAGGAGCCTCCAGAGAGCACTGTAACCTCCTTCGAGACAGATTGCTTACGCAATCCTCCTCAGGATGAGGTTGGAGAAGCGGAAAGCGAAGACGCGGATCCCCGGAGCAAGTCCGGGGATGACGACAGAACAATGAAGCGAGGTGCCTCGCCCTACTCACCCATGGCGATCAGGTTCGCGTTGCCACCGGCGGCGGCCGTATTGATCGTCACCGTCTGCTCCGTGGCAAAGCGCAGGAGGTAGTGCGGACCGCCCGCCTTGGGGCCTGTGCCGGAGAGGCCATGACCGCCGAAGGGCTGCACGCCGACCACCGCGCCGATCATGTTGCGGTTCACATAGACATTGCCCACCGACAGAGCCTCGATCACGCGCTCCACCGTGGTGTCGATGCGCGAATGCACGCCGAGCGTCAGGCCATAGCCCGTGCCCTCGATCGACCGCAGCACCTCCTCCAGGCGATCCGCCTTGTAGCGCACCACATGCAGCACTGGGCCGAACACTTCCTGGGCCAGATCGTGCGGCTTGTTGAGCTCGAAGAAATGCGGCGCCACATAGGTGCCGGTCGCAGGCGCATCGCCGGCGTAGTGCACCTTCGCCTGGCGCTTCATGTCGGCAATATGCGCATCGAGCTTGTCCTTCGCCTCGCGGTCGATCACCGGGCCCACATGGGTGGAGATCTCGCGCGGGTCGGCGAGCTTCAGCTCGCGCGCATTGCCGGCGATCATCTCGATCATGCGATCGGCCACATCCTCCTGCACGCAGAGCAGGCGAAGTGCCGAGCAGCGCTGGCCGGCGGAGCGGAACGCCGAGGTCACCACGTCATCGGCAACCTGCTCAGGCAACGCTGTCGCGTCTACGATCATGGCGTTGATGCCGCCGGTCTCGGCGATCAGTGGCACGATGGCGGCGTCCTTGTTGGCGAGCGTGCGGTTGATGATGCGCGCCACCTCCGTCGAACCGGTGAACACCACGCCGGCCACACGCTCATGCTCCACAAGACGCGCACCCACGCGCCCATCGCCCGGCACGAGATGAAGGGCCGTCTTCGGCACGCCGGCTTCGTGCAGAATGCGCACGGCGAGATCGGCGATCAGCGGCGTCTGCTCGGCGGGCTTTGCCACGACCGCATTGCCGGCCATCAGCGCGGCGCTGACCTGCCCGAGGAAGATGGCGAGCGGGAAGTTCCAGGGCGAGATCGCCACGAACACGCCGCGGCCGCGCAGGCGCAGCATATTGCTCTCACCCGTAGGCCCCGGCATGAGGTCGCCATTGCCGAACAGGGTGCGACCCTGAACGGCGTAATAGCGCAGGAAGTCGACCGCCTCGCGCACTTCCGAGAGCGCGTCGTCGAGGGTCTTACCGGCTTCCACCTGCAGCAGGTGCAGCAGTGCCCCGCGCCGCTCTTCCAGGAGATCGGCCGCACGCTGCAATGCCTTGGCGCGGGTGTCCGCATCGGTGCGGCTCCAGCTTGCAAAGCCCTTCTGAGCTGCCGCCATCGCGCGGTCCGCCACCTCGGGCGAGGCTTCCGTCACCTGGCCCGCAACGGTGCTGCCGTCGATGGGGCTGACGACCGGGCGGGACGTGCCGGACGCCGCCTTGCCGTCGATCAGAACTTCCGCTTTGAAGTTCTGCTGGCCGCTCTTCCCGATCTCCACGAGCAGCGCATCGAGAGAAGCTTGGTGGCCGAACTCCACGCCTCGTGAATTTGTGCGCTCGGGTCCATAGAGATCGCGCGGCAGCGGGAGCTTGGGATGACGCGCCTTGTCGGCGGACACAATGATGTCAGCTGGCCGCTTCAAGAGCGCCTGGACAGGCACGTTGGGGTCGGCTGCGACGGACACGAAGGAGGAGTTGGCTCCGTTCTCCAGAAGGCGGCGCACGAGATAGGCGAGAAGATCGCGGTGACCGCCCACCGGCGCATAGGCGCGGCAGGCAAGGCCGGGATTGTCTTCGAGCAGGCGCGCATAGAGCGCCTCGCCCATGCCGTGCAGGCGCTGGAATTCGTAGCCCTCGGTGCCGCCGGCGCGCTCGATGATGGACGCGACGGTGAGCGCGTTGTGAGTGGCGAATTGCGGGTAGATGCGCGGGCGCAAGCTGAGCATCTTCTCGGCGCAGGCCATGTAGTGCAGGTCCGTCATCGCCTTGCGGGTGAAGACCGGGTAGTCGTCGAGCCCGCGCTCCTGGGCGCGCTTCACCTCCGTGTCCCAATAGGCGCCCTTCACGAGGCGCACCATGAGCTGGCGGTCGTATTTCTCGGCCATGGCCGCGATGGCATCGATCACCGACCCGGCGCGCTTCTGGTATGACTGGATGGCCAGGCCGAAGCCCTTCCAGTCGGCGAGCGACGGATCGGCGAGCACCGCCTCGATCACCTCGAGCGACAGTTCCAGCCGGTCGGCCTCCTCCGCATCAACGGTGAAGTTGAGGTCGTAAGCCTTGGCCTTTTGCGCCAGCTCGATCACGAGCGGCACGAGCTCGCGCATCACCCGCTCCCGGCTCGTGGCCTCGTAGCGCGGGTGGAGTGCGGACAGCTTCACCGAGATGCCGGGGCGGTTCGGCAGGGGCTCGTTGCCGGCGGAGCGGCCGATCGCGTCGATGGCCGACGCATAGGAGTCGAAATAGCGGTGGGCATCGTCGGTGGTGCGGGCGCCTTCGCCCAGCATATCGAAGGAATAGCGGTAGACGCGGCCCTTCGAGGTGCCCGCCCGCTTCAGGGCCTCCTCGATGGTCTGGCCGAGCACGAAGTGGTTGCCCATCACCCGCATGGCTTGGCGGGTCGCCGTGCGCACGGCCGGGAGGCCGAGGCGCTTGGTGAGCTGGCCCAGAATGCTCTCTGGGGTCTCGCCGGGCTGGATCACCCGCGCGGTGATGCCGAGCGCCCAGGCCGAGGCCGAGACGAGAAAGGCGTCGGACTTGGATTCATGGCCGGCGAAATCGGCCTGTCCCAGCTTGTCCTCGATCAGCCGGTCGGCGGTGGCGGCATCCGGCACGCGCAGCAGCGCCTCGGCCAGCACCATGAGCGCCAGCCCCTCCTTGGTGGAGAGCGCGTATTCCCGCAGCATCTCCTCGACGCCGCCGAGCCCGCCGCCCTTGGCGCGGATGGCCTCGATCAGGCGCGTGGCCTGCTCATCCACGCGCTTCTCCCGCTCCGGCGACAAGCGGGAGCTGGCGAGAAGCCGGGTCGCAAGGGCTTTGTCGTCCTCAGCGTAGGGCGGGTTGAAGGGCTGGGCGGTGCTGGGGGAAGGACGCATCGGAAGATCCTCTGGATGTTTCCCGGAATATAGGTGGGCAAGAGGCGTGCTTCGATGGAAAAATCACCCTCTTTGCCTTAGTAAAAGCGGCCATCATCCTGAAAGACCGTGAAAATGACGGACTTGGACCGTACCGATCGCAAGATCCTCAAAGCCCTTCAGGCCGATGGGCGCATCGCCACCGTGGACTTGGCGGAAAAGGTTGGGTTGTCGCCCACCTCCACCAGCGACCGCGTGAAGCGCCTGCAGCGGGACGGCTTCATCGCCGGCTATGGGGCAAGGCTTGATCCGCACCGGCTGGGGCTTGGCCTCCTGGTCTTCGTGGAAGTCTCCCTCGACAAGACCACGCCAGACGTCTTCGAGAAATTCGCCGAGGCCGTGAAGCGCGCACCAGAAGTTCTGGAATGCCACATGGTGGCGGGCGGCTTCGATTATCTGGTGAAGACCCGAGTGGCCGACATGGCCGCCTACCGCCGCTTCCTCGGCGACATTCTTCTCGCCCTGCCGGGCGTGAAGGAGACCCGCACCTACGCGGTGATGGAAGAGGTCAAGAGCGACGGGATGTTGCCGGTATAAACAGACATATCATTGCTGTCATTCCGGGGCGCCAAAGGCGAGCCCGGAATGACAATGAGGAGCGGAAAACGAAATGGGAGGGCGTTCACCCTCCCACTATGCCTTACCCGGAAATGGCCGCCTGCTCGTCCTTCGTCTTCCACAGTGAGAAGAGGACACCACCGGCGATCAGGGCGAGGGTCACGCCGAGCGAAATGGTGGGATCGAGCTTGCCCACGAGCTGGTTCCAGAAGATCTTGCCGCCGATGAACACGAGCACCAGCGCCAGGGCATATTTCAGGTAGTGGAACCGGTGCACCATGGCGGCGAGCGCGAAGTAGAGCGCCCTTAAGCCCAGGATTGCCATGATGTTGGCCGTGTAGACCACGAAGGTATCCGTGGTGATGGCGAAGATCGCCGGCACCGAATCCACCGCGAAGATCAGGTCGGCGACGTTGATCACCACGAGAGCCAGGAAGAGCGGCGTCGCCCAGGTGACGAGCTTGCCTGTCTTCGGGTCGGGCTCGCGCACGAAGAAGTGCTGGTTATGAAGGCGGTTCGTCACCCGCATGTGCTTGCGCAGGAAGCGGACGAGCGGGTTCTTCTCGATGTCCGGATCGCTATCGGGCACGATCAGCATCTTGATGCCGGTCGCGATCAGGAACGCGCCGAAGATGTAGAGCATCCAGGAGTATTCCTGCACCAAAGCGGCGCCTAAGGCGATCATGATGCCGCGCAGGACGATGACGCCGATGATGCCCCAGACAAGGGCGCGGTACTGGTACGCTCTGGGAATCGCGAAATAGCTGAAGATCAGCGAAATCACGAAGACATTGTCGATCGACAGGGACTTTTCGATGAAGAAGCCCGTGAAGTAGGAGATGCCCGCATGGGTGCCGTCCTGGGTCACCAGGAGGCCGGTCTCGAAGGACCACCAGATATAGGCACCGAAGAGCATCGCGATGCCGATATAGAAGGCAGAGAGGAGAAGGCTCTCCTTCACGCCGAGTTCTTTGTCCTTTCTGTTCAGGACACCGAGATCGAAGGCGAGGAGAAAAACGACAAGGCTCAGGAAAGCCGTCCACATCCAGACGGGCTTCCCCAGCCATTCCATGAGCAGGAATTCTGGCATAACCGGACCTTTGATTGCTTATGTTCAAGCATCGGCTCCGACATCGCAGTCGCGGTTGCGTCCTGCCAGAGGGGCCCGGTCGCCGATGGGATCAAGGTGGGGAGAGCTCTGAACCCCGTCAAGAGCCTTGGCCGTGAGAATTCCTGCTCAATTTTTTGTCAAATGCACGTCCCGGCAGCAGGGATGCCCTGGCAAGAGACTTGACCCGAAGCACCGATCTGATTGCATGGTCAAGAACAAGGCAGCTGGCGACAAAGAACGCCAGAAGGCTCAAGGCCATAAAAACAGAGGTGACGGTGATGTTCTTGGATCGTTCGATAAAGGCAGGGTGGATCAAGGGCATGCTGGCGGGCGCTGCCGTGCTTCTCGGCTCCGCTGCCCAGGCCCAGACCCCGGTGCGGTTCTCCCTGGACTGGCGCTGGGAGGGGCCGGCCGCTCCGTTCGCGGTTGCCCTCGACAAGGGCTACTTCAAGGCCGAGGGCCTCGACGTCACCATCGATCCGGCGGCGGGATCCCGCGAGCCGATCTCCCGCGTGGCGTCGGGCACCTATGACGTGGGCTTCGGCGACGTGAACTCCCTCGTGCGCTTCCGCGACGAGAATCCCGGCACCGACATCAAGGCCGTGATGGTGATCTACGACCGTCCGCCCTTCGCCCTCATCGGGCGCAAGAGCCGGGGCATTGCTAAGGAGGTGTCGAGCCTCCAGGGTAAGAAGTTCGGCGCGCCGGCCGCTGACGGCGCTTACGCGCAATGGCCGATCTTCAAGGCCGTGAACAAGATCGACGATACCACCATGAAGTTCGAGAACGTGGGCTTTCCGGTCCGCGAGCCCATGCTGGCGCAGGGTGAGGTCGATGCGGTGTTCGGCTTCTCCATGTCGTCCTACATCAACCTGAAGTCCCGCGGCGTGCCGGCGGACGACATCGTCGTGCTGCTCATGAGCGATTACGGCGTCGATCTTTACGGCAACACGATCATCGTCTCGCAGAAGTTCGCTCAAGAAAAGCCCGAGGCTGTGAAGGGCCTGCTGCGCGCCATCATGAAGGGCGTGCAGGACACGGTGAAGGATCCGTCGGGCGCTGTCGACGCGGTTGTCAAGCGCAACGACGTCGCCAAGAAGGACGTGGAGCTCGAGCGCCTCAAGATGGTGCTGGAGCAGAACATGATCACCCCGTGGGTGAAGGAGAACGGTTTCGGCGGCATCGACAAGGCCCGTTTCGCCAAGGCCCTCGACCAGATCGGCCTGACCTTCACCTACAAGGCCAAGCCCGAAGTGGACGCGGTGTTCACGGAGCAGTTCCTCCCCGCCGCCGATCAGCGCAAGGTGAACTGATCGTTCTTTACCCTCCCCTTGAGGGGGAGGGTCGCGAGCATAGGCGAGCGAGGTGGGGTGGAAACGCCACGTCCTGCAAGGTCGCGCTACTCACCCCACCCCGGCCTGACGGCCGACCCTCCCCCTCAAAGGGAGGGTGAGACCACGGAGTGCCCGTTGTCTGCTTTCGTCGATATCCACGATGTGACCCACGTCTATGCGCGGGCTGAGGACGGTCTGCCTGCTGTCCAGAACCTGAATCTCAAGGTACACGAGGGCGAGTTCGCCGCCATCGTCGGTCCTTCGGGCTGCGGCAAGTCCACTCTGATGAAGCTCGCCACCGGATTGCAGTTTCCCGTCGAGGGAACGGTGATCGTGGACGGCAGGCAAGTGGGAGCGCCGGTGAAGCTCGCCGGCATGGCGTTCCAGAACCCGACGATGCTGCCCTGGCGCACCACCCTCGACAACATCCTGCTGCCGCTCGAAATCGTGGAGCCGCATCGCTCGCGGCTGCGCCGCCACAAGGCGGAATATGTGGCGAAGGCCGAGAGCCTGCTCGCCCAGGTGGGTCTCAAGGGGCAGGGGCACAAATTCCCCTGGCAGCTGTCAGGCGGCATGCAGCAGCGGGCCTCCCTTTGCCGCGCGCTCATCCACGAACCCAAGCTCCTGATGCTCGATGAGCCCTTCGGCGCGCTCGACAGCTTCACCCGCGAAGAATTGTGGTGCGTGATGCGCGACCTGCATGCGGCCCAGAAGGTGACGATCATTCTCGTCACCCATGACCTGCGCGAGGCGGCGTTCCTGGCGGACCGCATCTTCTGCATGAGCGCCCGGCCCGGTCGCATCGTGGCCGAGCGCGAGGTGGAGTTCCCGCGGCCGCGTGATCTCGAGATCACCTATACGCCGGAATTCTCTGCCCTCGTTCACGAGTTGCGCGGCCACATCGCGCAGGCGCGCCAGGCGGCGTGAGGATCCCATGAAAACCAAGAACAAGCTTGCCCTCGCGCCCTGGGTCTTCACCGTCGGGTTCTTCGCCCTGTGGGAGATCCTCTGCCATGTGCTGAAGATCTCGAGCTTCATCCTGCCGGCGCCCTCCACGATTCTCTGGGCCGTGTGGGAATACCGCAGCCAGCTCGCCTACCACGCCATGCACACCCTCTGGATGACGCTGGCGGGTTTCGGCCTCGCGGTCGGCTTCGGCCTCCTGCTCGGGATGGTGCTGGGCTCCTCGCGGCTCATCAATGCGGGCACCTATCCGTTGCTTGTGGGCTTCAACTCGATCCCCAAGGTGGCCGTGGTGCCGATCCTGGTGTTCTGGTTCGGCGTCGGCTGGGTGCCGCCGGTGATGACCGCCTTCCTGATCTCGTTCTTCCCCATCGTGGTGAATGTCGCGACCGGCATCGCCACGGTGGAGCCCGAGATGGAGGACGTGCTGCGGGCGCTCGGCGCCTCGAAGCGCGACATCGTGTTCAAGGTCGGCGTGCCGCGCGCCATGCCGTATTTCTTCGGCTCGTTGAAGGTCGCGATCACGCTGGCCTATGTGGGCTCCGTGATCGGCGAGCAGAACGCGTCGAATGTGGGCATCGGCAATCTGCTCACGCGGGCCTCGGCTGCCTTCGAGGTGCCCCTCGTCTGGGCCGCCCTCGTGGTGCTCGCGGTGCTCGGCGTCATCATGTACGCGATCACGGCCTATGCGGAGCGCTCCATGACCGGCTGGGCACAGCGCTCGCAGATGGCGGCGTGATGTAAACACCTCACACCACTCTACCCTCATCCTGAGAGTATGGCTCATAAAGCGCCGACGAGCCCTCCTCCCCCTTGTGGGGAGGAGTTGGAGGTGGGGGTGCCGGCGCTTCGCTGGTCCAGTCTAGCGCTCACACCCCCCACCCTGACCCGCCCCACAAGGGGGAGGGAAAGCCTATGCCCATGCCAGAAGGGATTTATGAGCCAGCCTCTGAGGAGCCGCTGAAAGCGGCGTCTCTAAGGAGCTACCAGGATGCACTGGAAACGCCTCGTCCTTCGAGACGCGAGCAAGCTCGCTCCTCAGGATGAGGCTCTTGTTGGATGTCGGCGAGAGGTATTCACCGCCTCAGCGACAGCGGATTGTCCGACAGGGCCGCCGCATCGGGCCGGTCGACGGCGGGCTTGCCGAGGAAGGCGTCCCAAAGCTTCTCCACGGTCTCACGTTCGAGATCGTCCACGATGAACACGATGCGGCTGCGCCTGTCTTCGCTCGGCCAGCGCGGCAGCACGGCCGGCACATGGATCACATGCTGCACGCCATGGATGACGACCGGATGCTCCGGATCCTCGGCCAGCGCCACAAGGCCTTTCACGCGGAGCAGCTTCGCGCCTTGCGACGAGCGCAGGAGATCGAGGAACATGTCGAGCGTGCCCTGGCGGATCGGCTGGTCGCTCGTAAGGCAGAAGGCGCGGATGCGCTCGTCGTGCCGGTTCACGTCATGATGATGGTGATGATCATGCCCGTGATGATGGTGCCCGTGCTGGTGCGCGTGGCTTTCGCGTTCAGCTTGCTCGACGGCTTCCGTCTTCAGCCACCCGGCCACATCGGCGATCTTGCCGTCGAGATCGAAGAGGCCACCGGCGATGACAGCCTCGGCCGGCGCATCCGCCGCAAGCAGGGTTGCGCCGGGATTGAGCTGATGCAGCCTATCCCGCAGTTCCGAGAGCTTTGCCTCATCGCTCACGAGGTCCGTTTTCGAGAGGACAATGCGCTCGGCCACGGCCGCCTGCTTCACGGCTTCGCGATGGACGTCAAGGGTCGCAGACCCGTTGACCGCATCGACCACAGTGACCACGCCTTCCACGGCGTAGCGCATCGATAGATACGGGTGATAGAGCACCGCGTGCAGGATCGGGGCCGGATCGGCGAGGCCCGTGGTCTCGATGATCACGCGCTTGAACGGCATGATACGGCCGTTGTCGCGCTTGCGCAGGAGATCTTCCAGGGTCGCGATGAGGTCGCCGCGCACCGTGCAGCAGAGGCAGCCGGCGGAGAGCAGCACCATGCCCTCGTCGACCGTCTCCACCAGAAGATGATCGAGGCCGATCTCGCCGAACTCGTTGATGATCACCACGCTGTCCTGCAGCGCGGCTTCTTTCAGAAGCCGGTTGAGCAGGGTGGTTTTGCCCGAGCCGAGAAAGCCCGTGAGGATGGTGAGCGGGAGGGGAGCGGGTGGGGTCATCGGGCTGTTCGTCATCGGGTTCAATCCGCAATCGGCACCAGGGGCGCACCTTTAAGGCGGCGCTGCTCCAGCACAACGTTGGCCATGATGGCTCCCAGCACAAGGGCGCCTCCCGCAATCTGCAAAGGCGACAGGACCTCGTCGAGGATGAGAGCCGACGAGATGGCGGCCACCACGGGCTCGGTGCAATAGATGATTCCGGCCGCGACCGCCGTGATGCGCCCGAGCGCCAGGAACTGCAGCACGAAGCCGAAGATATAGCCGCCGATCGTCATGGCGACCGCGAAAGGGGCGGCCGCCAGAGAGGAGGGCGGCGCCAGCTGCCCGGCCGCCAGGCTGATGAGCGCTGCGGTGGGCAGGACGAGCACATGGATCCAGAAAGTCTTGGCCATGACGCCGGTCCTGCGGCAGCGCGCGGCGGCGAAGAACTGGATCGCCGTGGCGATGCTCGCCCCGAAGGCGAGGGCAAGGCCCCGCCAATCGAGACCGCCAAAGGCCGGTCCCACGACCAGGGCCACGCCGAGGGTGGCCACGGCCACGACTCCCAGCAATGTCGGCGTGAGCTTCGTGCCCTCCACGAAGGGGCTCGCAAGCACGATCAGGATCGGGAAGGTGTAGAACACCACGGCCGCCACTGTGACCGGGATATACGCCACGGACGAGAGGTAGCAGATGCCCACGAACGCCGTGGCAATGCCGAGCAGCAGCAGAGTGCCGCGCTCCTCCCTGGCTGCTTTGAGCGATTGTCTCATGAGCGCAGCCACGATGCCCACCAGAACGAGCATCAGGAACACCCGATAGACCACGATGGCCGAGCCGCTGGCACCCGCAAAGGAGGCCATGCGGGCGTACACGATGTTGAAGCCATAGAGGCTCGCCGAGACGAGAGCGAAGAGCAGGCCGCTGGCGGGGGAGGAGCGATTCATCTTGAAACTTGCGTGGCAGGGTCCGAAGCGTTTGCCCGGATGCACCTGAATTGCAAGGGCTAGAGTATCGGACCCAAAAGTGGATTTGCACTTTTGGGATTGATCCGATGCTTCATCTTGGACGCGCTAAGCAAAACGCCCGGTGGGTGACCGGGCGTTGCAGAGAAACGATGATCTGTCGGATCAGTTCGCGACGGATTTCGGCTTTCCGGCCGCGTCCGCCTTTTGGGGCGCCTTGGCCTTCGCGTCCGTCTTGGCTTTGCTGTCCGCAGCGGGCTTGGCCTCCGGCTTCGCGCCCGTCACCGGCTTGACGGTGACGCTGACCCGCGGCGGGGTCTTGCCGCCCTTGTCCGTGCTCTTGACCGCGGGCTTTGCGGGCTCGCTCTCGGCAGCCTTGGTGTCGTCCTGCGCCGCGTCGTCCTGCTTGGCTGCCGCCTTGCCCTTCTTGGGAGCCGCCGCCTTCTTGGTCTTGGCCCTGCGCGCCTGCTCGGCTGCAGCCTCGGCCGCCGCCTGGGCGGCAATCTCAGCCTCGGAAGGAGGGTTCAGGCCGACCCAGACCCGCTCCGGCTGCACGGCGGTGCGGGGCCCGAGCACGGTGCGCACCGGCTTGTCGGCAACTGTGCCGGCAAAGGCCATGACTTCCGTTGAGAACAGGTTCGGAATGTTGCTGTCGGTTTCGGCAACGGCCGGAGCGTCCTCTTCCTGCGGCACCGGTCCGCGACGGTCGCAGATGACCGGGCGCATGTCCGGCGGGCTGCTATTGGCCGAGACCGGGAGCGCCGCAAGTTCCGGATTGGTGAAGTTCACCTTGCTGTTGAAGCCGCGGTCGAACAGCTCGGCGGCCTTGATGGTGCGCTCGTTGGACGAAGGGGCGCCGAGCACCACCGTGATCAGGTGGCGGCCGTCGCGGTGGGCGCTTGCCACCACGTTGAAGCCGGACGAGCAGATGAAACCGGTCTTCATGCCGTCAGCGCCGGGATAGCGGCCGATGAGGCCGTTGGTGTTGCGCATGATGCGGCGGCCGAACTGGACGGCGCCGATGTCGAACAGGTCCCTGTGGTCCGGAAACTCCCGCAGCAGCGCGCGGGCGAGAAGCGCCATGTCGCGGGCCGTGGTCTGGTTGCGGTCGTCGGGCAGGCCGTGGGGATTGGCGAAGCGGCTCGAGACCATGCCGAGCTTTTGGGCATGGGCGTTCATCAGCTCCGAGAAGCCGTCGATGGAGCCGCCGATATTCTCCGCGATGGTAGCTGCGACGTCGTTTGCCGACTTCACCATCATGATCTTGAGAGCGTTGTCGAGCCGGATCTCCGTGCCGGGCTTGAAGCCCATCTTCGACGGGGGCAGGGCGGCGGCGCCCTCGGACACGATCAGAAGCGTGTCCATGCTCATCTGGCCGGAGCGGATCTTGTCGAGGGCCACATAGGCCGTCATCAGCTTGGTGATGGAAGCCGGAAACCAGGGGTCGGTCGCCCTCTCGGCGTGAAGAACACGGCCGGATTCGACTTCAACGACAAGCGCAGGGCCGCCGGCGGCCAGAGCCGAACCGCTCATGAGGGCGGCAAGGGCAAAGGCTGTCACGCGGAGGACACGGCTAACGTTCATGCGGAACGACTCCTTGGCTTCGTTCGACGATAGGAGAGGATGGATCAAGCCCCGCCTGTCAGCTGGGCTATTTGTAGTGCCAAACCTTGGCCTTGGCTAGGTTAGGCCGCTTGTTGATTGCTTAAACTCCCCTTCTTAACGAATTCCATGGCAAGAGAGTGGCAAGAGCCGCGCGGATTGAAGATCGATATGAGTGCATCCCTTCTCTGGATTCCCGCCACTCTTCTGGCCGCAGCAGCGCAAACCGGCCGCAACGCTACCCAGCGCCGCCTCACCGAGACCATTGGAACCGTAGGAGCGACCCAGGTCCGCTTCCTCTACGGTTTCCCCTTCGCGCTCCTGGCCTTGGCGGCGATGTGGTTCGCCACCGGTGAAGCGCCGCCTGCGCCCAATGCGGCCTTCCTTGCTTATGTGCTCATGGGTGCCTTGACCCAGATTTTTGCCACCGCGCTCATGCTCTCGGCCATGCGGGAGCGCGCCTTTTCCGTCGTCACCGCCTATACCAAGACCGAACCGGTGCAGGTGGCGCTCTTCGGTCTGGTGCTCCTCGGCGACCCGCTCACCCCGGCCATGGCTCTCTCCATCGCGGTTGCCACGGGCGGCGTGCTGCTCATGTCCGTGAAGCCCGGCACGAGCCTGACCTCGTCCGGCCTCAGGCCTGTCCTCTTCGGAATCGCCTCTGGAGCCTTCTTCGCTTTGGCCGCCATCGGCTTTCGCGGTGCGATCCTGTCGCTCGACGAGGGCTCGCCGCTCATCCGGGCTTCCACGACCCTGGTCTGGGGGCTCGGCCTGCAGACCACTGTCCTTCTCGTGTGGCTCGGCCTCTTTGATCGCAAGGCGCTGGTGGCGAGTTTTGCGGCGTGGCGCCCCTCCTTGGGGGCAGGCTTTCTCGGAGCGCTGGCGTCCCAGTTCTGGTTCATCGGCTTTGCGCTCACCACAGCGGCCAATGTGCGCACCCTCGCCCTGGTGGAGGTGCTGATGGCACAGGCCGTATCCCACCACTTCCTGGCTCAGGCGACCACCCGGCGTGAGTTGGCCGGAATGCTGCTGATTCTCGGAGGGGTTGCGCTCCTCCTCATGTCCCAACGTTAGCTTGTCGCTGCGGCAGCCGCGTGATAACGAACAACGTTACATGTATTGTAACTGTATTTCGGACCGCCGATGACCGACGCTGCCGCTCCTGCACCCATGCAACCTGCCTATCGCGTTCTCCAGGTGGGCGATCCGGTTCCGTGGTTCAAACAGAACTCCACCAGCAATCCGAACTTCAGCTTCGACACGGTGGCCGGCCGCTACATCGTCCTGTGCTTCTACGGGATGGGCTCGGACGAGGTCGGCCGCGCAACCCTGGCGTCGTTTCAGGAGGAGCACCGCTCCCTCTTCGACGATGAGAAGATCGCCCTGTTCGGCGTGAGCGTCGATCCGTCGGATCAGTCCGAGGGCCGTGCGCAGCAGATCGTGCCCGGCATCCGCCATTTCTGGGATTTCGACGGCACGGTGGGGCGCCTCTACGGCGCGCTGCCGCGGAATGTCGAGCCGGGGCAGGGTTCCGTCCCGATCCGCCGCTTCTGGATGGTGCTCAATCCATCCTTGCGCGTGCGCGCCATCTTCCCCTTCGAGCAGGACGGCAGCGACCGGGAGAAGGTGATGGCCTATCTCCGCGACCTGCCGCCGGTCAGCCACTATGCCGGTTTCGAGCTGCCGGCGCCTGTCCTCGTCATCCCGGACGTATTCGAACCCGAGTTGTGCCGCCACCTGATCGGTCTTTACGAGCAGCATGGCGGTGAGGAATCCGGCTTCATGCGCGAGGTCAACGGCAAGACCGTTGCGGCGCACGATCCAAACCACAAACGCCGCAAGGACTACACGATCGAAGATCCCAACCTGATCCGGCAGGTGCAGCACCGCATCATCCGCCGCATCAATCCCGAGATCGAGCGGGTGCATTTCTTCAAGCCCTCACGCATGGAGCGCTACATCGTCTCCTGCTATGCCGCGGAGGACGGAGGACATTTCCGTGCCCATCGGGACAACACGACGAGCGGCACGGCCCATCGCCGCTTCGCGGTCTCGATCAACCTCAACGGTGATTTCGAGGGTGGCGAGGTGAGCTTCCCGGAATACGGACCGCGCAGTTACAAGGCGCCCCCCGGCGGTGCCGTGGTGTTCTCCTGCCCACTCCTGCATGCGGTCTCCAAGGTCACGAAAGGCCGCCGCTTCGCCTTCCTGCCCTTCCTCTATGACGAGGAAGCGGCCAAGGTGCGTGAGGCCAACAACGTGAAACTCGGCGAGGGTGTGGGAGCCTACAAAGCGTAAGACTGACTTAGCGCTCGCCCGCCTTGATCCACTTATCGACCTTCGGCGGTTCGTAAGCACGAATGGCCTCAATCAGGGCGACGGGCTCGCTCTCCACGATCAGCATGGCGCGGTGGATCGGCTTCACGAAGCCCCGTTCCACCACGTCGTCCAGGAAGTCGGTGAGCTTGTCGTAGAAGCCGCCCGCATTCAGGAGCGCGCAGGGCTTGCGGTGGTAGCCGAGCTGCGCCCAGGTCCACACCTCGAACAGCTCCTCGAAGGTGCCGAGGCCTCCGGGCAGGGCGATGAAGCCGTCGGCGAGCTCCGCCATCAGGGCCTTGCGCTCGTGCATGGAGCCCACCACCCGAAGGTCGCTCAGACCTTTGTGGGCGATTTCCTTGTCCACCAGCGCCTGCGGCATCACCCCGATGACGGTGCCGCCCTTGGCGAGAACGGCATCGGCAACGGCACCCATGAGCCCTACCGAGGCGCCGCCATAGACCAAACCTATTCCACTCGCGGCCAGAGCCTCCCCGAGGGCGCGTGCCGTATCGAGATAGACGGGATCCTGACCGGCATTCGAGCCGCAGAAGACGCACAGGCGCATGGGCTGCCTCTCATGATTCGCTTCGCGCCATGATGAACCGCAGCTTGGCGCTAATCTCAAGATGGCATCCACCTTGCTGAACGACGCAAAGAGAGCCACTTTGTGCCTCAACAGCACAATTCTTGAGGAGATCTCCATGACCGCCTGCATCGTCGGCTGGGCTCATACCCCCTTCGGCAAGCTCGATGCCGAGACCGTCGAGAGCCTGATCGTCCGTGTCGCCAGCGAGGCGCTGGAGCATGCAGGTCTTGCCGCCGAAGATGTGGACGAGGTGGTGCTCGGCCATTTCAACGGCGGCTTCTCGGCTCAGGACTTCACAGCCTCCCTGGTGTTCCAGGCCAGCGACCGGTTCCGGTTCAAGCCGGCGACCCGGGTGGAGAATGCCTGCGCGACAGGTTCGGCCGCTGTGCATCAGGCAATCAAAACCATCGAGGCCAAGCGCGCAAAGACCGTGCTGGTCGTCGGCGTCGAGCAGATGACCCGCACGCCGGGGCCCGAGATCGGCAACATCCTGCTGCGCTGCTCCTATGTGTCGGAGGATGGCGAGACGCCGGGCGGCTTCGCCGGCGTGTTCGGCAAGATCGCCGGCACTTACTTTCAGCGTTATGGCGACCAATCTGATGCGCTTGCGATGATCGCCGCCAAGAACCACAAGAACGGCGTCGACAATCCCTATGCTCAAATGCGTAAGGATCTGGGCTTCGACTTCTGCCGGGCTGAGAGCGACAAGAACCCGTTCGTGGCTGGTCCCCTGAAGCGCACCGACTGCTCGCTGGTCTCCGACGGCGCCGCGGCCCTGGTGCTCGCCGACACGGAGACGGCGCTGCGGATGAAGCGCGCCGTCGCCTTCCGGGCCACGGCCCACGCGCAGGATTTTCTGCCCATGTCGAAGCGCGACATCGTCCAGTTCGAGGGCTGCACCGAAGCGTGGCGGCGGGCTCTGACCCAGGCCGGCATCCAGCTCTCCGATCTGTCATTCGTCGAAACCCACGACTGCTTCACCATCGCCGAGCTCATCGAGTACGAGGCCATGGGCCTGACCCCTCGCGGCCAGGGGGCGGTCGCCGTCAAGGAAGGCTGGACCAACCGCGACGGCAAGCTGCCGGTGAACCCCTCCGGCGGCCTCAAGGCCAAGGGCCATCCCATTGGCGCTACAGGCGTCTCCATGCACGCGCTCTCCGCCATGCAGCTCTGCGAGGAGGCCGGCGGCATTCAGGTGAAGAACCCGGTGCTCGGCGGCATCTTCAACATGGGCGGCGCCGCGGTGGCGAATTATGTGAGTGTGCTTGAGCGGATCAAGTGACAAAGCCTCAGGGCTTTGTCATGCCCGGCGAGCGGAGCGAGGGACGGGGAACCATGGCGCCGAGCGTGCTGGTGGATTCCCTTCCCCTCCGATGGCTTCGCCATCTCCGGCCGGGAATGACACTGACCTGTCCCGTCTACTCCCCTGGCGCCTTGGCTTGAATCGCCAGGGCGTGCAGACCCCTGTCGAAAGCGCCTTTCAGCGTGTGGTTCACCAGGCGATGACGCTCGACCCGGCTCTTGCCGGAGAAGGCCTCAGACACGATATAAACGTGGAAGTGAGTTTCACCGCCCTCCCGCCATCCCGCATGGCCGTGATGCTTCTCTGATTCGTCCGTGACGGTCAGTTCGGTCGGCTGCAGGCTGTCCTGCAAAGTCTGTGTGATCCAGTGGGCGAGGGTCATGCTGATAGATCAATCCTTTTTGAACGGGTCTGCGGCCAAAAGCGCTCAGGCCTTGGCTCAAAGCCTCAAGACACTCATAATCGCTGAATCATGGATCTCAACTCGCCTCTTTTCGACCGCATCCGCATCAAGTCTTCCGGTGACGAGCCGCAGGAGACCAAGGGGCCTGTCTGCGAGCATCCAGCCTGCAAGGCCGCCGGCGAATACCGCGCACCCAAGGGACGTGACCGGGAGGGGCAGTACTGGCGCTTCTGCCTCCAGCACGTGCGCGAGTACAACGCGTCGTACAACTATTTCTCCGGCATGTCCGACACGGCGGTTGCGGCCTTCCAGAAGGATTCCATCATCGGCCACCGTCCGACCTGGGCCATGGGGGTGAACTCCGCGGCCGCTGGCGAGGGGCAGGGCGCCAAGGCCGAGCCCCGCGAGTGGGAATATGTCGACCCGCTCGGGGTTCTGCGCGGGGAGGACTTCACCCAGGCCCGCGCGCGCCGGGCCTCGCCCGAGCCGAAGCGCCCGCGCTATACGGGGGCGGTGCGCCGGGCCCTGGACATCCTCGGCCTCGACGATACCGCCGACGGGCCTGCCATCAAGGCCCAGTACAAGTCCCTGGTGAAGCGCTTTCACCCGGATGCCAATGGCGGCGACCGTTCCTTCGAGGAGCGCCTGCGCGACATCATCAAGGCGCACGACACCCTCAAAAGTGCCGGTCTCTGCTAAAAACAATATCCTTTCAGGCAGGGTCGATAGGCCGATTAGGAAATTGCACCATTCCGTCATGGGGTTTAAGAAGCCCATGACACCTTCACGACATCGATCCGAACAAGAGGCCCCTTATGACGGCACATACCGAGACAGCGACCTTGATGCCTGACATGAAGGTGTCCGTGCGACAGGTCTTCGGCATCGACTCGGATCTGGAAGTCCCGGCCTTTTCGCAGGCCGAACAGCATGTGCCCGATCTGGACCCCGACTATCTCTTCGACCGGGATACGACGCTCGCCATCCTGGCGGGGTTTGCCCGCAACCGCCGCGTGATGATCACGGGTTATCACGGCACCGGCAAGTCGACCCATATCGAGCAGGTGGCCGCCCGCCTCAACTGGCCCTGCGTGCGCGTGAACCTGGACAGCCACGTCTCCCGTATCGATCTCGTCGGCAAGGACGCCATCGTGCTCCAGGAGGGCAAGCAGGTCACGGCCTTCCAGGACGGCATCCTGCCCTGGGCGCTGCAGAACAACGTTGCCCTCGTGTTCGACGAGTACGATGCCGGCCGTCCCGACGTGATGTTCGTGATCCAGCGCGTGCTGGAGCAGTCGGGCAAGCTCACGCTCCTCGATCAGAAGCGCGTGATCCGGCCCCACCCGGCCTTCCGGCTATTTGCCACCGCCAACACGGTGGGCCTGGGCGACACGTCGGGCCTGTATCACGGCACCCAGCAGATCAACCAGGGCCAGATGGACCGCTGGTCCATCGTGACCACGCTGAACTACCTGCCGCACGACAAGGAAGTGGACATCGTCCTCTCCAAGGCGAAGCACTACCAGGAGGATCCGGCCGGCCGGGACATCGTCAACAAGATGGTGCGCGTGGCCGATCTCACCCGCTCGGCCTTCATGAACGGCGATCTCTCGACCGTCATGAGCCCGCGCACGGTGATCACCTGGGCCGAGAACGCCGAGATCTTCGGCGACACGGGCTTCGCGTTCCGCGTCACCTTCCTCAACAAGTGCGACGAGCTCGAGCGCACCCTGGTGGCCGAGTTCTACCAGCGCTCCTTCGGCAAGGAACTGCCGGAGAGCGCCGTGAACATGGTGCTGTCTTAAGGCGTCATCCCGGACGCGCCATGGGCGCGATCCGGGATCGTTTGGGAGTTTCGCTGGTTTTGGCGATCCCGGCTCTCCGCTACGCTCCGGCCGGGATGACGGATGAAGGAATTCGATGTCCATCTCGAACCGCAAGCCAGGTGAGAAGAAGGAAGCGCCGGCGGAGCCGCTGAAGCGCTCCATCGCCGGCACCATGAAGGCCATTGCCCGCAAGCCCGATCTCGAGGTGGCTTTCGCATCCGACCGTCCGGTTCTCATGGGCCAGGACAAGGCCCGCCTGCCGGAGCCGCCGCGGCGGCTGACCGCGCAGGACGTGGCGATCCTGCGCGGCAACGCCGACGCCATGGCGCTGCGGCTGGCCTGCCACGACATCACCCTGCACCGGAAGCTGGCTCCTGACGGTCAGGCGGCGCGGGCCGTGTTCGACGCGGTCGAGCAGGCGCGCGTGGAATCCATCGGCTCTCGTCGCATGGCCGGCATCTCCTCCAACATCACGGCGATGCTGGAGGACCGCTACCATCGCGGCGGCAAGTACGAGGAGATCACGGACCGGGCCGATGCGCCGCTCGAGGATGCGCTCGCCCTCATGGTGCGCGAGCGCCTGACGGGGCAGAAGCCCCCCGCCTCGGCGGCCAAGATCGTCGATCTCTGGCGCGACTTCATCGAGGACCGCGCGGGCCGAGACCTGGATGGCCTGCTCAAGAACATCGAGAACCAGCGCAGCTTCGCCCGCAACATCCGCGACCTGCTCTCCTCCCTCGACATGGCCGACGAGGCGTCCATGGATTCCGAGGACGAGGAGAACGAGGACGAGAACGAATCCGAGCAGCAGGAGCAGCAGGGCGAAGGCGAGTCCGAGCAGGAAAGCCAAGGCGACCGCGCTGAAACCGAGGTCAGCGAGGATTCCAGCGACGAGATGGAGGATGGCGCCACGGAGGAGGCCGATGGTCCTTCCGGCGAGATGCCCGAGGAATCCGAAGAGGCCGATTCGGAGGATGCCGGCGAGTCCTGGCGCCCGCCATCGCGGTCCAACGAGGCGCGCGGGCCCGACTACAAGGCCTATAGCCAGAAATTCGACGAGATGATCCATGCGGAGGATCTCTGCGACGCGGACGAGCTGACGCGCCTTCGCGCTTATCTCGACAAGCAGCTCGCCCATCTCCAGGGCGTGGTCGGGCGTCTGGCGAACCGCCTGCAGCGCCGCCTCATGGCGCAGCAGAACCGGTCCTGGGAGTTCGACCTGGAAGAAGGCACCCTCGATCCCGTGCGCCTGCCGCGCATCATCATGGATCCGTACCAGCCGCTTTCCTTCAAGCAGGAGCAGGACACGAACTTCCGCGACACGGTGGTGACGCTGCTCCTGGACAATTCCGGCTCCATGCGCGGACGTCCGATCACGGTCGCGGCCACCTGCGCGGACATCCTGGCGCGCACCCTCGAGCGTTGCGGCGTGAAGGTCGAGATCCTCGGCTTCACCACCCGCGCCTGGAAGGGCGGACAGGCCCGCGAGACGTGGCTGCAGGCCGGCAAGCCGGCCAATCCCGGCCGCCTCAACGACCTGCGCCACATCATCTACAAGTCGGCGGACGCGCCCTGGCGGCGGGCGCGCAAGAACCTGGGCCTGATGATGCGAGAAGGTCTCCTGAAGGAGAACATCGACGGCGAGGCCCTCGACTGGGCGCACAAGCGCCTGCTTGGAAGGCCCGAGCAGCGGCGCATCCTCATGGTGATCTCGGACGGTGCGCCGGTGGACGACTCGACCCTGTCGGTTAACCCCGGCAACTATCTCGAGCGGCACCTGCGCTACATCATCGAGGAGATCGAGACCCGCTCGCCCGTGGAGCTCATCGCCATCGGCATCGGCCACGACGTGACGCGCTACTATCGCCGCGCCGTGACCATCGTCGATGCCGAGGAACTCGGCGGCGTCATGACCGAAAAGCTCGCGGAGCTGTTCGAGGAGAATGCCGGTCCGCCGGCCCGTGGCGCGGCTCCCCGGCGCAGAGCGCACGCTTGAGGCTCACCCGGCGCAACTTCCTGATCGGCGGCAGTGCAACTGCTGCGACTCTTGCCTGCACGGGTGTCGCCTTGGCGCAGCGCCCGCAGGCCTTCAAAGGGGCAACGGCGATCCGCGTGGAGGCGCAGCCGATCAGCCGCCTCTCGACCACCGATCCTGATCGCAGTCGCTTCGGCGCACTGATGTTCCGCTCTGGGGCCATCCTGCGCTCCGATGTGTCGGCCTTCGGCGGATTTTCCGGCCTGTGGCGCTCCGGCGACGGGCAGGAGATCATCGCCCTTGCGGATAATGCGCAAATCATGAAAGCCCAGATCGAGACGGCGGACGGACGTCTCTCGGGCCTGTCCGGCCCGGTCCTGTCTCCATTGATTCTGAGCAACGGCGTGCCGATGCGGCGGTCGCGCTATTACGACACGGAAAGCTTCGCGCTCGCAGGCGATGCCGTCTTCATCGGCACCGAGCGCAACCATGCTGTCGTCCGCTTCGAGCGCAATGCCGCGGGCAGCATCATCCGGGGCGTGCCAATTCCCGTTCCGAAGGCCCTGCAGGACCTGCCGAGCAATGGCGGCCTGGAGGCGGTCGCCGTTGCGCCACAACGCTCTCCCTTAAGCGGGGCTCTCGTCGGCATCGCCGAGGGCGGCAGCGGGTTCATTCTCACAGGACCCAGGCAGGGAGGCTTCCAGGTGGCTCTCACCAGTGGCTTTGACGTCACCGACCTGTCCTTCCTGCCCGATGGCGACGCCGTGCTCCTGGAGCGGCGGTTCTCGCTGTTCGGCGGGTTCGTGTGCCGCCTGCGCCGCATCGAAGCGGCGGCCATCCGAGCGGGCGCGCGTGTCGACGGGGATATCCTCTACGAGAGCGAGCCCTCGCACCAGGTCGACAACATGGAAGGGCTGGCGGTTCACCGCGAGGGCGGCGAGACGGTTCTCTCGCTGATCTCCGACGATAATTTCAGCACGTTGCAGAGAACACTGTTGCTTGAGTTCTCTCTTGAAGGCTGAGGCGCTAGGGAGTGCTGCCTTTTCAGCGGGCAGCTGCTGCTTTTCTCATCATTCCTTGCCTGCCTGTATTCCCTCATCTCGCTTGAAGCTCTAGGTTTTAGGCAACTAAGCTTTCTTTCTGCGGGCTTGATGCCAATCACTGCATTGGGTGTTCGCTTCAGAAAAGCTTAAGGAGATCCGGTGGCGGCACGGGCGATCTTCGACGAGATGAACGGCCACGATGGCCGAAGCAGGCATGCCTACCGCGTCCTGCAGGACTGGTTGAAGTCGGCGCCGCCTCAACTGCTCGAACATCGCCGAGAAGAGGCGGAGCTCTTCTTTCGCCGGGTCGGTATAACCTTCGTGGTCTATGGCAATGTGGAAGCCGAGGAGCGCCTGATTCCCTTCGACATCATTCCCCGCATTTTATCCGGCGAGGAATGGGGTCGCCTCGCGCGTGGTCTGGAGCAGCGGGTCAAGGCACTCAACCTGTTTCTGAAGGACATCTACAGCCAGCGGGACATCCTGCGGGCTGGGATCATTCCGCCGGAGCTGGTCTATCTCAATCCCTATTACCGCCCGCAGATGCAGGGGCTCAATCTCAACAGCAACATCTATGTGCAGGTCGCCGGCATCGACATCGTCCGGGTCGATGACCAAGACTTTTATGTACTGGAAGACAACCTGCGCACGCCCTCCGGGGTCTCCTACATGCTGGAGAACCGGGAGGTGATGATGCGGCTCTTTCCCGAACTCGTGGGCATGCAGCGTATTCGTCCCATCGAGAACTACGTGGACGAGCTCTTGGGCACGCTCAAATCGGTGGCACCGGCGAGTTCCCCCTGGGATCCCACCGTGGTCCTGCTCACTCCCGGCTCCTTCAATTCGGCCTATTACGAGCACAGTTTCCTGGCCGATCGCATGGGCGTGGAACTGGTCGAAGGGCGCGATCTCTTCGTGCGCGACGAGATGGTCTACATGCGCACGACCGAGGGGCCGAAGCGCGTCGACGTGATCTACAGCCGCATCGACGACGACTTCCTCGACCCCTTGGTCTTCCGTTCCGATTCCGCCCTCGGCGTGCCGGGCCTCATCGCCGCCTACCGAGCAGGCAACGTGGCGATCGCCAATGCGCCCGGAACGGGCGTTGCCGACGATAAGGCTATGTACTCTTACGTGCCGGACATGGTGCGCTTCTACATGGGCGAGGAGCCGATCCTGAAGAATGTCCCGACATGGCGCTGCCGCGAGCAGGAGGCTCTCTCCTATGTTCTCAACAATCTGCACGAGCTTGTCGTGAAGGAGGTTAACGGCTCGGGCGGCTATGGCATGCTCGTGGGGCCGCATGCAACGAAGGAGGCTTGCGAGAACTTCAAGGCGCGGGTTCTGTCCAATCCGGACAACTACATCGCCCAACCGACGCTGGCCCTATCGACAAGCCCGATCTTTACGGAGAAGGGCTTGGCGCCGCGCCATGTTGACCTCCGACCTTTCGTGCTTACCGGCCGGAACGGCGTGCGGCTCGTGCCTGGCGGCCTCACTCGCGTGGCGCTGACGGAAGGCTCCCTCGTGGTGAATTCGAGCCAGGGTGGCGGAACCAAGGACACCTGGGTGTTAAGCGAATGAGCAGGGAGCGTCTTTCATGCTGAGTCGTGATGCGGACAGCCTCTATTGGCTCTCTCGCTACGTGGAGCGGGCCGAGAATACCGCACGTGTCCTTGATGTCGCCTATCGCATGGCATCGATGCCGATCTCCTACAGCGGCCTGGAAACCAATGAATGGGAGTCGGCCCTCATCACGGCTGGAGGAATCGATGACTTCCGGTCGGCCTATGATGAGGCGACACCCGAGAACGTGATCGAATTTCTGGCCTTCTCAGAGGTCAATCCCTCAAGCATCCGGAACAGCTTCGATACCGCGCGCCAGAATGCCCGCTCCGTCCGCTCTGCTCTGACGTCGGAGATGTGGGAGGCCATCAACTCCGCCTGGCTCGATCTGCGTCGCTACAAGGCAAGAAAGATCAAGGTTGAGGATCTGCCGCGGTTCCTGAACCTCGTGAAGGAGGCGTCGCTTCGCTACGACGGTTCGGCGATGCGCACCATGCTGCGCAACGATGCCTACTGGTTCTCGCGGCTGGGCCTCTACATCGAACGCGCCGACAACACGGCACGGGTGCTGGACGTCAAATACCACGTGCTCCTGCCGCAGGATGCGCCTGTGGGTGGCGGCATCGACTATTACCAATGGGCCGCCATTCTCCGCTCGGTCTCGGCGCTGGTCAGCTACCAGTGGGTCTATCACCAGAATCTGAGGCCGTGGCTCGTGGCGGATCTTCTGATCCTGCGCGAGGAGATGCCCCGGTCGCTGGCCGCCTGCTATGGTGCGCTTTCACGCCATCTCGATGATCTTTCGCATCGCTACGGCACATCGGGCGCGGCGCAACGTCAGGCACGAGCGACCCATGCCCGGCTGACGAACCGAAACATCGAGGATATCTTCCAGCACGGGCTGCATGAGTTTCTCCAGAACTTCCTGGCGGACAACAACCGGCTCAGCCTTGCCATCTCGAACCAATACCTTTGCTGAACCATGCGCATCCGCATCACCCACGAGACGGTCTATCACTATAGGGAGCCCGCACGATCGGCGATCCAGCTCCTGCGGCTCACGCCCCGTGGCAGCGACAGCCAGACGATCCTGTCCTGGAACATCGACATGGATGGCGAAGCGCGGCTCATGCGCCGGGAGGACTGGTACGGCAACATCGCCCACAGCTTGTCGGTGTCCGGGCCGGTCAGCCAGATCGTTCTGCGTGTGGCCGGCGAGGTGGAGACAACGGATACGGCCGGTGTCATCCGGGGAGGGGTCGAGCGCTTTCCGGAGGTATTCTATCTGCGCGAGACGCCCCTGACCCGCGCCGATGCTGACATTCGCGAATTCGCCCAGGTCACGGCAGGCCACTTCACCAATCCCCTTGATCAAGCTCATGCGCTCATGAACGCGATCCCCAAGCGCCTGCGCTTCGATACGCAAGCCACGAGTTCCACGACCCTGGGGACGGAAGCCTTCGCGGCCGGTCATGGGGTCTGTCAGGATTTCACTCACATCTTCCTGAGCGCGGCGCGCTCCCTGAAAATTCCGGCCCGCTATGTCTCCGGCTATCTTCACAAGCCGGGAGAGATCGAGCAGGAGGCCGGTCATGCCTGGGTCGAAGCCTATCTGCCGGATCTCGGCTGGGTGAGTTTCGACCCGACCAATGCTGTTTCCGCTACGGAACACTACGTTCGGCTCGCCATCGGGCTCGATTATCTTGATGCGGCCCCGGTCCGAGGAAGCTATTACGGCGCTACCCATGAAGCGCTCGACGTTCGTTTGAGAATCGAAAGCGCCCGTCAAGCACAGGCGTGAGAATGACCCCGACGACGCAGCAGCTCGACCAGAAGGCTCCTGGAGGAACACCCATGACGTATTGTGTCGGCATCCTCGTGCAGGACGGCCTTGTGATGATCGCCGACACGCGCACCAATGCTGGCGTCGACAACATTGCAACCTTCCGCAAGCTTCATCTGTTTGAGAAGCCTGGTGAACGGCTGATCACCTTGGCCACGGCCGGCAATCTCTCGGCGAGCCAATCCGTCCTGTCGCTGCTCTCGGACGGAATCGAGAATCCCGAGACTGGTGAGGTCGAGACTCTTTTCACGGTTTCGAGCATGTTCAAGGCGGTCCAGCTCGTCGGACGCGCCATCCGTCGTGTCTATGAGATGGATGGGGTCGAGATGGAGAAGCGCAGCATGACTTTCGATGTCACCATGCTTCTTGGCGGGCAAATCGGCCATGGTCAGATGCGGCTCTACCAGATCTATGCGGCCGGCAACGCGATAGAGGCAACCATCGACACGCCTTTCCTGCAGATCGGCGAGCCCAAATATGGCAAGCCGATCCTGGACCGGGCGATCGCCCACGACACCAGCCTCGTCGAGGCCCTGAAGCTCGGGCTCATCTCGATGGATTCGACACTGAAGTCCAATTTGGGGGTCGGCCTGCCAATTGACATTGTGGTAGCCAAGCGCGCCGCGCTTAGGGCAGGCGTGACATACAGGATCCAAGAGGATGAGCCTTACTTCCGCGACCTGCGTGAGCGCTGGTCGGCGGCCCTGCGCGCGGCGCATCAGGCCATCCCTCATCCGCCCTATGCGGAAGAGGCTCTCTGAACGGCCATGAAGGATGGCCGCCTAAAATCAGGCCGCCCGCTGCAGTCGCGGGCGCATGAACGCCAGGATGGCGCCGTAGGGGGCGATCGCGATGGCGGCCAGCGCGAGCTTCACCCCGTAATCCGCGACGGCGAGATTAACCCACGGGAGGGCGATGCATTGGTCCACGACCCCCGCCTGGCCCAGCATTTCGCTGATGGTGAGGCCGAGGCCCGGCACCACGCCGCAATAGAAGGCGAACGAGAAGAAGATCGCGGTATCGAGCCCCGATGAGATCACCGAGGAAATGAAGGGCGGCATCCACCAGGCTTTGTCGCGGAGGCGGGCGAAGATGCTGATGTCGAGAAGCTGGGCCACGAGGAAGGCGGAGCCTGACGCGATGGCGATGCGCGGCGTCGCCAGGACGATGGAGAGAGCCACGGCCAGCACGAAGCCCACATAGACCACACGCCGGGCGCCCTGTGTCCCGAAGCGGCGGTTCGACAGGTCGGTGACCAGGAACGAGAACGGATAGCTGAAGGCGCCCCAGGTCAGGTAGTCGCCCATGCCCCAATGGGTGAAGGGATGCTGGACCAGAATATTCGACGAGAGGACGACCAGGGTCATTGCCGTGAGCGCAATGAGGAAGTCGCGGCGGTCAATCTGGGTCATGGGGCGGGCCTTCCAGGCAATGCTTAAGCCTTGAGCATCAGACTCAAAAGTGGATTTGCACCTTTGAGATCCATCTGATGCTGAATCCAATAAGCTGCACATCGTCCGGACCAATCTGGACGATGTGCAGACTAACGCAAAACGGGCGGCACTGAGGCCGCCCGCAAAGCCAATTTTTAGCGATCCGAGATCAGCTTGCAGCGGCGAGCTTCTTCTCGAGCTCACGCTTCACTGCCAGGGCAGTGGTGGAGAGCTCTTCAGCCTTGGCCTTGGCCAGGAAGGCATCGAGGCCGCCGCGGTGCTCGACCGAGCGAAGCGCATTGGCGGTGACGCGCAGGCGGAAGGAGCGCTGCAGGGCGTCAGATTGGAGCGTGACGTTGCAGAGGTTCGGCAGGAACTTCCGCTTCGTCTTGCGGTTCGAGTGGCTCACCAGGTGGCCACTCAGCACGGCCTTGCCGGTCAGTTCGCAACGGCGCGACATGGGTTCAATCCTATTCGTCGTGTGAGGGTCGCGACCACAATTCGCGGGTTTGCAAGATCGCAGATCCCACGCGGCCGGACACCAGAAGTCCTTGGAAGGTGCGAGCCTATAAGCCGAAACAGGGGTGTGGGTCAAGAATAGCGCGACGTCGCACCCTCTTTTTTTCGGCCGCGTGGTCACGATTTATTCCGAATCTCGTGCGATGCAACAGAATAGACTATCGGAACAGCCCTATGCGCCTCATCGCCTCAGCTCTCGTCACCCTGGCCTTTGCCGGAACGGCTTCGTTCGCTCAAGGGCAGACCCTCAAGGTGACGTACGACCTCTCCCTGGCGGGCTTGCCCCTAGGAAAAGCAGACCTCGTCTCGTCCTTCAAGGGCCGGAAATACCAGATGCAGGGCAATGCGAAGCTGACCGGCCTCGCCATGGTCCTGACCGGCGGCAAGGGCGAGGCTTCCGCGTCAGGCACGCTTGCCGGAGCCGGCCCGCGCTCGACGAGCTTCGCCGTGGTGTCGAAGACCTCCGACAATCAGCGCAGCGTTCGCATGGGATTGAAGGGCGGCCAGGTGGCTGATGTCGAGATCGACCCACCTCTTGAGCCCAAGGAGGACCGGATCCCGGTCCAGCCTGCGGACAAGAAGGGTGTCGTCGATCCCATGAGCGCGCTGCTCATGCCGGCGCTGGCATCGAAGGGCCTGACCGATCCTGATAATTGCAACCGGACCCTTCCGGTCTTCGACGGAGCCTCCCGCATGAACGTGGTTCTCACCTATGCGGAGACCAAGA
Organism: Microvirga sp.; assembly: GCF_014699075.1. GTDB lineage: Bacteria > Pseudomonadota > Alphaproteobacteria > Rhizobiales > Beijerinckiaceae > Microvirga. The sequence continues at coordinate 117,637 of NZ_JACXAB010000007.1, read as the reverse complement.
CTGTGGAGGTGGGGGGCTATTCCGGTCCGGTTCTCGTCTGCAACGCCCGCTATGTGCCGGTCTCCGGCCACAGGCCCGAGCGCCCGGCCACCAAGTTCATGCAGGAGAACCGGGACATGTCCGTCTGGCTTGCCCCCGTCGAAGGCCCGCGCCTGCTCTTTCCTCTGAAGGTTTCCGTGCGCACCATGATCGGCGTTGGCGAGATGCAGGCCTCGCTCTGGTCGCTCGAAGGCGACGGCAAGGCGTCCCGGCCGATGCGCCGGGCCGTGCGGGCCGATGAGGCCGTCCAGGCCGGGGCCGTGCAATAAATTAAGCTCTGAGAATCCTTGGCGAAAGCACCTGTGGCGGGTGGCGAACGCGGCGCCCGCACCCATATAAGGGCATAGCCCGCAGCCGGCCGCGAGGGCCTGGCTGCCTTGAAGAGAAGGCGTCCGGCTCACGTATCCGGCCCGTACAGCCTCTCGTTACTCCGGGACGTTCAAGATTACCCGACATCCAGGCATGGCCCGTCGTTCCCTTCCCCCGCAGGTGCGCTCGCGCGGCGTCACGGCCGTGCTCGGCCCCACCAATACCGGCAAGACCCATCTGGCCATCGAGCGCATGCTCGGCCACGACAGCGGCATGATCGGCCTGCCGCTGCGCCTGCTTGCGCGCGAGGTCTACAACCGGGTGGTGGAGAAGGCGGGCGCTCACAACGTCGCCCTGGTCACCGGCGAGGAAAAAATCAAGCCGGACCGGCCACGTTACTGGATCTCTACTGTCGAGGCGATGCCGCGGGATCTCGACGTTGCCTTCGTGGCCGTGGACGAGATCCAGCTCGCCAGCGATCTCGACCGGGGCCATGTCTTCACCGACCGCCTGCTGAACCAGCGTGGACGCGAGGAGACGCTGCTCATCGGCTCGGCCACCATGCGCCCGGTGATCGAGGCGCTGATCCCGGGCGTTCATGTGGTCACCCGCCCGCGCCTGTCGCAGCTCTCGTTCGCCGGCGAGAAGAAGGTGTCGCGCCTGCCCCGGCGCTCGGCCATCGTGGCCTTCTCGGCCGAGGAGGTCTATGGCATCGCCGAGCTCATCCGCCGCCAGAGCGGCGGCGCGGCCGTGGTGCTCGGGGCGCTTTCGCCCCGCACCCGCAACGCCCAGGTCGAGCTCTTCCAGAACGGCGACGTGGATTATCTCATCGCCACCGATGCCATCGGCATGGGCCTCAACCTCGACGTGAACCATGTGGCCTTCGCGTCCGACAAGAAGTTCGACGGGTTCCAGTTCCGCAAGCTGAACAACCCCGAGCTGGCCCAGATCGCCGGCCGTGCCGGCCGCTACATGCGCGACGGGACCTTCGGCACGTCCGGCCGCTGCCCGCCCTTCGACGCGGAGACCGTCCAGGCGCTCGAGAACCACATCTTCGACCCGGTGCGCATCCTGCAATGGCGCAACCCTGATCTCGATTTCTCCTCGCTGGCGCGCCTGCGCGATTCGCTCGGCAGCCAGCCCCGGGAGCATGGGCTCGTGCGGGCTCCCACCGGCGAGGACGTCCTCTCCCTCGAGGTTCTGGCCCGGGAGGACGACATCCAGGCCATGGCCCGCTCGCAATACGCCGTGGAGCGGCTCTGGCAGATCTGCCAGGTGCCGGATTACAGAAAAGTTTCGCCGCAGACCCATGCGGATCTCGTCGGCCAGCTCTACCGTTTTCTCATGAAGGACGGGGCCATCCCGGCCGACTGGTTTGCCCGCCATCTGTCCGCTATGGATCGGACCGATGGGGATATCGATACCCTCTCCAACCGCATCGCCCAGGTCCGGACCTGGTCCTTCGTCGCCAATCGTCCCGACTGGTTGAAGGATCCGGAGCATTGGCAGGATGTTGCGCGTCAGGTAGAGGACAAGCTATCGGATGCGCTCCATGAACGCCTCGCCCAACGGTTCATCGACCGGCGGACGAGCGTTCTCATGCGGCGCTTGAGAGAGAACAAGATGCTCGAAGCGGAAATTACGACCACCGGCGATGTCACCGTCGAGGGTCAGCACATCGGTCACCTGCACGGCTTCCATTTCGTGCCTGATCCCCAGGCCGACACCACGGAGGTCAAGACCCTGCGCAACGCCGCCAGCAAGGCGCTGGCCGGCGAGATCGAGGCCCGGGCGGACCGATTCGCCGAAACCCCCGATACGATGCTCGTGCTGTCCAACGACGGCACCATTCGCTGGATGGGCGACCCGGTGGCCAAGCTGGAGCCGGGCGACAAACTGTTCGATCCCAAGCTTCGTATCCTCTCGGACGAGCATCTCACGGGCCCGGCCCGGGACAAGGTGGACAACCGTCTCCGCGCCTGGCTCAAGGCCTATGTGGTGCGCCTGCTCGGCCCTCTGCTGCAGCTCGAAGACAGCCAGGAGCTCACGGGCTTGGCGCGTGGCATCGGCTTCCAGATCGGTGAGGCGCTTGGTGTTCTGGAGCGGTCCAAGGTCCTCAACGATGTCCGCAGCCTCGACCAGGATGCCCGTGGCGCCCTGCGCAAGGCGGGCGTGCGCTTCGGCGCCTATCATCTTTACCTGCCGGCCCTGCTGAAGCCGGCACCCCGCGTGCTCGCAACCCAGCTCTGGGCGCTGCAGAACGGCGGCCTCGACCAGAAGGGCATCGACGAGATCGCGCATTTGGCCCAGTCCGGCCGCACCTCGATTCCGGTCGATCCGGAGATCGGTCATGGGCTCTACCGGGCCGCAGGCTTCCGGGTGCTCGGTGGCCGCGCCGTGCGGGTTGACATCCTGGAGCGCCTAGCCGATCTCATCCGTCCGGCGATCGCCTACCGTCCCGGCATCACCCCTGGCGAGCCGCCGGCAGGTGCCGCTGACGGCGAAGGCTTCGTGCCGACGGTTGCGATGACGTCTCTCGTAGGCTGCGCCGGCGAGGATTTCGCCACGATCCTGAAGTCGCTCGGCTATGTGGTGGATCGTCGTGCAGGTCCTGCCATCACCGTGCCGCTCGTTGAAGCCCCGCGGGCTATTGAGCCCCCAACCGCGCCTCCTGGGGGCGACGCTGCCGCTCCGGCCGAGGAAGCGCCCTCCGAGGCAGCTCCCGCCGAGACGCCTCAGGCTGCGGTCGGCACCGAGGAAATCGGCGCGGTTTCCGTCGAGGCTCCCGAGGCCTCCGTCTCCGAACAGGAGGTCGAGGCCAGCGCCGCCGAGGCCGTGGCTTCGCCCGAAGGCGAGGCGATGGCTCCCGCGGACGCACCGACCGAGGCACCCGCTGCGGAAACGGCCCCTGCCGAGCCTGGCATGATCGAGGTCTGGCGCCAGGGCCGCCGCCATCACGAAGGCGCTCAGGCTCACCGCAGTCGCGATGCCCGTGGCGGCCGGCACGAGCGCGGCGAGCGTTCCGACCGAACGGAGCAGCGCCAAGATCGCGGCGACCGTCGCCCGCGCCACGGAGGAGGCCAGGGCGATCAGACAGGCGAGCGCCGGCCTCGTCCCGAGCGCCGCGAAGCGCAAGGGGAGGGCGGTCGTCCGCAGAGCCGTCCGCCGCGTGCCCCCCATCAGGGAGAAGGCCGCCGCGGGGAGGAGCGCCGGGGTCCGAGGCCCGACAAGCGCCCTGACAACCGCCAGGACGGCGGCCGCGACCGGCGTGAGAAGCAGCCGGACCCGAATTCGCCCTTCGCCAAGCTGATGGCTCTCAAGGCTCAGCTCGAGGACAGCAAAAAGTGAGGTTCTGAGGGCATGCGTGAGGACCGTCAGCGGCTCGACAAGTGGCTGTGGTTCGCGCGCTTCGCGAAATCCCGGACCCTGGCCGCCAAGATGGTGACCGACGGCCATGTCCGCCTCAACGGACAGCGCACCGACAGCGCCGCCAAGGCGGTGGCTGTCGGGGATGTGGTGACCATCGCACTGCCCCGGGCCACCCTTGTGGTCCGGATCGAGGGGCTTGGCGAACGCCGGGGCCCTGCACCGGAAGCAAGGCTGCTCTACCTGGATCTCAGCCAGGACAATGCGGCGCTTGTCAGCGACCCTGACAAGGGCTAGAGCGGCACCATATTCATCTCTCGCCTGAAACAGACCTGCGAAGGACCGTGCATGACCTACGTCGTCACTGAAAATTGCATCAAGTGCAAATACATGGACTGCGTCGAGGTATGCCCGGTCGATTGTTTCTACGAGGGCGAGAACATGCTCGTCATCCATCCGGACGAGTGCATCGATTGCGGCGTCTGCGAGCCGGAATGCCCGGCCGAGGCGATCAAGCCCGACGCGGAGCCGGGCCTCGAGCAGTGGCTGAAGCTCAATGCCGACATGGCCAAGAGCTGGCCCAACATCACCCTCAAGAAGGATGCGCCCGCCGATGCGAAGGAATTCGACGGCGTGGCAGGCAAGTTCGAGGCGTTCTTCTCGCCCAATCCCGGCGAAGGGGACTAAGCTAAGGCTTGTCTCAAACGGGCGTCTTTAACGCTGTGCTTTGAAATATTTTTGCTTTTTCGGCCGGACTGTGATAGGGTCCGTGAATGCCGTCGCTTGCGCTCAAGCCGTGCACCGTCCCTGCAGACCGGCGGTTCACATCATGAAGCAAAGATTCGCGTCCTTTGACTTAAGGGAGCGTTGCTGCCTTGGTCAAGGGCATAAGCGTTTGTAGCCGCTGGCTTACATCAGGGAGACGAGCGGAGCAATCAAGTTCCGCGACACTCACATCCTATCCTCGTTCCACCGGGACCCTGTCCGGTGGGGCAACAGCTCCCTCGCCGTTCAGGCAAGGGCCATGCAAGGAGGCCTCTCTCGCATGACAACCGCCAAGAAGTCCGCCCAGCGCCTTGGGTTCAAGTCCGGTGAAGCCATCGTTTATCCCGCTCACGGCGTCGGCCGCATCACGGCCATCGAAGAGCAGGAAATCGCAGGCTTCAAACTGGAGCTGTACGTCGTCTCCTTCGACAAGGACAAGATGGTCCTCCGTGTCCCCACGGGTAAAGCCTCCAGCGTCGGCATGCGCAAGCTTGCCGAACCGGCTCTGGTCCAAAAAGCCCTGGACGTTCTGACGGGTCGTGCCCGCGTGAAGCGCACCATGTGGTCGCGTCGCGCTCAGGAATATGAGGCCAAGATCAATTCCGGCGACCTGATCGCCGTCACGGAGGTCGTGCGTGACCTCTATCGCTCCGAGGCTCAGCCCGAGCAGTCCTACAGCGAGCGCCAGCTCTACGAATCCGCCCTCGACCGGATCGTGCGCGAGATCGCGGCCGTGAACAAGATCACGGACACGGAAGCTCTCAAGCTCATCGAGCAGAGTCTCGCCAAGTCTCCGCGCCGCGTGAAGGGCGCTGAGGATGGCGATGGCGAAGGCGACGATATGCAGGAAGAGGCCGCCTAATCGGCCGCCTGTCTCAAAGTATCAAAAGCCCGGCCTGGAGCCGGGCTTTTTTGTGCCCGGAGCCTTGTCTTTCAGAGGCCGGAATCTATTTTGCAGAACTCGGCTGTTGGAAGTGAACTTTTTGCGGCCTCGCTCGTTGTGTCTCTGCCAAGGGAGAGCACACAATGGGAGAAATCTCAGGGGTTCGCCGCCGGTTCGTCCGCGCTGCCATGAATGCACCTTTTCTTGAGAGAGAAGAGGAGCACCTTCTTGCTGTGCGCTGGAAAGAGAACCGCGATGAGGCGGCGCTTCATCAATTGACTGCTGCCCACATGCGCCTCGTCATTGCGCTGGCAGCCCGTTTCCGTCACTACGGCCTGCCGATGGCGGATCTGGTTCAGGAAGGCCATGTGGGGCTTCTCGAAGCCGCAGCCCGGTTCGAGCCTGAACGGGAAGTCCGTTTCTCAACCTATGCGACCTGGTGGATCCGCGCCTCCGTGCAAGATTACATCCTTCGTAACTGGTCAATCGTCCGCGGCGGAACGAGTTCCGCCCAGAAAGCTCTTTTCTTCAATTTGCGCCGCCTGCGCGCGCGCCTCACGCGTGGTGGGGAAGAGCGCATCTCCTCCGACGTTCATGCAAAGATCGCCGAGGCGATCGGCGTGTCGAAGGCCGATGTGGCGCTGATGGATGCACGCCTGTCGGGGCCGGACACCTCGCTCAACGCACCGGTTCTGGACGCCGATTCGTCGAACTCCGCCGAACGGGTCGAGTTCCTGGTCGACAACAGCCCTCTGCCCGACGAGACCGTCACTGACTCCATCGACACCGAGCGCCGCGTGCGCTGGCTGCAGCAGGCGCTCGAAGTTCTCAACGAACGCGAGTTGCGCATCCTGCGCGCCCGCCGTCTCGACGACGAGCAGGTGACTCTGGAGTTCCTTGGCGATCGGCTGGGGATTTCGAAGGAGCGCGTTCGTCAGATCGAGAACCGCGCGCTCGAAAAGCTCAAGCGCGCGCTCGTGGAGCGCTATCCTCAGGCCTCCGGCGCCTTTGTGTAAGACGCACAAGCCTTTCTGGAATATGCAATCGGCGAGGCAGGCAACTGCCTCGCCGATTGCATTCTTGGACTTGAAGGCGCGGTTCCTACTCCACCACGATCTTGTAGCGCTCGCCCACCTTCAAGGGAGCATTCCTGTCGAGGCCGTTGAGCAGCAGGAAGCGTTCGAGCGGCCGGTCGATCGGCATGCGGGCGGAAAGCGCCTGCGCGGTATCGCCCCGCTGTGCGGTCACCATTTGCAGCTTGAGCGGCCTGATCCGCCTCGCCTCCTCGGGCTGCACCTGTCGGACGCTGTTCAGGGTTTGCTGGAAGATGCCTTCCAGATCGCCCCTGTTGCCGCGGGTCGCCATGATGAGCCGGTAGGTGGTGCTGCCGATCCGGACGGCCGAGAGGCGGAAGGTCCATTCCTTGCCGTTGGACAGGGCCGTCACCACGGGCAGGCCGTTCACTGTGCCGGGCGTGAGGGTGCCAGGCTCGATAGTGTCCGTCCAGGTGGAGCGCAGCACGTCTTCCAGGCTCTGGCCCTCCGGGGTGTCGGCGGCGTCAAAAAGCAGGCGACGCTCGCCGTCGGCAGAAGATCCAAGCACGGCCTGGGAGGTGTTCTCCAGGCTGAAGCCATCGGGAGCCTCGAACGCAACCCCGAGCCGGGAATGAATGAAGCGGCGGCCCTTCACGACGCCGTCGGCCGGATCGTCACCATAGGCAAGCCCCTCGAGAGCCGAGAGATAGGCCAGCCGCCCGGTCTCGCCGGTGCCGGCCAACTCCGTTCGCCGCGCGGCCTGCAACGCCCGTGAGACACGGTCGTTGGTGCTCGGATGCGAGGCCAGCCGGTCCCCTGTCTGGTTGTCGGAACTCGTGCCCGAGCGCCCGAGAGACGTCAGGAATCGCGGCGCTCCGAAAGGATCAAAGCCGGCGCGGGCCAGAACCTTCACGCCGGTCTGGTCCGCCTCGAGTTCCTGCGCCCGCGAGAAGCTGGCAAGGGTCGAGCGGGACTGGTTCTGCGCCGTGGCTGCCTCCTCGGCATCGTTCAGCACGTTCTCGGCCACGCGCTCGATCAGGGCCGAGCGGGCCTGCAGCTCGCTGCGCTGAGAGGCGTGACGCAGGGTCACGTGGGCGATCTCGTGGGACAGGACGGCCGCCACCTCGGAGGTGTCGTTGGCAAGCGCCAGGAGCCCGCGCGTTACGTAAAGGCGCCCGTTCGGCAGGGCGAAGGCATTGACTGCGGGCGAGTTCAGGATCGTCACCTGGAAAGCCTCGTCCGGCCGGTCGGTGGCCATGACGAGCCGGTTCGTCACATCGGTCAGGAGCTGCTGGAGCTGCGGCGCGCGACCCTCTCCGCCGAAGGCCCTGACAAGGCGCACATGATCCCGGTCGCGGTCCGGGCCGATGACCCGCGGGGCGTTCGCCGGGAGCGACACATCCCCGCCAAAGCCGGAGCAGCCCGCGAGCAAGGCTGCGAGCATGAGGCTGCCGAGAATTCCGGTGCTACCTGTCCGACGTGTTCCCATCATGCTCGTTCATCGTGGCAGATGATCGCCTTCAAGACGTTCGATCATATCCGGTATGACAATCGCAACAGCGGTGCCTTGCCAAGACTGCAAAATGCCTCGGGTCCTGATCGGCCGGCCCTTGAGCGCCTCGGCGCCCACGCCGCGATCCAGCATCTGCTTCCAGGTTGTCCTCGGGATGATGATCGTGAAGTCTTCTGCCCAAAGCCCCCCGAAGTTCAAATAGGTGCGCTGCTTGCGCTCGCCGATGCTCCTGACGCGGCCTTCGACCAGCACGAAGCTGCCGACCTGCTCGCGCAGGCGCTCGGAGTGATTTGCATCAAGGGGCTTATAGCGGTCATCGGCCCAAACACCAAGGCGTCGTTCGCGGGCCGTGGCCTCCAGGGCGAGGAGTTCGGGCTGGCAGAAAGCGCCGTCCAGCCCCGCATCCACCAGGGCGAGGCCGGCTTCGACCAATCCATGGGCCCAGTCGAGCGCCGGAGGCTCGCCGGACGACCGGATACGGACAGAGGTCCGATCCCACCGGTCGCATTTATCAGGTCCTTGAACGTGAGCCGATTGACCGATGCGCGCTCTGAGCCAAGAGAGAGCGTGCTCGCGATGAGGCGGGGCGTCGGGAAGGCGGATTCCCGACAAACGGGCCAATTGCCCGGCCATCAGGATGAGATCGCCCTCCGCCGTGAGGCCCTGCAGCCGGTCGCTGCGCACCTCGCCCATGCATTCCGCAGGCCGCTGCATGGAACGTGTCTGTGCAAGGGCCTCCTGGATGCCGATATCCAGAGCAGGTCCAAGGCCCAAGGCCAACAGCATCCGCAGGGTCGATCCCTTCATGGGACGGGATCATACCCAATCAGGATAAAACGGCTACGCCTGGGGTGGCCGGGTCAGTGCTTTTCCTTCGCCGGGCTGTGCTGCTGCGGCTTGTGCCCGCTCTGGCCCGAGTTGTTGTGCTTGTTGTGGTCCCGGCTTTCCTGATGGGACCCGTCGCTCTGCTCGTGCTGCGAACTGTGGGTATTCGAGCCGCCATTACCCTCCAGCGGGATGTCACCAAAACCGGTGCGTAGGCTACCAGCGGATCACGACAACCCGTTCCTTACCATTGCCGAGTTCCACCGCCTCGACCCCCTCCGCTTTGCGGTTCTGAGACTTCGCATCCTCGATGATCTCGATCTCCGCCACATGGGCGGCGAAGGCCTCGTCCACCTCGGCGACGCAAAGCAGGGTGTCGGGGGGAAGGTTCTCGACCTGTTTCAGGAAATCGCGAAGCGTCTGCGCCATGGTGTGCCTCCAGTTGCCTTCACCAACCGGCTTGGCCGTGGCGAGTTCCTTCAGCCTGACGCTGTAATCGTTTGAGAGAGCCGCCCGATCCGGGTCCCGCGGTGGCAAGCCACTGGAATGCCCCTGCCGACCGTGCTAAATCCCCGTCTCAAGCGGTCCCGTAGCTCAGCAGGACAGAGCAGCGGTTTCCTAAACCGAAGGTCGGAAGTTCGAGTCTTCCCGGGATCGCCAGTCAATTAGCGACAAACTGCTTATCGGCTCACCCGTGCGACGGCGGCTTTGGCGTCGTTGAGATCCGGCGCGTCGATGTGGCGGTAGCGGGCCTGGATCAGGCCGAAGAGGCCGAAGGCGAAGAGGCCAAGCGCCGTCAGCGCCAGGAGCACCCAGCCATAGGGCTGCTGCTGCAACGCCTCCAGGGCTCCGCCGAGGCCGCGCACCTCGGAGGAGGAGGCGTGGAGCGCGGCAAGCACCAGAAAGCCGCCGATCATCAGGAAGACCACGCCGCGTGCGGCAAAGCCCATGCGGCCCAGGGTGACGAACCAGTCCCGCTTGTCGGACGGCAGGGAGAGGCGGTCCGCCACCCGGCTGCGCCAGGCTTTTACGATGAAGGCGAGACCCGTTCCGGCGATCGCGAGGCCGACCAGGCCCACCAGCCACTGGCCGAAGGGCTGGCTCATGAGCCAGGCGGTCCAATCCTGGGCGGCCTGATCCTCACCGCCGCCTCCCTGTCCGCGCCCCAGGGCGAGGTTCAGGGCGAAGAGGGCGAGACCCGCATAGATGATGCCGCTGATCAGATGCGCGCCCCGGATGCCCAAGCCCTTCATGTCGGAGCCGCGACGGTCCGCATCGGTGAGCGCCTCCAGGATCCGCCAGGCGCAGAACCCGAACAGGCCGAGCGCAATCAGGACGAGCCAGACCTTGCCGAATGGCTGGGAGACAAGCGTTTGAAGGGCAGAGCGGCTGCCGCCGGTCTGGCCCCCGGAGCCGATCGCCGCGAGGAGCGCCAAGACGCCGACGAGGCCATAGACCACGCCCCTTGCGCCATAGCCGAACCGGGCCAGGGTTTCGACGGGGTTGCGGCTGAGATTTGGCATGGGTGACGACTCCCCTCTGTCAGGAGTGAACCGCCAAGCCTCCATTGATGTTCCGCTCGCTGAAGGAGCATCCGGGGCAACCGCTGCTGCATCGAAAGGCTGCCCGGAAGCCATATCCGGGCATCGTGTGCCTCCGGCTACTGCGCGACGCTGGTCGATGCGGAGGCGCGCCGCTCCATGGGCGGGATCCGGAAGGTTTTCATGACCTCGGCCTGCCCGACCTTTTCAGCGAGCGACGAGCCGCCGACAAACGCCTCGATGGTGCCGGCCTCGACCAGATAGGTGCCGTCATCGAGATGAAAGCCGAGCGACTCCACGGGCACGCGCAAGGTCACGCGCTTGGTCTCGCCGGGTTTGAGCGTAACCTTCTCGAAGGCCTTCAGCTCACGCAACGGGAGGCTGCGGCTTGCCACCGGGTCACGGGTGTAGAGCTGAACGACCTCCTGGCCTTCCCGCGCGCCCGTGTTCCTGACGCTCACCGCAACTTCCAGCACCCCGCCCTGGTCGAGCTGGTTGTGCGTCATCGCGGCATCGGAATAGGAAAACTGCGTGTAGCTCAGGCCCCAGCCGAACGGGTAGAGGGGCGTGATGGACTCGTCTATGTATTGCAGGGTGAAGCGGTTCTCCGGCTTTGTCGGCCGGCCGGTGGGCAGCCGGTTGTAGTAGAGCGGCAGCTGCCCTGTGGCGCGGGGCCAAGTCACAGGCAGCTTGCCGCTCGGACTCACGTCGCCGAACAGCACGTCGGCCACGGCGGGTCCGGCTTCCGTGCCCGGGTACCAGGCCATCAGGATCGCGGGGATGCGCTCGCCCACCGATCCGAGCACCTGCGGGCGTCCGCCCAGGAGAACGAGGGCAATGGGCTTGCCGGTCTTGGCCAGTTCCTCCAGCACCTCGATCTGCTTTCCGTTGAGCTCAAGATGAGCCCGGGATGCAGCCTCGCCGGAGAGCTCCTGCGGCTCGCCGAAGACGGCGATCACGACATCGGATTGTTTCGCGGCATCGAGGGCCGCCTGGAGCCCGCTGGTGTCGCGGCAGAAGAGATCGCAGGCGGGAGCATTGCGCACGGTGATGCCGGTGCCCTGCGCGCGACGGCGGATGCCCTCGAGAACCGTGATGCTGTCCTCCTTGTGCCCCCGGGCGGCATGCGGCCCCATCTGATCGTGCGGCGCATCGGCGAGCGGGCCGACGACCGCAATCGAACGGGCGCTGGCCGGCACCGGCAGCACGTCGCCGCGATTCTGCAGCAGCACGAAGGTTTCGCGTGCCACTTCTCGGGCCACCTGGCGCGATTCCGGCGACGGGAAGGCCGTGTCCAGGCGCGACGGGTCGATGTCCGGGCGGTCGAACAGACCCATGCGGAACTTGGTGCGCAACACCCGGCGCACCGACTCGTCGATCACGCTCTCCGGCACCCGGCCGGCGCGCACCTCGTCGGGCAGGTGCTTGATGTAGAGCAGCCCCATCATGTCCATGTCGACGCCGGCGAGGATTGCCTTGCGGGCGGCCTCCGCGCCGTCAGCCGCGATGCCGTGGTTGATCAGCTCGCCGATCCCCACCCAGTCGGAGGTGACGAAACCGTCGAAGCCCCATTGCCGGCGCAGCACATCGGTCAGCAGCCAGGGATTGGCCGTGGAGGGCTCGCCGTTCAGCGCATTGAAGGCGGCCATGAAGCTCGCCGAGCCCGCCTCCACGGCAGCCCGGAACGGCGGCAGATAGGTGTCGTACATCTCGGCGCGCGGGATGTAGGTGGTGTCGTAGTCGCGCCCGCCCTGGGGGGCGCCGTAGCCGGCGAAATGCTTGGTTGAGGCGGCAAGGCCTCCCTGGCGGAAGCCTTCCACGCGGGCCGCCGTCAGAACCGAGCCGAGATACGGATCTTCGCCGAAACCTTCGACAATGCGGCCCCAGCGGCTGTCGCGGGAGAGGTCGGCCATGGGCGCGAAGGTCCAGTTCACGCCCACATAGGCCGCTTCCTTCGCGGCCCATTCGGATGCGAGCCGCGAGACGCGGGGACTGAAGGCTGCGGCTTCTCCCAACGGAAGCGGAAACTGCGTGCGGAACCCGTGCAGCACGTCGAGACCGAAGAGCGGCGGGATCTTGAGGCGGCTCTGGCGCGCAAGCGACTGGGCGCGGGCGACGTCCTGTGCGCTGTTGAAATTGAGCAGGGCTCCGGCCTTGCCCTCGGAGATGTCCTCCCAGCGCAGGGGCGGACCGTGCGAGACGAGGTTCAGCTGGCCGACCTTCTCTTCCAGGGTCATCTGCCCGAGGAGCTCATTGACGCGGCGCTCGATGGATTGCCCGGATGTTTCCTGGGCCTTGGCCTGCGGGACGGAAGAGGCCGTCAAAACCACCGCGAGCGCCAGCTTGGCCAATCCATGGACATCAGAAAGCCGCACAATCATCTCCTTTGTCGGACAGTAACACTTTATCGCGAGGCAACCGCGCTTGCCGCCGGTTCGTGCTACACAAGATAGCGGTTGGAAGTGGCGTCTGAGCGGCGCCGGGTCAATGCAAATTTTCGGGAAGCTTGAGTGCCTTTGCTGCCTGCCCTGTTGAAGCTGTCTCTGCTGGCCCTGTCCTGCGCCCTGATCCTGTCGGGTTTCGCGCTGGCCGGCGCTGCCTTCTTCAGGGATTCCACGCTGATCGCCGCCGCGGCGGGGCTGTTCCTGCTGCTGGTGGCCGGGGCTCCGCTGCTGATCGGGCGCCAGATCCGGGAGGCTCTCCAGGACAAGGACACCGACGCGTCCGATGAGTTCTCCGTGTTCGAGGATGTCACGGCCGGCCAGATCGAAGAGCCCGCCGTCCCGTTCGCTTTCGCCGAGGATGCGTTCCCTGACGTGACGTCCGCCTCGGATGAGGACGAGGCCCTGCGCCGCCTCCAGAAGGCGGAAGCCGTCGATCGGCTGCGTGACGGCATCACCCATGACCTCAACAACCGGCTCATGGTCATCAGCGCCAATATTGATGCTGCGGCACGTCAACTGAAGGATCAGCCGATCCTGCAGCGCAAGCTGCTGTCGGCTCTCGTAGCCGCCGACCAGGCCGCCAAGCTCATCGCCCGCTCGACGGCTTTTGCCCGCCAGGGCGAGGCAAAGGTCCAGTATGTGAACGTTGCCGAGCAGGTGACCTCGGTGGCCGATCTGATGAGCCGATCCCTGCTGCGCGATACCGTCGACATGCGGCTGTCCCTGGCGGAAGACGTCTGGTCCGTGGAGGCCGATCCGGACGATATCCAGACGGCTATCGTAATGCTCAGCGGACATGTGCGGGATGCCCTGCCTCAGGGGGGCACCATCACGCTCGAAGCTTGCAACGTTTCGGTCGAGAGGGGAGCGCTGCCGGACCTGACGCGCGAGGGCGATTTCGTGCAGCTGACGATCCGCAGCTCAGGACCCGATGACGGGCACCGCGCTGCAGAGGCGGATCTCGAGCAGGCCTTTGTTCTGCGCAACCTCGATCTCTCGTCCTGGCTGTCCCTGCGGCAAAGCCTGCATTTCCTGGAGGGCCTCGGCGGCGCCTCGGAAGTGCGCCGGGACGAAAACGGCACCGCGATCATCCTCTACCTGCCCCGGGCGGATGCGGCGACCCTGTTGCCGCTCGGCTCGCCGAGCGAGGACGACGCCCCTGAGGAGCCGGTGCCGAACCACACCGAGGTTCTCGTGGTGGACGACGAACTCGAAGTGGCGCTCGCCCTTCAGTCGAGCCTGGAGGAGTTCGGCTACGTGACCAGCATCGCCACCGATGCCGCGCAGGCGATCAGGTCCCTGAACGCCCGCAGGCCTGCCCTGGTGCTGGCGGATATCGCCATGCCGGGCACGATGAACGGCATCATGCTGGCGCGTGAGATCCGGCAGATTGCACCGTCTCTTCCCGTTCTGCTGATCACGGGCAATCCTGGAGCAGTTGGGGAGGAAAGCGAATTCCCGCTGCTGCAGAAACCCATCGTCAGCCGCGATCTTCATGCGGCAATCCAGCGGCACCTGAACCCGCCCCGCGACAGCAAGGTGATCCCGCTCTTCCCGCGCGCATCGAAACGAGCCCGCTGATCTAGATTGCAAGCGGTGCTGCCGACAGAGGAAGTGCCGCCTCCTGGGCCGCTTCGGTGAGGGCTGCGAACAGCCGTTGTTGCGGCTTCTTCCAGACCAGCAATTCCGGATGCCATTGCACGCCAATCAGGAACGGTGCGCTCGGGCTTTCGATGGCCTGCACGATGCCGATCTCGTCACGGGCCGCGATGCTGAGGCCCTGTCCGAGCCGATCCACGGATTGATGATGTAAGGCGTTCACAAGACAGGGATTGCAGCGCAGGATGCCGTTGAGGCGCGATCCCGGCTCGACGGACACCGTCTTGCGCGGCAGAACCGTACGCATCTTCGGCGCCTGCACATAGACCTCGTAGATGTCCGTGTGCAGCGAGCCGCCGAGCGCCACATTGATCATCTGCGATCCGCGGCAGATGCCGAGCACCGGCAAGCCCACGGGCAGAGCCGCCTTGAGCAGCCCGAGTTCCAGCTTGTCGCGTTCGGGATCGATGCGCACGTCGGGCAGAACCTTCCCGCCATAGATCTCTGCGCCAATGTCGTCGCCGCCACCGATGACGAGACCGTGGAGCGGCTCCGCCGGCAGGGGATTGCCCGGCACGAGGCGAATGGAGCGCGCGCCCGCGCGATACAGCGCCAGCCGGTGCATGAGGTAGCTGCGCCAGCCGCCGCGGCGAGACGTGGTGACGCCGATGAGAGGTCTGGTCATGCGCGTACGACCTGCTCCACCACGTTGGCCCAGCTTTTGTCCTCGCCCTCGAAGGCGAGATAGGCGGAGCCCACCGCATCCAGCGTCTCGCGATCGGCAGCCAGGCGCTCGACGCACACCCAGCGGTTCCAGTCCGGCGCGATGCTCCAGCCGGGATCGCTCACCCGCGCGTCGGGCAGACGATAATGAAATGTGGGGCGCCCGTTGATCTTCTCGTTCGGCAGCACGGCCCGCACGCGCTTCGCATCGAGATGGTGCAGAAGCGGCAGGAGGTCGAGATCGCGGTTCCGCGTCGGGTTATGACTCAAGTAGTCGTCGATGAAGGCGGCGATATCCGGC
Organism: Microvirga sp.; assembly: GCF_014699075.1. Taxonomy (GTDB): domain Bacteria; phylum Pseudomonadota; class Alphaproteobacteria; order Rhizobiales; family Beijerinckiaceae; genus Microvirga. The sequence continues at coordinate 102,295 of NZ_JACXAB010000007.1, read as the reverse complement.
TGGTAATCCGGCTGAACGATCCTGCGCACGTATTCGGCCGGGAAGGGGTCCGCGAAGCCGAGGAGATTGCGGGTGGTGTCCGGTGAAGCCTCGCGCCGGAGCCAAGGGTTGAGCAGCGCGAAGCTCTTCATGAAGGCCGTGAGGGTTGCAGCATCCTGGCGCGGGATCTCCGGATTGAAATGCAGCCCGAAGGCATAGAAGGGCGCATCCTGCGTGCCCTTGGCGCCAAGCCTGCGCAGGATCGTCAGGATACGGTTAAGCTCTTCCAGCCGGTCGATGGGGGTGGGAGCGGTGACGAGCTCGCAGGGCACGAGATAGCTCGCAGCAAAGCCGAACAGGGCGGCGATCTTGGGCAGCACGCCGCGCTGCGTGCCGGCCTGCTTGCCGGGGTGCAGGATGCGGCTGTCGAGCTCCACGGTCAGATCGCCGATGGCGGATTCCTTCAGGGCGAAGGCGTGCGGGTCCTCCTCGATGAGCCGGCCTCCGAGCGCCTCCTGCAGGGCCTGCACGGTCTTCTCGGCCGAGGGGCCGACGAATTCGATCTCGACCCCGACCGTGCGCATTTCGCCCCGCTCGTTGTGCAGGACCGGTGGCAGGGCGAAGTCGATTGCGGTGAGAAGCGCCGGCTGCGCCATGAAGAACTCCGGGAAACCAACACGGAAACGTGAGCAAGGAGGGGAACGGACGCGCTTGAGTTCAGGTTCCTTTTTGGGCTTGAGAGTTCCTGCGGTGGCTTTCCGGCGGCAGGTTGGCTACAAGCCCAACACCATGATTCATCGCCCATCACTGATCGAGCGCGCCGCCTGGGTGGCGGAACTCCGCGCGACTCTGGCCCTCGGCTGGCCGCTCGTTCTCGCCACCCTGGCGCAGAGCGCCCTGATGACCACGGACGTCATTCTGATGGGCTGGATGGGCTCGGAATCTCTCGCGGCGGGTGCGCTCGGCACCAATCTCTATTTCGCTTTTCTGATCTTCGGCATCGGCCTCGTGAACGCCACCTCGCCGATCATCGCCGAAGAGCTTGGCCGCAAGCGCCATTCCGTGCGCGAGGTGCGGCGCACGGTTCGCCAAGGCCTGTGGGCCTCGGTGACGGTCGCGATTCCGATCTGGATCGTCGCCTGGAACGGAGAGGCGATCCTCCTTGCCATCGGCCAGGAGCCCAAGCTCGCCCAGAATGCCGGCGAGTACATGCGCGCGCTCCAATGGAGCCTGCTGCCGTTCCTGTTCTTCCTGGTACTGCGCTCCTTCCTGGCGGCCCTGGAGCGTCCGGGCTGGGCGCTGTTCATGGGCCTGCTGGCCATTCCGGTGAATTTCGGCGCAGCCTATGCCCTGATGGTGGGTTCGTTCGGTTTGCCGGCCCTGGGGCTGGTCGGCGTGGGTCTCGGCACCGTGATCTCCAGCACCTTCATGTTCCTGGCGCTTGCCCTGGTGATCACCCTCGATCCGAAGCTGAGGCGCTATCATGTGTTCGGGCGCTTCTGGCGCTCTGACTGGCCGCGCTATCGCACCCTGTGGCGGCTCGGTGTTCCCATCGGCCTGACGCTGATGTTCGAGGTGACGATCTTCAACGCGGCCGCCATGCTGATGGGCCGGCTTGGCGCGAGCGAGCTGGCCGCCCATGCGGTGGCCCTGCAGATCGCCTCCTTCTGCTTTTCCGTTCCCCTCGGCATCGGGCAGGCCGTCACGGTGCGCGTGGGCCGCGCCTATGGTGCGCAGGATGCGCCTGGGGTTGCCCGCGCCGGCTGGACGTCGTTTGCCCTGGGCACCGGCTTCATGGTCATTACGGCCTCTCTCATGATGTTCGCGCCGCACCTGCTGCTGGGCGCCTTCCTCGACCTGGGCGACCCGAAGAATGCGCTCGTGGTCGATCTGGCGCGCTCGTTCCTGGTGGTGGCTGCCATCTTCCAGCTGGTGGACGGTGCGCAGGCGGTGGGCGCCGGCATGCTGCGCGGTCTCCAGGACACGCGGGTGCCGATGATCTATGCAGCGTTGGGCTATTGGGGCGGCGGCCTGCCGCTCGGCATCATCCTGGCCTTCAACACGCCGCTGCGCGGCATCGGCATCTGGATCGGGCTCGCCAGCGGTCTGACTGTGGTGGCTGGGCTGATGCTGTGGCGCTGGCTGCGCCGCGACCGGCTCGGGCTCGTCACGGCCACGCCGGCCGACGTTCAGGAAGCGTTTGCGAGCTAGCACATCGTGCGGACCCAGAGGGCCACGTCAGTGAAAAGTGGATCCGGTTTTCGCTAGCGCGGCCCTCCGGGTCCGCGCCGAACGATGCGCCAACTCAAGAGATGAGCATCGGATTGGTCCCAAAAGTGGTGTCCACTTTTGGGTCCGATGCGTCAGAGACGAGACGTGACAGATCCACGGGGGCGAACTGCGCATCCTCGCGGGTCACGGTCACCTCCTCCACCGTGAGACGCCGCCACTGCGCGAGCCGCGCTAGGGCCTCCTGCACCAGATCCTCGGGCGCGGAGGCCCCGGCGGTCAGACCGATGACCGCGGCGCCGTCGATGAAGGAGAGCGTCAGATCCTTCGGGTCCTGCAGGAGAAGCGCCTGACGGCCCTCGTTGACGGCAACCTCGCACAGGCGGTTGGTGTTCGAGGAGTTGCGCGCCCCGCACACGATGATCCGCTCCGCCCGCCGGGCGATGACGCGCATAGCCATCTGCCGGTTCTGCGTCGCGTAGCAGATCGTCTTTACGTCAGGACCTTGGATGCTTGGGAAACGCGATTTCAGGGCCGCGATGATCTCGCGGGTGTCGTCCACGGACAGCGTGGTCTGGGTGATGTAGGCGATGCGCTCCGGGTTCAGAACCGGGACGGTGAGCGCCTCCGCGACGCTCTCGACCACATGCACGGTTCCGTCGATCTGCCCCGTCGTGCCCTCGATCTCCACATGCCCTCGGTGGCCGATGACGATGACTTCGCGGCCTGCCCTGGCATGGCGCTGCCCTTCGAGATGAACGCGACGCACCAGTGGGCAGGTGGCGTCGAGTACGGAGAGGCCGCGGCCTGTCGCATCGCGCTCCACCGCGCGCGACACCCCATGGGCGCTGAAGATCGCAACCGCGCCGTCGGGAATCTGCGCGATGTCGTCGACGAAGATCGCGCCCTTGCGCTTGAGGTCGTCCACCACGCGGTTGTTGTGCACGATCTCGTGCCGCACATAGACGGGCTTCCCCGTCCGCTCCAGGGCATCCTCGACGGCCTGGATGGCGCGCTCGACGCCGGCACAGAAGCCGCGCGGCGCCGCAAGCAGAACGGTGAGCGGCGGATGGTCCTGAATCATGCCGCGTCCTCCGTCTTCAAGGCTCGGTCTTTGGAGAGAGTGGCCCGGGTGCCGCGGGCATGGTGCAGGATGGATGCGGCGTGTTCGCCTGCCATCACGGCGCTCTCGATGGTGGCGGGAAGCGAGCCGATCCAGTCGCCGGCCAGCGCCAGGTTGGCGAGCGGCCGCAGGGGCGGCTGCGGCAGGGTCTCGGCGGCCTGGCGGATCGTGGCGCGCTTTTCCTTCACCACGCGCGTGTCAGGCTGCCGGTCGGCCTGCGCATCGAGGCCGAGGGAGCGCAACGCCGGGGCGATCTCGCGCCAGATCCGTGCTGCCACGTCGGATGCATTCTGGTCGACCACGGCATCGGCCGCGGAGACTGTGACGCTCACATGGTTCTCGCGGACCAGCGCCCATTGGGCAAGCGTGCCGGTGAAGCCGATGAAGCGCGGATGAGCCAGCCCCTTCATGCGGTAATGCACGTTGAGGATCGGCTCGAACTGCGTCGGCACGGGCAGATCAGGCAGAAGCCGCTCCACCTCATAAGGCGGGAGCGCCAGGATCACGCGGTCGTCCGGGCCGAGCATCACCGTGCGGTCGCTCAGCGCCAGCCCGATGACGCGCCCGTTGGCGGTGAGAAGGGTGCGCAAGCGCTGTCCGTTGAGAACGGGCACGCCCCTGGCCTGCAGGGTTGCGACGGCAGGCTCGATCAGGTCCGGGCCCAGGCCGTTCCTGGCCACCAGGAGCCGACCGGCGCCGGGCCGGATGAGCTGGCGAAGCGCACCGGCAAGGCGCTGCGCAGACGCCTGTTCGGGTGGCGTGTTGAGAACCGCCACGGTCAGCGGCTCGATGAGGCTGTCCATGATCGGCCGCTTGCCGATGATGGCGGCGACCGGGCAATCCTTCGACGCGAAGACGAGGCGAAGAATCCGCACAAGATCGGGCAGGGTCAGCCCCTGTGGACGCCGGGACGGCAGCAGCCAGGACCAGGGCGAGAGGCCGACGCGGCGCATCTCGCCGGTGCGGCCGTCATAGAGCGGAAGGCCCTTGGGTTCGGGCTCGATCCAGCGCTCGCGTGCGCCCACGGTCTTCAGGAGTTCAAGCGCACGCGCGTTGGCCGTGAACAGCACATGGGTGCCGTTGTCATGGGTAAAGCCATCGGCGGGGTGCAGCGTGCGGCAGCGCCCGCCTGGATGAGGAGCGGCCTCGTAGAGCACGGCCTCCCCGCCATCGGCCGTAACAGCGAGCGCCGCGCTCAGGCCCGCAACGCCCGCTCCCACGATATGAGTGCGCCGCGCCGTCATGCGGGCCTCATGGCGCGGGTGATCAGGTGCAGGCGGTCGGTGGTGCTCAGGCGCAGCCGGCCTTGGCGCGTGCCCCAGCCGCGGGCCTGCAAACGAGCGAGCACGCGGCGATAATTCTCCATCATCAGGATCGCCGGTTTCAGTGCCGCGCGGTCAAGGCGCGTCAAGGCATCATCGGCAGCCGCAAAGCCTGCGCGCGCCTCCTCTGCCAAGCCTTCGCACACGCGGGCGAAGCGCGGATCGGCCACGAGGGTAGCGGCCGGCGCATCCTGCAATCCAAGCTGCGCCAGTCGCGAGAGAGGAACGTAAACGCGCTCGCAGGCGGCATCCTCGTCCACATCGCGAAGAATGTTCACCAGCTGCAGGGTGCGCCCGAGATTGATTGCAAAATCATGCGCGGAGGGCACGCCGAAGATGAGGATCGACAGGGCTCCGACCGAGCCCGCAACACGGCGGCCGTAGAGATTGAGCTCGTAATCACTCGTGATCCGCAACCGCTCCGCGCTGTCCATCTCCATGCCGTCGAGGAGCGCGTGGCATTCCTCCACCGGCAGCTTGAAGAGCGTGGACGCACGGGCGAGCTCCCGCCCGATAGGGGTTTCAGGCGCGCGATGCAGCCGGTCGATCTCGCGCCGCCATTCGCTTAAGAAAACACGCTTCTCGGAAGGCGGCGCGGCCCCGTCGGCGATGTCGTCGACGGCGCGGCAGAAGGCATAGACCGCATGCATGGCGCGCCGGCGCTCGCTCTGCAGGCTCTGCATGCCGAGGCGGAAGGACGATCCGGAACGCCGCACCATCGCGGTCGTGATGCGATGATCGCTGTTGATCGGCCGGCGCAACGTGCCGCTCAAGCCCCGCAGGAACGCCATGCAGGCGTCAGACTTGCTCACCTGCACCCGTTCCAGAACCGGGTCGGTGCGGCGCAGGCGATCGCTCAAACGACGGGCGAGCGCGATGGTGGCGATGCTCTGCGCCCGCAGGCGCCGGTTCTGCACATGCTCCGGCAGGGATTGCGCCTGATCGATCAGCGCATCGACCCGGTCGAGCATGGCATCGATCACGCTGCGGCGGAAAGCAGCCTGAGCCGGATCGAAGAAGGCCTTTTCGGAGCCTGCTCCCATCATCCAGCGCAAGGGGACGTAGATGCGGCCGAGACCCTGATAATCCTTTCCGCAATCCTGCAGGTGGTTGAGGATCTGCAGCGCCGTGCACAGGGCGTCTGCCGGAGCCTGGGCGGCGCTGCGCTCGTTGTGGAGGCTTAAGAGAAAACGGCCGACCGGATTGGCCGAGAAGCGGCAGTACTCGATGAGCTCCGCCCACTCGTTGTAGCGGGCCTTCACCACGTCCTGCCGGAACGCGCGCAGGAGATCGCGGGCTTGCACAATCCCGGCCTTGTGCTGCCTGTCAGCTGCATGCAGGCGCGCGGCTTGAGGGATCGCAGGATCGCCGGCAATAAGCGCCTGCTCAAGCGCGTCGAGCCGGTTGAGCTTTTCAGCAGCCTTCAGGTCGGACGCATCGGCAATGTCATCGGCCATGCGGGCGAAGGCGTAGAAGGCGAGTGTCGCATCGCGGTGCTCGGGCGAGAGCACCAGCGAGGCCACCGGAAAGTTCTCGTCTCGCGGCTGCTTCGTCGCTTGGGTGATCGCTGCACTCATGGCTTCACCCCCACGGGATAAAGCCTTCCCTTCCATCCGGCACTGCGGGTCGTGCCGATCCGCAGGAGCACGCTCCACTGGATCGCAAGCCCCACCAGCACGGTGAAGGGATGCAGGGGGATGGACCAGAGATTCTCCCGTGTCGCAACCGTCACGAGCGTCCGCGTGGCAAGCGACAGCAGCGCTGCGGCCACGATGGGAAAGGTCGGTGCAAATGGTAGCAATGTAAAGGGCAGGACATGCCCGCCGAGAAGAAGCATCGTCCAGATCGGCAAGGCAACCGGCGTTGCCATGCCCTCATGGGCATTCTTGGCAAAGCCATTCCAGGCATCACTGAAGCGTGTGTACATCTGGCAGGAGGCGAGATGATCGCCCGGCACGAGATCCGTCATGACGCCCTTGCGGCGGAAGAGCCGCGCCAGCTGAATACCGTCATGGATGCGCGTGCGGATGGCCGCATGGCCGCCGCTGGCGCGATAGGCCTCCCGCTCGACGAGCATGAGCTGGCCGCAGGCCGCGCCGAGACCGGGATCGCGCGACAGGCGCATGAAGCCCATGGGCAGATAGCCGAGAAGCAGCAGGTTGATGGTGGGCACCGTCAACAGCTCGCCCAGCGAGCGGATGATCTGGCGCGGAACGGCGCTCACCAAACCCGCATGGGTCTCCTGCGCATGGCCTGCGAGACGGGCGGCCGCCTGCGAGCCCAAGCGCACATCGGCATCCACGAACAGGAAATGCGTGCCCTTGGCGGCCTCAGCGAGATGGTGGCAGGCATGGACCTTGCCGGTCCATCCGTCCGCGAGCGGAGGAGCCGTGAGAAGTCGTACGCGCTCATCGCGTGCAGCATAGGCTCTGACGATCTCCGGCGTGGCGTCCGTGGAACCATCGTCCATGACCAGGATCTCGACGGGCACACCGACACTGGCCAGAGCGGCATCGAGGGCAGGGCCTATGTTCTTCGCTTCGTTGCGAGCGGGAATAAGGATCGAGACGAGAACGTCGCCTTCCGGTGCATGGGGCGGCGTTGCACGCAGGATGCTCAGGTTCACGAGTGCCAACGCGAAGGGAAGCGCTGCAAGAGCTATGAGGACGAGACCGAGGACAATCATGAGGGGCGTCCCTCATGCGACGGATCGAAGGCTCGGCCCCGAACGGTCGCCATCATCCGGCGCCATCCGTCATAGATGCCGCCCACCCCGGCGCGGCCTTCGAGCATGGCGCGGAAGCGCGCCGGGTCGCGGCTCTGGACATCGGCGCTCAGCCGGTCGAGGGTGGTCGCGAGCTCCGCCTCGAGACGCTCTAGACGAGCGGGACGTGAAAGATCCAGAAGATCCTGGCCGCGCATCGGCTTGCCGAAAGCAAGAAAGGCCTCGGCGCCGCGCTCAAGCCAGAAGCCGTATTCGATGGCAAGCGGGATCACGGTGCAGTCGGGGGCGAGTTCGGGAAGCCGCGCAACGCCGGCTTTGAGGCCAAGTGGACGCTCGCGCACATCACTGAAACGCCCCTGCGCGGTGACCCACAGGGCATGAGTCGGCGACGATAAGATTTCGGCGCTGGTGCGCAGGAACTCCGCCGCGCCGCGAGGGCTGGCGAGATCGACGCCGAACGCGCCGATGCGGCCGAAGACCCCGTATTGCTTCAGCATCGCGGCATCAATGGGCGCGTAGCTTTCATGCGAGGGAAGGAAATGGTCCGCGGCCAGGATATAGACGGCTGCATCCCACCATGCCGGATGATTGGAATAGACGATGATCGGCCCGCTCTGCGGAACGGGCGGCAGGCCCCATGAGGCGACCCGCAGGGCATTCATGTGCCGCGTGAAATAGCGGCGGAAGGTCGAGACCATGAAGCGGTGGATGAGAGGAGAGCGACGCGCCACAGGAGACGATCCCGCCCGGTGAGGCGGGGAGCGGTCTCCGGCGGTTGTGGTCGCTTCCTGCCTCAAGACACGTTCCGTAAATCTGAAGCCTTGCTGTCCGCATCGAGGGCGTCGGCGGCGATCCAGCCCGACATCATCACCATCGGCATGCCGGGGCCCGGATGGGCCGCGCCGCCGGCGAGATAAAGGCCCTGCACCTGGCGGCTGCGGTTGCCCGGCTTGAAGGCACCCATGAACTTGCCGTGGCTGGCGAGCCCATAGATGGCGCCGTTGAGCACCTTGTACCGGTCGTGGATGTCCTGCGGCGTGAGATGGCGCTCGACGACGATGCGCTCCTCGATGTCCTCCATGCCGGCCGTGCGTTTCAGCTTGTCGATGATCACCTGCCGGTAGGCCGGGTACATCTGAGACCAGTCATGGTGCGGGCGAAGATACGGCGTGTGCACCAGAACGTAGAGCGCCTCGCCGCCTTCCGGCGCGACGCTCGGATCGGTCGCGGCCGGTGCCGCGAGATAGCAGGTCGGATCAGGTGCAGGCTCGCCGCGGCGATAGATGTAGTCGAACTCCTCCTCCGGATCGCGCGAGAACACGAAGTCGTGGTGGAGGACGTGATCGTAGCGTTTGTTGAGGCCGAGATAGAGCACCACGCCGGAACAGGCCGGCTCGAAATCCTTGCGCGCGTAATGCTCGCCCACCTCGCCACCGACGAGTTCGCGATAGGTGCGGATCGAATCCATGTTGGAGATCACATTGTCGTAGGCCACCGTCTCACCGTTGGCGAGAACGACGCCTTCCACCGCGCCGTTTACGATCTTAAGAGATGCAATGTCGCTGTCGGTCTTGATCGTGGTGCCGAGTTCCGTCGCGAGCTTCGCCAGCGCTTCGGCAACCGCGCGCGTGCCGCCCATGGGATACCATACGCCATCTGCTGCCTGCATATGAGCGATGGCGCAGAGCACCGCGGGCGAACCATAAGGGGACGAGCCGACATATTGCGTGAAGTGATCGAGCATCTGCGCCAGGCGCTCGTCCTTGACCTTGGACCGAATGGTGCCCGCCACCGATGTGCCCATTCGCAGGGACAGCACGTCCCGCAACGTACCCGGATTCATGTTGGCCCGGATGTTGATGGTGTCGAAGAGATCCTCCACGGGCTTCCAGAAGAAGAACTTGTTCGAGATCTCGTGCAGATGGGCAGAGATTTCCTGGAAGCGCTTGTAGCCCTCACCCGTATTCTTGCCCGGTGCGAAGCGGTCCATCGCTTCAGCCATGGCACCGATGTTCTCCTGCAGGTCGATCTGCGTGCCGTCGTCGAAGAAGCAGCGCCATTGCGGATCGAGCCGCACGAGGTCGAGATAGTCGTGAAGGTTGCGCCCGGCTTCCGCGAAGATGCGCTCCAGAACGCGCGGCACGGTGAGGATCGTCGGGCCCATGTCGAACCGAAAGCCGTCTTCGTGCAGCACCGCGGCCTTGCCGCCGATCCAGGCGTTCTTGTCGTAAAGCGTGACCTTGTGGCCACGGGCGGCCGCAACGCAGGCCGCCGCCAAACCGCCCAGCCCTCCGCCGATGACTGCAACCGAAGTACCTTGAGCGCTCACGATGTCCTCCTGCAGGGCACAAGCCTAATCGTTCCAAGGCCTATGTCCAGTTGTGTTGGTTCTAGAAATCGCATGACCCACTTCAAGGCAGATCACGCAGGTTTGGGCGACGGGCGCAGATCATGCGCAGGGACTGCCGGCCCGGCGCCCGGATCACCGGGTCGAAGCCGGCCGCTTCCAGCAATGGTTTGATACGAGCCACGTCCCGGGTGTTGCCGCCCCAGAGCAGGTTCTTCAGCCGGTTGACCACGGAGACCGTGCCCGGACCGTCATGGGAAAGCACAGCAACCAGGAGCCAGCCGCCCGGTTTCAAGGCGCGGAAGATCCGGCGGAGGGCCTCCTCGATGACTGCATCGGGCAGGAACATCTGAGGCAGGAAGGCGAGGTCGAACGCCTTGTCCTCCCGCAGCTCTTCCACGCGCTCTTGGCGGATCGCGATGCGATCTGCCAGACCTGCCTGCCGCACATGCCTCTCGCCAATTTCAGCCGGATGCGATGCCGGCTCGAGCGCTACGGCGCTCAAGTGAGGGAAGTGCCGGCAGAGCGCGATGGACAGGCCCGCCGCGCCCGCTCCCACGTCGAGAAGTGCTGCTCCGGGAGCTTCGAGTTGTGGGATGAGGCCGGGCAGGAATTTCAGCTTCGGCAGCGCCCGCGTGGTCCAATGCCGGGTCAGGGTGCCCTGCGCTTCGATGATGGCGTCATTCGTATGGGACCAGCCGTCGAGGCGTAAGCTGCCCGTCGTCAACCTGTGCCGGAAGTCCTCGCTCTGCAGCAGCGGTGCGCGCAACGCTGCCTTGAAGGTCTCGGCACCCTCGGAGGATGTAAACGGCATGAGTGCGGGCGAGGCCCGTACCCGGCCGTCCTCCCACGTAACGAAGCCGAAGGTGGTGAGGCTGTCGATCAGGGTCTGCACGAGAGCCGGCGGAAGCGACAGGCCTAAGGCCAGCTCGCCAATGGTGGCCGCCTGACCGAGCCGCGCGAGCAGACCGCTCTCGGCGCAAGCCGACAGGGCGCTCGCCGACCAGATGGCGGTGTCGGCCTCTTCAAGCACCTTCAGAACATCGTCAGCTTTTCGGAAGGTCGGCAAGCGGGCCGGAATGCGCCAGGAGCCAAGGCCAACGGAGCCGAGGCCGAAGCGGTCTCCCCCGTGGGACAGAAGGGCATAAGCGCGCCACAGCATGAGGGTCTAGCGGATTGACGGTGAGGCCGTCATCGAGAGGTCCTCGACGACGATCCCGGCCAGCCGGGTGGCTTTGGCGCGGATGGGGGCGATGATGAGGGAACGAGAAACAGAAATGCGAGCAATCCGATTCGGCTCATGACAGGCTCCCTCACAAAGCGGCTTCGCCCAGCGGTGCAACGACCGGCTCCGGGCTGTCATTCCCGATCTTGCGACGCTCACGATCTTCGAGCAGCAGGCGCGTGGTGATGCGTGCGCCTTCGTAGATGACCGGGAGCCCGCTGCCCGGGTGCGTGCCGCCGCCGACGAGATAGACGTTGCGTCCGAAACGGTTGTTCGGCCGGAAGTAGAGCATCTGCGTGAGGTTGTGCGCGAGATTGAAGGTGGCGCCTTCAAAGACCGCAAAATCGTCCTCCCAGCCGCGTGGCGTCACCACGCGCTCATAGCGGATGCGGCTTTCGATGTCGGTGATGCCGAGCACTTTCAGCCGCTCCAGGGCGATCCTGCGATAGCGCGGGGCCTCGCGCTCCCAGTCGATATCGCAGCGCAGGTTCGGCACGGGGACGAGCACGTAGAGGCTCGTATGGCCCTTGGGTGCGAGCGACGGGTCGGTCACGCCCGCATGATGCACGTAGATCGACGGCTCCTCGGGCACGATGCCGTTGGTGATCTCGTGGATGTTGCGCTCGTATTCCTTCGACAGCAGGATCGTGTGATGGGCGAGATCCCCCACATCGCCTTCGATGCCGAGATAAAGCATGAAGGTGGAGCAGGAGATCTTTGCGCGATCGAGCTTCTTGTTTGTCCAGCGCGGTCGCATCTCTTCGGGTACGAGGTGGCGCATGGCGTGTCCGAAATCGCCGTTCACCACAACGGAGCCCGCAGCAAACCGCTCGCCGGCCGCCACGAGGCCAACGGCCTCTCCGTTCTCGTAGAGAATGCGGTCCACAGGCGTGTTCAGACGGATGTCGACGCCCATCTTGCGTGCGACATTCGCCATGGCCTCCGACACGGCGCCGCAGCCGCCCATTGGGTGAAACACGCCGTGCTCGTATTCGAGGAACGACAGGATCGTGAACAGGCTCGGGCACTGGAACGGCGACATGCCGAGGTATTTCGTCTGGAACGAAAAGGCGAGGCGCACGCGCGGGTCGGCGAAGTAGCGCTTGAGATCGCCATCGACGCTCGAGAACGGCCTGAGCTTCGGCAGCGCTGCCAGCATGGCCGGCGAGAAGAGATCCGCCGGGCTCGAGAACGCCTGTTCCAGCACGGGCCGGAAGGCTTCGAGCTTCTCGCGGTTGTCGTCGAGGAAGCGCCGCACGTTGCGGGCATCCGCAGGCGCAAGCCGGGCGATCTCCTGCTCCATGCGGTCGAGGTCATAGGTTGCGCGAATGGAGCCGCCACCTTCGAAGACAAGATGATATTGCGGGTCGAGGCGCCGGAGCTCGACATGGTCCTCCAGGCGCTCGCCGCAGGCCTCGAAAATATCCTTCAAAACACGCGGATAGAGGAAGAAGGTAGGGCCGATATCGAACTTGTAGCCGCCCGGAGCATGGATCGTGCGGGTGCGGCCGCCGACGGCCGGCTCACGCTCGAAGATGGTCACCGGAATCCCCTCACGGGCCAGCAGCATGGCAGATGCCAAGCCGCCTGGACCGGCCCCGACAATGGCAACATGCGGGGATGGGGAGGATTTCAGCATCGAACGTGGGCCCTCGGCCGTCTTGGGAACAGTGGAGCCTTTACCTATAGCGGCTTGGCTGTCCGGCCAGAGTCACAATCTGGCGATCACAGAACAGTGAAAACCTTCCAGAAGCTAAGGAAACGTTGTTCCATATAGAGAGTGGCACGAAAAAAATTCTTCAGGCTAGTTTTGCCAACAGTTCCATATCTCTGAAGTATGAGCGGCCTCTGAAAATATTTAGGCGCCTTATTCTTGCCTTTTTAAAGTTCAGCTTCACTTCCAATCACAACGGAAGGGGAGACTGTCCTTGAAGAATATCCTCACCCGAGCATCTGTAATGATGCCACTTCTTTTTATTGCTGCTTGCAATACAACCGCGTCCAACGATCCCACCGTCACGGGATCCATCTCAACCGCCAATATCGAGACAGGCAAAGCCTTTCAGCGCGGCGCCGCCTCCTGGTACGGACCCGGTTTTCATGGCCGCAAGACCGCCAGCGGCGAGCGATTCAATTCCTACGACATGACGGCTGCCCACCGGTCTCTGCCGTTCGGTACCCGACTCAAGGTCGTCAATGAGACCAACGGCCGTTCCGTGGTCGTGCGGGTGAACGATCGCGGGCCTTTCGCCCACCGGCGCATCATCGATCTCGCCAAGGGGCCGGCCCAGGCTCTCGGCCTGACCGCGTCCGGGGTCGGCTACGTCTCCCTTCATCGGCTGGATTAGGCGCTTCTTAATCCCTTGCGGCGATTCTTGGCCCGATTCGGGACCACGGGTTGCTTACATGGAATCGAGATCGTCTCAGCCGACGAACGTCATCCGCTTTCCGGGCGCGCGCTCGTCGGCCAATACACGCCACGACCAGAAGAGCCTCATGGACGCAGTGTATTCCGCGGGCTCACTGACAATCCGCGCCGACGATCGCGTGATGAAGGCCATGGCGACGCGGCTCACCATCTTCGGCTTTGTCGTCATCGATGAAATCCAAGGTGACGGCATGGGCCGGCGGCTTCGCCCCTCCGAGGCTTTTCAAGCCTCCACGGCCTTGCCCTGGCGCATTTCGAAGCCCTCAGGCCGCTACCGGATCGATACCGACATTCCTGAAGCGGACCGTGACCTGTTCGCTGCCTTGCAGGCCTGAGCGCGTCCAGGGCTCGCCTTTCCCGCCTTGTGAGCTATGTCCTGCTCTGGCCATGGCACTCCAGGGGAAGGCGATGCACCTGATTCAAATCCTTCTGCCGCTTGCCGACAATGCGGGCCGCCGCTTCGACGGCGCAGCTTTTGGACGGGTGCGCTCGGAACTGGCCGAGCGCTTCGGCGGCATCACGAGCTTCACGCGCGCGCCGGCCGAAGGCGTCTGGAAGGAAGGTGGCCATACGGCCCATGACGACATCGTCGTGTTCGAGGTCATGGCGCGCGAGATCGATCACCCCTGGTGGGAGCGCTACCGCGCTGAACTGGAACGCCGCTTCGATCAGGAAGCGATCGTCATGCGGGCGATTCGCGTCGAAATGCTCTAGCCACGGAACCGATACGGCACGGCTTCGCTTGTTCCATCAAAAAGCGGAGCACTCCTATGTCGAAGCCCCTCGTCGTTTCCATTCCCCATAACCTGGGCCAAGCCGAAGCCATGCGGCGGCTTCAGGGTGGCATGGCAGGCGTGAAATCGCAGTTCGGGGACAAGGTCGCGTCCATCCAGGAAACCTGGAGCGGAAACCGGATGGACTTTCGTGTCGGCGCCATGGGCCAGAACGTCAGCGGCCATCTTGAAGTCATGCAAGATCAGGTGCGTGTCGAAGTCCAGTTGCCGTGGATACTTGCGATGATTGCGGAGAAGGCAAAGACCTTCATCCAAAAGCAAGGAACACTCCTGCTCGAAAAGAAGTGATGTCCACTATTCCCATGAATAGCCGTTCACGAAGATGAACGCAGAGGGAACCAAACTGCTCCGTCTGCGTTGTAAAAACGATTGCGACCGTGACCCTTCGCCGGTGCGCTTCACTTAAGACATCGATTTATTCGCTCCGGACCGGGTTCTTCTGTCCGATCGTGACAACACACCTTTATCTGAGGTTCGCGCTATGCATGAGCGTTTGATGACGCAGTCCTACGCCCTTCGTTCGCCTATCAAAGCCGGTTCGGAAAAGCCCCTCCTCGTTTGCTTCTCTCACCTCCGCTGGGACTTCGTCTGGCAGCGTCCTCAACACCTTCTCAGCCGCGCCGCCAAGCACTACAACGTGCTGATCATCGAAGAGCCGATGTTCAAGGCTGGCATCACCCCGCACATGGACGTGAGCGAGCGCCCGCAGGGCGTCACCATCGCCGTTCCCATGCTCCCTGAGGGTTTATCCCACCAGGATGTGCTTTCTGAACAGCATGACCTCATCGAAGAGCTGATCGGACGCGAATCCACCGGCTCGCGCGTGTTCTGGTACTACACGCCGATGGCCATGGCCTTCACCAGCGATTTCGAGTGCGATCTGTGCATCTACGACAACATGGATGAGCTTTCGCTCTTCCGCGGAGCGTCGCAGGAACTCATCGACC
The DNA here is from genome assembly GCF_014699075.1 of Microvirga sp. Lineage (GTDB taxonomy): Bacteria > Pseudomonadota > Alphaproteobacteria > Rhizobiales > Beijerinckiaceae > Microvirga. The sequence goes on along the minus strand of NZ_JACXAB010000007.1, from coordinate 87,176 downwards.
TCGAGAACGCGCTGTTCTCGCGCTGCGATCTGGTGTTCACCGGCGGCATGAGCCTTTACGAGGCCAAGAAGAGCCGCCATCGCAGCGTCCATGGTTTCCCGTCGTCGATTGACTTCAATCATTTCTCGCAGGCGCGCTCGATCGATCAGGATCCTGAGGATCAGGCGCATATTCCGCATGTTCGCCTCGGCTTCTTCGGTGTTGTCGACGAGCGCATGGACATCGATCTGCTCGCGCAGGTCGCCGAGCTGCGCCCCGACTGGCAGTTCGTCATGATCGGCCCGGTGGTGAAGATCGATCCGGCGAGCCTGCCGCAAGCACCCAACATTCATTGGCTCGGCGGCAAATCGTACAATGAACTGCCGCACTACCTCGCCGGTTGGGACGTGGGCTTCATGAACTTCGCCCTCAACGAGGCGACGAAGTTCATCAGCCCCACCAAGACGCCCGAGTTCCTGGCCGCCGGCGTTCCCGTCGTCTCGACCGCGATCACCGACGTGGTGCGCCCCTACGGCGAGAAGGGTCTCGTCGAGATCGCAAGGAGCGCCAAGGAGGTGGTCGCCAAGGTCGAAACCGTCTTGGCCCGGCCGAAGGATCCCTGGCTCGCCAGGGTGGACCGGCACCTCGCCGCCGGTTCCTGGGACAAGACCTGGGGCGCCATGCACAAGCTGATGCTGGATGCCACCGGCGATGCCGCTACGGATCGCCCGGCTTCGTCCCATCCCGTTTATGCCACCACGCCTGCGGAGTGACCTGGAATGTATGACTGGCTAATTGTCGGCGCCGGCTTTGCGGGCAGTGTTCTGGCGGAACGTCTTGCGAGCGAGCGCAACGAGCGCGTCCTTCTCATCGACCGTCGTCCTCATATCGGCGGCAACGCCTATGACCGGTATGACGATGACGGGCTGCTGATTCACCAGTATGGACCGCACATTTTCCATACCAATTCCAAGCAGATCTTCGACCATCTCTCCAAGTTCACCGAATGGCGCTTCTACGAGCACCGGGTGCTGGCGGAGGTGGACGGCATGCAGGTGCCGATCCCGATCAATCTCGACACGGTCAACAAGCTCTACGGCCTGAACCTGACCTCCGAGCAGTTGCAGGACTGGTTTGCCGAGCGCGCCGAGTCGATCGGCGAGATTAAGACGTCCGAGGACGTGGTGGTGTCCGTGGTCGGCCGCGAGCTCTACGAAAAGTTCTTCCGCGGCTACACCCGCAAGCAATGGGGCCTCGATCCCTCGGAACTCGACAAGTCCGTGACCTCCCGCGTGCCCACCCGCACGAACCGGGACGACCGCTACTTCACGGACGAGTTCCAGTTCATGCCGAAGCACGGCTACACGCGGATGTTCGAGAAGATGCTGAGCCATCCGAACATCGACATCATGACGCAGACTGAGTACGACGACGTCAAGAATGTCATCCCGCATCGCCGGGTCATCTATTGCGGGCCGATCGACGAGTACTTCAAATTCCAGTTCGGCAAGCTGCCCTATCGCTCGCTGCGCTTCCAGCACGTGACGCTCGACAAGGCCTGGCACCAGTCCGTCGGCGTGGTGAACTTCCCGCAGACGCAGGATTACACCCGCGTCACGGAATACAAGCACCTGACCGGTCAGGAGCATGCCAAGACGGCTCTCACCTACGAGTATCCGGCGGCAGAAGGCGATCCCTACTACCCGATCCCGAAGGCGGAGAACCAGGAGCTCTTCAAGAAATACGAGCGCCTGGCTCTCGCCACGCCCGATGTGTGGTTCGTGGGACGCTTGGCAACCTATCGCTACTACAACATGGACCAGATCGTCGGCCAGGCGCTTGCCACCTTCCGGCGCATCAACGAATCCCTGCCGGCCGGAGCGGATACATCGGCTGTCAAGGTCGTATCGCCTTCGGCAGGTCTCGTCTCCTGATGAAAATATTCATCGAACAATCCGCGCTAAGAATTGTTGAAGAACGCTTAGTGAAATAGCTCGGAGTTGTACGATGAAGCAATCACTAGAGCTTTGGGGCGGTTTGGAATGTACTGTCGCACGCGTAGGCGACGACTACCGCGACCAAAGCCTGGAGACCGGTTATCAGGATCGCATCGAGGATCTCGATCGTATCGCTGAACTCGGAATCCGCACGCTCCGTCATCCGGTGCTCTGGGAGAAGATCTCTCCCGAGAGCCCGGATCGGACGGACTTCTCCTGGCACGATACGCGCCTGAAGCGCCTGCAAGAGCTGAACATCCGCGCCATTGCGGGCCTGTGCCATCACGGCAGCGGGCCGCGCTATACGAACATGCTCGATCCCGCCTGGCCCGAGCTTCTGGCGCGCCATGCCGCCAACGTGGCGGAGCGCTATCCCCATCTCGATCTCTACACGCCGGTCAATGAGCCGCTCACCACCGCGCGGTTCTCAGGGCTCTACGGCCACTGGTATCCGCACGGCACAAGCTATGAGGCTTTCCTCAAGATCCTCGTGAGCGAGTGCAAGGCAACCGTCCTGTCCATGCGCGCCATCCGAAAGGTGCGGCCCGATGCGCAGCTCGTGCAGACAGACGATATGGGCAAGACCTTCTCGACGCCGACCCTCGCCTATCAGGCGGAGCACGAGAACCAGCGCCGTTTCCTAAGCTTCGATCTTCTGTGCGGCATGGTCGACCGGAATCATCCGTGGTGGCGGATTTTGCTCGATCATGGGGTTGAGCAGGCCGATCTCGAACTCCTGCTCGAGGCGGATGCTGCGCCCGACATCATCGGCATCAATCATTATCTCACCAGCGAGCGCTACCTCGATGAGCGCATGCGCCGCTATCCCGAGCACCATTGGGGCGGCAACGGCCGGCATCAATATGCCGATGCCGAAGCGGTTCGCATGCCGCTGCCCGCCGCGGATCTTGGTCCAGGTGCCCGCTTGCGGGAGGTGTGGGAGCGCTACCGGCGGCCGATCGCCGTCACCGAGGCCCATCACGGCAGCACCCGAGACGATCAGCTCCGTTGGCTCATGGAGGTGTGGAACGACGTCAACACGCTCCGTGACGAGGGCGCCGACATTCGCGCCGTCACCGTCTGGTCGCTCTATGGGGCGGTGGACTGGAACAGCCTTCTCACCCGCCGCAACGGATTCTACGAGCCGGGTCCCTTCGATGTTCGCACATCCGTGCCACGGCGCACCGCGCTGGCGCATGCCGCGGAAGCGCTGGCCAAAACCGGCACCTTCGATCATCCGGTGCTCGATCGCGCCGGCTGGTGGAAGCGCGACATCCGCTTCTACAAGCCGCCGGCCCGGCAGTCGAAGTCCTGCTGGCTGGCCGACGAGCCGCGCCAGCTCCTGATCACGGGTGCCACGGGAACCCTGGGGCGCGCCTATTCGCGCCTGTGCGATTTCCGCGGCCTCAATCACGCTCTGCTCTCGCGCCAGGACATGGACATCGCAGACGCCAAGAGCGTTGCCGAAGCTTTGAAATGCCACCGGCCCTGGGCGGTGATCAACACCGCCGGCTACGTGCGCGTCGCGGAAGCAGAGAACGACCGCAAGGCCTGCTTCCGCGAAAATGCCAGGGGTGCCGAGGTTCTTGCGAAGGTATGCGCCGACCTCGGAATCCCGCTCGTGACCTTCTCGTCCGATCTCGTCTTCGACGGCACTCTCGACAGACCGTATGTGGAGAGCGATGCGGTCAATCCGACCACGGTCTATGGCGAGAGCAAAGCCGAGGCGGAGCGTCGCGTGCTGGAGGCTCACGATAAGGCGCTCATCCTGCGCACGAGCGCCTTCTTCGGCCCCTGGGACCGCTACAACTTCGTCTGGTCCATTCTCAATACCTTGAGCAAGGGAGAGGGCGTGGAGGCGAGCCTCGATGTGGTGTCGCCCACTTACGTGCCCGATCTCGTGAACACCTCCCTCGATCTGCTGATCGACGGCGGAACGGGTATCTGGCACATGGCCAATATCGGCGAGACCTCCTGGCGGGATCTCGCAGCCATGGCGGCCGAGCGCGCGGGCTTCGATTCCAGCCTCGTCACCGATGCGGGCGACTTGCCGGCACTCAACACGGCGCTGTCCACCGAGCGCGGCATTCTCATGCCGCGCCTCGAGAGCGCCCTCGACCGCTTCTTCGCCGACAACGAAGTCGAGTGGTCGGAGAACGCCATGAAGGTGGCGGCCGAGTAGATTATCCTCATCCTGATCATGCTCGGAAAAGACCGGCATAAGGTCGGTCTTTTCTATGTGGCGCGCGAAGAAAAGGGCGGCGCAGAGGTTTCTGCGCCCCCCTTTTTGTGGGTGATGTTAAAGCGCGTTACGCAGCCGCTTCCGCAGCCCTGACCGCTTCTTCGAGACGCGCTGCCCGCGACTCGACCGCGAGCTCCACCAGGGCATCGGTGAGCATCGTCGCCGTCGGGTCGGCCATCGGCGCATCCCGGAGAATACGCAAGGTCGAGGCGACCAGGCGGCCGCGTCCGTAGGAGCGCTCCACGCCGAGCGCCACCGGCTTGTGGATCCAGCCGACCACGAGACCGGCGAAGACGCGGGCCTGGAAGTCGAGCAGGTTGCAGCCCGAGATCACATGATCCGGCAGCACCCGGTCCATGGTCTCGTCGAGGAGCGGCCCGGAGGGGAAGCGGGCGAAATGGCCCGAACGCCGCAGCCAGCCGAAAGACGATGCCCAGTCGCCCGACCACAGCGTGCCGTTACGCGCCTGCACCTTCACCGCCTGCCAGTGCGGGAAGAACGGGTAGAGGCTCATGTCGCTTTCCGGGAGCAGCAGGAGCTTGGCGCCGGCGCGCACGTGATCGGCGATCGCCTTGTTGTGCGTGCGGGCGACAACCAGGGTCGATTCCTCGAAGGCGCGGGCCAGGGTGTAGCCCAGCGCCCGGAAGTGCTCGCGGATGTCTTCATCCGGCGACCAGACCAGCTCACGCGCATGAACGGGCCGCGTGCGCTTGGGATGGATCGCGATGTCGTGGTGGTTGTGCGCGATCAGGCGGCCGTCGGAGCTACGCAGATCGAAATTGATCCGCCGCAGGGATGGCTCGTCCATGACCGGCAGCTTGATCTCCACGCGGCCCAGATCGAGCACGTCCGGCGCCTCGACGCGAGGCAGAGGCAGCGTCTGGCTCTCACCGGCGACCGTGACCTCCAGCCGGCAATCCTCCAGGACAGGGCCTGCCCCATGCGCCACCGCCAGGTCCAGGGCGACCGTTTCGCCGGACCAATAGGAGGCGCGCTCCCACTTGGGCACGATGATCGTGTCCGAGTTGATGATGGGGAAGAGCTCATGGAACACGCGCGTGTTGCGGCGCATGTCGAGAAGGCCGTTCGACTCCCAGTGGCAGTCATGCAGCTCGGTGATCACGTAGCCGGCAAGATTCGGCTTCCGGCGCATGGATTCGATCTCGTACTTGAACGCCCGGAACTGCTGCCACTGGGCAGCGATCACGAAGCGGCGCAGGTCGCCGAACACCCGGTCGAGGCTCCAGTCCGAGAAGCGGTTCTCGACCCCGTGGGCATACATCACGCCCTCGCCCCAGTCGTGGCCGGTCTCGAACCACCAGGGCTCCTCGCCCTTCTCGTCGCGCAGGTCCTTCGGATAAGGCAGGCCCCAGTTGCCGAACTCCGAGCACATGAGCGGCTCGCGGCCGGTGATCACCGCATCGCCATGGGGCGAGTAGAGCCAGGAGGCGCGGCCCGACAGTTCGTCCACGAACTGGTCCCACTGCTCCCGGTGATCGGGATAGGCGGCATAGAAGTGATAATCCGCGATGTCGGATTCCACATGGAAGCTCGGCGCCAACGGCGAGTTGTCGACCACGAGGCGCGTGGGATCGTAGGCCTTCAGCCACGCGAAGGTACGCTTGAGCCAGTCGCGGTGGTCCGCATCGTTGACGAGGTCGACGCCCCAGTTCTCGTTGATGATCGTCCAGATGATGATCGACGGATGGTTGCCGTCGCGATCGACGATGCCCTTCAGGAGCTTTTCCTTGCGGCCGCGCGAGCGGTCGGTGGCCATGCCGCCGTTGGGCAGCTCGGTCCAGATGAGCAGGCCCATCCTGTCCGCCACCTCGTAGTAGCGGGGATCGGCCGCCTTGATGTGGCAGCGCAGGCAGTTGAGGCCCATCTCCTTCGCCTTGCGGAACTGGTCCTCCAGGAACTCCACCGACGGCACGGTGCAGATCGTGTCCGGGTAGTAATCCTGGTCGAGCGCGGAGCGCAGGTAGAGCGGCTCGCCGTTGAGATAGAACTTGCCGTTTCGGGTCTCGATGGAGCGGAAGCCGAAATAGTCCGCAATCTCGTCCTTCACCTCGCCGTCGCGCATGAGTTCCAGGCGAATGCGGTAGAGGTGGGGGTGATCGGGCGACCAGGCGCGCACGTCGTCGAGGGTGAACTCGAACGGCATGGAGGTGACGCCCACCTGCGTCTCATGCATCTCGTCGAGCACCACGTCGCCCGATGGGTCGGTCACCTGGATGCGGATCTGCGTCGCGTCCGTGAGGGGACGCGCGAAGAACACGCCCGATGTCACGCGGCCCGTAGTCAGGTTGGGCACGAGGCGCACGCGGCTCATGTGGTCCGGAATCCGGCGCTCGAGATAAACCGACTGCCAGATGCCGGAGAGGGGGCCGTACCAGCTCTGCTTGCCGAACGGGATCTCGGCAAAGGGCGAGTCCGGGAACTCGGCCGGGTTGTCGGTGGGGCTGTCGACGCGGACCTTGATCTCGTTCGCACCGGGCTTGAGGTAGGGGGTCACGTCGAAGGAGAACGGCAGGAAGCCGCCCTCGTTGTGGCCCACCGCCTCGCCGTTCACGAAAACCTTCGTGTTGTGGAAGACCGCGCCGAAACGGATCCAGATGCTGTCGTGGAGCCACTCTTCCGCGACTTCGAGCGTCCTGCGGTAGATGCCGATGCCGGCCCGCATCCGCAGGTCCGCGAATTGGGCCTGCCAAGGACTGGGCACCGTGATCTGGCGAACCTCCGCCGGGCCAGCGAGACGGTCGTCGGCCACATGCAAAAATTCCCAAGTCCCGTCCAGACTGATGCGATTGTCCAGCATGATCTCTCCTTGAATCAGAGATTACCCAAGGGTCTCGAAAACGGCGAAAACATGGCTGAGAGCAGCCCGGCGGCGGCTGTTGCCCACCCTGCGACACCTCGTGCACGCCCGCTCGCTCGACCCATCGGCCCCTCGTCTCTGACCGTGATTGGTGGCCTATGTCGGACAACGGGAAAAAGCTTCATTGGATCCAGCGGGCAGAGGCGCCCGGCATGCCGAACGGCCAAGATCGGACCTGGCAGGAACCGCCACTCCTATCTGGCGTTGCCCTGATAACGCCGAGCCTTGCTGCTCGCCCGACAGACACCCTTACTGAAAGAGGCTCGAGATGGCTCAACTGATCCCCGACGATCGCACCCGCCAGGGAGGCTCCGGCCGCCCGGTTCTGGGTGTCCTGATCGGCTCGCTCCTGCTGCTGGCCGTTGCCGTCGGCGGTTACATGATCTGGGTCGGATCGACCTCGCCCGACGATCCCGGCACGGATGCAGCCCGCTCGGCCACGACGGGCTCCACGACCGGTTCGTCCAATGCCAACCCCACCAACCGGATCGCGCCGGCGAATCCGGCCTATCCGGCGCCTGGCGCACAGCCTTCGGCGAACGAGCCTCCGAAGCGGTAACGCAGCTTCCGCAAAGGCAGTCGGGCGAGGCGTCATGGCCTCCCCGGCTTTTTTGTTGCGCATGGTCTGCCCTGCGGCGAGTTTTCGCCGTAATGATTCGCGAAGAACCGGCCCGCTTACGCTTCTTGCGCGAACGGAGCTGGCAGAATGGAGCACGGGACGGGTCCCATGCTCCGAGAATGCGATGGGGTAGACCGAATGATGAGTATTGGCCTCAAGCGGCTCTTCGGGGCCGCCGTGATCGTGCTGGCGATGGCCACCGGCGGCACGTCCGATGCGCAGCCCGTACAGACTGCTCCCAATCCTCAGGCGCAAGCGCCGGCTCAACCGCAGCCTCAGGCGGCTCCTGCTCCCGCGACGATTTCAGCGGAAACCAAGGCCGCCCGCGCCAAGCTCGACGGCTACAAGGCCGACCTCGACCAGAAGGAGGCGGCGATCCAGGGCCGGACCATGTCCGACACGGATCTGCAGAACATCCGCCAGCAGATCGAGCCGATCATCGCCGATATCCGGGCCGTCGTGGACGAGCAGACCCCGAGGTTGGAGGCCAGCAAGCAGCGCCTGTCGCAGCTCGGCCCCAAGCCCGAGAAGGGCCAGCCCGAGGAGAGCGCCGACGTGGCCCGGGACCGCGCGGAGCGCGAGGCCGCTGTTGCGGAGCTGGATGAGACCCAGCGCCTCGGCCGTGCCCTGCTGGTGCAAGCCGAGCAGCTGAGCACGCAGATCGGAGACCTGCGCCGGACGGGCTTCACCCGCGCCCTGTTCGAGCAGAGCGACGGCCTGTTCAGTCCGAGCCTCTGGATGAATGTGGTGCAGGCGGTTCCGCGGGAGTTCCGGGCGCTGGGCATCATCGCCGAGGATGCCCTGGAGCAGCTCCGGCGCAGCGCAACCCTGGGTGTCCTGCTCCTTCTCGGGCTGGCCATCGGGGCGGCGATCGCGCTCTATGTCGGCCGCCGCTCCATCGCGCCCCGACTCGTGCGTCGCGACCGGGCCATCAACGATCCGTCCCGGCGCAGCCGCCTGCTGGCGGCGCTCGGCGTTCTCGTTCTCGGGGCGGGCCCGGCCATTGCCGGAAGCTGGATCGTCTGGGTGGCCTTCGATTCCGCCGATGTGGTGCCGCCCCGGCTGGAGCAGGTGGGCAGGGCCATGCTCAGTGGGCTTGCCTTCATCGCCTTCGTGCGGGCCCTGATCGACGCCATCCTGGCGCCGGATCATACCTCGTGGCGGCTGATCCCGGTGCGGGATGCCTCCGCCACCCGGATCATGAGCTTCTCCATCACCCTCTCGACGGTCATGGTCGTCGGCAAGGTGATCGAGGCCTTCAACAAGGCCATTGCGGCGGCGCTGCCGATCACGGTGATCACCCGGGCGGTCTTTGCCCTCGCGGCGGCTCTGGTCTTCGCCGAGCTTCTCCGGCGGTTCGCGACCCGCGAGTCGCAGGACGAGGCCTGCCTCGGGCCCTATGTCCCGCAGGAGGTCGATATCGGCGGCCCCCTGCGCAGCCTCGGCTGGTTCATCGTCGCCCTGATCATCGGCAGCGTGGTGGGCGGCTACATCGCCCTGGCGTCCTTCCTGGTCGATCAGGCGGTGGGAATCTCCATCATCATCGCCCTGCTGGTGCTGGGCATCGCTTTCGCCGACGAGTTCATCGGCGGCTCCCTGCGCGGCCAGAGCCGGATTGCCACGACGCTCCAGGCCAATACGGGCCTGCGCCGCCGTTCGCTCGAGCAGATCGGCATTCTGGTGAGCGGCGTTGCGCGCCTTGCGCTGATCATCATCGCCATCCTGCTCGTGCTGCTGCCCTGGGGCATCGAATCGACCGACGTGACGGGCTCGCTCCGGGCCCTGTTCTTCGGCTTCAATGTAGGCGACGTGACGATCTCGCTGTCGTCGATCCTGATCGCCGCCCTGCTGTTCGCAGGGGGCTTCACCATCACCCGCATCATTCAGCGCTGGCTCGACAACACGTTCCTGCCGGCCACCGATCTCGATGCGGGCCTGCGCAACTCGATCCGCACGGCGGCGGGCTATGTGGGCATCATCACGGCGGGCGTGGTGGCCTTCACCTATCTGGGCCTGAGCCTGGAGCGGCTCACCATCGTGGCCGGTGCGCTGTCGGTGGGTATCGGTTTCGGCCTGCAATCCATCGTCAACAACTTCATCTCCGGCCTGATCCTGCTGTGGGAGCGCCCGATCCGCGTGGGCGATCTCGTGGTGGTGGGCGACGGCGAGGGCTATGTGCGCCGGATCAACGTGCGCTCCACCGAGATCCAGGCCTTCGACCGCTCGATGCTGATCGTGCCGAACTCGAACCTGATCTCCGGCATCGTGCGCAATCGCGTGCGCAACGACCGCGTGGGGCGCGTGCTCGTGTCGGTTCCGGTGCCCCGCGCGTCCGATCCGGATCACGTGGCGGAGATCATGCGAAAGGCCGCTCTTGCCCACCGGGAGGTGATGAGCGAGCCCAATCCGCGCGTGCTGTTCAAGAAGGTGACGGAAAACACCATCGACTTCGACCTCGTCTGCTTCGTCGATGACATCGATGCGGCCGCGCGCGTGTCGAGCGAGCTCTATTTCGATATCTTCCGTGGCCTGCGCAAGGCCGGCATCGGGGCTCCTGCGCCCGCACCGGCTCCCGAGCCTGAGGAGCCGGAGGAGAAAGCGCCCAAGGTCGAGGACAAAGAGGACGAAACCTTAACCCTTCTCAAGGATAAGACGCCCGCATGAAGCGTCTCATCCTCATCAGCCTGTCCGCCCTCGCCGTGGCCGCCTGCCAGAGCGAGAAGCCCGTCCCCCGGAGCCAGACCCCGAGCTTCTACATCTCCATGGCCAAGGCGGATGCGCAAGTGGATGCCGCCATGGCGCGCGACATGATCAGCGCCTATCGCGGCAACAACGGCCTGCGCCCCCTGGCCCTCGACCCGGATCTCCAGGCTGCGGCCCAGGCGGAGGCCGACGCCATGGCGCGGGCCGACAGGCCCAGCTCCGCCGACAGCTTCAAGGCGCGGCTTGCCTCCACGGGCTTTGCCCAGCCGGCCGCAAACCTCTCCGCCGGCTATCACACCCTGGCCGAGGCCTTCTCCGGCTGGCGCGAGAGCCCGTCGCACAACCGGGTGCTTCTCGATTCCAGAGCGACCCGGATCGGCATCGCCACGGCCTATGCGCCGAACTCCAAGTACAAGGTCTACTGGGCCCTGGCCGTCGCGGCTGAGAAGCGCTGATCGCCTGCGACAGTCTGAGACGGCGGGCTCCGGAACTTAACCCATGTTAGCGGGCTTTAGCTTGAGGAACTCTCAAGCTTAACGAGTGCGCGTTTCGTAACATGCCGGACTACGACCCGAAATTGGGCAGACAAGTGCCCCCGCCGCCGGCGACAGGACGTGAGCAGGAAGTCGGTCCCGGCCAGGACAACACGTTGGCCAAGGAAGCCAAGAAAGCCGCCGCGCACGAGCCCGACCCGCACCATCCTGACGATGCCCTCTCCGAGGCGAAGCCCAGCATCGGCCGGGAGCTCTATGCGCTTTTTCGCGACATGCTCCGGGGCCGCAAGGGCTGGCCCATGCTGCGGCTCTCCCTGGCCATTCTCGTGGTCCTCATCGGCAACATGTTCGGTCAGGTGCGGCTGAACCAGTGGAACGGCGCCTTCTTCGACGCGGTGGAGAAGCGCGCCACCTCGGCGTTCTTCGACCAGCTCCTCGTCTTTCTGGTGATCGTGGTCGTCCTGCTTGCGCTCGTTGTGGCGCAGACATGGCTGCAGGAGCGGCTCAAAATCCGCCTCCGAGAGCGCCTCACCCAAGTTCTGCTCGATCTCTGGCTCAGGCCCAACCACGCCTATCAGCTCGGCTTCATGGGCAAGAGCGGGTCGCAGCCCGACCAGCGCATGCAGGAGGATTGTCGCCTGTTCTCCGAACTCTCGACGGAGCTCGGGGTCGGCATGCTGCAGGCGCTTCTGCTGCTCGTCAGCTTCATCGGCGTTCTCTGGGGGCTGTCGAGCCCCGTCACCTTCACGATTGCCGGCAACGCCATCACGATCCCCGGCTACATGGTGTGGGTGGCCGTGGGTTATGCGGGCATCGGGTCGGGCCTCACCTGGCTCGTCGGCCGGCCGCTGATCCGGCTCAACACCGAACGCTATGCCCGCGAGGCGGATCTGCGTTTCGCACTCGTGCGTGTGAACGAGAGCGCGGAGAGCGTTGCGCTCTACAACGGCGAGCCGGACGAGCGCCGCAGCCTGGACGAGTTCGTCGAGGCTGTGCTGAAGGCCTCGCGGCGCCTCTCCAGCGGCTTGGCCCGGCTCACCTGGATCACGTCGGGCTATGGCTGGCTCGCCATCGTGGTGCCGATCCTGGCGGCCGCGCCGGACTATTTTGCCGGGCGCCTCTCCTTCGGCGAGATGATGATGGTGGTGGGCGCCTTCAATCAGGTGCAGTCGGCCCTGCGCTACTTCGTCGACAATTTCCCGAAGATCGCCGACTGGCGCTCGGCGGTGCTGCGCGTGGCCACCTTCCGCCAGGCGGCTCTCGATCTCGATGAGGTCGCGGCCGAGAACCGCCGCATTGACATCGCCCCGCATCCGAAAGGCTGGCTCAGCTTCGAGGGCGTGTCGATCGCGCTCAACGACGGCAGCATTCTGATCGAGGACGCGACGGCCGAGATCAAGCCCGACGAGCGCGTGCTGATCATGGGTGAATCGGGAGCCGGCAAGAGCACGCTCTTCCGCGCCATCTCCGGCCTCTGGCCCTGGGGCTCCGGCAAGGTCCGCGTTCCGAAGCCCGAGCAGATGATGTTCCTGCCGCAGCGTCCCTACCTGCCGTTGGGAACCTTGCGGGCGGCCATCAGCTATCCGGCCTCGCCCGACACCTTTGACGACAACGACGTGCGGGCGGCGCTCGAGCGCTGCGGCCTCGGCGAATTCCTCGACATGCTCGACCGGCACGAGCGCTGGGACCGGAGCCTGTCGCTCGGACAGCAGCAGCGGGTGGCCTTCGCCCGGGTGATCCTGCACAAGCCGCAATGGGTGTTCATGGACGAGGCGACCTCGGCTCTCGACGAGGAGAACCAGGCCTCCATGCTGGCGCTGTTCGAGAACGAGCTGAAGGGCGCCAGCGTGCTCTCCATCGGGCACCGTCCGGGCCTGGAGGAGTTCCACACCCGCACCCTGCACATCCGCAAGACCAGCGAAGGCGCCGTTCTTCTCGCGCGGCCGGTGCGTCACTCAAAGCCGAAGCTGGGACCGAAATGGATCGGCCGCTTCAGGCGGAGGCTGCGGCCGGCTCATGCCCCGGGAGAATGACGCGATGCGGGCGCCATGCTCCGGAGGTACGCAACTCTCTATCGGGAGCGGAGTTTTCGTCCTAAGGTCCCTCCCGTCGCCAGGATAATCCGCATGCGGCTGATCAGGCTTTACATCCGTGTTCTCGGCGAGCTCGGGTCCGACATCCGGGTCGGCGCCCTGCTGGCGCTTGCCAATGTGGCACTGGCGATTTCCGCCTTCGCCGAGCCGATCCTGTTCGGCCGCATCATCGACGTGCTCACCCGCGGCCAGCTGCCGGGCACGCCGCCCGTCACCTTCGGGGTCCTGATGCCGCTGATCCTCGCTTGGGTGGCTTTCGGCATGTTCTCCATCGGGGCCGGCGCCCTCGTGGCGCTGCATGCGGACCGGCTCGCCCATCGCCGGCGCCTCGCCGTGGTGGCGAACTACTTCGAGCACGTGCTCGAATTGCCGCTCGCGTTCCACACCTCCACCCATTCGGGCCGCGTCCTGAAGGTGATGCTGGACGGCTCGGGCGCCATGTCCTGGCTGTGGCTCGGCTTCTTCCGCGAGCACATGTCCGCCCTGATCGCGCTTGTCGTGCTGCTGCCGCTCACCGTGTTCCTGAACTGGCGCCTCGGTCTCCTGCTCGTTGCGCTCGTCGCCGTGTTTGCGGTGCTGACCGCTGTGGTCCTGCGCAAGACCGAAACGCTGCAGGGCTCCGTCGAGCGCTACCACTCCAATCTCGCAGAGCATGCCTCCGACGCGCTCGGCAATGTGCCGGTCATCCAGTCCTTCACCCGCGTCGAGGCTGAGACGCGCTCGCTCAGAACCATCATCCACCAGCTGCTCCAGGCTCAGAACCCGGTTCTGTCCTGGTGGGCCATCGCCGCCGTTGCGTCGCGGGCGTCTGCCACCATCACGGTCACGGCGATCTTCCTGCTCGGCACGTGGCTGCACCTGAACGGGCTTGCCACCATCGGCGAGATCGTCATGTTCATGAGCATGGCCACCATGCTGATCGGCCGGCTGGAGCAGGCCGTGAGCTTCATCAATCAGCTCTTCATGCAGGCGCCGAAGCTGCAGGAATTCTTCGAGATCCTCGACACGGCGCCGGTCGTGCACGACCGGCACAACGCCAGGAACGTGGAGCGCTATAAGGGCGACGTGGTCTTCGACAATGTCAGCTTCTCCTATGACGGCAAGCGCTCCGCCGTGCAGGACGTGTCCTTTACCGTCCACGAGGGAGAAAACGTCGCGCTGGTGGGCGCCACCGGCTCCGGCAAGTCGACCACGCTCGGCCTCCTGCATCGCGCCTTCGATCCGCAATCGGGCTGCATTCGCATCGATGGTCTCGACATCCGCGATGTGACGTTGTCGTCGCTCCGCCGCAACATCGGTGTGGTGTTCCAGGAGCCGATGCTGTTTGCCCGCACCATCCGCGAGAACCTGCAGGTCGGCCGCTCGGACGCGACGGATGCGGAGATGATCGAGGCGCTGGAGCGGGCGCAGGCCATCGAGTTCATTGCACGACAGACGGATGGCCTCGATACGGTGATCGGCGAGCGCGGGCGCTCCCTGTCGGGCGGCGAGCGCCAGCGCCTGTCGATCGCCCGCGCGCTGTTGAAGAACCCGCCGATCCTGATCCTCGACGAGGCAACGAGCGCGTTGGACGCCGCCACCGAGCGCAAGCTGCAGCTGGCCCTCGACGAGGTTATGAAGGGGCGCACCACCTTCGTGATCGCGCATCGCCTCGCCACGATCCGCAATGCCAACCGCATCCTCGTGTTCGATCAGGGGCGCGTCATCGAAAGCGGCACCTTCGACGAACTCGTGGCGAAGGGCGGACGCTTCGCGGAGTTGGCCAGGGCACAGTTCATGGCTCCGGACGAGCCGCCGAAGCGCGTGAAGGTGTCGGCGCACGCATGAGCCGGACCTTCGATCCCAGCACGCCCGGCACCCGCCACCGCACCAACGGCATCACGCTTCATGCCATCGAGGCAGGGCCGGAGGACGGTCCACTCGTCATCCTGCTCCACGGATTTCCCGAGTTCTGGTGGGGATGGCGCTACCAGATCGGGCCGTTGGCTGACGCAGGCTTTCGCGTGCTCGTGCCCGACCAGCGCGGCTACAACCTCAGCGACAAGCCGGCGGGCCGGCGGGCTTACGATCTCGACATGCTGGCCACGGACGTGGTCGGCCTGGCCGACGCGCTCGGCCGTCAGAGCTTTTCCCTGATCGGCCACGACTGGGGCGGGCTCGTGGCCTGGTGGACGGCGTCGCGCCACCCGGATCGCGTGAAGAGCCTCGGCATCCTCAACGCGCCTCATCCGAATGTGGCCGGCGCGTACATGCGCTCGCACCCGAGCCAGATGGTGCGAAGCCTCTATGTGGGCTTCTTCCAGATCCCGCTCCTGCCCGAGACGATGCTCTCGGCCAACGGCCACCGCAGTCTCAAGGATGCGCTCCGGCGCACGAGCCGTCCGGGCACGTTCTCGGACGAGGATATCGCGATTTACGAAAAAACATGGTCGCAGCCCGGCGCACTCACCGCCATGCTGAACTGGTATCGCGCTCTTCCGTTCAAGCCCGACATGAAGGACGCTGCGGTTCGCGCACCCACGCTGGTGATTTGGGGCAGCAAGGACCGGTTCCTGGAGAAGGGGCTCGCGGAGGCGAGCCTTTCGTTATGTGAGACCGGCAGCATCCGCTGGATCGAGAGCGCCACCCATTGGGTTCAGCATGAGGAGCCGGAGGCGGTCAACGCGGCGCTGGTGGAGTTTCTGAAGGGCTAGCAAATCAAACTCCGTCCTCATCCTGAGGAGGATTGCGCGAGCAATCCGTCTCGAAGGAGGGTCCAGTGTGAACTGGAGGCGCCCTCGTCCTTCGAGACGCTGCGCTCCTCAGGATGAGGGCTCAGGGATGAGGCTTTGAACGGTCAGAATTACTCAGCTCTCGTCCGCACCAGCGACAGCGGCGTGATCCTCACCGCCATGATCCGGTTGCGGGACTTGCGCAGCACCTGGAAGCGGAAGCCGTGGAAGGTGAAGATCTGGCCCGTGTCGGGAATGGCCTGCGCCTCGTGGATCACGAGGCCCGCGATGGTGGTGGCCTCCTCGTCCGGCAGGTTCCAGTCCATGGCGCGGTTGAGGTCGCGGATCGGCACGGAGCCGTCCACATTCACCGAGCCGTTGGGCTGAGGCCGCACGCCCTGCACGGAGAGATCGTGCTCGTCCTTGATGTCGCCGACGATCTCCTCGAGGATGTCTTCAAGGGTGATAAGCCCCATCACCTCGCCATATTCGTCGACCACGAGGGCGAAGTGCGTCTTCTTGGCGAGAAACGCCTTGAGCTGATCGCGGAGCGACGTGGTGTCCGGCACGAACCAGGTCTCCAGCGCAATCGCCTCGACCTTCAGCTTGCCGGCATCGCCGCCCACGGCATCGAGAGCCCGCAGCAGGTCCTTGGCATGCAACACGCCGACGATGTTCTCCTGGCTTTCGCGCCACAGCGGCATGCGCGTATAGGGCGAGGACAGCACCTCGCGCACGATCTCTTCCGAGGAAAGGTCTGCGTTGATCGTACGCATCTTGGTGCGGTGGACCATGACCTCCGAGACGGAGAGGTCCTTGAGGTCGAGCAGGCCGCCCAGCATGTCGCGGTCGGCCTTGGCGACGCCGCCCTCCTTGTGCAGCAGGGCCACCTGGCCGCGGATCTCCTCGCTGGCTGAAAGAATCGGCGTGTTCTCGCCGATCCGGATGCCGAAGGGCAGCAGCATGAGGCGCACCATGCGCTCGATGGCAATGGCCAGCGGCCCCAAGAGCGCCACAACCCAGGACATGGGCCGCGAGAGAAACAGGGATGCCTGGTCTGAGGAGGAAATGGCAATCGTCTTCGGCAGCACCTCGGCGAACACGATCACCAGGATCGACATGATCACCGTGGCGTAGATCGCGCCCTCGTCGCCGAAGATCGCCACGAGCACGCTGGTGGCAAAGGCCGAGACGCCGATATTGACGATGTTGTTGCCGATCAGCACGGTGCCGATGAAGCGCTCGCGCATCTCGAGCAGCCGGTTCACCAGCTTGGCACGCCGGTCGCCGCCCTTTTCCAGCACCAGCATGCGGGACCGCGAGGCCGCCGTGAAAGCCGTCTCGCTCGCCGAGAAGAAGGCCGAGAGCAGCAGGCAGAAAACGACAACCGCCGCTGCAAGCCAAAGACTGCCGGAGGATTCTTCGATCATGATTTTATGCGCTGATCTCGCCTGCGAGGAACCTGCGAACGTCGTCGGCTGCAATGCCCGGGGCGATGAAGCTCCGGCCGATGCCGCGCGCCAGGATGAAGGTCAGGGCGCCGCCCTTCACCTTCTTGTCCTGCGCCATGGCGTCGAGCAGTTCATCGACCGTGCCGCAGCCTCCCGGAACCTGGGACAGGCGCGTGGGAAGTCCGACGGCCTTCAGATGCGCTTCAACGCGCTCCGCCTCCGCCGGCGGGCAGAGGCCGAGGAATGCGGAGAAGCGGAAGGCGAGCGCCAACCCGATGGCGACGCCCTCGCCGTGAACGAGGCGCGTGGAATCGTAAGCCGTGATCTTCTCGAGCGCGTGGCCGAAGGTGTGGCCGAGATTGAGCAGCGCGCGGTCGCCGTTCTCGTGCTCGTCGCGCACCACGACACTGGCCTTGGCGCGGCAGCTCTGCGCCACGGCTTCGTCGCGCTCACGGTTGCCGGCAAAGACACCACGCCAGTTCGCCTCGCACCAGGAAAAGAACCGCTCATCGTCGATGAGCCCGTATTTCAGCACCTCCGCATAGCCGGCGCGCATCTCGCGGAGCGGGAGCGTGTCGAGCAGCGCCGTGTCGGCGATGACGAGGCCCGGCTGGTGGAAGGCGCCGACGAGGTTCTTGCCGTGGCGTGAATTGATGCCGGTCTTGCCGCCCACGGACGAGTCGACCTGGGAGAGCAGGGTGGTGGGCACCTGGACGAAGCGCACGCCCCGGCGCACCACAGCGGCGGCAAAGCCCGCAAGATCGCCGATCACGCCGCCGCCGAGCGCCACCACGAGGTCGCCACGCTCGATCTTCGCAGCCAGAACCGCGTCGCAGACCCGCTCCAGGCTGACATAGGATTTGGTGGCCTCGCCGGGAGGCAGGGTGATGACGGAGACGCGCAACCCTTGGCCTTCAAGCGAAGCCGCGAGCGCAGAGGCATAGAGCGGGCCTACATGCTCGTCCGTCACGATGGCGGCTGCGCGCGCGCCCAAGGCCGCAATGCGCGCGCCGGCGGTCCCGATCAGGCCGCGCCCGACCAGGATCTCATAGGCCCGATCCCCGAGGGGGACCGGCACAGTGATCAAGGATGGGCTGTCCATCCGGGCAGAGGCAGAGGTCATGTGCGGGCGCGCTCCTGCTTCTCGTGCTCGAACCATTCCCGCAGCGCCTTGATGAGCTCGGTCACCACCTTGTCGTGCGGGGCCTCGTGGGAATCGACCGTGATGTCGGCCGTGGCATAGACCGGGTGGCGCAGGTCCATGAGGCGGCGCATGGTGCCCTCGGGGTCCGGGTTCTGCAGCAGGGGGCGGGTCGAGCGCTTGCGGACCCGGCGCATGAGAACGTCGAGATCGGCCTTGAGCCATATCGAGATGCCGCGCTCGGCGATGCGCCCGCGGGTCTCCTCGTTCATGAAGGCGCCGCCGCCGGTGGCGAGCACGATGGGCCCTTCCTGCAGGAGGCGGGCGATTACGCGGCGCTCGCCATCGCGAAAATGCTCTTCGCCGTGGACGGCGAAGATTTCGGGGATCGTCATGCCGGCAGCAGCCTCGATCTCGTGATCGGCGTCACGGAAAGGCAGCTTGAGCGACTGCGCGAGCCTGCGGCCCACGGTGCTCTTCCCGGCGCCCATGAGGCCGACGAGCACGAGCGATCGCGTGCCGAGCAGGCGGCTAATGGGATGGCCGCGCTGGCTTGCCTGGTCTTGCCCGCCTGCTTCATCGAGCGAATTGAAGCGGCTGATTTTGTTCATGGCTCCATGTCCTAGCATGGGCGCGGCGGCCTGTCACAAGGGTGTTACCTTTCAGCGCTCCGAAACTTAACCGCTCACAGGGGCTTGCCTTACAGGCTCCGGCATGGTTCTAGCGGGTAACAGTTCAAGAGGCTCAGGTGCCCACGCTCTTTCGGTTTCTCCTCGTTGTCGCCATTCTCGCAGGCCTTGGCTTTGCCGCCATGTTCGCCCTGGCGACCCTTGTCGATCCCGATCCGCGGGAGATCAACGTTCCGGTCCAGACCGGCCGTCCGCCTTCCTCTTCATGAGCGGCGCCCGCCACGCCAGCCTCTTCCTCGACATGCTTGCCGCCGAGCGCGGCGCCTCAAAGAACACGCTCGACGCCTATCGGCGCGACCTTGACGATTACCTCGGCTTTCTGAGCGAAGCGGGCGCCCAGCCCGACAGCGCGACCTCCGCCACCATCCGGGGCTTCATGGCGAGCCTGGAGGAGCGGGGCCTCAAGGCGTCCTCCGCGGCCCGCCGGCTCTCGGCCGTGCGGCAGTTCCACAAGTTTCTCTACGTGGAGGGCTATGCCCCGGCCGACCCGACGGCCGCCGTGTCGGCGCCGAAGCGGGGCAGGGCGCTGCCGAAGGTGCTCTCCGTGGCCGAGGTCGACCGTCTGCTGCAGGTGGCTTCCGAGGGCATCGCCCATCCGCAGGCCACGCCGTCCGAGCGCCTGCGCTCTGCCCGCATGACCTGCCTGCTGGAGCTTCTCTACGCCACGGGCCTGCGCGTCTCCGAGCTGATTGCCCTGCCCAAAAGCGCCGCCAAGACCCGGGACCGCTTTCTCGTGGTGCGCGGCAAGGGCGCCAAGGAGCGGCTGGTGCCCCTCACGGATGCGGCGAAGGAAGCAGCCAACACCTACCTGGGTCTCCTTGAGGAGCAGAAGAAGGCCGCCGGCCCCTGGCTGTTCCCGGCCGACAGCGAAAGCGGCCACCTGACCCGCCAGGCCTTCGCCCGCGACTTGAAGGCGGCGGCCGGCGCGGCGGGCCTTCGCGCCGACAAGGTCAGCCCCCACGTGCTCCGCCACGCCTTTGCCAGTCACCTGCTCCAGAACGGGGCGGATCTGCGCGTGGTGCAGGAACTCCTGGGCCATTCCGACATCTCGACCACCCAGATCTACACCCACGTGCTGGACGAGCGCCTGAAGAGCATGGTGCGGGATCTGCATCCGCTCGCGGAGGGCGGGGAGGGGTAAAGCCCACCCGCGCTGTCATTCCGGGGCGCCAAAGGCGAGCCCGGAATCCATAACCGCTAATATCCTAGAAAAGAACGTGACGCTGATCGCGCTTACCTGAAACGTCGTGTTTATGGATTCCGGGCTCTCGCTACGCTCGCCCCGGAATGACAGCACTTGGGAACGTTACCGCCGCTTCAACAAAAACACCCCCTGGTCCCCGAGCAGGTTCCACACCCACCACGGTAGCGTGACCCGCATGGGCTGGCCGCCGGCATTGAGCGCCACGGCCTTTTCCATTTGCGCGCCGACGTCGCGGCACAGCTCCACGAAATCGCGGATGGTGCAGAAATGGATGTTGGGGGTGTCGTACCAGGAATAAGGCAGGTTCTCGGTCATGGGCATCCGGCCCCGGATTCCGAGCTCGAAGCGCACCCGCCAATGGCCGAAATTGGGGAAGGACACGATGGCCCGGCGGCCGATGCGCAGGAGATGCTCCAGCACCACCCTGGGCTGGCGCGTGGCCTGGATCGTCTGCGACAGGATCACGTAGTCGAAGGCATCATCCGGGTAATCGGCCAAGTCCGTGTCGGCGTCGCCCTGGATCACCGGCAGGCCCTTGGCGAGACAGGCATTCACGCCCTCCCGCGAAATCTCGATCCCGCGTCCGTCGACACCCCTTCGGTCGCGCAGGAGCGAGAGAAGTGCTCCGTCGCCGCAGCCCACATCGAGCACGCGGGAGCCGGGCTCCACCATGTCGGCGACGAGCAGGAAGTCGAGGCGGTGGCCGCTCTCCGTGTCGGTGAGGGGCAGGGTGGCAGGCAGGCTCATGCGATCCCCCGGACGCGCGCGGCCGCATCGATGAAGCCGCGGGCGGCTGCGAACATCTCCGGCTCCTCGAGCAGGAAGGCATCGTGCCCCTTGTCGCTCTCCACCTCGACGAAGGCGACCGAGGCCGCCGCCGCGTTCAGCGCATGCACGATGGCGCGCGAGTCGGATGTGGGAAACAGCCAGTCGGAGGTGAACGAGATCACGCAGAAGCGCGTGGGCGTGCCCTTGAAGGCTTTCGCGAGCGAGCCGCCATGCTCGGCCGCGATGTCGAAATAATCCATCGCCCGCGTCACGTAGAGATAGGAATTGGCATCGAACCGCTCGACGAAGGCAATGCCCTGGTAGCGCAGGTAGCTCTCGATCTGGAAATCCGCATCGAAGGAGAAGGTCGGCGCGGCCCGGTCCTGGAAATTGCGCCCGAACTTCCGGTGCAGGGCAACCTCCGACAGGTAGGTGATGTGCGCGCCCATGCGGGCGACCGCGAGCCCCTTGGAGGGGCGCGTGCCCTCGCTCAGGTAGCGCCCGCCGCGCCACTCGGGGTCGGCCATCACGGCCTGGCGGCCGACCTCGTGGAAGGCGATGTTCTGGGCCGAATGGCGGGCGGCCGTCGCGATGGGAAGCGCCGCAAAAACCCGGTCCGGATAACTCACGGCCCATTGCAGCACCTGCATGCCGCCCATGGAGCCGCCGACCACGCAGAACAGCTTCTCGATGCCGAGCCGGTCGATGAGGGCGGCTTGCGCGCGCACCATGTCGGGAACAGTCACGACCGGGAAATCGACCGCGTAGGGCTGGCCTGTGGCCGGATTGATCGACGCGGGGCCCGTGGTGCCCATGCAGCCGCCGATCACGTTGGCGCAGATCACGAAGAACCGCTTGGTGTCCACTGGCCGGCCGGGCCCCACCATGGTCAGCCACCAGCCGGGCTTGCCCGTCACCGGGTTGTCGTTCGCCACGTGCTGGTCGCCGGTGAGCGCATGGCAGATCAGGACCGCGTTTGACTTATCGGCGTTCAGCGTGCCGTAGGTCTGGTAGGCGATCTGCCAGGGCGCGAGCGCGATCCCGGCATCCATCATCAGGGGCTCGTCCGCACCAAAGCGCATGACCAGGCTCGACGGATCGTCGACCTGATTTCGCGGTTCGGAGACAAGGGGGGCAAAGGACATGCTTTTCTATGGAAACGTTCGTTCTTTCGAACAATCGGTACTGCGGGGCGGCCATGGCGTCAACGCGCATGATGCCTCGCGAGCCCTAGGCCGCCTGTCGTCCGGGGATGACAAGATTGGGCAAACCCGTCAAAGAAGAGGCTCTCCTTAAGGATCCCAGCCCATGTCCGCCGAGAAGCCCGCCGAGCAGGCCGCACCTGCCCTTGCCGAACTCCGCCAGGAGATCGACCGCATCGACGAGGCGATGCACCGGCTGCTCATGGAGCGCGGCACCATCATCGACCGGCTGATCGCCTCCAAGAAGGCCTCGAAGACGGGCATCGCGTCAGCCTTCCGCCCCGGCCGCGAGGCCTCGATGATGAAGGCGCTCGCCGAGCGCCACGAGGGCCTGCTGCCGCTCGACACGGTGGAGAGCATCTGGCGGGTGATCATCGGCACCTTCACCTATGTGCAGTCGAACTATTCCGTCCATGCCGACATCTCCGGGGGCGATGCGCCCATGCGCGACTCGGCCCGGTTCCATTTCGGCTTCACGGTGCCCTACGTCACCCATCCCAGCGCCGCGGCAGTGATCGAGGCGGTGGCCTCCTCCGGCGGCGATCTCGGCATCTTCCGCCTCGACCAGGGGGCAACCAGCGGCGCCTGGTGGCGCACGCTCGCCGACCGCAACCGCCCGAAGGTCATCGCGCGCCTGCCCTTCATCGAGCGGCCCGACCATCCGGCCGGAACCCCGGTCTTCGTCATCTCGAAGCCCCTGGTGGATGCGGCCGTGCGCGACGTGGTGCTCTATGCCGCCCAGTTCGAGCGCTGGCACCGGGGCGCCAACCAGGCCCTCGTCCGCCTCGGCGGCGAGGTGGTGGCGAGCGCCGCCGACGCCCATGGCCTGTCGGAGCTCATCGCGGTGCCCGGCACCGTCGAGCCTGCCGAGCTGCACGAGACCCTGACCAAGGCGGGGGCGAGTCTCGCCCAGCTCGCCGAGGTCGGCAGCCATGCCGAACGTTTCCACGTGAAATGAAATCAAGCCTGCGCTAGAGCATCAGCCAACAGATCGATTGCTAGGAACTAAAAAATGTCCGCTCGCCCTCAGCCCCGTCCCGGCGTGATGCAGATCGACGCCTATGTGCCCGGCAAGAGCAAGGCCGCAGGGGTTGCAAAGATCCACAAGCTCTCCTCCAACGAGACGCCGCTCGGCCCCTCGCCCAAAGCCATGGAAGCGATCCGGACGTTCGATCATCTCGAGCTCTATCCGGACGGCGCCGCCACGCGCTTACGCGAGGCGATTGCGGCCCGCTACGGACTCGATCCGAACCGCATCGTCTGCGGCACGGGCTCCGACGAATTGCTGTCGCTCATCACGAATGCCTATGTGGGACCGGGCGACGAGGGCATCTTCACGGAGCACGGCTTCCTGGTCTACCGCATCGCGATCCAGGCCGCAGGCGGCACGCCCGTCGTAGCGCCGGAGAAGGATCTGCGCACGGATGTGGACGCGATCCTGGCGAAGGTGACGGACAGGACCAAGATCGTTTTCCTCGCCAACCCCAACAACCCGACGGGCACCTACATTCCATTCGACGAGGTGAAGCGCCTGCACGCCAACCTGCCCCCGCATGTGCTGCTGGTGCTGGACGCAGCCTATGCGGAATATGTGCGCCGCAACGACTACGAGGCGGGCCTGGAGCTCGTCGCCACGTCCGAGAACGTGGTGATGACGCGTACCTTCTCGAAGATCTATGGACTGGCCAACCTGCGTCTCGGCTGGATGGTGGCGCCTCCCCACATCGCTGACGCGATCAACCGCATCCGCGGCCCGTTCAACGTGAGCGGCCCGGCCATCGCCGCCGGCATCGCGGCGATCCAGGACGAGGCGCATATCGCAAAAGCCATCGAGCACAACGAGCGCTGGCTCGCCTGGCTCACCCGCGAGATCGAGGCGCTCGGCCTGAAAGTCACGCCGAGCGTCGGCAATTTCCTGCTCGTCCATTTCCCGCAGGAAGCAGGCCGCACGGCGAAGGAGGCAGATAGCTTCCTCTCATCGCGTGGTCTCATCCTGCGCCAGGTCGCGGCCTATGGACTGCCCGATGCCTTGCGCCTGACCGTCGGCAGCGAGGAGGCGAACGGCCTCGTCGTGGCGGCTTTGCGCGATTTTC
Source organism: Microvirga sp. (assembly GCF_014699075.1). Classification (GTDB taxonomy): domain Bacteria; phylum Pseudomonadota; class Alphaproteobacteria; order Rhizobiales; family Beijerinckiaceae; genus Microvirga. The sequence goes on along the minus strand of NZ_JACXAB010000007.1, from coordinate 62,912 downwards.
TCGGTGGCAAACATGCCTGAGCGTCTCGGTCCCCCGCGTGACACGCCGCTCGTCGAGCGCGTCGCACTCATCGGCCTCGGGCTGATCGGCTCATCGATTGCCCGCGCGGCCCGTCATCTCAATCTCGCGCGCACCATCGTGGCGGTGGATGCGAGCGAAACCGTGGTGGCGCGCGTGCGCGAGCTCGGCATCGCCGATGAGGCCACCACCGATGCGGCAGCCGGCGTGCGGGACGCGGATCTCGTCATCCTCTGCGTGCCCGTCGGCGTCTGCGGCAAGGTTGCGGAAGCGATGCGCCCAGGTCTCAAGCCCGGCTGCATCGTGTCGGATGTGGGCTCGGTGAAGGCCTCCGTGGTGAACCAGGTGCAGCCGCATCTGCCGGAAGGCGTGCATTTCGTGCCCGCCCATCCGGTGGCGGGCACGGAGCATTCGGGACCTGACGCGGGCTTCTCGACGCTGTTTCACAATCGCTGGTGCATCCTCACCCCGCCCGAGGGCACGGATGAGGCGGCGGTCGAGCGCGTGCGCGCCTTCTGGGAGGCCATGGGCTCCAACGTGGAGGTCATGAGCGCGCAGCACCACGATCTGGTGCTCGCCATCACCAGCCACGTGCCGCATCTCATCGCCTACAACATCGTCGGCACGGCGGCGGATCTGGAAACGGTCACGCAGGGCGAGGTGATCAAGTTCTCGGCCGGTGGCTTTCGCGATTTCACCCGCATCGCGGCGTCCGACCCGACCATGTGGCGCGACGTGTTCCTGCACAACCGCGAGGCCGTGCTGGAGATGCTCGGCCGCCTCAACGAGGACATTGCCCTGCTGGCCCGCGCCATCCGCTGGGGCGAGGGCGACAAGCTCTTCGACCTCTTCACCCGCACCCGCGCCATCCGCCGCGGCATCATCTCGTCGGGCCAGGAAACCCCGGAGCCGGATTTCGGCCGGAGGCGGGAAGACAAGGCTTAAGACATACTCGCTGTGTCATCCCCGGCGAGCCGAAGGCGAGGGAAGGGGATCCATGGCGCTGAGCGTGTGAGTGGATTCCCTTCCCCTCCGCTACGCTCCGGCCGGGAATGACACCACTGCGTCATGGCCGGGCTTGGCCCGGCCATCCCGATGATGCGAAGCGCCATGCCTTTCGGATCGAGATCACCGGCACAAGGCCGGTGATGACGTGGCGGTAAGAGAATTAGTATAGCGGCTGCAGCCTCACGTTGGGGATCACGAACGGACCCATGGCGAGAAAGCCGTTCTCAAGCCGCAACGGCGGCAGGGAGGCGAGCTGCGGCTTCGCGTTCGGCTGAGCGGCATTCGCGCGCGGCCCCTGTCCCAGCAGCATGCCCAACAGATTGCCGCCGAGGCGACCGCCGGTGAGGTTGCCGAGGAGGCCGTCGAGGCCGGCGGCCGCCACGTTGAGCTGACCGGCCGGCCGGTGCTGCTCGTCGAGACGCAGCTCGCCCTTGGTCTCGATCTGGCGCGTGCCCTTGGTGGCCGAGAGCATCAGAATGTCGAGCTTGCCGCCGGCTTTGCGCCACAGCTCCATCTCGTCCGCAATGGTGCCGCCCTTGAAGCCGTCGGCTTGCGTGACGGTGACATCCGCGTTGAGGTTCGTCGCCTCGGCGCCGCCGATGAGCGCGTCGAGAAGCGGAATGCGCGCTTCCGTGACGGAGGCCGCGACGTCGCGCGCCTGATCGGCGCTCCGCGACGGGTTGGGCCGCATATGCAGCTCCAGGCGCTTGCCCGACCCAGTCAACTCGCCGGCCGGCAGACCGGTGACCGTCACCTTCGGAGCATTGGCTGCAACCGAGATGCGCTGCAGTCCTGTTTGCGAGGCGTTGAGGCTCGCCTGGAAGAGGTCCCAGCTGCCCTGCACCGTCACGGTGCCGTCGGTCACCCTCAAGGGGCCGGCCACCTCGGTGATGATGCGGCGCGGTTGATAGACCTGCGCCACGGCCTCGGTGCGGCCGAAGGAGGCGGTGACCGCACCCCGCTTGAAGTCGAGCGCAGTGCAGATCACCTCGATGCGGAACGGGTAGCCGGCGATCCTGCGGTCCTGGCAGGTCCATTCCCGCCCGGCGCGCGCCTCCGCGGCGAGCCAGCCGTCCAGCGCCTCCGCCGTGCGGTTGCGGATCACGAACCAGGCGACGGTCCAGGCGATGGTGAGGAGGAGAAGCAGGATGAAGGGCGCATAGAGCCAGAAACGACTGCGGCGAACATGCCCTCCGGGGGCGGCCTGATCCATGCGCGATCTCCTGTTGTGTTGGTGCTTCCTAGCTGGTAGCGCCCGAAGCAGGCAAGGTTCGGGCGGGGTGACATGAAGGACCTCACGGAGGATTTATGGGTGTTCGGCTACGGCTCGCTCATGTGGCGGCCGGGCTTTCCCTTTCTCGAGCGCGTGCATGCCCATCTCTACGGCTATCACCGCTCGCTGTGCGTCTTCTCCCATGTCCACCGCGGAACCCCTGAGCATCCGGGGCTGGTGCTCGGCCTTGATCGCGGCGGGCGCTGCCATGGCGTGGCATTCCGGGTCGCCCCGGAGGAGGCTGAGGCCACGATCCAATATCTGCGCGAGCGCGAGCAGGTCACGGCCGTCTATCTGGAGCGCCGCCTGCCGGTGCGGCTGGCCGATGGCCGGCGGGTCCGTGCCCTGGCCTACGTGGTCGACCGTTATCACGGGCAATATGCCGGGCGCCTGTCCTTCGAGGATGTGCTGAAGCATGTGCGGCAGGCGCAGGGCGTTTCCGGGCGCAACCCGGATTACGTGCGCAACACCTATGAGCATCTCATCGGCATGAGCGTGGTCGATCCGCTGCTGCACAAGATCCTGGAAGCGCTGGATCAGGAAGCCTGAGTCTCGTCCTCGCGCAGATCCTCGAAGATCGCGCGGCGATCCTCGTCCGTCGCGGCAAGCCGGTGGATGTGCAGCTCGGTGGCGCCCAGTTCCTGGACCTTGGCCAGCCAGCGCATGCGGGTGTGTTCGGCCGGCTCGGACGCCGCCATGGCGGCGTCGATCACCGTGCCGGTGCCGTCCCGGTCGCGCCGGACGGCCAGGATCACGGCGTCGGTGACGTCGAGCAGCTCCTCTTCGTTCAGAGGATGGACGCCCACGATGTAGCGGCGGCCCGAGCGGCCGCGCCAGGAACTCAAGGTGGAAGAGGAGCGAAGCCCTGCGGTCGCCCGTAGTCGTTCCTCGCGCACACCAGCCCTCCGCATTCGGTCGTTGCGGAGATCCCGCATGGCCGCATTCCAGGATATGGTTCGTTTGTTCGCCATATGTTCTTATATGTAAGAACGGGCGGGTGAGTCGTCAAGGTAACGAGAAGCTTGGCAGGGCTTGGGTTTGCGGGATTTTTCCGTTGGTCATCACCAGCCTTGCGCCGGTGATCTCGATTGGAAAAGCGTAGCACCTCACGGGATCGGGATGGCTGGCACAAGGCCGGCCATGACGGGGAGAGGGCATGCCGGTGGGGTTAAGCCTTCGATAGGGACGCTTCCGAAGCCGTGGCAGGACCCAGCCCCAGCTCCTGCCGGCCCTCCTCGTAGAGCCGGTCCGAAGCCGTCTCGATCTCAACCTGAACCCGCTGGAAGAACTCGTCGCGCGGCAGTCCTGCCGGGATGGGATCGAGCACCTCGATCCGCACCGTGCCGGGCCGGCGGATGAACTGTCGGCGCGGCCAGAAGAGGCCGGCGTTCAGGGCGATCGGAATGCAGGGAAAGCCCAGGTTCTGATAGAGATGTGCCACGCCGTATTTGTAGGCCGGCGGCGCGCCCGGCGGGCGGCGGGTGCCCTCGGGGAAGATGATGATCTGGCGCCCGTGCTGGGCTTCCTCCTTCGCCCGCTGAGTCATCTGAACCAGCGCGACCGTGCCGGCCTTGCGGTTCACCGGCACGCACTGAGCCTTGGCCAGATGCCAGCCGAAGATCGGAATCCACATCAGCTCGCGCTTCAGGATGTAGGTGGGATCGTCCAGGAACGTCACGATGGTGAAGGTTTCCAGGAACGACTGGTGCTTGGCTGCCACCAGCGCCCCGCCCGGCGGGATCTTCTCCAGGCCTGTGATCTCCACCTTGACGCCGGCGATGACCCGCAGAAGCCAGATCGACGTGCGGCCCCAGAGCTTGACCATCTGCATGAAGGTCCGGCGCGGCACCAGGAGGCCCGGGATGAGCAGGATCAGCCACAGGATCAGGTTGGCGTAGAAGGCGACGTTGAACAGCAGGGAGCGGAGGATCAGCATGGCGTCTTGAAAAGGGAATGCGGAGCCTCTTGCCCCGCGGCCCCACCATAGAAGGTTTTCGCCTCGGGTCTAGCGCCAGAGAGGCTCGGCGATGACCTGCGCCTTGACCGGGGACCCGCCGCTGATGAGGTGGGCGACGGAGGAGCGCTCCGGGTCGTCCTCGAGATGGGTGCGCACCCAGACCGCCAGGAACTTCAGATATTCGGTGAAGATCACCCGGGCCACCGCCGGATTGTGCCACCAGTCATGCGGGTCGATGGTCGCGGCCACCGGGTAGGGGATCTTCTGCAGATTCGGCAGGGCGTGGTCGAGCTCCGCGAGCGTGCGGGGCATGTGGTAGTTCGAGGTCACCACGATGATGGTGTCGAAGCCGTTCTTCTCGGCCCAACGCCGGGTTTCGATGGCGTTGCCGATGGTGTTGCGGGCCCGGTAGTCCAGATCCACGCAGCAATCGAACAGGCGCCGCTGGCCCGGATTGAGCCGGGCGATCTGGTCGCGGCTGGTGTTCTCGTTGACGCCCGAGATCAGGAGCCTCTTGGCGTAGCCTTTGTCCAGAAGGTCGATGGCATCGCCGATACGCTGGGCGCCGCCGGTGAGCGCCACGATACCGTCCGCACGGGTTTCGGGCCGCTGCTCGGAGCGGTCGAGGCTGTAGACGAAGGCGAGGAAGCCCAGGAAGCCGATGATGGCGGCACAGGTCGCGGCCCAGAAGCCGTAGCCCAGGATGCGTCGCGCCCACGACCGCCGGGCGGGAGCCTTAGGCGATTCCTGCATCGCCCAACCCCAGCCGACGGTTTCCGTGGCGTCCGGCGCACCCCAACTCTGCGTTTGCGAGGTCATCCGGGACGAGGATAATGGAGATTGCGGCAATGGAGAGGCAGCTCACTCTTTCCTGTTAACTCTCACCATCAACCATTTTCGTTAAGAAAGCGTCTCACGGTGAGCCGCGACACGATGCCCGTGATGACGGCCACGCAGAGCGCGATCAGGATCACGACCGCATAGCCCCGCCAGCTGATCGTGAAGGCGCCGAACAGGGCTTCGATCTGGTCGCCCGTGGGGCTTGCCCGCCAGGAGCGGGTCACGAGGCCCAGGATGAGGGTCAGGACCATGGCCGCGCCGGCCCCGATGGCCGCTCCGCGCAACCCGAGCCGGAAGAAGCGGCGCTGGAACTCCTTGGCGATGAAATCGTCGTTCGCGCCCACGAAATGGAGCACGTCCACCACCTCCCGGTTGCTCGCCATGGCGCCCCGGGTGGCGAAGATGACGGCGAGCGCCGCCGCGACCAGCACTAGGCTGACCAGGAACACGCCGACGCCGATGATGGTGTTGGCCATGGTGGAGAGCCGCGAGACCCAGAGGGCGTGGTCGTCCAGCGTCGCGCCCGGCACGTCGCGCTGGAGGGATTGCCGCAAAGTGCTGAAATCCGGCTTCGCATCCTCCCGGATCTTGATCACGATCAGGCGAGGCACCGGCAGGTCGTTGAAGTCGAGGCCGGTCCCGAGCCAGGGCTCGAGCAGGCGCTCGGATTCTTCCTTGGAAAAGGCCTGGGCCACCTCGACCCCCGGCGCCTGCCGGGCCAGCGCCACGGCGCGCTCCACGTCCTGGTCGATGGAGCGCTGGGCGTTGGGGCGGATCTGGATGGTGACTTCCCGGGAAATCTCGGAGCGCCACTGGGCCGAAGAGGCCGCCACAAGCTCTGCGCCGCCGGCGCACAGGGCCGCCAGGAAGGTGAGGATCGCGATGACGGCCGCCAACGCCTGACCGCCGGCCGAGTCCACCGGCACGAGGGGCGCGTTCCGGCTCAACGACGCGGGCAGGGAGCGCTTCTGCCCGCCCGGGGCCGCGGCGGCCTTCCTCAGGCGCGGTTGCGAGGGAGCGTTCATCTCAAGCTCACTCGTCGATATGCAGCTGGCCGTCGCCGAGCACGAGGCGGCGCACGTCGAGCTGATCCATGAGGCTGAAATCGTGAGTGGCGATCACCACCGAGGTTCCGAGCCGGTTGAGTTCGATGAAGAGGCGCAGGAGGCGGCGGGCGAGCGACGGGTCCACGTTGCCGGTGGGCTCGTCGGCGAGGAGCAGGTCAGGGCGCACGATGAGCGCACGGGCAATCGCCGCACGCTGCTTCTCGCCGCCCGAGAGCACCGGCGGCAGCATGTGCATGCGGTCGCCCAGGCCCACCCAGCGCAGAAGCTCGACCACTTCGGCCCGGTAGCTCGCCTCCTCCTTGCCCTGCACGCGCAGGGGCAGGGCCACGTTCTCATAGGTCGTCAGGTGGTCGAGCAGGCGGAAATCCTGGAACACCACGCCCATGCGGCGGCGCAAGGAGGTCAGCTCGTCCTTCGAGATCCGGGAGACATCCTCCCCGAACATGGAGATCAGGCCGCGGGTCGGCTTCACCGAGAGCAGGATGAGGCGCAGCAGCGTCGTCTTGCCGGCGCCCGACGGGCCGGTGAGGAACTGGAAGGAATTAGGCTCGATGGAGAAGGTCAGGTCGCGCAGAACCTCGGGCCCCATGCCGTAGCGCACGCCCACGTTCTCGAAATGCACGACCGGCGGCGCGCCTTCATCGTAGTGATAATCGTCGTGATCGAGCGCTTTCACACGTATCCGAGCCATCCTTGAAGGGAAGAAATGCGGCGATTCGCTTCCTTATCGCCCCGTTATGGTTAGCAAGCCATAAACTTGCAGGACTGTAACGGGAAGCGAACCCCTCGCGGGATAGTGCCGCAGGACCCTGACGAAGCGCGGTGTCATCCCCGGCGAGCGAAGCGAGGGAAGGGGATCCACTCACGGGTGCAGCGCCATGGATTCCCTTCCCCTCCGCTGCGCTCCGGCCGGGAACGACACTGGGGTCATGGATTTGCTCAAAAAACACCGAGTTTGTTTGACATCCCAGACCAAGCATGGTCGTGAAGGGGCGGCTTTGAGAGCCTCGTATTTCTTTTCTGGACGATCATGATGAGCACTGCCCACCGCATCCGGGTTCTTTTCGACGAAGACACCATCGCCAAGCGCAACGAGGCGCTGGCCCAGGAGATCGCGGCCTCCAAGCCCGAAAACCTGCTGGTGGTGGCCGTGCTCAAGGGCAGCTTCATGTTCGCCGCCGACCTGATCCGCGCCCTGCACCGGGCCGGGCTCACCCCGCAGGTCGAGTTCGTGCACCTGTCGAGCTACCTGGACGGCACCGTCTCCACCGGCAACGTCACCATCCTGCGCGACATCGAGAGCGACGTGCGCGGGCGCGACGTGCTGCTCGTGGACGACATTCTGGAGTCGGGCCGCACCGTCACCTTCGCCAAGGACCTGATCATGGCCCGTGGCGCCAAGAGCGTGAAGACGGCCGTGCTGCTGGAAAAGCCCGGCAAGCGCGCCGTGCAGATCCAGCCGGACTATGTGGGCTTCACCTGCCCGGACGTGTTCGTGATCGGCTACGGCATGGACGTGGCCCATTCCTACCGGCAGCTGCCTTTCGTCGGCGTCCTCGATCATCACGACAAGGACCCGGACCTGTTCGACAAACCCGGCCAATAGCACGCGCCTCCAAACACAGCCCTCATCCTGAGGAGCCGCGTCAGCGGCGTCTCGAAGGAGGATCCAGTGCTCTCTGGAAGCACCTCGTCCTTCGAGACGCTCCGCTCCTCAGGATGAGGCTTATGGCTTGCAGGTCTAGCCGTTGAGCCGCCAGATCGTGCCGTTGAGCAGGGTCGCGTAGGCTACCCAGGCGAGATAGGGCACGAGCAGCCCGGCAGCGACGCGGTCGAGCCTCCAGAAGGTGACGATCGTGGCGAGGATCGCCACGATCAGGGCCGCGATGACCACGAGGCCCGCAAGCGGGCTCTGGCCGCCGAAGAACGCGAAGGACCACGTTCCGTTTAAAGTGAGCTGCACGAAGAACGCGACAATCGCCGATGCGCGTCCGGGACGATTCTCGGGCAGCGAGAGAACGCGCCAGAGCGCGTAGGCCATCATGGCGTAAAGGATTGTCCACGCGACCGGGAAGGCCCAGTTCGGCGGCGTGAAGCCGGGCTTCTGGAGGCCCGCATACCAGGCCGGGATGTTCGGCTGCGTGATCAGGCTGGCCGACACCGCCACCGCGACCACCGGCAGCACGGCCACGAGAAAACGTGGCAGCGGTGGCATGGCATGGCTGCCCGGCGCAGTTTGCTCTGTATGCATCCCTGAAATCCCTTTAAGGACGTTGCGTCATTTCTCTCGTGACGCAACCTGTCACGCTCTCCGGAGGTTCCCCATGCCGTCATCGCGTTCCCCATGGTCGAAGCGCAGCCTGACCGCCCAGGCCATGGGCCATGTGGATCCGATCACCAGGGCGGTCGTGCCGCCGATCCATGTGGCGACCACCTATATCCGCGATGAGGACAATGCCTATTCGTCCGGCTTCGTCTATGGAAGGCCGGACAATGCCACCATCCGCGAAGCCGAGGAAGTACTGGCCATGCTCGAGGAGGCCGAGGCCGGCGCGCTGCTGTTCTCCTCCGGCATGGCGGCCGCCACCGCGGTGTTCCAGGCCCTCGATCCGGGCGACCACATCGTGGCGTCCAAGGTCATGTACTGGGCCCTGCGCAACTGGCTGATGACGGAAGCCGTGCGCTGGGGCCTCAAGGTCGATTTCGTCGAGACCGACAACCTCGATGCCCTGCGCGAGGCTGTGAAGCCCGGCGCGACCAAGCTGGTCTGGATCGAGACGCCCTCCAACCCTCTCTGGACCATCACGGACATCGCCGGCGCCGCCGAGATCGCTCATGCGGCCGGAGCAAAGCTCGCGGTCGATTCCACCACCGCCTCGCCGATTCACACGCGGCCGCTGAATCTTGGCGCCGACATCGTCATGCATGCGGCGACGAAAGTGCTGAACGGCCATTCCGACGTGGTGGCCGGCGCGCTTGCAGGCGCCAAGGCGGATGCGTTCTGGGCGCGGGTCGTCAATATCCGCAAGATGCAGGGCGCGATCCTCGGCCCGTTTGAGGCCTATCTCCTGATGCGCGGCATGCGCACGCTCCATGTGCGCACGGCAGCCCAGGCCAAGAGCGCGCTTGATCTCGCGCAGCGCTTCTCCAATCATCCGAAAGTCGCCCGCGTTCTCTATCCCGGCCTGCCGCAGCATCCCGGCCATGACATCGCCGCCCGGCAGATGGAGAACGGCTTCGGCTACATGCTCTCCATCCAGGTCTCGGAAGGCGAGGCCGCTGCCATCCGCACGGCGGCGCGAGTCGGCCTGTGGAAGCGGGCGACGTCGCTTGGCGGCGTCGAGAGCCTGATCGAGCACCGCGCCTCCATCGAGGGGCCGGGCACCCCGTGCCCGCCGGATCTCCTGCGGCTTTCCACCGGCATCGAGGATGTCGAGGACCTCTACCGCGACCTTGATGAGGCGCTGCGGGGCTGACGTTCTGTTATCCCTCTCCCGTTTGGGAGAGGGGCAGGGGTGAGGGCATGCGGCTTAACCAGCCAAGCGCGTTCATCTCCCCTGCTGCACTTCCTCCGGCACAGGCCTTCCCTCACCCCGACCCTCTCCCAAACGGGAGAGGGAGTTCGCATCAAAACTAATTAGGCGCCTCCTTTGCCAGCTATATTGATTCTGTCACAAAACCTGTGCTTCTGTCGTGTAGAGGCGAATTAAGTTTCACTGCACAACAAGACCAAAGGGAAGATCATGACCCAATCCATCACCCGCCGCCGTGTCCTGCAGACCGGCGTGGCCGCTGCCGCTCTCACCGGAATGTCCCCGGTCAGCTGGGCCGCCGGCCCGGTCGTGAAGCTCCGCATCCTGGAGACCACGGACCTTCACGTGAATGTCTTCCCTTACGATTACTACCGCGACGCGGCCGACGAAACGGTGGGTCTCGCCCGCACCGCCACCCTGGTGAAGGGTGCCCGTGCGGAAGCCAAGAACACCATGCTGTTCGACAACGGCGACCTGATCCAGGGCTCGCCGCTCGGTGACTTCATCGCCTATCGCCGCGGCATGAAGAAGGGCGACGTGCATCCCATGGTCGCCGCCATGAACGAGCTCAACTACGATTGCGGCACGCTGGGCAACCACGAGTTCAACTACGGCCTCGAGTTCCTGCAGAACGCCATGGGCACGGCGAAATTCCCGCTCGTCTGCGCCAACGTGCTGAAGGCCAACGGCGAGACCCTGCAGAAGCCGTGGATCGTGCTGGACCGCGAGTTCACCGATGAATCCGGCGCCAAGCAAACCATCAAGGTCGGCGTGATCGGCTTCGTGCCGCCGCAGATCGTCCAGTGGGACAAGTCGCACCTCGACGGCAAGGCCACCACGATCGACATCGTCGATGCGGCCAACAAGCATGTGCCCGACCTGAAGAAAGCCGGCGCCGATATCGTCGTGGCGCTCTGCCATTCCGGCATCGCCGGCGGCGAGCGCAAAGGCGGCGAGGAGAACGCGGCCCTGCACCTCGCCAAGGTCGACGGCATCGACGTGATCCTCACCGGCCACCAGCACTTCACGTTCCCGGGCGGCAAGGAATTCGCCAACATTCCCGGCGTCGACGCGCAGAAGGGCACGCTGCACGGCAAGCCCGCCGTCATGGCCGGCTTCTGGGGCAGCCATCTCGGCCTCGTCGACTTGGAACTGACCAAGGAAGGCAATGCCTGGAAGGTCGCGAATTTCCGCACCGAGGCGCGCCCGATCTACGACCGCGTCGATCGTAAAGTGGTGGCCAAGGTGGAATCCGACGCGGCCGTGATGGCGGCCGCCAAGGAAGGTCATGAGGCGACGCTGAAATACGTGCGCGAGCCGGTCGGTACCACGGCAGTTCCGATCCACTCCTACTTCTCGCTCGTGTCGGACGACGCCTCCGTGAAGCTCGTGACCGAGGCGCAGGCCTGGTACGTGGCCGACCAGCTCAAGGCCTCGGCCTTCAAGGACCTGCCGATCCTCTCCGCGGGCGCGCCCTTCAAGGCCGGTGGCCGCGGCGGCCCGAACTACTTCACCGAGATCAAGCCCGGCCCGCTCGCCATCAAGGACATGGCGGACATCTACATCTACCCGAACACGATTCGCGTGGTGAAGATCACCGGTGCGCAGGTGCGCGAGTGGCTCGAGCGTTCGGCCGGCATCTATAACCAGATCGACGTGGCGAAGGGGGGAGAGCAGGAACTCGTCAATCCGAAGTTCCCGGCCTACAACTTCGACGTCATCGCGGGCGTGCAGTACAAGATCGACCCGACGCAAGCCTCGCGCTATGACGACAACGGCAAGGTCGTGAATGCCAATACCCGCCGCATCAAGGACCTGACCCATAACGGCAAGCCCGTGACGGACGACCAGCAGTTCCTCGTGGTGACCAACAATTACCGTGCGGGCGGCGGCGGCAACTTCCCGGGCGCCGACGGCACCACCATCGTGTTCGAGGCTCCGGACCTGACCCGCGACGCCATCATGCGCTTCATCATCGAGAAGAAGGAAGTGGCCCCGAAGGCGGACGGCTCCTGGTCGCTCGCGGTTCCGGCCGGCGTCACCATGACCTTCACCACCGGCCCGAACGCCGCCAACTATCAGCCGGCCGGCATCAAGGTCGAGAAGATGGGCGACGCGCCGGAAGGCTTCGTGAAGTACAAGATCGTGAGCTGATCCTCACATCATCGCGAGAGATTGCGGCCGGGCTCACGCCCGGCCGTTTTCATTTCCGTAGTCGCGTCAGTGAAGAAACGATGATGGCCTGAACCTGTCACGCTGTTATCCGTTGGAAGGTCGTTACCGACAATCGGAGAACCCCGTGGGACAGATCACCTTCGACGGCCGTGGCCCCTATGACCTGCCCGACGCCACCCATGCCGATGCCAGGAGGGACGGCGACGGTTTCATGCTCTCGTTCCGCATGTGGAAATCGGAGAACGAGTGGACCCTGGTGCGCATCCATGTCAGCGCCGAGGCAGCCGACAAGCTTGTGCGTCAGATTGGGGACGAGCGGGTGAGAACGGACGGCTCGACGATCATCTGACGAGTTCATCAATGAGCGGGCTTAGGCATCGGTTCAGGCCTCACTTACAAATGACGCATTAGACCTGTATGGTCCTTCCACCAGCGACTCCTTAGTCGGCCGCTGCCCTTTTGGGCGCATGATGCGTCTTGAAGCTCCTCAGGCTCTGGAGCATCAGCCATGCCCGTCGATCTCCCCCCGCAGAAGAAACTCGCCCAGACCGTTCCGGCCTCATGGAACCTGGTGTTCGACCGCTCCCTGAACTGGCTCGCCGTGGTTGTGGGTCTCGGTCTCTGCCTCTGGATCGTCACCCTCGGCGCGTGAAGGGAGCCCGGCGCTTGGATCCGGATCGTGACAGCAGATACCCCTGGCTCAGCCTCGTCGGCATTGCCGCCCTCGGCCTGTTCGGGCTCGTCCTGATGGTGATCCTGACCCCCTGAACGCTTCAACGGATGGCCCGGTCAGGGCAGGGCGATCAGGTCGTTCAGGTGCTCGGGCTTCGGCTCCCGGCCGAGGCGGCGGCGCTTGGCCAGGATGATCGTGCCGTTGAGCTCGCCACCGAACAGAAAGATGGCGGAGAGCGTGTAGAGGAAGATCAACGCCACCATGGCGGTGGCCAGTCCCCCATAGGTGGACGCGTAGGCTCCCGGATAGAACTCCAGATACCAGCTGAAGGCGAAGCCGCCGAGAAGCCACAGCGCCAGGGTCACGCCCACCCCCGGCAGCACGGCGCGGAAGCTGCGCCGCCCTGACGGGACGAGCTTGTAGGCCAGCAGCAGGCCCGCCACGATGACGATGGTGGCGACGCCGATCCGCAGGAAGGCGATAAGCCCGTCGAAAGGCTGCAGCGCCGGCACCCAGGACAGCACGAACCGCCAGAGGAAGGGGCCGAGCACCACGAGCAGCGCCAGCGCCAGCAGCATGAGGGCGCCGGCGATCACGAAGGCGATGGATTCGAGCCGCGTCAGCCACCAGGCGCGGGTCTCCCGCACCCCATAGGCGCGGTTGAGCCCGACCCTGAGGCTCTCGACGCCGCTCGACGCGAAATAAAGCGCCAGCACGAGGCCGAGGGTTACCACGTCGCTGCGCTTGACCGACAGGATGGTGTGCACCTCGCCCGCAATGGGACCCGCGATCTCCCGCGGCCATGCCTCCAGGATGATATCCGCCACCTCGTCCGCCAGGGTCCCGGTGCCGAACAGGCTCGCCAGTGCCGTGACCAGGATCAGGAAGGGGAACATGGAGGTCAGCACCGAGAGGGCGATATGACTCGCGATCGCCCAGGCGTCGTGCAGCACGAAGCGGGTGGACGCGATGGCGACGAGTTCGAGCCAGAGGCGAAGGCGGTTCAACGGCGGGTCTCCAGGAGGCTGGAGATGGTGCGGCAGGGGGGTGAGGGCAAGGAAAGGACTTGGATCAGGCGATCAGGTTGCAGGAAGCCGAGGCCATCCTGTCGTGATTCGCCGATCAACGTATGGATGAGGCCAAATGGATCGACAAAGGCTGACGCTCGGGCCTACAAGGCCATTCCTCTCTCGCGGTTTCCAGTCCCGTCCTGCCATGAGCCCAACTCTCTTCGCCCGCCTCGCGCCGCCCCTGTTCGTGCTCATCTGGGCCACCGGCTTCGTCGTGGCGCGTCTCGTGGCGCCCTATGCCGAGCCGTTGACGTTCCTGTTCGTGCGCTATGTGCTCGCCACTCTGGTTCTGGCCGGCATCGTCGTGGTGGCGCGGGTGTCCTGGCCGCGCCGGTGGAGCGATTGGCGCAACAGCATGATCGCCGGGGTTCTTCTGCACGGGTTTTATCTCGGAGGCGTGTTCTGGGCCGTCAAGCACGGGCTGCCCGCCGGCATCTCGGCCCTGGTGGCCGGTCTCCAGCCGCTGGCCACGGGCCTTCTCGCCGGGTCCCTGCTGGGCGAGCGGGTGTCGCCGCGCCGCTGGGCCGGCATCGGCATCGGATTCATGGGGGCTGCGCTTGTGGTGGCGCCGAAGCTCGGCGATGGCGGCGTGCCGCCGCTCGCGCTCTTCATCTGCGTGCTCGGCATGCTCTCCATCACCTTCGGGACGATCTGGCAGAAGCGCACCGGCAGCAATCTCGACCTGCGGGTCAATGCGACGATCCAGTATATCGGGGCCGCCATCGTGACCCTGCCGCTGATGCTGCTGCTGGAAGAGGGGCACATGGAGCTCACGGCGCCGCTCCTCGGCGCGCTCGCCTGGGCGGTGTTCGGCCTCTCCATCGGGGCCATTGGCTTGCTGCTGTTCCTGATCCGTCAGGGCGCCGTGGTGGGCGTGGCGACGCTGCTCTATCTGGTGCCGCCTGTTGCGGCGCTCATGGCCTTTGCGCTCTTCGGCGAGACCCTGAGCCTGATCCAGCTCGCCGGGATGGCGCTCGCGGCGTTGGGCGTTGCGGTGGCAAGCAGGAACTGACACGGACAGAAGCTCATGCCTTAAACATCATCCTGAGAGCCTGGCTCGCCGTTCGCGCCCCTTGCCGTCATGGCCGTCCCCGGACTTGATCCGGGGATCAGTCCCGGCCATCCCGATCATGTGAAGCGCTGTGCTTTTCAGGTCGGGATCACCGGCACAAGGCCGGTGATGACGTAAGGAAGCTCTGTCGAGGTGATCGCTTGCACGACTCCCCTAGGATGAGGTGAGAGGTTGTAAGAACGGCCTCTGAAATCGGCTTACTTCGTGATCTTCACCGAAACCGGATCGCTGGCGGGAAAGGTCTCTTCCACGCCCTCGTCGAGCAGCTCTTCCTGGTGCTTCTTGTTGTTCTCAGCCTGCTTGTCGTCCTTGGCGTTGTTCTTGTCCTGAGATTTTTCGTCAGGGCGGTTCTTGTCGTTCATGGCCTGCCTCCTGTGCTGGATTGCTCATCGGTGTCAGAGAGACAACGCAAGGCGCCAAGCTTCGATCCGCTCGATGAATGACCAAAAGAAAACGGCGCCTTTCGGCGCCGTTTCCGACAACTGCGATGATCAGCGCGGCTGACCTTGCTGCTGGTTGACGAAGTAGTCGAAGGGCAGCTCGGCGATGCGGAACCAGGTGAGCTCCTTCTCGCGGAAAGCGTTCCAGGAATCGAACACCTTCTTGAACTTGGCGTTGGAAGCCGCAAGCTCGCCATAGAGCTTGTAGGCTTCCTTGTAGCTCTGCTCCATCACGTCGCGCGGGAAGGGCCGCAGCTGCACGCCTTGACCCACGAGGCGGCGGATCGCGTCGGCGTTCTGCGCGTCATACTTCGCCACGCACATGGCGTTGGCCTCGGCACAGGCCGCTTCGAGAATGGCCTTGTAGTTGGCGGGCAGCTCGTTCCACTTGTTCATGTTCACGTAGAGCGAGGGCTGCGCGCCGCCTTCCCAGAAGCCCGGATAGTAGTAGTACTGGGCCACCTTTACGAAGCCGAGCTTCTCGTCGTCATGCGGGCCGGAGAATTCCACCGCATCGAGTGTGCCGCGCTCCAGGGCCGGGTAGATGTCGCCGGCGGCGAGCACCTGGGGCACCACGCCGAGCTTCTGCATGATCTGGCCGCCCATGCCGGCGATACGCATCTTCAGGCCGCTCAGGTCCGCGATCGACTTGATCTCCTTGCGGAACCAGCCGCCCATCTGCGCGCCGGTCTGGCCGGCCGGAATCGGATAGACGTTGTAGTCCTTCATGAACTCGCGCATGAGGTCGAGGCCACCGCCGTAATACATCCAGGCATTGTGCTGGCGCACGTTCATGCCCCACGGCACCGAGGTGTCGAACATGAAGGTGGGGTCCTTGCCGATGAAGAAGCTCGACAGGGTGTAGGAGCACTCGACCGTGCCGTTCTGGGTGGCGTCGAGGGTCTGGAGCGCGCCGACGATCTCGCCCGCGGCAAACGGCTGGATCTGGAACTTGTTGTCGGTGGCGGAGGCCACGCGCTTGGAGATCATCTCGCCGGCGCCGAACAGGGTATCGAGGCTCTTCGGATAGGCGGACGCCATGCGCCAGCGGACGTCCGGCTGCGCCTGCGCAATGGCCGGGGACGCGACCGCACCTGCTGCGGCTGCCAAGCCTGCGCCTTTGAGAACTTTTCTTCTGTCCATGAGCGTTTCCTCAACCGTTTTATGTCGTCACTGCCGGTTCGGCTGAACAATCCATAAAGCGGGAGGCACGGGGCTGTCACTCCATCTTCCGTAGAGACAGCTATGCAGTGGGGTCATTGGGTCGTCCCGGACGAAGCGTAGCGCAGATCCAGGATCGTCAGACGAGTGTGGCGATGGCTCACCTCTCCCGGTGGGAGAGGTCGCGCCGTCAGGCGCGGGTGAGGGGTTAGAGGTCTATCCGGAGAGGACACGAACCCCTCACCCCAACCCTCTCCCTCAGGGAGAGGGAGACCAGCGCCTCATCCTGTATGCGATCCCGGATCGGCTTGCGCCGTCCGGGATGACGCGTGCGCGGATGGAATTACCGCTCCTCGTTGCCGCCCTTCGACAGCGGCCGTTGCTGCTCGCCGCTATGCGCGCGGGCCGAGCGCTTCGGCGGATTCTCGTCGCCGGTCGAGGAGGTCGACTTTCCGCCGGACTGGCTGGCCGTCGGATGGCCGCGCACCAGGGTGCCCTTGGGCACGTCCACCGCGTTGCCCGGGGCCGGTACACGGGCCCGGGAGGCCGCGCCGCCGCTCATGCTGCCGTTGCCGGCTGTCGCCTCCGTGCGGGCCGGGCGGGGAGCAGGGCTCTTGTTCGCCGTGGTGTTGACGCCCTCGGCGATCTCCTCGTTCGACATCTGGAAGCCGGCATCGTCGTCTTCCTCCTCCGGCACCTCCTTGAAGGAATGGAGGCCGGCCTTGGAACCGCTCTTCACGCGATTGTCGTCCACATGGCCGATGTCGAGATCAGGGTCGAGCTTCTTCGAGGCGCCCATCTGTCCGGTGGCTTTGGCCGCCGCACGCTTGGTGTTGCCCACATCGTTGCGCTGGGTCGGACCTGCAACGAAGTCGTCGCCGGTTTCTTCCTGCGTGACCTCGTTCAGCACCTCATCGACCGGCGGCTCGGGAGGGCGGCCTCGTTTGTCTTGCGCCATGGGCTATTCCTCTTCTTGGGGTTTGAGCAGGCTAGAAGTCTTGCAAAGCCAACGTCCTGTTCATGATGGCTGTTCCGGCCCTGCGACAGTGAAACGGCAGGGCCGGACGATGCTGAAGATGCTAGCGGCCAAGCTCCTTCTGCATGTCCTGCAGCATGGTCAGGTGCTCCTGGATCTGGCCGCGTGCGAGCTTGGCCACGTTCGTGGTCTCGCGGTTGCCGGATCCCTGCTTGAGGTAGTCATCCTGCAGCTTCAGCAATTCCTGGTGCCCCTGAATCTGGAGGGTCACGTAATCCTTGTCGAAGGCAGCACCTCCCGCGGCTTTCGACAGGCGCTCCATCGCCTGCGCGTCCTTGGCCGGCAGTTCGGGTGCGGTCGATGCCGCAGCCTGCGCGCCGCGGGTGGTGGACGCGGTGGCGTTCGGATCGGCGAAGGAATGCATGATCTCGGCGAGCAGGTTCTGCTCGCCCACCTCGAACTCCGCAAACTGCTTCACGCGCGGATTCTGCGCCTTGGTGAGCGCGAAGTTCGACTGCTGCAGCGACACGGTGCTCAGCGCCAGAGCCTGCTGAATGTACTGCCTGTCGGTCTGCGACTGCTCTTGGCCCATGGCGGCCGGTGCGCTGTTGGCCTGACCTTGGCGGGCGGGAGTCTGCGTATCCTGCGGCGCGCCGCCCTGTTGCGTGCGCTGCTGGCGCTGCTGCGCGTTCTGCCCGAGCGCCGGATTGGTCTGCGTCTCCGCAGGCTGGGGCGTGGTCGCCTGGGGAATGGCCTGGTTCTGCTGCTGGGCGAAGGCGGGAACGGCGATGGCGGCCATGAGGCCGGCGATCACGAGACGGCGTGACATCAAGAACTCTCCTGCAAAGGGACTGTGAGAGCGAACGTTTGCGGGAAAGTTTGGTTCAGGCATCCCGGTGATGCGACGATCAGTGCCAATCCTTGTCCGAACTCATCTGCATCGTGTCGGCCGCGTGCTTGATGTCGTCCAGATTGACGGGATCGCTGAACGGATCCTCGTCGAGCTCCGTCACCCGGTTCAGGCGCTTCTGCCAGCGCCGCAGCTCGTCGATATAGGGCTGGTACGGGACGCGCTTCAGGCGTCCGTTCTCCTCCACCAGATCGCAGAGACCATTGTGCAGCCAGTTGCCCTTGTGCCAGTCGGGCATGTCGACGGCGGGAAACAGGCACACCCCGTGCAGGTCGATGCCCTTGCGCACGGCGGCGAGCGATTCCTCGACGATGTCGCACAGCCAGTCGGGCCGGCCTTCGCGCAGGCCGCTGGTCTCGCCCACGATCATCGGGCGGCGGTAGCGCTCCCACGCGAAGGTGAGAAGATCGCCGAGCGGGCGGATGCGCTCGTCATGCGGCTCCAGCGAGGCGTGCGGGCCGTTCTCGCGATACTCCATCTGGCCGAACGAGTAGCAGTTGACGCCCACGATATCGAGCACCTCCGGCGAGCCGCCAAGCTCCGGGTGGCGCCGCCCGGCGATCACGTCCCAGGCATAGAAGGTGTCCTCGTAGGTCTCATGCTCCGCCTCGTCCTTGAGGTCGGGGCGATCACGCGGCGCGACCACCAGAATGAGCGGGTCGATATGGACCATGCGCGCTTGCGCATCGACTTCGCGGATCGCTTTGACCGCCGCGATGTCGGCTTGGCACAGGGCAAGGCGCAGGCGGCGGCGGTCTTCGTCGGTCTTGCGGAACGGCGCGGTCCAGGCCCATTCGCCGCCCATGAAGGCGAAGAAGGTGATCTCGTTGATAGGCGTGAAGAAATGCGGCCCCCGGATTCGCGGCGTCACGTATTCCGCCGCTGCCTTGGCATAAGCCGCGAAGCGCTCGGTGAAATCGTCGGCGAAGGGATCGACGTCATCGGGATAGCCGTAATGGCACAGGTCCCAGATCGGCAGGATCTGGTGGCGGTTCATCGCCGCGATGAACGGATCGAGCCCCGAGAAATCATAAGCGCCGCCCTTGTCCACGAAGGGCCAGGGAATGCCCTGCCGCGCCACCGCGATGCCGAGCGAGCGCAGGAAGGCGTAATCCTCGTCCACATGCTCGCGATGCTGGGTCTCGGCCACGAGGTCCCGGCGGCCTTGATCCTTCCAGATGAAGGTGGAGCACTCGAACCCCGACAGGAAGAAGGTGGGGAAGATGCCCGCATGAACGGCGGGACGGCTCCCTGACGGTGACGGATCATGCAAGGCAGCATCCTCCCGGACCAAGCAGATGGGTTGAGGGCTTGCCTTTCATCGGACAAGCTCAACCTCAGCAGGGACAAGCGGATGACAGTCCTGGGGTTCCTCTACTGGTTCGCAGCGATGTGAGATGAACTTCGTCCAAGCGTGTCCGTTGTGACAGGGATTGATCAGCCACAGGAGGCACAATGCAGGACCGGGCGACGCGAATCATCATGCTGGTCGTGGCGGTGCTGCTCGCGATCCTGGTGCTGCAGCCTTACGTGAACACCTACTTCACATCGGCCCGTGAGCCGCGGCCTGTTGCGGCGCGTGGCGACTTGGCGGAGTTCGAGCGCGCCACGATCCAGGTGTTCGAGACCGTGGCGCCCTCCGTCGTGCAGGTGGTGAGCCTGTCCGGGCGCGGGGCAGGGCGCGGGCGCACGACCGAGGCCGAGCCGTCAGGCTCGGGGACCGGCTTCGTCTGGGATGCCGCCGGTCACATCGTGACGAACCATCACGTGGTGGAAAACGGCACGTCGTTTGCCGTGCGTCTGGCCTCCGGCGAGGTGCGGCCCGCCGAGGTGGTCGGACGCGCGCCGAACTACGACCTCGCGGTCCTGCGTCTCCAGCGGCAGGGCGCCCTGCCGGCACCGCTCAATGTGGGAAGCTCGGCCGATCTGAAGGTCGGGCAGACGGCCTATGCCATCGGCAATCCGTTCGGCCTCGACCAGTCGCTCACCACAGGCGTGGTCAGCGCGCTCAAGCGCCGCCTGCCCACCAGCGGCGGGCGCGAAGTCGCCGACGTGATCCAGACCGATGCTGCCATCAACCCGGGCAATTCCGGCGGCCCGCTGCTCGATTCAGCCGGCCGCCTGATCGGCGTGAACACGGCCATCTATTCGCCTTCGGGCACCAGCGCGGGCATCGGCTTTGCGATTCCCGTCGACGTGGTGAACCGGGTGGTGCCGGAGCTCATCCGCGCCGGCCGCGTGCCGACGCCGGGCATCGGCATCCTCGCGGGCGACGAGACGCTGGCCGCTCAGCTTGGCGTCACCGGCGTGGTGGTGGCCGACGTGGTGCCGGGCTCGCCCGCTGATCGTGCGGGGCTTCGCGGCGTGGATCCGCGCGCCGGCATCGTCGGCGATGTCATCGTGGGCGTCGAGGATACGCCCGTGCGCCGCCTGTCCGACCTGACCGACAGGCTCGAGCGCGTCGGCGTCGGCAACACGGTCAGGCTTCAGATCGTTCGCAACAACCGGTCCGAGACCGTCGAGGTCAGCGTCATCGATGTGGAGCAGCAGGGCGGGCGAGCCCGCAGACCCTGAACAGCATACAACCTTGGCAGGATGGGTTTTGTTTCATGAGCGGCGAAACCATCTTCCAGTCCCGCCGTTAGCCATCGAACCTTCACCAAGGAGGAGCGAATGGATCTCGAAGGCGCCGATAACAACATCCTGGTGCAAAGCTCGACTGTCGATCTGGGCGACAACTTCCCCGAATATGCCAAAACGAACATCCGTCAGGTCGCCGGAAAATATTTCGGGCGGTTGAGCACGGCCTCCGTGCACGTCACCCGCGAGGGCATCACCTATCGGTGCACGGTCAACATGCAGATGGGCGCGCTCAAGATGATGAGCGGCGAGGCCAAGGACAAGGATCTCTACACGGCCTTCCGGTCCGCCCTGCAGAAAACCGCCAAGCAGCTTCGCCGCATGAAGCGCGAGCTGCGCGAGGACAAGGGCGAGCGCACCGACAAGGACAGGCTCCTGCGCGAGGGCGCCCGATCACCCGCTCCGGACCGCGACATCGACGATGCCGGTCTGCCCATGACCGACGAGGGCGATTACCGCGCGGCTGCGGAGTAATCTTCATCCAATCCCTATCTCCATCATGGCCGGCCTTGTGCCGGCCATTCTGGTTTTTGAACACCCCAAATCACCTCGCGCCGTAGCTCTCGACCGATCACGATACATTAAAAGTCTCGTGACTCTTCCCGTGCGACCAATCATGTGCCATATCAAGTCACATGATATGCAGAGGAGTAAGCCATGAGCTATGACGTGATCATCATCGGGGGCAGCTATGCCGGACTGGCGGCGGGACTTCAGCTCGCCCGTGCGCGCAGGCGCGTTCTGGTGGTCGATGCCGGCATGCGTCGCAATCGCTTCGCCGGCGCCTCCCACGGTTTCCTGACCCAGGACGGAACCCCGGCTGCGGATATTGCCGCCAAGGGCCGCGCGCAGCTCATCGCCTATGACACCGTTGAGTGGGTGTCCGGCCAGGTCACTCATGCACAGGCGACAGCACAAGGCTTTCGCGTGTCGATCGGAGCTGCGGAGCGACAGGTGACCGCCCGGCGCCTCATTCTCGCGCTGGGCGTCAAGGATGAGCTGCCCCCCGTTCCGGGGCTGGAGGAGCGCTGGGGAAAGAGCGTCTTTCATTGCCCCTACTGCCATGGCTATGAACTCGACCGGGGGCGCATCGGCGTCCTCGCCACATCGCCCAAGTCCATCCATCACGCGTTGATGCTGCCGGACTGGGGAGCGACGACGTTCTTCCTCAACAATGCCTTCATGCCCGATCCCGAGCAGCGGGAGCAGCTTCAGCGGCGCGGCGTCATCGTCGACGACGGGACCGTCGAGCATCTCGACGGCGAGGGGGCCACGCTCGTCATGCGCGACGGGCGCATCGTTCCCCTCGACGGTCTGTTCGTCATGCCGCGCACGAGTATTGCGAGTCCCATTGCCGAGCAGCTCGGCTGCGCGTTCGATGAAGGACCGACGGGGGCTGTCATCCGCACCGACGCCATGAAGGCAACGAGCGTCGCGGGTGTCTTCGCCTGCGGCGATGCCGCCCGGATGGCCGGATCGGTGACGCTCGCCGTCGGGGACGGCGCCATGGCCGGAATGGCGGCCCATCAGTCTCTGATCTTCGAGGCCTGAGGCATCCGTGCTTCAGCGACGCCAAGGAGCGTTGCGTGACGATGGTTCGCGAAATGTGCTAGTGACAGGCGGTTTGAAGGAAGCATTCCCTTTGCGACAGAAC
The DNA here is from genome assembly GCF_014699075.1 of Microvirga sp. GTDB lineage: Bacteria > Pseudomonadota > Alphaproteobacteria > Rhizobiales > Beijerinckiaceae > Microvirga. Next base: position 40,445 of record NZ_JACXAB010000007.1, on the reverse strand, counting down.
GGAAGCCTCTCGCGGATTCTCCACGTGCTGCTCCACATGGACCAGCATCGGGATCCCATGACCTCGGAGCAGATCGGCCAGATGCTGGGCACCAACCCGACCGTGGTGCGCCGGACGATGGCGGGCATGCGCGAGGCGGGATATGTCAGCTCGGTGAAGGGCCACGGCGGCGGCTGGACCCTGGCGCGGCCGCTCTCCGAGATGACGCTGCTCGACGTTTACAAGGCGCTCGGCGCACCGGAGCTGTTCGCCCTCGGCCTTGCGACGGATGCGCCAACCTGCCTCGTGGAGCAGGCTGTGAACACGGCCCTCGGGCGCAGCCTGGAAGAGGCCGAACGTCAGCTTCTGGCGGGTTTCGGTCAGGTGAAGCTGTCAGAGATCGCTGCCGATTTCGAGCATCGCGCCGCACGCTCGAAACATGGGACCTGCAAGGTGAAGCACGTGGCCTGACCGACGCGTCCTCATCGCGAAAAGAAAAAGGCCGGGTTCAGCACCCGACCATTCTGTAGGTCTTAATTCAACCGCACACCCTGCGGCGGGCGCTCCGTTCCGCTCACCGTCACGTCGCCGATCATCAGGCCCATGGGGCCGGCATGCACCGGCACGGTCTCGCCGTCCTTGATCTCGCCGGAGAGAATCAGCTCCGCCAGCGGATCCTGCACGTGCTTCTGGATCACGCGCTTCAACGGGCGCGCGCCATAGGCCGGATCGTAGCCCTTGTCGGCGAGCCAGGCCCGCGCCTCCTCGTCGAGCTCCAGGGTAATCTTGCGATCCGTGAGCAGCTTCTGCAGGCGGCCGAGCTGGATGTCCACGATGGCACCCATCTCCGAGCGCTTCAGCCGGTGGAACAGGATGATCTCGTCCACGCGGTTGAGGAACTCAGGTCTAAAGTGCTGGCGCACCACGCCCATCACCTCGTCGCGCACCTCGTCGGTGTCATGGCCTTCCTGCTGGTTCACCAGATATTCGGCGCCCAGGTTCGAGGTCATGATGATGAGCGTGTTGCGGAAGTCCACGGTGCGGCCCTGGCCGTCCGTGAGGCGCCCGTCGTCGAGCACTTGCAAGAGCACGTTGAACACGTCCGGATGCGCCTTTTCGATCTCGTCGAACAGAACCACCTGATAGGGTCTGCGGCGGACGGCTTCGGTCAGCGCCCCGCCCTCCTCGTAGCCCACATAGCCCGGAGGCGCGCCGATGAGCCGGGCGACCGAATGCTTCTCCATGTATTCCGACATGTCGAGGCGCACGAGGGCGGTGTCGTCGTCGAACAGGAAGCTCGCCAGTGCCTTCGTCAGCTCCGTCTTGCCGACGCCTGTGGGGCCCAGGAACATGAACGAGCCGATGGGCCGGTTCGGATCCTGCAACCCGGCGCGGGCGCGCCGCACGGCAGTGGACACCGCCGCCACGGCCTCGGCCTGGCCGACGACGCGCTTGGCGATCGCCTGCTCCATCTGCAGCAGCTTCTCGCGCTCGCCCTCCAGCATCTTGTCCACGGGCACGCCGGTCCAGCGGGAGACGACGCCGGCCACATGGTCGGGCGTCACGGCCTCTTCCATCAGCCCGCCGCCGTCGGCATGGGCCTCCACATCCGTGAGCTGCTTCTCCAGCCCCGGAATGACCCCGTAGGAGAGCTCGCCGGCCTTGGCCCAATCGCCCGCGCGCTGCGCGGAAGCCAATTGGTTGCGCGCCTCCTCGAGCTTCTTCTTGAGGTCGGCCGCGGTGCCGAGCTTGTCCTTCTCGGCCTTCCAGCGCGCCGTGATGGAAGCGGACTGCTCTTCGAGCTCCGCCAGCTCCTTGGTGAGGCGCTCGAGGCGGTCACGGGACGCTGCATCCGTCTCCTTCTTGAGGGCCTCCTGCTCGATCTTCAGGCGCACGATCTCGCGGTCGATGTTGTCGAGCTCTTCCGGCTTCGAGTCGACCTGCATGCGCAGGCGCGAGGAAGCCTCGTCCACGAGGTCGATCGCCTTGTCCGGCAGGAAGCGGTCGGTGATGTAGCGGTTCGACAGCGTGGCGGCTGCAACCAGCGCCGAGTCGGTGATGCGCACGCCGTGATGCTGCTCGTACTTCTCCTTCAAGCCGCGCAGGATCGACACGGTATCCTCCACCGTGGGCTCGCTCACGAAGACCGGCTGAAATCTGCGGGCCAGCGCCGCGTCCTTCTCCACGTGCTTGCGGTATTCGTCGAGGGTGGTCGCGCCGACGCAGTGCAGCTCGCCGCGGGCGAGCGCTGGCTTGAGCAGGTTCGACGCATCCATGGCGCCGTCTGCCTTGCCGGCGCCGACCAGCGTGTGCATCTCGTCGATGAACAGGATGATGCCGCCTTCGGCCGACGTGACCTCGCTGAGCACGGCCTTCAAGCGCTCCTCGAACTCGCCGCGATATTTCGCGCCGGCGATCAGCGCGCCCATGTCGAGCGCCAGCAGCTGCTTGTCCTTGAGGGATTCCGGCACGTCGCCGTTGACGATGCGAAGCGCCAAGCCTTCGACGATGGCGGTCTTGCCGACGCCGGGCTCGCCGATGAGCACCGGGTTGTTCTTGGTGCGGCGCGAGAGAACCTGGATCGTGCGGCGGATTTCCTCGTCGCGTCCGATCACCGGATCGAGCTTGCCGTCGCGGGCGGCTTCCGTGAGGTCGCGGGCATATTTCTTCAGCGCGTCATAGGCGTTCTCCGCCGTCGCGTTGTCGGCGGTGCGGCCCTTGCGCAGGGTATTGATGGCGGTGTTGAGGCCTTGGGCGGTCACGCCGGCCTGGGCCAAAATTTTTCCGGCGTCCGAGTCCTTCTCGACGGCCAGCGCCAGCAGCATCCGCTCGACGGTGACGTAAGAATCGCCCGCCTTTTCGGCGGCCTTCTCGGCGGTGTCGAAGAAGCGCATCAGGTCGCGGGTGGCCTGCGGCTGCGCGGCGGAGCCCGAAACCTTCGGCTGCTTGGCGAGCCATTGCTCGACCGCCGCATGGGCATCGCGGGAGCGCCCGCCGGCCCGGTCGATGAGTCCGGCGCAGAGGCCTTCCGGATCGTCCAGCAGGACTTTCAGCACATGGCCCGGCGACAGCTGCGGATGGCCTTCCCGCATGGCGAGATTCTGCGCCGCCTGAACGAAGCCCCGGGCACGCTCGGTGTATTTTTCGAAATTCATCAATCATCCCTCCTCGGATCTGCCCGCCCTCTTGGAGGCACAGGCAGATCCTGCGATGTCGGACCCTCATCTCGAGGCATCCGCCTGAACTCCAAGATGGTGTGTCCATTTGGACACAACAAGAGGGGGAACCCGCTTCCCGTCCTGGCATTGACCCCACGACAGTTTGAGGAGGTTCCCATGACACGCGACCCGCGCTCGGAGGCCGAAAAAGCCCGTGCCGCTCTCGCCCGCAACGCGGAGATGGGCTTGGGCGTGCCGCAAAGCCCGGCCGAGGAGCAGCCCTCCGTGACGCCCGAGACCTTCGGCGACACCACCGAGAACGGCCGGGTGATCCGGGACGACAAGGGGCCGGCGGCCAACGAGACCGGCCGCGACATTGGCGATTCCACCGGCACCATCGCGACCTCCCGCGACATTCCCGTCTCGCGTCAGAACGTCAAAGCCCCGCCGACCCATCGCAGCGACGAAGAGGACGGCGTCCTCTCCCGTGCCAAGGAGTAAGACAGCATGGCCCTTTCCGATATCTTCTCCATGTTCAGCCCCAAGAAGCGCAAGGCCGAAAAGGCCCGCGAGGAACTCGTGGCCAATGCCGAGAAGGCACTGCGCATGAAGCAGGAGGCCGGTCCTCAGACCAGCATCCCTGAGCACCAGACCGCTCATGGGGGCATGAATCCCAAGACCACCAACGAGGATCACATCCCGGCCCGCGAAGGGTTCAACACGCCCGAACTCAAGCGCTCCAGGGTCGCCCGTTCGGGGGACGCTTCGTAAGCCCGGATTTGCTCCGTTGGAAGCGAAAAAGCCCTGCCACCCGGCAGGGCTTTTTCATGGTTATGGCTGCCGAATGATACCAAGATCTGCTGCCATGGCGGCAGGGCACTCCTGTTCAGCCCCGCTCATAGGTGTTCGGCAAAAGCTGCTCGAATTTCTGCCTGATGATCTGATAGCATTCGCAGGAAGCGGCCTCGAGACCGGCACGATCCGTGACTGTGATCATGCCTCTGCCCTGGCGGATCAGGCCCTTGTCCTGAATGGCCCGGGCAACGTCACTGACCGTCGAGCGCTGAACCCCGAGCATCTCCGCCAGGAACTCCTGGGTGAGGGGAAGATCGGGCTGGCCTGCTCTGTCATGGCTCATGAGGATCCAGCGGCAGCAGCGGGCTTCCACGTTGTGAACGGCATTGCAGGCCACAGCCTGGAGCGTTTCCGCCATGAGCGCCTCGGTAAAGCGCATGACAAGGTGCTGGATGGCCTGTCGGGCCGCCATGGCCTTATGCATTGTGCCGAGTTCGATTCGCGATGCCGTACCGCTCAGTTGGACAATGTAGCGCCCGAACGACTGGCGGGTTACAAACGCGCTTACCAGACCGAACAACCCCTCGCAGCCGAACGTCGCCATTTCGACGGACTTGCCGTCATGCATGATGGTGACGAGGGACACCATCGCATCGTGAGGGAAGTAGGTATAGGCGATGGTCTCGCCGACCTCGTAGAGGATCTCACCCCGCGGCAGATCGACGAAGGTCAGATGCGGCTCCAGAAAGGCAAAATCCTCAGGCGCCAGCGCTGCTAGAATCCGGTTGTCTCGATGCTGCGGCGTTCTCTGAACCTGTGCCATGGCAGAGGCTCCGATCCATCCGAAAAAGCCCCATGCGGTGTAACGCGTCAGAGGGGTGCTATGCTCCACGAATGCAAGGATTTGCAAGGTATCGGGCTTGGGATTCAGGCATGACACGTGCACCCACCTTGCTCGTCTACCGTTGAAACCGTATCCATGGCTGCATGACCATCCGCATCGCCTCCCTCCAGCGCTATCCGGTGAAGGGCCTCTCGCCCGAGACCCTGTCCTCCGTCACCCTCACGAAGGGTGACTACTTTCCCGGCGACCGGCTGTTTGCCGTCGAGAACGGACCGGCCGGGTTCAAGCCGGGCAACCCGCAGCATCAGCCCAAAATCAAGTTCCTGATGCTCATGCGCAACGAGAGCCTGGCGCGGCTGAAAACCCGCTACATCGATTCGATCACGACGCTCTTCATCGAGGAGGGCGGGCGTCAGGTGGCCCGTGGCGATCTCTCGACCCCTGAGGGCCGGCTCGCCATAGAGGCCTACTTCCGCCGCTTCATGCCGAAAGAACTGCGCGGCCCGCCGAAGGTGCTCGCGGCCCCACAGGGCTTCCGCTTCACCGATTCCCGGCGCGGCTTCGTCTCACTCATCAATCTCGCCAGCGTGCGGGAGCTGGAGACTATGGTCGGCTCAGCCATCGATCCTCTCCGCTTTCGCGGCAACATCCATATCGAAGGCCTTGAGCCCTGGGCCGAGTTCGATCTGGTGGGCAAGGTGCTCACGGCACCCTCCGGCGCCCGCCTGAAGGTCACCAAGCGCATCGAGCGCTGTGCCGCCACCAACGTGGACCCGGACACCGGCATCCGCGATCTGGAGATCCCGAAAAGCCTGATGAAGGCCTACGGACACTTCGACTGCGGCATCTATGCCGAGGTGGTGGGTGACGGTTCTCTCGAAGCCGGCGAGACCCTGGAGCCGGAGCAGGCGGAACTGGCGCTGTAGAAGAGAGGCGGCCAAGCTGCCTCGGTGTCATCCCCGGCGAGCGGAGCGAGGGAAGGGGATCCACGATCAGGCGGAGCGCTATGGATTCCCTTCCCGTCCGCTGACGCTCCGGCCGGGAATGACACTGAAGCGACGGCGTCTGCGAAAGCGATAACGTGTTTTCGCCAACAAAAAAGGGAGAGCCGAGCTCTCCCTTTTCATTACCGCAGGTCTGATGCGCCTTACTCGGCGGCCGGGGTCTCGGCCGGATCCGGGGTGAAGCCGCCGTTCTCGGCATTGGCCGCGTCGATCATCTCCTGGCGGGTGCGGCGGCGGCGGCGCGGACGGGCCACGGCCTCGTCGTTGGCGGCCTCCTGCATCACCACCGGTGCGGGGGCCGGAGCCTCCGTCTCGGCAGCCACGGGAGCGGGCGTGCGGACCGGGTTCGTCAGGAAGGCCGGCAGGGTGCCCTGATCGGATGTCTCGTCGTCCCGGCGGCGCTCGCGCGGGAAGCGCTCGCGGCGCTCCGGACGGTCGCCGCGCTCGAAGCGATCATTGCGCTCCGGACGATCACCGCGATCGGGACGATCGCCGCGATCCTGGCCACCACGATCCTGGCGATCGTTGCGCTCGGGGCGGTCCCCACGGTCGAAGCGCGCAGGACGCTGTTCATTGCGCTCAGGGCGCTCGCCGTTGTCCTGGCGCGCCTCGAAGGGCTGCTCGTCGCGGGGCTGGAAGTCCTGGCGCGGGCCGCGGTCGCGGGGCTGGAAGCGCTCGCGACGGTCGCCGCGGTCCTGACGCTCGCCGCGATCGGGACGATCGCCGCGAGGCTGGTAATCCTGGCGGTCCCCGCGATCGGGACGATCGCCACGATCCTGACGATCGTTGCGGTCCCCGCGGTCGAAGCGCGGCTGGCGCTCGGCCCGGTTCTCATAAGGCTGCGGCTGGGAGCCGTAATCCGCCTCGTCGCCGTTGCCGAAGTCCTGGCCGCCGCCCGCACGCTCGAAGCTCGGGCGCTCACCCTGGGTGAAGCCTTCTTCCTCGTTGCCGTCCTCATCGAAGGAACGCTGCTGCTGGTAGCCGTACTGCTCACGCAGTTGCTCCTGGGCGGCCGCGATGATGCGGAAATAGTGCTCGGCGTGCTGGAAATAGTTCTCGGCCGCCACCGGGTCGCCGCTGGACTGCGCGTCGCGGGCGAGCTGGCTGTATTTCTCGGCGATATGCTGAGCCGTGCCGCGGATCTTCACGTCCGGGCCGTTCGACTCGTAGCTCTTCGTCAGGGGATTGGGCCCCTTGTTGTTGTTACTGCGGTTGTTGTTGTTACGACCGCGCATACGCCTGTTTTGTCCTGGTCTCATTTTCGCTCTACGAGCCTCGCTGGTTCTTTAAAGCCCACGCGATATGCAAGCCAATATTCAACGAACGGGCTTAACGCCCACCGTTCGCGTGGCAAACCGTCTGTCGTTCAGCCACAGCCTTTCAGAGGCTTGGCCATCCTTCAGTGTCGGGTTCAGGTGATCGCGCCAGGCCGTTTCGTTCAAAAGCCCCTGCCTGCGCGATTGATATCGTTTGGTCTTCCGGCATGTCCCCAAGGGACCACCGATTTGTTTAGACCGAGGACGATCTCTACCCTGAATCTAGCGGGTTCCTCTCGGTCCAACAAGGGCTATTTCCGACTTTATCCCATCCTGGGACAAGAAAGCCTCACCCGGGCGGTCACAATCGCCTCATGGCGATGCAGCGCGGGTTGCCTGATAGATCGTGTGCGATCCGCAGGATTTCAAGGTCATGAAGCTTGGCCAGGCTCGATAAGGCCTCCGCCTGATCATAGCCGATCTCCACCGCCAGCAGCCCACCGGGAGCCAGCAGCCGCTCCGCTTCGGCCAGGAGAACCCGGTAGGGCTCCAGCCCGTCCGGGCCGCCATCGAGGGCAAGCCTCGGGTCGTGCTCGCGCACCTCCTCGTCCAGACCTGGGATCACCCCGGAGGCGATGTAGGGCGGGTTCGAGACGATCAGGTCGAACCGGCCTGAAATCGCATCGGCCCAGCGCGACAGGGCGAAATGGCAGCGGTTGCCAACCTGGTTGTCACGAGCATTGGCACGGGCTGTCACAAGGGCGCCAAACGATAGGTCGACCCCAAGCCCGGCGGCGTTCGGCAGCTCATGCAGGAGCGCGACCAGGATGCAGCCGGAGCCGGTGCCGAAATCGACGACCTTCAACGGTGCCTGACGGTCGGGAAGCAGATCGAGGGCAGTCTCGACCAGGGTCTCGGTGTCCGGCCGGGGCACCAGGGTCTCTGGGGAGAGGCGGAAGGGCAGGCCCCAGAACTCCCGCTCCCCGACGATCCGGGCCACCGGCTCGTGGGCGAGGCGCCTGTTCGTGAAGGCGGCGAGGGTGTCGACCTGCTCTGAGGTAAGGGATGTGTCAGGCCAAGTGATAAGATCTGTCGCTGAGATGCCAAGAGCTTCCAGGAGAAGCAGGCGAGCGTCCAGGGCCGCGGTCTCGAACCCGGCCTCGGTGAGGGTCCGGCGCAGCTCCAGCAAGGCCTCGGCGCGGGTTTTCAACGATTTCGGCCCCGCCGATAGCGTTCCAGCCGCTCCTCTAGGGTGCCGGTATGCAGCTCGAACAGATGGTTGTCGTCATCGTAGAAATAGAGCGAATGCCCCTCGCCCTCGACCCGAGGCCGGGATTCGCGGATCTCCAGTCCCAGCGCCTCGATTCTTGCCCGGTACTCACCGATGGAGGAGGCGGGGATCTTGAAGGCGATGTGATTGTAGGTCCGGCTGGGCAGGCTCTCGCCCTCCATCACGGCGATCCAGAGCCCGCCCACATCGAAGAATTTTTCGCGTGATATGGAGAACGTGTCGTCGCCGGACGAGTAGATTTCCCGGCCGCCGAGCGCCCCCTCGACGATGGCGGTCATACGGGCAAGGTCACGGGTGATGAGCGTAATGTGGCTTAAGCCCTCAACCCTGCCCTCGATCATGCCGCCTGATCCTGGTCGGCGAGCTGAGCTGCCTGATGCTCGGTCACAAGCGCGTCGATCATCTCGTCGAGGGCGTTGCCCGCCATCACTTCCTCCAGCTTGTAGAGGGTCAGGTTGATGCGGTGGTCGGTCACGCGCCCCTGCGGGAAGTTGTAGGTGCGGATGCGCTCCGACCGGTCGCCGGAGCCCACCTGGGCCTTGCGGTCGGCGGCGCGGGCTGCGTCCTTGGCGGTGCGTTCGGCGTCATAGAGGCGGGCGCGCAAGAGCGCCATGGCCCGGGCGCGGTTCTTGTGCTGGGAGCGCTCGTCCTGAACGAACACCACCATTCCGGTGGGAATATGGGTGATGCGGATCGCCGACTCGGTCTTGTTCACGTGCTGGCCGCCCGCTCCCTGCGCCCGCATGGTGTCGATCTTCAGGTCCGCGTCGCTGATCACGATGTCCACATCCTCGGCCTCCGGCAGCACGGCCACGGTGGCCGCAGAGGTGTGGATGCGGCCTTGCGTTTCCGTGTCCGGCACGCGCTGGACCCGGTGGACGCCGCTCTCGAACTTGAGCCGGGCGAACACGCTCCGACCCTTGATCTCGGCCACTACTTCCTTGTAGCCGCCGGCCGTGCCCTCGCTCTCGGACACGATCTCGACCTTCCAGCCCTTGAGGTCGGCATAGCGGGTGTACATGCGCAGCAGATCGCCGGCGAAGAGGGCGGCCTCGTCGCCGCCGGTGCCGGCGCGGATTTCCAGAATGGCGCTCTTCTCGTCCGCCTCGTCCTTGGGCAGCAGCATCAGGCGCAGGTCCTGGGCTGCCTTTTCCAGGTCCTCCCGGGCCTGGGGCAGCTCGTCCTCGGCGAGCGAGCGCATCTCCGAATCCATCGCAGGATCATCGAGCATGGCCTGGAGGCCATGCAGGTTGTCCTCCATGGCCCGGTAGGCGCGGATCGCCTCCACCACCCCGTCGAGCTCTGCGAGTTCGCGGGAGAGCGACACGAAGGTCTCCGGGTCGGGCCCGGCATTGAGCGTCGCCGTGATGATGTCATGGCGGGCGAGGATAGCGTTCAGGCGATCAGAGGGAGGGGCAATCGACATCAGACGGGAATACCATGCGTTTCCGCAAAATGGGCGAGTTTCGGGCGCAGCGATTGGCCGCCCCCGGCAGTTTTGAGTTCCTCGCGGATCAGGGCACTGACCTCCGCGACGTTCATCTCCAGCAGCATGGCCTTCACCGGGCCGATGGAGGCCGGGGACATGGACAGGGACCGGAAGCCGAGGCCGATCAGGGCCATGGCTTCAAGCGGCCGTCCGCCCACCTCGCCGCAGACGGTCGCCATGCAGCCGGAAGCCTCGGCATGCTCGGCCACCATGTTCAGGGCCCGCAGCATGGGCGCACTCAGCGGATCGAAGCGATCGGCCACGCGCCGGTTCTCGCGATCGCTGGCGAAGAGGAACTGCATCAGGTCGTTGGTGCCGAGCGAGATGAAATCGGCGCTCGCGCAGATTTCCTTGAGCTGGAACAGGAGAGACGGCACCTCCAGCATCACGCCGAGCTTCAGGTCCGACGGCAGCGGGTGGCCGTGATTGGCTAGGTGGACCTTCTCGCGCTCCACATACTGCTTGGCGCGCTCGAACTCGTCGCAGGTCGCCACCATGGGGAACATGATCTTCAGGGGCCGTCCGGCGGCGGCTTTCAGCAACGCGCGGATCTGGGCGCGCAGCAGGCCCGGACGGTCGAGGCCGATGCGGATGGCACGCCAGCCGAGGGCCGGGTTCTCCTCCTCGACGGACTGCATGTAGGGCAGGATCTTGTCGCCGCCGATATCGAGGGTGCGGAAGGTGACGGGCCGGTCGCCGGCTTCCGCGAACACGGTGCTGTAGAGCGCCTGCTGCTCGGAGGCCGAGGGCATGCGCTCGGCGATCATGAACTGCAGCTCGGTGCGGAACAGGCCCACGCCCGCAGCACCCGTCTCGGCCAGATGCGGCAGGTCGACCACGAGGCCGGCATTGAGCTGCAGGTTGACCTCGACCCCATCCCTGGTGACGGAGGGCACGTCCCGCAGCTTGAGGTACTGCTCCTGCCGGCGGGCGCGCAGCCGCGCCTTCTCGGCATAGGCGGCTTCCACGTCCGGGTTGGGCCGGATCTGCACCTCGCCCGCGGCACCGTCCACGATGATGGCATCGCCCGGTTCCGTGAGCGAGGTTGCGTTCGACACCTCGCCGACGGCCGGGATGCCGAGCGCCCGGGCCACGATGGCGATGTGGCTCGTCGGTCCGCCCTCTTCGAGCACGAGGCCGCGCAGGCGCGAGCGGTCGTAGTCGAGGAGGGCCGCCGGGCCCATGGAGCGGGCCACGAGGATGGCGTTCTCGGGAAGGTTTTCGCGCTCGGTGACGAATTCCCGGCCCACCAGCCGGTGGAGCAGGCGGTTGGCGAGATCGTCCAGGTCGTGCAGGCGCTCGCGGAGATATGGATCCGTCTGGCGCAGCATGCGGGCGCGGTTGTCGGACTGGACCCGCTCGACGGCGGCCTCCGCCGTCAGGCCCGAGGTCACCGCCTCGCGCATGCGCCTCAGCCAGCCCTGATCGTGGGCGAACATGCGGAAGGTCTCCAGAACCTCCCGGTGCTCGCCGTGATGGGCGACGTCGCCGCGCTCGATGAGCTCATCGATGGACAGGCGCACCTCGCCGATGGCGGCATCTAGCCGCTTCAGCTCCGCCTCGATGTTCTCGGCGATGAGGTTCTTGACCACCACCCGAGGCTCGTGGAGCACCACATGGCCGAGGCCCACGCCGTCGGCCAGGGCGACGCCCTTCTGATAGACGGGGCGGCGCAGCGCAATGCCGGTCTCGACCGGAGCCAGCGCCTGCAGCTCGCCCGTGGCGAGCATCTCGGCCACCACCATGGCGGTGGTCTGAAGGGCCTCGACCTCCTCCTCGGCGTAGACCCGATAGGTGCGGTTCTGGACGACGAGAACGCCGAGCGTGTTGCCGGCGCGCAGCAGCGGCACGCCCAGGAAGGCGTGGTAGATTTCTTCGCCGGTCTCGGGCTTGTAGGAGAAGGCCGGGTGGGTCTGAGCGTCGGACAGGGCCAAGGGCTCCGCCGTCGCGGCGATGAGGCCGACGAGGCCCTCGCCCGAGCGCATGACGGTGAGGTGGACGGCCTCCCGGTTCAGGCCCTCGGTCGCAAACAGCTCGAGCACGCCATCGCCACGCATCACATAGACGGAGCACACCTCCGCCACCATGTTGGCGGCGATCTGGGTGACGATCTTGTCGAGACGGTCCTGCGCCCCGACCGGCTCCGCCATGATCTCGCGGAGGCGGCGCAGCAGAAGGCGCGGACCGCCGGGAGCGCTTGGCATGAGCTTCTCTGTTCCCGTCCTATCAGGGCCGGCAGGGCGGACCGGCGGCCGGCATGTTCACTGTCGCAGCCCGACCAATCCCTCGTCAATCAGGCTTGATCAAGGCCGTATAGCGAGTGGAGCGTGCGAACCGCAAGCTCCGTATAGGCCGATTCGATCAGCACCGAGAATTTAATCTCAGAGGTCGTTATCGCCCGGATGTTGATGCCCTTGTCGGCCAGGGCCTTGAAGGCACGGGCTGCGACGCCCGCATGGCTGCGCATGCCGACGCCGATGGCCGAGACCTTCACCACGTCCGTGGCGCCCTGGAGATCCTGGAACCGGATCTCGTCCCGGCGCTCGTTCAGGATCGCGCAGGCCCGCTCGTAATCGGCGGTCGGCACCGTGAAGGTCAGGTCCGTGGTGGCCGCGTTGTCGGACACGACCTGGATGATCATGTCCACGTTGATGTTGGCGTCGGCCAGGGGCACGAAGATCGAAGCCGCGATGCCCGGCTTGTCGGCGATGTCCCGCAGCGTGATCTGGGCTTCGTCGCGCGAATAGGCGATGCCCGTGACAATCTGCTGTTCCATGATGTCTTCCTCGTCGCAGATGAGGGTGCCGAGCTTGGGATCGGCGGGATCGTCGAAGCTGGAGCGCACATAGGTCGGGACACGGTGCATCATGGCGAGCTCCACCGAGCGCACCTGCAGCACCTTGGCCCCGAGCGAGGCCATCTCCAGCATTTCCTCGTAGGAAACCTTATCCAGGCGCCGGGCCTTGGGCACGATGCGCGGGTCAGTGGTGTAGACGCCGTCAACGTCCGTATAGATGTCGCAGCGCTCGGCCTGGATGGCGGCGGCCAGCGCCACGGCGCTGGTATCCGAGCCGCCGCGGCCGAGTGTCGTGATGCGACCCGAAGGCTGATGCATGCCCTGGAAGCCGGACACGACGGCGACCTCTTTGGCGTCCGTGAAGCCCTTCATGATCCCGGTGCCGTCGATGGCGGCAATGCGGGCCGAGCCATGGGCTTCCGAGGTCATGATCGGGATCTGCCAGCCCTGCCAGGACCGGGCCTTGAGGCCCATCTCCTGCAAGGCGAGCGCCAGGAGGCCGGAGGTGACCTGCTCGCCGGAGGCGACGACCACGTCGTATTCCTTGGAATCGTAAAGGCTTGATGCTTCCTTCACCCAGCCGACCAGCTCGTTGGTCTTGCCTGCCATGGCGGACACCACCACGGCCACGTCATAGCCGGCCTCGACCTCGCGTTTCACATGCCGGGCCACGTTGCGGATGCGCTCTACGGTGGCGACGGATGTTCCGCCGAACTTCATGACGAGACGGGGCATGGTCGAGGAAGGCCGTTAAGGGTTCAGGGAAAATTTTGCCCTTCGCGGCGCGAAAGGCGCGTATACATGACGGTAGGGCCGCGCCCTGTCAACGCGCGGGAATCAATTCTCTGTCCTAAGGAATCAGGCTTCGATGACCCACGGCGCCTCCACCACCATCGACCCCGCCGAGGTCGCCCGTTTCGACAAGATCGCCGAGACGTGGTGGGACCCGAAGGGCCCCATGAAAGTCCTGCACAAGTTCAATCCGGTACGTCTGGCCTATGTCCGCGACGAGGCCTGCCGCCGCTTCGGGCGCGACCCGCGTTCGGCGCGTTCGCTTGAGGGGATTTCCATCCTGGATGTGGGCTGCGGCGGGGGCGTGCTCTCAGAGCCGCTCGCGCGCCTTGGGGCAACAGTGACGGGGCTCGATCCCGCGCCCACGAACATCTCCGTCGCCCGGCTCCATGCGGAGCGCGCCGGGGTGGCGGTCGATTACCGCAACGAGACCGTGGAGGCTGTGGTCGCCAGGGGTGAGACCTTCGACATGGTGCTCGCCATGGAGGTGGTGGAGCATGTGGCCGACCGGGAAGCCTTCGTGCAAGCCTGCGCCCAGGCGGTGAAGCCGGGCGGTACGCTTGCCATGGCGACGATCAACCGAACCCTGCGCTCCTTCGCGTCCGCCATCGTGGGAGCCGAGTACATTCTGGGCTGGCTGCCCAAGGGCACCCACGAATGGGACAAGTTCGTCACCCCCGAGGAGTTGACCTCCGCCATTGAGGCGGCAGGTTTCCGTGTGGATGACCTCAAGGGCGTCGCCTACAGCCCCTTGAGGGACAGCTGGTCCCTGTCTCGCGACACAGCGGTCAATTATATGCTGCTGGCCTCGAAGGCTTGAGCGGCTGCTCCCGCGGGGCGATGCTGAGCACCAGATAGCCTGCCAGGGCCGAGAGGGCCGAGCCCATGAGCACGCCGATCTTGGTGGCATCCCCCAGCTCCGGCTGGCCCGGGAAGGCGAGCGCCCCGATGAACAGGCTCATGGTGAAGCCGATGCCGCACAGGAGCGCCACGCCGTAGCACTGGGCGCGCGTTGCGCCTGCCGGCACATCGGCGAGGTTGAACCTGATCGCCAGCTCCGAGAAGGCATAGACACCTGCCTGCTTGCCGATGAAGAGGCCCAGGGCGATGCCCAGCGGCAGGGGGCTCAGGATTGCATCGAGAGAAAGCCCGGACAGGGACACGCCCGCATTGGCGAGGCCGAAGATCGGGATGATCGCATAGGCCACAGGCCCATGGAGAGCGTGCTCGAGCCGGTGGAGGGGCGCATCCTCGGCGCGGGTTTTCTTCGGGTCGGCCTGAAGCGGAATGGTGAGCGCAAGGGCGACTCCGGCCAGCGTGGCGTGAATGCCCGATTTCAGGACGAAGAACCACAGCACCGCACCGACCGCGAGATAGGGCAGGAGCGACACGATTCCGAAGCGGTTGAAGGCCACCAGCACGACGAGGCAGAGGGCGGCGGCGCCCAGCATCATCAGCGACAGGTCGCTGGTGTAGAACAGGGCGATGATGATGATCGCGCCGAGATCGTCGAGGATCGCCAGCGCGGTCAGGAAGATCTTGAGGGAAGTCGGCACCCTGGAGCCAAGGATCGCCAGAACGCCGAGCGCAAAGGCGATGTCTGTGGCGGCCGGAATCGCCCAGCCGGAGCGGAGATGCGGCTCGTTCCAGGTGATGGCGAGATAGACGAGCGCCGGCACGACCATGCCGCCGAACGCCGCGATGCCCGGCAGCATGCGCCGCGGCCAGGTGGAGAGCTG
The DNA here is from genome assembly GCF_014699075.1 of Microvirga sp. GTDB lineage: Bacteria > Pseudomonadota > Alphaproteobacteria > Rhizobiales > Beijerinckiaceae > Microvirga. The sequence goes on along the minus strand of NZ_JACXAB010000007.1, from coordinate 25,301 downwards.
CCCGTCCAGCATCTCGCGCTTGATCTCAAGGCCCACCAGCAGGAAGAACACGGCCATGAGCGCGTCGTTGATCCAGTGCAGGACGCTCAGGCCCAGGACATAGGTCTTGAGCAGGCCGAAATAGGCATCGGTCAGAGGTGAGTTGGCGATCACGAGGGCGATTACCGTCACGCCCATGAGGATCATGCCGCCGGAGGCCTCGCTGTCGAAGAACCGGCGCATCAGCGAGATGCGTCGGGTCGGCCTCACGTCGTTCTTCGGCAGATCCATCCGTAACTCCTCTCAGGCCCAACCTGTCTTACGGGGAATGGTTCGGGTTAAGCGTCCGAAAACGGTTACGTCCACTCACAAAACCAGGAGCAACTCTGCTGGATCAGTCAGTCTTGACGGCCATGCGCCGGCGCCGTGTGCCAAGGATCGTCTCAAGCGTAACCGGGCGGTAGTCGAAAGCATCCACGCCCACATCGAATTGCCGGGTCTGGGGTTTGAGCTTGCCGTGGGAATGGCCGTGCAGGTCGATCCAGCCGCGGCCCATGTTCTTCCAGGTGCGGAAGGCGTAGTGGCACATCACCATCGCATGACCGTCGAGCATCAGTTCGGCGTAAGCCTGCACGCTCTCCCAGCCCTTGGCCGCAAGGGTCGCCGCACCATCGTTGTTGCCGGTGATCAGGTGCTTGCGTCCGTTGATCAGGCCCAGGAGCTCGTCGATCCGCTCCGGGCGCACATGCAGGGCGAAGTCGCCCAGATGCCAGACCTCGTCGTCGGCTGAGACAACCGCGTTCCAGTTGGCGATCAGCGCCTCGTCGTGCTCTGGGATCGTCCTGAACGGACGCTTGTCGATGCGCAGCACCCTGGGGTCGCCGAAATGGGTGTCGCTGGTGAAGAAAACCGCCAAATCAGCCCCTGTAACTGGTCTCTCTGAAGTGAATCCCGGAGGTTGAAACGTTGACCCTGGAACAGAGTTCAGTCCGATCATGAAGAACCGAAGCGGTCTATCCCACTGAAAATTCTTCCTTAACGTAAGTTGTGCTATGTCGGATCCGCATCCTGCTAAATCGAGACAATAAAAGTCCCCAACAGCTAGGCTCGCTGTAACTGAGATGCATTCGGCAGGGCAATCTTGCCATCATTGCAACTTTGAGGGGCAAATCTTGAAGATCATCACCAGCCTTATGATGGCCGGCTTTCTTGCCGTGTCTGCTTTCAGCTCAGCGAATGCTGCCAACCGGCATGTCGATATCGTCAACGATACGGGAATGACCATGGCGGAGTTCTATGCCTCTGCCACGGGAACCGACGACTGGGAAGAAGACATCCTCGGCTCGGACACCTTGGCGAATGGAGAAGTGTTCGACGTCGACATCGACGACGGCTCTGGAGCGTGCAAGTTCGACTTCAAGGCAGTCTTTACCGATGGCTCCTCCCATGTGAGGCGCGCCGTCAATGTCTGCTCCATCTCGACATTCACCTATCAGCGCTGAGCCTGTGGCTCCAAGCATCCCTAGTGGGAGACAACACATGATCAAATCCAAGCTTTTCGGACTGGCCCTCATGGGCCTTGCCATGGGCGTGAGCCTTCCGGCCGAGGCCGGCGGCCCTGGCGTCTATGCGGTCAAGGGCAATAACGGCGAACCAGACAGCGACTACACGGGAACACTGACCATCGTTCAGACGAGCAAGGATACGTTCAAGCTCACCTGGAACATCGCCGGCGAAAAGTACGATGGTTTCGCCATCGGCGACGAGCGCTTTCTCGCAGCGAGCTTTACCAGCAAAGGCTCCAGCGGGACGGCTCTTCTCGTCGAAGATGACGAGAACAAGGGCGGCTATAAGAGCATTTGGGCCTTCAAGGGTGAGACCCAACTCGGCGTCGAACTGATCACGCCGAAGAAATAGCCTGTCGTGTTAGCTGCGGGGACGGCTGGAGCGCCGTCCCTAATTCCTATCGTCCGGCACGATCGGTAAGGGCAGCACGTCGATACCCTCCTCCAGGAGCGCTCGCGCTTCGGCGAGATCCGCCTCGCCGTAGATCGAGCGCTCCTCCGTCTCCCCGAAATGCATCTTGCGCGCTTCCTCGACGAAGCTCTTGCCCACGTTCTCGGCGTTCTTCATCACGTGCTCGCGCAAGGCCCGCAGAGCCGCGCGCAACTCGCGCTCCCGGTCCGAGAGAACCGCCATGGGCTGCGGCTCCGGAGCCGTTGCAATCGGCGCTTTATCCGTGCGCGCGACGGACGGGGCCATGATCTGCTTCTCGACCTTGGCGGAGTTGCAGTACGGGCACGTCACGAAGCCGCGCTTGCGCTGCGTCTCGAACGCGTCGCTTGAAGGAAACCAGCTCTCGAACTCGTGGGCCTGCTCGCAGGCCAGTGCGTACTTGATCATGTCCTTGAGACGTAAGGATTCGGGCTTGGAAAGGGAAGGGGATCAGGCGGTAGCCGCCCGGTCCGTTTCGATGGTGGGCACGACCTCGACCCTGAAGGGCCGGGCGTTCTTGAGAGTGGGGATGCGGCCGCGCACCTCCGCCACGAGGGCGGTGTCGATCTCGGCCAGGAACACCCCGGGCTCCGTGCCGCCTTCCGCCAGAATGCGGCCCCAGGGATCGACGATCAGCGAATGGCCGTAGGTCTCGCGGCCGTCCTCGTGGAGCCCCGCTTGCGCGGCGGAGATCATGAAGGAGCCCGTCTCGATGGCCCTGGCCCGGTGCAGGATGTGCCAGTGCGCCTCGCCCGTCTGCTTGGTGAAGGCGGCCGGCGCCGACAGGAAGGAGGCTCCATTATCGGCCAGCGCCTTGTAGAGAGCGGCGAAGCGCACGTCGTAGCAGATGGTCATGCCGAGATAGCCCCAGGGCGTCTCGGCGGCCACGGCCGATGCCCCGCCTGTGTACGTGGCCGATTCGCGCCAGCTTTCGCCGTTCGGCAGGTCCACGTCGTAGAGGTGGATCTTGTCGTAGGACGTGATGACCTCGCCGTCCCGGTCGATCAGGAAGGCCCGGTTGGCGACCTTGTCGCCCTCCTTCACGGCGATGGAGCCGATCTGGACCACGATGCTGCGCTCCCGCGCCACGTCGCGTAAGGACGCGAGCACCGGATCCTGCGCCTCCGGCCCGACCTTGTCGAACAGCTCCGCCCGGTCGCGGCAGACGAGCGACGTCATCTCCGGCGTCTGGGCGAAATGCGCGCCCTGATCGGCCGCCTGGCGCACGAGGGCCACGGCGGCGTCGCGGTTCTTCAGGACGTCGCGCCCGGAGCGCATCTGGATGCAGGCGGCGGTGAAGCGGGGCTGGTTCATACGTGAGTCTCCGGTAAGGGCACACCATACCTATATGCATATAGTGCTTACTTAGCGCTACAGCATCGAAATGGTGTTCACCTTACCGGCTATTGCAACTCAGCGAACCTCTACCTTGTATTGGACGGTTCGAGTGTTGCCGGATGGAAACACGGCGTCCGTTTGGAAACTGTCCGCGCCCGTATAGCCTGGTGCAGGGGTATAGATAACCTGCGTTACTGGAACCCTACGTGTGTTGCAGTGAGCCCGATTATCTCCCTGTTTGTAGTCCGTGAAATCGGTTGCTTCTCGAAACTCTACTGTACCGTGCTTGGGCCGCTCGATGATGCGGATCGTTGTTGAACCGCGAGAGGTGCAATCTGGATTGATTGAAGAATAAATATCTACCTTCAAGGGCTTTCCAGAAATCGCAACCTTAAGGGGAGCCGATACAGGGCTGGTTGCATTGCATCCCGATAAGGCCAATGTACCGACCAAGGCGAGCAGACTATTGGTGCGCATAAATACTCCCGGAAAGTGATCAGGAGTATTTTTCTATAGAAACACTATTGCGCAAGTCTTTTAAATGGTCCTGTGTCAGGATCGGTTGGGATGTAGCGCGATTGCATCACCTCTTGATCGCCGTCAAGCCACTAGCAAACGCTCTAATTCCCCTCTGTCATCAAGATCATACAGGTCGTCGCAGCCGCCGACATGCTTTTCGCCGATGAAGATCTGCGGCACGGTCGAGCGGCCCTTGGCCTTCTGGATCATCTCGGCCCTGGCTTCGGGCTTCTTCTCGATGTCGATCTCGGTGAACGCGGCGCCCTTCTCTGTGAGAAGCTTTTTGGCGGCCGAGCAGTAGGGGCACCAGCTTTTCGTATAGATCGTGATGGCAGGCATCGTCGGAATGTCTCCTGTGGTGGGGAGGATATAGGAAGCTTTGCGCCTCAGTCACAACTCCTTCACCACCCGGGCGAAGGCCAGAACGTCGACGGAAGCCGCGCCGCCGCGCAGAAGCACCCGTGAGGCAGCGTTGGCCGTGGCCCCGGTGGTCAGCACGTCGTCCACGAGGAGCACGCGCTTGCCCTGCAGCCGCGCCTTCGCCTCCAGGGGGACGCGGAAGGCGCCCTGGAGGTTTTCCTGCCGCTGCGCCTTGGTGAGTCCCACCTGCCGCCGGGTGCGCTTGACGCGGGCGAGCAGGAACGGATCGCAGGGCACGCCGCTCTCGGCGGAGACAACTCTTGCCAACGCCATCGCCTGGTTGAAGCGCCGCCACCAGAGCCGCCAGCGGTGGAGCGGCACCGGCACGATCACGTCCGCGTCCACTAGGAGCTCCGCGCCTGCCCGCGTCATCATTCCGCCCAGCGCCCGGGCGAGTTCGAGGCGGTCGTTGTATTTGAGGCGGTGAACGAGAAGGCTTGCGGTGCCGTCGTATTCGGCGACGGCCCGGGCCCGCTGAAACACCGGCGGGTCGGCGATGGCAGCCGGCGAGAGCAGCGGCTGGCCGAGGTCGACCGCAAACGGCGTTCCGAGCCGCTCGCAATAGGGGCGCTCGATGAAGCGAACGCCCGACCAGCAGGCGGCGCAGAGGGTGTGAGACTCCCCGGTGGCGGCCTGGCAGGCGATGCAGGTCGGCGGGTAGACGAGGCCGAGAGCCGAGCGCCAGGCCTCCCGCGCTCCGCGGTGGAGGCGGGCGCGGAGCTGAAGGGGCTCAACGTCGAGGGGCTCGCTCATGGGCAAAGCTTAGCCGATGAGTTCGCGAAGGACGAGGAGGAGTTACCCTGTGACTGTCTGGTGAGCCCTTTCCCGTCATGGCCGGGCTCGTCCCGGCCATCCACGTCTTTGGAAACCGCGGCGTTCCAGAAGACGTGAATCCCCGGAACAAGTCCGGGGATGACGGGGAGGGTTTCAGGACAAGGAGAGTCTCATCCCCGGCTGGAGCGTCAGCGGAGGGGAAGGGAATCCATTGTGCCGCGCGTGATCGTGGACCCCCTTCCCTCGCTCCGCTCGCCGGGGATGACAAGGCGTGCTCCAAAAATCCCTTGGACCTTCGCCCGGCACACGCCATATCCAGCGCCTCATGAGCACGCCTCTCGTCTTCGACCGCCCCCTCGTCCGCCGCCGCTTGGCCCGCGCCGTGCGCCAGGGCTATGCCGATTTCCTGCTGGTCCGCGCTGTCGAAGACCTGGAGGAGCGGCTCACGACCGTGCTGCGGGAGTTTCCCCTCGCCCTCGACGTGGGCACTCCCACGCCTGCCGCCGCGGACGCTCTGCGCCGGAGCGGGCGCGCTGAGACCGTGATCCGCCTCTCACCGGTGCCGGAGCCGGGGAGCATCCTGGGCGACGAGGAGCGGCTGCCGTTCTCCGGCGAGCGCTTCGACCTCGCCGTGTCGCTCCTGTCGCTGCATTCCGTCAACGACCTGCCGGGCTCCCTCATCCAGATCCGCCGCGCCCTCAAGCCCGACGGCCTCTTTGTCGGGGCTTTGCTCGGCGGCAGCACGCTCACCGAGCTTCGCCAGTCGCTGACGCAGGCCGAAGCGGAGGTGGAGGGCGGCGTCAGTCCCCGGGTGGCGCCCTTCGCGGATCTTCGCGAGATCGGCGGCCTGCTCCAGCGCGCGGGCTTTGCCCTGCCGGTGACGGATTCCGATATCGTCCGGGTGCGCTATGCCAATGCCTTCGCGCTCATGCGCGACCTGCGCCAGATGGGGCTGACCAATGCGCTGAACGACCGCCGTCGGACCCCGCTGCGACGCGCCACCCTGATCCGGGCGGCGGAGATTTATGCGGAACGCTTCAGCGAGCCCGACGGTCGGATTTCCGCGACCTTCGAGATCGTGTGGCTCTCCGGCTGGACACCCCATGAGAGCCAGCAGAAGCCCCTGCGCCCCGGCTCCGCCAAGGTGCGGCTCGCGGATGCGCTGGGCGTTAAGGAAGGCGTGTCCAAGCCTGAGAAGGAGTAGCTGGCCGGCTCGCGCCTTGGGGTGCAACCAGGTTGCCCTATCTTCATTCTCCAGAGACCCTGTCTTGGAAAAGGAAGCGCCATGAAGGAGCCCGGCCCGGATCATCCGATCACCATCACGCAGAACCCGAACCGCATCCGGGTCATGCTCGGCGGCTTCATCGTCGCGGAGACCACGCAGGCGCTCACCCTGCAGGAGGCGAATTACCCACCGGTGCAGTACATCCCCCGTGAGGATGTGCACATGGACCTGCTGGACTCGACCGATCACCACACCCATTGCCCCTACAAGGGCGAGGCCTCCTATTTCACCGTCAACGGCGGGGGGCTCGTGCGGGAGAATGCGGCCTGGAGCTATGAGCAGCCGTCCCCCTCGGTCGCCACCATCAAGGAGCATCTCGCCTTCTATCCGAACAAGGTGGATGCGATCGAGGAGTTCACGGATTAACGCATCGTGCGGAAAAGTGAACCCGGCTTTCCGGTCCACACGATGCGCTGCTCAAGAAGATAAGCATCGGACCCAAAAGTGGGCTCCACTTTTGGGTCCGATGCTCTGGGGCGTTCTCCTAAGGGTGTAAGGGATCCGGGTTGCTGCCTCGGCACGCACGAGGCATCTTCGGCGCACACAAATCCCATCTCGGGAAGCATCCATGTCGCCGTTCACCTTCAACACCGCTCCGTCCCTCGTCTTCGGCTCCGGCAGCATCGCGCGCCTCGGCGAGATCGTCGCCCAGCGTCTCGGGCCCCGGGTGACGCTCGTCACGGATGCCGGTCTGGTGAAAGCCGGGCTCATCGCGCCGACTCTCCGCGCCCTGGAGGAAGCAGGCGTGGCCGTCGACGTGTTCGATGCGGTTGTGGCCGATCCGCCTGAAGACGTGGTGCTGGCTGCGGTTGAGAAAGCGAAAGCGTTCGACGCGCGGGCCGTGATCGGTTTCGGCGGCGGTTCGTCCATCGACGTAGCAAAACTCGTGGCGCTGCTGGCCGCCAGCGGCGAGACACTTGCCGACATCTACGGCGTCGGCGTTGCAAAGGGACCGCGTCTGCCGCTGCTCGCCATTCCCACTACGGCGGGCACGGGATCGGAGGTGACGCCGATCTCCATCGTCACCACCGGCGCCCATGAGAAGAAGGGCGTGGTGTCGCCTCTCATCATTCCCGATATCGCGCTGCTCGATCCCGAGCTCACGCTCGGCCTTCCGCCGCATGTGACGGCAGCCACCGGCATCGACGCCATGGTGCATGCCATCGAAGCTTTCACCTCGACGAGCGCCAACAACAACCCGGTCTCGCAGGCGCTTGCCAAGGAGGCGCTGCGCCTGCTCGGCCGCAACATCGAGCGCGCGGTGCATCAGGGGCAGGATGTGGAGGCGCGCTCCGCCATGCTTCTGGGCTCCATGCTGGCGGGCCAGGCTTTCGCCAACTCGCCGGTCGCAGCCGTGCATGCGCTGGCCTATCCCATTGGTGGGCATTTCGGCATCCCGCACGGGCTCTCCAACGCCCTCGTGCTGCCCCATGTGCTGCGCTTCAATGCGAGCGCCTGCGAGGCGGCATATGCGGAACTGGTTCCTTATGCCTTCCCGGAACTCGAAAGCCGCGCGACGGGATCGGCCTTCGTCGAGGCTTTGGCCTCCCTGTGCACGAAGGTGGGCCTGCAGCCGCGCCTGCGCGACGTGGGCATCCCGCAGGAGGCCGTGCCGATGATGGCCGAGGATGCCATGAAGCAGACGCGGCTTCTGGTGAACAATCCGCGTCCGCTCACGTTGGACGATGCGCGCGCGATCTACGAAGCGGCTTGGTGAGACGCGCCATGAAAGATCGTCCTTTGCGCCCCGCCCGATCGGAATTCAAGCTTTTTCGCCCCATCGCCACACGCTGGATGGACAACGATGCTTATGGGCACGTGAACAACGTGCATTACTACTCGTATTTCGACTCGGCGGTGAACGGTTGGCTTGTGGAGAAGGGGCTGCTCACGATTACCGAAAGCCCTGTCATCGGCCTCGTGGTCGAGTCGGGCTGCACCTATTTCGAGAGCGTCGCCTTTCCCGATGCGCTGGAGGCGGGGATTGCGGTGGCGCATCTCGGGCGCTCCTCCGTTCGCTATCGGATCGGCATCTTCAAGCAGGGCGCGCAAGCGGCGGCCGCGCAGGGGCATTTCGTCCACGTCTATGTGGACCGCGAGAGCCAGAAGCCGGTGGAGATCCCGCGGGAGACGCGCGCCATGCTCAGCGAGCTGATCTGAGCCGCCCGCTCAGCGACACCAGCGCCACGCCGGTCAACACCACGCCACCGCCGACGATCTCTCGCAGGCCGATCTGCTCGTTCAGGAAGAGAACGGCCAAGACCGCCGTCCAGACCGGCTGGAGATAACCGACCATCGAGGCCCGGGTCGGACCGGCGCGGCGGATGAGCCGCATGAAGAGCAGGATCGGCAGGGCGGTCGAGACGATGCCGAGCGCCAGGAGTGAGGGCGCACTGCCCGGCACGGCGGCGAAGGCGGAAGGGCCTGCAACGATGAGCGCCAGCGCGGTCGCCGGAATGGCGGAGCAGATCTGCTGACCGAGGGCGAGGCGGGCCGGGTCCGCGTGCTTGATGGAGCGGACATAGAGGTTCGCGCTCGCATAGCTGAGGGCGGTCGCCACCATGGCCCCTGCGCCCCAGGGGCTGATGCCGCTGTCCGGCAGGGCGGCCGGTCCGATGAGGATTCCCATTCCCGCAAGGCCGACGATGACGCCGACGAAGCGCCGCGCGGTCAGCCGCTCGTCCGCATAAAGCAGGTGCGACAGAATCGCGACGATGAGCGGCCCCGAGGCCTGGATCATGGCCGCCGGAGCAGTTCCGATCTGGGTCAGCGCATGCGCCACGAGCACGTTCGGGATCCAGCCGTTAAGCGCCCCGAGAACCACCCAATGGTGCCACTGGCCGTTGTCGGGGCGGAAGCTCTTGGCCTGCACGGCGAACCACAGGGCGAGGGCCGACGCGCCGATGAGGCCGCGGATGGAAGCCAGCACGAAGGGGTTTATGTCTCCGCTCAGCTTGATGAACAGGAACGACGTGGACCACAGCATCGAGCAGACGAGGAGGTTCGCCGCCAGGAAGACCGGGGTCGGGGCTGCGGGAAGCGCGGCGGCTTCTCCTTGTGTGGCGGACATGCGCGATCTCAGACCAGGAGATCGACGAGGAAGGGAATCAGCGGCTCATCGGCCGGCGGCATTGGATAGGCGCGCAGCTCCTGCGGCTTGACCCATTTCAGCCCCTGTCCTTCCATCGGCTGCACGAAGCCCTCCCAGCGACGGCAGACATAAAGCGGCATGAGCAGGTGGAAGGTCTCGTAACCGTAGCTCGCAAAGGTCAGCGGCGCGAGGCAGGGCTCCTTCACGGTGATCCCGAGCTCCTCCCGCAGTTCCCGGATCAGGGTTTCCTCCGGCCGCTCGCCCGGCTCCACCTTGCCGCCGGGAAACTCCCACAAACCCGCCAGCTGCTTCCCCTCTGGGCGCTGCGCCAGAAGGATGCGGTTGTCCGTGTCGATCAACGCGACGGCAACGACAAGGGTGAGCTTGAGAGGGGGGGAGTGCGGTGTCATGGCAGACTGTGACTCAGCAGATTTGTTGCCTGATGACAACCGAGGGAGTAGTAATATATGTTTAGTATAATATTACATTACTTCAAATACCGGGGGCGCTAAGATGAAAATCAAACTTCTCACAATAGCGAGCCTTCTGGCTCTTTCTGCTTTTTCGTCACAAGCTCAGGCGGCATGCTCCGGTCCCCCGATCATGATCCCTGGAAGCTCTGCTGAACTCGAAGGCGAGATCCGGGTGAAATCAGGGACCAGTTGCAGCTTTGGCGTCAGTGGAATTCAAGGAGCAATTTCCGAGGTCAAGATCCTGCAGATGCCGAAAGTCGGCAAAGCAGTGGCAGAAAATCTGCGGGCTCACTACATGGCAAAGCCTGGCTATCAGGGTGCCGATGAGTTCACCTATGTATTCATCGGAACGGACCAGTATGGCGGCCCTATGCGCGTGGTCTTCAAGCGGAAAGTGACGGTTGTTCCAAACCTGTAGTCAGCTCCGGTAATCCCCGTTGATCTCCACATAGGCCTTGGTGAGGTCGCAGGTCCACGCGGTGGCCTCGCCGCGGCCGAGGCCGAGATCCACGCGGATCGTGATCTCGTCGCCCTTCATGTAGGCCGTGGTCCTGGCCTCGTCGTAGTCCGGATCGCGGGCGCCTTTGACGGCGACGCGGATGTCGCCGAACCAGATCGCGAGCTTGTCCCGCTCGGCGGGTTCGCCCGCCTTGCCGACAGCCATGACAACGCGGCCCCAATTGGCATCCTCGCCGGCCACGGCGGTCTTCACCAGGGGTGAGTTGGCGATCGCCATGGCGATGCGCTTGGCGGAGGTTGCGCCCGTGGCGCCGGTGACCTTCACGGTCACGAACTTGCGCGCGCCCTCGCCGTCGCGGGCGACCTGCTGAGCGAGGTCGCACAGGAGGCCTTCGAGCGCCGCGCGGAACTCCTTGAGGCGCCGGTCGCTCGGCAGCGAAATCGTGGGCGCACCCTTGGACGCTGCCGTACCGGTGGCAAAGAACAGGAGCGTATCGGACGTGGAGGTGTCGCTGTCCACCGTCACGCAGTTGAAGCTCTTGTCGGCGCCCTTTTTCAGCAGAGCCTGCAGCGCCGGGGCGTTGATCGGCGCATCGGTGAAGATGAAGGACAGCATGGTCGCCATGTCGGGGGCGATCATGCCGGCGCCCTTGGCGATGCCGTTGATCGTCACATCGACGCCGCCGATCTTGGCCGTGCGCGTGGCCACCTTCGGGAAGGTGTCGGTGGTCATGATGGCCTTGGCCGCATCGGTCCAGCCGGTGGATTTCGCCTTCTTCTCGCAGGCCGCGAGAACGCCCTGGAACTTGCTAGCGTCGAGCGGTTCGCCGATGACGCCCGTGGAGGCGATGAAGACCTGGGAGGCGCGGCAGCCTGCGGCCTCGGCGGCGATATCGGCGGTGAGCTTCACCGCTTCCGCGCCCTTCTTGCCGGTAAAGGCGTTGGCATTGCCCGAGTTCACCACCAGGGCCCGCGCGGCGCCTTTGGTGAGATTCTTGCGGCACCAGTCGACCGGAGCAGACGGGCATTTGGAGCGGGTGAAGACACCGGCCACGGCCGTGTCCTTGGGCAGCGTCACATAGAGCACGTCCGTCCGGTTCTTGTATCGGATACCGGCTTCCGCAGTGGCGATTCTGACGCCCTCGAGGGAGGGAAGCGTCGGAAACGACGTGGGCGCGAGCGGAGACACGGTCTTGGACATGAGGAACTCGGGAAAGAGCCGATGGGATACGACGTTGCGAGCGCGACCTGTGGTTTTTTAAGGCTTTTTGTCAAGTCCAAGCTTCACGAAGCGTCATTGCCGGAACGCGGAACGACGCTCCAGGCGCACCTCAAAACGAAAAGGGCGGCCCGAAGGCCGCCCTGAACTCTTCCGAAGCCGAAAAGCCTTACGGCTGCTTCTGCTCGACGAGGTTGCCCTTGTCGTCCAGGCGCTCGACCTTGGCGTTCTTGCGCAGGCCGAGGATCAGGTCCTGCTGGGCCTTGCGGGCCAGATAGGTTTGCACCTGGTCCTTGGTCTCCTCGAAGGTCGGAGCCGGCTTGTTGCGCTTTTCCTCGACCTTGATCACGTGCCAGCCGAATTGGCTCTTGACGGGATCGGAGATCTGGCCGGCTTCCATCTTGAAGGCAGCCTCGGCAAAGGGCTCGACCATGCGGTCCTTGGTGAAGAAGCCGAGATCGCCGCCGTCGGTCTTGGAGCCGGGGTCCTTGGAGACCTCGCCGGCCACCTTGGCGAAGTCCTCGCCGCCCTTCACGCGGGTGGCGATCGTCTTGGCCTCGTCCTCGTTCTCCACCAGGATGTGGCGGGCGCGGACCTCCTGCTCGGCCGGCACGCTCTTGACGGTCTCGTCATAGAGCTTGCGGGCGGCCTCCGGGGTCACGGCTTTCTTGGACTCCTGCTCGAGGTACTCGTCGAGGAGGGTCTTGTCCCGGTTATAGGCGAGCTTACGGGCGAACTCGGCGCCGCTGCCGACCTTGGCGGCCTCGGCCGCCTTGGCGCCGAGCTTCAGGTCGATCAGGTAGCCGGTGAGAAGCTCGCGCTTCTGCTCGTCGGGGACGTTGGGCATCTGCAGGGCCGAGTCCTCGGCCGCGATAGCGAGGTCACCTTCCGTGATCTCGATGCCGTTGACGCGGGCCACCACCTTGGCGGGGTCGACGGCCGGAACGGCAGCCGGCGAGGTCGCGGGAGCGGGCGGGGTCTGGGCGAGGGCAGCGCCGGCCAGGAGCGGCAGGGCGACGCCGAGGGTCAGAAGGCTCTTCCGGACGTTGAGTGAGCGATGCATTCGTGTTTCCTCTGGTGAGCGTGATCGCCCACGGACAGCGACGATCAGATGGCCGAATGTGTTTACGTTTGCAAGAGATGGCATATTTATGTCACAGCATCGCCGCTCGCGGGGTCTTGAACACCCCTCCGGCACCTCCTGAGGCTGCGCCACTAAAGGCACGGCCTTTAAGATGCAATCTGGCATGATTAGGTCTATAAGGCGGCCCAAACGCCCCTTATCCCTTTACGGAATTTTCGAAGGCTCCCGATGTTCGGTTCTCTCGCGAAGAAAATCTTTGGCTCGGTCAATGATCGCCGGTTGAAGTCCTACCGGCCCAAGATCGCGGCCATCAACGCGATGGAGGCCGAGCTGGAGGCCCTGTCCGACGAGCAGCTCCGCGCCCGCACGGAGGACTTCAAGGCTCAGCTCGCGGCAGGCAAGACCCTGGACGACATCCTGGTGCCGGCCTTCGCCACGGTTCGCGAGGCGGCCAAGCGGACCCTGGGGCAGCGCCACTTCGACGTCCAGCTCATCGGCGGCATGGTCCTCCACGAGGGCTCGATCGCCGAGATGCGCACCGGCGAGGGCAAGACCCTGGTGGCGACGCTCCCGGTCTACCTGAATGCGCTCGCCGGCAAGGGCGTCCATGTGGTCACGGTGAACGACTACCTGGCCAAGCGCGACTCGGAGTGGATGGGGCAGATCTACCGTTTCCTCGGTCTGTCCGTCGGCGTCATCGTCCACGGGCTCGACGACGTGGAGCGTGCCCAGGCCTATGCGGCCGACATCACCTACGGCACCAACAACGAATACGGCTTCGACTATCTTCGCGACAACATGAAATATGAGATGGCGCAGATGGTTCAGCGGGGCCACAACTTCGCCATCGTGGACGAGGTGGACTCGATCCTGGTCGACGAGGCCCGCACGCCGCTCATCATCTCCGGCCCGCTCGACGACCGCTCCGATCTCTACAACGCCATCGACGTGGTGATCCCGCGCCTCGACAAGAGCGACTACGAGCTCGACGAGAAGCAGCGCTCCGTGGCCCTCACCGAGGCCGGCACCGAGAAGATCGAGGAGCTGCTGCGGGAGATCGGCCTTCTCAAGGAGGGCGACCTTTACGACGCCCAGAACGCCACCTTGGTCCACCACATGAACCAGGCGCTGCGCGCCCACACCCTGTTCCAGCGCGACAAGGACTATATCGTCCGCAACGGCGAAGTGGTGATCATCGACGAGTTCACCGGGCGCATGATGCAGGGCCGCCGCTATTCGGAAGGCCTGCACCAGGCGCTCGAGGCCAAGGAGAAGGTTCAGGTCCAGCCCGAGAACCAGACGCTCGCCTCCATCACGTTCCAGAACTACTTCCGCCTCTACGACAAGCTCGGCGGCATGACCGGCACGGCAGCAACAGAAGCCGACGAGTTCCTCGAGATCTACAACCTCGAAGTGGTCGAAATCCCGACCAACCGGCCGGTTTCCCGCATCGACGACGACGATGAGGTCTACCGCACCTTCGAGGAGCGCTATCAGGCGGTGATCCGCGACATCGAGGAGGCCTCCGCCAAGGGGCAGCCGATCCTGGTCGGCACCACCTCCATCGAGAAGTCCGAGCATCTGGCCGATATGCTGGTCAAGCAGGGCTACACCCTCATCGACTTCGAGAATCCGCTGGCGCTCGAGCCCCTCTACCAGGACGCCCGCGCCGGACGCGGCACCAAGCACTTCGCCGTGCTGAACGCCCGCTTCCACGAGCAGGAGGCCTTCATCGTCGCCCAGGCCGGCGTGCCGGGCGCGATCACGATTGCCACCAACATGGCCGGCCGCGGCACCGACATCCAGCTCGGCGGTAACGCCAAGATGCGCGTCGAGCGCGAGCTCGCCGGCGTCGAGGGCGAGGAGCGCGCGCGCCGCGAGAAGGAGATCCTCGACGAGGTGGCGTCCTTCAAGGAAAAGGCGCTCGCCGCCGGCGGCCTCTACGTGCTCGGCACCGAGCGCCACGAGTCGCGGCGCATCGACAACCAGCTGCGCGGCCGCTCCGGCCGCCAGGGCGATCCGGGCCGCTCCAAGTTCTACCTGTCGCTCCAGGACGACCTGATGCGCATCTTCGGCTCCGACCGCATGGACGGCATGCTGCAGAAGCTCGGTCTGAAAGAGGGCGAGGCCATCATCCACCCGTGGATCAACAAGGCCATCGAGCGCGCGCAGGCGAAGGTCGAGGCGCGCAACTTCGACATCCGCAAGAACATCCTGAAATACGACAACGTCATGAACGACCAGCGCAAGGTCGTATTCGAGCAGCGCAAGGAGTTCATGGCGCAGGAGAGCGTGCGCGAGACCATCGACGACATGCGCCATGGCGTGATCGAAGACATCGTCGGCCGCGCTATCCCCGAGAACGCCTATGCGGAGCAGTGGGACGTCGAGGGACTCAAGGCAAACGTTCTCAACTTCCTCAACCTCGATCTGCCGGTCGATGAATGGGCCAAGGAAGAGGGCATTGCCGACGACGAGATCCGCGAGCGCATCACCAAGGCGGCCGACGAGGCCTATGCCCAGCGGATCGAGGCGAACTCGGCCGAGGTCATGAACTACGTGGAGAAGCAGGTTCTGCTCCAGAGCCTGGATCACCTCTGGCGCGAGCACCTCGTGACCCTCGACCACCTGCGTCAGGTTATCGGCTGGCGCGGGCTCGCTCAGCGCGATCCGCTCAACGAGTACAAGTCCGAAGCCTTTGAGCTGTTCAACGGCCTGATCGGCCACCTGCGCGAGCAGGTGACGGGCCAGCTCATGCGCATCCAGGTGGTGTTCCAGCAGCCGGAGCCGCAGGAGCTGCCGCCGATGTTCGCCCAGCATCTCGATCCGGCCACCGGCGAGAACGAGTTCGACTTGGCACAAGGGAGCGCCTTTGGGGCCGGTCCGGCGCTCGGCTTCGCCGCCGCAGCAGTGACCGAGCCGACGCCGTCACGTGACCCGAACGATCCTTCCTCCTGGGGCCGTGTCAGCCGCAATGAGCCCTGCCCCTGCGGTTCGGGCAAGAAGTTCAAGCACTGCCATGGGCAGTTCGTGGCCTAAAGCCGCCACGCCCTGAACCATATTCATGAAAAGCCCGGCCTCATGGCCGGGCTTTTTCTGCGCCGTCCACCATCGTCAAGTTTCAAAGACCATGATTCGCATCGAAAACGTCAGCAAGCAGAGCAGCCACCGGATTCTCTTCATCGAGGCGTCGGGCACCCTTCAGAAGGGGGAGAAGATCGGCCTCGTCGGCCCCAATGGGGCGGGAAAGACCACGCTGTTCCGCATGGTCACCAAGGAGGAGCTGCCGGACGAAGGCCAGATCTCCGTCGATCGCGGCATCACCATCGGGTATTTCAGCCAGGATGTGGGCGAGATGGCGGGCCGCAGCGCCGCCGCCGAGGTGATGGAGGGCGCAGGCCCCGTGAGCGCCGTGGCGGCGGAGCTGCGCGAACTCGAAGCCGCCATGGTGGATCCCGACAGGGCGGACGATCTTGATAAGATCATCGAGCGCTACGGTGAGGTGCAGGCGCGCTACGAGGAACTCGACGGATACTCCCTGGAAGGCCGTGCGCGCGAAGTTCTCGCAGGCCTCGGCTTTTCCCAGGAGATGATGGACGGCGACGTGGGCGCCCTGTCGGGCGGCTGGAAGATGCGCGTCGCGCTCGGCCGCATTCTTCTGATGCGTCCCGACGTGATGCTCCTCGACGAGCCGAGCAACCATCTCGATCTTGAGAGCCTGATCTGGCTGGAGGAGTTCCTGAAAGGCTATGACGGCGCGCTGCTCATGACCTCGCACGACCGCGCCTTCATGAACCGCATCGTCAACAAGATCATGGAGATCGACGGCGGCTCGCTTACCACCTATTCGGGCAATTACGAGTTCTACGAGCAGCAGCGTGCGTTGAACGAACAGCAGCAGCAGGCGCAGTTCGAGCGCCAGCAGGCGATGCTTGCGAAAGAGATCAAGTTCATCGAGCGCTTCAAGGCGCGCGCCTCCCATGCCGCGCAGGTGCAGAGCCGGGTCAAGAAGCTGGAGAAAATCGACCGGGTGGAGCCGCCCAAGCGCCGGCAGTCGGTGGCGTTCGATTTCCTGCCCGCGCCGCGTTCGGGCGACGATGTGGTCAGCCTGAAGAACGTGCACAAGCGCTATGGCAGCCGCAGCATCTATGAAGGCTTCGACTTCGGCGTGCGCCGGAAGGAGCGCTGGTGCGTCATGGGCGTCAACGGCGCCGGCAAGTCGACGCTCCTGAAGCTGGTGGCGGGTGCCACTGCGCCCGACGAGGGATCGGTGACCGTCGGCGCGAGCGTCAAGATGGGCTACTTCGCCCAGCACGCCATGGAGGTGCTGGAGGGCGACCGCACGGTGTTCGAATTCCTGGAGGATTCCTTTCCGCAGGCCGGGCAGGGCTCGCTGCGCACGCTCGCCGGCTGCTTCGGCTTCTCAGGCGACGATGCGGAGAAGAAGTGCCGCGTGCTCTCCGGTGGCGAGAAGGCGCGCCTCGTAATGGCCAAGATGCTCTACGACCCGCCGAACTTCCTGGTGCTCGACGAGCCCACGAACCATCTGGACATCGCCACCAAGGAAATGCTGATCGACGCGCTGTCGAAGTACGAAGGCACCATGCTGTTCGTCTCGCACGACCGCCACTTCCTGGCGGCCCTGTCCAACCGCCTCCTGGAAATCACCCCGGAGGGCGTTCATCAGTACGGCGGTGGCTACACCGAATACGTGGAGCGCACCGGCCAGGAGGCGCCTGGCTTACGGCACTGAACAATTGGTACCGATGCTGAAATGAGAAGCCCGGCCGAGAGGCCGGGCTTTTTGCTGCCGTGACGCCAGCTTGAGGCAAGCATCGTGAGGGATAAGGCAGGGACCCGAACAATCTTTTTGAAGAAGCGTCCGTCAAAAGCCTTCCTCTCATTTCCTTTCTCACTTTGCAGGCCGAACCATCATGGCATTGAACACGTCTCTCCCGGTGCTCATCGTTGACGACTATCAGACGATGCTGCGCATTATCCGCAACCTGCTGAAGCAGATCGGCTTCAACGACGTCGACGAGGCGAAGGACGGCTCGGAGGCTCTGGGCAAGCTCAAGGAGAAGAAGTACGGGCTGGTGATCTCCGACTGGAACATGGCGCCCATGACCGGCTTCGAGCTGCTGCAGCAGGTGCGCGCCGACGCGGAGCTGGGCAGCCTTCCCTTCATCATGATCACTGCCGAGGCCAAGACCGAGAACGTGGTCGCGGCCAAGCAGGCGGGCGTCAACAACTACATCGTCAAGCCCTTCAACGCCGATACCCTGCGCTCGAAGATCGCCGCCGTTCTGGGTGAGTAGCCGCCATGCGTCTCCCACCGCCTGTTTCCTTCGACCCTTTGAGCCTGGATCTCCTGGCCCAGTCCCGCGAGAGCATCGCGGCCCGTCGGCATGCCGAGATCATGCGGGGCATGGCTGCGATCCATGCGGCTCTCGAGCCGAGCAGTGGGGCATCCAAGGCCCTTCTCGACCAGATCCGGACCGACCTGCGCGAGGCGCTCCACCTCAAGGATGAGCTCGACGCCATCACGGAGTCGATCCAGCGCACCAAGCGCGAGATCGCGACCCTGCACTCCCACAGCCCGGGCGGGCAGGTGACGAGCGTCACCGACGAACTCGGAGCCGTGGTCTGCGGCACGGAGGCTGCCACCAACAGCATCCTGGCGGCCGCCGAGGAGATCGACGAGATCACCGGATCGCTGGCCTCCCGCCTGTCGGGCGACGATGCCGAGATGGCGCGGCGGATTTCGGACCGGGTGATCACGATCTTCGAGGCCTGCAATTTCCAGGACATTACCGGCCAGCGCATCAGCAAGGTCGTGGGTTCCATGAAGTTCATCGAGGAGCGCGTGACTCAGATGGCGCAGATCTGGGGCGGCCTGGAGAGCTTCAACGACGTGGAAGCCTTCCAGCTGCCGGAGCGGGAAGGGGACGAGGCTCTCCTGAACGGACCGGCCCTGGACGGCGACCCGAACCGCACCTCCCAGGACGCTATCGACGCCCTGTTCGGGTGATCGACTAGGATAAGACGCGCAACAACCGGCGCTGCCTCACAGGGCGGCCTTTCTCTTGCGGCCGCTTCTGACGTGCCTCTTGGTATCTCATTCCAAGGCTGATTGGGCCGTCCCAACAAAAAGCCCGCCTCATCGGCGGGCTTTTTGCATATCGTTGTTTTGGGGAGGTCAGTTCGCGTTCGCGACCTTGACGGGCGATGCAGCCTCGGCCCGCTTCTGCGGCATGGGCTTCATGGCAGGTGCGGTCTTCATCGGGGCCGCAGGCGCCACCTGCACCGTCTCAGCCAGGGGCTGAGCGGACGAGGTGCTGAAGAGGTCTGCGACGCCGCCGAACATCTTCTTGTAGAACGGCGTCTCTCCAGACGCGGGAGCTGCTACGGCAGCCGCCACCGGAGCCGTCTGCTCGGTCACGGCCGCGCGGGTCTCCGCCTGGGTGACGGGAACTTCCCGCATGGACGCGAAGGCCAGGGCCGTCGGGGGCGCCTCCGGCACTTCCTTGCCGGTGTCGTTGAGGGCGACCACACGCGGACCGGACGAGATGCCCTCGGTCCGGCTCACATAGCCGAGCTTGGTGTCGGTCACGCCCGTGACGTTGGCAAGCGCCGTGCGGAAGGATTCGTGCGTGTCGCCATCGTGGTAGACGAGCTTGATCGGCTTCTCGCCCTTGGCCACGAGCTCCGCCACTTCCTGTTCGTCCTGGACGCGCTTCTGCGCCACCACGGAGGCGGAGTCGGGATCGATGTTGAACTCGTAGCGTCCGCGGCCGGCGGCGACCTGAACTTCTTGCTTCGTCACCTCGAAGGCATCGGCGCCTTCCTTGAGGTTCTTCCAGAAGGCGATGTTCGGGTCGAGGCGGTGCTTGGCCAGGTTCTCGGCCGTCATCCGGAACGGATAGGACTGGAACTGGAAGCCGCGCTGGCCGGCGCCGAGGGCTTCGCGGGCAATGGCGTAGATCTCGGCCACATTCTGGTCCGTCATGGCGAAGCAGCCGCGCGACGAGCACGAGCCATGCACCATGATGTCGCCGCCGCTGCGGCCCATCGACCGGTCGAGCGCGTTCGGATAGCCGGTATCGAACGAGAGATAGAAATTGGAATTGGGGTTCATCTGCGCTGGGGTGACCGTGTAGAAGCCTTCCGGCACCTGGCGGTCGCCCTCGCGGTTCTTGGGGCCGAGCTGGCCCGACCAGCGGCAGACCGGGTAGGTCTTGAGGAGCGCGTACTTCCCGTTGGAGCCGCGCTTCCAGATCTCCAGCTCCGATTCCTTCTTATAGGCTCGGACCAGGATCGGGTCTTCCTTGGACATGCCCTTGGTCGACATCAACGCCATGGTGGCTGACGGAATCGGCACAAGGTGGCGTGTGGAGCCACGGGAGAGATTATCGTCCTGGCAGGCAGCAAGCGCGAGCACCAGGCTCGCGGCCAATGCGATACGCTTCATCATGGGGACCCCGCAATTTTTGATCTGCCCGGCGCCTTTGCCGAACAGTTCCCCTTTACCCCTAAATCGTTAGCCTTAACCCGCCCTTACTGCAAGCGGGGCCATGATGGAGTCGTGGTGAATGGAAGGTAAAAAATCCGTCTTTGGCGGCTTTTGGGCCTGTCTCTTTGGAGAGCAGGCCTCTCTTTGGAGGTAAAGCGAGGCCAAGGGCGCCGGAGTCCGCTCTTGTCAGCGTACTCCGTCCGTCATGGGAGAGGCCGGATCAGAGCTTCCGGCCGATGGCCAGGAACTTGTCGGCCCGGTGATCGCGGATCTCGGCCGGTCCCATATTGCCGAGGTCGTGCAGGGCTTCCTCGATGGCGTTGCCTGCGGCTTGGATGGTGGCCTGCGGGTCGCGATGGGCGCCGCCCACGGGCTCCGTCACGATGCCGTCGATGATGCCGAGCCGCAGGAGGTCCTGAGCCGTGATCTTCATGTTGGTGGCGGCGTCCTGGGCCCGGGCCGCGTCGCGCCAGAGAATGGAGGCCGCGCCTTCCGGCGAGATCACGCTGTAGATCGCATGCTCCAGCATCAGCACCTTGTTGGCGGTGGCGATCGCGATGGCGCCGCCCGATCCGCCTTCGCCGATCACGACGGAGACGTTGGGCACGCCCAAGGAGAGCTGCATCTCCGTCGAGCGGGCGATGGCCTCGGCCTGCCCGCGCTCCTCCGCCTCGATGCCCGGATAGGCGCCGGCGGTGTCGACGAACGAGATCACCGGCAGGCTGAAGCGGTCCGCCATCTCCATCAGGCGCACGGCCTTGCGGTAGCCCTCGGGGCGGGCCATGCCGAAATTGTGCCGGATGCGGGTCTCGGTGTTGTGGCCCTTCTCCTGGCCCATCACGCAGACCGGCTGGCCGCGGAAGCGCCCGAAGCCGCCGACGATGGCCTCGTCCTCGGCGAACTTGCGGTCGCCGGCGAGCGGAGTGAATTCCGCGATGAGCCCGGCGCAGTAATCAATGAAATGGGGCCGCTGGGGATGGCGCGCCACGAGGGTCTTCTGCCAGGGCGTGAGCCTGCCGTAGAGATCCTTCAGGGCATCGGCCGCCTTGACCTCCAGGCGGGAGATGTCATCGGCGATGGAGACGGCGTCCCGGTTCTCACCGAGCGCCCGAAGCTCCTCGACCTTGGCTTCCAGCTCCGCGACGGGCTTTTCGAAATCGAGATAACTGCGCATCAGACTCTACAGCATCGGGCCCAAAAGTGGATTTGCACTTTTGGGACTAACCCGATGCTTCCTCCATGAGTGAGAGCATCGTTCGGTGCGGAAAACCGGATCCACTTTTCCGCACGATGCTCTGATAGAATTGAAGACCGGCATGGCCCGATAGCCCTGCCGAAGCGGGGCGGACACTGGCGTTTCGGGCACTCTAAGTCAAGTTGAGCCCTGGCTTAGTCACCTGAAACGCGGCGGAATCAAGGACAATCAGCCTAGATGCGAGGCGGGGGCCGGAACGAAAACCGGCGAGAAGCGGCGCGAGCGCTGCACGGCCCGCACGGCGCCGGGCCGGTAGAGCTGCTTTGTGGCCTCGACGATATGGAGGCCGGCGAAGGGCAGGGAGAAGCCGGCGCCGACCTGCTCCCAGGCTTGGGCGGTCTGGAGCAGGAAGCGGTTGCGCAGGGGGGGAACGTAAAGGGTCTCGGCCCAGCCCTCCGGCGAGAACCAGGTCTGGCGCATGAGGCTTTTGAGCTGCGAGCGGCTATAGGGCTGGCCGTAGCCGAAGGGCGTGGTGTCCATCCGGGCCCAGAGCCCGCGCCGGTTCGGCGCCACCAGGATGATCCGGCCGCCCGGGGTGAGAATGCGCCAGATCTCGTGCAGGAGCTCGCTCGGGCTCTCCACCGTCTCCAGCGCATGGACCACGAGAACCCGGTCGATGGAGGCGTCGGGCAGGGGCATCATCAGCGGATCGACGAGGGCCGACGCGGAGGCCCCGGTGCTGGGCCAGTTCACCACGCCCTGGTTCGCCGGCATGAAGGCCAGCGTGCGCTCGCTCTCGCCCTTTGCGGCCGAGAGGTAGGGCGGCGCATAGCCGAGGCCGAGCACGCGCAGACCCGTCAGCGGGCCCCAGAACCGGTCGACGGCCCGGCCGACGAAGCGGCGCGTCACCGCCCCGAGGGGGCTGGCATAGAAGCCGCGCAGATCGGTGATATCGATGCTCATGACCTCAACAGGCTGCCTCTCGGGCCGGTCCGACACCGGCAATCGAGGGTTCGGGGTCTGGTTTCACGCGCCGACTGTCCCATGATAGCTCAGAGCACATCAAGACAAGGTTCCTCGATGTCAGCCCAGATCCACGCCTTTCTCTGCCTTCAGGACAATATCGGTGTTCTGATCCACGATCCCAACACGGGCGCCTGCGCGACCATCGACGCACCTGACGAAGGCGCGATCCTGGCGGCCTTGTCCGAGAAGGGCTGGCAGCTCACGGACATCCTCGTCACCCACCGCCATGGCGACCATGTGCAGGGCATCGACGGCCTGAAGCGCCGCACCGGCTGCCGGGTGGTGGCGCCGGTCAAGGCCCGCGAGGCGGTGCCTCATGCCGATGCCTATGTGCGCGAGGGCGACACGGTGCATGTGGGCGGCCTGCAGGCGCATGTGTGGGAGACGCCGGGCCATTGCCTCGACCACGTCTCCTACTGGTTCGCGGCGGACCGCGCGCTGTTTGCCGGCGATACCCTGTTCACCCTCGGCTGCGGGCGGATGTTCGAGGGCACCTACGCTGAGTTCTGGCACTCGCTGCAGCGCTTGGCGGCCCTGCCGGACGAGGCGCGGGTCTATTGCGGGCACGACTACACGCTCTCGAACGCACGCTTCGCGCTGGCAGTGGATCCGGACAATGCGGCGTTGAGGGCCCGAGCTGAAGAGGCGGAGGATGCCAAGGCGCAAGGACGCTTCCTGGTGCCGTCGACGATCGGCCAGGAGAAGGCGACCAATCCTTTCCTGCGTGCCGGGGAGCCGGCGCTCGCGAAAGCCGTTGATAAGCAGGGGGCCAGTCCCGTGGAGGTGTTCCAGGCCTTGCGCGAATGGAAGAACCGGTTCTGACCTAGAGCATCGGACCCAAAAGTGGAAACCACTTTTGGGATCCAATTCGATGCGCCACCGCGGCACCCTGCAGGAGCGGATAGCCTCATGAACGATCACAGCCTCATCATCGGGCTCGAGAGCCGCCTCGTGAATGCCTGGCCCTCGTTCGATTATCAGATCTATGACGGCTGGGTTCTGCGCCTTGCGGATGGCTATTCGAAGCGCGCCAATTCCGCGACGCCGTTCCGGTCGGGCGTCTCCCTCGACGACGAGCTCATCGACTACATGGTCGCCCGCTTCGTCGAGGCCAATGTGCGCCCGACCTTCCGCCTCAACGGGGTGGAAGCCTCCGATGTGGACGAGCGGCTGAAGCTGCGCGGCTTCAAGGAGATCGAGGCAACGCATGTTCTCACCGCGTCCATCAGCAGCGACGATTGCGAGCGCGATCCCGAGGTAGCGCTCGAGCCGCAGGTCTCCAAGCGCTGGGTGCGGGAGGCGGCGGGCTCCTATGGCGGCGACAAGGCCGATGACGAGACCCTGATGAAGATCGTCTCGCGCATTCGCCAGAAGGCAGCTTTCGCCACGCTCAGCCTCGACGACAGGCCCGTCGCCTGGGGCCTCGGGGTGGTGGAGCGCGGCTATGTGGGCCTCTACGACATCGTCGTCGCCCCGGACCTGCGTGGCATCGGGTTAGGACGCCGCGTGGTCTCAAGCCTCATGGCCTGGGGCTGCGAGCAGGGTGCGCACACGGCCTATCTCCAGGTGCGGGAGGAGAACGAGATCGCCCGCTCCCTCTACGGGGCGCTCGGTTTCGGCACCGCCTACCGCTACACCCACCGGGTCATGCCGGGACGCTCTTCTTCGGCGTGAGCGTGGCCACGAGTGCTCCGGCCACGATGAGGCCGCAGGCCAGCGCGAGCGAGAGGGTCAGCGCCGCATAGCCGGCGACCACCAGCAGCAGGGTCGAGAGCACCGGCGTCGCGTAGGAGGCAACGCCGAGAAAGCGGATGTCGCCCTGCTTCATGCCGATATCCCACACGTAGAAGGCCGCGCCCACCGGCCCGATGCCGAGCGCCACAAGGGCGAGCCATTGCGTCGTGGTCTCGGGCCACACGGTGGTCTCGAAGATCAGGTGGCAGACGAGGCTGAGCAGCGAGGTCACCAGGCAGAAGCCCGCCACCGCGTCGGTCGGCACCTGGCCGAAGCGGCGCGACAGCACCGAGTAGCCGGCCCACACAAAGGCGGCCACGAAGGCGCACAGATACCCCGGCATGTATTCCGCCCGCGCGTCGAAGGCGCCGCGTCCGGCGATGAGCACGATCACGCCGGCGAAACCCAGCAGCGCTCCGACGAGATGGGCCCGACGCAGGTGCTCGCCCGGCAGGAAGGACGAAAAGAGCACGATCAGGAGGGGCCAGAGATAATTGATCAGCCCGGATTCGGCCGGCGGCGCCCAGCGCAGGGCTGCGAAATAGAGGGCATGGTAGCCAAAGAGACCGCCGACGCCCAAGGCCCAGACGACAGGCTTCTGGCGCAGCGCTTTCAGCCCCTGCGGCCGCGCGATCCAGCTCGCCACGCCCACCAGCCCGCCCACCAGGAAGGTCATGGCATTGAGCTGAAACGGCGGGATCGTGCCTGTTGCCGCCGTGAACAGGGCGAGCATGGACCAGAGCAGGATGGCGGTGAGGCCGATGGTGGTGGCGGTGCGAGTCGTCATGATGACCGCCACCTAACACGTCATCCCGGTCGAAGCGAAGCGTAGAACCGGGATCGTCCGACGAGGAAAGCGCCTTTATCTCTAATCGATCCCGGATCGCAGCTCGAAGCTGCGTCCGGGATGACGCTACCCGATTAGGCCATGTACTGGCCGCCGTTCACCGACAGGGTCGAGCCGGTGACGAAGCCGGCGTCGTCCGCTGCCAGGAAGAGCACGGTGCGGGCGATCTCCTCCGCCTCGCCGAGACGGCCCACCGGAATGAGCGGCAGGATCTTGGCTTTCAGCACCTCTTCCGGCACCGCCTTCACCATCTCGGTGGCGATGTAGCCCGGGGCGATCACGTTGACGGTGACGCCCTTGTTGGCGTTCTCCTGGGCCAGCGCCTTGGCAAAGCCGATTACGCCGGCTTT
>NZ_JACXAB010000079.1 GCF_014699075.1 Microvirga sp. | reverse complement strand
TCCGGCGACACGGTCACCCCGACCCGCGGTTCGGCCGTTCCGACCACCCGCCCGGGCCGTCCGCGGGAAACCGACGGTGGATTTGTCCCGCAGCCCCAGAACTGAGGGATCACCTCACCAAGGCGCATGTGGCCCGGACACACGCGCCTTCACATCGTCTGACCCAGCATACCACCGCTTTTCGGCAACGTGCCAAACGTCCTTGGATTAAGACGTCTAAAGATTCCTGGCTTCAGGAAAGTCCCGTGCTACGACCATAAACCGACATTCGGTCTACATCCGGGGTGTGCCGATACTGTTGAGAAAGTCCTCAAGTGCCAGTTTTCGCGTTGCTGGCATACAGGATGCTGGTCCTGACCTGGTGCTCTGACGCTAGTAATAGAAGGACCCGGCAGCGCCCGGGAGTGTTTCAACGAAATCTGCCAAGAGGAGACATTGCATTCCATAATAGTATGGCATTCAATCCTTATGTTGATTGCTCCATAATCATCTCGGTTACACCGATCCAATACTAATACCTAAGCAAGGGCTACGCGGCTCTAACCTCATATGTGTGGGATCTTTTAATTGATTTCATTCAACATCATTCCTGCTCGGGCAGTAGCGAGGCCAGCCACGCGACCCAAGGCGACGGCTGAAAGAAGTCCGTTTCCGGATAGGTAGCCTTCCGCCTTGGAACCTGAGACGCCGCAGGCTGCTCCGCCGACAGCGAAGAGGTTGGGCAGCGCCGTTCCGTCCTCGCGCATGACACGAGCGTTGCCGTCGACCACAAGCCCGCCCTGGGTGTGGAACAGAGCTCC
Source organism: Microvirga sp. (assembly GCF_014699075.1). Taxonomy (GTDB): domain Bacteria; phylum Pseudomonadota; class Alphaproteobacteria; order Rhizobiales; family Beijerinckiaceae; genus Microvirga. Next base: position 17,145 of record NZ_JACXAB010000079.1, on the reverse strand, counting down.
GGTGACTCTCACGGCTTGAAACGGGGGCTGCAGAGGTGGCGCGGCGGCGAAGTTGCGTCCGAAGTGGTCCAACCCGCCTGCCAGCTTCAGCCCATCAACCTCCTCGAAAGTTACCTTAAGGCTATCAACAGGGAGATTCGTCTGCCTCGCAAGATCGTCGACGGTTTCCGCTGTCAGAATGGCGCCAAGCGCTTCTGCGTGACGGAAATCCTCGAACTGGCGGGCAATGCCGGCGATGCGCGCATCGAAAATTGTCCAGGCAAGTCCTTCCGGCTGCCGCAGCACGACAGCCGCCTGCTCAGAATAACCGTGGCTTTCGTCGGAGAAGCGCTCGCCGCGCAGGTTCACCTGAAACCCGCCTTCCGTGATCGTCGCCCATGTGATGAGAATGCCATGGGGATGCGCGACTGACCCATGCCCCTGGTGACCCGACAGGTGCCGCGTGGCAGCCCCCAGCGCCTGTCCCCAGAGCAGGGCATCGCCCCGGTTGCCCTCGTGGCCGAAGTAGAGCGCGTTGCCGAGTTCCGGAATGTGGCGCTGCACGAGATCCTTGTTACCGCCATAACCATTGCAGGCGAGGATGAGCATCACGCACCCGATCCTCTCCTTTGTACCGTCAGGGCGGTCGACCTCCACTCCCACAACACGACCGTCCAGTTCTGCGAACAAGGACGTAACACGGGCATCGCAGAGAAGATCGACACCCGCCCGGTCTGCCGCCTCGCGCAGACGGTCGACCAATTCCGTCCCGGACCGGGTCGACAGGCCGTGCATCCGGCAGACAGAATGTCCCGGATAGCGAAAATTCTCGATTACGGAAAATGGCAGATCGTGATGATCCGCAAGCCATTCGAGTATCGGCCCGATCGCCTCAGTCACCGTCTCCAAGAGCAGGGGATCCGGCTCGCCGCTCGCCTTGGTGGCGATATCGCGACCAAACAGCTCCGGGCTGTCGATGATGCCGGCCGCTTTCTGCCACCGGGTGCCGGGAGCGGGGATCAATCCGGCCGAGAGAGCCGTCGAGCCGCGCGGCACGGCATCACATTCGAGAACCAGGACGTCCTGTCCGGCCTCACGGGCCGACAGAGCTGCGACGAGGCCCGCCGCGCCAGCACCGATGATGACGACCGGAACCTTCACGTCGAAGGCAATCCCCTCCGCCGAAAGAATGCTCATGTGCCTTAGATCTCTCTCATGACCTCGGAAATGGAAGTAACACGGCAGACCGGCTGCAAGGCGTCGATGGCTGTAGCATGCACGGCAGGCGAGAAAGCCGCGCACCCGTCTTCAAGCACAACGGTGTCGAAGTCGCGCACATGCGCATCACGCACGGTCGATGCGACGCCACCATTGGTGACAATGCCGCAGACGAGAAGCCGCTCGATGCCGCACTTGCGCAGCACCCATTCGAGGCGTGTCATGTAGAAGGCCGAATAGGCGATCTTCTCGATGCTCAGATCGGCCGGCTGCAGGACATCCACGAGTTGATGTCCCCAAGCGCCAGGTTGGAAGTCTCCCTTCGTGAGGAAGGGCCGAAGCTGCTTGAGATGGGGCGAGATCAGCGGTTCGCCGCCTTTTGCCGGCACAAGGGTGAACTGCGTCGAGACGACGTAGCCGCCCTTGGCGCGCAACAGGTCAGCCAGTGGCTTCACTCGTTCCGGAAGGGCTGCGATTTCCGGCGCCCCCTGCCCCGCCCGTCCATAGGCACCCTCCGGATGGAGGAAGTCATTCTGAAGATCGACGATGACGAGCGCCGTGCGCTCCACCGGGATGGCGGCTTCGCTCATAGGGCGCGCTCCACGATGATGTTGCCGAAATCGTCCAGCCGCGCGACGAGATCCGGATCGATGACGGTGGTCGCGTCAGGCTGCTCGAGAATGGCCGGCCCATGCACGACCGCACCGATTGGCAGGTCGAGGCGCCCATAGATCGCGGTGTCATGCCAGCCGCCGTCGAACCAGACCGGCCGGCTGCCGAGCCTTGCCTTCTCCAGGCTCGCGGAAGCCTCGGGCGCGAGCGCCGAGAGGTCGAAATGAGGCCTGCGTCCCACGGCGGCCGTGCGCAGGTTGACGATCTTGGTCGGCACCCCCGGCAGGAGACGGCTGAACGAGGCCTGGTAGGCGCGCTCGAAAGCCTCCCGGATGATGGACGCAGTAATTCCCGTCGTTCCGTTCTGGAGCAAGACGGGAAGCGGAACGCTGACCGTGTGGGTCTGGCCCAAATAATGCATGTCGAGCTCGAACAGGATGTCGATCCGCTCGACCGAAAGGCCGGCCTCCTCCACAACCGCGCGGGAGGCTTCCGCCTCCTCGACCATGCGCTGATCGAGAGCCGCGTCGTCGAGCTGGTCGAGAAGCAGGTTCACGGTCTGCACCTGATCGTGCCGGATATCCGCGATGACACAGCCGAGCGCCGAGGTCACGCCCGGATAGCGCGGCACGAGCGCAGCCTTCAGGCCCACATCCTTGATCAGCGCTCCCACATGCAGGGCGCCTCCGCCACCGAACGGCACGGCGGCAAAGCGACCGGGGTCATGTCCGCGCTCGATGGACACGAGGCGGATGGCACCGGCCATCTTACCGTTTGCAACTCGCACGATGGCCTCTGCCGCCTGCATGGGATCAAGCCCGAGCGGCTCCGCCACGTGCTTGGCGATGGCAGCCTTCGCGGCCTCGACATCCAGACGTGCAAGCTTTCCGCCGATGGGGCGCTCAGCATTGATGCGCCCCAGTACTACATTGGCGTCGGTGAGCGTCGGGCGCGTGTTGCCCTGCCCATAGGCCACCGGCCCAGGGCGCGATCCCGCGCTCTCAGGCCCGACCTGGAGCAGCCCGCCCGCATCCACATGGGCGATCGAGCCTCCGCCCGCTCCGATCGTGGTAATCTCGATCATAGGCGTCCGGATGACGAGGCCGAAATCGATGGTGGTCTGCGCCGCGAGCGCCGTCTCGCCGTCGACCACGATCGATACGTCGAACGAGGTTCCGCCGAGATCCCCCGTGATCACGTCCGGAAAGCCCGCGGCTTTCGCGATAGCGGCTGCAGCAATCACGCCTGCCGCGGGGCCGGACAGGGCCGTGCGCACAGGCACGCGCCGGGCCGTCGCGGTGGACATGACACCGCCGTTCGACTGAACGATGTGGAACTTGCCCGAGAACTTCTCCTGTGCCAAAGCCTGATTCAGCTTGCCAAGATAGCTGCCGACCACCGGCTGAAGATAGGCATTGAGCGCCGTCGTCGATGTGCGCTCGAACTCCCGGATTTCAGGCAGGATCTGAGCCGAGCACTCGATGTTCTCGTTCGGCCAGACCTCTCGAGCCGCGGCGAGGGCCTTCAGCTCGTTCGCGGGATTGGCATAAGCGTTGATGAAGACGATGGCGAGGGCCTCAGCGCCGCGCGCCAGCAATGTTCGGGCGATCTCCTTGACCTCGTCCGAATTGATTTCCTCCCGGATGGTTCCGTCCGCCACGGTGCGCTCGCCCACTTCGAGGCGCAGGTCACGGTCAACAACCGGAAAGAAATCCCCCCAGAGCCCCCAAGTGTTCCGGCGGTCGCGACGGCGCATCTCAAGCACATCGCGGAACCCGCGTGTGGTAATGAGGCCGATCCGAGCACCCTTGCGCTCCAGTAGGGCATTGGTGCCCACCGTCGTGCCGTGCACGATGGAGCCGAGCTGTGCGAGAGGTCCGAAGGTCTTCAGGCCTTCGAGGAACCCGATGGCTTCGTCGCCGCGGTTCGACGGAACCTTTGCCGTTCGGAACTGAGCTGCATCCTCGTCGTAATAGAACAGGTCCGTGAATGTCCCGCCCACGTCCACGCCGACGATCTTCCCCACGACGGCGTTCATGCGGCCGCTCCTTTTCTCAGAGCGACGGTCGCGCTCTCGTCCACTTCGCCATTCTCCGTCACCACGACGCCGTATTCCCGCGCCGCCGTCTCGGCACTGACATAGCCCAGCCGCACGTCACGGGCGACGCGCTGTGGATCACGCTCCAGAGGGTTGCCCCACCCGCCCCCACCAGGTGATTCCAGGCGCACGCGCTGTCCTGCACGGATCTTCACGTTCGCCACCTTAGAGGCCATCGGCGGCGACTGCTCGCCCTCGTCCGTCTGCCAGAAGAACTGGTTCAAAGACGCGGGCAGGCCACCAGCTACGCCGAATGGCGCAAACCTTCCGCGCTCGCCAAGGAGGAACACATCTGCATCCGTCAAGGACTCGATCTCGTAGATTGCGCCAACACCGCCGCGATGGACGCCCGCTCCCGCGGAATCCGGCCGCAGCGCCCATTGGGTGAACATCACCGGATAGGCGGCCTCTAAAATTTCCGCCGGCGGGATCGTTGCCGTCGAAATCGGATTGTTGGCATGGTTCAGGCCATCGCTCTCCGGGTTGCCGCCGAGGCCTCCGCCGAAGAACGAGAACATCACCCAGCGTGACTCGTCGGCGCGGTGCCCCGCCAGCGACAGAGCATTGATCGTGCCGAACGGCCCGGCCGTCGCACGGCTCGGATCGGCCCTCGCCAGAGCGCCGAAGACAACGCCGATGACGCGGAGGATCGTCTCCGTATATCCCCCGACGGGCTTCGGCGCTTTGACGCCGAGGAGCGTCGTGCTTGGAATGACGAAGGTGATCGGCCGCAGGCAGCCGGCATTGGCTGGAACGTCAGTGAAGATGTGCTTGAGGGCCACATAGCAACAGGCGACCGCCGTGGAATAGGCAATGTTGAGCGGCCCGGCGCAAGGCGCAGACGAGCGCGAGAAGTCCAGCGTCATGGAATCACCGGAGACCGTCAGGTCCAGAGCAATCGTGAGCCGCTGATCGGTGATGCCATCATTGTCGAGGTAATCCTCAAACGAATAGGTGCCATCGGGCAGCACACTGACGGCTGCGCGCATCATCGCCTCCGCGCGATCCGAGAAAGCGTCAAAAGCCGTAGCGACGGTCGTGTCGCCATACTCCTCCAGAAGTTCCGTCAGGCGCCGCTCGCCGAGATCCAGAGCATTGAGTTGGCCGTTGAGATCGCCGAAGTTCGACACCGGCACGCGGGCGTTGGCCGAAAGGATCGCCAGGATATCTTCGTTCATCACCCCTGCTCGGATGAACTTGACCGGCGGAAAGCGCACGCCCTCCTGGAAGCTTTCGGTCGCCTGCGCATTGAAGCCACCCGGCACGTTGCCGCCGATGTCGAGCCAGTGGCCAACGGACGCGAGCCAGCAGTAGAGCCTGCCACTGCGGAAGATCGGTCGCACGAGGCGAAAATCGTTCAGGTGCGTGCCGCCGTCATAAGGATCGTTGAACAGGAAGGTGTCGCCCGGCTCCAGTCCCCCATCCCGCTCGACCTTGTCGATCACGGCCTTCACTGCAAAAGCCATCGCGCCGACGAAAATGGGCAGCCCGTTCGTGCCCTGCACGAGGGTTGCACCGGTGACGGGGTGATAAAGCCCATGGCAGGCATCGCGGGCTTCAGCAATGATCGGGTTGAATGCGGAGCGGTAGAGGGTCGCGTCCATCTCATCCGCGATCTGCTCAAGGCGGCCTTTCAAAACGGCCAAGGTGACGGGATCGATAACACTCATTGACCACTCTCCCGATCGAAAGATTCATAGCGCTCGCCGAGGGCGAGCATTTCAGGAGTACCGATGAGGCGATTCAGCGCAGTAAAATCGAACATGTGATCGCGGAAGGGTTCGTTGGTGCCGTGGATCTGGAGCGAACGGTAGTAATCCTGCGCGGTACGGGCCAGAGCACGCACGATGCCGCCCGGGAAGATCACGAGACGGAAACCGATTGTACCAAGGTCATGCGCTGAGGACAGAGGGGTCTCACCGCCCTCGACCATGTTGGCGAGGAGCGGACGCAACGGCCCGAGAGCGGAGGTAACCGCGGCGAGCTGCTCACGGGACTTAGGAGCCTCCACGAAAAGCACGTCAGCTCCCGCCTCAGCATACAGCCGCGCCCGCTCGATCGCCGGCTCGAAACCTTCGACGGCGACCGCATCGGTGCGGGCGACGATGATGGTCTCGTCAGATGCGCGAGCATCCACTGCAGCCTTGATCTTACCGGCCATTTCATCGGCTGGGATGACCGACTTGTCCTGCAGGTGGCCGCAACGCTTGGGGAAGCTTTGGTCCTCGAGCTGAATCGCAGTTGCGCCGGCACGTTCGAAGATCCGCACCGTTCGCTGGACGTTGAGGGCGTTACCGTAGCCGTTATCGGCGTCCACCACGAGCGGCGTCGACACTCGGTCGCGAACCAGCGCGATGGTATCGGCGACCTCGCTCATGGAAACCAAGCCGATATCGGGGCGCCCGAGGCGCGTGTAGGCGATCGCCGCGCCGGACAGGTAGAGAGCCTCAAAACCGGCCTCCGTAGCAATCGATGCGGTCAGCGGATCGTAGACACCAGGTGCAACGATGACCTTGTTGTGAAGAAGCCGTTCTCTAAAATTCATTGTGACCAACCGTGTTGGGGAGAGCGTGCAAGAAGGTCCAGTAGCCCGCAGATGTCGGACGCGCCATCGATGGCGTCGACCTCGGCCATGATGTGCTCCGCATGCAGGCTGCCCCAGACGGGCTCTGCCAGCTCCCGGAACTTGGCGCGCACATCGTCGGGCGAGTACGGATCTTCGGTGTCACCCTTGTTGGTGAACACCTCGGCCGCCAATTGCCGGCCATCACTTAAGCGAACCCGCACCCGGGCCGGGCGCAGGCCTGGAAGCAGCGCTGTTAGCGTCGCATCCTCACGCACCGAGACACGGCGCGCGAGATCGCGGGCAATGGGGTTCGCCTGGGCCTCGTCGCGGAATGCCGACACACGAGCGGCACCATTGACGATATAGGTGGCCAGAGCAAACGGCAGGGAGAATTTTGCAGCGAGCATGTTTTTGGGTTCGGCGGAGTCGAGCTGCGCGGCCCAGACATAGGTATCGACCTCGATCGCCTCGATGGATGCAGGATTGATCGAGCCACCCAGCTGACGCACGATTTCGCCAAGGGCGTCGAGGGCACCGTGAGTATAGCGGCAAGCTGCATGTCGCTTGAAATAGTTGCGAGCGATTTCCCAGCGATCGCCGAGTTCCAGCACCATCTCGTCCGGCTGAAAGTTCTCGGCAATCACGGTCCCATACACAGTCCCGACGCCATCGGTCTCCCCGACGAAGCCCGATGCCTGCAGCTCCCAGGCCATAAGGCCTAGCTGATTCGAGAAACCCGCATAGGTGTTACGCACGGTCCCGCCTTCCAGCATTGTGCGCCGGCTTGTAGAGAGGCCGAAGCTCGAGGCCAGGTTGATAGTCTCGATTATCTGCTCGGGCGTGGCCCCCTCAAGCCTTGCAGCCGCCAGCGCAGCGCCGATCGTGCCCCAAGTTCCGTGGGGATGCATACTCACCCGCAGCTTCGACGCGATGCCAATGCGAGACCCGATTTCGTAGCCAAGTGTGATCGCCAAGATCAGGTCCGCCCCCGGAGCTGCACGACGCTCGCCCGCCGCCAAGGCTGCCGGGACCACGTGGATTCCGGGATGTCCGCGCGCGTACTGATTGCCTTCATCAAGTTCCAGCATCGTGCCTGCTGTGCCGTTGAGAAGGCTTGCGAGCAGTGCACTCATGCGGCGGCCGGCCCCTATCACCGGAACGCGTCCCTGCATCCTCTCGCGTTGTCCAAGTTGCGAGACGAGGCTGCGCATCTCGGGCTCCTGCATTCCGGCAGCAATGGCGCCGATGCAATCGAGAAGCACGAGCTTCGTGCGCGCGACCACGGGCGCTGGCAGATCCGAGAACCGGATCCGGGCCGCGAAGCTGCCCCATTGCCGTAGCCATGGGGGCTGCCCGTCCTGCAAAAGTACGGATGCTGGAATGACATTCTGTGTGACGATCGTCATGAAGTGTTCTCCGTCACATGCCGAGATAGGCGCGCTTGAGCTCGGGGTCGTTGCGGACCTGTTCGGCCAATCCCGACAGGGCAATGGTTCCATTCTCCAGGATGTAGGCGCGCGATGCGCATTCGAGCGATTGAACCACGTTCTGCTCGACGAGCAGGATCGGAAGGCCATCGTCATTGAGGCGGCGGATCAGGGCGAACATTTCCTCCACGAGTAGCGGCGACAGGCCGAGCGACGGTTCATCGAGGATAAGCAGGCGCGGTTCGGCCATCATCCCGCGCCCGATGGCCAGCATCTGCTGCTCGCCGCCCGACAGGGTGCCGGCCGCTTGACCGCTGCGCTCCCGCAGGCGCGGGAAGGTGTCAAAGACGCGTTCCAGATTGTTGGACCGCCGGTCGCGCCCGCGCCGGTAGCTGCCGAGTTCGAGGTTCTCGCGCACCGACATGTTCGGGAAGATTTTGCGTCCTTCAGGCACTTGAATAAGGCCTGCCTCCACGATGTGCGCTGAGGATGCACCGGTGAGGACCTTTCCATCGAATCGGATCTCGCCGTCATTTGCGCGCAGGACGCCGGACAAAACCTTGTTCAGCGTCGTCTTGCCCACGCCGTTGGAGCCAAGCACGGCGACGATCTCGCCTGCACCGACGAAAAGATCGAGGCCTCGCAGCACTTCCGTGCCGCCATAACCTGCTCTCAAGGCTCTGACCTCAAGCATGGATCTTCTCCCGCTTCAAGCGTTCGGCCGCGCCGGCGCCGAGATAGGCTTCTATGACCTTTGGATCGTCGCAGACATCGGCGGGAGGCCCTTCGGCGATGATACGGCCTTGTGCCAGCACGTATACCTGCTCGCAGAGGTTCATCACGGCCTGCATAACGTGCTCGATCATGAGGATCGTAACGCCTTCGTCGCGGATCGCCCGGATGACAGGAATAATATCGCGGATCTCGGAGGGATTCAGGCCGGCCAGAACTTCGTCGAGCAGCAGCAGTTTCGGCTCTGTTGCAAGAGCGCGTGCGAGTTCAAGCCGCTTGCGGCCGGCCACCGTCAGGCTGGAGGCTGATTTTTCGAGTTCGGGACCGAGACCAACGCGCTGGCCTACCCTCTCAGCGCGAGCCATGGCGTCGCTGCGCTTCGCGTGGCGCAGGTGCGCGCCTACGGCGATATTCTCGAGGACGGAAAGGCCTGCGAACGGCTGCACGATCTGGAATGTACGGGCAATGCCGCGGCGCGCCCGGACATGCGGTTCGTCGCGGCTGATATCCTGCCCCTCAAACAACACGCGCCCCTCGCTCGGCTTCTCAAAGCCGGAGATCAGCGTGAAAAGTGTCGTCTTTCCTGCACCGTTGGGGCCGATCAGACCGGTAATGGCGCCTGCAGCCGCCTTGAGAGACGCTTGGTTCACAGCGACGAGGCCGCCGAACCGCTTGGTCGCATTCTGCACCTCAAGCATGGCGAGCTGCTCCTTTCGCCTGAGCTGACCGGCGTAGCAGGCCGAGTATGCCCTCAGGAGCAAAAGCAACGGCAGCAACCAGAAGGCCGCCGAAAACCATGAGATCGATGCCTGGGACGCTGCCGGCCGCAAGCTTGGTGATCTCACTGAGCCCATGCAAGGCCACCGCACCGACCAAGGGGCCAAATACGGTTCCAAGTCCACCGACGATCGGGGCAAGAATCGCCTCGACCGAGATCCAGGTGCCGTATGCGATGCTGGCATCCACATAGAGAAAGTACTGAGCATAGAGGCAGCCGGCGGCAGCCGTCACAGCCCCGGAGAGGGTGATCGCCCCAAGCTTCACCCGCAGCGTATCGACACCGAGCGCCTTGGCAGCCGCTTCGTTCTCCCGGACGGCGACGAGCTGAGCGCCGAAGCGTGAACGTTCTATCCAGCGGGTCAGGACGAGCACGGCGCCCACAAGGGCCAGCGCGATCCAGAAGAAGGCGCCCCTGCTCTCGAACTGGAAGTTCTCGGGCCGCACGTCCAACTTGATCAAGACACCTGCAGCTCCGCCCGTGAAAGCCGCCGCGTTAGCAAGAATGCGCAGCACCTCAGCGAAAGCGAGCGTCACCAGAGCGAAGTAGGAGCCGCGGAGACCGGATCGGAAGCTCAGATACCCGATCGCCCAGCCGACTGCCGCGCCGGCAACGGCGCCGATCGCGAAGGCAATCCAGGGATTGATCCCAAGACGAACCTGAAGCAGCGCCGCCGCGTAGGCGCCTGTTCCGAAGAAGGCGGCGTGGCCGAATGAGAACTGTCCGCCGAAGCCGCCGAGGATGTTCCACCCTTGAGCGGCAAGCGCGATGATGAGGGTGAAAACGAGAAAATTAAGAACCGTATTCGCCGTGATGAAGACTGGCACAAAGGCTAGGAGCGTGATCAGGACGATAATCGGAACGATGTCACGGAATGTCATGCCTTCGCTCCGAACATTCCCGTCGGCCGCACAAGCAGCACCAGGATGAAGATGAGGAAAATGCCGATCTGTCCGAGCGAGTCTCCGAGGAAAAGCCCGCAGAGGCTCTCGACGACTCCGATGAACAATCCGCCGAGGAGTGCGCCGGGAATCGATCCCATGCCGCCCAGGACGACAATCGTGAAAGCGACCAGCACGAAGGCCTGCCCGATGCGCGGGTTGACGTAGAAAGTGGGCATGAGCAGGCAGGCTGCCACAGCGAGGCAGGCGCAGCCGAGCCCGAACGTCACGGCATAGACATGAGCGACATCGATGCCGACGAGGCTTGCGCCGAACTTTTCCTTGGCAACAGCCCGGATGGCCTTGCCGGTGTCGGTGCGAGAGAGCAGAAGCCACAGGAGTACGGTGACCGATATTGCAGCTCCAAACCCGATCAGACGAGGCTTGGAAAGAAGGAGTGGCCCGAATTCCACGATCTGAAAACCGTAGTCGGTATTGAGCGTGCGCGTATCCGAGCGAAACCCTGCCAGCAATGCGTTTTCAATCGCGATCGAAAGCCCCAGAGTTACCAGCAGGATGTTGCTGTCGTTGCCATGACTTGCCGGCCCGATCACGAAGCGCTGAACGGCATAGCCCATTCCGAAGAAAAGAGGGGTCAGTGGCAGGATCGCGAGATAAGGATCAAGGCCGAGGGCCTCATATACAACCCATACGGCAAACATGGCAGCGGTGAGCAGCGCGCCATGGGCGAAATTGATGATGTGAAGGACACCGTATACCAGGGTAAGGCCGAGCGCGATCAGCGCATAGACAGCACCCGTCATAAGTCCGTTTACGACGGCTTCCGCTATGATGGCTGGTGAATACATCGTCGAAGTCACTCCTCAAAGGTCCCGGGGGCGAACATGCACCCCAGGACCAGTGTTCAGGATCAGCCGGCCACTGGGAACTGCGGCTTCGCGTCCGCGAAGGTATCGGGGAAGATCACCTTGATTTCGTTGCCCTGTACCTGTGTGTTGACTGGCGCGGCGCCCCTATTCTGCCCGTCGACGAACTTCGTCTCGCCATAGGGCATGATGTGGTCCTTGAAGGTCGAGGTGTTCAGCGCCTCGATGATCTTCGCTCGGTCGGCCGAGCCGGCACGGTTGATCGCGTCGGCCAAGAGCTTCACGCAGGAGTAGTTCAGCGGCACGTTGTAGGCGAAAACCTTGCCCTGCGCCTCGACCTGCTTCTTGAGATCCAGAGCCTTGGGATTGCGTGGATCGTACCAGTGGTTGCAGTCCATGATGCCGTTGGCAGCTTCCGGGAACTCCTTCACGAAGCGGTAGTTGGAGGCCGCGCCGTTGAGGACGGCATAAACGCCCTTGGGCCTGATGCGTTGCTGCTGCATTGTGCGTGCCAGCAGCACGAACTCACCGTAATAGCTCGACGGGATAACAAGATCCGGGTTGAGCGAGCGGATGCGCAGAGCGACGTTCGACATGTCGCGCGCAGGCGTCGGGTGCGCGATGGTCTCGAGGATTTCAAAGCCACGCTTCGGCAGTTCCGTCTGCATGAGCTTGGCGAGGCCAGAGCCGAATAGGCCATCCTCATGCACGAGCACCACCGTCTTGGCGGGCTTACCGGCGCCATCGTTCAGCTTGACCAAGTTATCGAGCGCGAATCCGCTGACGATGCCGAACCCTGGGGCGAAGCGGAACGTGTTCTTGAGGCCGCGCTGCACGATCGGGTCACTGACGCCGACATCAACGATGTAAGGCAGGTCATAGCGAGCCGCGGCCTGGGTGGCAGCAAGGCAGATTGGGCTTGCGAATCCGCCGACGATGGCCGCAACGCCATCGGCCTGCATCTTCTCGACCTCCTGGGTGCCTGCTTCCGGGTTCGAGCGGGCATCGCCGAACACCATCTCAAGCTTGGCGCCGCCAAGACCCTTGAGGCCGCCGGAATCGTTGATCTCCTTGATGGCCATTTCGGCGCCCATGCGGCCGAACTCACCGTCCTGGGCGAGCGCGCCGGTGACGGGCTGCAGGATGCCGATCTTCACGGATTGCGATTGCGCGCGCAGGTAAGCCGGCATGGCAAGCACAGCCGCCGATGCGGCACCTGCCCGCAATATCGAACGGCGCGTCGGTCGCATGATGTTCTTCATGTCGATGTTCTCCTCTGGTTGGACACCCGCACCGGGCGGGGCTTCGGCTTGAGGCTCTTCGGCCCCTCGGTTTTACGCTTTTGCGGCTCAGGTCTTGCGGTGGCTGGCTTTGCCACCGGATTCCATCGGCGGGCACCGACGGCTCCGGTCCGCACAAGGTCCATATGGAACGAATAGCGGTCCGGCCTGTAGAGGGCATGGAGATGCTCCACTCCCTGGCCCGACGGATCCCACACGACACGCGTGAGCGACAGAAGAGGCGAGCCGATCTCCAGCCCCAGAGCCTCCGCTACGTCCGGCCCGGCTAAGGTTGCGCCGATGCTTTGACTCGCCTCCTCGACCACGACGCCTGATCGCTCCAGAAGTCCGAGGAGCGGCATCGATGCGAGATCGGCCTCGGAATAGGTGACGCCGATGCGCTCCGGCACATGGGTCACGAGATAGGAGAAGGGCGCACCATCGATGAGACGGACGCGGATTGAGCGCTGCGCCCGCTCCCCTGGCTCAAGCCCGAGCGCCCCGGCAACGCTCTCGGAAGGGTTCACATAGGCGAAAGACAGCAGCCTCACGCTGGTCCTACGGCCCATCTCGACGAGATGGGACAGCACATTCGAGAGATCCGCCACGATTGGCTGCACCGAGTTACCCTCACGGACGAAGGTTCCGGAACCGGGGCGACGATCGATGAGACCGTCAATCGCCAGGTTGTCCAGCGCACGCCGCACCGTCACGCGCGATACACCGTATTCGGCGGCAATCGACAATTCCCCTGGCAGGCGGGAGCCGGGCTCCAATCCACCATTCAGAATGCGTTCGCGCAAAAGAAGATATATGCGCCGCGCTTTGAGAGGTTCGACTGCGTCCACCAAGGTCGTCCGCTCCAAACTGCAGCAGCATTGACTGCTACAAAGTACAGCTACCTGTCTAACTTATAATACATTTCTCTTGCGTCAAGTCGCCTCTTTGGAAATACTGGCAGCGGCTCCGACATGAGCCATGAGAGCGCATTCGGGAGAGCGATATGGCGCACAGCCCCTCCGCACCGCGGACCCTGTTCGATAAGCTTTGGGATAGCCACGCGATCGTTACACGGGAGGACGGTCAGACCTTGCTCTGGGTTGATCGACATTTCGTGCACGAGGGCTCGTTTCATGCCTTCAACAAGCTGAAGGAACGCGGTGCCAAGGTTGCACACCCGGAGCTCACGTTTGGAATCGCTGATCACTATGTACCGACACGCCGCTTTGGACGCAGTATCGATCCGGCCATTCAGAACATGATCGACCAGCTGGAGGACAACATGTCGGAGAACGACGTGATGTTGTTCGGACTCAATGATCCACGCCAAGGTATTGTCCACGTGGTTGGTCCCGAACAGGGATTAACGCTTCCAGGACTACTGATTGTTTGCGGCGACAGCCACACCTCCACGCACGGCGCATTAGGTGCATGGGGTTTCGGCATCGGGGCATCCGAGGTTGCGCACGTGCTGATGACGCAGACGCTTTGGCAGAGAAAGCCCAAGCGCATGCGCATCACAGTCGATGGAACACTGGCGCCGGGCATCGGCGCCAAGGACATTGCCCTCTCGATCATAGCGCGCATGGGTGCCGACGGCGCACAGGGGCACGCGGTCGAATATGCGGGCTCCGCCATCCGCACTCTTTCGATGGAGGGGCGGCTCACTCTGTGCAACCTCTCGATTGAAGCCGGTGCGCGTTGCGGTATGGTCGCACCCGATGAGACGACGATTGCATATCTGCGCAACCGTCCCTTCGCGCCCGCGCGCGACGGCTTCGAGCGTGCGGCGGAGGACTGGCTGCGGCTGCAGAGCGACAAGGACGCGGAGTTCGACCGCGAGATCGTGCTCAATGGATCCGAGATCGCCCCTGTTGTGACTTGGGGTGTCAGCCCCGAGGATGCGCTGCCGATCACGATGGCGGTGCCGGATCCCGCGTCGATCTCGGATTTGGGCAAGGCGGCACAAATCCGTGATGCGCTGACCTATATGGATCTCAAGCCGGGACAGAAGCTGACTGAAGTCCCAATTGACCGCGTCTTCATCGGCTCGTGCACCAACAGCCGTATCGAGGATCTGCGAGCGGCCGCCCAGGTGCTCTCCGATCGCAAGTCCAAGGTGCCCGGCCTCGTCTCGCCCGGCTCATCCCTGGTGAAGCAGCAGGCGGAAGCGGAGGGGCTTGATCGGATCTTCAAGGAAGCCGGGCTCGAATGGGTTGATTCGGGTTGCTCCATGTGCGTAGGCATGAACGGCGACATCGTGCAGCCCGGCGAGCGTTGCGCTTCGACCACCAACCGCAACTTCAAGGGCCGTCAAGGACCTGGCGCGCGGACCCATCTCATGTCGCCTGCCATGGTTGCGGCCGCCGCCGTGACCGGATACCTCACCGATGTTCGTCCCCTGATCCAGGAGCGATCCTGATGCAGCCATTTCAGCGTCTGACCGCCGCCGCATGTCCCCTGCCCTACGCCAATATCGACACGGACCAATTGATCCCGGCCCGGTTCATGAAGCGCTCACGAGCCGAAGGCTATGGCGGCTACCTGCTTCACGACATGCGCTTCACGGGCGACGGCACGGAGATCGCCGATTTCCGCCTGAACCAGTCAACCTATCGCAATTCGCAGATCATCATGGCAAGGCGCAATTTCGGGGCAGGTTCCTCGCGTGAGGCCGCCGTATACGCACTCGTGGATTATGGGATCCGGTGCGTAATCGCTCCGAGCTTCGGCGACATCTTTGCTTCCAACTCCGTCAATAACGGGCTTCTCCCCGCCAAAGTGGATGAGAGGGATGGCGAGGCACTGCTCAGATTTCTTGAGGAGACCCATGCGGAACTGACTGTGGATCTCGAGGCACAGACGATCTCGGCAAAGGGAATGTCGTTCCCATTCGCCATTGATCCCGTTTGGCGTACGAAGCTTCTGAACGGCTGGGACGATATCGACATCACCCTCAGTCAGGCCGATGCGATCGCGCGGTTCAGAGCGGAGGACTCGGTGCGGCGCCCATGGACGACGCCAAGGGTTCCGTGACAAGACTGGCCAAACTACGATGTGAGTCTCGTTTTGATCCGCATTGGGATACGAACTGACCTCGGCCTCTGCCGGAATTCGTTCGTTGTGGCAAAGTGTTATTGAGGCGCAGATTCGCTCTACCATCTGACGCTTTGCCCAACAGAACTCGGTGCATGGAGCCTGCACTCCACCTCCGAAGTTCTGTATGCTTATGTTTACCGACTTGGTTTTCCACCTTCGCACGCCTGCTGCCATTGTCATAATTTCCGCTTGACGCCCACAAGCTGGCTTCAGCCCGATGTCTCGGAAATGCTATTGGCGGCCCTTCCTTTTGATAGTTCTAGCTTCGCGGAAGCCCATTTACGGAACTGGGTAAAGTTGCGTTCAAGCGTATTCGGAAGACTCCGTCGGCGCATCCTGACGTGAGACAGCAACGAACCCGTCTGAGCCGCCGTTTTGCCTCGCCTGATACTTCGCGAGGCATGGGGCTGCCGCTCCTGACTAGCTGCCGAGCCTCGGCAACGGCGAACCTGCGGCCCCGTTCCGGTTAGGCCTCCCTGCGGGCGAGCTCGCGCTCGGCCCGCCGTAGCGCGAGCAGCAGGTCGATCTGTTCATCGGGGATCGGTTGCCCCTCGATCTCCGCGAACACCGCTTGGAGGCGGACCCCAATCTGCTCCCGCGCGTCCGGCTCAAGCCGCAGATGCGGCCCCGGTTGGTCCAGCTTTCCTTCGGTACTCATTGGGCTCCCTATTGGTACTCCGCCCCCAAGCGGCCCTGCCGCGAACCCGTTTCCGGTTCGCCCGGATCATCCTTGAACATGGTTAATGGGAGGTTATCGCCCTGCTCGTGCCTTGGAGCGCGGACAGGGCGTCACCGCGATCTCTGGCAGAGACTGGGGCGAGGTCAACCGTCAGGTGGAAGCCATGCAGCAGGACGGGCGCTGGTCCCAAGCCATTGCGGAAGGGCCAAGCCAGCAAGCAGGCCTTCGAGGAGCTGCGGCAGGCCAACCAGCCGGCGACGACGGGTTCGATTTACACCCGCGGCTACTGACCCAGTGTCTCCAACGCCGCAGCGCGGGATAGAGCCCGCCCGCGGCGCCGAGGCGGAGCAGGTGCGGGCCGACATTGGCCCGCACCTGCCTGCCTGTGCGCCTATCGCTGGCACGGTGACGAGCCTCCTACATGGGCTTGTGCGGAAGCACACCGCGCCTCCTCCCTGATAGCAACTATGAAGGCCTGGCATGCGATGGTTTCAGGACGTGCGAGGAACTGACCCAAGATGATTGCGCGCATTGCGTCCTTCGTCTTCGGCATCGTCGCGCCCCTCGCCCTGGTGGGCTGGGCGCAGTTCCTGCACTGAGTTGGGCATGCCGTGAGTGCCGTCGAAGAGGAAAGGACATGGAGCGCAACCGAGACAAAGGCTCACTCGGGGCCGCGATCGCTGCCGTGCTGGTGCTGACGGGTACCATCGGCCTGCTGTATGCTCCGCTATTTCTCTGAGGGCAGCGGCATGCGTCCCTCGGAGGAGCCAGGACATCAACGCGGGCTCCTCGGGCACACGCATATGACGGCGGGCCGGGATCCCGCCCTGGGGCCGAGCCTGCATGCCGATGGACAGCCCCTCAACACTTTCTTCGCCGCCGAATGCCGCCGCATCGGGCATCACGCTC
>NZ_JACXAB010000078.1 GCF_014699075.1 Microvirga sp. | reverse complement strand
ATGACTGCACCCGCCCCGCTAGGCCGAAACGTCAACAACAATCACATTGCCAAACGGGCGCCATCCAGACATGACAAGACCAAGAGAACACCACCATTCCTTTGATCTCGCCAGGCACTACTACAACAAAGCCGGACAGTAAGGGTCTTAGGTAGTAATTCGGATATCCAATTGACTCTCAATAGGTAACGTGACGTATTTCTGCGATAATAAGAAGATGCATTCCGCGTTACGCTAACCTCTGCTCAGAAGTTTGTTTTTGACGCTCCTCGCTCTCGCTAGCCCGCACTCGTCCGCTTGAATGGCCGTGTAACAGGGTTCCTAAAATGACTAGCATTGCCGTTGCAGACGCTCTCAGCTTTGTCAGCCGTGTCGAGCTGCCAAGCACTCCCGCGCTCGAAAGTCTTGAAGCACGCGCGGAATTCAACTTCGACGCCGCAAAAGCGCAAGCTGCCATCGTCGGATCTGATATTGTTTCATTTGTCCAAGGGGTGACAGAAGAACGACGTCGCGACATCGTCAACTCGGCATTGTTGGCTCAACTCGTTGCAAACAGGAACGTACCCGACAAAGATAATGTCCTTGCATGGTATGAGGCCTATTTCGACACCCTGAGCAATATTGGTTGGGCTGCACAGACAAAGCAGTTTGTTGAGCATGTTGAGACAAGTGAAAACTTCAATGCTCATGAGGCAATTCTGGCTGTAGCGACAACCCTTCTCGGCCCAGGCACTGCGGCTCTCGAAGTGGTAGTGACCACGCTCAATGCTTTGTCCTCGATGGAGCGAAACAGCCCCTGGATCACCATCTTCAATCGAGAAAGCCAACATGCCCGCTCCGCACGTTTCCAGGTAACACTCGCCGAGCAGGACGAGCAGGGACAGTTCCTTGTCAGTTTAATGGCGTTCGCTCTCAAGGCCGATGCGAATTTGACCCAAATTTTGTTCTTCAAGTTCAGATCCAACGAGGTCCGAATTCAACACTCCTCAGGGAAACTCACGATCAACTCACCCGTGCTAACAGCTGTACGACAGCCAGTTGAGGAGAAGCTCACGAGTTTTGCGTCGCACTATGTGCGGAGCCTCCCCGATCTAGAATAGCACCGGGAGTCTATACAGTTGGCAGAGGAGCGGTACCATGAGCGACGTAGCGCAGCCTAATAAGTACATCTCGGCCGATCAGAATGTGCTGGAGCAGACGCGAGGCGAGCGCGAGGGATTGATATGGTTCAGCGAATAATTTTCTCAGCATCCGAACCTTCAAGGCCCGCAGCTTTCGATTCATCCATCAGCGACACCGATTCCCCAAAGGGCGTTCTATCCTATCGTGCTCCTCGAGGTGAAGAGTAAACAGACGTATACTCAAAAATACTGGAAACCAAATTAGGCATAGGGTGCGTCGGGCGTCACCATAGGGATAGGGCCGTTAGCCCAACTGTACCGTGAGACGATCGCCCTCATAATAGAATTCACTACCCTCATTTGGGCAGCCAGTTGGAAATGATGTGCTCGCGTATAATGGAAGTGTGTAGAACCAAGAACTACATTCATTGGTCCACGAGGAAACTTACACTATGCCGGACTTTCACACGGAAGAAGCAAAAGGTTTCCTTGGTAAAATCTTGACGCCTGACGGGCGTGAATCTGGAGGTCTGGAGTCACTCACACAAGACGCACCAGCCCTAGAAGACCTCGCACTGGAAGAGCTTGTTCCAGCCCGGTCACTTCCGCAGGAGCAGATTGATCTCGCAGAGCGCGCAGCGACAAAACTCTCACGCTCTGAGGAGATGGCTCCAGACGAACGATTTGCCCTGGAAGCGATCATCATTCCTGATAAGCGCCCCGCCATCGATATTATCAGAGGCGACTATCACGTTACCCATCATCTGTGGCTTCATTTCAACAAAGCTCCTATCAAAGAAAAACTTCGGCGCGCCATTCCATCGATTGGACGTATCGAGCTCCCACACCATCCAACCCTACCCTACGGCGGAACGGGTTTTGTGGTCGGTGACGGGCTATTGATGACCAACCGGCATGTGGCGCAAATCTTTGCCTCAGGGATTGGAATACGAGATCTAGTATTTCTCTCCGGCTATGAAGCTGGAATTGATTTCGTTCGCGAGAGGGACAGCACCGTAGCGCACTTTCTCGCAGTGAAAGAAGTCGCGATGGTTCACCCTTACTGGGACATGGCGCTTCTTCAGGTAGAGAGCTTAAGTTCCTCTAAGATTCCTTCACCTCTGACACTGTCACTCAAAGACCCTGTAGAGCTTTACGATCGCGACGTCGCCGTGATTGGGTATCCTGCCTTTGATCCGCGAAACGATGCTGCTATCCAGAACACCGTGTTCAACGGCATATACTACATCAAGCGGTTGCAGCCAGGCAAAATAAGAGAAAGGCGCTCAGTCGAGAGCTTCCGAAATATGGTCTCTGCGGTAACCCATGACAGCTCGACCCTCGGAGGGAATTCTGGCTCAGCTGTCGTTGACTCGGTGACGGGCGAGATTCTAGGCCTTCATTTTGCTGGGGTTTACCTAGATGCGAACTTTGCTGTTCCCACCTTCGAGCTCGCGCGCGATAGCCGAGTCGTCGATGCAGGAGTCAATTTCCAGTCAAAGCCAAGGTCCGACCCTGGGGCTTGGGTCAAGTGGTGGAGCGAAGCTGATGTCGAGGGGGAGGCAACGAAGAAGTCGGAAGCGAAGAGCCCGCCAACCGCAAATCCATTGGCTGGACCCATAGTATCTGTTCAGGCTGCGGAGCCCGCGAAAATAACACTAGGACTTGGCGATAGCTCAACCTGGACCCTTCCGATTGAGATTTCCATTCGAGTTGGTGAAGCACGAGGTCTTTCGAGTGGTGAGACGCCTCAGAGTGCACCCTCGACCCAAACGGACACAGCGGCAGAACAATCTTCCCATGAACCACAGGGTCGAACCAGGCCTGTTCGAAATGCGCAAGCCCTGCGTGCTGGTCCCATGACGTTCCGCGATCACTTCGCATCATTGTTTCAGTCCGCTGTCGCCGATCTCGCGAGCAGAACGCCTGAGCCGTCGTCATCGATGGAGGCTAGTGGGCTTGAGAGCTTGCCGCTCCCGTACAATCCAGCTGACGCAGCGGACCTGATTTTGGCGGCCGAAAAGATTGCTCAGATCAGAACCAGCAATGCACCTAACGCCGGTCTAGGTCTAGAGCCGATGTCCTACGAGGAGATGCCCCTCCTGAACCAGGCGCAAGCATGTGCATCATTGGCCTGGCAGCTGATGCAAGCGAAGGTTCTTGGAGATACAGCCGGCGCTGCACAGCTAGAGGCACAGATCACCGGAGGCACCTGCGATCCAAGGTGGGCTCAAACCATCACTGAGTATGTGAAGTATTTCGGACCGAACGGATCGAGACGTGAGCCGCTCTACGTAAAACCAGATAAAGTGAAGCGCAATGTCATAGAGATAGAGGCGGGGTCGCGGATTGCTCTCATTGGCGATTGGGGGACGGGCGCACAACCAGCGAGGTGCGTCCTTGAACAAGCAAGAGATCAGCATCCTGACATCGTGGTGCATTTAGGCGACATCTACTACTCAGGCACGGAGAAGGAGTGTCAGGCGAATTTTCAGGATGTAGTCAATGAGGTGTTCGATCGCGCAAACAGCCACCTGCCAATCTATACGCTATGTGGCAACCACGACATGTACTGCGGCGGTGGCGGGTACTATGGCCTGCTTAAGAGCTTGAACAAAGGCGCGAAACGACAAGAAGCGAGTTTCTTCTGCCTACGAGCATCGGATGAGAGTTGGCAACTACTCGGGCTAGATACCGGGCGCAATGACTATAGCCCGTTCTCCGTCACAGACGCTGTCACTTTCGTTGAAGAAGTTGAAGAAGAGTGGCATCGCAACCGGATCCAAGAGTTCCCAGGCAAAACGATACTGCTGTCACATCATCAGCTGTTTTCCGCGTTTTCCCAAATTGGCGGACGTCAGTCTGACGGCACGCTATGTGCCTACAATCCTCGTCTTAAAGCGATGTATGAGCGCTTATTGACAACCGGTAGGTCTATCCCGGCGTGGTTCTGGGGCCATGAGCATAATCTATGCATCTACCGGCCGTATCTTGGTCTGCCGTTTGGTCGTTGCGTCGGCCATAGTGCGATACCAGTGTTTGCTAACGATGAGCCTTACAAACCACTTGGCGCAACTACTAGCCTACCAGAAATTTTTCCAGAAACGATGCTGTCTGTATCGGGAGATTTCTATACGCACGGGTTCGCTCTTCTGACACTTGAGTCCGAAGCTGTACAAGCCGAGTACTTCGAAGACCTGAATGGAGCGTTGAGGTGTCTATATTCAGAGCGGATTCATTAGCATCAAGGGGGAAGTTGCATGTCGTGCGAATAGATCCGGAACTCAAGGCAAATATTGCCATCGAGGAGCATCAGGGATCATTGTGATGAGCTTCCTAGTCAGATTTTCCGAGAGTCAGTATGCGGCTGATGCTCTTTCTACGGCCTGTTAGTACTTGAGCCAGTCGATTGCTGCGGCGAGGCAGAGCACGCCCATGAAGGATGAGGCGGTCTTCTCGTAGCGCGTTGCAACCGCTCGCCACTCTTTGAGTCTAGCCCAGAGCCGCTCGACGACATTGCGGTTGTTGTAGATCCAGTCTGGACAGGCGACCGGTGCCTCATTGGCCTTGGCCGGGATCGCCGGCCTCGCACCGATGCTCCAGATGTGCTCGCGGAAGCTGCGACTGGAATAACCGCGATCAGCCACCACCCAGGCGGGCACACCTAGCAGGCTGTCGAGCAGCGGAATGGCGTCAGGCAGCTCGTGCGCTTGGCCGGGCGCGATCCGGAACGTGATGGCGCGTCCGAGAGCGTCGGCGATCACGCAAGCCTTGGTCCCATAGCCGCCACGAGAGCGACCAAGTGCTTCACGAGTGTCTCGTTGAGCTTGAGAGCCCCCTTTCGTAAGCGGTGTTCTGAACCCACCTTACGTTCGCATGTCTGAGGGGCGAGACTGACGATCTCTGCTTGGGGATCGTTTTGTGTCGATGGTTGACCATATGCTTGAGCCGCCCCGACCCGTGCGGCGCCTGGAAGTGATCACAGGAGCCGGCGGGCGGCGGCGCTGGCCGACGGATGAGAAGGCGCGGATCCTGGAGGAGGCGATGGCGCCGGGCGCGGTGGTGTCCGAAGTGGCCCGCCGCCACGGCATGTCGCCCCAGCACCTGTTCACCTGGCGCCGTCAGGCGAGGCGAGAAGCGGGCGATCCTCCGCTGGCCTTTACCCCTGTTGTTGTCGCCCCTGACCCGCCGCAGCCTGCAGCCTGTCCTGAGGCGGTGATCGAGATTGCCGTGGAAGGCGCGATCATTCGTGTGCCGCCAGGGGTCGATGGCGCGACATTGGCCCTCGTGCTGCAAGCGCTCAAGAGCCTGCGATGATCGGGCCGAGCGGCAGCGTGCGCGTGATGGTGGCAACCAAGCCCGTCGACTTCCGCAAAGGGGCTGACGGATTGGCCGCCCTGGTGCGCGACACCATGGGAGCCGATCCGTTCTCCGGGACGGTGTACGTGTTCCGGGCTAAGCGCACGGATCGCATCAAGCTGGTGTTCTGGGATGGCACCAGAGTGGTTCTGGTCGCCAAGCGATTGGAGGATGGCGAGTTCCGCTGGCCCAAGGTGCAGGACGGAGTCATCCACCTGTCAGCCGCTCAACTCTCCGCTCTGCTCGAAGGTTTGGATTGGCGGCGGGTGCATGAGGCGCGCCAAACCATAGCTCCGTCGGCGGCGAGTTGATTGCGCCGTCAGCCCCATCCATAAGAGCTATCGCCGGCATCGCTGAGGCATGATTCACTTCGTCTTGTGACCACTGCGATGCAAACCCTCCCTGATGATCCTGACCTGCTCAAGGCCATGCTCCTGGCCGAGCGGGCCCGCGCTGAACGCCTGGAGCAGATCATCAAGGCGATGCAGCGTCACCGCTTCGGCCGCCGCGCCGAGAGCCTGCCCGAGGATCAGCTGCTGCTGGGCTTGGAAGAGGCTGAACAGAATGAGGCTGCCGAGGACGCCCAACACGAGCAGGCGGATCCGGCCGAGCGCAAAAGCGGCGCGGCTCAGCGGCGCCGGAACCGGGGAGCGTTGCCGGCCCATCTGCCGCGGATCGAGTCGATCATCGACGTTGAGGATACGACCTGCCCCTGCTGCCGCAACCTCCTGCACCGCATCGGCGAGGATGTCTCCGAGCGGCTCGACATCGTGCCGGCGCAACTGCGTGTGCTGGTGGTGCGCCGGCCCAAATACGCCTGCCGCGCCTGTGAGGCGGTGGTGCAAGCACCGGCTCCGGCCCGTGTGATCGAAGGCGGACTGCCCACCGATGCGCTCATCGCCCAAGTGCTCGTATCCAAGTATGCCGATCATCTGCCGCTCTACCGGCAGGCACAGATCTATGCCCGGCAAGGCATCAGCCTGGATCGCTCAACCCTGGCCGATTGGGTCGGGCGAGCCGCCTGGCATCTGCGGCCGGTGCATGACCGCCTGCTGGCACAGCTGAAGACCTCATCGCGCTTGTTTGCCGATGAGACCACCGCGCCCGTGCTCGATCCCGGCCGCGGCCAGACTAAGACGGGTCAGCTGTTTGCCTATGCCCGGGATGATCGCCCGTGGGGCGGCACGGATCCGCCCGGGGTGGCGTATGTCTATGCGCCGGATCGCAAGGCGGCACGGCCGATCGAGCATCTGGCGGGCTTTGCCGGTGTGCTGCAGGTCGACGGCTACAGCGGCTATCGGGCTCTGGCGGCAGGCAACCAGGTGACGCTCGCGTTCTGCTGGGCACACGTGCGGCGGCGCTTTTACGAGCTGGCCGTGGCCGGCGCGGCGCCGATTGCCAGCGAAGCGCTCACGCGCATTGCGGAACTCTACCGGATTGAGAGCGAGATCCGCGGCATGAGTGCTGCAGAGAGATGCCGGATTCGCCAACAGAAGAGCCGTCCGGTGCTGGAAGCCCTCGAGCCCTGGCTGCGCGGCAAACTCGGTGTGATCAGCCAGAAGAGCAAGCTGGCCGAGGCGATCCGCTATGCGCTTGTGCGCTGGGAGGGGCTGACCCGCTTCGTGGACGACGGGCGCATTGAGATCGACTCCAATGTGGTCGAGCGGGCGATCCGGCCCTTGGCCCTGACGCGCAAGAATGCGCTGTTTGCCGGCTCGGATCGCGGGGACGAGCACTGGGCGATCATCGCCTCGCTGGTCGAAACCTGCAAACTGTGCGGGGTGGATCCGCAGGCCTATCTCGCGGATGTGCTGAGCCGCATCGTTACCGGCCATCTCAACACCCGCCTCGATGATCTGCTGCCGTGGGCCTATGCCACCACGCCAAACCTCAAGGCTGTGGCCTGAGAACACCGCTTACCCCCTTTCGGCGAGCCCCGGCGGCCTTCTGATGCGCGCGCACGCTGATGCCGTCTAGAAAGGTCATTCCGAGCTGGATGCCGCGCTCCTGCACCAGATGGAGCAGACGCCCCCAGACACCCAGGCGTGCACAGCGGATGAAGGTTTGAGCTGCCCGCCACCAGGGACCCAGTTCAGCCGGCACAGCGCGCCACTTGGCACCATTCTCATGGCGCCAGAGAATGGCATCCAGTGTCCGACGCAGATCCTGCGGCGGGGTCTTACCCTTAGGACGGCACTGTTCCACCAAAGGCTCCAGCATGGCCCATTGCGTGTCCGTCAGCATGGCTCCTCCTCAAACAGGACGAGCAAAACGCCTCCAGGTGCAAAGGGTTCAAGTCATAACAGGCCGTAGTATGGACACAAACGAATTTACTGCATCGAATGCTGTGCGCGAACCCGACGATGAACCCCAGTTACCTATCCCCCGCAGGAGAGACCCGCCTGGAACTCTGCAGGAGCTTCGTAGAATAGAGCTGCGTTCTCAAGAAACCGGGATCAATCCAATCGAGAGCCTTTCACAGCTTCTTCCACCAACTATTGCCGACCATCTTCCTCACCGGCATTGGAGGGCTCTTTCTCCATAGCGACAGCTATGGGGGAGGCATCTCAACGGCCGGTCTGTGAGTGCGCTGCACCCGATCCAGCAAGGTAGCCGCCTGTCGGCAGGGGCAACCCTCGGGCTCCTAGTTCGATGCGCATACGGCTCCTTTGGCTAGCCACGCGCAGCGCCGGTTAGTAACGGGACGGTCCTGTGAGCGGCGTGGCAATGGTTGAGTCACTCGTGGTGCCCACAACTTGGGAAGGCTCCAACTCGATAGCGGATAAAAGGGTGACCGCCCGTTGCAGCGCTTTTCCCGCCACAATTGGTGGAGGTGAGGGCGGGTAACCTCATGGCACCGAGCCACCTTGGAAAAGCTCGCGTCCTCTACGCTCAGTTCCCTCAGGATCTTGAGCTTGTCCCGGGCGCACCATACGTACAGATACCTCGTGCTGCATCGCGTACGCCTTGCTGACGTCAACAACGAAGTCGTTACCAACATAAACTCACGCAGCACAACAAGCTTCGTGAGGCGGCCTTGAACGGCCAGCCATGCCCATTGCACGACGTGACTCACTGGGCTGTATTTTTCGAACGCGTCAGCGCAAAAAGTTACTGTTTCGCGGTTTCCCAGGTCTTGCAGGCGAATAGTCGGCAGATGGTGGTCGGCTCAGCTTCTTCAGCCCAGTGAGGCGGTAGTCCCGAAAGGATGCTCAGCAACTTAGTTGTGTTGACCGGAACAGCTCTGAATGTAGATGTGTTGTCTTCTAGAATTAGAGAGTCGTTCAGGACACCCGCGCTGCGGATCGAGGGAGCGATCACCCTAGTTATTTCTGTTCGACTGATATCCACAAGGGTGCCGTCGACAGCGGCAGTCGGATTGTAACTCAGCACTACCCGATGCGTACATAGCGTTGCATCTGGTAGGCATGGGGCGTCGCCGACACCAGAACGTCTGTCCCGATCAAACGCTGACGAATACAGCTTTACTCTCAAGTTATTCACTTCGTTCGAACCCGAACCGCAGATGCTGGTAGGGTCGAAGCCCTTATCTGCAGGACTATTATTAGGGTTGCACGACGGGAGTTTTTTAGTCGGCGGCGGAACTGGAATGGAAAAATTTATGTTCCGCGCAAAATAGATATCAAACGGATCAACATCACGAGAAGATACTCGCATCAACACCCAGGGATCAGCCCCACCCGCCATCAATGTGACTTTGAAATAATCAGGATATAGAGGGTCAGGATTATCCCTGGTTTCTTTAGGTGTAAGTGCGTTATCCGTAATGGCCCGGCCCATCTTCGTTAATATTTCAGACACTTTAGGTGAAAGCGATCTTACTCCATAGGGCTCGTCAATCCGAGCGTACATTTGATTGTCAAGCTCGAACCAGATCACAGGGTAAATCAACGGCCACGAAACTGAAGGCAACTGGCTCCAGACTAACAGATAGTCGAGATTGTCACCTCCACAGACAATCGTTGGACCAAACAACGGATTTGCGGTTTCTTCAGGGATCAGCTCTGCACTGATCAGATCTCCACCATCCTTTCGATGCATTGGCTTTAAACGATGGCTTAGCCTCCGACTGCCTTGAATCAACTCCTCTTCCTGATTGACGATGAATTGCCGAGTGCCATCTTGTGATACTATCTTGTCGTATCCACCTATCGAATTCCCTCCATTAAATCTTATGCACCTAAGTTCATATTGGGCAGTATTGATTTGCGTATTCTCTTCGGCAAGGAACGTTTGTTTCAAATAGGACCGTACTGCGCCATCAAAGGTGGCCTCGGCCACCATCAGATCACGCTTGGCATCGCTGCCTTCAATTTTCGGAAGCAAATCAATCAAACGCTTGCCAATAAGTTTAATGTGATGGAGGGCTCTTTCATTATCTTTTTGTTGGCGGGGGTAAGCAACATCGCCAGTAACGGCCAAAACCTGCAACACACCACGATTTTCATCAAGATCTTGGTTTTGTTGGCTGGTATACCAAACTTTCCAACCGATTGAGACGGCAGCTGCGCCGACCAACAACGACGACATGATTGCGCGCGCAGTCCAGAGCGCTCGACCGGATACGGGAGGATCCGAACGGAGTGACCAGAGCAGGCGAAGCACCTTGGCGGTCAAGCGCTCGGCAATGGTCTGTGGGTGCTTTCCTCCTAAACTGAAGTCGAACCGCCATCTAGATGCCTTCTCCCAAACCTCTTGAATGCGGTTGAGTTCTTCGGTTGGATCCTTGTTTTCAAGGCCGGACTCGGCACGCTGCGCAATCCAACCACTTTCGAATACCGCATCTGGGCCGAAGATCTTGCCGAGATCTCGGCATCTATCTCCTGAGAGCCTTTGGGCTGCTTGGGAAAACGGTTTCAGCCAGAAGTTACTCCAAACGTTTCTGATCCAAGATCGCACTCCACTTCCGTCATGCGTATGGTTTCCACCAGCGACACGAAGAGCCGCGCTGGATTCTCTCAGTGCGGCGTATATCTTTTGAGCTTCTGAAAGCCAGATTTGATACTCGGTCGAGTTTCTAATCAGCGCCTCATGCGTGACATCATACTTCTGCTCGCCTTCGCCGCCACGCACGTAGTTGCGATCTTTGAAATATGATAGTACATCTCTGAGCAGAGCTTCATTAGCGCCGACATTCGATGCCTGCAGTATTTCTGAAGCGGAGCATGGCCTGCGCGCGTCGTTGCCCTTGGCATCGCGTGTTGCGAGTGCCGTGAACGCCGCTCGAATAAGGTTATATCGACGGGACATGTCTTCTGTGACGGTAGTTGGCCATTTGCTTGCCGGACGCCCAGCCTCGCCGAGAATCGCGTCACTCAGCGTAATGGCGAAGCCCGTATCAAAAACCGATTGCAACAAATCATCCGGATCATCTGTCCTGCGCGCGGTTTTAATAACTGTCTGTCCGTACATCCATTTCCGCAACTCTAATACTCGGGAGCGCCGATTTTTAAGCCAAAGCTCGATATCGGCCACTTCTACTGTCGGTAATTTATCTGTCTCACTCGACCAACGCTCGATTGCTACTCCCCAGATAATTCGCAGTAGATGTTGAAAGAGTGGCAACAGGTCTGCTTGCTGGCGCCGAATTCCTTCTGGATCGAAGGACTGCTCTCGATGATCGTGCTGAAAGCGTTCAGTCCAGACTTTTAGTTTCGCAACGAAATCCTCTGAAAACGGGAATGTACTTGGATGATTACTATTCTCTATCGCCTGCGGCGGGCGCACACCCCAATCCCTCAAGGTTTGACGCCCAGGTTTGATCGTGGCTTCTGTAAGATTTTGAAACGTTGGCCGCCCAATCAGGTAGAATCCTTCATTGATCAACTCTGACAGTTTGTCGATCTCCGAACACCTATGAAGTTCTTCAGATCTAAGAGTTGCGACGACAACGAGAGCCCCTTGTTGATGAGCTTTCGCGTAGGTAAGTACGTCAACTATTGCTTTAAGATCGGCCTCTTTTTCCCGAAGTACACTGTCACGAAATACCTCTTCGAACTGGTCAGCAAGCAAAAGAAAATTGATCTTCCCAGATCGGAAGGTGCGCCTTTCTTCGGCTAACCGGGTGTCGATGATATCAAGCTTCTCGAGAAATAGGGACAACCCGTCTGCCGTGAATGTCCCGCCGGGCTGTAGTACGTTGATGACGCGTCGTTTGATTGATTTTTGCGTTTCGTCTGACAGGGCTTCGTCGTTCGAGTTCACGAGCATTTGATGCGTGTCGACATTGAAGCTCTCAATGAAGGCCTGAGAGCCTCCTCTTGCGGACAACAGCGGAACACAGACGTCATTCCAAATGGCTTCCGTGATGTTCTTGCATGGATCGTCACCTGGACGAAACGTAGCAGTATACCAGCGTCCCGTACGACCAGCTATTTGCCCAATATCATTTAAGCTCGGTAACACGCCCGCCAAAACCAATGAGGATTTTCCGGATCCGGATCCCCCCAGCACGACAACGACGTTACTGCGCGCTAGTCGATTGCGTAGTTCAGATGCCTCGCGCCGACGCCCAAAAAACAGGTGAGCCTCGCGTGACGTGAAACTTCTCAGGCCAGGGTACGCCCGTGGCGGCGGTCTTGGAAAACCCTTTGCATCCTTCAATAGGGAGAGCAGTTCCCCTTGTATCTTCCGAAGTTGCGCCGTTTTATGTTCGCGCCTTAGGCGTTCGACCTCTCGCTCCAGCATGTAAGCCCGGCAAAACTCCTCCAGTATGCCTTGGACTGATTGTAACTGCGGATCTTCTGTGCTCATGTTTGCGCATCCAATAGAGCATCAACCTTACGTTTGAGAAGAGCTCGATCAGTGTCGTTGGTCAGCCTAGCCTGTTCGTTGTCTCTCTCCATGCCTACCACTTCCCATCCTTCGATTTTATAGTTCTCCGGGAATTCACCGCCGATAAGAACTTCGCGCATGTTCATGACAACGGCTAGCTTCAAAATCCGCTCGGGGCTGATCCCAACAGCAGCAAGTTCATCACTTAGCAAGTATTCATAGTTCATCATGCGAGAGCGGATTGCGTTAAGTGCTGCCAGCGCATCCATCGGGGCATTGAGGCTCAAGTCGTGGATCGCAACGATAACCCCACCTTTCGGGCCGTACGTACTTAGGATCTTATTGATCACCAAGCGGGATTTATCTATATCTTCATCAGCCGAATTCGTTGGCTCAAAGCCCCACAGAGGCGGTATAGGAGGATCGCACCTCTCTGTAGAGGCTGCAACAATGGCCACGAGAGTGTCGCCGATAGGCTTATTACCCTCCGTATATCGCTCTAGACTAATGACCGGCGGCTGACGCTGAGCATTACATATTGACTTTATCCGCTTTGGGAGATCTGCTCGCGTGCATGATATGAATGTGACAATCTCGGGCGCTTGTCCCGTTTGCATTGCAGTTCCGCCGCCGTCGTGTCTCCAGACGACAACTTGGATCGTTTTTCCTAGATCAGCCTGCCCCAACTTTCGCCTCAGCGGGTAAGTTAGCAAGTCTGGCTGATCCCCAATTATGCCGGCGGCATCCTCATCGACCACTTGGAGAAACAGAGCATCTTCATCACCTGTATTGACGGAAGGACCTAGCTTACCTGCCCAGCCGTCATCCCAATACACAACATTTATCCCAGAGGAAGACAGAATCGGTTTGAGTTGCTCCTCGGTGTTTTTTCGGGCCTCGCAGATCTCGTCGCGACCGCGGGTAAGGGGTTCACCGAGCAGGATGAGTTTTTTTACCGTCGACCCGCTCATAGGATCTAGATCTTCTGGCATGGGCTTCTACTCCCAAAATTTATTAACCTTTTTCTCGATCAGATCGGACACTATCACTTGGATAGGTATGCCTTGGTTGTACTCTCCGGGCTGATCTCGAGGACCAGGTTCGGCTGCGTGGTGTAGAGCAACGAGTGAGAGTTCGGCGTTGAAAACAGGGGATCCGGATGAGCCGATCTTTGTCTCAGTTGTGTAGCGCAGACGTACCTTTTCCGCCGTGACACCGAGGCTTCTCCCAACGCTGTACGACAATGGTCTATTTTCCGGATGCTGGATGATTTGAAGAGTTGCTTCAGCATTCGGGATCGGCATTGTCCCTTGAAGTTTGACCCACTCTCGCCGCGCCCCACTAGTGCTCAGCATTGCTCCTACGGGCTCACTCAGCCTAAGAAGAGCGTAGTCGAGTTGCTGCAGAGTAGGAGATTGGCCGCCCGAGCCCAGATCTCCTGAGGAGTATCTCGAATACGCGAGGCACCACTTACGGCAATCTCCCTCCTTCAGTCGAAATACAGTACCGCGCTGCGCCTCCGATAGGTAATCAAATCGGCAGGCAATATTAGCACCTTTGCTTTGGGCAATTTCAACCTCAACAACATGGAAGTTCGTGAGTACCAGATCAGGAGCGACTAAAAAGCCAGTGCCAGATTTAGATCCCGTAATATGGCAGACCTGCCCACGTAGGTCTAAGAAGCGTTGAATAAACGGATCGAGCGTAAAAATCCCCTGACCTGAATACGTCGCACGTTCCAAGTATTCATGCGCTGAGCTTGCGGCGGGAATATTGAGCGTAGGTGCTGGACTAGTCTGGTAAACCGCCTGAGTCTCAAAGCCAGCCAGCTTGAGTATCTCTGCCAGGGCCGGCTTTCGCTTGATGACCTGAGATACCAGGTCTTCCGTTCGCCCCTTATCTTCCGCCCACATAACAACTTGGAACAATTCGTAATCGAGCCTGCCAGGAACTTGAATAACAGCTCTTGGGTTTATCCCGAAAGTACTTCGCAATAAGGAGTAAATGTCTCGCTCCGGAAACGCATATAACAGAGCCTCCCTCAGAGCCTTTTTCTGCTTTTCCGTTAGTGTTCCCATTTATTTTTCCTTAAATAACTGGGCATAAAGCGTCATAATTGGGAGGCATTGGCCGGCTAAACGAGCAGAGACTTTAGAATTGCGATCGATTAGGTGAGGTATTTCTAAAATGGCACACCAGAACCTATTGCGAGGCCGCCCGGAGACGAACCTTCACAAAGGAACGAGCGTACTGCATAGCTGTTGCTAATACGCTTGATCTAACTTGCAACTTTTGTAATCAGGCTCTTCCTTGCAGCTTTGTTGACGACCTTAAGATACATTGGAAATTGTTGATCACATTTGCAGATAAAGTGTCTCATATCTACCAACTTACCTCAAGCGGCCTTAAGGCTTGCCGATCCAAAGCAGGCCAGCAGTGTTGTGTCCTGTCGGGAGTGAACGACATTCCTCTTGCAAAGCCTTGCCAACGCAACTGTGCTGAACCATTGGATAGTGGAGGTTCTCGGCGACCTTGTCTGTGCCATTCGGCTGGGTCGGGAACTACCCCACAATTGCCGCTCATCAGCATGCCGACACAGTCCCTTGCATGCACCTGATGCCAGAGGCGCTGAAAGCAGCGTAACTCTGCGGCGTCGCTGCTGTATAGTCAGTCGGTGAGCGTGGTGTATCTGTTCAACGATAAAATCGATGCGGCCGTTTAATCCGGGTGGCGCTCAGCCAGCCACGCTAAATGTTTAGATGGGGTATTCGGCTTGAGCCTCATCTGCAACGGCAATGGTTAGAAGGCAGCGCTTCGAGCTGATGATAGCGTGAGGGTGTCCCCTCATAAGCATCAGGAAAGGGTGCGCAGCATGAAGCACTACGCCGGACCGGACGTCTCCCTCAAAGAGACCTTAATCTGTATCGTGGACGAGACGGGTTCCATCTGCCGTGAGATGAAGGCACCCATCCATCCTGAGGATCTTGCCCGTGTGCTCCAGGATCCGGCCTGGCGGCTGGCCCGGCTCGGGCTTGAGGCCGGCCCGCTGTCGCAGTGGCTGTTCAGCGGATTGGCGTAAGCAGGCTTGCCGGTGGTCTGCATCGAGACCCGGCATACCAAGGCGTTCCTCAAGGCCCAGGTGAACAAGAGTGACCGCAACGACGCCCGCGGCATCGCCCAGATGATGCGGGTCAACCTGTTCCGGCCGGTGCACGTGAAGACCGTCACAAGCCAGCAGCGTCGGGCTTTGCTGACCGCCCGCAAGCTGATGCAGGAGAAGGCGATCGCGATCGAGAGTGACATCCGCGGCCTGCTGCGTAACTTTGGCCTCAAGGTCAGCTAGCGCAGGTTATGCTCACCCGCGTGAAGAAGTGGTCCTGGCTAAAGGCTTGGGCGGTGAACATCGCCAGGCGAGGCAGCCTGCGCAAGGCTAGAGGGTGTCTGGAAATTAACCTGCTGCATGGGCTAACCTTTTGGTCATGAGGCGGCTCATCGCGAGATACATCCACGTCTCAGTCGTAGCCGGTAGGCCCTCCCAATCCTTGGCCAAGCGGCGGTTGCGGATCAGCCACGCGAAGGTACGCTCCACAATTCAGCGCTGCGGCAGGACCGTAAACCCAGCCGGCATCTCGGGCGCAGGCTGATCGGCCGGCACCCGCACCCAGCGCCTTGGTCGTTTCACGATCAGCAGCGTCCATCCGAGCTCTTTCTCCAACCAGGTGGCCAGCCCCTGGGAGCCCATGTCGGCAAACAGGCATTCCACATCCGGATAGCGGCCTCTCAGGTCTGCCAACACGGCTTCCGCCGCGCGCCGGTCATGCACATCGGCCGGATGCACCAGCACGTGCAGGATCAGTCCTTGCGTGTCGACCACCAGATGCCGTTTGCGACCGGAGATCCGCTTGCCCCCATCATGACCGCGATCACCGCCGGCCTCGCTGGTGCGGACGGTCTGGCTGTCGATGATCGCAGCGTGAGGCTCCGGACTGCGCCCGGCCAGCATCCGGGCTCGGGTGCGCAGGGCATCGTTGATCGAGCGCCACGTGCCACGCTGGCGCCATCGCCGGAAATGATCGTACACGCTCTGCCAAGGCGGAAACTCGTGCGGCAGCCGCCGCCAGGGTTCTCCGCCGCGCAGGATGTAGAGAATGGCATTCAGCACCTGACGCAGGTCATGCTTGCGAGGACGCCCGCGGCGGAATGTGAGGGCAAGGAGCGGCGCCAGGATGGCCCACTCCGCATCGCTCAGGTCGGTGTCATAGCAGAGGGCTGTCATGCTCCTTCAGATGGGAACCACCCGAATTTCCAGACACCCTCTAGAGCATCGGACGGTTACACGGACGGATATCCAGCGGCCCTGAGGTAGTTCATACACTCATGTGGCTCGAAGAGATTGCATATGTCGCCGAGCGCGCGCCAGAGCGCGTCAAAGGTTCGGGCCTCGGCCTTGCGCAGGTGGGATTTAATCTTGGCGAAGGCGTGCTCAATGGGATTCATGTCGGGCGAATAAGCCGGTAGAAACAGGAACCAGGCTCCGCGTTGCTTCAGGCATGCCGCCGCTCTCTCGCTCTTGTGGACCGTCAGGTTGTCGAGGATCACCACGTCGCCTGATCTCAGCGTCGGCGCCAGTTGCGTCTCGATGTAAGCCTCGAACGCCAAACGAGTGATCGGGCCATCGATCACCCACGGCGCACTCAGTTCGTTGCATCGCAGCCCGGCCACGAACGTATGAGTTTTCCAATGGCCGAAGGGTGCGCTCATGCGCAACCGCTGGCCCTTCCGCGAGCGCCCGCGCAGGCGGGTCATCTTGGTGTTGACGTAGGTCTCGTCGAGAAACACTAGAGCATCGGACTGGAAATTCGACTCCTGGGTTTTGGCGTAGTGCGATCTGTGATTCACTCTCTGGAACGGGAGGTGGATCATGGGTCACTGCTATTCTCTCGATCTTCGGGTGCGCGTCGCCGACTTTGTCGAGGCGGGGCATTCCTGCCGGGCGGCCGCCGAGCACTTTGACGTCAGCGAGAGCTTCGCCATCAAGCTGGTGCGGCGCACGCGGGACACCGGCTCACCGGCGCCGGCCCGTCAGGGCCGTCCACCGGGACGCGGCAAGCTGGTGCCCTATGAGAGCTTCCTGATCCAGACCGTCGAGGCAAGGCCGGCCATCACCATGCCTGAGCTCGCCGCAAGGCTGCTGGACGAGCACGGGATTGTGGCTGCTCCCGCGATGGTCTCG
This sequence comes from Microvirga sp., assembly GCF_014699075.1. GTDB lineage: Bacteria > Pseudomonadota > Alphaproteobacteria > Rhizobiales > Beijerinckiaceae > Microvirga. Next base: position 583 of record NZ_JACXAB010000078.1, on the reverse strand, counting down.
CGCTTCCTGTGCCGGCGCGGCTTCACCTAGAAAAAACACCTGATGGCGGCGGAGTGCGCACGCGCCGACGTGCGGGATGAGCGCAGCGTTTGGCAGACACAGCGTCAGGCCCGCATGCGCCAAGAGCCGCACCGCTTAGTGTTCTTGGACGAGACCTACGTCAACACCAAGATGACCCGCCTGCGCGGGCGCTCGCGCAAAGGCCAGCGGTTGCGCATGAGCGCTCCCTTCGGACATTGGAAGACGCACACCTTTATCGCCGGGCTGCGGTGCAGCAAGTTGAGCGCCCCGTGGGTGATTGATGGTCCGATCACCCGCTTGGCGTTCGAGGCTTACATCGAGACACAGCTCGCGCCGACGCTGAGATCAGGCGATGTGGTGATCCTCGACAACCTCGCGGTCCACAAAAGCGAGAAGGCCGCGCAGTGTCTGAGGCAAAGAGGCGCCTGGTTCCTGTTCCTGCCTGCTTACTCGCCCGATCTCAATCCGATTGAACAGGCCTTTGCTGTCGCATTGCCTCAAGCAAAATGTTACCGAGCGCGTTCGTTGCCTCACCTAAAATGCTACCCGTGAAGGCGCATTC
>NZ_JACXAB010000077.1 GCF_014699075.1 Microvirga sp. | reverse complement strand
AAACGATCGCTTCCGCCGTGTGCCTCTTCCTGCCCAGCTTCAATCCTCCTTCGGCTCATAAGCCATACTTCAGGGAGCATCACTTCGCAGGGGGCAGACCAGTCATTCAGGTGCTTGAGCCTAAGATCCGGATCCTCCGTTATGTCGACCATCCGGCCGCCCAGTGATAAGGCTCCGTTAACCATAATCGTGGACGATAGATTGCCTGATCAAGACTGGGGGAAATGGCATGAATGTCGTGGTTTTCGCGTCCCGCAAGGGAGGTTCCGGAAAGAGCACCCTTGCCGCGCATCTCGGGAGCTATATGGCCGAAAATGCCCGGCCGACACTCCTGATTGACGCGGATCCGCAGGGATCTTTGGCCCTTTGGCACCGGGTTCGGGGCTCACGGGATCTTCCGCTCCATGTTGGCACCAAGCATCTCGGGGCCACCTTGGCGAAGGCGCGGCGGGCCGGGGCTGAATGGGTTCTGATCGATACGCCGCCAAACGCTGAAGCCCCTGTGGCCGAGGCGATTTGGCATGCGGATCTTGTCGTGATCCCCATGCGCCCGGGTCTGTTCGATGTCGATGCTGGTCAAGCCACGATCCAAATGTGCCGTGATCTCAAGAAGCCTTACGCGGTGGTGATCAATGCCGCGCCGGCCAGGAATGGCTCGGAGGATCCGAGTGTTGCGGATGCACGAGGGGCAATGCAGGCGCTCGACGTTCCGACATGGTCAGGTCAGATCACCCATCACCCTGAATTGTCGCTCTCCCTCGCCCATGGGACCGGTGTGAGCGAGTTCAGCGCTGGGTCGTCGGGATCGGAGGAAATCGGCAGCCTCTGGCGGGCGCTCACAAGGAGCTTCGAGGCGATGAAGGCTATGACAAGCAACGAGCCCCAATCGGCCTGACCTGGCATGGGGAAGGGCTTTACAGGCCCGTGTAGCCCTTCTCCCGCTGGGCTTCAGCCCAGCCTTCAAGCGCCCGAGCAGCTGCGGCCTCATTCGGGTAGATATCGCCCTTCTCCTGGCCCTTGAAGCCGACTGCTCCCCAATTCCGCACCAGCCGGATTGTGCCGAACAGGGCGCGTTCAATCATCAGGCTGAAGAACCGTGCTTGGCCCTGCTCCAGATTACGCCGATAGAGCACTAGGTGGTGTCGTATGGGCAAACGGGCATCGGGCATCAGGCGGCTCGTACCTTACTCGGGTTTGCCCGTCTGGAGCGTCTTTTCCATCTCACGCATCATCGCCTGCTCGATCTCATCAAGGTTGACCTTGACAGTTTCACCGCTGGTCTGAGCCTTAGCCCGGGTCATCGGCACCTGCTTGGCTCTCGGCCGGCTGATGGCCATCCGCGCCTGGGCGGGGAAGCGGCCTTCCAGGGTATCGATCAGGCTATTGAGCGCCGCATCCGAGAGCGGGATCTCCGGCACCTCAGCAAGTCCTCTCAGAGCGATGGACTGATTGGTGTAGCGAGGATCCGCCGTGACTTCAGGGCCGAACCACTCTGGTGGACGGAATGCTCCCGTCTCTTCTTCAGAAGCGAATTCCATGGTGACGAGGTGCAGGGCACGGGGCCGGAGGATCTCGTCGACCAAGGCCTGACCCTCGCTGATCGGCACGGTTGTCCGGGTGTAGTCGACCTCGCCGGCGCAGACATCGAGCAGCGCATGAGCATGGCCCACCGGGATGTCGGTCTGGTCCTCGGCCTCACTATCAAGACTAACCGTCTTGAGGATCAGCAGGCCTTTGTTCTCCTCAACCCGAACCCAGGATGAGCGATCCCGGCGCTCCGGGAAGAAGCCCTCAACGTGACGCAGCCCGCCTCTCTCGCGCTGGATCAGGCGGGCGAAGGACGGGGCGAGGAGAAAGCGGCGGCGAACAGTCATGAAACCTCAGGGAACGTAAGGGATCGAGGACGTCTGCCTTTGGTACATGGCGGAGGAAGGGGGAGGCAACCCTGAACTCCTCAACATGGTTTCCGCTCGAACGCTGACTTTGAGCCCAAGACTTCGACGGCTTGCCGGAGTTCCGCAAGGAATGCCCGCTCACGGTGTGAGATGCGGTCGACCCAACAAGCCTGAGCGAAGTTGCGCCGGCCGTGCCAAGGCAAGACTATATCCGAGTACAGGTTCCCTGCCAATGAGAGCGAGGCGCGCAAACGACAACGCCCTGACAGAGTTAGCCGTGCGGAGCTTACTGCCAGGGCGCTTTTTGTGATGCCGGTTGCAACACCACGCCACCATCATGCTTCATGAACTCCGGATGTGCAAACAACCGCTGTGCATAAGCATGAAGTGCCTCGGCGAGAGGCTGAGCACCAGACTTCCCGCCGAAGTACGACACAGATGCGCGAGAGTCCGGCAATGAGGGTCAATTCAACTCCCCGCTGCCCCGCACTGGAGTTGTGAGCAAGGTGTGGGACTACATCAAGGCCAACAATCTCCAGAACCCCGAGAACAAGCGCGAGGTTCTGGCGGATGACAAGCTCTAGGCGGTCTTCGGCAGCAAGGGCAAGGTGAGCATGTTCGAGATGAACAAATACTTCGTCCAGCATCTCTCCTGAGACTGGGCACGCTGCGACACGGCCACCCCGCCATAGCTCTGACGAGGTGACCGTACCCTCAGCTGCAAACCAAGCAGCAACTCTATTGTTGAGGAGGGTAGGGAGTGGGTTCCGGCACACAGATTGGGCTGGCGCGGAACCCGGTTCTTGGATCAAGCTGCAAGGAAGAGCTCGCTCTGCCGCCAAGCAGCGCAGGCTCTTCTTCCGTTCGGGCGTGCAGTGGAGATGCGCTCCTGGAAGCGGTCCTGGAAGCGCTCTTGAGCTTCCTTGAGCAGACGGCGCTTTCGAGCGAGGGGCTGAGAAGCGAGTGTGGTGTCCTGAACAATGGCAGCCGCTGCCGCGTACAGATCAGCTGTCGCGGCATCCAGACCGGGATCTCGCTCAAACAGAACAACCAGGCTCGTGAGGTGCTGCCTGAGGAGTGTCTGCAACTCACAAAAATAAGGCTGATCTCCTCCGAACTCGATGGCCTTCACCGTTGGCGAGATGAATGCCAAATTCTCCTCGATCGTGTCGGTGAAACTTTTCTCTGCCATGAGCAACCGTCTCCAGGTACGAGGAATCCCGCCCAGCCCTGCGTTCACAGGTGAAAGCATGCGCTGTCATGGTTAACCAACGGTTTCAAACGATGGGATTGCGGCATGACGAGAGTCTGCCACCATTTGATCGTCATGTGCTCAGGCACACTTTCCTGATCACGATCTGCAATCATACACCGCCGGCGATATCGGAACCTATCGCGTGCGACCTGGTGGGAGGTCTGGTGTTCGACCTTCGGCCGGGGCGCTTCTGTTGCGACCGCCGTTGACGCTCATCAGCGACACATTAGGATGGTGGCGCGGTGTTGCAACCGGCAGCGCATTCGACCTGATTGAAGTTTGGACGAGGCTTCAGTTGGGCGTTCTCATTGCGACAGGCGGCAATGGTGCCACCGATCCGGTGAGGGGACTGGCTCCAAAAGGGAACTAGAAACAAGAAGGCCTGCAATCCGCTGATAGAGAGCGGGGTAGATGATGTGGAACGCGATGGTGGCCCTGAGACTTAGCTTGCCAACTTGACGGCATGCGGCTCCCGCAGCATGTAGCCGCGGCCCCAGACCGTCTCGATGTAGTCCCTGCCGCCAGAGGCCTTTGCGAGCTTCTTGCGCAGCTTACAGATGAACACGTCGATGATCTTGATCTCAGGTTCGTCCATACCGCTGTACAGGTGATTGAGAAGCATCTCTTTGGTCAGCGTGCTCCCTTGGCGTTGAGCCAGGAACGCCAGGATCTTGTACTCCGTGCCGGTCAGGTTCACCTGGCGTCCTGCGACCTCAGCCTGTTGAACCGGTTCCGTTGCAACGGCCGATGTAGATCGAGCGAAGATCAGACGCGAGCGCTGTTTATGCGGCTACGCCGAACAGGGTAGCAATGAAGTCACGCTGAGCGCCCATGTCATTTGCTGGTGCACTTACGACCTGTCCCTTGCGGATCATCGCCATTGCCTCATAGCCTGCGATCGTCTGGTTGGCCGTGACGAAGCTCTTGAAGCCTAGCCCTGACCGGACCAGCCGCTTGATGCGCCGGTGGTCTTGCTCGATGATGTTGTTCAGGAATTTCACCTGTCGGAGTCTAGAAAAGCGCCAGAGTTCTCCATCCCGCTTCATGGCTTCAGCCGCAATCGGATAGGCGGCATTCTTGTCGACCGTGATGGTTCGCGGATTGACCGTGTGAGGCTGCTTTAGCGCCTTCCGAAAGAAGCGCCTTGCCGCCGCGGCATCTCGTCTGGGCGAGAGCAGAAAATCGATGGTGTGCCCACGAGCATCGACGGCACGGTAGAGATAGACCCACTCACCCGTCACCCAAAGGTATGTCTCGTCCACACGCCAGGATCCGTTTGTCATCCGCAGATGAGGGCGGATGCACTTGTCGAGCTCCGGTGCATAGGCCTGGATCCAGCGAAAGAGGGTTGTGTGGTCCACTTGCACACCGCGGTCGGCAGCATGCGTTCCAGATCGCGATAGCTGATTGGAAACTGCAGATACCAGCGTACTGCCCACAGAATGATCTCCACTGTGAACTGCCGACCCTTGAACGGGTTCTTGTTATTTTGCTTCACCACCAGCCTCTTTCAACGCCCTTCGGTCGTAGCTCAAGCAGTGCAAGCCTCAAAGCTGCAACAGAACCTTGAACGGCACGGCAGATATCCGACAAGAAGGGGCAGGCCTCTTATGTCATCCAGTGCCAGTTACCAACTCGCCTATCCCTGCAACAAAGCCAGAGGCAGGTAACAATCGGGAAGAGTCTCGAAAACCTCCAAGGCCAAATAGACGCTCATCAGCAGTGCGCCAAGGCTTCCGCCCCAGAACGCCCACGCTAATGGAGTCCACTGTGGCTCGACAGCCGTCCTTTGAGTCGTTTTCCGCTGAAGCATTAGAAACTATTCTTGATGGCTGTTGCGGCAGCCTGGAAGCCGGATATACTGAATAGCTGGGGCAGGGTCACACTGTTTACTGGAAAGACTTCCTGCATATGCTTCAATACATTCCATACCGGATGTTATGCGGCTGACGTTTCGATGACAATCGATAATGAGCTCAATGCCAGCCCGCAGCAGCATCTGTCCAGCCTCACCGTTGACCGAGACGAAGAACGTTCGCTGGTCGCGAGGGTAGCTTACGCTAACCGATCAATGGTTAGCGCAACGGTCAGTATCAGCCGCACCTGACGCTGTTCGTCCCTGACCTCGACACCGATCTCTCGTGTGCGTGGCAGCCAATCTCGTGCGAGCGTAACAGCAGTGTGCGCCGCCTCGTGCTCGGCCGCCGCCAAATCATCAAGCTCAAAGCCGTCTGGATCGGGCAGGAATTCCGCTCCTGTCCGGACATCAAAATAAAAACGCGGCATGTCGTCTTGTCTTTCCCCCCAGCGGCGCGCTACGGCTTGGAGATGGTTCACTCTGAACTGTGTGGACTCGATCGGCCACGCGGCGCAGAGAACGCCAACACGAGGAGGGCTACAATCAGGTGAGGACCGGAAAGGGTGCTCAGGATTACCCTGACCCAGACCAGATGGGGCGACAGCTCGCTCCATCATATCAAGCGGCAAACCCGATCGCGGCCTCGGGAGAACACCATCGCAAGGCGTGCCCTCAGCGTTGCCGGTCGGCCTTGCCAACCCCTTTAGCTTCTGAAGGCAGTTTCGGAAGGCATCCTTTCATGGCGAGCTCATCCCGGGCTCGGAGAACCGTCATGGCGCGAGCCACGGTGTCCTCAACGCGCTTGGCAAATCCGTGAATTGGCAGTCTCAGCATTGGATGTCTCCGATCGTGAGCTGTTGCGAAAACTGATAGGTTCCTTCCCCTAGTGCAGATCTTGTGTCTGCTGCCTTGCGTTGGCGATGAGCTCCACCGCTTGGGTCAGTTCAGGCTCGTCGAGTTCAGTGCATCCGCAACTGTCAAGAACGGCCTGCTGTGCATGAGAGTAAAGCTCCAGCCAAAACCAAGGTGTCCCCGGCAGCCGTTGCTCCTCCGGGATTTCGGTCAGCCTCGCCTCCAGCACGCCAAATCGGACAACTGTCACCGTCCGGGCATCGTCCGTTTCAGGCATACAGGCAAGCTGGACGTAGGCGCGGATCACGCGCTGTTCGATCTCGTCAGGGCTCATCTCGGCTCCGATGAGGCCAATGGAGACTCCTGTGATCCCGCGTATCCCGAGCATTGTGTTCTCCTGACCGTCGGGGGCGTGTGTCCGTCCCCCGGGGACTTTCATCCGTCACTTTGACTGCCCACGCGATGATTGCTTTGTCGATGCAGGCACCTGCCGTCCGCAACAGGCCGATCAGGCGCTCGCCAATCCCCACGACCATTTTCTTTTCCTCAGTGGTCGCTCCGGGCACTCCACCGGCTAAGGGTTCGTTGCCTGGCGCCCCGAAGGAAGCCCTCTGAAGGTCTAGACTTCAGCCGGCCGGACGAGATGTCCGTCCGGATCAACCTCAAGGCATCACGAGGATGAACAAAACCGTATCGCCATCTGGATTGGAATCAGGTGAAGACCGGAGGAGAGGGTCAGGATTGTCCTAACCCCTGAGGCAGGAGGGTCAGGGCTCGATCAGCTTGTTGCGCACAGCATACAGGGCAAGCTCGACGCCCGAACGCAGGTTCAGCTTTCGCATCGCTGCCGTCCGGTGGCTCTCAACGGTCTTGATGCTGACCTTCCAGCGCTCGGCGATGTCGCGGTTGCTCTTGCCCTCCGCCACGAGTTGGATCACTTCCCGCTCCCGCGAGCTCAAGGTTTGCGACGCCACCACCTTGCTGCCACTCAGGAAGGTGTCGAGCAGGGTCTCGGCCACTTGTGGCGAAAAATAGGGCTGCTTGCGCAGCAGGGCCTGCACCGCCCTGACGACCTCAGCATCATCCTCTGTCTTGAGCAAATAACCGCGCGCGCCGGCTCGTAGCACATCGCGGATTACGTCCTCATTGTTGTGCATCGTGTAGATCAGCACCTCACTCCTCGGGCTGACAAGGCGGATGTGGCGCGTGGCCTCAAGACCGTTCAGCCCCGGCAAGGAGTAGTCGAGGATCACCACATCCGGCCGGTGCTCGGTGGCAAGATCGACCGCCGCCTGCCCGTTGTCGGCAACGGCGCAGACCTGCCAGCCGGCCTGAGCCTCCAGGAGAGCCTGCAAGCCCCGGCGCACGATGGAATGATCGTCGGCAACGAGGAGTTTCACGGTCATGACGCCCCTATAGCATCCGACAAGCTACCGTCGTCGCTGCCGCGGCCCCATCGGGTCCGGACCTGAACGACGACTCAGGATTTCCCTGAGTTCTGTTTCAGTCTCCTGAGGGCGCAACAGCTCGGAACTCACCGCGCCTGGCCCCGAGTCCCCGGCAACCTGCTCCTCCACCGGAACAGTCGGGAAGAGGAGGCGCACTGCGGTGCCGCGACCTTCCTCACTCTCCAGCTCTACGTCGCCGGCGCTCTGCTGGACGAAGCCTAAGACTTGACTGAGACCGAGCCCATTCCCCTGGCCCTTGGTGGTAAAGAACGGATCGAAGGCCCGCTCCAGCACTGATGGGTGCATCCCGATGCCTGTATCGGCCACGATAATCTCGATCCACCGCGCGTCGGCGACAGAGGCGCGGTGGAAGCCCGCCACATTGGGAGGCGGTGCCATGGATTGGGTCGCTACCGTGATGGTGCCCCCATCCGGCATCGCATCACGGGCATTCAGCACCAGGTTGAGCAGCGTCGCCTCGAGCTGCACCGGATCAAGGCGAGCGGCGCAGCCTGTACCGGCCAGCTTGAGGTCGAGCGCGATCCGGGGACCGGCCGCCTGCCGCAAAATCGGAGCAAAGCCCGCGATGCGCTCATCAATCATGGTCAACTCCGGCCGGAGCTCCTGCCGCCGAGCGAAGGCGAGCAGACGCTCGATCATGGCCTTTGCGCCCCTGAGCGACTGGTCGGCCTCGTTGACCAGGGACAGGGTCTCCGGGCGGTCAGCTAGGGAGGGCCTCAGGAGCAGGAAGGTGGACTGTATGATCCGGATCGTATTGCCGATATCATGCGCGATGCCGCCGGCAATGCGACCGAGCCCCTCAAGCCGCTGCACCCGGCTGAACCGGGCCTGCTCGGCCTGCTCGCGCCGACGGCTCCTCTGGACCAACACAATCAGGGCACCGATCAAGCCGAGAAGGATGGCCGCTGTGAAGAACACCACAGCCGCATGCTCGCGCCAGGGCTGGAACACGGTTTGCTGCGGCAGGGCAACGAGAACCAGGGCCGGGGCGGTGCCGAGGGCACGGTAGGCGGCAACACGGGTCGCGTGGTCGACCGGGCTTGTGCCCCAGATAATACCTTGCGCACTGCGTGAGAGGTAGGTGGAGACCGGCTCCACCGCGGCGTAGGATTTGCCGATGGCCTCCTCAGACGCCGGGCTACGGGCCAGAAGCGTGCCATCGCGCAACAGGAGCGTGATGATGCCCTTCTCTCCAATGGAGAGGCCTTGGTAGAACTGCTCGAAGTACTTGGGTTCAAGGGCGGCCACAACAATGCCACCAAAGCCACCATCAGGCTTATTGATCCTGCGGCTGAAACTGATGAACCAGACGTTGACCGATCGACTGCGGAGCGGCTGCCCGATATGCAAGCCGAGGGTGGGATCCTCCTGATGCGCCTTGAAGTAGGAACGATCCGCGAGGCTGACCCTCGGTGTGGACGGGTAGTCGGTATCATGGGTGATGAACCCGTCTGATCCAATGACATAGAGAGCCCGCACATACGGCAATGCCTTGAGCCGCTCCTTCAGCCCGTCACGGAAGCGGACATCGTTGTCGGACACATCAGGAGCAGCCGTGAGGGCATCGCCGATCGCCATGAGCGTGAAGTCGACCGCCTGGAAGGTCCGATCTGTTTGCTCAGCGAGCACATGAGCCAGGTTCCGGGCGTCCTCTTCGCCGCGCCGTGCCGCATCAGTGTAGCTTTGCAGGAGCTCCAGACCACCCAGCAGCACGATGCCGAGCGCGAGAACCACGGCCGGAACAAGCGGAAGCGCCGATCTGACAGATCTCGGCCTCATGCGACATGTCTCTCCGAGCTGCGACGTGATTATAACATACGTTATTGTAGGCAGTCCGATGCAATCAGCCATAAGAAGCAAGCCAGATCTGTCGAGCAGGTGCGGCCTGAGCTGTGGAAAAGCAGCGGGGCCGAGACAAACCAACCTGGTGGGTCCTTATGGCTACGGGCAGAAGTGCTGCATTGTATTCAGCGGCTAAGTCACAATTCAGGCTGCAAGGAACGAGGCTGGTCACACTTTTTGGCCTTATCGCGACGTGGACCTTATCTGGCTCAATCAACCCCCCACCGGCGCATTGACCGCAATCGGTGCGTTAACTGGTTGTGATCGCGAGGGGATCATGCCTTTAGAAGAACGGCGCAGGCCCTCCGGGGCCACGGGCGCACCACCAGACCACCGAGCCAACCGGTTCCTCGCCGCGCTGGACCTGGACGACTTTGCCCTTCTTGAGCCTTACTTGGAGGCGGTGATCCTGCCGCGCGACACCGTGTTGTACGAACCGGGTGATCCCATCCGCTACACCTACTTCCCGCATGATGCCATCGTGTCTCTCGTGGACGTCATGAAAGATGGTCGCTTGGCCGAGGTGGCGATGTTTGGGCGTGAAGGGCTGTTCGGCCTGCTGAGTGCCTTTGTCAGCCGGGAGGCCTTTGGGCGCTATGTGGTGCAGATCCCCGGTTCCGCCTCCCGGGTTGCGCTGGACCGCATGCATGCGGCCATCCAGGCCCGCCCGGCGCTGCAACGGCAGGTGCTCGCCTACAACGAGGCGCTTCTGGCGCAGGCGTATCACACCGTGGCCTGCAATGCCGTGCACCCGGTTGAGGCCCGCTGCTGCCGCTGGCTGCTGAGCACCCATGACCGCTTAGACGAGGATGCCCTGCCGCTCACCCATGAGTTCCTGGCCGAGATGCTTGGCGTACAGCGCTCCACGGTGAGCACCGTCCTGCGCGGCCTCCAAACGGCGGGCTTGATCGAGCAGCGCCGCGGCGGCATTGCCGTGATCGACAGTACTGGTCTCGAGCACGCCGCTTGCGAGTGCTACCGCAAGATCCGCTCCCGCTTCGACAAGCTGCTGCCTGGCACCTTTTCCGAGCCGGCTCATGACTGCCTGGCCACGCTCAAGCAACCCATGCCGCTGGCGACTACGAGAGGCAAGGCCCAACGCTGAGGGGGCCGCGAGACGGCTGAATACCGCTATTGATCCTGGCCATTGGCTGAGCCACCGCCGCGCGGAGCGGACCTCCCTTGACTGATCGGTGCCCTTGCCCCTGCGGCCAACCCGCCCCTCCCCTCCCCTTCCAGGGACCATTGATGGAGGAAGCCAGGGAAAGTCCTCTCACCACATTGGGATTTGCCGAAACCCGCGAACGGCGCGAACGTGACCGAAGTGATTACGGAGGAACTCCATGAGAAAGCTCTCCCTGGCCATCGCCGCAGCGGTTGGATTTGCCGCGGCCCCGGCCTTGGCCTGCCCGATGCATCAATCGGCTGCCCAGGCCACGGGCTCGACCGCCACGGCAAGCCCGATGATGTGCGGCACACCGACGACCACGGCCCAGCAGCCGGGACAGGGTGCCCAACCCGCACAGCCTGGCCAGTCTGCGGGCGGCATGTGCCCGTGCTGCCGGAACATGGCCATGATGCAGCCCCAGCCTCGACAACCCGGTGGCATGCAGGAGATGCCCGGGATGCAGAACATGCCCGACATGCAACAGGGTGGACCCGCAAGTCCTCCTGCGCCCGAGGCACCCCGGCCAAACTGATCCGTGCGGACGGGTCCGCCCACCGCCGCAGGGGCCGTCACGATTTTCGGATGGCCCTGCGCAACTTCGAAAGGGCGGGCGCAGCATTTTCATGGTAGTCGATGACGCTGACCAGCTCGCCCTCGGCATCAGTCACGACAACGGGTGCCGTGTGCCCCATGGTGTAGCCGCCACCCTCGGTCGGTTCCTTGCGGTGGAAGATGGGTGAGGACTTGGCCACTGCCGTGAGCGCCTTCGGTGTGCCGGTGAGCGCGACAATGCTGGGATCGAAGCTCTCGAAATAGGTCTTCGGCAGGTCGTTGAGCCCTCTGGTTGAAGCCGAGTCCTTCGGCGGCTCACACGATGTCGCCGGTAGTCTTCGACCGCAACGGGTCATGCAGTGCCGCTCTCCTACCCTCCAGGAATGTCCCCTGTTCTTTGCTAGAGCAGACCGTCGGCGTACTTCCGACAAGTGCCGGTTTTGTTGAAACACTCCCGAGCACTGCTTGGTCGTTCTGTTACTGGAGTCAGCGTGCCAGGCGAGGCTCAACATCTTGTATGTTTCCGGCGCGAAAAACGGCAGTTGCGGACTTTTTAATCACTATCTGCCATTTGCTGACCTTACCGGCTCCATGCTGAATAGAGCTTTTGGCGCGAGTGTCTGCATTCAGGAGGGTGCCGCAGGGGAAAACTCTACGCGAGGCGAAGGATCGGTCTTGTAGCTATGCCTTACTTCAGGCGGGCGCCTCAGCGGGGAATGCGCGACTGGCGACCTTGCCAAGGTGAAAGCAAAACTGACGTAATGGTCAACGGTAGTCGGCAACGTCAGCGACCATCACACCGCAAGGAGAAGGACCATGGCCCATCTATTCGCACTTGTCGGACTTTTTGGGATTCTGACACTGACCGGAGGTGCGGCCTCCGCACAGACGCCTCCCACACCAACTGAGTTCGCGGCCTATAGAGGGCTGCACGCGGCCGCCGCCCGAAGCGAGGTCGATGACATCCAGCGGCTGGCCCAAACGGGAGCGGACCTAAATGCCCGCGACAGCAACGGCCGCACACCGCTGCATGTGGCGGCATTCCAGGGCCATAGTTCCGTGGTTCAGGCCCTGATTACTGCCGGAGCGGATCCAGGCCTTCTCGACAATCAGCGCTATGACGCTGTGACTATTGCAGCTGTCCGAGATGACGTGCCAACGCTGAAGGCCCTGCTCGCCTCCGGTGCCAGCGCCAGGCTGATCACCAGCATCTACGACGGCACGGCCCTGATTGCTGCAGCCCATCTGGGCCACGATGGCGTTGTCCGCGAGCTGATCCGAGGCGGAGCACCGCTCGACCACGTGAACAACCTGGGGTGGACCGCCTTGATCGAGGCGGTGATCCTCGGGGACGGTGGGGGCCGTCATACAGAAACCGTGCGTGCGCTCGTCGAAGCCGGCGCCAACTCCAAGATCCCTGACCGGAACGGCATGACGCCCTTACAGCATGCTGAAGCGCGCGGCTACTCCAGCATGGCCTCCATCCTGAGCCAGGCAGGCCGCTAAGGATCCGGGAACCTTTCCGAGCAGCCCTCATCCAATGGGGACGTGCAGGCCAAAGCAGGCTTGGCGCGTCTACGGAGGATGTCATGAGGATTGCTGTCGCTACTCTCGCCCTGGTTGCCGCTTTCACCCTGCCGGCCTTGGCAGCCGATCAGGTCGAGAAGGCCCCACCGAGTGGTGCCTACAAAAAGGTGACCGAGCTCGTGAAGCTGCCGGACTTCCTGCCGGGGCTGGGTCAGCTCTATGTCGACTCCAAGACCCTGCCGGCTGGCCCGTTCCTGGCCTATGACCGTGAAGGGCGGCTCGTCAGCACGGTCTACATGCTGCCCGTCGAGGATCTTTCGAACAAGGACAAGCGCTTCGACGATCTCGCCGCCCCTGGTGGCAAGGTCGGTCATGTGGATGTGTACTTCAACGCCGGGCATCCGGGCGTCGAGAAGCCCCATGCGCATGTTGTCCTGTGGCACGTCCCCAAGGCCGACGAGCAACGGGTAGCCGCGAAGTGATGGTCTCACGCAGGTGGTCCGCCCGCGATAAAATCTCCGGCAGCTGGCGCGACCGAGGGATGCGAGTGCCTTCTCGCGATGGCTTTACGTGAGGCCATTTAAGGTCTCGGCTACGATGGCCTGCAGGTCGTCCACTCGGAACGGCTTGCTTAGGATAGGTGCATTGTGCCCAGCAACACTCTCGATCGCTGCCGTATCAGCATATCCGCTTGCAAACACGATCGGCAGTTCCGGGCGGTGCTCGCGCGCAGCCCTGGCGACTTCAGCCCCGTTCATGCCGGGCATGGCAAAATCGACCACCATCAGGTCGGGGGAGCTGGCAGCCACCGCCCCCAACCCGGTCGGGGTATCGGCAGGCGCAGGCACGCCCCCACGGTCGCGCCCACCTGCCGGGGCAAACAATGAAGTTACTGGGCGGTCTCTCAGCGGTTCTCGGAGCAGTGTCGAAGTGATCCTTGTTCATGAAGGTCACATCGACACTCTCCGCCGCAAGTACAAAACCCGGCAGGTTCGCACCAAAGCGTAATGTTTTGCCCTCATTCGGATGAGCTAAAACCAGAAGGTTCTGTCTCAGCCAATTGGCAGATGTTTGCTCAAGGATCGGAGCGCCACTTCCATTCGGCGGGCTGAAGAGCCTCACCGGCGTTTTCCGAGAACAGCAAAGTGGTTTGACGTCCGTCAAGAACGGTTTTCGTCCAACCTAGGGTTCAAAGCGGTTTCAAGCCGGCCTCGATCCGCTGGCGCCGGCCTTCCAGGAACGGCGGCAGGGACAATGTCTCGCCGAGCGTGTCCATGGGCTCGTCGGTGGCGAAGCCCGGCCCGTCCGTGGCGATCTCGAACAAGATGCCGTTCGGCTCGCGGAAGTACAGGCTGCGGAACCAGAACCGGTCGACCGGACCGCTCGACGGCATGCGCACGTGATTGAGACGCTCCGCCCAGGCCTGGTAATCGGCGTCGGGGATGCGGAAGGCCACATGATGCACGCCCCCGGCCCCAGGTTGGGCCATCGGCAGGTTGGGCTCGACGGACACGTGCAACTCGGCCGCCGGCCCGCCTTGGCCCATCTGGTAGACGTGGGTGCGGGTTTCCCCGTTGCCGGGCGTGGCATAATCCCGGGCGCGGGTCATGTTCAGGATCCTGGTGACCACGAGATCGGTATAGTTCAGGTCGGGCACGCTGATCGTGATCGGCCCGAGGCCGCGGATTTGGTGCTCGGCCGGCACGGGGCTGCGCTCCCACGGATGGGCCTCCTCGCCCTTCTCACGGTCATCGATGAGGCTCAGGCGCTGGCCCTCAAAATCCTCGAAATCGAGGGTGAGCCGGCCGTCGCGCTCCACGACGTCCGAGTGCGCGACGCCAAGATCCTGGAAGCGCTGCTTCCACCAAGCCAGTGTCTCAGCACCAGAGACGCGCATGCCGGTGCGGGTGATGCTGTGCGTGCCGCGCTGCTCGGGCTTCACCGGCCAGTCGAAGAAGGTGATGTCGGTGCCGGGCGAGCCGCGCCCGTCGGCGTAGAACAAGTGGTAAGCGCTGACGTCGTCCTGATTGACAGTCTTCTTCACCAACCGCAGGCCAAGGGTCTTTGCGTAGAAGGCATGATTGGCCGGGGCGTTGCCGGTGACGGCGGTGAGATGATGGATGCCGGTGAGTTGCATGTGAGTTGTCCTTGTGGGGCAGAGCGGGTCATCAAACCCGCTCGCCGGAGTCATCAGAGCTGATCGAGCCAAGCCGTCGTGAGACCGACGTCGGTTTTGGAGATTGAATGCCCCGTCGGCAGCATGCGGTGCTCCACAACAGCCCCGGCCGTACTCAGGATCGAGGCAAGCCGCTTGGCATTGTCCGCTGGCACGATCGGATCCGACGCGCCGGACAGGATCAGTACCGGTTTCTCGGTGAGATCCACAGCCGGCGAGTCCTGCAGCGGCACCATGGCCCGGATCAGGGCCGCTCCGGCCAGTGCCTCGGGCCTGAGCTGCAGCATCGCTGCGGCGATGTTGGCGCCGTTGGAGAAGCCGACGGCCACTGGAGCTGCCAGACCATAGGCCTCGCGAGCCTCAGCGATGAAGTCGGCCAGCTCGATGGCCCGGCGGCGTACGTCTTCCTCATCGAACACACCCTCGGCGAGGCGGCGGAAGAAGCGGGGCATGCCGCCCTCCAGCACCTTGCCGCGGGGCGACAGAAGAGCTGATCCCGGCGAGATCATGTTGCCGAACGGGATCAGGTCGTCCTCGTTGCCGCCGGTGCCGTGCAGGAGCAGGAGCGGCGGCCGGTTCGGCTCGGAGGCCGGCTTGATGCGGTGGATGAAAGACAGTTCTTTCGTCGTGGGTGTGGCGGTCATGGCGGTTCTCTTGATGGCCCTCACAGGCCAAGTGAATGAAAAAGAGCCCCGCCCCGGCTGCAAAGCCTGCGGGCGGAGGTGCTGGAAGCGGTTCAGGCGATCTTCGGCAGGACAGCCTTGATGCGCTCGCGCTTCGATTCCAAAAAGCGAGGCAGCTTCAGAGCCTGGCCCAGTGATGAAGCGGGCTCATCAACGGCAAAGCCCGGATCGTCGGTGGCGATCTCGAACAGGATCCCGTTCGGCTCGCGGAAGTACACCGCCCGGAAGTAGTCGCGGTTCTTCTGCTCCGTGGCGCGGATGCCATGGTTCTGCATAAGCTTCTTGACCATGTCGGCCTGCACCGTGTCACTGGCAGCCCGGAAGGCAATGTGATGAACCGTGCCGGCACCGGACCGTCCGCGCGGGAGACCGCCGGGTGCGTTCAGATCGATAATGCCGCCGAGTGCCATGTCACCGGCCTTGTAGCGGATGCGCGATCCCTCGCGGCCGATCTCGGTGAAGCCGAAGATGTCGGTCAGGATGGCGCCTGTGGGCGCGGCATTCTCTACCAACAGGCTGGCGCTGTGGAAGCCACGGATCGCATGATCAGCCGGAATGTCACCGGTGGTCCAGGCGGGTTCGTTCTCGATGCCGGGCACAGCCACCAACGCCAGGCGCATCCCGTCCGGATCCTCGAATGCCAACACGGTCTCGCCAAAGCGCGTACGGGGGGCCTCGTTCACCACACCCTTCTCATTGAGCCTCTGCGTCCAGTAGCCGATGGAGCCTTCCGGCACACGGAACACTGTCTCTTGCGTCTCGCCGACGCCGAGCCGGCCCGGTGCGGCCTGGGCCCACGGGAAGAAGGTCAGGATCGTGCCCGGCTGGCCAGCCTCGTCGCCGTAGTAGAGGTGATAGGTGCCCGGATCGTCGAAGTTAACCGTCTTCTTGACTAGCCGCAGCCCAAGAACACGGGTGTAGAAATCGAGATTGCGCTGAGCCGGGCCTGCAATGGCGGTGATGTGGTGGATGGCGTTCTGGACCATGATGGTGTCCTCTCATGGGGCAATCAGCGCCCCGGGCTGGCCTAAGACATACGCATGATCGGGCATAACGCCATTGCATTGATGCAATATAAAAGCTGCACAGCAGCCATTTGCCTTGCATCAATGGAAACATCATGTTTGCCACCACACGGACCAGTTCCGGTCCCGGAGACAGATCCATGATCGACAACCGCTTTGCCCCTTATGGTGCCTTCACCATCCGTGCCGCCCTCGGCATCATGTTCATCGCCCATGCCTACCTGAAGATCGCCGTGTTCACGGTGCCGGGCTTTGCCGGTTTCCTCGGCCAGATGGGTTACCCGACCTTCCTCGCTTGGCCGATCATCCTCGCCGAACTGTTTGGCGGCCTTGCCATCCTGACCGGCTTCTACGCCCGGATCGTCTCGGTGGCCCTTTTGCCGGTCCTGCTCGGTGCTGCCCTCATCCATGCCCCGAACGGCTGGGTCTTTAATGCCCCGAACGGTGGTTGGGAGTATCCAGCCTTCCTGGCAGCAGCAGCCATAGCCCATATCCTGATCGGCGACGGCGCACTCGCGATGAAGCCTGTCACGTTGTCGAGCTCTCCCGCGACTACACTCCGGACCCGCGCCGGCTGAAGCGTTGACCTTCTAATCAGGCGGCCGGCGCACCTCCTGCGCGGCCGTCTACGTCTACGGGGGGCTTGTGATGGTGGAACCGTTCAAGAACTTGGCCTGGGATGACCTGCGCCTGATCAAGAGCATCGCAGAGGCCCGCAGCCTGCCGGCTGCGGCCGAGCAGCTCGGGGTCAACCACTCGACGGTGTTTCGCCGCCTTGGGCAACTCGAGGAGACGATGGGCACCAAGCTCTTCGAACGCCATCGCGTCGGCTATACCCTAACTCCTGTCGGCGAGGAGATGGTCGGGCTCGCGCAGCGGGTGGACGAGGACATCACCGCCTTCATGCGCAAACTGGCCGGACGGGAGATCATACCGGCTGGAGAGTTGCGGGTCACCACAAATGACTCACTGCTGATCCATCTGCTCACACCCTTGTTCGCCGGCTTCCACCGGCAGTGCCGCGATGTTCGGCTGGATGTGGTCCTCGCCAACCAGGAGCTGAATTTATCTAAGCGTGATGCCGACGTGGCGATCCGGGCAACAGACAGTCCGCCCGAGAACCTGGTTGGGCGCCGGGCTGCGACGATCGCCTGGGCGCTGTACGGCAGCGCAGCGGCTTTCCCGGAGCCCGTGGCTAACGCCCCGGAGCGACTTTTCGAGCAAGACTGGGTGTCGCTTGGGGACAACTTCGCGACGTTCAAGGCCGTGAAGTTCATCCATGAGCATGTCGCGCCAGAACGCGTGGGCTACAAGGTCAACACTGTGCTCGGAATGGCGGAGGCTATTGAGCAGGGCATCGGCATCGGCCATCTTCCCTGTTTCATTGGCGATATACGGCCCGGTCTCGTCCGACTCGGCCTGCCCAATCCGGAGTTCGCCACCGGGCTCTGGCTGTTGACGCACCCCGATCTGCGTCATTCCCCACGCGTCCGGATGTTCCTCGACTTCCTTGCCGCCGAAATCGGCAAGCAACGCAGGATCGTCGAAGGGGCAACGGTGGATCCAGAATCCACAACGCCCCAGCAATGAGGCCTCATTGTTCTCACGCAATTCAAGGGTTGCCTGAGAACAATCGAACTCACCTCCCGTCCGTTCTAAGGCAATTCACCGGCGCTCTGGTTTCGATCGGGCCTACGTCATGGAGATCAATGAATGGCTAAAGTACTCGTGCTCTACTACGGTTTTGATGGGGTGGACGCCTCCCAAGGCCTTGGTGTGCCACAGTGGAGGTGTTGAGCACCACTTGAGGGAGGCGTCCATGGGAGAGGTTAGCACAATCGGCT
>NZ_JACXAB010000076.1 GCF_014699075.1 Microvirga sp. | reverse complement strand
TGGAGAGTGAAGAGGTCCGCAGAGCCTCGCGGGAGCCTGCCCACTCCTAGCATTGGATCAAACGCTTTGCATCGGCTTCGTTAAGAGAGTGCAAGGAGACCAGAGTGATTTGAGTGGGCGGCAAGCGCGTCGGCGCCTCCCGCCGTGCGTGAGCGTCAGTCAGAACCTGCATCCTGATTCAACCAGAACGAGATCGACAAGGCGTGAGAATAGCTGCTGTTCAACAACCTTTGAATAATGGAGAATTCCAATGATCTCCCCTCTGGTTTGGCTGGCGCTCGGTACCTTCACCGTCGGAACGGAAGGCTACGTGATCGCCGGCCTCCTGCCCGACATCGCCAGAGAGGCAGGCATTTCTGTCGCTCAGGGCGGAACCCTCGTCACCGCCTTTTCCCTGTCGTACGCTTTTGGCGCCCCCATCCTTGCGACCCTGTTCGGTGACGTAGACCGCCGTCGCATTCTGGCTGCAACGATGGTTCTGTTCGCGGCCAGCAACCTGGCTGCGGCCCTGACCTCCTCGTTCCAGGCTCTGCTCCTGGCGCGTGTGATCATGGCACTCTCTGCAGGCCTGTATGCCGCGACCGCTCAGGCCACCGCCATTGCGCTTGCTCCGCCCGAACGCCGGGCCCGTGCCATCGCCGTGGTCGTCGGCGGCACCTCGGTGGCAGTAGCGCTCGGGGCCCCGATCGGTGCATTACTGGCAACCGTGACGGGCTGGCGCGGCACGTTCGTAGCCATCGCGGCCGTGAGTGTCGTCACGGCGGTGGCTGTTCTTTTCAAGATTCCCGCTCATCTGCGAGGGACGCGCATCCCGCTGCGGGAGCGCGCCATGACGATCGTGAAGCCTGGCATGCTGCCGATCCTGGTCACGACCCTCCTGATCATGACGGGGGGCTTCAGCGTCTTCACGTATCTTGCGCCGCTTGCCCTTGAGGGAGCGGGGCTGCCGGCCGTGGTCATTCCGGGCCTGCTGCTGGCCTGGGGCGTCGGCGCCGCTCTCGGCAACTTCATCGGCGGCCAGGTTGCGGACCGGTATGGGGCACGGGTCACCGCGATCTTCGCTGTTCTCGGCCTCGGCGCGATCCTGGCGATGATATCATTGACCGCCAAGCTCCTCAGTCCTGCCGTTGCCGGGCCCGCTCTCGTAGGGCTGATCGTCCTGTGGGGCATCATGGGTTGGATGACGGTGCCGGCGCAGGTGAGCCGCCTTGTCGCGCTTCACCCTGCAAGCGCCCCCGTTTCGCTGTCGCTCAACGCCTCGGCCCTCTATCTGGGTGTCGCACTCGGATCGGTTCTGGGCGGCGCGGTGATCAGCGTGGGAACGCCAGCTGATCTGGGTTGGATCGGAGCGATCCCGGTCCTCCTTGCACTCCTCATCGTGCTTGCCACAGGGCGGCTTCCCGCTCCCGGGAGGGTACAGGGTCTTTCGCAGGGTTCGGTATCTTAACCCGGGTAGTGGAACCCACGGCGAGACAGCCGGCAGTTCCCCGGGTGTCTTAGGCGACCGATCACCATAGAGTTGAACAGGGCCGCTACCTCGCCGCTTGGGCGCAGCCGATGATTTCCGCCCAGGAACTGCGAGCTGCCTTCAGGTTGCTCGGCTGAATGAGAGGACGCGGACGGATTCCCTCCACCGTTCGCGTCCTCATCCTCATCCTCAAGTGTCACAAATGCAAAGCATAGGTCCAGATGGAAGCTCGTCACGGACAAGGAAGGAGCATGCTCACCGAGAACGGATGCGTTTCGGAGGCCTTCGGGATCGTGCAAACATTGCGTGTCATGATAACCTCTGTTCCCATGACTATCGACAGGAGTAAATTAAATTTGCATCAGAGAATTCTTGAAACTGGCACGAGACTCTTACGCAGGAAAGAACAGTCTTGTTCGTCTGACCGACAAGAAGCTGCTGTCGGGCATGGGAAGCTTTCGAGGATCGCAAGGACGGCACAGCCAATGATTTTGGGTCCATCAATGCGGCGGCCCATTCTTCCGCTGCCGGGAACACTGAGTGCCGATCCTTAAGCCTTCATTGGCGCGACGACGCGGTTTAAGTATTTTCGTGTTCCAATGGCTTTCGAGAGGCTATTCGACTGGTCGGAACCATTGAAGCACAGCCTTGTCAGTTGATTAGGTGCAATTCAATCAAGGAGTACGCCGATGAAGATCCTGATGGTGCTGACCTCGCATGATCAGCTTGGCAATACCGGCAAACTGACCGGCTTTTGGCTTGAAGAATTCGCCGCGCCCTACTATGTCTTCAAAGACGCTGGCGCCGAGATCACCGTGGCCTCACCGAAGGGAGGCCAGCCACCGATCGATCCAAAGAGCGACGAGGCCGACAACCAGACCGAGGCCATGGCGCGGTTCAAGAACGATCGTGCAGCGCAGGAGGCTCTGGCGAACACGGTCAAGCTCCGTGACGTCAGGGCGGACGACTACGACACTGTCTTCTATCCGGGCGGGCACGGCCCCATGTGGGATCTCGCTGATGATCCAACCTCGATCGCCCTGATTGAAGCAGTCTACAACGCTGGCAAGCCCGTCGCCGCCGTGTGCCACGCACCCGCCGTCTTGCACCGCGTCACCTATGAGGGCCAGCCGATCGTCAAGGGCAAGCGGGTGACGGGCTTCACCAACTCCGAGGAAGAGGCCGTCCATCTCACCAACATCGTGCCGTTCCTCGTCGAGGACGAGCTGAAGCGGCTCGGGGGGCGCTATGAGAAGGCTGGCGACTGGGAGAGCTTCGTCATCGTCGACGGCCGCCTGATCACCGGCCAGAACCCCGCCTCGTCGACCGCTGTCGCCCAAGAACTCGTCAGGGTTCTGCGCTGACACGAAAGTCCCGTTACGACGTGTATCCGTCGCCGTGTTTGATACAGATCGATACAGATCTCTGCGAAGGGTACCATTGCCTGGCCCATGAGACTGCTAAAGTAAGTCAGGCATGATCTAATGGTGATAGGTATGGAGCATGTAGCCCACATCCTGGTCGTTGATGACAATCGAGAGATCTGAGAGCTTGTTTCCGATTACCTGAAGAAGAATGGCCCACGCGTGACTGTCGCTGCGGATGGGCGGCAAAATAGGGGCCTTTCTCGAAGCTGATAGGGTGGATCTGATCGTCCTGGATGTGATGATGCCGGGCGATGACTGGCTCGTGCTCTGCCGTGAGCTCCGGGCGAGCAAGCATAAATCCACGCCGGTCCTGATGCTGACGGCATGGATTGAGTTAATCATGCCACGGTCATGACAGCACTCAGCTGGCTTCGCGGGCTTCTTCATCTTCCGCAGACGTTGCGGTGGAGGTTTTTCCTTATCCTCCTTGCCGGACTGGCAGCCGCGCACGCTCTTTCCTTCCGCGTCGCGCTTCTTGAGCGCTGCATGACCGCCAAGACGATGGTGCCTGGCAATCTGGAAAAGGATGTCGGCGTTTAGATTGCCCTGCTCGATTGCCTCTCCGCGAGTGAACGCCAGCGATGGACTGCCATGCTGAAACGGGGGAACTACGACCATGAACTCGGTCCAGGTCTGCCCGGCGTTCCTGAGCTCAGCGGTCTGAGCACTGAAGTTGCCGAAATCGTCAATGCAGCGGGACGGCGCTTCCCCGTCAGGGTTGAAAGCATTCCCGGCAGTCCGCGTTGTCTCCAGGCTCACGTGACGCTCAGCGACCGTGAACAAGTCACGATCAATCTCAGACCAAGGGTCATGCCTCTCGCGGACTGGCTTCCCTACGTTCTGATTGCACAACTTCTGCTTCTCATCCTTCGCACCTGGTTTGCGGTGCGTCTGGCGATGAGGCTTCTTCTGAGACTTGCCAGCGCAGCCGAGGCCTTATCCCGGCGAGAAGGCGGCCCGGCTGCACCCAGAGCATCCGCTCCATAATCTGGTCCTCCACCTTGCGGAAGAGGTGGGCCGAGCCTTCAAGCAGTGGATGGGAAAGGTCGCTCCTAGCAGCACCAACGAAGACTATTTTGTCTCCGAGTGACGTCCACCAGGAGATGGGAAGCATGGGGTACTGAATCGAGTGGTTGGACCGGTGGTCTGTGGACGACTGCCGCTGATAGCGTGGCTCGGGTACTCGATCATGATGACTTAGCCGCCGGTCCGCGACCCGTCTCCTAAGGTGTTGAAGAACCCAGGGGGATCGGCACCGGTCCCTCCCCAGATCTATTCGATGAAGAAGAATGGTTCCAACCGGGTGCCATGAAGCATGCAGTGTCAGGGCGAAACATCAATCGTCGAGCACCAGTTCGTTCGGGGCGCAGACAATCTGGCTCTCAGGAAGTGAATTCGAGGGCAATATCAGGCCCTTGGTTGGTTCCATTCTGACGGGCATCGTATGGCTTAACCGTTACCAAGGCGTGACACGCAAAATGTCGTGGCTGCTGCATCGCCAACGGCCTCAAGGGGCAGGTGGCAACATTCGTCCGCGTGCAAAGAGGTTTCTGACGCTCGACATCGCGATCCCGAACGCGGGCGAGTCCCAGTCCGTTGAATTGTATCTGATGCCGCATCCCTCCTTCGCATGGCACACGGGGTCTAGGGGCAACAGTCACTGATCAGGACTCCACCGCCTATTCCGCCCGGTTCATGACGGCCGGCCGCCATTTCCCGATCATCTGTGTTGGCGACACGGACGGGGCCAGTCTGGAGCTCCAGATAGAACTCTGGTCCCGCAGGATTGCGATTGCCGGTACACTTCCGAACGCGGTGACATCATTCGCCGACACGGCCGCAACCTCTACCTGCGTTCAGCACTACTATGCCGCGGCGAAGCCTTGGAGGCATACATGCCGCAACGCGACCATCTCGTGCTGATCGCAACGGGAGACGGCCGCGCCATCGGCGGGCGTGGCCGCCTTATCGCCTTCGAGGGTCGCCTTGCATGGAGGCTAAAGGATTGGCTCGATCAGAGTTTCATGCGCCGGTTCTCTCCCGGAACGTAATCATCGTATCGATCCCGTATCATCGACGCCTTCGTCGAGATGCTCGATCTGAACAGCCTCAGGTTTGTGGCTGTCATTGCCGCAAAGGAGGCCGATGGACAGGGTCTGCCGGCGATTATCGGCTCCCACTGGGGGTTTTTCCCGCAATCTGGGTCTTATTCCCGCAAGATCCGGACACTCGGAAAGTGCCTGATTGTTCCCGACCGTCTTAGAATGGGATCGGATTGAACGATGTGCTTGAGACAGTCCTTAAGATCCCCGAATATACATGGCGATACAATTTCCCGTTTATCTGAACACACTCGAGATACGAGCGCGCATCATCTTTAACCTGACAGTTCGAGACAACTGCGAGCGCCAAGACCGGGTTACCACACGAGGACCACTTTCTCGAACGGTGGAAGAGTGTCTCTCGGGACGCGGCCATTCTGCCTCGCATCGATCGTGTCCATGTCCTTGTCACTCATTACGGAGCTTGGTCATGACGGCAACATCGGTATCGCCTCCTTGGGCAGCGTTCCTGCCAGATCAGCGGCTGCTTGTGCCGCGAGCCTTGGAGAGGTTCCGCAGACCGTCGAACCGTCCGCCCGCCGCGGGAACGCATCTCCCGCGGCAAGCGAAATCGTCCACACCGATCATGGCCATGACTCCTGCCGCTGACCTCCCACAGAAAGGCTTCTCACATGTCTAGCACCTCCACGCGCCTCCTCGTTGGCTTTGCCGCCGGATTCCTCTCACATGTGATCTTCCAGGGCGCGCTCGGCGCCGGTCTCTATGCGGCGGGTCTCATCCCGTCCCTCACTTGGAGCCTCGCACCGGTTCCTCCTTTTGGCGTGCCGCGCACCATCTCGCTCGGGTTCTGGGCCGGGCTCTGGGGCGTGGCTTATGCCTGGTTCGAACCCCGGCTGACGGCTCGCTTCGGGCGGGTGCTGGGCGGGTCCATCTTCGGCATCGGGCCGCTCCTCGGGCACTGGTTCGCCGCGCAACCGCTCAGAGGTCTCGGCATTGGCGGCGGCTTCAATCCCGCCATGGTTCCGATCGAAATCGCCTTCCATGTGGTCTTCGGCATCGGCTTGGCAGTGATCCTCGGTATCGGTCTTAGCTTTAGCCAGCCATCGGGCGCCGCTCGGGTCGCCGTGAAGCAATAACGGTCAAAGAAGGCTTACCACATGTCCAACTCCATGCGCCTCCTCATCGGCTTTGCCGCCGGATTCCTCTCGCACCTGATTATCGAGGGGGCGCTTGGGGCTGGCCTTTATGCCGCGGGTCTCATCCCGTCACTGCCCTGGAGCCTCGCGCCAGTGGGGCCTCTCAGGCTACCACAGAGCCTCTCCCTCGCATTCTGGGCCGGGCTTTTCGGTGTGCTTTACGTCCTGATGGAGCCGTGGCTCACCGCTTGGCTCGGGCAGTGGCAGGGCGGCTTTTTATACGGCCTTGTCGTGCCACTTTCTTGTGACTGGTTCATCGTACTGCCGCTCAAAGGCCACGGCATCGGCGGGGGCTTCCATCCCGCCGCGGTTCCGATCGACATCGCCTTGAATGCAGCCTTGGGCCTCGGAGCGGTAGTGCTCTTCTGGTGGGGCTTGGCTCTCACCCAAAGGTGGTCCCCATCATCTCCAGAGGCTCTGCGCGGCTGATCAAGCGGATCACACCAAACACGGCAGCGACGGCAGGACATCGCCTCGCACAACACGAGACCAATCATGATCATGAAACGCACCTTGGCATATCAGCCGTCCGGGAGAGGTAACGCCGATCAGGCGCAGGTCGCCAACCCATCCGCAAAGTCTCTGAAGCTCCGGTTATTGGCCGTCGCCGTTGCGGTCGCTGCGGTGGTCGCCGTCCTGAAGCTCACCGGCTTGCTCGATTATCTCAGCTTCGCGTCGCTGGCCCGCAACCGGGAATGGCTGGTCGGACGCGTCGACGCTCTCGGCTTCGCCGCCCCGGCAGTGTTCGTCCTGGTCTACGCCGTCTGCACCGCACTCTCGCTGCCGACGGGCCTCCTGCTGTCGACTCTCGGAGGCTTTCTCTTTGGAACGGCATGGGGCGGGCTGAGCAACGTCGTCGGGGCGACGCTTGGCGCCACAATCGTCTTCCTGGCCGCCAAGACCATCCTCGGCGATCTCCTGCGCGCCCGCGCTGGCCCCTTCCTGCAGAAGCTGGAGGCGGGCTTTCGCGAGAACGAGCTCAGCTACATGCTCGTGCTCCGGCTGGTGCCGCTGTTTCCGTTCTGGCTCGTCAACCTGGCGCCAGCATTCCTCGGCGTCCGCACGTCCACCTTCGTCATCGGCACCTTCTTCGGCATCATTCCAGGGGCGTTCGTCTTTGCCAGCGTCGGAACGGGCCTTGGCGCCATCCTGGAGAGCGGCGGGACGCCGGACGGCTCGGCGATCCTCCAGCCGCGCGTCCTCCTGCCCATCGTCGGCCTCGTCGTTCTGTCGCTGATTCCGGTCGTCGTGAAGCGCTTCCGGCGTTCGCCCTCTACTAATGCGGAAAAACTCTCATGAGTGACAAGCCAATCGATGTCGACATCTGCGTGATCGGTGCCGGCTCGGCCGGATTGTCGGTTGCTGCCGGCGCGTCCCAGCTCGGCGCCTCGACCGTTCTGATCGAGCGCGACAGGATGGGAGGGGATTGCCTCAACACGGGCTGCGTTCCCTCAAAGGCGCTGCTCGCGGCCTCCAAGGCGGCCCGCCGCTGGCGAAAGGAGGGAGCCTTCGGTGTGACCTATGCGCCGCCAGGCGTCGATGTCTCGGCGGTCAACCGGCACGTCCATGACGTGATCGGCGCGATTGCCCCGAACGACTCGGTCGAGCGTTTCGAGGGGCTCGGCGTCAAGGTCATCAAGGGCACCGCCCGTTTCATCGGACCGCGCGAGGTCGTGGTCGACGGAACGCGGATCCGCGCACGGCGCATCGTCGTCGCCACGGGGTCGCGCGCGGCGGCGCCGCCAATCCCCGGTCTCGACAGCGTGCCCTACCTCACCAACGAGACGGTGTTCGAGAACGTGGAGCTGCCGCGGCATCTCATCATTATCGGCGGTGGGCCGATCGGTCTGGAGATGGCTCACGCTCACCGAGGCCTCGGCTCCGAGGTGACTGTTCTGGAAGCTGCCCGCATCCTACCCAAGGACGACCCTGAAGCCGCGGATTTGCTGCGGCAGCATCTCGCCGGTGAGGGCATCTCGATCCGCGAGGGGGTCAGGATCACCCACATCGAGCCGGAGGAGGACGGCATCGCCGCCGTGATCGAGACGGAACGCGGCAAGGAGCGGATTGTCGGCTCGCACCTTCTAGTCGCCGCCGGACGGCGGCCGAACGTCGCCGGCCTGGATCTCGAGCAAGCCGGCATCGCGTACGGCCCAAGCGGCATTCAGGTCGATGCGCGCCTGCGCACCACCAATCGGCACGTCTTCGCGATCGGCGATGTGGCTGGCGGACCGCAATTCACCCACGTTGCGAGCTATCACGCCGGAATCGTGATCCGTAACGCGCTGTTCCGCCTGCCCGCCAAGGTGGATTACCGGGCGTTGCCGTGGGTGACCTACACCGAGCCAGAACTCGCTCAGGCCGGCCTAACGGAAGAACAGGCCCGCGCGGCACATGGCGACGACATCGTTGTCTTGCGCTGGCCGTATCACGAGAACGATCGGGCACAGGCGGAGCGCGAGACTCAGGGCTTCGTCAAGGCCGTGACAACGAAGTCGGGACGAATCCTTGGTGCGACGATTGTTGGCGCTCATGCCGGCGAGCTGATCCACGTTTGGGTCCTTGCGATCAGCCAGGGCTTGAACATCAAGGCGCTCGCCAACATGATCGCTCCCTATCCGACCCTCGGTGAGATCAGCAAGCGCGCTGCAGGCAGCTTCTACACGCCGAAGCTGTTCAGCAAACGCACGAAGCGGCTGGTGCGCTTCCTGTCCCGCTTCGGATGATGCGACAAGCGCCGCATCGCCCGCCGTGCCGTCGTCGACTGATCAAACGGAGAGCTCCCATGCGCCTGCTCGCACTCGCCGTCACAACCCTGGCCCTGCTCGCCTCGCCCTCGCATGCGGCCGAGACCCGCTCCTTTGAGGACATCGCCGCCAAGGCGCGCGGTCAGACCGTGGACTGGAATGCTTGGGCCGGCGACCCTCAGACCAATGCCTTCATCACCTGGGTTGGCGCAGAGGTGGAACGCCGCTACGGTGTCAAAGTCAACCATGTGAAGCTCACCGACACGGCGGAGGCCGTCACCCGCGTCGTGGCCGAGCGGGCGGCAGGCCGCAATGAGGGTGGCGGTGTCGATCTCATCTGGATCAACGGTCCGAACTTTCTCGCAATGAAGAGCCAGGGCCTGCTGTACGGCCCGGTGACGCAGGCGCTGCCCAACTTCCGGTTCGTGGACACTGAGAGGCGCCCATCCAGCATCGTTGACTTTACCGTGCCGGTGGAGGGCTATGCTGTGCCCTGGCGTGTGGCGCAGATCGTCTATGTCTACGACAGTGCCCGTACGGATCCCAAGACCCTGCCCCGCTCCATTCCCGCGATGCTGGAGTGGGCGAAGGCCAATCCCGGTCGCCTCACTCACCCGAACGGCCGCAACTTCCTGGGCGCCACCTTTCTGAAGCAGGCGCTCTACGAGCTCGCCCCCGACCCGTCCATGCTACAGAAGCCCGCGACGGATGGGGCCTTCGGGCTAGCCACCGCGCAGCTCTGGACTTGGTACAACGTGTTGCGGCCGTATCTGTGGCGGGAGGGGCGGAGCTTCCCGGAGACGGGACCCGCCCAGCGCCAGCTCCTCGCCGACGGCGAGATCGATTTTGCCGTTTCGTTCGACCCGGCCGAGGCCGCGGTCTCGATCAACAGCGGCCTGTTGCCGGACACCGCGCGGGTCATGACCTTGGAAAAAGGCACCATCGGCAATACGAGCTTCGTCGCGATCCCCTACAACGCGGCCGACAGAGAGGGCGCGATGGTTGTGGCGAACTTCCTCCTTGAACCCGCAACCCAAGCGCGGGCGCAGGATCCGAAGCAGATGGGCAGCTTTACGGTGCTCGACCTGGACAAGCTCTCCCCTGACGAGCGACGGCTGTTCGACCACCCACCCGAGGCCAAGGGCCTGCCCACCAACGCGGAACTCGGCAACTCCCTTCCTGAGCCCCACCCGTCCTGGATGACACGCATCACCGAGGAGTGGGAACGTCTGATGAATCGCTGAACCCATGTGGCTCCGCCTCGCGCCCGCTCTTACTCTTGCGCTGCTGCTCGGGCCGATCGGACTGGGCTTCGCCTGGACCGTGCTTCCCGCCTTCGGGCATATGCCGAGCATCGGCGCAGTAGGGCCAACGCTCGATCCCTGGCGGACACTCTTTGTTACATCTGGCTTTATCGACACCCTGCGCGTGACCGTCACGGCGGGTCTGACCGCAACCTGTCTCTCCCTGGTTCTGGCCGCAGGTTTCTGCGCGATCGCGGCTGGGTCGCGAACATTCTCGAGGCTCTCACGCCTCGTCGCCCCCCTCCTCGCTACACCGCATTCGGCCATCGCGCTGGGCTTTGCCTTTCTGGTTCTGCCGAGCGGCTGGATCGTGCGTGCAATTTCCCCTGAGCTAACTGGCTGGACGCGTCCGCCGGTGGGACTCGTCACGATCGGAGACACCGCTGGGCTATCCCTGGTGGGCGGCCTGCTCCTGAAGGAGGTCCCTTATCTCGTGCTCATGATCATCGGCGCCTCGGCGCAGGTTCCGGTTGCGGCCACGCTCGCCGTCTCACGCGCGCTCGGCCATCGCGGGCTGTCAGCCTGGGTGAAGGCGGTGCTGCCGCAGATCTATCCCCAGATCCGCCTGCCGCTATACGCCGTGCTCGCGTTCTCTCTTTCGGTGGTGGACGTCGCGATCATCCTCGGGCCAAGTCAGCCGCCGCCCCTGGGCGTGCTCGCGACACGCTGGTTCTCCGATTACGACCTGTCGCGCTATCCGCCTGCCGCCGCGGCAGCCGTGCTACAGCTCATTGTCGTGATTGCGGCGATTGGGCTCTGGAGGGTTGCTGAGATCCCGATTGCTGCCCTCGGTCGGTCCTGGGCTGAGGGGGGCTCGCGTGGCTTTGCCAGCGCGCTCCTCATCCGCCTTGCCGGGATTGCGGCACTCCTGGCCGGTGGGCTCGGGCTCGCCGCGATCCTCGGTATGGTGGTCTGGTCCCTCGCCCTCGTCTGGCGTTTTCCCGACGCCTGGCCCTCGGCGCTCGGCCTTGCGACGTGGCAGGCACAGGCCGGCATCGTCGCGCCTGCGCTGGCGAATACAATAATCATTGGCGCTGCCGCAACGGTGCTTGCAATCCTTCTGGTCCTCGCCTGCCTTGAGAACGAGGTCCGCCGCGGACGCCGCCCGGGCGGGGCTGCGCTCTGGCTCCTGTTTCTCCCGCTCCTGGCACCGCAGATTGCCTTCCTGTTTGGAGTCCAAGTTACCCTAGTGCGGGTCGGCCTCGATGGCACCCTGTTCGCTGTCATCTGGAGCCATTTGGTGTTCGTACTGCCTTACGTATTCCTGTCGCTCGCCGATCCCTTTCGGGCCCTCGACCCGCGCCTGCCGGCGACCGCTGCGGCGCTCGGTGCAGACCCGATCCGGGTCTTTGTCACGATCAAGCTGCCGCTGCTCCTGCGGCCGCTCCTGATTGCCGCCGCCGTGGGCTTCGCGGTGAGCGTGGGGCAGTATCTTGCAACTTTGTTCCCCGGAGCGGGACGCATCTCAACACTCACGACCGATGCGGTGACACTTGCAAGCGGTGCGGACAGGCGCATCATCGGCGTCTATGCGGCGCTCCAGGCCGCGCTACCCCTTCTCGCTTACGTGGCCGCGCTCGGTGCCCCGGCCTTCCTCTACCGCCATCGTCGGGCCTTGCGTCCATGAAGCAACCCGCCGCACTCAATCTGAACGAAGTGACGATTCGGCTTCGAGGCACCGGGGCAGCTCTCGTTGAGAATCTAGAGCTCTCTATCTCGCCCGGGACTGTGACAACGCTCATGGGCCCGAGCGGCTCGGGCAAGTCGACCTTGCTCGCCTTCTGTGCGGGCTTTCTCGACCGGAGTGCCTTCGCAGCCTCGGGCGCTGTTTGCATCGGCGAGGACCGGATTGACGGCTTGCCTGCCGAGCGACGCCGTCTTGGTCTGCTGTTCCAGGATGCCCTGCTGTTCCCCCACCTCTCGGTTGGCAGCAATCTGCTCTTCGGCCTCCCGCGCAGCGCGGCCCGTTCGCGTTTCGAGCGCCGGCAGATCATCGAGGACGCACTTGCTCAGGCTGGGCTTGCGGGCTACGCGGATCGCGATCCGGATACGCTGTCGGGTGGTCAGAGGGCCCGGGTGGCGCTCCTGCGGACGCTTCTGGCCGAGCCGCGTGCCCTCCTCCTCGATGAACCATTCTCCAAGCTTGATGCGGCCCTTCGTGCGGAGATCCGGACCTTCCTCTTCGAGCACGTGCGCGCCCGCTCGCTTCCGACGCTGCTCGTCACCCACGATGCAGCCGATGCCGAGGCAGCCGGTGGAGCGCTTGTCACCTCTTAAGAGTTGGATCCTCAGCCCAGATGCGGACGAACACCTCATCTAAGAACCACTCGTCGCCGAGTTATGGCCGGCGCCGCTTGAGGCTATTGGCGCATGCTCGCCCAAAGCGCAGGCTCCACTCGCGGATGGTCCATAGCTAACCACGATGCGCCGCGTCGCCAGGATCAGTTCGACTTCCCGCAGGCTCAGACTGTAGCAATGATACACCAGCGCGGATACACCAACACGGCCTAAGCTTTGTGGGGATTCATTGTGAATTGATAACGGCGGCTGCGAGATAGATCATTGCGGAGAAGCTTTGGTCGATTTTGTCGGCTCTCATGGCAATGCGCTTGAACTCCTTGAGCCGACAAAAGAAGTTTTCGATGAGATGCCGCCAGAGGTCGCGGTCGAGCGGTAGGGGTTTTGTGCGTCTTGGGTGCTGAGAGATGACGATCTTGGCACCACGTGCATTGAGATCGGCAATGATGGTATCGCTGTCGAAGGCCTTGTCGGCGATGAGACCGCCAAAATCGACACCGTCGATCAGCGGCTCGACGCCGACCGTGTCGAAGCGATGGCCTGGCAGGAGCTCGAAGCGCACGAGATTGCCAAGCGCATCGGTCAACGCGAGGATCTTGGTGGTCATGCCACCCTTGGAGCGGCCTATGGCCTGGCTCGCAGTCACCCTTTTGCGCCTTGTCCGTGGCGATGGACCTTGACGATGGTGGCGTCGACCATGGCGTATTCCAGGTCGGGCTCGTCCGAGCAGGCTTGGAAGAGCGTCACGAAAACATCGGCCTTGCGCCAGTCGCTGAAGCGGCGAAACGCCGTGCTCCAGTTCCCGAAATGTGCGGGCAGATCGCGCCAGGGTGAGCCGGTTCGCACGATCCACAGCACGGCCTCGATGAAGCGGCGGTTGTCGCTGCCGCTGCGTCCGGGGTCGGTTGGCTTACCCAGACAATGCGGCTCCATCTTCGCCCATTGGGCATCCGTCAATACATAGCGGTTCATCAAGAGCTTAAATCATAATCCCAAGCTCATTTGAATCCCCACAAGCCCTAGTTGATAATTTCAGCCGGAAAGCGAAAGCCACGGTAGGGTTTGACTCTGTGCTCATGCCCGAGACCCTGCCACAGACCCGATCTCTGGCCAACTTGATGGAGTGGACGCTCCCTGCTCACCGGCATCAAAGTGCCAAAGGGTGGTCGTCATGAAGAGGGCCACAAGGAGAGGGAGCGTCCGCCATGGAGATTACCACAGTCGGCCTGGATCTGGCCAAACACATCTTCCAAGTGCACGCGGTTGATGAGACCGGGAAGGTCGTAGTTCGGAAACGGCTGCGCCGCCTGGACGTGCTGTCGTTCTTCGCATCCGTGCCGCCGTGCCTGATCGGCATGGAAGCGTGGGCGACCTCTCACTATTGGGCACGTGAGTTGACCAAGCTGGGCCATACGGTCAAGTTGATGCTGCCGGCTTACGTCAAAGCCTATGTCACGCGGGAAGACCGATGCAGCCGATGCCGAGGCGATCTGCGAGGCGGTCACACGCCCGAGCATGCGCTTCGTGCCGGTCAAATCAGCCGAGCAGCAGAGCGTCTTGATGCTCCACCGGGTGCGGGCGCTTCTGATCCGTTAGCGCACCATGCTGATCAACGCCCTACGCGGGCACTTGGCCGAGTTCGGCATCATCGTCGCCCATGGGATCAGCCGCATCCGAGAGCTGATCAAGCTCATGACCGACGAAAGCGCCGATGCCGGGCTGCCGCCGCTGGCCCGGCGGGCTCTGGCGCCACTTGTCGACCAATTGCTCGATCTGCAGCCACGGATCCGAGCGCTTGAGGCCGAACTCCTGGCTTGGCACCACCAGAGGCAAGAGAGCCGCAGGCTCGAGACGATCCCAGGTGTGGGCTTCATCACCGCCACAGCCCTTGCAGCGACCGTGCCGGACCCATCCCACTTCCGCTCCGGGCGGGAGTTTGCCGCCTGGCTGGGACTGACCCCGCGGCCGAATTCATCAGGCGGCAAGGAGCGGTTGGGGCGGATCTCGAAGATGGGCGATGGCTACTTGCGAACGCTGCTGGTGGTCGGGGCCACGGCCGTTATTCGCTACGCCCGAACGAAGACAGCAGCGGACACAGCTTGGATCAACAGTCTGCTGTCCAAGAAACCCGTTCGGCTGGTCTCGGTCGCGTTGGCCAACAAGACGGCGCGGACCGCCTGGGCACTCCTGGTCAGAGGCGAGGTCTACCGATCTGCCGTGGTGGCTGCGGCTTGATGGGTTGCTACGGATTGAAATTCTCGGGCTGGGAAGGGTGACGATGACGTGATGCGAACCGCTCGAGCCGGGATCAGACAAACCTGCGGTACTGTCAGAGCTTCGAGCTCGTCAACTTGTGAGGGATCTGATCTGCGGACTTACATCAGGGCCAGCGACCACAAGAGCCGCACTTACAGGCCGTAGATATGACTGCACCCGACCACTTGCACTCATGTTCAACAAAACCCTTGCCGGCAGGGAGCGTCTAGATATGACAGTACCCTCCGAGTGCAGCGGTGCTATCCGAGTCACCCGGAGGCATAGTTCAGGCCAGGAACTGATCCCGAATGGGAAGCTGCCGGATCCGCTTGCCCGTCGCAGCGAACACCGCATTGGCGAGGGCTGGTGCCACAGGTGGCACACCCGGCTCGCCCACGCCCCCAAGCGGGTGCCCGTAATCGTGCGCTGCGACGAGGTGCACATGGATCTCGCGCGGCGCTGTATCGATCCGGGTTACCTCATAGCTGTCGAAGTTGTTCTGCTCGACACGACCGCTCTTGAATGAGATCTCGGAGGTCGTCGCAAGCCCTACCCCCATGATGACTGCACCTTCCATCTGGGAGCGAATGCGGTCGGGATTGATTCGGGGTCCACAGTCGATGGCGATATCGACCCGCGGGATGACGAGCCTGTTCCCATCCACCCGCACCTCGGCGGCGACGGCCACGTAGCTCACAAAGCTGTAATGGCCTGCGATGCCAAGCCCATTGCCCTGCGGCAAGTCGCGCCCCCAGCCGATGCCGGCTGCGGCCGTCTCGATGACCTGCCGCAGGCGACCCGTATCGATCGGATAGAGCTTCGGGTCCTCGCCATGGTTCCAAGCATCCCCGATCTCGGTCGGGTCGATGATGCGCGCGGGACCAATCAGGTCGAGAAGGTAGTCCTTCGGGTCACGTCCGGCAGCATGCGCCAGCTCGGCAACAAACGATTGGATCGCGAACGCATGCGGCACGTTCGAGACCGACCGGAACCAGCCGATCCGGGTATGTGCTGCCGCTTCCGGGTTCTCCATGCGAACGTTCGGCACATCAAAGGGCGCATTCACCAGGCCCATGCCGAGTTCGAATGGCAGTTCGTGCTTGGGATCGGGAGCGAAGATGGAGCCGATCGTTGGCGCTGCACTACGCTGCAACCAAGCCACAGGCATGCCACGCTCGTCGAGGCCGGCCTCGAGCCTCTCGACAGAGACGGTATGGTAGTAGCCGTGGTGCAGATCGTCTTCCCGCGTCCATGTCACCTTCACGGGAGTTCCGCCCATGGCCTGGCTGATCAGGCCGGCTTCAAGAACGAAATCCGGCTTGGACTTGCGGCCGAAGCCGCCCCCTAGCAATGTGACATTGACGGTGACGTTCTCTTCGGGAAGGCCGAGACGCTCCGCTAGACGGGTGCGGGTGGCTTGCGGAGCTTGAACGCAGGCCCACGCCTCGCACTTGCCGTCCTTGATCTGGACAAGCGCGGCTGGTGGCTCCATCGGCGACTGGGCCAAGTGGGGAATATAGTACTCGGCCTCAACCCGCTTCGCCGCCCCTGCCATCGCAGCGTCGACGTCGCCTTGCCTGCGGACCACCTTGGCTGGCTTGCGTGCCGCAGCCTCCAGTTCGGCACGGTAAGTGTCTGAGCTATAGCTCGCATGCGGACCGTCGTCCCACACGATTTTGAGTTTTTCGCGCCCCTGCATGGCAGCCCAACTATTGCGTGCCACAACCGCGACACCACCCAATGGCTGGAATTCGGACGGGATGTCGGGTGGCGAGATCTGCACTACTCTGACCACACCAGAGACCTTCAAAGTATCGGCATCGTCGACGCTCTTGACGCGCCCACCGAAAACAGGCGGGCGTGCGACCACCGCGTACAGCATTCCGTCGGCACGAGCGTCGATTCCGTACACGGCCTTGCCGGTCGTGATATCCTGATTATCGATTAGGCCTACCCGATCTTTGCCAATGTACCTGAAGGCAGAAGGGTCCTTCAGCTTCAGCGCCTCACGTGCCGGCACTGGCTGGGATGCGGCAGCGGTCGCGAGCGTACCGTAGTCGAGCCTACGGCCGGTACGTTCATGCAGCACGGCGTGCTCCCGTGCGCGGACCTCCTGGACCGGCACACCCCACTGAGCGGCGGCGGCTTGCTCCAGCATTGTACGGGCAGAAGCACCAACTCGGCGCATTGGCTGGAAGAAATGGCGCAGCGAGCGTGAGCCGTCCGTATCCTGGTTGCCATACCGGGCCTCGTTGCCCTGCGCTTGGGCCACACGGACTCTGGACCAATCGGCGTCTAGCTCGTCCGCCACCACCATTGCAATCGAGGTGCGAACCCCTTGGCCCATCTCCTGACGATGGCAGGTGACGGTGACAAGGCCATCCGGGCTGATCGAGACGAAGATCTTCGGATCGTCACGCCACCCGTTCGGCATGCCGTCGGCACCGAACTTGTTCTCCTGTGCATTGGCTTCGATCGGTACGCCGATGGCAAGCACCAACGACCCGGCAGCAGCCCCAGCCAG
Source organism: Microvirga sp. (assembly GCF_014699075.1). GTDB lineage: Bacteria > Pseudomonadota > Alphaproteobacteria > Rhizobiales > Beijerinckiaceae > Microvirga. Next base: position 2,016 of record NZ_JACXAB010000076.1, on the reverse strand, counting down.
GAACCCACGCCGGCTGACGTTCGCAACCACATGAGCGCGTTCTTTGTAGTCTGTCATCTCTGAGCTCCCGTGCTGGCCTGCTTGATGGCGGCACGAATGCGTGGGTATGTCCCGCACCGACAAATGTTGCCGCTCATGGTGCTGTCGATGTCCTCGTCGGTCGGGTTCGGGTTTTCCTTGAGGAGCGACGCGGCCTGCATGATCTGGCCGGGCTGACAGTAGCCGCACTGCGATACGTTGAGGTCTCTCCAGGCGACTTGGACGGGATGATTGCCGTCGGGTGACAGACCCTCGATTGTTGTCACCGTGGCTCCTAACGCGACTGTCATCGGGGTCACGCATGCACGAACCGCAGTGCCGTCAAGATGCACGGTACAAGCCCCGCATTGGGCGACGCCGCAACCGAACTTCGTGCCGGTCAGGCCCGCTACATCCCGCAGGTACCACAGGAGCGGCATGTCTTCGTCACCGTCGAATGATCTCTCGGCGCCGTTTACGACCAGTGTCGCCATGGTCTTCTCCTCTGTCGTGATAGAAAAACGCATTGATACGATGACGCCCTGGCGGCTTCAGGCTGCGATCAATCGAGCAACCTGGTGTACAAGCCGCTTCCAGCAGCGCTGATGGTGCTCTCTGGCTAACCCCGCGGCAGGGCCTAGGAGAAGCAAGATAGGGCGGGCGGGATGCTCGGCGAGCCTACTGCGCTGGCCCGAGTTCGCGACGGGCGTCCTCAATGGCCGTGGAGCATCCCGCGGCATTACCGTCGCGATCGAGCGCCTGCGCCCGACTGAGAGCCGCCCGTGCTCTCATGGCATTGTCTCCCCCGGCAAGTGGCGTCGCCGCAGCGGTCGCTCCAACGTCATGTTCCGGGAGCTTCTGCACCGATGATCCGGGCGAGGTCGGCTGCTTGTTGGCCTGCATAGCCTGGGACTCACGAGAAGCCGCAACGGCCTGCCCGCCGGAGGACAAGGCCGCGCTTCTCGACACGGCCTCATCAACCCGTGGCTCCAGTACACGGATAGCATCACCACAGGGCGACGCCAGAGCCGGCCCAGTGATGAGAAAGCCGGAAGCGATGACACCAACAAAGCTGAGCTGTTTCATGGTTCTTGTCCGTCTGGTGATTATGAGAACTCCGGCAAAACCCGAACAGTTGCGACGTCTGGACTGATTGACCTGGGTGGTTCCACCTCAGTTGTTTGAAAAGGGACCGCCGGCGACTCGACGATGCCGGGGTGCGGCAATGGCTCCTTCCCGACGATGAACCACCGTGGGAGAAATTTCGGTTCTGCGGGCCGTCTTTTTGGGGGCTCTACCGCCGTCTCGCCGCCGCAACAAAGGCGCTTGCAGACTTGTGGATGCAACGTCGGTTCATCGGATGGAAACGGCTTCGCTGGCCATCGATGATACCCACAACTCCTGACGTTCCGTATTCTCATGTCGAGGTGCGGACCTTGGTGCTCAAAAGTTGCTTCGAATTATGGCAACTGCAGCCACGCTGAACCAATGATTCGCATTTTCGACCCATCCTGGATCTCCGCACTAGCTAGGGGTGAGAAGCTTCGGCTGATCTTGGGTGACTATCATGAGCCTGATGCTTACTGTTGCCTAGATAACGACTGTCTCGATATTGCGGGAGCTGGTTGGAGCTTGCGGGAATAATAGATGTCGACTGCGTCATCACGTTACCCGAGGCATGACGAGAAGCTATTTAGGTAGGCTGGCATGATCAAATTTGTCATTTACAAAAGCTACGCCTTCTAGGAGGGATCATCACTCATGCAAACTGATGATATCTCAGGTTTCCCTTGAGCCTGCGGCTGCTCGGAGAGATTCTACTGCAGCGTGTAATCATACTCCTGCGAGAACGTCCAGCGGAGGCCGTGAAGTTCAGGCCGCCTTACATCCCCGCCTCAAGCGCAAAGCAAAGCCAAATTCTAGATCATCTTCCGCCGGTACTCCCGGGGCGAGTGGCCGGTGGTCTGCCGGAACAGGGCCGAAAACCGGCTCAGGCTG
>NZ_JACXAB010000075.1 GCF_014699075.1 Microvirga sp. | reverse complement strand
AATGCGAGCTTTTGGTCGGGACCCCTTCGCGGAGGGCATTGTGGCCAGCGGTCATGAGCACCGCACCAACAGGTCGATGCTGGCGCGGCGGGCCACCAAGGTGGCGGCGGTGGCCCTGGCCAACAAGATGGCTCGCATGGTGTGGGCGATCGTGGCCAAGGGCGAGCGCTATCGTGAGCCTGTTGTGCAGGCGGCATAATCATCGTCGGAAGGCTCCGGCGATCAGGAGGTTGGGAAGGGCGCAAGGACGTTAATGCAAAGCCGGTCGAACCGGGAAGCGGGACATCCCATTCGTGCCAGAGCATCTTGGAATGCGAGCTTTTGGTCGGGACCCCTTCGCGGAGGGCATTGTGGCCAGCGGTCATGAGCACCGCACCAACAGGTCGAACACATGGCCGCACCGACCAGCCTGGCAGAAGCGTCAAACAAATCCCTTGCCAACGGGGAGCCGTCCACACATGGCACGAGGCTGACCTTAGCCAAACTTCCGCAACTCTGAGATTAGCGGACCTTCATGCAGGCAGGCTTAGAGACCGTGCATGACCCAGAGCTGACTCTAGCTGTTCGAACATAGTTTGCGTCTGCCACGGTAACGTAACTCCCGTTCTACGAACTACGCGGAATTTGCGTGTTAAGGTTTGTTCGGCCCAAGCTCTGGCATTATCAGGCGTCTTGAACAGGGGCGCGGCAACGGCCTGGGGGGTCTCTGGCTACAGCAACGAGCCATGTCAAGCGTGCGATGCACCAACATGATCCGCCATGTTGGCGCCGCGGGTACCTAGCGGCTTTGGCGTCCCTTGCGTGCTGTCCCGGGCTGTCTGGTGCTCCATTTCGGCATTGAGATCAGCACCAAGCAGCACAATTACCACCGACAACCAAATCCACACCATAAAGCCAACGCCAGCACCCAGCGAGCCATAGGTTTTGTTGTAGCTGTCGAAATTGGCAACATACCAAGAAAACAGCATCGAAGCCGCAAGCCAAAGCACCGCAGCCGTGACACTGCCCCAGGTTACCCAGCGCCACTTCGGGTCACGACGGCTTGGACCGTAGCGGTAAATGACAGCAAGCCACATGCCCACAATCACGAGAAGGATCGGCCAGCGCAGGATGGCGAGGAGCTGTTCTGCTGGGGTCACAAAGCCCACAAAGGTGAGCACGACGGGCGCGACCACCACCGCACTGATGGCCAGGATGATGAAGCCGATCATCCCGAGGGTGATTAGGAACGTCGTGGCATAAAAACGCAGCAGGCTGCGCTTCTCCTTCTCACCATAAACGACGTTGAGCGCATCGAAGAGGGCTGCCACCCCCGAGTTCGCGCTCCAGAGCGCCACCAGAAAGCCGATCATAAAGGCGACTCCGAGTGTATCGTTGCGCTTGGTGACGATCAGGGAGATCTGCTCCCCGATGAGTTCCAGCACTCCGCCGGGCAGAATGCCTGCCAGCAGGGACAGGTGGCTCCTGATCGTGCTGGTGTCGGCAAAGAGCCCGTACAGAGATACGATGGTGGCAATCGCAGGGAAGACCGCCAGCAGGGCAAAGAACGCAACCCCGCCCGAGGTGGACAGGATCCGATCTTCCGAGATCCCCCAGAGCACACGCCAGAGAATGTCCTTCCAGCCGCGGGCCGGGATCTGCCCGGGGGTATTCGCCTCCCGTCCCCGGTCGGGCTCGCGGGCGCGGTTGAGATCGTCCGGCAGAACGCCGGGAGCGGACTCCTCTTCGAGCTGGGAGCGCCAATCTTCGCCATGTTCGTTCATGGGGCACCATTGAGGTCCAGGAGGATATCGGGTCGGCAGGTTCGTGCCGTGTGAACGGGGCGTTTCCATGCCTCTCCACATTAAACCCCGAGACTGGTCTCCTGGCTCCTTTGAGGCCCGTGCTCCCAATCCGGATGCCAATCCAGTGATATAGACGCGAAGTGGCAGGCTGAATTCAGGGAAAGACGATACTGGGGCTTGAACTCGCGATGTCCGCCATCCAGATACCATCCATATGGATGGTAAACGGAGGGCAGCTATGGCGACCAACGTGCACGAACTTCGACCTAAGGCTTCCGATAGCGAGAAGATCACGATCAACCTGGGCTATGTCGACTTGGGCCATATCGATCTCTTGGTCCAAGAGGGATTCTACTCCAACCGGACCGATTTCATCCGCACAGCCATTCGAAACCAGCTTGATCGTCATAACGACGCGGTGAAGAAATCGGTCGACCGCCACCAGCTTGACCTCGGCCTGCGCCACTACGACCGCCAGGACCTCGAGGCCGTGCAAGCAGCCGGAGAAATGCTGCACATCCAGGTTCTGGGTCTGGCCAGCATCGCCAATGATGTCACGCCCGAGCTGGCGCGGCAGACGATCGCCTCCGTTCACGTCCTTGGCGCCTTGCATGCCAGCCTGGCCGTGAAAGAGGCGCTGAAGGACCGCATTCGCTGACCGCCGTGTAGCACCCGTCTTACCGCCTTTAGATCCTGCCCAGCCTTTCCCGACAGGAAGGGGCAGGTCCCGCTTTGCCTAACCACAGGATTGAACCCATGAACATGAAACCAAATATCAACATGCTTGAGGCGACCCGTCTGACCCGTGAAGGTCGGCTTGCAGAAGCCATGGCAATGCTCCAAGGAGGCCTGCCGAGTGCTCATCCTTCAGCTACTCCAGGCGACGCAGGCGGAGATGCAGGCCACCGTCCGGCAGGGAATGCAGCGCGAATCATCGACATGGTGCCACCATCATCCGGAGGAGGGGCATGGACGTCGCCGAAGTTCAACTTCCCGCATATAGCTCCTGACGCCTCTGATGGTTCTGCCGGAGGTTTGGGCCAGCCCCAAATGCCGGAGGCGCTGCGCGGCTTCCTCGACCGCATAGGACAACCCGGCTCCGCACTCGGCCTGGATGGGCTGGTTGGACCCATTCCGACACGTGCGCCGGCCCCGCTGCCGGAGGGAGCCCGGTTTGAGGAGAAGTCCTTTGCCAATGAGGCCGGAAACCGTGCCTACAAGCTCTACATCCCCAGCGGCTACACGGGTCAGCCTGTGCCGCTCGTGGTGATGCTGCACGGCTGCACCCAATCGCCGGACGATTTTGCGGCCGGCACGCAGATGAACGAACTGGCCGAGGAACAGACGTTCCTGGTCGCTTACCCGGCGCAGGCGCAGTCAGCCAATGTCTCGAAGTGCTGGAACTGGTTCAACGCCGCCGACCAGCAGCGGGATCGCGGCGAGCCGTCGCTGATCGCCGGCATCACCCGGCAGATCATGCGTGACTTCTCTGTCGAACCAGGACGCGTCTATGTCGCCGGGCTCTCAGCCGGCGGGGCAGCGGCGGCAATCATGGGCTCGGCCTACCCGGAGCTCTATGCGGCTGTGGGCGTCCACTCGGGTCTGGCGTGCGGGGCCGCGCGTGACATGCCGTCGGCGTTTGCTGCCATGCGGCAGGGTGGGGCGCCTCAGGACGGTAGAGCCAAGCAGCCGGTGGCGACCATCGTGTTCCATGGTGATCGCGACACGACCGTCAGTCCCGTCAATGGCGACCAGGTTATTGCTCAGTCGAGGGCGGGCTCGGATCTGCGATCAACCGTCAGCCGCGGACAGGCTCCGGGCGGGATCAGCTATACCCGAACGGTCGCGTGCGATGATAGCGGACACCCGATGCTCGAGCATTGGGTTCTTCACGGGGCGGGTCATGCCTGGTCCGGCGGAAGTCCGAGCGGGTCCTACACCGAACCCAGGGGCCCCGATGCCAGCCGCGAGATGATGCGCTTCTTCCTGGAACACCCTAAAGCGAGCGCCGCATCCCCCAACTAAACACAAGGAGCCCGCCAGTTCTTGCTGATCCTGGCGGGCTACGATTGCATATCTCCCATACAGGTAGGTCTAGAGTGTACCTATCGAGATCAGTTTGCCTCGTTACAAGGACCAAAACATTCCAGCGTGCATCAAGGAAGGTCGGCTCATGGCACTACTCGGAAGTAGGCTGAACGTCTGCCATAGCAGCGAACAGCGGACGTTCCTGATGGCTACAGGATCGGCAGAGGATGACCCGAAGCGGAAGTTCGAAAGATCCAGCTGACTGCTGTCTCAATGATACGGGAAAAGTTCAACTGCGGTCCATCGACAAAGGCGGACGACGAGCTTTGCAATCGGGGGCGCCACGGAGCAGTGGCTCAGCAAGAGAGCTTCAATCAAGACCGTGACGCTGCAGTACAAATTCAAAGATGAGAAGCTATAAGATGTGAGCTCCGCTTCTGAGTTCGGTCACCATCTGCTCCACTTTCCGTAAAGTGAGATTGAAAGCGAGGTGCGACCGCATTCATGAAAGGGCGACGGGTCGGCCTAGGTGCTGCCCTAGAACGTTTCATCTCACGTGCTGAATCTTGGAATCACCACCTGAAATGCTTAATCAAGATGTTTGCGGCAGATCCGATATCAGCGCCGGAGGACCTCAGACATCCGTGCAAGAGGATCCACACCCATCTGTTTCAGAAGGTGAAGCATATCAAGTGGAACCCAGTTCTCACGGATTAGACCTTCATGATGAAGATAAAAATCCATCACACGCATGAAGACGGGCTTCCCGCTGGCAGGTAAGCCGCAGAACCCGTCCCCGGCATGCACCGCGTAGACTGAGGGCCAGCCGCCGGTGACGGAGTAGGGGCCATCTCCGATGCGGATGTAATGGCCAGCGCCGTGCCGCTGGCGCTCAGCCGTGACCTCCTCGAAGGTTCCCTGCGGGCGGTGAAATGCGATGCGGAAGGGCAATTGGTGCCCATCGACGAATCCCTCAAGCCCGCGGGTCGTACCAATGCCGGCTGGGCCATACCACATCATCTTCGGGTGCCAATGCTGCCGCTGAGGCATGTCGATGAGGCTCTGCCGGGAGAGGCGGTTGCGGTCGTCGTGCTCCGCCAGGGATTTGTGCATCGCCAGAGTCTGAGCAATGCTCGCCCGTCCCTCATCGGGCGCCGATGGCGCCAGCCTGACCCCGTCTGCGGTGAGGGGGCCTGGCCACATCTCGGGGACGCCGAGAGCAGGGGCGAGGGGCCAGACGCCGGCCTGACGCATGACGTCCAGGACGTCCCAGAGAAGGTTCGCCTGGACGGCGCGCCCATCCGGCCCGATCTGCCAGACCTCGCCGTAGCGCAGATAGACCGTCTTGTTGCTAGCTGGGATCCCAAGCCAATCACCTGCCATGGTGCCGCAATAATGGCCGACGGCGGCGATGTAGTGCTGGTCCTGATAAGCGCCAGCGACGAAAATGACGTCGCGGCGCTCGAGGTCCGGAAAGGCGGCCTTCAGGGGAGCCCACAGTCCCGTTAGTGCGGCCTCGTTCCCTGCAAGTTCATTGATAGGGTGCGCGACACGCCACTGCGAATTTTCAACGGCCAAGCCTGAAAGTGCGCCCGCGATCTCTTCGGGCGAGGCCTCCGCCAAACCCTGCAGATTGGCCAGGAAAGCGCGGCGCTGGGCCCCAGTCGGGAAGGCCTCTGCGTCAGAAAACCGGGTCATCGATACCCTCCATCAGCAGCCGTCACAATGCTGCCGGGGAACAGAAAAAAATTCTTGCATACGTTTGCAAAAATTGCAACCATGCCTCGTCGATCCTTCAATAAACGTCAAAAACAAGAGGATCCGCTTGGGCCATGTTACTGGGAGGTAACCGCATGACCATCAGTCTGAAGCGCCTGTTTCAATCGGCGCTGTTCTCGTCATCCTTGCTTGCGCTGTCCGCAGGGGCTGCGTCCGCCAGCTGCGGCGATATTGCGGGCCGTGTGTCCGTCGTGGGTAACGAATTCCCGGCCATTCACACGGTCACCAAGGCTGCCGCCACCTGCGCCAATGATAAGGTAACGGTGAAGGCCAACCTCACCGCCGATCATCAAAAGATCAACCTGCCCGGCATGCAGGGCAATCCTGCGGAATACACCAGCGCGATCATCGCGACATCGTCGATCACGCCTCTTTTGAACGGCAACGTCGTCCGGCCCTTGGATGATCTTGTCGCCAAATTCGGCCAGGACATTCCGAAGCGCCAGTTGATCACAGTCAACGGCAAGGTCGTGGCCGTTGCCTTCATGGCGAATGCACAACATCTCGTGTATCGGGATGACGTGCTGAAGAAGATCGGCATGGAGCCACCTAAAACCTACGAGCAATTGCTTGAAGCGGCCGAGAAGATCCGGGCCGCCGGCATCATGAAGAACCCAGTCGGAGGAGCCTATGCCACGGGCTACAATCTGGGTCTCGAATTCATCAACATCTACATGGCTTTGGGTGGCGAGCTGTTCAAAGACGGCACGCCGACGGCATCGGTCAAGAACGGCCAGGGCGTGGCGGCGCTGGAATTGATGAAGAAGCTCACGGGCTACATGAATCCCGACTTTCTGACCCATGATTCCAATGCGACGGCTGCCGAATGGGAGGCGGGCAATGTCGCCCTCATGAACTTCTGGGGCTCGCGCACCGGGGTGCTCATGGACAAACAAGGCTCCACGCCGGAGGTCTACGAGAACACCAAGGTCGGCGCGCCGATGACCATTGGCGGCGGCAAGATCCCAGCGACGACGCTATGGTGGGATGGCTGGACTGTGGCTAGGAACATCCCTGATGCCGATGCCGCCGCGACATTCGTAGCCATGAAAACCGGAACGAGCCCCGCGATCCTGAACGACGCGACGATGGGGCAGGCTGTCTGGATGATCGAAGGCTACAAGCCGGCTCCCGTGAACCAGGGCGTCATGCTGACCATGGAAAGCGGAGCCAAACCTTATCCCATGCTGCCTTACATGGGGCTCTTGCACGCGGCCATCGGGGAGAACGTCGCCCGTTATCTCAGCGGCAAGGCCGACGCCCAGACCACGCTCTCGGATATCGAGGCGGCCTACACGGCTGCCGCCAAGGAAAAGGGCTTCCTGAAATAAGCGTCGCCCACGGCCTGGGCCCCTGTCCGTCTCCTACGGTGCAACGTGTGCTGAACCATGAAGCATAAGACATTCCTGTGGTTCTTCCTGCCCTCCGGCATGGCGATGTTCCTCTTCATCGCCATGCCCATAGTGTCGGTGCTGACGCAGTCGGTCTACGCGCCGCACGAGCAGGTGATCCGCGAGGTTGAAAACTGCACGCTCTTCGGTTGCTCCAAGGCGACGCAGATCGACCAGGAGGCAACGCGGGCCCTGCGCGACGCCGAACCCATGGGACGCTTCGTCGGGCCGAGCATCTATACCGACCGCAACCATCTCGCCTTCGCCGAGATCGCCGAGATCTGGCGCAACGCCTCCGGTCATGGAAACTTCTTCGGGCAAGTGACCAATCTGCCCTTTTATGACGCCTTGAGCTTCACGCTGACCTACACGGCGCTCGTCACACCGCTGTCGCTGGCCTTCGGCCTGATCATCGCGCTCGCCGTCAACGCCCTACCGCGGCTGTTCCGGGGTCCCGTGATCTTCGTGTCCCTATTGCCAATGATCGTGACGCCGCTGGTGGGCGCGCTCATCCTGTTCTGGATGATCGATGCCCGCGGCGTCCTCGGCGCAGCCTTGCAGGCGCTTGCGGGCGATCCGGGTCTGTCGATCAAGGCCTCGACGCCTCTGATGTGGACCATGCTCATTGTCTACGGGGTCTGGTCGTCAGCGCCGTTTGCCTTCGTCATCTATTATGCCGGACTGCAGACCGTGCCCGGCGACACCCTGGAAAGCGCTATGATCGACGGGGCGAGCCGGTGGGAGCGCATCCGTTATGTCATCCTGCCCCACCTTCTGCCGTTGACGACCTTCATGGCCCTGATCAAAATCATGGACAACTTCCGGGTCTTCGAACCCATCGTCAGCTTCAGCGCCGGGGCGCACGCCAAATCGCTGAGCTACTTTATCTATTCCGACCTCGGCGGAGAGACGCGGCTCTTGTCCTCTGCAGCGGCAACCTCCGTGCTCACCATCGCGGGCATCATCGTCCTGATCTCGCCAGTGCTCGTGCGCACTTGGCACGCCTTCGGGAGGGTGCGAGCATGACAACACGTGTCGCCGACCGCCGGCCCCTGACCCTTCGGGTCGTGATGTCAAGCTTCCTCGTCCTCTGGCTCATCGTCGCGGCGTTCCCGTTCCTGTGGACCCTGTGGGGAAGCTTTAAGGTCGAGGGGGACTTCTTCTCGAAAGCCGACTGGCTCAACGCGCTTACCGGACCTTTGACCATCGCCGAGACCGGGGGCTCGTTCACCAGCAGCGGCTATTACGGGGCCTGGGTGCAAGAGGAGTTCTGGCGCGCCGCCATGAACTCGCTCATCGTCGTGGTGTGCGTCGTGTGCATCTCCCTGACCTTTGGCACACTTGGCGGATACGCGCTGTCGCGCTCGCCCTACCGCTACGCCTTCTGGCTCCTGCTCATCTCTCTCGTGTTCCGAGCCATGCCGCCTATTACGCTCGTGTCTGGCTACCTACTACCGTTCTTCGAGTGGAACCTCTGGGGGCATCTGCCCACCGCGATCATCGTTCTTGTGGCGATCAACCAGCCCTTCACCCTGTGGATGCTGACATCGTTCTTCCGCAACATCCCCAAGGATCTCGACGAAAGCGCCATGATGGACGGGTGCTCGCGCTTCCAGGCGTTCCGGCATGTAATCATCCCCGTCATGTGGCCAGGCGTGATCACGACGGGCCTGTTCTCGTTTCTTCTCGCCTACAACGATTTCGCCGTGACCGCGATGCTCCTGTCGAAGGAAAACCAAACTATGATCCCCAAGATCGCGAGCTTTCTGGGTACGACGCAAACGAAGGGCAACGTCATGTTCGCCGTTTCCTCCGTGATCTCGGTTACCGCGCCCTTGTTCCTCCTCGTGATGTTCTTCCAGCGTCAGATCGTCTCCGGGCTGACCGCCGGCGCGGTGAAAGGCTGAGCCATGGCCGATATCCAGTTGAAGGGTCTGTCCAAACGCTGGGGCAGCTTTATCGGTGTCAAGGCGATGGACCTGCACATCGCGGACGGCGAGTTTCTCGTCCTGCTCGGCCCCTCAGGCTGCGGAAAGACCACGACCATGCGGATGATCGCGGGGCTCGAGGATGCCAGTGACGGCGACATCCTGATTGGTGGGGCGCGGGTCAACGGGCTCGAGCCTAAGGACCGCGACATCGCCATGGTCTTCCAGTCCTACGGCCTTTATCCGACCATGTCGGTCTACGAGAACATCCGCTTCCCGCTCAAAGTGAGGAAGATCCCGCAGGCGGAGCATCACGAGCGGGTCATGCGGGCAGCGACGACCGTCGAGCTGACGGAATTCCTCGACCGCAAGCCTGCGGCCCTCTCGGGCGGCCAGCGCCAGCGGGTGGCGCTCGCGCGAGCCATCGTGCGCAAGCCGAAGGTGTTCCTGATGGATGAGCCGCTTTCTAACCTCGACGCCAAGCTGAGGGTGTCGACCCGCGCGCAGATCAAGAACCTGCACCATGAACTAAAGACGACGACGATCTACGTGACTCACGACCAGATCGAGGCGATGACACTTGCCGACCGCGTTGTCGTCATGTCCAAGGGTGTCGTCCAACAGGTTGGCACGCCCCTGGAGATCTATGACCGCCCGGCGAACACCTTCGTTGCGGGCTTCATCGGCAACCCCGCCATGAACCTCCTGCGCGGGGAGATACGGGGCGGCGTGTTCGAGGGCCGGAATGTTCGCATCCCAGGCTTCGCCGGCGCCGCCGACGGGCAGGTGCGTCTCGGGTTCCGGGCAGAGGACGCGGCCGTGGCGCAAGCCGGTGAGATCGCGGCACCAATCTACTCGCTGGAGCTTCTGGGCGACGCCTCCATGGCGACCGTGCAGGCAGGGGAGAGCCTTGTGGCAATCAAGGCGCCGAAGGACTTCCAGGGCCGCATCGGCGAGCCCCTTGCGGCACAGATCCCGGCCTCCCTGTGTCACCTGTTCGATGCCCAGTCCGGCGAGCGCCTGCGATGGAGCGCGTAATGATTGCTAACGTCCGCCTCTCAGCGGCGCTCCTCCACTCCATCAGCCTTTCATAAGGACCATGTCATGGCCATCCAGCGGATCAAGTCCGGCAAACCCGAGCAAGCACGCGCCGACGACGATGCGAAGGTGCGCTCGACCGTCGAAAGCATTCTGGAGGACATCGCGGCACGGGGCGATGCGGCGGTGCTCGAAATCTCTCAGCGGTTCGACAATTACGCCCCGGCCTCGTTCCGGCTCACGCCTTCGGAGATCGAGGCGGCCATGCAGCAGGTGTCTCCGCGGGACATGGAGGATATACGCTTCGCGCAAGACCAGATCCGGCGGTTCGCACAAGCGCAGCGCGCGACCATAACCGATGTCGAGGTGGAAACGCTGCCAGGCGTCATCCTCGGGCACCGCACCATCCCCGTGCAGTCGGTGGGCTGTTACGTGCCTGGAGGCAAGTTTCCCATGGTGGCCTCCGCGCATATGTCGGTGCTGACCGCGAGCGTGGCGGGCGTGCCGCGGATCGTGGCCGCGGCACCTCCCGTCAAAGGGGCTCCCCATCCGGCCATTGTCGCGGCGATGCAGCTGGGTGGCGCACACGAGATCTACGTGCTGGGCGGGATCCAGGCGGTCGGCGCAATGGCGCTGGGAACCGAGACCATCGAGCCCGTCCACATGCTTGTCGGGCCGGGCAATGCCTATGTGGCGGAGGCCAAGCGCCAGCTCTACGGCCGGGTCGGCATCGATCTCTTCGCCGGCCCCACCGAGACGATGGTGATCGCCGACGAGACGGTGGATGCGGAACTGTGCGCAACCGACCTCCTGGGCCAGGCCGAGCACGGCTACAATTCGCCTGCCTGCCTGATCACCAATTCGGCTCGTCTGGCACATGGGACCGTTGCAGAGATCGAGCGCCTACTCACCGTTCTGCCCACGGCCGAAACCGCTTCGGTGAGCTGGCGCGATTATGGTGACGTCATCCTGTGCGACACTTACGAGGAGATGCTCGCGGTCGCCAACGACATGGCCTACGAGCATGTGCAGGTGATGACCGACCGAGACGACTGGTTCTTGGACAACATGCACAGCTACGGCGCCCTGTTCCTCGGGCCGCGTACCAATGTGGCCAACGGCGACAAGGTGATCGGCACCAACCACACCCTGCCCACGAAAAAGGCCGGGCGCTACACCGGCGGGCTCTGGGTGGGCAAGTTCCTCAAAACCCACAGCTATCAGAGAGTGCTCACTGACGAGGCCGCGACGCTGATCGGCGAATATGGCTCGCGCCTGTGTATGCTGGAGGGATTCGTCGGACATGCCGAGCAATGCAATATCCGGGTGCGCCGGTATGGCGGCAGGAATGTGCCGTACGGGGTCGCAGCAGAATGAGCCTGCCGCGCACCCCTTCGTTCCGGCTCGACGGACGCCGCGCTCTGGTGGCCGGGGCATCGTCGGGCATCGGCCGCGGCGCGGCCGTCGCCCTCGCCGCGGCTGGAGCCGAGGTCACCTTGCTGGCTCGTCGCGCGGCGGCCCTGTCGCAGTTGTGCGATCAGATCCTGGCCGAGGGCAGCAAGGCCAGCATTCTGTCGGCCGACATCACCGATCTTTCCGCCATGCGCGAGGCGCTCCAGGCGCAAGGTCCGTTCGACATCCTCGTCAACTCGGCCGGGCTCGCCCGGCATACGCCAGCCCTGGAGGCGAGCGCTGAGGATTTCGACGCGGTGATGGAGGTCAATCTGCGGGCGGCCTTCTTTCTGACGCGCGAAGTTGCGCGGGGGCTGATCGCGGCAGGCAAGCCAGGAAGCCTCATCAACATCTCCTCGCAGATGGGGCATGTGGGCGGACCCGAGCGGGCGGTCTATGCCGCCAGCAAACATGCGCTTGAGGGCATGACCAAGGCGATGGCCCTGGAATGGGCGCCGCACGGCATTCGCGTCAACACGCTATGCCCGACGTTCATCCGCACGCCACTGGGCGAGCAGACGCTGCAAAACCCCGAGCGCAAGGCTTGGATCTTGTCGAAGATCAAGCTCGGACGGGTAGGGGAGGTAGAGGACCTGATGGGGCCAGTCGTGTTCCTCGCATCGGAGGCCTCAGCGATGATGACCGGCACGCATCTGATTATCGACGGCGGATGGACCGCGGAATGACGGAGACCAACACCCCTGTCACGGCTCTGGACGTGGCCCGGCTCGCCGGGGTCAGCCAATCCGCTGTCAGCCGAGTCTTCACCCCCGGCGCGTCGGCGTCCAAGCGCACGATCTCCAAGGTGAAGGCGGCGGCCGAGCAACTCGGCTACCGGCCTAACCCGCTGGCGCGGGCGATGATTACGGGCCGGACCCGCATCATCGGTCTCCTCGTCGCCTATCTCGAAAACCAGTTCTACCCGATGGCGCTGGAGCGGCTCTCGCGGGTCCTGCAGGCGGAAGGCTATCACATCCTCGTCTTCATGGCGGAGAATCACACCGAACAGGTGTCCGAGGTGGTCCAGGAGCTCATCGACTACCGCGTGGACGGGATCATCACAGCCTCGGTGGGCCTGTCGAACGACATCACGAGCCGCCTATTGGCCCTGGGCATCCCCGTCGTCATGTTCAACCGCGGGCAGGACGACGATGCTCTGAGCGAGGTGACCTCCGACAACATCGCCGGGGGACGGCGAGCGGCCGAGTTTTTGATAGCGGCCGAGCATGAACGGATCGCCCACATCATGGGCTGGCAGGGTTCCTCAACAGGGCGCGATCGCGCCACGGGCTTTCGCCTTGCGATGGAGGAGGCGGGGCGTCGCCCGCACGCACTCGTCGACGGGATGTATGACCGACAGACCGCCGCTGCTGCCGCTCGGGATTTGTGCCGCGCTGGGACAAGGCCCGATGCGATCTTTGTCGGCAACGATCATATGGCTTTCGCCGTCATGGACGAGTTGCGGTTCGGGCTCAACTTATCGATCCCGGGCGACGTCTCGGTGATCGGCTACGACGACGTACCTATGGCGGCTTGGCCTTCCTATGCGCTGACCACCATCCGCCAGCCTGTGAACCGCATGGTCGCCGCCACGGTCGAGGCGCTGCTCGGTCACCTGTCTGGGGACCGGACGCCGCGCAAGATCCGCATCGACAGCCCCCTCATAATCCGGGGATCCGCCCGCCTGCCCAAGGGATAGCGACGATGACAGATTTCTGGAACCGGTGGCAGGATTTTCCCGATTACATCCTGGGCATCACCCGCGAGATCTGGGAGGATCGCGGGATCGCTACCCTCCACCGCAGCTACAGCCACGACATTCCGGTTCGGACGCCCATGGGCGTAGCCATCGGCAACGAAGGCGTCATCGCCTCGACAATGGCGACGCTGCACGAGTTCCCAGACCGTGAGCTCTTGGGCGAGGATGTGATCTGGTCCGGAGACGAGGAGACCGGCTGGTTGTCCTCGCACCGCATCATCTCGACGGGTACCCACCGCCGGGATGGGTATTTCGGGGCGGCCTCCGGCCGGCGGTTCACGGTTCGCGTCATCGCCGACTGCGCCGCAAAAGCCGGCACGATTTTCGATGAGTGGCTCGTGCGCGACAACGGCGGGCTCGTGCGCCAGCTAGGCGGCGACCCTAAGGCCTTCGCGCGACTCCTAATCGAACGGGAGGGCGGGCACGACGCAGCCATGCGGCCGTTCACGCCCGAGACGGACAGGCAGGGGGGCTATGAGGGCCAGGGCAACGACGACCCCTGGGGGGTGCGCTATGCCGAGACGCTGGAGCGGATCATGCAAGCGGATTTCGCCCATGCGCTGTCCGCTTACGACCGGGCCGCGATCGGCGAGTTTCCCGGTGCGCAAACTCTGATCGGCCACCGCCAACTCGCTGATTTCTGGCTTGGCCTTCGTTCATCCTTCCCGTCTGCGGTTTTCAGAATTCACCACCGGATCGGCATGGGAAGCGGGATGATGCCCCCGCGCGCAGCGATCAGGTGGTCGCTCGACGGTGCGCATGAGGGCTGGGGCATGTTCGGACGCCCGAGCGGCGCAAGAGTCCACGTCATGGGCATGGCCCATGCCGAGTACGGCCCCTTCGGTGCAGGTGGGGCCGGGCTGCGCCGTGAGTTCGTCCTCTTCGACGAAGTGGCGATTTGGAAGCAAATCCTCCTACATACAGGTGATCTATGACATTGGAAGAAATGGAAGCTCGCATCGTCCGCTATGGCGACCTGCGCCCATGCAAGACCGCCTTCATCGACGCCCACACCCCGGGCTCGAACCAGAAGGAGAACTTCACGATCATCGGCGGCGGGGTCAGCGAAAGCCCCGACCAGCACGTGCATATCCGCGAGACACCTGGCTTTAACATCGGCGCCGCCGGCCAGCCGCCGAAATGCCGGAACAGCCTTCATGTGCACCGCACAGCGGAGGTGTTCTTCGTCCTGAAGGGACGCTGGCGCTTCTTCTGGGGCCGCTGGGGCAACGCGGGCGAGGTGGTGCTGGAGGAGGGTGACATCATCAACATCCCGACCGGGATCTTCCGCGGCTTCGAGAACATCGGCACCGATTACGGGATGATCATGGCAATCCTGGGGGGGGACGACGCCGGTGGAGGTGTGGTCTGGGCGCCCCAGGTAATCGAGGATGCCCGCGACCACGGCCTGGTGCTGGGCAGCAACGGCAAGCTCTATGACACAAAGAAGGGCCAGTTGCCCCCCGAGAATGTGGCACCCATGCCGCTCCTGACGGAGGAGGAGCTCAAGGCGTTTCCCGAGCCGACCACGGCCGATGTCGTGCCGCACTACGTCGCCCGTTATTGGGACCTCATCGCGCTCTCCGACCGCCAGCCCGCCAAGGTTATCGGGGCGGACGGGGTGCTCAAGGACCGTCCCGGCTTCGAGGTCGAAATGCTCTCGCGCAACTCCATTCCCGAGGGTTCCTACAGAGTCGACCGGCATGAGGTGCTGATGCCGGTTCGCGGTCACTGGCGGCTTACCTGGGATGGCGGACAAACCGTTCTCAATCCTGGCGACACCGCGGCGATCCCACCGGGGCTGGAACATTCCCTGTCGCCCTCGATGACGGGGGAGGCCAGCCTCTACCGCGTCTACAACACCGACGACGCCGCCGGCGCGACGGGCCGCCTGCTTTCGTAAGGGGAAATGTCATGGCGCTGTTGGCCACGCATGTCGGATCGCTGCCGCGGTCCCAGGTGGTCGTCGACTTCCTGTTCGCGCGCGAGCGCGGGCAGGATTACGACGCCGACGCATTCGATGCCTGCATGAGCGACGCCGTGATGGAGAATGTCCGCCGCCAGCGGGAGGTGGGCATCGACATCGTCAGCGACGGCGAGTGCTCGAAGATCAGCTACGCGACCTATGTGAAGGACCGCTATACCGGGTTCGCGGGCGACAGCCCGCGCAACGCACCCGCCGACCTGAAACTGTACCCCTCATTCCTGGAGCGTTTGGGGAAGAGCGGCGGCACCCCCCATTACGCGCGGCCGCAATGCGTGGGGCCGGTCGCGTCCAAGGGGCAGGGCGAACTCTCCAAGGACATCGCAAACCTGAAGGTGGCCATGGCCGCTCACGGGGTCGAGCGGGGCTTCATGAACGCTGCCTCGCCGGGCGTAATCTCGCTTTTCCTCCAGAACGCCTACTACCCGGATCGGAACGCCTATCTGCGCGCCCTGGCGGAGGCCATGCGGGAGGAATACCGCACGATCATCGAAGCCGGGCTCGACCTGCAGTTGGACTGCCCCGATCTCGCGCTGAGCCGGCACATGCTCTTTCCCGATCTGTCCGACGAGGAGTTCCTGCAGATCGCGGCAACCCATGTCGAAGCGCTGGAGCAGGCGCTCGACGGTCTTCCACGTGAGCGCGTCCGCCTGCACATCTGCTGGGGCAATTACGAGGGACCGCATGTCTGCGACATCGACATGGCGAAGGTCTTCCCCCTCCTAATGCGAGTGCCGGCGCGCTACATCCTCTTCGAGACGGCCAATCCGCGGCACGGCCACGAATGGACCGTGTTCCGGAATCGGGCGGATGAGATTCCCGACGACAAGGTACTCATTCCAGGCGCTATCGACAGCACGACAAACTTCGTCGAACACCCGGAGCTGGTGGCGCAACGGCTCGACCGGTTCACGTCCATTCTTGGAAAGGAGCGGGTCATCGCCGGCTCGGATTGCGGTTTCGGCACCTTTGCCGGCTTCGGAGCCGTCGATCCGGAGATCGCTTGGGCTAAGCTCGCGGCGCTAAAGGAGGGGGCACGCCGAGTCGGATGATCCCGCTGTTGCTAATTCCGGGCATGATGTGCGACGCGCGGATGTGGGGCGAGGTTGCATCCACGTTTGCAGAGCGGCCGGTACATCACGCCCTTCCGGTCGAGGGATCCACGACCACCGCGATGGCCTCGGCTATCCTGCGCGACGCGCCACCGCGCTTTGCCTTGGCAGGCCTGTCAATGGGCGGCATCGTTGCCATGGAAATGCTGCAGCAGGCGCCGGAGCGGATCGAGAGGCTCGCGCTCCTCGATACCAACCCGCGCGCCGAGGCTGACCAGGTCAAGCGGCGGCGGGCAGCGCAGATCGAGCGCGTGAAGTCCGGCGATCTTGCAGGTGTCCTGCGCGATGAGATGAAGCCGCACTACCTCTCGCCGCACGCCAGTGATCCTTCCATCCTCGCGCTGTGCATGCAAATGGCGCTCGACCTCGGACCAGAAATCTTCATCCGCCAATCCCTGGCCCTTCGAGACCGGCCCGACCGCCAAGGCGCGCTGGCCCGTTTCCACCAGCCGGCACTCGTCTTGACGGGCGAGGACGACCGCCTATGCCCCCTCGACCGGCACGAGCTCATGCACGCGCTGATGCCACAATCGCGGTTGGTGATCGTCCCAGACGCAGGACATCTGCCGACATTAGAGAATCCCACCCCAACAATCGCGGCCCTGTGCCGCTGGCTAGAGGAATGATGAACCCGACCCTCCTCAAACTCCTGCGGGGCTGCGACACCCCGACCATATGCAACGCCATTGAGGTCGCTCAGGGCAAACGCGGGTTTGACGCCTTTACCCGCGGGACGATGATTGCGAGCGCACCGGCCGAGCCGCCGATGGTCGGCTACGCAGTCACGGCTCAGTTGAGGGCTAGTGCGCCCTCGATGGCCCCACCGGAGGCCGTGCGCGCGCAACGTATGGCCTATTACCGGGCCATGTATGAGGCGTCCAAGCCATCCATCGCGGTCGTGGAAGATCTCGATTTTCCCGACTGCATAGGAGCCTATTGGGGCGAGGTAAACACGACGATCCACAAGGCCTTCGGCTTGTCGGGCGCGCTCACCAACGGGGTCGTGCGCGATCTCGGGGATTTGCCGGAAGGCTTTCCCGTCGTTGCGGGCAGCATCGGGCCGAGCCACGGCTTCGTGCATGTGGTGAGCGTGGGGGATCCCGTCACCATTTTCGGATTGAGGATTGCCACAGGTGACCTCGTCCATGCCGACCGTCACGGCGCCGTGGTTATCCCGCCTGAGGTTGTTCCGGATCTTGAGGCGGCCATCGGAAAGCTGCGGGGGTCGGAGTACGTTATCCTGGCGCCGATGCGGGCGGGACTGGAGAGCTTCGGCGAGTTCGAAGAGGCATGGCGACGGTTCGAAGCCTCGCGGGTCTGAACGGCTGGACAGACGAGCGCCAAGGCTTCTTCGCGACCTAGGAGGGCCGTGTTGCATGGATCGGCCGGAGCACGCATTCGGTCGCAGCCTGCCTGAGTTTAAGCAGTGCGGACGGACTTCGGGCGCCCAAGCTCGAGCATGCGGTTCAAGGCATGAACCGCGATGGCGACCTCAGTTATGCGACGCGGTCCGTTCGCGAGCACACCGCGTCGCCGATCACTCGTTTGAAGCGGCTTACAGACGCCTCCACCAGCGCCCGACGATTATACCCGGATCTCTTCTGCCAGCTTATGCGTCCATGCTCAGCGATGCATTGGAGATGCTGATCGCGCTGGGTTGGGTTGGTCTCCCAATCCTCGCTAAGCACCGCCGTTGATCGCGGTGGCACGATGACTACAGCATCGGCACGACGCCTGGTGACAGTATCGTAGACGTCGGACTGATCGTAGGCTCCGTCACCGATGAGAGACACGAGTGGAGCCGTGATCTGGTCGAGCAAGGGCTCGACCTGCGAGCCATCATCGACGTCGCTCGTGGTCAATTCGGATGCGAGGATCTGCCCGGTCTCGGCATCCACCCCGACGTGCAGCTTGCGCCCGGACCGGCGCATCTGGGTCCCGTGCTTCTCGACCAGCCACTCGCCGGGCCTACAGAGCCGCAGGACCGTGCTGTCCACCAACAGGTGAACGGGCCCTCTCGAGCTTGGAGATGACTTTGGGACCTCCAGGGTCTCGGCGCGTCGGCTGAGGGTCGAGTGATCGGGCACCGCCAGATTCAGGCCCAGGAGTTGGAGGAGCGAGCCGATCAGTCCTTCGGTTTGGCGCGACGCCAGCCGAAATACCGCCCGCAGCGTCAACGCCGTCCGGATCGCAAGAGCCGAGTAGTGTGGTTGACCACCCCGTGTCCTTCGAGGCTCGGCCCGCCAGGCGGCGATCGCCTCCTCAGAGAACCAGACCGTCAGACTGCCCCGCTGACGCAGGCTGGCGTCGTACTCCGCCTAGTTTGCCACCCGGTGCCGCTGCTTGGGAATGCGGTGCCGGCGAGCGGCATTGGCTTTGAACGGCACGGGAGACATCCGAGAGGAAGGGCACAGGCCTGTTATGTGATCCGGCTCCAGCTACCAACTCGCCTATTCGTGCAACAAAGCGGCGTTGGCACCCTGATCCTAGATCCTGTCTGACGGCCTGTGAATCTGGATGAGGCTATGGCTGTTGCCTTGGTGGGGCTCACCAAGGCGGAGACGTGCGATGCGGCGGCACGAACTGAGCGATGCTCAATGGGAGCTGATTGCAGATCTCATGCCCAGGGCTGGTCGCCACGGTGGCGGGCGTTGGCGCGACCACCGGCAGGTGGTCAACGGGCTGATGTGGAAGCTGTGTACCGGAGCGCAGTGGCGCGACCTGCCCGAGCGCTATGGGCCTTGGCACACTGTCTATGAGCGCCTGACCCGATGGCGCCACGAGGGGTTGTTTGACAGGATCCTGGATCGGCTCTGGCTCAAGCTGAATGCCGAGGGACTGATCGACTTGGATCTGTGGTGCATCGACAGCACCTCGGTGCGGGCCAGCCGCTCGGCGGCCGGAGCGCGTAAAAAGGGGATCCGCAGGAGCCGGACGACCATGCGCTTGGCCTCTCGCGGGGCGGCTTCGGCAGCAAGATCCACCTGGTGAGCGATGGATCAGGCCTGCCGCTGGCCTTCACGCTCACGCCCGGGCAGAGGCACGAGGTGCCGGCCTTTGAGCAAACCTTGAAGGCCGTCCGCCTGCCCAATCCGAGAGGCCGTCCGACCATGTCAAGCGAACCGAAGAATTGACCCCTTGGGCGAACTGAAGATTTGACCCCCTCTCATTGCTTTGCGTTTCCCTCTGGTTCGAGCGCCGTTCCGACCTTCTGCAGCAGGCCGGATCGGCGCTTTTCGCGCAGCCGATAGCTGTCGCCGCGGATGGTGATCACCGTCGAATG
>NZ_JACXAB010000074.1 GCF_014699075.1 Microvirga sp. | reverse complement strand
CGGAGGGTGACTTGGACATCACCATCCTGCCATGACCGCCCCGATCAGGCGATTTGCAGAACCTTCACCACACTACTGGGTCATTCAGCCTCCGAGTGCAGACCCTTCGTTTGTGATGGAATTCGCCCCTTGTGATAGAGTCTACCTGGCCAATATGAAGGTGGCCGCCAGATGGGAATATCCGCAGGCCTGGAAAGCAGCAATGTCATTCCGAAGCCATGATCAATATTCTGTTAACCATACGCACACGACTATGTCCTGCCTGATCGATCTGGAACAACGGGCAGGTCTTTCCACGACAGCAAGTGGGGCGAGCACATGCGCCTCGTTTGTTTTTGGTGAGTATTCCAACGCAGTTATGGGCTCGTAACCACAACTACAATCGATCTGCCCAGATTGGGAGAACTGGCATGAATGTCTTGGCTTTTGCTTCCCGCAAGGGCGGTTCTGGAAAGAGCACCCTTGCGGCGCATTTGGGAAGTTATATGGCTGAGCATTCTCGGTCGACGCTCCTCATTGACGGAGATCCTCAGGGGTCACTGGCCCTTTAGCACCAGGTCCGGGACGCGCGGGATCTTCAGCTCCATGTTGGCACCAAGCATCTCGCGGCCACCTTGACGAAGGCGAAGCGCGATAGGGTTGAATGGGTCTTGATCGACACGCCGCCCAACGCCGAAGACTCGGTGTCCGAGGCGATCTGGCATGCAAATCTTGTCGTAATTCCAATGCGTCCCGGGCTGTTTGATGTCGACGCCGTTCAGGCAACGATCCAGGTCTGCCGTGAATTGAAAAAGCCTTATGCAGTGGTGATCAATGCCGCGCCGGCCAAGAATGGCTCGGATGATGCGATGGTTACAGACGCACGAGGGGCAATGCAGGCGCTCGATGCTCTAACATGGGCGGGTCAGATTACACATAGCCCTGAATTGTCTCTCTCCCTGGCCCATGGTGCCGGCGTTAACGAGCTCAGCTCCAGGTCGTCCGGATCAGAGGAAATTGGCAATCTTTGGCGAGTGCTAACAAGGAGCTTTGAGGCAATTGAGGCTATGACCGGCAAACACGCACAATCCACCTGAGCGTATTCGGCCAATGCTCGGCCACCAGTCCGGTATCGCTACTCATGTGATCCTGGGCAGCATTGAGATGACCAGCCTAATGTCCATGTAACAGGCCAAATATGTCTGCGATTGGCGAATACCGTTGGCCAAGCAATTTACCTGCTCACTGCATGAGAGCAACACGACGGCCCTATCGCTTTCTCGCCCTTGATCCCGATCTACGACAAAGCCGGAGAAAACGGCTGATAAGTATTTTGAAGAAGTTTGTAAATTGCACAGCAGGATTCCACGCAACAGTCGAAGCCGCGGCGGCTTCACACCGAGCACATGATGCAGGATTTGCGTCACGATCCAGCTGTCAGCCAAGTGCTTGACCTCGTGGCCAGACACGGCAGGATGATCTTGCGAAAGCGCATCTGAAGGACATGAGGAATATTCAATGGCAATTGGTACTGTGAAGTGGTATAATGATACGAAGGGCTATGGCTTCATCCAGCCGGATAGCGGCGGCAAGGATGTGTTCGTCCATGCCTCAGCGCTCGAGCGGGCCGGCATGCGCGGCCTCGTGGAAGGCCAGAAGATCTCTCATGAGGTGGAAGCCGACCGCCGTACAGGCAAAGAGTCGGCAACCAACCTCCAGAAGGCTTGATTGAGCCTGTCATCGCGTCAGCTCGGTGCTGGCTCTTCAAGCCGCTCCTGACAGGGCGGCTTACTGTTTGGATTGGCCGCGCTATTCGGTGCCACAGAGCCAGGGCCTCAGCCTCATGTTCCAGAAGCGGCCTCGCCTGCTTCCGACCGGAACTTCGCATTGTCCTAGTCGGTCAGATCAGAGGCGAAGTTCTCAGTGTAGCCGATCCGCGCTGCACCAGCGGAGCTGAAAGCACATGGGAACACACCGCGTTGGCAAGCCTTAGTAGTGAGACGGACGGCCCATATAGATCCATGCGCAGTGTGGGAACCGGAGGCATGCTTGGATATCACCGTGACATCAACAGACGACGGCACGGCATGGACCCTGACGGACCTGCTCGGCCGCCCCATGGGCCGGATCACGGAAGCC
Organism: Microvirga sp.; assembly: GCF_014699075.1. Taxonomy (GTDB): domain Bacteria; phylum Pseudomonadota; class Alphaproteobacteria; order Rhizobiales; family Beijerinckiaceae; genus Microvirga. The sequence continues at coordinate 17,611 of NZ_JACXAB010000074.1, read as the reverse complement.
CCCGCCAAACAGTTCACAATCCACCCAGATGGCTATGCTCTGGAGACTATGGCCCGCATCGAGCATGGCCCCTTCGCATCACTTGATGCCGCCTTGGCGGCAATCGAGAAGCACACCCGAGGCGTCTGCCGGCACCATCCAGGCGAGGATCAACCATGATCGGAAGCAGCCCAAACCTTGCTCTGCTCCGTGGTTGAGGAGAAACCATGCGGATCCGGGTCGGCTGCGAGATGACGTACGAGCTCGGGCAAGCGACAGTCCGCTGACACTCACTTTTGGTCCTGGCACCATCGTCGACTTTCGCGTCACGACCGAGGAAGTGATTGGATCCGGCTTCTGAGTGCCTTGTGTTCGCACAATGTGTTCGGCGCCTGGGCCGGTTCGGTCGAGCGATTGGGCCAGTGTTACTAGATTAGGCAGGTGAACACCGTCTTTGGCGATTGCCCAGCTAGTGCGACCTGACGATAACTGGCCTGAATGGAACGGTGCTGGTAAGCTGCTGCAGCAGAACGTGAGATCCAGCATGACCCCCGAAGTCGAGCTGATTCGAGCCTTGGCAGAGGATCTGGCGCTTGAGATCCTGGCCTCGTACACACCCGAGGATTTTCAGCAGGCCGACTTCACCAGTTTGGGGAAAGCGGCTGTTTATCTGACCCAACATGATGAGGGACCTGGTCCTGCGCTCGAGGAACTCATCAAGAAAGTGCAGCATGCCCAGGGGACATAAGATGCAGTCATCTCAAGGAGCGTGAGAAATCGTGGGGCATCCTGCAGTGTATTGTGGTGAATGCCGGTCGGTCACGTGGTAGATCAGGCTCAGGATTGGCCTTCTACACCAGTCCTCTCACCGCTACTCTACAATCCTTATGCTCCCCATCTTGCAGAAGACGGGCAAGACGATAGGATTCACCTCATCCGAGAGAGCGGCTTTCGTTGAACGCTTATGTTGGCAAGAAGTTGGCGATCTCCGCCAAGTCACGATTGCCTGGCCAGGAGGCTTCCAACTGCTCCATCGTTCAACGTTTGGATCCGGTTTGCTGTTTTTCCGCTGAAGGGCCGACGGAGGAAGCGCTTGGCTGTGAAACCGCCTTCTGGATGAGGTAAGTGTTGATCAGAGCCACAACCTTGCGGCCTAGCGCCTGATCCTCTTCCGGGCTGTCCGTGGCGAGGATCTCGAGCCGAGTCTCGAAATCAGGATCGCAAATCAGAATGGCCAGATCCTGTGCGTCGCCTTCTCCCGCGCTGTCCAGGAACCAACCCTCATCCGGATTCGGGTCTTCTACATCCAGATCCGCACTAAGGCTCTCGACAAGATACTCGGCCAGATGATCGTTGATCCTCGTGCCGTCGTCTTCGCCGAAGATGATCCGGGGCTCGCCTCGGGGATCTCGAATGACGTGCTGCCGATCTCTTCCGGGACGGGCGATAAAGAGGGTCCAGTGTAACGATGGGCTCATGGGCTAATTCTTGTTCGAAGATCAGTTGGGGCAGCTTACGCTGACCCCCAGACAGATGGCTTTGTTGCATTAACCGGTCGAGCCACAGGATCTGGTAGGTGATTAAGCCTACAAACACGCTATGGCTTGTGCCTCACGAAGTTGATGCAACAGAGCCCGACTACGAACCTGTCCTGGAGGCGGTTTGCCGGGCCTGGAACCAGCTCCTCGATGAGACAGGCCGTCTCACAACATTGACGGCCTACCCGTATCTCACTGCGTCAGAAATTCCCTGACCGGGTATCAGCCCACTCGCACGTCACGTGGACTGATGGCCGCGCTGTTTGGGCGGAAGAGGTAGCCGTTCCTACGGAGCGTGAGGCGCGCGGGTTGAACAGGTGATGCGTCCGCTCAATTGGGACTGATGAGAGCTGATAGCGACCATCGGCAGCAATCTCCTCAAGAACATTCTTGCCGAGCATTAGGAAAGGACGGTCTTCATCGTTCGGCCTCCCTAATAACCTGCCAAGACTATCCGCCTATCTTGTAGGAAGGATGTGTGTCTGGACACACCAGAGCGATGCATAAGCACCTCTGCCGCCTATGACGAGACTTGACCCCCCAGTGGCTCTGCCGTGGATTTCTCCGAGCCGTTTCAGAGGAAAACAAACTGCCTCTGAGTGTCGGTGAGGGAGACACAGTCAATCTCGGAGAATTATACTTGGACGAAACAAAAATCCGCTCATGAAGCGCCTTGGATTAGCCCTGTTCTGCACGCCGCAATAGCAAATTACGTACTTGATTTTGCAGGATGGCACATGCACTTGGATGAGCCTTTTCCTCTCGAAGCGATTCCCCCTCGGATGGGACACGTGCTTCTGCGTGAGTTTAAGGGGCGCTGTCCCAGCGTCCGAGAGGTTGACCAGATTTCAGATAAGCATTGGCTGGCGACCCCAGGCATGGGTCCGGCCTCTTTGCAGATTATCCGCAGCATCACCAATGCGGCGCGCCAGCAGGAAGTCAGTCAGATCGCGTCACGCCGCCTACTGATGGCGAGTTGCTGAGGCGTCTTGAAGGGCTGCAGGAGGACCTGCGCTGGCTGGAAACTCAACTGAAGGCGCGAATGCCCAAAGACCCAAGGCGCAAACAGGACCGACGCGGCTCCGTGACGCGAAATGAGGCTGGCCTCCTAGGTCACGAGGTTTGTGAGGCCGAAGCTACAGAGCATCGAAGCGACCAAGACCACCTTAGTTAAAATTTCTTGGCCTTCACAGGATCAAGCTGCCGCTCTTGGATGCTTCATCCGCTTTCCTGCCGTGGCCTCCTCCAAGGCGAGCAGAAGTACTCCGATGTCTTCGTTCAGCAGATGAATGGCGTTGCGGGCATATTCCCGAAATCGCTCCTTCTGGACTAAAGGCTCACTATCCCACGAGAGTTCTTGGTGCTCGGCTCTATGAATGGCCCGAGCCACCAGCTCGACCTTGTGATGCATCTTGACCTCCGGTGTTAAGAGCAGGAGCTGTCCTCGCTCACGGGAATGCTCAGGAGCGCTGCCTTCTCAGATGCTGGCCAGCAGAAGGGCCGCTCCGATGAAAGAGCTGACAGAGGCAACAAACAGAAGCAACGCACAATGAATTGACGGGCCAGGGATGGTGAGGTGCTCAGAATCTGAAGTGATGCTCTGTGTGGCTGCTGAATGTCGGGTGACGCTCATATGATGAACTCCCATCTGAATTGACAGTGAATGGTCATCAAACGGGCGCAGCGGCTGGTCTATTCCTTCACGAATTTTATATGAGTATTTCGAGAGTGCCTGCTGTGGTCCTATTCTAGACAATCTTGTTGATTGCTCCCACGCGTCGGAGCTAAAGCGCCCCTTGCGACGCGCGCTTTTCTTTTGTGCTGACCGGGCACGCGGTGACCACGTGAGAGCCCCTGGCAGGGATCAACTGATCGGCGATTTCTGCATAGGGGATCGCAAGGATCGGCCGGAGTTCCTCGTCAACAATCTCGATGACGATCTTGCTGCTGTAATCTGGCGAGAGGTCAGCACAGCCTTCCGGCAGTTTCTCACCGAGCCTCAATGCCTCAGTTTTGGGCTCCGTTGCATTAAGCTTGGCAGTGTAGCGAGGGATGGCTAATCGAGGAGTCATCCTGTTGTCTCTGTTCAAGCGCCGCCGGTTTCCGGTCCCGATCATCCTTCTATGCGTGCGCTGGTACTGCAAGTACGGCATCAGTTATCACGATCTGGCTGAGATGATGCATGAGCGCGGTGTCAACGTCGACCCACCCACGATCTTCCGTTGGGTTCAGCGTTACGCCCCAGAGATTGGGAAGCGAGTTCGCCGATGTCAGGGCTATCGATCCGGCTCATGGCGGGTCGACGAAACCTACGTGCGGGTTGGCGGGAAATGGAAGTACCTGTTTCGTGCGCTCGACAAGCACGGACAGCTGATCGACTTCATGCTGTCAGACCGCCGCAACACCATAGCAGCCTATCGCTTCCTGCGCAAAGCCCTGAGGACGATGAGCGACTATCCGCCCTCATCCATCACGACTGACAAACTGGTGTCGTATCCTAAGGCAATCCAGCGCCTGCAGAAGGAAGGCGTGCTGTCGAACGATGTTGAGCACCGGACATCGAAATATTTGAATAACATCATTGAGGCCGACCATGGAGCACTCAAGCGCGTGATACGGCCGACCCGCGGCTTCCAGAGGATGGCAACAGCCTCCGCCACCATCAAAGGCTTCGAGGTGATGCGGATGATCCGCCGCGGCCATTGCGGCCTGGCACAGCGTGACGTGGCAGGCGAAATCCGCCTTGTGAACCAGCGCTTCGGCCTCGCGGCTTGAGTGACCCATTCGACTGGATTTGTTTCCCCTTTTCAAGATAATGCAACAAAGCCCCCCTACGTGCGTTCCCACACCGCCAGTCGGACGCCTCGGGCGCATCCTCCTCAGGCATTCTCTCGGCATTGTGCCGCCGTCTGGAGGCGGCGATGGACTATATCAAACTGGTGTCTGCTACCATCGCTCCCATAAGCATTAACTCTAGCGCATTGGCCCAAGGCCGTCCTTTGACCCTACAGATGTCCTGCAATGGGGCAAGACAACTGGTTGCCAGTCGGGGGGCTGCTGTCCTCAACACCGGCCCGATGACGTATGACCGTTACGTGTCAGCGGTGACCCAATGTGTCAGGGATGAGACCTTAGACCCGGCCTGGGTGCCGACAGCCGATACTCCTCAATGTTCTATTGGGTATCGCTGTGTACCACGCAGCAGACCGTCCGGTGGTGGTTGACTGGCTTGGGAAGTCCGGTGCGGCCTACTCCAAGACCACCTTCTCCAGGTAGCTCTGCAACTTCTCCAGATGATACCCTTCCCCGGACCTATGCGCGCAGTCTTGTTGCCCCAGCCGCCGATAGCATCCTGGATGTCCACGGGCGCACTACACCCGCTGCAAGGCCTTGCAGCGCCTACAAATCCCAACTACAAACGAGGGAACCAAAGCCAATAAAAAACCTTGCCAAATGAATGGTTAGGTGCCGCCAAGATGGATCCCCCCGTCCGCACCATCATCCCGCTACCAGCGGCGAGGAAAGCCAAGAATGAAAGACCCAGCGGCTGAGTTGAGACGAGCTGCCTTAGACTACGGAGCGGCCTTGGAGAAAGGCGCACAGGTCGAGGAGGGAATAGCTTCAACTCTGGCCATGATGGCAGATGAGCTGGACCGGCAGGGCCTATCCCAAATCGCGGACATGCTTCAGCAGGCAAGCCACTACCACAGGTCGGCCAGCATCAAGAGCCGTGCCATCGCTGCTTCCTTGACGACTGCTGACTAAAGCACCTCAATCTCGCCACACCACACTCCGCGCTCTGCTGACGCAGGCGGGATGAGGCTCCGCTCTCAGTCCCCTGAAGTGCCAGAAATACTCCTTCGGGAGAGTACGAAACCGCATCTGAGTACAGTAAGATCCGGCTAGAGCGTCATGAGCCAATAACAAGATGGCGCCAGCCTTGGAAACGCACAGCATGACGTCCGTTCAGCAGCCGGAACCAGCTCCAAGCGATTACGCCTACAACCTGTTCAGGAACAAGCAGCGACCAGAAATCGTCTGTGCCGTGCCTGAGGTCCGCCCGGTCCCTCACTTCATTGACCCCGAGCAATGGACATTTGAACAGCCCCTGCGCCCTCTGGAATCTCCTCCAGCGGGCTTCGACCGTAAGGCAGCTTACGCAGGGGTGCGGTTCAATGGCTTCTACCTGTTCCACGCCTTTGCTGCTGCCCCGGGACTCAGAGCCGCCTTTGACTTCGCCATAGGAACCCTCTAGTCGCGTTATCCACCTCGGGGGCGCCCCTACCACGCTTGGAGCATTAATCCTTCTCAGCGGCCTCCGCAGCGGTCTTGTCAAAGGTATGAAACGCCTGCACGTTGCTGCGCAACGAGTCCGTTGATGTTTGAATCAGATGTTTAGAGTGCGCCGAACGCCTTTTCTCGCACCCTGAGCAAGCGATTCAAAGCCGCGTGCACTCGTTTCTAAAATCCAGAGCAATGGGGGGAGAAGCCCAGGCAGGTCCTCACGGAAGCATACGGGCTGACCTCAAGAAATGGGGTTATGTGGCCCTAGCGAAATCACCATAGACACCGCCGAGAGAAAGACCACCAGCAGCAGGACACACAGGAGGAGCGTCCCAACTGGAATATGGCGGGCCTTCCAGGACAAGCGCACCGCTTCTCTATGCTCTGCTCGGGATGGGTCTGGCTTCTTGTCCGCCATCGTGGTCTCCATCCCCTTCGGGATAGGTTGCGGCCACTTCGACATGACAACCGCTGACGGTAAGCTTCGTTGCTACAGAAACAGCTAACACATGGGGACTTGATCCATTGATAAAGGGCGGAGTTGGACTGAGCTACCTTTGCCCTGACTGTGGATCAAATCGGGCAGTCATGCCCCCGAAGCCCCATGATGGCTCGATTGTGCACTGCTCTGATTGTCAGCGAGTACTTGGTTCTCTCGGTGACATCAGGTGTGAGCTTGCAGACAAGGCTCGTGAGGACGGCAGCTCTCTCGCTAAGCGGATCTACCAACAAGGACGAGGCGCCAAACGTTCTTGAGCTGAACAACCTGGTTTCCCACAAGCCGGGAAGAGAGGAGGCGAACGCTGTTTGGCCACTAAGCCGTTTAGCTTTCCCATCAGATGCTTAAGGCCAAGGTTAACCGCTTGTTAACCATAAGCCTCCCAGTCTCAGGAACAAATGCATTGCGTATCTAAGGTAAGCATCCGTGCCTGGTCGAAAAAGAAAGTCCGAAGCTCTGAGCATCAATCACGACGCCAAGAACCGTATCGCTGAGCTAATGCGAAGCGTCTATTTCCCACCTGATACGAGCCCCATATCCGACGAACAGCTTGATTTTCTTTTTGCCCTGCGCCGAAAGGAACGGAAGCGTAATCAGCCGACGTGAGACAGTGGGAGCGTCGGGCGAATGCTTTTCGGCCGTCGGTGTTCAACAGCCATAAACTCGGCAGCCGTTGTGCAAGCGGCACACTGAAGAACACTCTCTGCCAAACGCCCCTCGCCTTCGTCTTTGAGAGCTTCCGCGAGGGCCTCTGCACCTCCAGCTCTCTGAACAACGTTCAGAAACGTCGAGAATAATTCCTCATCCGTCATGCTCTCTACCGAACGATCAAGCTCAGCCCTCATCTTCAGCCTATGGAGACGGCTCAATAGTGACCTGTTCATGGCAGGAGCTCACAGGCGTATGTCTCATCCGGGTTAGGTTCTTGACCAGCAGCCACGAGGCGAACGACCATCAGGTTGTCGCCTTCGTTCCGCTTCGGGAGGCTTTCAGGACTGCGATCTCCCGCTCCTCCTCTTCGTCACTGGCCACCATGATTGTATGCCACTTGCCCGTATCCTTCGGAAGTTTTTTCCTCGAAGGCTTAGAGGTGTCTAAGTGTTCTGCGGTTCATTGGGCAACTCCATGGGACGAGCGCGGAACACCCGTGATGATCCGGTAAATGAAATCGCCGCCTTCAGAGGCTTCACCTGATGCGACGGCTCTGTTGCATTAACCGGTCGAGCCACAGGATCTGGCAGGTGATTAGGCCTACAAACACGCTATGGCTTGTGCCTCACGAAGTTAATGCAACAGAGCCCTTACACGAGACACTTGTCCAGCGTACTTTCCCGCTCGAGCCATGCTGGCACAGGAAGGTTCGTGGAGCGGAGGAACTCCGGGTTGAACAACTTCGACTGGTAGCGGGTGCCGTAGTCGCACAGCACCGTCACGATGGTATGACCGGGGCCAAGGTGCTGGGCAAGGCGAATTGCTCCGGCCACATTGATCCCGGAGGAGCCGCCCAGGCACAAGCCTTCCCGCTCCAATAACTCAAAGACAAGGGCGATCGCTTCCTCATCCGGGATCTGAAAGGCGACATCGGGCCTGAACCCCTCCAGGTTCTTTGTGATCCGACCCTGGCCGATACCCTCCGTAATCGACGAGCCCTCAGCCTTCAGCTCGCCACGCGTATAGTAGCTGAACAGCGCAGCCCCCATGGGATCTGCGAGGCCAATCGTGATGTTCGGATTGCGCTCCTTGAGGGCCGCCCCCACCCCGGCGAGGGTGCCGCCGGTGCCGACGGCGCACACGAAACCGTCGATCCGGCCGTCGGTCTGCGCCCAGATCTCCGGGCCGGTAGTCGCGATGTGCCCGTCGCGGTTGGCAACATTGTCGAACTGATTGGCCCAGATCGCGCCGTTTGGTTCATGCTCTGCCAGGCGTTCAGCAATCCGGCCGGATACCTTTACGTAGTTATTCGGGTTGGCGTAGGGCACCGCCGGCACCTCGATCAGCTCGGCGCCGCAGAGACGGAGCATGTCTTTCTTCTCCTTTGTCTGCGTTTCCGGGATGATGATCACCGCGCGATAGCCAAGGGCATTGCCGACGAGCGCCAAGCCGATGCCGGTATTGCCGGCAGTCCCCTCCACGATCAAACCTCCAGGCCGCAGAAGGCCACGGGCCTCTGCATCCTTGATGATGAACAGGGCTGCGCGATCCTTCACGGACTGGCCCGGGTTCATGAACTCGGCCTTACCCAAGATGGTGCAACCGGTCCGTTCGGAGGCGCGCTGCAGCCGGATCATTGGCGTGTTGCCAATCGCGTCCACGATTCCATGATGCACTGACATGTCAGGCCTCCAGCCCTTGTTGACGATGCCGTCGCGGAGCACTGCCTGAAAGTTAATCCCAAACAGCGTAGGGCAGTGCGTCGAGAGGGATCTTTAGATAGCGAACCCCATTCTCCTCCGGTGCAGGCAGTCGCCCACCGGCCATGTTCACTTGCAGGGCGTGCAGAATGAGCTTGGGCATCGGCAGCTTCGCGTCCCGGGCCTGACGCAGGGCGGCAAATTCATCCTCATTGTGGGTCTGCAGGAGATGAACATTTTCGGATTTTTGACGGGCCACAGTGCTCTCCCAAGCCGGTGCGCGCCCGCCGGGCATATAGTCGTGGCCGGGGAACAGGCGGGTCTCGTCCGGCAGACTGAGGATGCGTTGGATGATGCGCCACAAGGCCCTCGCGTCCCCGCCGGGAAAATCGCACCGGGCCGTGCCAAAGTCGGGCATGAAGAGTGTGTCGTGGATGAACGCTGCATCGCCGACGACGTAGGTGACGGAGGCGAGGGTATGCCCGGGGGAAAACAGGACACGTACGTCCATCGTCCCGATCTGGAAGACATCACCCTCGGCGACCAGACGGTCCCATTGCGAGCCGTCCGTCGGGAAACTATCGGGCCAGTTGTAGAATGCCTTCCAGAGCTTCTGTACCTCCACCACCCGCTCGCCGATAGCCGTCTTCGCGCCCGTTCTCTCCTTCAGATAACCGGCTGCGGAGAAGTGATCCGCGTGGGGATGCGTATCGAGGATCCACTCGACTGTGAGATCGTGATCACGGACGAACGCGAGGAGAGCGTCAGCAGACCAGGTTGCGACTGAGCCCGATTTTTCGTCGTAGTCGAGCACTGGGTCGATGAGGGCACAGCATCGCGTTGCCGGGTCAGACACCACGTATTGAACACTACAGGTACGCCTCTCGAAGAATGCATCAACCTGCGGCTGGCACTTGGCGTGTTCGGGGATTGGCTGGGATAAAGCCGCTATGCTCATCGCTTTCGCTCCTCGGCTCGCGGCCGCGCCCACTCCCCAGGGTCTCAACAACCTTGGTTAGCAGTCGATGCTGTGTTCAACCTCGTGGCCTGTATCAGCGACTGGTTCTCAGCCAGCCGGTGAAAGTCTGTCTTACTCAGGGCCGAGGCTGCGGCACGATCCGGATGTACGGCTTTGGGGCTTTCCAACCGTCAGGATAGATTGTCTTCGCCTCGTCATCCGACACTGAACCTGCAATGATCACGTCCTCGCCCTGCTTCCAGTTCACGGGCGTCGCAACCCGGTGCTGCGCTGTCAGCTGGAGTGAGTCAATGACGCGTAGCACCTCGTCGAAGTTGCGGCCCGTCGTCATGGGATAGACCAGGATCAGTTTGATCTTCTTGTCCGGGCCAATGACGAAGACATTGCGCACGGTCTGGTTGTCCGCCGGTGTCCGCCCTTCCGAGCCGCCGTTCACGCTGGCCGGTAGCATGCCGTAGAGCTTGGAGATTGAGAGATCGGAGTCACCAATCATCGGGAAGTTGGGCGCATGGCCCTGGGTCTCCCGAATGTCCTCGGCCCATCGTGCATGATTGCCGACCGGATCGACACTCAGTCCGATGATCTTGACGTCGCGTCGGTCAAACTCAGGCTTGATCCGGGCCATGTAGCCCAGTTCAGTGGTGCAGACGGGGGTAAAGTCCTTCGGGTGGGAGAAGAGCACGCACCAGGAACCGCCGATCCAGTCGTGGAAGCGAATACGTCCTTGTGTTGTCTCGGCCTCGAAATCAGGTGCAACGTCGCCGATCTGGAGTGTCATGGAAACCTCGTGCCGCAAACGAGCCCCTTCGCCAGATGGTGACTATACATCTGAAAAGCGTTGCGGTGAAATCACAGATGATGACGGGCATTTTGAGGGCTCTGACCTGTTCTTCCCAACTTAGTCGATCGATAAGCCTTCACCTTCGATTAAGGCTACGGTTCGACGATGGGTTGTGACAGGATCCAGAGGCTCAGAACCGTGTAACCAACCATCAGGACCAGCATCGGTCCTTGGCTCTGGCGCGCAGCTTTAGGTGTCCCAAACACGGCCAAGGCCGTTTCATGCGCGAGCCACGTTGCAAGCACATGGCCGACCACAATGGCGCCAACAGCCATGAGCCAGACAAAGCGTGCATCCACGATGCCTATGTCGATCCGGTAGAGAGTCGTGCCGAACAGATCCCATCCAAACCCGAAGGGATCGGATGCGAGCGGGATTGCGAATTGTCCGGCAAGAAGCAGGAAGGAGAGATAATGCGCCAGGTGATAGGCGATGGCGATAGGTACCAGGGACAGCACGAACTGCCCAGCCAAGGCTCCCAAGGGATGCTCCGCCTCACCTGACGCCGTTCTCATCATGCGTATGATGACAAGGTATGTGCCCCCAAAGACGAGCGGTGCCGTGCCGAGCAGCATGGTCGCGAGGACGTCACCGGTACCCTCGCCCACCGCCCCGGCCCGGCTGACCCCTTCGACAAGAGCCGCCCAAGCCGGTGTTTCGAGTAGGCCGTCCACGGACACCGTTGCAAGCATCAGGATCGTGAAAGCGGCCAGTGAGGCCGGTAGAGGCTTATCAGACAGGAGCCCGACAGCATGAGGTCGTAACTGCCAGCACCAGCGAAGGCCCTTTCCGGCGATCTGGAGCGGTGCGAACCGACCGAGGATCCCAAAGGCGACGGAGAAGGGGTCGGCGTTTCGCAGCCACACGACCGGGCCGAACAGATGACAGCCGATGCAGGTCAGGCCAAGATAGGCTAGGCCTGCCAGCGCGATGTTGCGTGGGACATCGCGCTGCGGCGCAACTAGCTCCAGCCATGCCATGACGAGGAAGAGCACGCAGGCTGGCCATGCGCCTAGACATACGGGGTACCGTGCCATGGGGCGTCGTTTACGATCCAGATGCCAGTACCAGGCTGCCCAAAGCCTTACCCACTCCCAGGCGATCACAGCCGGGTTCACCAGCCGCCACGGATTGACGACAAAGGCCGCCAGAAAGCTCATCCCCACCCACCAGATCACCCAGACGAACACCGGGGCGATGTTCTTGAACGGGTTCTGGTTGCCGATGAGACCTGCCGTCACGATCAGGGCGAACAGGCCGAGGGACAGGATTTGAAGAGCGGCAACGAGCCAGGCAGAAAGCCTGCCCCGGGCGAAAATGAGGTGCCGCGGTCCGGTGGGCCGGGCCGATGTCCGGAAGAGAACCAGGAATATGAACGACGCCGCTACCGCCGCTGCGGCTCCCAGCAAATACAGCCACAAGGGCAGAGGCAGGTCGTAACGCGCTCCCAAGCCGTGAGCCTTCGCCTCATGGGATGCAATGAGGCAGAGCATACAAGCAGGTGAGGCCCAAAGGTGCGGGCCTCCTTTAGTGCTAGCGTGGATGCACTTCGACATGGATCAGCGCCCGGTTGCGTCCGGTGACGTCATGGATCTCGACCGGGAAACGACCGGTAGCGCGGGCCGTGAACGTCATGCGCTGGGGAGTGCCTGGAGTGGTCGTGATCTCGATATCGTAGCCATGAAGGTGGAGCGTGACCGCCCGATTACTTGTCCAAAGGATATCCACCTGGTCACCGCGCACGATTCGAACGACCTGGGGCCCGCCCGCCACCCGGCCATTCTCAAGCGCGATGTCGAACCGCTTCACCGCACCGGCATCCTGCGCCAGGACGGCTGGAGTGTGCGAGGTGATCAGGAGCATAGTTGCAAAGACCATGCGGCTGGGGCGGGTCAGGACGTCGTCTGCACCTCGGGGCATGATGCCTGCCTCCGCTTCCCATCAAGACCCAACGAGCGTAAACTAAATGCCTGTGTTCGTCAGGTCGGGTTTGATCCCGTATACGGCGTAGGCGCGGATCAGCCTGGAAAGGCGCGACGGCCACCCTGACCAGCGCGAGCGTTCCCGCATGCCGCTGATCCAGCAGAGGCGGGCTGAGTGCAGTCAAAGCCTACGCGCTGAACCAGCACACAGGAGAACCCCCATGTCACGCGCGTGCCTGATCGTGGGTCTAACAGCAGCCCTTCTCGGCTCCGCGGGAGCACGAGCCGAAATCCTGGCCATGGCCAATTACGAGAGCAAGCCGCCGGAGGCCCTGAAAGCTTTCAGGCATCCGGTCGCGGGCCAGACGCGTCAGGAGGGGATCGCCATCATTGACGTCGATCCTACCTCCCCGAACTTCAAGAAGATCGTCGAGACCCTCCCGCTGCCGCCGGACCTAGTCGCCCATCACATTTTCTACAACCGCGACTCGACCAAAGCCTATGTGACCTCGCTCGGCAAGAGTGAGCTTGGGGTGATCGACGTGACGAAGCGCCCTTTCGCTGTGAAGCAGGTGGCCGTGCCGGACTGCAAGATTGGCGAGGACGTCGTGTTCTCGGCGGACAACACGCGCTGGTATGTGACCTGCCTCGGCTCGGCCAACGTGATCATGGGCGACGCAGTCAAGGACGTGCCGACCCAGACGATTGCCCTGTCCCATCCTTATCCGCACGGCATCAGCATCCATGACGGCATTGACCGGATCCTTGTAACCAACACTGTTCGTGGCTCGGATCTTGGAGATGCGGGCGAGATGGTCACGGCGATTGAGGCCAGCACTGGCAAGGTGCTGGAAAGCTACAAGGTGTCGAACAAACCCTCACCCTCGGGCGAAGCACCAGTCGAGGTCGTGTTTGTTCCGGGCACGAACCCACCTGTTGCCTATGTGACCAACATGTACGGTGGGACGCTCTGGACAGCGACTTGGGATGCCGCGAAAAAGGGCTTCAACGTCGCCCAAGCCTTCGACTTTGGATCGGTGAAAGCGGGAGTGCCACTTGAGATCTATGTTGTCAGCAAGAACGGCCGACCGGATCGGCTCCATGTCACGACAGCCAAGCCCGGACATCTGCACATCTTCGACATCAGTCAGAATGCCGGCCAGCCGAAGCTCCTGAAGTCGATTGCAACAGCAGAAGGCGCCCATCATGTGGCCTATACAAAGGATGGGCGCTTCGCCTACGTGCAGAATTCACTGCTCAACCTGCCGAGCATGAATGACGGCTCGATTACGCTGGTTGACTTGAACAAGGGCGAAGCCGTCGACAGCATCGATGCCCTAAAGGACCAGGGCTTTGCACCCAACAGTATCGTGCTCCTGCCCGAGTGGAACGACATGGCAGGCCATTGACAGCAGGGTTGGCCTGCACCTCGGTTGCAGGTCAATCCCAGATCCTGCACCGAGCAGCAGGCACGGCTAAAGGGGTCGGAACAAGAACTGGTTCCAAGCACGAATGGGTGAACAACCGCAATGTGGTCGAGCAGCTTAGGGTCAGGCTGAAGGAGTGGCGGGCTATTGCCACACGCTCCGAGAAGACTGCCTCACCCCTTATGGGCGTACTCTGTCTCGCCGCTGCAATCGACTGGATCAGGTGCTAACAGGCCGTAGAGTTGCATTGAAGATCAAGAAATTAAGTGGTCCACCCATCCCCTTAGAAGCCGGACATGACTAGGAAGGGGAGGAGGGGGAGGAGGGTCAGGACAAGGCCCATCCAGAGGCGACGATTGTGGTAGACGGCCAGCAGCGCCGGCAATACGGCAAGGAGGCCAACGATGATGGCCAGGGCTGCAGCCCCCATCGCCATGCCTTCTCCAGCCGGATCCGACTCAATCACGAGCCCGCCGATGCCGAGGACGAGGACAACAAGCATCTCGAGCGAGGCTAGAACAGCGACGGTGAGCCTGAGCATCGCATTAGGATACGCGACAACAGCCCTACACGCCAACATGCAAAGATGCCCGGCGCTGTTCTGCGGCCGGGCCTCCCGTGCGCGCTGGGGCAAGCAGCACCCTGTGGGTGATGTCACGGTAACTCTTGGTCAGAGATTTGTGGCTTAAGAGCCGCGGTATGCCTGATGCAGTCGGCTACAAGCGCCACCGATTTCCAACTCAGATCATTACCCACGCCGTTTGGCTGTCATTCCGGTTTCCTTTAAGCCTGCGACTCGCCGAGGAGATGTTTCTTGAGCGCGGCATCGTTGTGTCCTACGAGACGATCCGCCGGTGGGGAAGGAAGTTTGGTCCGGAGTATGCCCGGCGCCTCGGTGGCAAGCCGCCGAGCCCTCATGATGTCTGGCACCTGGATGAGGTGGTCATCAGCATTGCCGGTCAGAAACACTGGCTTTGGCGCGCTGTGGATAAGAATGGCTAGGTCCTCGACGAGATTGTTCAGAACCGGCGCGACACCAAGGCGGCCAAGCGATTGATGACCCGGCTGATGAAGAGGCAGGGGATCGCACCCAAGCGCATCATCACTGACAAGCTGCTCTCATACGCCGCCGCCAAGAGGCAGGTCCTGCCAAGGGTCGAGCACCTGTCCCACAAGGCCATCAACAACAGGGCCGAGAACTCCCATCTCCCGCTACGGAAGCGGGAGCGGGGATGTCACATTAACCGAGTATAGGCGTTGAGAAGGCCGTTGAGGCCGGCTTTTGCACAGGCCAAGTCTCTGATCTTCCTCGACACGCGATTTTCCGTTGACGAGTACAGAGCAGTATTCCCCGTTAATGTGACATCACCCGCGTCCGCTTCAACGCAGGCATGAAAAAGACCGGCACAGCACATATGTTTGGTTGGCGGCCAGTTAGCTGATCAGTCCTGGCGCAGTCACAAGGATCGCTGTTTGGACCTGCCTAGCACCATCTACACGGCATCGACCTGGATCGTCCCGATCCTCATCGCAATCACCTTCCACGAGGCGGCACATGCCTATGCCGCTTGGAAACTGGGAGACGATACGGCTCACCGGCTGGGTCGTGTCACCTTCAACCCGCTCAAGCATGTCGATCCGTTTGGAACGATCCTGCTCCCTGCCCTGCTCTTCCTGACCAAAGCTCCTTTTCTTTTCGGGTGGGCAAAGCCTGTCCCAGTGGCATTCGGACGCTTAAGCCATCCGCGCCGAGACATGGCCCTTGTTGCGCTGGCTGGTCCACTGACGAACGTGACGCTCGCCTTTGTGTCAGCGGTGTTTCTTAGGATTGTTCCGCTGCTGCCTGAGGCGATTGCACCCTGGTTAGCTCAGACGCTTTATCAATCGATCCTGCTGAACCTGATCCTAGCGATCTTCAACATGCTGCCGATGCCGCCCTTGGACGGAGGTCGTGTCGTCATGAGCATTTTGCCCAAAGCTCTGGCGCGGCAATATGCAAAGCTGGAGCGTTTCGGGTTTCTCACCCTCCTCGGGATTATCTTCCTTCTGCCAATGCTCGGCCGACAAATGGGAACTGACCTGAACCTGTTCCGATGGGCTGTTGCGGCTCCGCTCCAATGGCTATTGCCAATCCTTCGGGCCATCGCTGGCGTATCGCAATAGCGGATGCGGGCGAAGAAGCTGCTTCATAACCGCACCGGACAGGAACCGCTCCGAGTGAGCCTACGTTGGCTGGGATCAGGAGAGGTCATATCGATGAGGAAGATAGCGCTCGCCGCCGTCATGTTTTCGTTTGGCATCGCCGCAGGCTCGGCAGAAGCTCAGAGCCGTCCTGGCGGCTGTCTTAAGTATGGGCTCGGCGGGGCTGTTGCCGGTCATTTCGCAGGTGGACATCGGATCAAAGGAGCGCTCGCGGGCTGTGCTCTCGGTATTTATCAGCGCAGACAGTACGAGCGCGAGGTTAGAGAGCAGAACGAAATCAGGAACAGGACTCCGGAGCGCCGACGCGCGCCCATACCGGAACGAGACAACCGCTACGATAACCAGGACCGGAGTGCCAATCGGATTCCCTTGCCTCGTCAAGAGGGCACCAGTCCGTACGAGGACCTTGGCATAGACCTTGGTCGCCGCTCTACCCGTGAGCAGGTCACAAGAAGTGAAGATCGTATGGGTGATCGGAACCTGGGACGGGACGGTCACACATCGGGAGGATCATTTGCGCGCGGTCAGCAGGAGAGCCGTAATCGTTTGGAGAACCGGGAGTGGGCTCCCGATCCCAGGTTTCAAAGGCACTTCGAGCGAGAGGAGACCAGCAGCTTTCCTCGCGCGAATGGCCAAGTCTACTGACATCGGTTGATGCTGTCGGGCAACATGAACCAAGAGACGAGAAGCGATCCACGATGCTCCTGAGGAGCGTCGTCTTCAGTTCCGCATCTGAGTGCATGTCGGTGATGTCATGATCCGAGGCGGCGATCTTCCGGGGGATGGGGTGAATATTGCCGCCCGGCTCGAAACCTTGCCGCGTCGGGCGGCGTCTGCCTCTCGGAGTCTGTCTATAGGTATGTGCGCAGGGTCCTGCCCTTCACCAGACCTAAGCTCCGAGCATCACGCTGCCTGCCCGGCTGACCTGAAGTTCTTGGTGAGATCACCTGCGGCGCGGAAGGCTTGCATGGCCTCAGCCCCGGTCATCGCCAGGGTGGTCTTCATGTCCTTCACGCCACCGCCTGCCGCCGCCGTGATCACCGCCGCTGAGACTGTTTGAGCATCCGGTGCTTCGACCACAATGAGCCAGTCGTACTCGCCGAAGGTGACATAGTAGCCGAGAAGCTTACCGCCCGCAGCTTCAACGAGCTTGGATACCGGCTCAGTCCGGTCTTCCGGCGTCGTCACCATGCCGCGCATCGCATCTTGCGAATACCGTCCCTGAGAAATGAAGATGGGCATTGCGCTCTCCTACGGTTGTTAATGGAAACGTGGGGTCTATTACATTCGCTTACTCATGCGGTTAGCAGATCAATGATCCTCATAATCGCAACTGCTTTGCTCTTGCTCTGCATGCCTCCGTGGTGATGCCCTTGGCGCAGGTCCATACGTCTCCCTTCTTGACCATGGACTTTGCATCGTTCTGAACTACGCCGGATGCGGCTTCTGGCAGGTGGCTGATGTTGAGCCCATGCTCCCGTAGCTTAAAGCTCTTCAAATTGCATTTTGTCGGGGCTGTGTTGCACGGATTGGTTGGTGGACGTACTGAGCCCGCCCCAAGCCTTTGCTTAAGCGATGCGGACGGACTT
>NZ_JACXAB010000073.1 GCF_014699075.1 Microvirga sp. | reverse complement strand
AGGCTGACAGAGACGATGGGCGAAGCAGGCTTGATCCCGCGGTTGTGGGACCAAGCCCGTGAGGTGCCAATTGTCCAACGGGCGCGGATGCCGGTGTCACGGCCTGCATTCGCACACCCCCCTCGTCATCAACGAGGCTTCGGCATGGATCTAGCCGCCCACGTGCGCTGACGGTTCAGCAGGAGCAACACTCCAGGAGTCCCCGTGCACGGTCACAGCCCCATCCAGACAACCCAGCAAGTCTCCTTGACCTTCTCCGACTGGAAGCCCCTGCGCCATGTGGAGGATCCGCTGCAAAAGGATCTATCCGCCGTGGCGCGGGTCGGGGATTGCCTCTTTCTCGCCTGTGACGAAACCGCAAGCGTCGAGCGCCTCCGGCGCCTGGAGGACGGCCGCTTCGGCGATCACCACCATTTCGCCCTCGACACGCTGGTTGACCTTCCGGCCGGTGCCGATGGGGAGATGGACATCGAGGGGTTGTGTGCCAGTGATGGCTTCCTCTGGATCGTCGGATCCCACTCTCTCAAGCGCTCCAAGCCCAAGCGGGATGAGAATGACCGCGACGAGGCGCTGCAACGAATGGAGGAGATCGAGCGCGAGCCCAACCGCTACTTTCTCGGACGCATTCCTCTCGTCGAGGAGGCGCTCGGGCTGTTCGTCCCCATTCGCTCGGACGACGAACGGCACGCAGCCTGGATCAAGTACAGCAAAAAACACAGTTCTCTGGTCAAGTGGCTTGGTGACGATCCGCAGCTTGGATGCTTTCTCGGGGTTCCCTCCAAAGAGAACGGTTTCGACGTGGAGGGACTGGCGGTGCGTGGCAACCGTGTCTGGCTGGGGTTGCGCGGTCCGGTGCTGCGCGGCCATGCGGTGATCCTCGATCTTGAGATGAAGTCGAAAGGGAGCAACCCGAACCGGCTGAAGGCTTGCCGGGTTGACGGCGGACACCGCCACCGCAAACACCTGCTCGACACCCGCGGCTTAGGGATCCGGGACATGCGCTTCGACGGCGATGATCTTCTCCTGCTGGTGGGGCCCACCATGTCCCTGGAGGGGCCGGCCTTCGTGCTGCGCTGGCGGGATGCGGTGCACGACAACGCCTCAGGCGTCATCAGCCCCAACCGCATCGAGACCGTCACCGAGTTGCCGTACCGGTTGAATGTGGATCATCCAGAGGGGCTTGAGCTCTGGCCCGACGCTGGTCCGAAAGCTCTGTTGATCATCTACGACGCCCCTGCCCCGGATCGGGCGGATCCCGACACGTTCACCGTGCGGGCTGACGTCATCCACCCTCCCGCGGTGACCTGGATCGGATCACGGGACTGATGCCGGTTGGCTTTGCCGTGAGCGTCGATGAAGAGGAACTGTATGTGGAGGTGGACAAGGGACTGAGTGCTCGGTGAGTGGCGTGGGCCGTTCCGCCTTCGATCTCCATGCATCGACACAACTCCTGTGCGCTATCCCTCATCCGCAGCGATCAATCGATGTCCCTGACATCGATCCGGCGGTACATGGCCTCGATCAAGCCAAAGATGCCAAAGGCGGCAAGCCCGAGGGCGGCGGCACTCAGGAGGACCCAGCCGAAGGGCATGCGCTCCAGCGCCTGCAGCAATCCGGCAAGACCGAGGGCTCGCTTGGCCTGCAGCTGGAAGGCGGCCAGGATCATGGATGATCCGATCAGGACAAACACAAGGCCCCGTGCGGTCAGGCCGAACCGGCTGACGGGAACTGCCCAGAGCCGGATGTGATCCTCGCACTCCAGGTGCTCGTCGAACTCGGCTCGCCAAGCTTTGATCACCTTGGCGACACCCGTTCCGACAACAGCCAGCCCGACGGCTCCCGCAAGCCAGGGGCCGAACGGGGCTGCCATGATCGTCGTGAACCAAGCCGCCAGGGCGGAGCCGTGCCCGGCCACATCAACATTCTCCCACCCGAACATGAGACCGACAGCAAACGCGGCCAGTGCGCCATGGACCAGCGCGCTTGCGGCAAGCACCGTCCGGATGCCCAGGCCTTTCAGGTCGCGGCCATAGCCGGAGGGATCCGCCCACGCCTGAATGAGGCGCCACGCCGCAAGGCAGGCAAATCCTGCCGCGATGCCGCTCAGAAGCAGATACCCGGAAGGTCGGGCAAACAGGATCCGCAGTGCGCCGCGCGCGCCGACCATGTCTCCGCCAAGGTTGAACGCCGCTAGAATGGCGAGGGTGCCGATGAGCAGGTACAGCGCTCCCCGGGCGCCATACCCGGCGCGCGCCGCAAAGGTGATGAGCGTCTGGTGTGTGTGATGAGTCGGGTTCGTTTCATTCACCGGACGACCGCCACTTGGTCAAGTTGACGGAACCCAAGGCAGAGCATGCCGGAAGCCAGGGTGCGGCGGGCGCCCACCCTGTTCAGCGGAGGCCCGATTGCCGGAGCTGGCTCTGGAGGTACTGTTCCGGTTCGACGATCAGGCCGTTGCGCGCATCCACCCTGATGCCCACCTGCTGACCGTGCCACTGCGCCGTCCCGGTGTAGAAGCTGCCGTCCTGGCGCAGGTTGGAGATGTCAGAGAAGCCGCGCGATTGCAGGTACTCGCGCATCTGACCCGGCTCCACCAGCCCCGGATTGACCATCGGGGAGTTGAGCTCCCGCAGATCCAGGGCCTGCTCCAAGCCCGGTGCGGCAGTCCCGGTCGCACCGAACTGCTGCGGGCGTTGGGCTGACAGGCCCTGGCCGCCCGCCCGGTTCGTTCCAACGGAGCTTATCGTGACGGTGCTGCCGTCCTCCCGCGGGCTGAGGATCATGACCACCGGCCGGCCATCCGAGGCTCGGGCCTGCACCAGGAAGGCGGTATCCAGGATACGGATGTTCTGGAAGCCTGTTTCACGCAGCTGCCGGCGCAGCGCCGCCCGCTGCGTGAAACGGCTCGGCCCATCGATCCGGCCGCGCGCCTCGCTAGAGTTGGATTGGTTCAGGCTGATGTTTGGGGCTTGGGCTTGGCCGCCCTGGGCGAGCGCAACCGTCGAACCGGCGGCCAGGGCAGCGAACGCGAGCACCGCAAGTGATTGCTTGAGCATGTTTACCTCCTGTGGGGCCCCAACCCTGGGTTAAAGCCGTGGGTGACAGGCGGATCCGCATCAGGCTCCCGACCTGTACGATATGGGACAGTGAACTGAGCCGCCATGCCACCTGGCGCACGGATGGGGCAACGATGGCTGGTCTCCTGCCCCGAGCGAACAGCGCCCGGAATGTTCAGTACCGGACAGACTCGATCCGGAACCGATGTCCCGCCTCCCGCATGTTCCAGAAGGCCTCAGCGGCATTGCCTGCCGCAGAATAGGGGGAAGAGATGCCCAGAACGACCTGGCGGCCCGGCGCGGCACTTGCAGGTGTTGTTACTGTTCTCGCCATGCCGGCGGCCGCTCAACAACGCCCCGACTGGCAGTACCCAGCCGTGCACGGCGCAGGCCCTGTGGTGCCGGTGCCCAACGCAACGGCCAAATTGCCGGACGGGCAAACCTACAAGGTGGTTTTTAACGTCGCCCAGGGGACACCCGGAGACGGGCGGGTCAGCTCCGATCTCGCCTCGGTGGCCCGGTTCGTGAACCTTATCGCACTCAGCGGCATGGATCCGAAGCAGGCCGACATCGTCGCCGTTGTCCATGGGCCGGCGACGGCCGCCGTCATCAGCGACCCGTACTATCAAGCGCGGTTCGGCACCGCCAATCCCAACACCGACCTGGTGCGGCAACTGGAGGAGAATGGCGTGGAGGTGATCGTCTGCGGGCAGGCTGTTGCCGGCGCGGGTGCCCCATTTGAGGCTGTGATGCAGCCGGTCGAGGTCGCGACGTCGGCCATGACAGAACTCGCGAAGCGGCAGCTGCAGGGCTATGCCTTCGTGCCAGGATAAGATTGAGGCCTGTGCAAAGTGTCACTGGCGCAGGCGCTGCGGGCGCTTTCATGATCTCACGGGGCCGTGCGGCGCTCGGGAGGATTCTCGGCTAGCCTGTTGGGCGCCCACTCCGGGGCTCAAGCGCAGCGGGCGATTCATCCACCGGCACGCCATCCGTGCTGTTGTCATCGCCGCAGCCGATGAGCAACAGGAACGAGAAGGCCGTAAAGACACAGCCTGATCTCAACCATGGAGGCATTGGACGATCTCCATTGGAACGTGTGAGTTGCCGGTAAGGTGGCGGGGCGTTTTGCTAGTGTGGAAACCTGACGCTTGGTGCCCAGCGTCGGACCGCTGCTTTGGGCAGGTTTTGGCCTCGTTCGACGCTAGATCCCGGGAGAACTTACCAACAACGCTGCACCAAAAGCCAAGCCAGAGCGTTGGCGTCCAAGCGCCCTTCTAAACGTGAGAGATCCGATCCAGTGGCCACAGCCAGGGCAGTCATCTCCGTCCCATCTATTCTCCGCACCGAAGCGGACGGAGGCCATCAGTGATACATGCGGTGCGCCGGGGGCAGGGACCACCCCTGCTCCTCATCCATGGTCTGGGTGGAAGCTGGCGATCCTGGAGCACCATCCTTCTTGCCCTTGCTGACAAGCGGGAAGTGATCGCAATCGATCTGCCCAGCCACGGCGCCACGCCTGCCGGAGCCGGTAGCGGCACCTTCATGGGCCTTGCCGATAGTGTTGATGCCTTCATCGCCGAACAGGGGCTTTCGGGAGTCGATGCCGTCGGGAGTTCGATGGGAGCGCGGCTTGTGCTCGAGTTAGCTCGCCGGGGGAGTGTTGGCGCGGTCGTTGCCCTCGATCCGGGAGGGTTCTGGCGCGGATGGGAGCGGACGTTCTTTCGCACAACCATCGGAGCATCCATTCGGTTGGTCCGTGGTCTCGAGCCTGCCCTGCCCGTGCTATCGCGCAATGTCGCGGCGCGGACGGCTCTCCTGGCGCAGCTCTCGGCACGACCGTGGGCCCTTGCTCCCGAGCTTGTCGCGACCGAGTTGAAGAGCTATGCGGCCACGCCCACCTTCGACGCTCTGGTTCAAGACTTAGCCGAGGGGCCGGAGCAGCAAGGACCAACCGCACCCGGCTCCGGTCCGGTGATAATCGGCTGGGGCCGCCAGGATCGCCTGTGCCTGCCGCGCCAAGCAGCCCGCGCGCAGGAGGCGTTCCCGACGGCCAACCTGCATTGGTTCGACAAGTGTGGCCATTTCCCGATGTGGGATCAGCCCAGGGAGACAATACGGCTCATTCTCGAAAGCACAGGTGGCAACGGCCAGAAACCCACTGCAAGCCCTTGAACAGTCTCTCTGCATCAGAGACGAGCAGTAATTCTAGGGTACCAAGTGTCAGATTTTGACCACTGGATGTCCGCATACCAGTTGTAGCCACGGTCCTCCCAACCCGCCGGCTCTCTCTCCGTAAGGTCGCAATGTATCGGTGACCTCGATCGCTCTGATGTCCTTCGCCATCTTGTCCCCGAGCTGGAGCTTCAGACGGACGCGCAGCGGCGTCCCGTTCGGGGTGGGAAGCCGCTCGCCGTTCAGGCCATGAGCGAGGATCGTCTGCGGATGGCGTGCGCCCACAGGTCGAACCACTCGTAGTGCTTGACTGGGCCGGGGAGCCCCCCGCTCCATGGTGTCGAAGCACAGAAACACAACGTGACCGGCCTTCGAAATCTCCCTCGGGGGAGGCGGTGAAGACGGGCAACACGGTCAGGATCGAGGGTGTCAGGGACTCATTCCGCCAGGTCTCCGCCAAGCCCTTCTGCCTTCTGCCGCCTGGACAACATCGTCGAGCCGACGCTGGACGACGTGATCCAGGCCTCAGGATCCCAGGTGCTCCAGCTCGTTCCCTGCGAGACCAGCACCTGTCTGTCGCCACTGATCCTGTTCGTCCAGGGCCACCGGCATCTGATCGACAACTGATGGTGGTGCTACCGTGCCACCGCGGACAGAACTGCTGGCTGGAACCCGATCACCCAAGAACCATGGTCGCCGGAGACACGGTCTCAGCCGCTCCAGATGTCGAGCATCCGCGACGGGGATGTGCAAAAGCTGAGCCATGCTCACGAACTTGCTACGCCATCGCTGCCGTTTCGGCAGCAATGGCGCATCGACCGTCAGGGATCCCGCCAACCCGCCCGCAGTTGATCCTTTATGGACCGGATCCGGAACATCACTGTTTGGTTGCGCGCGCAGCTCTGGCTCATTCCGCTGCTCATGAGCATTCTGGCCCTGGCGCTGGCCTGGTGGCTGCTCACCTCAGGCGCCGCCCTCTTGGAAGGGTGGACGGATCCGGACCTCTGGTGGCTCTACAGCGGCGATGCCCGCAGTGCCCGCGATCTCCTGTCGAGCCTGCTATCCGGCCTGATGACCATGACCTCGCTCATCGTGTCGGTCACCTTCGTGATCCTGACGCTGGCCGCCAACCAGCTCGGCCCGCGCCTGATCGCCACCTTCATGGCCGACCGGCAGATCCAGGTGGTACTTGGGCTCTTCCTCGGCACCATCCTGTACGTGCTCATGGTGCTGCGCACCCTGAATGATACGCTCGGCAGCGAAGGTGTGCCACATATTGCGGTGACGATCGGCAGCATCCTTACGACCATCTGTCTGTTTGCCCTGCTGTTTTACGTGCACAAGATCGCCCGTGCGATCATCGCCGACAACGTGGTCGCACGCGTTGCGGACGACCTGGGCAACGACATCCGCAGCATGCTGCCCGAAGAAGCGGGCCAGGCCGAGCCCGCGCTGCCGGACCTAGGGCCGCCCAGGGCCGGCGCCATTTCGCTGGACCGAGCGGGCTACATCCAGGTGGTCGACTATGGTGGGCTCGTGTCCATCGCCGGCCGGGAGGGGGTCCTGCTGGAGGTGAACGTGCGGGCCGGCCACTTCATCCTGCGGAACGGCGAGCATGTGGTGGTCCACGGCAAGCGTCCGCTGAACCGTGAGGCTGTCGAGGCCGTGCGGGGCGCCTTCCTGGTGGACGGGGAGCGCACCCCGGCGCAGGATCTGGAATACGGTCTTCGTCAACTGGTCGAGATCGCCCTGCGGGCGCTGTCGCCCGGCATCAACGATCCCTACACGGCGGTGGCGGTGATCGACCGGCTGGGTGCGGCCCTGGAGGAGATCCTTCAGCGCTCGCTCCAGCCCACCGTCTGGCGCGACAAGGATGGCGAGGTGCGGGTGATCGCCCAGCGCTCTGACGTGCAGGGGCTGACCGATGCAGCCTTTGACGCGATCCGCCAGGCGGCCGGGGAACTGCCCACCGTGCTGATCCGGATGGCCGATGTCCTCGGTCAGCTGGCCCCGGTCCTCCGCTCCGCACCGATGCGGGAAGCGGTGGTGGGCCATCTCGCCAAGCTCGCCGAGACGGCCAAGGAGGCCCCTCTTGCGCCGAGTGACCGGGAGGCCGTCCTTGCCCGCATCGAGCAGGCCAGGATCGCCATCACCGCTCACTCCAGGAAGGGGACGCTCCATCTGCTCTGATGGATCCTCGGGGCAACGATGCCTGGCCGGGCCGGTTATCTCTGCAGATCGTGCACCCGAGCCGCTTGGCGCGCACAGCTTCAAGGGAGAGGTCATGGATACCCGGCACCTCATCATCGCAACCACGATCATGCTCCTAATTGGCGCCACTCCGGGATGGGCGCAGGCGCAGCCCTCGCCATGCGGGGAGAAGATCACCATCGCGAGGGCCGACACCCTCAGCGGCATCGCTCAGCGCTGCGACACCACCGAGGCGGCCCTCCTGCGGGCGAACCCAGGGATTGAGGGATCGGACGACCTTCAGGCCGGCGCCCAACTCACCCTGCCGTCCGGCCCATCCACGGGCACAACAGTGGACCGCCTAAAATCCCTCGCCCGCGAGACCGGCGACGCCCTGACGGGGATGGCTCAGGAACTCGGGTCCTCCGTCGAGGACCTCCTGAACAAGAACCCCGACCTGCAGCAGCGGCTCAGGCAGCTGGGGGACCGTCTTAACATTCCGGGCGTGGACGCCAGCAAGGCCCAGGTCTCGCTCTCGCCCCAGAGTGGTCCATCCGGCACCTCGCTGACTGTTTCGGCCACGGGCCTGCCGGCGGACGCCGCCGTGGTAATCGGCGGCGGCGCTTCCCGGGCGGCCTATGAGGTGCTTGACCGCGCCCGGACATCCGCAAACGGCACCCTTCAGGCCACCGTTCGCATCCCCGATTGGGCTGGGGACCGGGAGCGGTTCGTGCTGACGGTGGCGGCGCCGGACGGCAGCTGGAGGGTGCGTTCCGCGCCCTTCCAGGTGACCGGCACAAAGCTCTGAGCCCTCACGGTTCCCGCACGTCTCGGGTCGGTCCAGTCGATCCGTTTCTGGGGCGCCTACCGGAAGGGCCGCAGAAGGCACAGGTCGGACAGCGAGCTTACGACCCGCTGGAGGGTGGTGTCGGAGCCGTGTTGGATGCGGTCTGCTCCTCGCCAGGCACGGTTGTTTCCTCGCCCAGCGTCTGGCGAATCCACAGCTTCTTCACCAGCACAGTGACGGCCACCGCAAGCGGAACGGCGAGAAAGACCCCAAGCCAGCCGAACACCACGCCGAACACCACAATGGCAAAGAGCACCAGGGCCGGGGGCATGGCCACCGCGCGCTGCTGGATGTAAGGCGTGATGACATTGCCCTCCAGCTGCTGGATCACCAGGATTGCGCCGAGGGTCCAGAGCACCGTCGCCAGGTCCGTCGTGACGGCAAACACAAGGGCCGGGATCGTCCCGAGAATGGGCCCGAGGAAGGGGACGAAGTTGGTCACTCCAGCAATCAGGCCAAGCGCCAGTGGCGAGGTGAGCCCGATCCACCAGAAGGCGAGTGCCGACAGGCCACCGACCAGCGTCATGGTGACGAGCTGCCCGCCAAACCACAGCCGCAGGGCATTGCCTGTCACGTCCATGGCGTCGAGGACGCGCCGGTGCTGGCTCGGCGGCAGCAGCTTGGCGGCACCCCGCCGGTACAGCCGGGGATCCGCCGCCAGGTAGATGGCCGCGACCGCGACCAGGGCGAGGTCTGCCAGCACGCCGAGCAGGGTGTATCCCAGGCCGACGGCCCGCGACACGATCCCGCGCCCGGAGCCCGCGGCGATGGCCTCCTGCAACTTCTCGCTGGCCTGACTGATGCCGATCCGGCTCCCGGCGGCATCGATGGCCTGAGGGAGGGCTTCGGACAGCTGCGAGACCTGCCCCCCGATCTGGGCTCCGAAAAGGGCAAGGAAGGTGGCGGGGAACAGCGCGACCAACACGATGGCCGTGGTGAGGGCCCAACGCCGGGGGATCGGCGTGTAGTCTGCGATCAGAGTGGCGAACCCATGCAGCAGCACCGCCAGCAGGACGGCTGCGAACCCGAGCAGCAGGACGTCCGAGATAAGCCAAGCGAAGTAGGCGAGCCCGATCACCGCTAGGGTGATGAGAAGGCGCCGCACATAGTCGCCATCGTGCCGAAGCCCATCGCCTCCCAACCTGCGCCATGAGCCTGGAACGGGAGCTGCGGTTTTGCGGAGGGGATCTGGCCTTGGCATGGATCGGCTCCTCGTGCCGGGGCGGCCCATTGCCCTGATGGGATCGGCGCCGGCTGGCACGCCACAGCCGGCGCCGTCGGGTCACGTCACGGCTTCAAGGCCGATCCACTCTGACCGGGACTGGCCTGACTGCCGGCCCCGGTTGAACCGGTCGCCGCGGTCCGGGCGCTCGGGTCGACCATCATGGTAATCATGTCGCCGTTTTGGGTCTTTCCGATGGCCAGATAGGCGGCATTAAGGATCTGGACCTTGGTGAAGCCCGCCTTGGTCAGACTGTCACGAACCTGCTGCTGGCTTTGCAGCGCCATCTGCTGACCGGATGAGCCAGCCTGCTGGCCCGACGACACACTTGGCTGGCCGCTCCCGCTCGCCGAAGACAATCCGCCGGGGATGGGCGGATCCACCACGAACGTGACCTGCTCCCCGCCCTTGGTGACCGCACTCACGAGGTAAGCGGCGTTGAGCGTGCGGACGTTCTGGATACCGGCCTGCTTCAGGGCATCCTCGACGTCCTTGTAGCTTCGGGTCGACATCGGTTGCGACGACTGGCCGCCACTTGATTGGCTGCCGCTCGGCTGGCTTTGCGCAACGGCTGCGGACGAAACCGACATGGCCATCGCAATGGCAGGCACGATGAGTGCGTGCATGATGCGCCTCCTTTTGGGTTTGATAATTCTGGTGGCTTGTGGGCCGGCCCACCTGCAGGATGAGCTGCCTAAGGGCGAATGCCGGCGGGCCAAGCCCGTTCCGGCGCTGCCGCGGGGTTGGGTTGCAACCGTACCAAGAACCTTCGGAGGGAGCGGCCGTGACGGTCATCCTGCGCAACTGCCAGTCACGACGGGCTCCTTATGGCGCAGTACTGCTCGTCCTAGACGAGTGATTTTTTCGCACCGCTAAGCCGCGTGATATGCCAGTAGATAGCACCTATGATGTTCAGATCGGTAGCATGATCACCGAATGCCAAATCGATGCTTTCTAGTCGCGACAGGGGTGAAGAAATCCACCGGGATGGCTGATGATGGCGTTATTTCACTGCTGACTCCATTAGAGCCTCAGCTGCAGTATCAGCAGATATGCCCTGCCTGGTAGGGCCCGGTAGAGTGTTATTGGATCTCCAGGTGGTACGATTGAATGGCTAGCACCAGAACTTCTGGCCAAGTCCGGTCGGAGCCTCGTTGTTGAGGGGCAAAGATCCATGTAGAAGTTTCGCTCTTTGCTGGATGTAGGAAAATGGCAAGATAAAGCAGTCGCCTTGCTCCTCGCCGACGACCTGAAATCGCCACTTTGTCCAGTCTCGAACTTCTGAGGAAAGCTCATGCATAAGCTGATAGGCCGTGGCGCGGGCTCGGTCCACGGCTGCAGAAGAACTCGGCAGATCAACGCCTATGTTGTCGATATAGACCCTCTCGCCATCTGAGATGTAGAAGTGATAGTGCATGACGCGGCCTCCTTTAGAGGGATAACCGTGTGTTTCCCCAGCGCGTTCACTCTTTGCAGTCTCTTGGAGTGTACTCTAGTGAACTGTTTCCAGCGCTCAGCTAAGCAGTCGTCCCTTATCGGCGATTGCATCGATTAACCCAACACTCACGATCGCAGCCCTGTCGGTGCTGGTCGCAGACAATACTCGGGCGAACGTTCAGAGCTTGGAACAGATGAGTTGGGTCGGAGCCTGGATTCTTGATTGTTGGCTCTGCAGCGCCTCACGCTCTGGGCGACTCCCGCGCTGCTCACAGGTCTCGCCGCTTGGACAGATATCAGGACCGCTCTGCTGAGCCGCTGCAACCTTAGAATTTTGCCGTTTTCACCGGCGCAGAACCCATCCTGGTCCTCCAGGACTGTCCCCAACTGTACTGACAACTGGCGTCTAGTATCGAACCCGTCGTCAGCGGGTTGTTTACATAGCTGGTCCTGCATCGGCTGTGCTTGTCGGGATAGGTGGAGGAGGGATGAGTGCGTCGTCAGAGAAGTACAGGAACAACACGGTCAAACAACGGAGCCAGCCGCCATGCCAAACCCGGAGGCAACCGCAACCGCACAGCTGGGAATCCCCATTCAGCGTCACATCATTGGGACTTACGTGTACGGCCCGCCCGTGCGCTGCAGACATTACACTAATTGTCAGGTTGGCGCAGGGTGCGGTGGTTGATGACCCGAGGCATTGTTATATACAACATATCAGCGCGGATCTGGCGGGGAACCCTCGACGACAATGTGGCGGCTGTTGCGGCGAGCATCGCGTTCTTCGTACTCCTTGCTGTCTTTCCAGCGATCGCTGCCGTGGTGACAGTTGTCAGCCTCTTCGTCGATCCATTGCGGCTTGAGGAACTGTTGGCAGCATACTCCGAACTCGTCCCACGAGGCAGTGTCTCTGTTCTCATGCAGCAGATCAAGCGCCTTTCTGAGGCAGCAGGATCCCAAGCGGAGGTTGTCACCTTCACGCCATACTTCGGATTTCTTGTGCTGTTATGGGGAACCAACAAGGGCACCAAGGCCCTGTTCCACAGCTTGAATATGATCTTCGACTGCAAAGAGTCTCGGGGATTCATCACATTTACACTTGTGACGCTCGCTTTCACATTAGCAGCTATTGTCTTTCTTGTGTTTTCGTTAGGTGCCGTCCTCTTGGTGCCTGTGGTGTTGAAAGTGATTGGCTTAAGCGGGGGACATGCACGCTGGGTCGAGATGTTGCGTTGGGTCGTCCTCCTTGTCATCGTAAGTGGCGCGATTGCGGTCATCTATCGGTATGGTCCAAGTCGTAAAGTTGCTGAGTGGCGCTCCATCATCTCCGGGAGCTGTCTCGCCGCTGTCCTCTGGGTTGCTAGCTCCGCACTCTTCTCGTGGTACGTTTCCGCTTTTCGGAATTTTGTGGAGCTCTATGGATCACTGAGTGCCGTAATTGGGTTCATGGTTTGGATTTGGCTTTCATCGATTTCGGTTTTGATCGGAGCAGAGTTGGATGCGGCTCTTATGAAGAGCAGTGGGGCGGCAGGTCGGCCAAAGGCGAACGATGACACAATCTAATCCTAAAAGAGCAGAACGGCGCACGGCTAGCCGGCTTCCGCTTATTAAAACCTTTGATCTATCCTCACGCTCTCGGCCCTTCCCGGCTTGAAGCGCGAGCAGTCAAGATGGGATTCAGCTGCTCCCTTGACTACCTTGATATGTGCTTTGCGGTATCGGAGGGTGAGCTTTCGCCGGCTTACCAGCTTGATGACTGCAACATTCTTTGCATGCTCGGTGTAAGAAGGCCCTACGAAGCATTATCACAGGCCCATTGTCTCGAACCTCGCGCAGACGCACCTCGCAACACTCAGGCAGAAGGCCCCGCTCTGATGAAGAAGCACCAGAGTGGGGCAGTTAGCTGAAGGGCATTCGGTCAGGAGCATTTACATCTTCAAAGTCGCTACTGAGATCACATGTGCAACACACGGCCTGCTTATCTAGCATGGACCTGAATTCAGGCAACATCGGCTAGTCGACTGACGACACAAGGCCGGGCGATCGGTCTGGATGCAATTGGGCGGAAAGAGTTAGTCCGGGATCGTACTGTCTGGGGCCTGGGTCCGTCGTCTCGCGGTCGCGACCATCAGTCGTTACCTGTGGAGCCTGGTGCGGCTATCAGCGTCCAGCTTCACCAAGCCCCTATAGTGCACGAACTCTGGATTGGAGTAATTGTCATCGGTTAAAACCTGCGACAAGCTATTGTCGAGATGCTACGTATAGAGGTCAGACATCTTACAGATTGTACATTATCGTACCAGAGCCCGGACCCGAGCTCGAACAGCCCTCCGACCTGAGGGTTGTTCTTGTGAGCGTGTGGTGGCTGCTGCAAACATCTCCTGAAGTTCAGGCGAAGGGTCTACCACGAGGCTCGCTGAAGAGGATTGTCTCTCCTAGGCCGGACGCCCCACGTGGATCTCCTCGTGGGGCATCTGCGCTTGCCACCCCACCACATCCGCTGTTCTACGGCTTACCTCCGGAGTCTTGCGATGGCCGAGTGGATGACAGGGCCAGCCGGATCCCCAGCCTCTGTGGGAGCCGCCAATCTCCGGTATGAACATACCCCGCTGACTTTTCGCACATCGATCCAGCCAAGAAGCGCAGAACCGACAAGTATAGACATCCGACACCGCTACCGCGATGCGCCAACCCGCGCTGCTAGGGCGGCGTCATGCCACCAAATGGTCGGGAAGGCGGAGCCGCCATAGCGGGGGAGGTTTACTGGACGTCCGAACCGGTTCCATCGTGCGGTGCGAGTTACAAGCGAGTACCATTGTGGCACCACGTAGTTGTGGTGGAGGAGGACTCTATCGAGCGCTTTCGTGGCTGCCGCCAGCTCCTCGCTGTCGCGAGCAAAGATAATCCTCTCGATCAGAGCATCGATGGCAGGGTCCTTGATGCCGGCAATGTTCTGTGACCCTGGTCGATCAGCCGCCTCGGAGCCCCAGTACTCACGCTGCTCGTTGCCAGGCGAAAGACTTTGCGTCCACACGTGTGTCGTAATGTCGAAGTCGAACGAGCGCACTCTGTTCTGGTATTGCGCGGGATCAAGGACCCGGACCGTGAGGCCAATGCCAATCCGCTCGAGCGCTTGCCGGTAGGGTAGGATAACCCGCTCGAAGCTTGGATCAGCCGTGATGTATTCGGCGGTCAGCGGCTCACCGGTAAGCCTGCTCACCATCCGTCCTGCCTTTAACTCATACCCGGCCTCATCTAGAAGCTGCATCGCTTTACGCAAGTTGGCGCGCACGGCCTGGTTCGTGCCGTTTACCGGATTGCGATAAGGCGTTGTGAATACGGATGCTGGAATTTTGTCGCCGAGACTTTTGAGAATTGCAAGCTCCTGGCCCTCAGGCAAGCCGGTTGCGGCGAGCTCCGTCCCGAAGAAGAAAGAGTCGATCCGGTCATACAGACTGTAGAAGAGAGTACGATTGATATCTTCGAAGTCGAAAGCGAGATTGAATGCGCGGCGGACGCGCTCGTCCCTGAACCTGTCCTGCCGCAGATTGAAAACCAGCGCCTGCATTACGCCCATCGCGCGGAGCGGGAATTCTTCCTTGACTACGCGGCCGTCATGAAAGGCTGGGAAATCGTAGGCAGTTGCCCATTGCCGGGCGATGTTCTCGCTGCGGAAGTCTATCCGATCCGCTTTGAAGGCCTCAAGCAGCACGGTTGCATCCCGGAAGTACTCATATCGCACCTCGTCGAAGTTGTGGCGGCCGCGATTCACGTTGAAGCCTTTACCCCAATATTCCGGAACTCGCTCGTAGGATGCTGTGCGGCCTGCCTCAAAGCTCTTCAGGCGGTGGGGACCTGATCCTAAGGGGGGCTCCAGCGTCGTCTCTCCGATGTTTCGCGGCTGGCCGTCAGGGCCCCTCCCCTCCCACCAGTGCTTTGGCAGTATAGGGAGTTGTCCGACGATCTGTGGCAATTCCCGATTTCCAGCTTCATTGAAGGAGAAGGTGACCTCACGCTCTCCGGTCTTCTCCGCCTTCGCGACATTCTTATAATAGAAGGCATACAGGGGAGAGTAAGTCTTAAATGAGCTGAGGGAGAAGATGACATCTTCGGGCGTCACGGGCTTTCCGTCGTGCCATTGCGCGTCCGGATGGAGGCGATAGGTGGCCGATGAATAATCTGTGGGATAGCGAACGGCCTCTGCGAGGAGGCCATACTCCGTCCCCACCTCATCCATGGAACGGGTCATGAGCGTGTCATAGAGCTGACTGATGCCTACCTCAAGCTCGCCCTTCACGCCGGCGACCACCAGATTGAAATTGTCGAAGGTGCCCTGCGCACCGAAACGCACGATCCCACCTTTCGGAGCATCTGGATTGACATAGTCGAAATGAGGGAAGCCTTGCTCGTATTTGGGCGCTCCCATCAAGGCGAGGCCGTGTTGCCATCCTGCTGCCTCTCCGTGGGCAGGCGAGAATCCCATAGAGATTGCGACGACAAAGCCTGTGGCGCGGCGGATCATAGATCTTCTCCGAGTACTCAGTCGCTACAACACCGGGCTCACGCCCGGCGGCCAGAGCGCAGCAGTGGCTTATCCCCTGCTCGACCCAATAAAATGGCGGCCATGGCATCGAACGATCCGGCGTCCAGATACGGTTCGGCCGCTCCGCCGCCAGCCCTCATCAAACAGGATAGCTATTAGCCTGTAGAGGGATCCTTACGGCTCAATGAACTGTCTGTAACCATCAGACACACTGCTCGATTGTCTCTATTAGACTCCGTCAGCGCAAGCTGCATGGGCGTATCGGTGATCTTGAGGTCGCCAAGTACAGTGCCGCGCCGTACGCGGAGCTGTGAACTGTGTCAGTTGACGAAACCACATGACATCCAGTTCCCGAGCGAAGGAGGCTGAACGGGGGACAAGAGTAAGGTCTCTCGATGCAGGAATACCGTGATGCCAGGCATCGTGAAACCTTCGGCCCAGTTCCAAGGAAACATCGACCGGTGGCCCATCACGAAACAAGGAGCTTCCATTCCACGGAATACCTGATGCCATCCGTTCAAGGACCTATATGGCGCTGCCCTTGACCGGAACGGCATTCGTCTCCCAGTTTTCTCCGGCTCCGATCACACAGGATCTACCATTCACAGTGGTGAGCAACAGTGTCCATGCTCCGGCGTCGGAAACGTACAACTCAAAGACTCGCCCCGGTGGTGCCAGACCGATTCCGGCAGGATTTTCCTTATAATTTTTACTGAGCGCGCTGACGATTTCATCGCGAGTAGCACATGCAGCTTGGGCCAAGCTCGACCGCGAGCTTTGAGCGAAAGCAATTGCTGCAATGATCGCCACGGATATCCCGTTCAAGACTTTCATGGGTGAACTCCACTGTTCCAAGTGGCACGTTATAATCGGCAAAGCGGCCCCATCCAGCCGGCCGTGAGTAAAGGCGTTCAAGAGCAATGATGATCAGCAACGATGGGACCCACGTGCTGACCTCAACCCGTGACCTGAGGCTGCATTGTACATCAGAGGCTAAGGTGCGCCTGCGCGCCCCTCTGCTAAACGTCCCATGAGGAACGCGGGAGGTTTCAAGTCGGTTCTTGCTCCTCCGGCCCCGCGTACTCTAGCGCACACAATATGGAATCCTGAATACCTGGAGCATGAGCGCTTGCGCATGAACTTTTCAGTGATCCTGCGAAGCGGAGCCTCGACCGTATTCCAACTATGTCTGTTCTCCAGTGTACGAAACCCGCTCGTTAGCAGCCCGGGCCCTGGAACACTCCCTACAGGGATCTGTTGGCTCTGAGGCAAGCTCGCAGGTTGAACCGCAACTCCAACATCGGCTGGATCGTAAAGGGAGGCACCTGTCAGAAAGCGAGCGCGCGCCGAGCCAGAATGTTTAGGGAGTTCGCACGATGCAAGGGGTCCATATCGCGGCACTACTGGGTGCAATGATGGCTTGTGTAGTCGTCGGATCCGTGCAGGCCCGCCAGGGCGGGGCCGCAAGCCAAACAGTACCGCCTACGTCTGACGCTACAGCACCCTTTCCGCAGACTCAGGATGGTGCGGTACTTCCCAACCGAGCTATGCGTGTAGGAGACCTGGAGAGCCGTGACATCTACACTCCTCATGGCGAGAGGCTCGGCAGCGTGAGACGTATCGTGCTGAACGTCACTGATGGACGTACGTTTCTTGTGCTTGAGCATGGTGGCTTAGCAGGTCTTGGCGAAAAGGAATTTCCGCTTCCCGTGGAGCGTGTCTATGTCCAAGGTGGACGCCTCATCGTTCCCGGTCTGACGGATTCTGAACTCAGGGCAGTGGCCGACTGGGACGTGAATGACCAGAAGTACCGCCAACTGGCGGACTCGGAGATTGTCAATATCAATCGGAGGTAGCATAGCGCCAGTTGAACGCGCACCCCCCGACATTTTTGCTTGATCAAGCCGTGTATTTTGCCGGTAGAGGAGCGTCCCTAGACATTCCCGATGGGGATTCTAGATCGGCTACTTTAATGGATGGTAACGATGCTTTCACAGTTTGACCTATTCTACAGTCGCCGTCGCCATGCGCTGTCATTCGCCATCGCTTTTGCTGCTCTCATTGGAAGCCTCGGCGCTGCCAGTGCGCAGATTATCGAGGATGAGGAGTTCTATAGATCTCTTGACGAGGAAGCAGAGGAGGACGCCTCCCGCTTTTATGGCAGGCTGCCGCCGTCGATCCGCCGCGACGCGGAAGCCGCCGAGCTTTTTCTCGACGAAGGATCCGAGGTAATCAATGAGGAGTTCGGGCATCCGAGCGAGGAAGACTAGTTCTTGCAGAGGTGGGCTCAGCAACACGGCTGAATGATGCAAGCAATACTGGCCGGCCTTCTCGGCTTGCGCTTCGTCAGCATCTCAGCTCTCCTGACTGCCGTTGAGACGTCGCCAAGGGCTCAGACAACCCCTCGCCGCCTTAATGCTCGCCGTACGTGACTGCCGCATCCCACGTGGACGCTGAACGTCAGCAGCAGACTGACAAACGGTCTTGGATGATATAGGCATTCACCCCGATTAAGTGCGCAGGGCGCATAACCCCTTCTAAAATGGCGGTCCTGACCGACAGGAGAAAGCCCTGTCGGAGGGGTGCGGCCCCCGATCAGCGCTTGGGTTGAAGAGCACGCTATACGGTGGCGTGCCGTCGGACAGGATTGTATCGCTGCTAGTGTTGGCTTCCGGAGGTGCCATCTATCGGCTGGGCCGGGTTGTACTCGGGCGCCCGCTTGACCTCATCGCGCGTCTGAGAGGTGTGCACCGTTTTTTCAGTCCAAGAAATCTCATCGACCCATTCAGTCGTGACGAGAACCATTTTACCGGGCCACCAATTCTTTGTGTCCACAAGGAGGTAGCGGATCAGCCAATCGGTCCCGTCGACCAGAAGGTCCTCCACGTGGCCGATATCGGCGTCCGATGCGTGGACGTAGTAGCCAGTTACCTCTTTGGCGCTGCGCAGATGCGGATCACCGCGCTGCTGCTGCTCGCCCGGGCTGCCGTCTACATTGCTCCCCGCCGGCACAGCGCCCAACGCGGGAGCACCAGCAGTCGCGGTGCTCGGAAATGCAGGCATTACAGGATATCCTGCGGCCGGGATAAAAGCCATGCCAGGGGCCGACCAATACGGAGTCCAGCCGTAGGAGTCATAGATCGACGTCTCCATTTGGCGTGAAACCGGCAGGTCGATACCACTTCCTGGACTGCTCTCCACCTGCTCTCTCGTCAGGTCTACGGTAATCGAGGATGCACCAGGCCTCGACGGAGCCACGTGAGACGCGGGAAGCAACACCTTACGGCCAAAGAGCCATGAGCCGGTGCTAACGACAAGCCAGCGCACTCGCCAGGTATCGTCCTCGAACAGGAGGTCGCTGATGCTGCCGATCTCGCCGTCTCTCGCCTCGACAGACAGATTCTTGATGCTTGATGTCCTTAGGAGCATGGGAGGCCCTCTGATCATTCATACATTGACCTAATCGAAGATTAGCCACGCCGTTCCAGTAAAGGCGGACAGACGTAGTACGCCAGCGAACAGAGCGGGGCCGGATCTTGATGCCCTCCGATTGAAGATATCTGTCGCCGGCTCTGTATCTTGCACCATTCACGTCACGTCCGCGCAGGGAGACCGTCAACGTGGGCGAACACGCAAGCTGTTCTGATCATGTGTCACACCTGGGACCACTTCTTTAATATCCTCCGCTTAGCGTTTCTCGAAGCACGCGGATAAGCTCCAGAATTGCCCCATCTCGTGATCGAGAACCAAGACTTCCAGGTCGGGGCCGTCGATCTACCCATCCTCAGCGAGCCGTTGATCAATCTCATCAAGGGTACGCCCGTCAGGACGCGGGCACCTGCGTGGCCCGCGCCCACGGTGGCCCGCCAGTGATGGTCTTGGCCTTTGAAGCCGACTGCTTCGGCCAGATGTTGGTCGAATCTTTTCGAGGTTTGGTGAATGGCCGCTGGAGCCATCGTTGTGTGTACACCACCAGACCAAGAGCCACTCTCCCTCGAACCAACGGACGACTTGATGATATTACCTGTGGCAGCGGTCGATCTGTCCGGCGGCAGTCAGCCGTCCGGCCGCCGCCGACTTCTCAAGGAACATGCACGATGTGTGTGGCGGACTAGGCGCTAAGGCTTTTCGTGATGCTTGTCCGACCAGTTACAGGTATGACCCTGGCCGGGCCATCCGCCCTCGGGCAGGCTCCGGGTTCACCTGTTGTCAGCGAGGTCGCGACACCTAGAGCAACGGCAGTTCTGACGGAGTCGTTGGGGCTATGCGGCGTGGTGGCTTCGTGATTCACTCATCTTGACCCT
>NZ_JACXAB010000072.1 GCF_014699075.1 Microvirga sp. | reverse complement strand
CTTTCCCCTTCTCCCAGCCGGGAGACATTACGGGAAAATTCCCACTTTGGCCGGTCCAGTTTCCAGGGAGAAGGTCAGGTCAATGACGGCTTGCGAGCGTCATCCCCAGGGCTTTCAGTTCCTGTTCGGCAATCTCAGTGACGACACGGTCCGCCATCTCCCTGAGTTCGGCCTTGTCACCTGGTGAAAACAGGCGTGGCCTCATCTCCAGAATGCACAGGGAGCCCAGCCGGATGTCCCGCAGGTAAACCAGCGGGGCTCCGGCATAGAACCTCAGATGAGGCTCCCCGAGCACCAGGGGATTGGTCCTGAACCGTTCATCGGCCAGCATGTCGGGAATGACGAAAATGTCGTCGCTCAGGATCGTGTAGGTGCAAAACGCGGTGTCACGCGGGAGTTCTGAAACATTCAATCCTTGCGCAGCCTTCACCCGGAGCCTCTGACGGTCAACCAGCGTAATGAGGGCCATCGGCACGTCGAAATGGTCTCTGGCTTCGCGGCAGATTGCATCGAGCGCCGGATCGGAACCCGCCAAGGCCCCAGTTTCCTCAAGGATCCGGAGGCGCTCCTCCTCATGGTCAGCAAGGCTCGTCATGTGTGCCCCCTGCGAAAGGGTGTCGGAGCGCTAGGGGCGGAGTCCGGACCTATGCGCATCCCGCGAGTGCGACGGGAATCCGTCGACCCAGTGTCCTCAGTGCTGCGGCACGAGGAACTCAATGCCGTTCTGCCGCCCGATCTCGAGCAGGCGCGGCACGTCCGGAGGTCCTGACGGCGGCGGCAGCTCTCTGGTCCCGGGCGGCATCAGCTGGCCGGCCTGCGAGAAGAACCCGATGTGGGCGGTGCCCGGCGCGTTGAGGATCAGTGCCCGCGCTGGAGCTTGGCCGATGTTGCGGAAGGTATGCACCTCCCCGCGTGGGATCTTGACGAAGTCGCCGGCGGTGGTGGTGCGGCTCTCCGCGCCGACGATGAACTCGAACGTGCCGTCGAGGACGTAGAAGGCCTCATCATCAGCCGGATGCCGGTTCGGCGGTGGGCCAGCACCTGGCCCAACCAGTCCCTCGACCAGACAGTAGCCGGCGGCGGGATCGCGGACGAGAAAGCGCAGCAAGATGCCGGCGAGATAATAGGTGTCGGTTTGTGGATCGGACATGGGCGCACCTCTCGTGCCGGACGCCCCACCAATCCGGACTCCGTCGATAATAGAGGCCACGTGACCCTTGGCCAACATCCGTTGGCAGACCATGAGGTGGTATGTGCGAGAGTCGAAGGCGTAGGGGCATTGCCCCGGAACGTGGTAGAAGAGGGCGTGCTGCTCCCTCGTCGGGGGCGCTGACCGTCGGAGCTGAGCATGTCCTCCAAGTTCCACGCAAGGAGTGCAGTCGCTTACGAACAGCTTATGGGTCGCTGGAGCCGGATCCTGGCGCGCCCGTTCCTGGAGTTCACCGGATTGGAACCCGGTGAGCGGGTACTCGATGTCGGCTGCGGAACGGGCAGCTTGACCTTCATGCTTCCCCTAGTCGCTGATGTCGCCCACGTCAGCGCGATCGACTACTCCGAGATTTACGTCGAAGCGGCGCGGGAACGGAACCCAGACCCTCGGATCACCATCGATAGGGCCGACGCATGCGCCTTGCCGTTTTCGGATGCTGCGTTCGACCGGGCCCTCGCGCTTCTCGTCCTGCACTTTATCCCTGAAACCGAACAGGCGGTCAGGGAGATGTGCCGGGTTGTGCGGCCAGGCGGGGTCGTGGCCGCCGCTGTATGGGACAGCTACGGCGGCATGCCCTACCAGCGTATGTTCT
Source organism: Microvirga sp. (assembly GCF_014699075.1). Lineage (GTDB taxonomy): Bacteria > Pseudomonadota > Alphaproteobacteria > Rhizobiales > Beijerinckiaceae > Microvirga. The sequence continues at coordinate 18,021 of NZ_JACXAB010000072.1, read as the reverse complement.
GGGACACGGCCGTGGCTCTCGACCCCTCCGCTGCGGCCGCAAGGGCCGAGAGCTATTTCAAGCCGATGACGAGGCCAGGAGAGATGCGGGGCCTCTGGACTAAGGTTGGGCTCGCCGATGTCGTGGAGACCGCTCTCACGATCCGCATGGATTATCAGAGCTTCGACGACTTCTGGGCCCCGTTAGCCGCTGGGGAAGGGCCGCTTGGAAAGTACGTGACTGCCCTAGACAAGGACAAGCGCACGGCTTTTGAGCAAGCGTTACGCGAGGCATATGAGGCGACACAGCCGGATGGCCCGCGGTCGTTCGCGGCCGTAGCCTGGGCTTGTCGCGGGGTTGTTGCCGATGGGTAGCATGGAAGGGAGCGACGGTGATCCATGCCTCGTGCGCTCCGCAGAACGCCCCTGCGTCAGTTCCTGTTACACCTGCTGCTTAAGACTGCTTCGGTCCTGAAACTGTTTCTCGTTATTCGAGAAATTAGATGATAGATTGCTCGCGCAATACCACTCTTCCGGCAAAGCATGAACGTCTCGTTTTGGCACATCTGAGACCAAGGCCTGAGGACCGTTAATCCGGCAGGAGCGGACATTGGGCGAGGGCAGGAGATCACGCAAGGTTGACCCAAATCGCGAGATCATAGCGCTTTGAAGATCTTTTCGAGCCGCTCCAAGGCGTTTACAACCGCCTCAGCTTTCGGCCCGAGTTCGTCCAGGATACGTCGTTCGAAGGCGAGAGCCTTGGGGACGATCTGCCGATAAGCCCTCTCGCCCTGGGTGGTGAGCGTCAGGATCTCCTCACGCCTGTCCTCCTCGCTTTCGCGGCGCCTTAGCCAGCGCCGCTCCTCCAGCGCCCGCACCGCCCGGCTCACCTTGGTCTTGTGCATGGCCGAGTGCCGGCCGATGGCCTTGGCGCTCATCGCCTCGAACTGCCCCAACGTGGCCAGCACCCGCCATTCCGGGATCGTCAGGTCGTGGTGAGGGCCATAGACCGAGCGAAAATCCTGGGAGACGGCCGCGGCGATCCGGTTCAGGCGATAGGGGAGAAAGTGTTCAAGCTCGAGTTTGGCCATTGGTTGTTGGTTACAAAATGGACAGTTACAGTCGCGACCAACTCTAGGAGGTCATGTCCATGAATGTCCAGAACCCGTCACTGCCTCAGAGCTCGGCCAAGCTTGAGAGCGCCATTCGGCCCGGCTACATGTCCGGCTTCGGCAATGGCTTCGAGACCGAGGCGCTGCCCGGCGCCCTGCCCATCGGGCGCAACTCGCCCCAGAAATGCGCCTACGGGCTCTATGCCGAGCAGCTCTCCGGCTCCCCTTTCACAGCGCCGCGCACCACCAACGAGCGCTCCTGGCTCTACCGCATCCGGCCCACCGTGACCCATTGGGGCCAGTTCCGGAAGGCCGATATCGGCCTCTGGCGGACCGCTCCAGCCGTCGAGGTCGAGGTTCCGATCGCGCCCATGCGCTGGGACCCGATCCCGATCCCGGAGGAGAAGCTCTCCTTCCTGGAGGGCATCCGCACCATCACCACGGCGGGTGACGCCAGCTCGCAGGCCGGCATGGGAGCGCATGTGTACCTCGTCACCCGCTCGATGGTGGACGAATACTTCTACAATGCCGACGGCGAGCTGCTGTTGGTGCCGCAGCAAGGGGACCTCCGTCTTTGGACTGAGTTCGGCATCATCGACATTGAGCCGGGTGAGATCGCCGTCATTCCACGCGGCGTAAAGATCCGGGTCGAGCTCACCAACGGACCAGCCCGAGGCTACCTGTGCGAGAACTATGGCGGTGCGCTCACCCTGCCGGAGCGCGGGCCGATCGGAGCCAACTGCATGGCCAATCCGCGTGACTTCCTCACGCCGGTGGCGGCCTACGAGGACCAGGATGCGCCCTCGAAGATGTACGTGAAGTGGGGCGGCTCCCTCTGGGTGGCCGAGATGGACCACTCGCCGCTCGACGTGGTGGCCTGGCACGGCAACTACGCGCCGTACAAGTACGACCTGCGCCGCTACTCGCCGGTGGGACCGGTTTTGTACGATCATGCCGACCCGTCGATCTTCACGGTGCTGACCTCGCCGTCCGAGACGCCCGGCACCGCCAACATCGATTTCGTGCTCTTCTCCGACCGCTGGCTGGTAGCGGAGAACACCTTCCGGCCGCCGTGGTACCACATGAACGTGATGAGCGAGTTCATGGGTCTGGTCTATGGCCAGTACGATGCAAAGACAGGCGGCGGTTTCGTGCCGGGCGGCATCTCCCTGCACAACACCATGCTGCCGCACGGGCCGGACATGGACGCGTTCGAGAAGGCGAGCAACGTGGAGCTGAAGCCGCACAAACTGGAAGGCACGATGGCGTTCATGTTCGAGACGCGCTTTCCCCAGAAGGTGACGGCCTTCGCGGCCGAGACCGAGGCGCTGCAGAAGGACTACGCTTCTTACGGCCACAAGCTCAAGAAGCATTTCAACCCGAACCAGCGGTGAGCGAAACGATGGCTCAACTCGATCATACGCACGATCCGAAGCTTGGAAGCTGGGTGGCCTCGGCCAATGGTCACCCGGACTTTCCGATCCAGAACCTGCCGCTGGGAATCTTCAGCTCCGGCGGCGGCGCTCCGCGCGGTGGCGTGGCCATCGGCGACCAGATCCTCGACTTGTCGGCTGCCTTGGCAGCCGGCCTCTTTACCGGGGAGGCCGCACGGGCGGCGGAAGCTGCCTGCGGTTCGGTGCTCAACCCTTTCTTAGCGCTTGGGGCAGGATCCCGGCAGGCTCTGCGCGCAAGGCTATCCGCACTGCTGCAAGCGGGCAGGCCTGACCAGGGCAGGGTCGAGCTATGCCTGCGACCCGCCTCCGACTGCACGCTGCACCTGCCAGCGCACATCGGCGACTACACGGACTTCTATGTCGGCATTCATCATGCCACCAACGTGGGAAAGCAGTTCCGCCCCGACAACCCGCTGCTGCCGAACTACAAGTATGTCCCGATCGGGTATCACGGCCGCGCGTCATCGATCCGACCCTCGGGTGTGCCGGTGCGGCGGCCGCTAGGGCAAACGAAGCCGCCGGATGCATCGGAGCCAGGCTTCGGGCCCAGTCAAAGGCTCGATTATGAGCTGGAGCTGGGCGTCTGGATTGGACTCGGCAACGAACTCGGCACGCCCATTGATATCGGCAAGGCATCCGACCACGTGGGCGGCTTCTGCCTGTTGAACGACTGGTCGGCCCGCGACATCCAAGCCTGGGAATACCAGCCGCTCGGTCCGTTCCTGTCCAAGAACTTTGCCAGCACTATCTCGGCCTGGATCGTGACGCCGGAGGCGCTGGCACCGTTTCGCATCGCGCAACCCGGGCGACCAGGGGGCGATCCCGCGCCCCTGCCATACCTGACGAATGAGGCGGACCAGCGTGAGGGTGCACTGGATCTGGAACTTGAGGTTCTGCTTCTCACCCCAGGCATGCGGGCAAAGAGACTGCCGCCGCATCGGCTCGCCCTGTCCAATGCCCGACACATGTACTGGACAGTGGCCCAGATGGTCACGCACCACACCAGCAACGGCTGCAATCTGCAGCCCGGCGATCTGCTGGGCACGGGAACGATCTCGGGTCCCGATCAAACCAGCTGCGGCAGCATCCTGGAGGCGACGCTGGGCGGTAAGAGCCCGATCAACCTCGCCTCGGGAGAGGAGCGCCGCTTCCTGCAGGATGGGGACGAGGTAATCCTGCGGGCCCGCGGCTGCCGGGATGGTTTTGCGCCGGTCGGGTTCGGCGAATGCCGTGCCATGATCCTGCCGGCTGCGTGAGGGTGCAGGCATGAAGCTCTATACGTATTGGCGGTCTACCTCCTCCTACCGGGTGCGCATTGCCTTCGCCTTGAAGAAGCTTGAGGCGGAGCAGGCTTTCGTTCATCTGGTTCGCAACGGGGGAGAGCAGAATGCTTCCAGCTACCGGGCGATCAACCCGCAGGGCCGCGTGCCGGCGCTCGAACTCGATGACGGCAGCATTCTGATCCAGTCTCCTGCAATTCTCGAGTATCTTGAAGAGATCTATCCGACACCTGCGCTTCTGCCGTCCGATCCATTAGCAAGAGCCAAAGTCAGGGCAGTGGCGTCGATCATCGGTTGCGATGTTCACCCGCTGCACAATGTCGGTCCGCTCAACCATCTCAGGAAAGTTGTCGGTCGTTCAGAGCCGGAGGTAACCGCCTGGATCGCCGCCTGGGTGGGGCAGGGGCTTTCGACCGTCGAAGCTCTCATCGGCAACGAAGGCTTTTGTTTCGGTCCGGAGCCCACACTGGCCGATGTTTTTCTCCTGCCGCAACTCTACGCAGCACGGCGGTTTGCGGTGCCGCTGGAGGCTTACCCACGCATTCTCCGAGTCGAGAAGGTTGCAGGCGAGCATCCAGCATTCCTCAGCGCGCATCCTGCCAACCAGCCGGACGCAGAATAGAATGAATCAGCAGGGTTTCTGAGACGAGGTTCCGTCCTTTGAAGCTTCACAGCGGCCGCTTACGCTATAAGCGGCCGCTTTCGTTTTTAGCGGTATCGATACGGCCTTCGCTGAATGCACGCTGCCACCACTACCAAAGTCAATGCATTCGTCTATTGCAAACGCATTCGCTATTCGGTACCTATATTGGTAAGCTCTGACAAAAGAGCGGACAGTATGAAAGGCAGAAGGGAAGGAACCGCCCGAAAGCTGAACCCGGCATTGCCGGAAACGGTGCGGCGGGCGTGCGAAGGCGAAAGTCGGCACTCCTCATTCTTCCCTAGGCCCTTTGAGAACTGGCAGGCCTTGCCTGCCCAAAACCCGGGTGGGTTGTGCGCAATAGGCGTGGAACCCGCAGCCGAATTTGTACCCTTGAGGGAAGGAAAACATGATGCCAAACCGTACAGCCCTGAAAGCAGCTCTCCTTGGTAGCGCGCTCGCCATGTCATCGGCAGCTTTTGCTCAAGAGATCAAAATTGGTTTTAACGGCGATCTTTCGGCTTCGCCGTCTGCACAGAGCGGGCAGGCCGGCGTGCTCGGCATCCAAGCCGCCATCGAGGATATCAACGCAGCCGGCGGCGTGCTCGGCCGCAAGCTGACCCTTGTCGTGCGCGATGACCTCTCGCAGCCGCCGAAATCGATCCAGAACATGAGCGATCTCATTGACAACGAGAAGGTTGTGGCGGTCCTCGGCCCGACCAATTCCGGCAATGCGCTCGCTTGGAAGCACATCCCCAACCAGAAGAAGAATCCGTCTATCGGCTGCATCGGCTCCGCCACCGACATCACCAAGCCTGCAACCGCCAACGCTGAAAACTACATGTACCGCGTCTCGATGGTGGATCGGGCGCAGGTTGCCGGCCTCATTGCCTATACGAAGAACAATCCCGCTATCAAGAACGTGGGCTTCCTCGTTGAGACCACGGGCTACGGCCAGGGTGGTTTGAAGGATCTCCAGGAACTCGCCGAAGCCAAGGGCCTGAAGCCGGTGGCGACTGAGAAGTTCGGCGTCAACGACACTGACATGACCTCCCAGCTCAACAAGATGAAATCAGCCGGGGCCGATGCGGTTCTCGTGTGGGCGCAGGGAACCCCAATCGCCCAGCTCGTCCGCAGCATGGAGAAGATCAACTACTTCCCCGTGACCCTCACCTCCTGGGCGGCGGATAACGCGAGCTTCTTCGATACCGCAGGCAAGGCGTTGGCCGAGAAGCCGATCTTCATGCGCACCATCACCGAAGATCGCACGCCCAAGCAGCAGCAGCTTTTTGATCGCCTGGCCCCGAAGATGGCCTCCAAGAGCGCTTTCAGCTTCGCAGCGCATTGCTACGACGCGCTCATGATTACGGCTGCCGCAATCAAGCAGGCGGGCAGCACGGAAGGGCCGAAGATGCGCGAGGCACTCGACAACCTTCAAGCGCCGGTCGAAGGCATTATGAAGACCTACAACAAGCCGTTCTCCGCGTCCGAGCACGAGGCGCTGACTGCCGCCGACTATCGCTGGACCCATTGGAAGGACGGAAAGCTGGTCACCTACACGGACGATGTCGTGAAGGCTCTCAAGCCGACCGACTTCACACAATAAGACTCTAGCTGCACAGCCTGCCGTTCCTCTCCGGACCGGCAGGCGCCGACACTTTGCACCGTTGGAGCTTCCATGGACGTCTACCTCCAGACACTCCTCAGCGGCCTCGCCATCGGTGGCGTCTACGCCCTGATCGCGCTCGGTTTCAGCATCACCTTCACAACCACCAAGACACTGAACTTTGCTCAAGGCGAGTTCATCGCATTTGGTGCTTTCATCGGCGTGACGATGCTCCTGCTGTTCTCCGGCCTAGCGAGCACAACGACGGCTGTTCCAAGTGAGGCGGCTTCCGCTTGGCGGTACCCTGCGGCAGTCATCGCCGCCGGAGCGGTCGCGGGCTTGATGGGAGTACTCATCTTTCTGCTTGCGGTCAGACCCTTCGCCGGGAAAGGGGGCATGAACTGGGTGATGAGCACCCTCGGGTTCGGCGTAATGCTCCAGAGCATCGGACTTGCCGTCTGGGGCCCTGCGCCCGTCATGGTGCCGTCACCGCTGGGGGATGACGTGCTGCGGATCGCCGGAGCCGGCGTACGCCCGCAGGAGCTTCTGGTTCTAGCCTGCGCTATCCTGATCATGGTGGCGCTCGATCTGGTGATGCGCCGCTCGCGCATCGGCAAGGCCATGATGGCCGTGGCGCACTCGCCCCAGATCGCGAGCCTGATGGGCATCAATGTCGGCCTGGTCATGATTGGCGCTTTCGCCCTGTCGAGCGGTCTCGCAGGCGTGGCGGGCGTTCTGATTGCGCCGATTGCCTCCGCATCCCTGTTCATGGGCATTGGTTTCGCCCTTAAAGCATTCTCGGCGGCAATCATCGGTGGCCTCAACAACCCACGCGGTTGCATTTATGGCGGCTTCATACTGGGCGTGCTGGAGTCTGCCGTGGGCCTCTGGCAGGCGCAATGGCGTGAGATTGTGGTGTTCGGCCTGATTATCCTGGTTCTGGCGTTTCGCCCGGCGGGCCTCTTCGGCCAGGCTGCTGTCGACAAGGTTTAGCTCTCATGCGCCACTTGATCGGATCCGTCGCTGTCGCAGCCGTGATCGCCGCAGTTGCGTCGTTCATCGAGAACGAGTTCTATCTTCGCACCCTGTTCATGATCTGCGTCTACTTCCTGTGCGCAGCGGGCATGAACGTGCTCCTGGGCTTTGCTGGACAGAAATCGCTCGGGCAGGCCGGCCTGTTCGCGGCAGGTGCTTATGCTGTGGCCCTGCTGACAACCCGCTACGAAATTGGTCCCTGGTTATCCCTTCTCTTAGCGTGCGGCGTATCGGCCGTCTTTGGCATCCTGATCGCGATGCCGTCGCTGCGCGTGAAAGGGCCGAGCCTTGCGATGGTCACCCTGGCCTTTGGTATCGTGATCGAAAAGGTGGTCACGGAAGGATCCGAGGTGTTCGGCGGCGCGATGGGCATCTATGCGATTCAGCCGCTTCATATCGGCGGCGTGCCTTTCACCATGCTGCAATGGGTCTGGTTCGGGCTGGGGCTCTGCTTCGTCGCTCATCTTCTCCTGCGCAATCTTCTGCAGGGCCGGTTCGGACGCGCCTTCCTGTCGCTGCAGGCTGACGAGGTAGCGGCCGGTGCCGTGGGTGTTGCGGTGTACCGCTACAAGGTCCTTGCCTTCGTTATCGCTGCTGTGACCTGCGGGCTGGCAGGCGCGCTCGTGGCGCAGCAGAACCAGTACATCAACTCCGACTTCATCAATTTCCACCTGTCGATCTTCATTCTTCTTCTCGTGCTGTTCGGCGGCAGCGGTTCACTCTATGGCCCGCTCCTCGGATCGGTGACCCTCGTCATCATCGGGGCGCTCGTGGCACGCTGGACCTGGATTGAGCATTTTGTGAACGGTGCATTGCTGCTCTTCGCCCTCTACGCCATGCCGAAGGGACTGGCCGGCGTCTTCGGCTCGATTTTCAGGAGGTTCGGGCTTGGACACAGCGCGGGCAAAGGCGTTGAGCCGAGCCGGGCTGCAGCGGAGCTGCCGACCCGATCCCTCCGCCAGACGGCTGCGGGAAGCCTGCTGACGGCCGACAGCCTCAACAAGGCCTTTGGCGGTGTCGTTCCCGCCAAGGATGTATCCGTCAACCTGACGGTAGGTCACATCCATGCCCTGATCGGACCGAACGGCGCAGGCAAGAGCACCTTCATCAACATGCTGACCGGCATCATTCGGCCCGATCGCGGTAAGGTGACGTTCCTGGGCCAAGACATCACGCAGCAGACGGTTCATGGCATCTGCGGCCATGGTGTGGCGCGCACCTTCCAGAATCTCAGGCTGTTCAAGGATCTGTCCGTCCGTGAGAACGTGCTTCTTGGGCAGCATTCCCGCATGCAGAACGGTTTTGTCTCATCGCTCCTCGGGTTACCCAAGGCGCGGCGGGAGGAGGCCAAGGCCCTGCAGAAGGTCAACAATATTCTCCAGTTCACCGGGCTTTTGCCCTATGCCGACGCTCCAGCGGGAAGCCTCGCCTACGGTCTTCAGCGCCGCGTCGAGCTGGCGCGGGCCCTGGCCTCGGAACCTCTGCTCCTCCTCCTGGACGAGCCCGCTGCCGGTTTGAACCCGCAGGAAACGGCGGAGCTCGGCCAGCTGCTGGTGCGGATCCGCAACGAGGGACTGACTATTCTTCTGATCGAGCACCACATGGATCTCGTCATGACGATCTCGGACCACGTGATCGTGCTCGACTACGGCCAGAAGATCGCCGAGGGCGCGCCGAGCAAGGTCCAAGCGGATCCAAGGGTGATGGAGGCCTATCTCGGCACCTCCGTCGAGGCAGCCTAGGGCAGGGGGCACGCATGCTGAAGCTGAAAGACGTGAATCTCGCCTATGGACCGATTGCTGCGGTTCGCAAGGTCTCCATCGATGTGGAGGCCGGGGAGGTCGTCGCCATTGTGGGCGGGAACGGGGCTGGCAAGAGCACCTTGCTCAAAGGTATCGCTGGTCTGATGCCCGTGAGCTCGGGGCAGATCATCTTCGATGGTGAAGAGATCTCGCGGCTTGCGCCCCATAAGCGGGTGGCGCGGGGGATCGCCCTCTCACCGGAAGGGCGTCAGGTTTTTCCGGATCAGACGGTCTATGACAATCTGACCTTGGGCGCCTATTTCCGGCGGCTGTCCAACGATGCCCTCGATGCCGAGGTGGAGGAGCAGTTCACGCTGTTTCCGCGGCTGCGGGAGCGGCGTGATCAGCTCGCCGTCACCCTGTCAGGCGGCGAGCAGCAGATGCTAGCCATCGCGAGAGCCCTGATGGGAAAGCCCCGTCTGCTTCTGCTCGACGAGCCTTCCCTTGGCCTTGCGCCGAAGATCATCCAGGAGATTTTCGGCATCATCGTATCCCTGCGTAAGTCTGGCATCACCATCCTGCTTGTGGAACAGATGGCCAATATGGCACTTGCTATTGCGGATCGGGCCTATGTGCTCGAAACGGGGAGCGTTACACTGTCTGGCACTGGGCAGCAGCTCCTTCACGATCCCAAGGTCCGCGCGGCGTATCTCGGGATTTCCCACAGCGCCGCGTGAAGCGGGGCGGATCACAAACACTGAGCGGGTCATGAGCATAGAAGGACGCGGCGTACAATCGGTTGAGGTCGGGGGGCGTATCCTCTCGGCTTTGGTCAAAGCGGGAAAGCCGCTGATGCTGCGCGAACTCGCAACCTTGGCCGATGTTGCGCCTGCCCAAGCCCATGCCTACCTCGTGAGCTTCCGTAAGCTCGAACTCGTCGAGCAGGATATCGCAAGCGGCCGCTATCAGCTTGGTCCCTTCGCCCTCCAACTCGGCATCGCGCGGCTGCGCAGCTTCGATCCCCTGCGGCTCGCGGGTCACGCCATCGTCGAGTTTGCAGAACAGATCGACCACATGGTGACCATTGCCGTGTGGGGAACCCATGGTCCTACCATCGTACAGGTTCAGGAGGGCAGCGATCAGGTCCACGTGAACGTGCGCACCGGCACCGTTTTTTCCGTCACCGGCACCGCGACCGGAAAGGTCTTCGCGGCCTTCATGTCGCCCAAGGTCATCGAAGCTCAGTTGGCCGAGGAACTGCGCAAGGGGGCCCGCATCCAAGGCGTGGGCACGGCAACGTCGCGCAAGGAGCTTGAGGCCGAGATCATAACTGCGAGAAGGCTTGGTTATGCCTCCACGGAGAGCAAGCCCGTCACCGGCATCAACGGTATTGCGGCTCCCGTCTTCGACTATAGCGGACAGATGCAACTCGCCATCACCGTTATTGGACCGACCGGGGTTCTTGACATTCATCCCGAGGGTGCCGACGCCAAGGCCCTGCTGGCGTTCACGCGCAGGTTGTCAGCCCAGCTCGGTTACATGCCTCACGCCATCGATGGGACGCCGCAGGAGGAGGCTGCGCAGACTGCGGCTACCGCTGCTCCCGTGAAGCGTCGTCGCCGGGCATAGCTTCTCTCCCTCCTGTCGCTTTCGATCCAACGCTTTTGCGCGCTACGCTCTCGCGGCGCCGGGCGTGCTTTTTGCCTACGCATAGTGGCAAGTCTCATTATCGGACGCACTTACTACTATTCGCTATTTGCGAATGCATTCGTCATATGATTTTATGATGTCAATGCCGCCGCGATCAACGGGGCGGTGTTTTCAACCAAGTCAGGGAGCCGGATCGAATGCTGCTCAAAGGGCGTATTGCGCTGGTCACAGGCGCCGGTCAGGGCAATGGTGCTGCCATTGCGCGTGGCTTAGCGAAGGAAGGGGCGCGGGTTATCGCGACCGACCTGAATGGCGAGGCGGCCGCCCACACGGCCAGTTCCATCGTGAACGAGGGTGGAGAGGCCTGGTCCTTTACTCTCGATGTTGCCGATTCAGACGCATGCGGTGCTCTGGCGCGCGATGTGGAAGCGTCCATTGGGCAAGTTTCCATCCTCGTGAACAATGCCGGCATATGCCCGCGCAACACCATCGACAGCCCGGATGTGATGCGCTCCTGGGATGCCGCGATGCAGGTGAACCTGAACGGCACCCTGAACGTCACGCTTGCCTTCGTTTCTGCCTTGCGCGCGACGAAAGGCACGATCATCAACATGGCCTCCATTGCCTCCTTCGTATCGACCGCGACATCGATCAGCTACTCGACGTCTAAGGCCGCCGTGCGCATGCTGACCCAGAATCTCGCGCAGGAACTCGCCAAGGATGGTGTTCGCGTCAATGCCATCGCTCCAGGCACCCTCAACACGCCGATGACCGAGGCAACGCGCACCAATCCCGAGCGGGCGGAGCGCTTCCTGTCTCGAATTCCCCTCGGGCGCTTCGGGGAGCCGGAGGAACTCGTCGGTCCGACCGTCTTCCTCGCGTCCAGCATGTCGAGCTACGTGACCGGAACGACTCTCGTGGTCGACGGCGGATACCTGGCAGTCTGAGGAGGCCAGCATGATCGTTCGCATGGGACTCCTCACGCGCAGGCCTGAAGTGAGTCCGGCCGAGTTCAGACGCCACTGGCGCGAGGTGCATGGCCCTCTGGCCGCGCGCCTGCCCGGCCTGCGGCGCTATCATCAGAACCACGTTGTCGACGACCGCCAGCTTGCCATCGATCATGCCCGCGGTCCCTGGTCTATCGACGGCATTTCTGAGCTGTGGTTTGACAGCGAAGACCAGATGACGAGGGCCTTATCCTCCGTCGAGTACCAGGCGGTCGCACGTGACCACCAGCTCTTTGTCGGTCCAACGGCGCTGATCACCGCCGTGCAGAATGTGGTCGTGCCCGTCGATCCCTCTGCCGGGCCACTCGTGAAGCGCATGTCAATTCTGACACGGAAGCCGGGTCTGACCCCTGAGAAGTTCAAGGAGGAATGGTGGGGCTTCCACGCCGAAGCTGTCAGCAAGTTTCCGAACCTGATGGGGTACACCCAAAATCTGGTGACCGGGAGAAGCTTGGGCCTCGGCCAGCCCGCCGCCTACGAGGCTCTTCCCATCGATGGCATGGTGGAACTGTGGTTTCGCTCCGTTACAGACGTCGAGGCCGCGTTCCGCTCCCGGGCGGCAGATGTCTCGCAGACGCATGCCCTCAGCTTCATCGCCGAAATCACAACTTTCCTCGTGGAAACCTATGAGGTCGTCTCAGCGGGGATGAGCCAGAAGTCGAACCCGTAAGGCATGCAAAACATCTTGAATGAGCGAATGCGTTCGTCTAAAACAAATTTATGAACGCATTCGCGTATGCTGAATCAAAGTTCTCCCGGCGTGTTTGACCCAGCCGGTACGAGATGCGAGGAACGCCATGAAGCCAACGAAGACTGTCACCTGCGATGTCCTTGTTGTCGGATCGGGAGCAGGTGGTCTGGCGACCGCTCTAACGGCCCGTCATCATGGGCTCGACGTTATCGTTACAGAGAAGGAGCCGGTCTTCGGCGGAACGACCGCACGCTCCGGTGGCTGGATGTGGATCCCCTGCAATCCGCTCGCGCAGAAGGAAGGCTTCAACGACTCTAAGGAAGCTGCGCGCACCTACCTCCAGCACGAAGCCGGCAATCACTTCGATGCTGGCCGGGTCGATGCCTTTCTTGAGAATGGCCCGAAGATGGTTGAGTTCTTTGAGAAGAACACCGAGATGGAGTTCACCCTCGGGCCCGCTTTCTCTGACTATCATCCCGATGCGCCGGGTGGCACGTCCGGCGGCCGGTCGATCGTGGCGACACCTTACGATGGCCGCAAACTCGGCAAGGAGATCGCGCGCCTGAGGCCACCGCTCAAGGAAATCACCTTCCTCGGAATGATGATCGGCTCCGGGAAGGAACTGCTGCACTTCTTCAATGTCACGCGCTCCGTCAAATCCGCAGCTTATGTGGGTGTGCTTCTGGCGAAATACGGTCGGGATCTGGCCTCGCACGGACGTGCGATGCGGCTGACCAACGGCAATGCGCTGATCGGGCGGCTCGCAAAATCCGCCTTCGACCGTAACGTTCCTATCTGGACCTCCTCACCGGTCAAGGACCTGGTCGTGGAGGATGGTGCTGTCAAGGGCGCACTAGTGCAGACCGAAGATGGTGTGACCGAGGTCCGCACCCGCCGCGGCGTCGTGCTCGCCGCTGGCGGCTTCCCGCAGGATGTGCTGCGCCGCAAAGAGCTCTTCGCGCATGCTCCCACTGGACGGGAGCATTGGTCGCCGGCACCTCCCGGTAACACAGGCGATGGCATCCGCCTCGGTGAGACGGTTGGAGGCCGCGCGATCGAGGGGCTACCGAATGCGGCGGCTTGGGTGCCCGTTTCGCTGGTTCCACGCCGTGATGGAACATCAGGTCCGTTCCCGCATTTTATCGACCGCGGCAAGCCGGGCGTCATCGCCGTCACCAAAAGCGGCAAGCGCTTCACCAATGAGTCCAACTCCTACCATGACTTCGTGCAGGCCATGATCGGCGCCTGCGGGGACGATCAGGAAAAGGCGGCGTGGCTCATCGTCGATCATCCGACAATCCGCCGCTATGGCCTCGGGTTCGTGAAGCCCTTCCCAGTGCCCCTGACGCCTTATCTGCAGAACGGGTATTTGCTCAAAGGACGAACGTTGCGCGAACTCGCGCAGAAAGCCGGCATTGATCCTGCTGCCTTCGAACACACCGTGGAGACTTTCAACCGCGATGCCCGGAAGGGCGAGGATCCGGAGTTCAAGCGCGGCAGCACCGCCTATAACCGCTATCTTGGCGATCCAGACCAAAAGCCAAATCCCTGTGTCGGTCCGATCGAGCGCGGCCCCTTCTATGCGGTGAAGGTCGTGCCGGGCGATCTCGGGACCTTTGCGGGTCTTCGCACCGATCCGAATGCGCGAGTTATTGACGAGAGTGGACGGGTCATTCCGGGCCTCTATGCCGCTGGCAACGATATGGCGAGCATCATGGGCGGCAACTATCCAGGCGGCGGCATCACGCTAGGTCCGGCCATGACGTTCGGCTACATCGCCGGCCGCCATCTGGCGGGCGTGACGGAGGAGAGTACATCCGTCACGAGCAGGCCAGCGGCGTAAGCCACCCCTTTGCGGCAGCCGAACGGCGGAAAAGAGAGAAGCGTCATGACGTCACCGCACCGGCCGTGCCTGTTCGAGCCTCTGCGCATCCGCGGCATCGAACTCAAGAACCGCGTGGTCATTTCGCCGATGTGCCAGCATTCGGCGGAGGAGCGGGGCTGCGCCGGCGCGTGGCATTTGGTTCATTTGGGCAAGTTCGCTCTTGGTGGCGCGGGGCTGACCTTCGTCGAGAGCACCGCCGTGGAGCCGGGAGCACGGATCGGCGTGCGGGACGTGGGGCTCTGGTCGGATGAGCAGGTCGCACCGTTCCGGGCGATCGTCGATTTCGTGCACCAGAACGGCGCGGCTATCGGCGTCCAGCTTGCCCATGCTGGACGCAAAGCCGGGTCGCAGGCCCTGTGGGAGGGTGGACGCGCCTTGACCATGGAGCAACTGAGGGAAACAGGCGAGCCTTGGCGCCGCATCGGTCCGAGTGCTCTTGCAGCGGGCCCCGAGTGGACCGTTCCGGAGGCCCTAAGTGGCGCAGGCATCGCCGAGATCAGGCAAATGTTCATTGCCGCGACCGAGCGGGCTGACCGGGCCGGCTTCGACGTTCTCGAACTGCATTTCGGCCACGGCTATCTCGTGGCATCGTTTCTGTCGCCGCATTCCAATCGCCGCGAAGACGATTATGGCGGCTCCCGCGACAACCGTATGCGGCTCGCCCTTGAGGTTGCGCGCGATGTCCGGGCAACGTGGCCTCAGGATAAGCCGCTGTTCGTGCGGATCTCCGCGGTCGACGGCACCGAGGACGGCTGGGGGCTGGACGAATCCATTGTTCTCTCGCGCGCGCTCAAGGCCATCGGCGTTGACGTCATCGATTGCTCGTCAGGCGGCCTGTCCGACGAGACGCGCAACATGAACGTTCCAAGAGGACTGGGCTTCCAGGTGCCGTATGCGGAGCGCATCCGCCGCGAGGCCGATGTCCTGACGCAGGCTGTGGGCGTCATCCTCGACGGGCCGCAGGCGGAGGCCATCCTGCAGGAGGGCAGGGCGGATCTGATCGCGGTCGGCCGCGAGGCGCTCTACGACCCCTACTGGCCTCATCACGCAGCTCACGATCTTGGTTATGACCTGCGGTTCGACGACTGGCCCATTCAGCATGGGCCATGGCTCGCCAAGCGCGCGCCTTTAATTGCAAAACTCCGTTCCGCGGACAACAACGCCAGACGCCTGACAGGCTCAGGCCGGTAATCGGGAGAAGCAGAGAATGTCCAGCAAAGCCTTCGCCTCGACAGGAGATCTGTCGGACAAGACGGTGTCGTTCACCGAGATCGGGCCCGATCTCTACGCCTATACCGCTGAGGGAGACCCGAACACCGGCATCATCATCGGCGATGACGGTTGCATGGTCATCGACGCTCAGGCCACCCCAGCTATGGCCGAAGATGTCATTGCTCGTGTGCGCAGCGTGACGGACAAGCCGATCAAATACGTGGTGCTGTCCCATTACCATGCCGTGCGGGTGCTCGGCGCCTCGGCTTACAAGGCGCAAGGCATCATTGCCTCGAATGCCACCTATGACCTGATCGTGGAGCGTGGCGAACAGGACAAGGCCTCCGAAATCGGGCGATTTCCTCGCCTGTTCCGGGGCGAGAACAGCATTCCGGACGGTTTGACCTGGCCGACGCTGACGTTCGAGAGCGGCATGTCGATGTTTCTCGGCAAGCGCGAGGTGAAGCTGTTCCACCTCGGCGCAGGGCATACCGCCGGCGACATCGTCGCCTGGGTGCCGGATGCCGAGGTGATGTTCACAGGCGACCTCGTGGAATATCACTCGGCCTGCTATTGCGGCGATGCCCACCTGCGTGAGTGGCCGCAGACCCTTGACGCCATCTTGGACTTCCAGCCCAAGGCGATCGCGCCCGGCCGCGGTGATGCTCTGCAGGGCGAGCGGCAGGTGCGCGAGGCCGTGGCCATGACGCGGGATTTCGTGGGCACCCTCTACGGCGCCGCAGAACTGTCGGTAGCGCGTGGCCGCTCGCTGAAGGAGACCTTCGCGGCTACCCGCGAGGTCATGGACCCGAAGTTCGGCTCATTCGCCATCTACGAGCACTGCCTGCCGTTCAACGTCGCCCGCGCCTTCGATGAGGCCTCGGGCATCGATCACCCGGTGATCTGGACCGCCGACCGAGATCGGGAAATGTGGGCAGCCCTGCAAGGCTAGAAGCAACTGCCACAGCGAAATCAACCAAGGGAGGGGATAGTCTAGGTTGTTCCCTCCTGAGTACCGGCCCGCCAAGACGGCCTGAACACTCGGCCGGCCTCAATCGCCTGCACCGAAGACTAAGCGCCGATGTTCTCTCGCGAACTCAAACTGGAGTGAAGCATGATCATCCGCAGCGGGCTGATCCGCAAACGCGACGATGTCGATTTCACCCAGTTTTCCGAGCACTGGCGTCATGTGCACGGTCCGCTCGCGCTGCAGGTCGCGGCCATGCGGGCATATCGACAGAATCACATCCTCGCTCGTCGTCCCTCGCCACACGCCGCAAGGCTGCACCGCGTGGATGGCATCTCGCAACTCTGGTTCGACGACATCGAGTCCATGCGGGTGGCCATGGATTCCGCAGAACAGCGCGCCTGTGTCGAAGACTTGCACACGTTCCTCGATGGCGTCACCATCGTGGTGCAGCAGGAGGGAGACACGTGGCAACACGGTGACGCCAGCCGTCTGCCGGCGAAGTTCGTTTATCTGCTGGGTGGTCCGGACGCTGCTCTGAAGGCTTTGGACGAAGAGCTCTTCGCCGTGCTCGCCGCTCACTGGAAAACATGGCGCTTCGCACCAATCGGGTCGTCAATGAGGAACACTCGGCGAATCCGGCCGTCCCATCGGGTCCCCCGGTCGTCGACGCCGTGCTGGAAGTCTGGTTACCAGAAGGCGCGAACGATGAGACGATGCAGAGTGCGCTCGCCCATAACATCGACATCAAGGTTATCGGAGCGTTCCAGGTTGATGAGTTGACCCTGAAAGCCCTCCAGCGGTGAACGATCGTGGCTTGACAACTCATAGCTGAGCAACCAGGCGGCGCGTATGAAGGTCACACCATGATGTCCCTTGCTCGAACGAGTACTGCCCAGCCGAAGAGTCGAAAATCGCTGGCTAAAGGCATTCTCTGGGGGCTCATCGCGGCAATCGCTTGGTCAGGCTACAATGTTGGATCGCGCCTCGGCCGGATGGAGGGGCTTGCCCCGATGGACATGTCGACGCTCCGATTTAGCGTCGCAGCCATCCTGTTGGCACCGTTTGTCGTCTTGCGCGGCAGGAAACAGAGCTTCGGATGGCTGCGCGTCCTTACACTTGTGGCTTTGGCAGGGCCATTGTTCGGCCTCCTGATCAATACCGCTTTCGGTTTGGCACCGTTGTCGCATGCGGTGGTGCTAACCGCCGGTGGCACGATGGCGAGCAGTTCCACGCTGGCATGGATTCTCGATCGTACGGAGCCCGCTCCGTTCCGACTGCTGGGGATGACCATCCTACTCGCCGGTTTCTGTTAATCGCCTCGGGCCAGGATGTGAGCCCCCAGGAACCGGGCCATATATGGTTGGGAGACTTGTGCTTCGCCGCCGCTGGGACGCTTTGGGGTACGTTCACGTATCTTCTCGGACGTTGGAAAGTCGAGCCTCTGGCGGGCATTGGATATGTTTCAATCCTCTCGACGGTTGCTTTCCTGCCGTTCTTTCTGGCATGGCACACCAACGGCCCTGTTCCTTCGAGCGCGTGGGTCAGCCAAGCCGTTTTTCAGGGCGTGCTAGGCGGATGCCTGGCACCTGTCGCGATTGCGAAGACGGTTTCCCATCTTGGCGCGACAGAGGCATCACTCTTTCCCTCGATCGTTCCATCGGGCGCACTTCTGCTTGCGATTCCTGATTGTGTGCGTCAAGTTCTGCAAAGCGGGGCGGCCGAGCAGGCTGGCTAAGCGGCTTCGCGGAGTTGATCCTTC
>NZ_JACXAB010000071.1 GCF_014699075.1 Microvirga sp. | reverse complement strand
AGTCCATGCGTCAACGCTGGCGCCACAACCAACCCTGAATTACCATCACACTCGGATCACCCACATGGGGCAGGCCAGAGCCACTAAAGCGTAATTCTTGGTCTAACGCCCAATGCTTGGCGTTAAGGCATAGGCAGTCGTGGATTTCACCCGCTGCATGGCGAAGCGTGAAGTCACGTTCTTGAGCGGGATTGCAGTGATGAGGCGCTTGTAGAAGGCGTCATAGGCATTCATGTCAGGCACGACCACGCGCAGCATGTAGTCTACATCTCCTGCCATGCGGTAAAACTCCATCACCTCTGGCATAGCTAAGACTATATCGGCAAAATGCTGCAAGCCTTGGCCCGAATGGTCACCGATTTCAACAGAGGTGAAGACGGTCAATCCCAAGCCTACCTTGTCTGGATCGACCAAAGCAACGCGCTTCTGAATGACACCGGTTGCTTCCAAACGCTGAACCCTTTTCCAGCAGGGAGTCTGGGAGAGGTTTACCCTCTGGGCGAGTTCGGCAATCGAGATATCGGCGTTTTCCTGCAGCAGCATCAGGATCTTGGTATCCGTCGCATCCATGTCAGACCCCGGTAAACGTAGAACAATCATTTCCTTGAGGCTTGCCCAAGCAATCCTCAGCACTGTTCTGTACAGTTCTTTATAAAGAACATTATTGGGCCTTCAAGTCATTTTGGCGTCGGAAGCCTTGGGACGATTCGGAGAAATATTGCCCAAAAAGATGATTATTCTGGAAAATGCCTCGCTAGGAGAAGATTATATCTGCTTAGTGCGTTCTAAAAAAAGAACATTCCCGTTGCATTCGAAGGCTTCATGGCTTGATAATTCAAGGGTCATTTGGCCAATCGTGCAGGGGAAAAAACGTGTTCATCACTCGATGCTTCAGGAAAAGAGCCGGTCCTGCCGCTTTGCTCGGAGCCACGCTCCTGGCCGGGACGAGCGGATGGGGAGCAGTACAAGCCGCAGGCTCGGACGTTCAGCAAAAGCCTGTCCAGGGTGGAACGCTGACCTATCTCGAGCAGCAGGCTCACACGAACCTCTATCCCCCTGCGGGCGGCTTCTATCCCAATGGTGGGATTCTCAACCAGATCACCGACAAGCTGACCTACCAGAACCCCCAGACTCTGGAGATCGAGCCCTGGATCGCCGAATCGTGGACGGTGAACGCCGATGCCACGGAATACACCTTCAAGATCCGGAAGGGCGTGACCTTCTCCGACGGCACGCCGCTTGATGCGGCCGCTGTGGCCAAGAACTACGACACGTTCGGGCGCGGCAACAAGGACCTGAAGCTGCCGGTCTCGGAGGTCATCAACAACTACGACCGCAGCGAAGTCATCGATTCGCAGACGGTAAAGTTCATTTTCAAGAAGCCTTCGCCCGGTTTCCTGCAAGGCACCTCCGTGATCGGCTCCGGTCTCGTGTCTCTGAAGACCCTCGCGCTGCCTTATGAAGCGCTCGGCGATGCCACGAAGATCATCGGCTCAGGTCCGTTCGTCGTCGCGAGCGAGACACTCGGACGCGAGCTCACATTGAAGGTTCGCGCGGACTACAACTGGGGTCCCGCGAAGCTCGAGCACCAGGGCCGTGCCTATCTCGATGAGATCAAGTATATCGTCACGCCGGAAGATAGCGTGCGCATCGGCGCGCTGGTGGCCGGGCAGTCCGACGTCATCCGCCAGATCCAGGCGTATGACGAGAAGCAGGTTGAGGACGAGGGGTACCTGATCTACGCGCCCTCGACTCGCGGCGTGAACAACAGCGTCGTGTTCCGTCCCGATAATCCGCTCGTCGCAGACGTCCGGGTCCGGCGCGCACTGCTGCACGCTACCAACGCGGACGAGATCGTCTCGACCCTATTCTCCGACAATTACCCGAAGGCGACCTCGGTCATCGCCAAGACGGCGTTGGGCTATGTCAACCTCTCGCCGAAGCTGTCTTACGACATTGAGAAGGCTAAGACGCTGCTCGACGAGGCCGGCTGGAAGCTCGGTGCGAACGGACGGCGCCAGAAGGACGGGCAGACGTTAGAACTGTCGGCCTACGAGTCGCTGCCGCAGCCGCAGAATAAGGAGACGCTGCAACTCGTCGCCCAGCAATGGGAGAAGATCGGCGTGAAGTTGAACGTGCTGACCGCCGACTCGGGCAGCGCCGTCGTGAACAACCTCGATCCCGCCAAGGCGCCGGTTTCGCCCGCCATGGTCGGCCGCGCCGATCCCGACGTGATCAAGAGCCAGTACTATCCGACCAACCGGAACGTTCTGCTGCAGAAGGGCGGCAACAGCGATAAGGTGCAGTCCTTCGTTGACGAGCGGCTGAACGCGCTCCTCGATCAGCTCGCCTCCGAGCCGGACCGCACTAAGCGCTTGGCGGTGGCCGGCGAGGTACAGAATTACGTGGTCGATCAGGCCTACGCCATCCCGATCTTCGAGGAGCCGCAGGCCTTCGCTGCCGCTCCTTATGTGAAGGGCGTGTCCTTTGAAGCGGTGGGTCGCCCCAGCTTCTACAACACTTGGCTGGCGCCTCGCCGCTGAGGAACCCTCAGGTCGGCCGAGCGTCACAGACGTATGATGCCCGGCCGACCTGCAATCAAACGTCTCGATTTCAGACAGGATCTCCCATGTCGCGATACGTGATCGGAAGGATAGGGCAGGCGGCTCTCGTGCTCTGGGCAGCATTCACCGTGTCCTTTATCCTGCTGCAAGCTCTGCCCGGCGATGCCATCCTCATCAAGTTCCTCAATTTCGAACTCGGCCTGGGTCCGGAGCAGATCGCGGATATCCGCGCTTCCTATGGGGCGGATAGTCCGCTGCTCGTGCAGTACGTTCACACGGTAATAAGCTTTCTCACGGGAAATTACGGCTATTCCATTCATGCAGGCGTTCCCGTCGGCGATCTAATCCTCGCGAACCTGCCGCAGACCCTGTGGCTCGCGACTCTCGGCTTCCTGCTGTCGCTCGTCCTCGCGATCACGCTCGCCGCGCTATCGGCGCTGTCACCCTTCTCGTGGCTGCGCTCCCTCATCCAGTCGATTCCTGCACTCTTCATCTCCACGCCCGTGTTCTGGCTCGGAATCCTGCTCATTCAGGTCTTCTCGTTTCAGCTCAAGCTCATCCCGATCATCAATCCGGGCCCCTGGCAGGCCTTGATCCTTCCGGTCCTGACATTGGCCGTGCCGATCTCGGCGCCGCTCGCACAGATCCTGATGCGCAATATCGACCATGTGCTGACAGAGCCCTTCGTGGCGGTCGCTCGCGCAAAAGGTGCGTCCCATCGCTGGGTTTTGTGGAAGCATGTGGCTAAGAACGCCGTCCTGCCGACACTCACCATTGCAGGCATCCTGTTCGGCGAGCTTTTGGCCGGCGCGGTCGTGACAGAAGCGGTGTTCGGTCTCAACGGCCTGGGTGGGCTGACACAGCGCTCCGTCAACGATCAGGACATTGCGGTTCTCCAGGCGATCGTCGTGTTCTCGGCCGCGGCTTTTGTCCTCATCAACCTCACGGTGGACCTGCTCTACCCCGTCTTCGATCCGCGCCTGAGAGTGAAACAAGGAGCTGTCGCATGACCAGCCTGAACACGATAGGGCGTAGCTTGCTGCGTGACGATGCGGACATCCCTGCAAGCACCTTCCGAGCATCGGGGCATGCGCCTTCGGATGCGCGCTGGCTGAAGACCCTCAGAGGTGTCCAGCCCGGCTTGGTGCTGTCCTGGTCCATCATGGCGGTCGTCGTGCTCTGGGCTCTATTCCCGCAATGGTTCACAAGCTATAGCGCAACTGTCGGCGTCGCACGCCAGCAGCTTCGTGCGCCGAGCGCCGAGCATTGGCTCGGCACCGACGTCCTGGGGCGTGATCTTCTCGCCCGTATCATCTATGGCGCAGGCAATTCGCTCTCGGGAGCCCTGGTGGCCGTCGGGGTCGGCCTCGTGGTCGGCACCACGCTCGGCATCATCGCGGGATCGGCTCGCGGCAGGATCGATTCCGCCATCATGCGCGGGGTCGACGTGCTGCTGTCGATCCCGCAGCTTCTTCTGTCGCTCAGCATCGTCATCCTGCTCGGATTCGGCATCGTGAATGCTGCCATCGCGGTCGGCATCACGTCGATCGCCAGCTTCGCGCGGCTTGCGCGATCCGAGGTGGTGCGGGTTCGGGCCAGCGATTATGTCGAGGCAGCCTTCGGCAGCGGCGGAACCTTCAGCCGTGTGCTGCTGCGCCATATCCTGCCGAACTCCCTCACCTCCGTCATTGCATTCGCGGCCCTGCAACTCGGCTGGGCCATCCTGACAATCTCCACCCTGGGCTTCCTCGGCTACGGCGCACCGCCGCCGACACCGGAATGGGGCCTGCTGATCGCCGAGGGACGCAACTATCTCGCGCGGGCCTGGTGGCTGACGATGGTTCCCGGAATCGTGGTGATCGTCGTCGTCCTGTCGGCGAACCGCATCAGCCAGTCCTTCGGAAAGGCAAAGGCATGACCACGGCGATCAACATCAAGCCAGCATCGGCGGACGTCGCAAACCTGCCCGTTCTCGAGATCGGCAATCTCGCGGTGGGCTATCGCGGCAACGAAGGATTCCAGCGTGTGGTCCACGACGTATCGCTTCTGGTGCGTCCGGGCGAGGTCGTGGCGCTCGTGGGTGAATCTGGATCCGGAAAAACCACCACGGCGCAGGCGGTGATCGGTCTTTTGGCCGAGAACGGCAGGCTCGAGGCTGGCACGGTGCGTCTCAACGGCACCGACATTGTGGGCTGGTCGCAAAAGCAGCTCGACGCTATCCGCGGCAGCAAGATCAGCTTGATCCCGCAGGATCCGACGACTTCGCTCAATCCGGTCAAGACCATCGGCGCACAGGTGGCCGAAGTGCTCCAGATTCACCGGAAGGGCAGCCGGGCGGAGATAGACGCGCGGGTGATCGAGCTCCTGACGCGCGTCGGCCTCTCCCAGCCCGAACTGCGCGCCAGACAATATCCACACGAGCTATCGGGCGGCATGCGCCAGCGCGTCCTGATCGCGATTGCGATTGCCCTGCGCCCCGCTCTGATCATCGCCGACGAACCCACCAGCGCCCTCGACGTGACGGTGCAGAAGCGCATTCTCGACCTGATCGACGAGTTGCGCCGCGAATACGGCACGGCCGTTCTGCTGGTAACGCACGACTTAGGCGTCGCAGCCGACCGGGCAAACCATATCGTCGTGCTCAAAGGCGGGCGCATTCAGGAGCAGGGAGCAACCGCCGAGGTGCTCGCCAAGCCGCGCAGCGATTATACGCGCAAGCTCTTGGCCGATGCGCCGTCGCTCGGCAAGACCCGGTCTGTTCCCCGCTCCGTATCGCCGCGCATCGACCGGCGCGGTGACGCCATCGTGGTCGAGAACCTGGTGCAGGATTTCGCCATCGGCGGAAGGCGTGATGCCTTCCGGGCGGTGGACGGCGTGTCCTTCACCGTCCAGAGGGGAGCGACCCACGCCATCGTGGGTGAGTCCGGCTCCGGAAAGACGACGACCGCTCGCAGCATCGTGGGTTTCCAGAAGCCCACAGCGGGGCGTATCCTTGTCGACGGGATCGATGTGACGACCTTGCGCCGCGAAAGCCTGCGCTGGTTCCGCAAGACGATCCAGCTCGTCTACCAGAACCCCTTCGCCTCCCTCGATCCGCGGCAGACCATCTTCCAGATCGTCGAGGAGCCTCTGCTGAACTTCGATCCGCTGCCGCGGGAGGATCGCGCGAGGAAGGTCCAGGCCATTCTCGACCGTGTGGGTCTTCCGTCATCGGTTCTAGCCCGCAAGCCTCACGCGCTCTCAGGCGGGCAGCGGCAGCGCGTCGCCATCGCCCGTGCGCTCGTGCTTGATCCACAGGTGCTGGTGCTCGACGAGGCCGTGTCGGCCCTCGACGTCACCGTGCAGGCGCAGATCCTGGCACTTCTCGACGAACTTCAGCAGGCGCTGGGGCTAACCTATCTCTTCATCTCCCACGACCTCGCGGTGGTCCGTCAGATTTCGGACACGGTCTCGGTCCTGCACAACGGCCGTCAGGTCGATGGCGGTCCGGTCGAGGACGTGTTCCAGCGCCCAGGCAGCGCCTACACGCGCGAGCTCATCAGCGCGATTCCCGGGCAGCATAACGTCAATCTGAATTGATTTCAGACGATTAATTGGAGCAAAGCGATGACATTTCCCTCACAGCGCAAGAGACTCGGGTTCTTCACCCGCCTTCTGGACGAGGTCAGCGCCAGCGAGCGTTATCGTCTCGCGGCCGAGCAGATCATTCATGCGGAGCGAAACGGATTCGACTCCGCCTGGGTGGCACAGCACCACTTCCACGAAGCGGAAGGCGGTCTCCCGTCGCCTCTCGTGTTCCTGTCCCACGTAGCAGCACGCACATCAACCATCCGCCTCGGCACGGGCATCATCACTCTGCCGCTCGAGAACCCCGTCCGGGTAGCGGAGGACGCGGTGGTGCTGGACCTTCTGTCCGGCGGGCGCCTCGAGGTCGGCATCGGGAGCGGCGGCACACCTTCCTCCTTCACCGCCTTCGGCCTCGACAGTGCCACTCGCTCGGAAGTGTTCGACCGCAACCTGGCGGTCGTACGCAATGCCTGGAGCGGTGGGCGCTTCGAAGGCGGGGATTCTCTCTCCCCAGCCGCGCCCGATCTTAATGATCGCGTCTGGCAGGCGACCTTCTCCGTCGGCGGCGGGATCCGTGCCGGAAAGGCCGGTGACGGCCTCATGCTCTCGCGCACGCAGCCCCGTCCCAAGGATACCCCGCGCGCCACTCTCCCCGACCTCCAGCACCCCATCATCGATGCCTATCTCGAGGCGCTGCCCGAGGGCCGAGAGCCGCGCATCGTTGCCTCTCGCTCGCTGTTCGTCGCTGATAATCGAGAAGAGGCGCTCCGCCTTGCGGAGAAAGGGTTGCGCAGGGTCGTGGCCGATTTCGCAGCCAAGGGGCACGTGATCCCAGGCGACAGTCTGGCAGACATCACCGCGGCGCTCGATACCCATGTTGGCACGCCTGAGGATGTACTCGAGAGCCTGAGCCGGGACACCACCCTGCCGCGGGTGACAGACCTCGTGTTCCAGGTGCACTCGGTCGACCCGCCGCACGAATACATCCTGCGCTCCATCGAGCTGATCGCCAGCGAAGTGGCCCCAGCCCTCGGCTGGCAGTCGCCCGTGGCCAAGCCCGAAAAGCGCGTTGCCCTCGTACGCTGAACCCACCTACCAACAACCGGAATGTGAGGAGACTATGAGCACTATCATATCGGATGTGATCGACCATCTTGCCGGCATACGCCCAGGATCCAGCCTCGACCGATTGCGTGATCAGCGGCCGCAGGCGCGGGAGAATGCGCAGAAGAGCTATCTGGCCCTCTTTGAGCCTGAGTTCCCCGGCGACGTCACTGCGGTCGAACGCTATGCCGTCGCGACATTCGTGGCGGGGCTCCATCGCCAGTCCCACGTGGCCGGCTTCTATGCCGCCTCCCTGGACAGGTTCGAACATTCGAGGCTGACCGACGTGATCCACGCGGAGATCAACCGAGGCTCGGCGAAAGGTCCGTATGGGCGCTATCCGCAGGGTCCACTCACCATCGAGGACAAGGAGGGGCTCGTCTATCAGGTCTCTGCCGACAACCGGGAGAGCCTCGGATCGCGGCTCGCTGCGGCGCTTGAGCACGCGCACCT
This sequence comes from Microvirga sp., assembly GCF_014699075.1. GTDB lineage: Bacteria > Pseudomonadota > Alphaproteobacteria > Rhizobiales > Beijerinckiaceae > Microvirga. The sequence goes on along the minus strand of NZ_JACXAB010000071.1, from coordinate 12,623 downwards.
GCTCGTCTTCCATCCGCGCGACGCAAGCCCGGCTGCCTTGCAGAAGCTTCTTGATGCAGGATGGTCGACAACAGACATCGTGACCCTGTCGCAGCTGATGTCCTTCCTGTCATTCCAGATCCGCGTTGTTGCGGGCCTGCGGGCCTTCGCGGGAGCGCCCGCCATCGAAAGCGCTGACCCCGAATTCACGCAGATCTTCACAGGCGCCCTGGCGACCGGCGCCGTTTGAGAGGGAACATATCCATGACCGAGACTACGCTGTCGCACCCCGATAACCGTGAGCCCACCGCTTTCACCCAGGAGGAGCTGGGCTGGCTGCCATGGCTGGAGCCGTTTCCCGCTGATCAGCTGACCGAGAGGCACTGGGCCGGCCTTGTCGAAGCGTCGCGCGCGAAGTCGCCGTATTTCCTCCTGCTCGCCCGTGATCCGGATGTCCTGCAGGCCAGGACGAAAGCCGACAAGGACATCTTCTACAATACGAGCAACGGCCTTCCTCGAGCTGAGCGAGAACTCGCCGCGACAGCTACCTCGCGCTCCAACGGCTGCATTTTCTGTGCCTCTGTCCATTCCCGGTTCGCCACACACTATTCCAAGCGGACAGCCGACGTTCAGCGTCTTCTCGATGAAGGTGTCGAGGTGGATATCGATAGTCGCTGGAATGCGATCATCAATGCGTCTGTCGCGCTGACCGAAACGCCGCTCACGTTCGGCGGCGAGCATATCAAGGGCTTGCGTGAGGCCGGGCTCGAGGAACTGGAGATTGTTGATGTGATCAACGGCGCAGCCTTCTTCAACTGGGCTAACCGGTTGATGCTCTCTCTGGGCGAACCGGTGCCTTCCGCTAAGGCTCAGCCGGGCTGAGAGGGAGACAACGATGAGCCGACCGCGCATCGTCATTTTTTGCGGCAACCTTCACAGGCCCTCACGCAGCCGCGTCCTCGCAGAGGCACTCGGCGCTGAAGTCGGACGCCGGGTACCTGTCGACCTGAGGGTCTATGATATACTTGATGCCGGACCGGGCTTCGGCACAGCACTGGCAAGAAGCGATCTGCCGCTGCCCGCCGCGCGCATCATCGATGGCATCGAGAGCGCAGATGCGTTGATTGTGGGTACGCCCGTCTACAATGGCGCCTATACCGGATTGTTCAAGCACCTGATTGACTTCATCGATCCAGGGCGGCTGGCGGGCAAGCCGGTGGCGCTCACCGCAACGGGTGGAGGGCTGCGCCACGCGCTCATGGTTGAGCACGCACTCCGACCCCTATTCGGCTTCTTTGCCGCCCTGACCGTACCTACAGCGGTTTATGCGTCGGAGGCCGACTTCACCGCGAGCGGTGACGAGGTCGGGCATATTGTGACCGATGCCGGTATCCTTGCCCGGCTTGCCGGCGCGGCGGAAGAACTCTCCCGTCTGATTCCGAAGCGTATCGGTGTTGCGGAAGCCGTCGTTCGACCTGTCCAAGCCGCACGCTAAAGGATTATATCTGAAGGGATTGTCACTCGAGCTTTAAGAGACCTGCACGACAAGCTATTGTCTCCTCTGCTTGAGGAGAGTTGTTCCTCCGAGGAGATGGGGCTGCTACGGCCGGGATCGGTCGCCGACGCGCACTGGATCAGCGTCTATGCCTCTGCGGTCAAACAGGTGCTGGTTGGTTCGTCTCTACGCCGGTCCTGTACCAGCAGGTGAGGAAGGACGTGTTGACCGGTCTGGGGAGCGGGCTCGTGCTCGCGGGCGACCCGAGCTATGGCTGCCGGTGTTGGTTGTGGTGGTCAACGTCATGGCTGGCGTGGTGTCCGGGTGGCTGTTCTGGCGTGCAGGCCTTGAAGCCGGGATCCTAGCCCACTCATTCGCGCATGTGACTGCCGCCGTGATCTGGACAGTGGTCAGCGTCTGAGGGATTGAGGCCGGCATCGCACATTCAGTGAGTGTCCGCTTTCTAGAAATGCGGGATGTCCCTTCCTGGCACATCCCGGAAATAGAGCGTAGGTCCTCAATTGAGCGGAAGAACGGACATTCATGAAGGGCAGGGGATCGTCGTCGCCTGACCCATTCCGGACATTGGATATCTGTACAAATCCATTCGAACAAGACGCTATAGTCGCGGAGCAAACTGCGGCCTTGCGCCAATGTCCTTCGAGCGGAGATCGGAATCTCCGATCTCCGCTCAGTGCCTAAACGTTTCGTGAGCTATCTTCGCTTTCGGGCGGTCAGACGCCAGAACTGGCCCGTCCGGCGAGAAGCTGGAGTTCCCAAGCCAGATTGGTGGCGCTGGCGCCGCCGTGCTCGAGCATGATCTCTGCCACCTTGCCGGCTGTTTCTTCGCGAGCCCAATCCCGTTGAAGCTCCGCCATGAACACACCGGCAGTGAGCGGAATGGCACCGGCTTGGATCATCCGTTGAATTCCCATCTCGTGGGCCTCCACGCTGGTTCCGCCGGAGGCGTCGGTGACGAAATAGACCTCGTAGCCTTCGCCGAGAGCGTGAATGACCGGAAAGGCGAGGCAGATCTCGGTCCACAGGGCTGCGATTACGATCTTCCTGCGGCCCGTGCTCTCCACCCATCGGACGCAGTTTTCATCTTCCCAGGTGTTAATCGTCGTCCGGTCGATGGGTGTTTGGTCGGGGTGAATATCCTGGAGCGGCTTGATGAGATTCCCGCCGCGGTCCTTGAGGACAGTGGTCAGCAATGTAGGCACGTTGAACGCCTTGGCGGCTTTCGCGAGCATCACCACGTTGTTGATCATGAGGGCCGCATCGATGTTCTTGACGCCGCTCACCTGGAACGGCTGATGGTCGATGAGCATCAGGGCGCAGTTGTCCGGCGTCAGCATCGCGTCGAGGCCGACTCTGACAGGTTTTGACGTAGTCATTGGAGCATCCTTTCAAGAGAGGTTTTGCGGGAGGGTTGTCAGCAGGCGGGAGACGATGTCACCCGTGCTTCATCAGGTTCTGGGCGACCAGCGGCGCGCCGAACTGCTGGAGCAGCCCGCCCTGATTAAGCTCGCCCAACGTGATCGGCGCGAAACCGAGGCGCTCGATCGGACTGGCGATATCAGCGTTGGCGCTGGCGTCATTGCCCGAGACGAACAGAACGCGGCGTCCGCCGTCCTGCGCCGGATCACTGGCCAGCACGGCCGCCGGCAGGGTGTTGAAGGCCTTGACCACGCGAGCTCCGGGAACCATCTCGGCGACGATTTCCGTCGAGGGGCGACCTCCAAGATCCTTGGGTGTGAAGACCGGGAAGTCGATGGCGTTTGTCGCGTCGACGACGATCCGGCCGTTCCATTGGGCAGAGCCCTGAACCGCGTCAGCGACGGCTGTGAAGGGAACGGCGAGGATCACCGTATCCGCTTTCAAAGCCTCAGGCAGCGACGTTGGCGTTACGTGCGATCCGAGCTCTGCAACCAGACCCGCAAGGGACTCCGGCCCCTGCCTGTTGGCGATCAGAACGTCGATGTTGCTGCGGGTGAACTGGCGGGCGAGAGCGCTGCCGATCGCGCCCGCGCCGATAATGGCATAGGTCATGGCACAGAGTTCCTTCTGGTGGGTTGGGGAGGCAGTGATTCTTGCAGGACCGAGCGTGACGCGGATGTGTCACTTCAGCCGGAAGGGCGGGATCTCAGGCAGGGGGATGAACTCGGTCTCGCCGGGAACACCGGGGAACTGACGGTCGCGCCAATCCTGCGCAGCCTGCTCGATGCGCTCGCGGCGGCTCGACACGAAGTTCCAGTAGATGTAGCGCTTCTCGGGCAGCGGCTCGCCGCCGAGCAGCATCAGGCGAGCGGCACCGACCGCACGCAGCACGATCTCCGCACCGGGCTTGAACACGACGAGCCGGTCCTTGCCGAAGCTCCCTGTCTGTCCGGCGACCTCGATCTCTCCGCTGATGACGTAAACCGCGCGCTCGACATGCTCCGCATCGATGCGCAGGCGCGCTCCATCGTTCATAGACACATCGGCGTTGAACAGATCGGAATAGGTGCGCGTCGGTGCGGTGCGCCCATGCAATGAGCCGGCGATCAATCTGAGGTTGATGCCTTCCCCTTCCATCTTGGGAAGTTCGCCGGCGTTGGCGTGCTGGAAGCTTGGAGACGTCTCTTCTTGGTCCGTGGGCAACGCCACCCAGCTCTGGAAGCCGAACACCGTCCCTCCGCTGACACGTGTTGTATCGCTGCTCCGCTCCGAGTGCACGATACCGCGTCCAGCCGTCATGACGTTGACTTCACCAGGGCGGATCGGTTGCACATAGCCCTCGCTGTCGCGGTGCAGGATCTCGCCATCGATGAGGTACGTCAGGGTCGCAAGCCCGATGTGAGGGTGTGGACGCGTATCGAGACCTTCACCCGCCTCAAAGGCAACGGGGCCGAAGCTGTCGAGAAAGATGAACGGTCCGACCATGCGGCGGTGCATGGATGGCAAGGCGCGGCGAACCTGAAAGCCATCGCCGAGATCGCGAACGGCCGGGAGAATGATCTGTTCGACTTCGGCGGCATAGGACTGAACGGTCATGGCATTGTCCTTTCCAGAAACGGCGCACTGTGTGAGGACATAGAAGGCGATTTCCCGTATCCCGAAAACTGGCATAATATGAACCGTAACGTTCGAGGAAATCGAAATGCCATCCGGTCCAGGGATCCCGACGCTTGATCAGCTGCGGATCTTTCTCACCATTGTGGATGTGGGTAGTTTTGCCGGTGCGGCCCGCAGGCTGGGTCGGGCGACATCCGTCATCAGCTACTCGATCGCCAACCTGGAGGCGCAGCTCGGGGTGTCACTCTTCGACCGGGAATCCACCCGTAAGCCTCAGCTGACCGAAGCCGGCCGGATGGTCTTGGCCGAAGCTAGGACGGTCTCCAACGGAGTCGATGGGTTACGCGCGAAGGTCAGAGGGCTGCTGCAGGGCCTGGAGGCGGAGATCCACCTCGTGCTCGACGTGATGCTGCCGGCTTGGCGCGTGGTCGACGCTCTCAAAGAGTTTCGGGCCGAGTTTCCGACGGTTCATCTGCGGTTGAACGTCGAGGCGCTCGGGGCCGTGACCCAGATGGTTCTCAGCCGTTCCGCTTCAATCGGCGTGGGCTGGCCGCTCGATGCGGAAATCGCCGGGATCGAGCGGATCGGCGTGGGCGGCGTCGAGCTGGTGCCTGTGGCCGCGCCCGATCATCCGCTAGCCCGTGCGCGTCAGAATGCACCGGGTGCAGGACGCGATCACATTCAACTTGTGCTGACGGACCGCTCGCCCTTCACGCAAGGCCAGGATATGGCCGTTGTGGCAACACAGACGTGGCGTCTGGCGGATCTTGGCTCCAAGCACATGCTGCTGAAGGAGGGCATCGGCTGGGGCAACATGCCGGAGCCGATGGTGCGCGACGACCTGGCTGCCGGTCGGCTCGTCCACCTCGACATGCCCGACTGCCGGGGAGGATCCTACCGACTGCAGGCGATCTATCGAACGGATACGCCGCCTGGCCCTGCCGGTTCATGGCTGATCAAGCGCTTTCAGGAGCAAGCCGAGAGCCCAACTGCAAGGGCGGATGAGAATGCTGCCCGTTCCCTTGCGGGCGCCAGACCGCAAACAATAAAGGCCGCGGAGTGAGCGCGGCCTTTTGTCGTGACTCCGAATGATTTTCAGGTAAGCCATTAACGGTGGGAATCCAGGCTGAAGCGGCCTGCTCCAAAGGCCACAACCTGAAGCAATCCGCCAACCATGGCGATGTTCTTGAAGAAGTGGATGAACTGGTTCTGATCCACAAGATTGCCGTGGAACGCAAGTGCTGTCGCAAGAGTGAAGCCTGCGAGCCCTGCCGCAACGAGCCGAGTGCGATAGCCGGCGATCAATGCAAGGCCACCCAGGGTCTCAACGATGACCGCAAGGGCGAACCCGAGAGGCGCCAGCGGCAGGCCTGCGGACTCGATATAGCCGATCGTTGCGGCCGGGGCGGCAATCTTCGAGGCGCCCGAGATGACAAAGATTGCGCTCAAGAACACTCGGCCCGCCAGAGGAGCAGCATCAGCAAGGGCGAAAGCTGAACGGCTCTGAGTGTGGGTGTGAGAGACGGCTGCTGAGTTTGACATGGTGATAAATCCTTCTGAAAGGGCGCGGTCTGTGAAAGGCGCCGTGGACAGAAGGAAAGATGCCATCATGCAGCATAGCGGAAAAGGCGAATAAAATGGATCGTTATGTTCGATAAAATCGAATATTCGGGGTGCTGGATGAAAATTTAAATTGGCGATTTCTGGCAGGTTTCGGAAGTAACGCTTTGGTCGGCTTGCTGACCCTAAGCAAGCAACCTTGACGGCAGGAGCTCCAAGTCTGGCTCACCTCATACCATAGGCGGTTTAGGTGTCCCGCCGTCTTTGTCTCAGGTAGTCGATGAGTACACGCAACTTGAGCGGCACATTCCTGCGGGTCGGATAGTAGAGGTGGAAGCCGGGGAACGGCGGGCAGAACTCTTCCAGAAGCGGCACAAGCTCAGCACGGGCAATATAGGGGCGAAAAGTCTCTTCCATGCCGAAGGTGAGGCCTGCTCCGGCGCAAGCAAGACGGATCATCACCCTCATGTCGTTGGTGGTCACGCGAGGGTTCACGTCCACAGTAAAGTCACGCCCGTTCTCGGTGAACTCCCACCGATATGGGGCGACCTGCGGGTTTGGCCGCCATCCTATGCAGCGATGCTTTGGTAGATCCTGGGGATGCGCAGGCGCACCTTGCCGCGCCAGATAATCAGGGGAAGCCACAACCGTCTGGCACTGCTCGTTCGATACCGGAATGGCGATCATGTCCTGCTCGATCACCTCACCGAGACGCACGCCGGCATCGAAGCCCTCGGCCACGATGTCGAATTCCTCATCAGTGACGGTGATATCGAGGCGGATGTCGGGATATGTCGCAAGGAAGGTTGCCAACAGCGGGCCGTTCAGGAATCTCTCGGCAATGGAGGAGACCGTTATGCGCAGCATGCCGCTGGGCCGCTCGCGCATTTCGCCGACGGCTTCCATCGCTGCACCGAGATCGTCGAGCGCCGGCCGCACCGATTGGTAGAGCCGTTCTCCTGCTTCAGTGAGATGAACGCTTCGGGTCGTGCGTTGGACGAGAGCGACACCCATGCGCTCTTCCAGCCGCCGGATGGATTGGCTGACGGCAGAGCGCGTCACCCCCAAGCGTTCGCTGGCGGCCCGGAAGCTGCGTGCTTCCGCGACGGTTACGAAGACAGTGATACCGGCAAGATCCGTATTCATTGGTCACAAAATCTTACCAGTGCATTCATGATTGGCAAGTCGATCGCGCAGCTCAGTCGGACTACCTTTGGTCCATGAGCTCGGGACCGCCGCGTCATAGGTCCGGGCACAGGTTTGGGTGAAAGGAGAAATTTATGTCCGAGATGAAGGTTGTTCTGATCACCGGCGCCTCCAGCGGGATCGGTGAGGCGGTGGCTCTGGAGCTGGCCAAAGCAGGCCACATAGTCATTGTAGGCGCACGCCGGACGGAGCGTCTGCAAGACCTCGTCAGCCGGATCGAGGCATCCGGCGGAGTTGCGCGGTCTCACCGGCTCGATGTGACCTCGCGAGATGACTTCGCTCGGATCGTGTCTGCCACGCTCGAGGAGTTCGGCCGCATCGATGTGATTGTCAACAACGCGGGTGTCATGCCGCTTTCGCCCCTCCGCGCTCTCAAAGTGAGCGAGTGGGACCAGATGGTGGACGTAAACATCAAGGGCGTTCTGAACGGTGTTGCGGCGCTGCTCCCTGTTATGGAAGCTCAAGGCTCCGGTCACATCATCAATGTCGCGTCCATCGGCGCACATCGGGTCTCGCCAACGGCTGCTGTCTATTGTGCAACGAAATACGCGGTCCGGGCGATCTCAGACGGTCTTCGGCAAGAGACGGATCAGTTGCGGGTCACGGTGATCTCGCCTGGCGTGGTCACGAGCGAGCTCGCTGAGACGATCTCGGACGAGAGCGCCCGAGCGGCTATGCGGGAATTCCGCAGGACTGCGATCAGCCCGGACGCCATCGGACGAGCGATCCGCTATGCGATCGAGCAGCCCCCGGAGGTGGACGTGAGCGAGATCATCGTTCGTCCGACTGCGAGTCCTCACTGAAGCAAGGAGCATGCGATGCCAAGGAGCACACTCCCTCTCGTCCTTGCTGCCGCAATGGTCATCTCACCATCGGCTCTCGGCCAGCCTGCGGGCACCAATCAACCTCCAGTCAAGGAAGCAACAGAGATGGAAGACCACCCCTATATTGGCATGTGGGTCACAAAGGACGGCCACATCCGCCAGGAGCTTCTTCCGAACGGTCGGTATGATGAGGCGCGGGGCACCCGAACGAGTGCCTATCAGGGCCGCTACGGGATCCGTGGCACCAAAATCGACTATTGGGACGATACGGGGTTCACGGCCGACGGTGAGTTCATCGACGGCGTCCTCCATCACGGCGGAATGCTGTTTCATAGAGAAGGGCAGGTGAAACAGAACCCTTGATATCCGAGGCAGTCCCGGTCGAGCTCCTGTGCTCCTCGGCCGGGTTTCTATGCCCAGCCATGGCACTCCTCGGACGCCTGGATTCGGACCGATTCGGTGCGCAAAAGATGACGATCGGTCGACCCAATATAAAAAGTTGACCCGTGATCGCCACTGGCCCGGAGCCGAGATGAGACAGGCCCTAGGCACGGCCGTGTTCTCCGGCATGCTGGGCGTGATCTTGTACGGCCTATTCCTCATGCCTGTCTTCTGCGTGGCGGTGAGGAGGGTGGCCCTGGGTGCGTCCAGGAGACGACCGGTGAAGCGGTCTGAGCCAGCGGGATCTCAGCCCTCTCTGGCAGAATCGACAAAACGGCGGGGAGCCTCTTGATCCGCTTACGGATATGACCGACCACTCCATCTGCGGTGGTCGATGACTGCCGGGAGGTTCGCAATCATGAGGCACCGCCATGGATAGCGGCAAGGCAGCAGACATCGCAAGATGGGTCACGGAGGCCGGGCTGACGGGCATGACGGAGCTGGAGCTCCTTCACGGCTTCTGCCATCGCCTTGTGGCGGGAGGCGTGCCCGTCGCGCGCGTGAACATTGTCATCGACACCTTGCATCCGATCCATGAGGGGCGCGTCTTCCGGTGGCGCCGTGATGATCAGGGCGATCTCGATCACATGGTCGAGTATGGCCGCACAAATGTCGGGGGCGAAGCCGCTGCCAACTGGCGCAGGAGCACCTATTATCATCTTCTGACGAGCGGAGAGGATTTCCTGCGGCGGCGGATCGGACCGGGTCATGTCGAAGACTTCTCTGTCCTGGCTGACCTGCGCGCCGAGGGGCAGACGGATTATCTCGTTCTGATCCATCGATTCGAGGCTGAGGGCATCATCGGGGAGATGGATTCCTTCTACTCATCCTGGACGACGGACATCGAGTCTGGCTTTACGGACGAGCAGATATCGGTTGTCCGCGAGTTGGCATCGCCGCTGATGCTGGCCCTGAAATGCGCCTCGCTTGCACGCATCGCCAAGACCCTCGTCGAAACCTACCTTGGGCGTGATGCCGGCAGCCTCGTCCTGAAAGGGCGGATCGCTCGTGGCGTCACCGATCGGATCCAGGCCGTTCTCTGGTTCAGCGATCTGCGCGGCTTCACCCATATCACCGAGACAGCCGATCCGGAGCAGATCATCCCTTTCCTGAACGACTATTCGGAAGCCATCATCTCGTCGATCTGTGAAGCCGGTGGTGATGTTCTCAAGCTGATCGGGGACGGCACCCTCGCGATCTTCAGGGAAGAGGATCCGAGCCTAGCCTGTCGATGCGCCCTTAAGGCAGAGCAACTGATGAGGTCCCGGATCGGCGCGCTCAACCGGACTCGCACGGCCGCGAACCTGCCGGTCGCCGACGCCTATCTGGGCCTGCACATTGGCGAGGTCTTTTACGGCAATATCGGCAGCCAGGACCGCCTCGACTTCACGGTGGTCGGCCCCACCGTGAACGAGGTGAGCCGGATCGCCGCCCTCTGTCGCTCCGTCGAGAGGGATGTTCTGGTCTCCTCGGCTTTCTTCGCGGCTGCTTCGATAGCCGAGCAGGAATGCCTCGTCTCCGTCGGCCGCTACGCCTTGAGAGGCGTCAACCGGCCGCAAGAGCTGTTCACACGCGACCCATCCTGGATGGAGGCTGAGGAACCGGAGCAGGCGTCGATCCGTCGGGCCAACCCGCATTGCTGAGGTGGCAGACGATCACCCGGGAGTTCGCTTTGATGCGCTTCGTGCCGAACCATGTCTGCGTGCTAGTCAACATTGTCGATCGCCTTATCACTGCGCGCGGGGACAAGGCCATCGCGGCGTGTCGCCCGTTGCGGCTTGTGGCCAGCTAACCTGATCCGCTCTCATATGCGCTCAACACCCGGCGCGCCGCATTGCAGCACCGCGCCGGGGAAGTTTGTTACTTGGCTCCCTGCGGCCGCATCACACCCTTTTCATCTCGCCGCAACGGAGCCGGCTGCTTCGGCAGGGGAGCGCCGGGAGCATCGGCGACGGTGACGCCGTGCGGCCAGTCCGATGGAGCAATCGCCACATAGCGGGCATAGCCTCCCGTGCCGCCGAGCGGCTTCGCAAAGCCGATGCTGATCAGCGCACCCGTCTCCGGTACCTTGTCGAGATTGGCCACGCCTTCGGCCTGGGCAAAATGGTTGTGCAGCAGCCATGACTCGCCTTCGAGCGTCGGTGTCGTATCGGTGTCGAGCGGCTCATGGCCATGGAACAGAATTTTACGCTCAAGGTGCAGGAACTTGAGCGCATCAAGGCTCACCCCCGGATGGGGCTTGGCCGCGAAACGCGCCGTGTCGCTCCAACCCTTGTACCAGTCCGAGCGGACCATCACGACGGCACCTTCAGGAATCCGTCCGTTGCGGCTCTCCCAGTCCCGGATATCCTGCATGCTCAGGTGATAGTTCGGGTCTGCCGCCACTTTCTCGTGGATGGGAATCACTACGAGCGGGCGCACTGCATAGGTGGGCGGAAGGTCGCTGATCGTTGCCCCATACTCATCCCAGTGGGCCGGCGGGTCAAGCTGCGTGCCATACTGGTCAGTAGTAAGGGTGTAGCTGGTGGCGACGAAGCCGTGCTTGTCGTAGGTATACTCCTCCCCCTTCTTCACATAACCCGGGATGTCTGCTCCTGCCGTGGTTGGCTTGAAATCGGCTTGGCCGAAACCCGGCCAGACCGGTTGAACGGGCGCGAAGGCATGGGTGAGGTCGATATGCTTGGCGCCTTTGATGCTTTGCTCGTAGACGAACCATAGTCCAGTTTGCTGCTGGGCTGGCTGCTGCGCAAAGGCCGCCGGAGAAAAGACAGTGCTGGTGAGCAGAACGGCGGCTAGAAGGGAGTTCGTCATCGTGATGCATCCTTTCTGGTCTGGCAGGCGCAATCATTCATGGTCGCAAGACGTCATTCAACCGCAAATCAGCTGAGTGCTGACGTAAAGAAGCGCATGTGCCAGACCGTGGAATGGGCAGTGCGTTGAAATATCGGATGTGGTCTCGGCACCGGTTGACTTCGCATTCCCAAGCCTCTCTGATCGTTCATCAGGCAAGAGCCTTCCTATGGAGTGCCATGTCGACTTCCAGCAACACGGCGCCGAGTGCTGGACCGCGCCGCCCTGAATTTGCAACCTGGATGAAGCAGGGTAACGACATTACCCAGCAGTTCCTTTCCTTCGGCCGCCGCCCTGGCCTAATCGCGCTCTCAGGAGGGCTGCCGGCTCCCGACCTTTATCCAATCTCCGATGTGCAGGAGGCCTCATGTGACGCCCTCAAGAAGCATGGGAGTGCAGCTCTTGGGTATGGAGCCGTGGAGGGCTTGTTCGATCTGCGAAAGGCCATTGCGCACCGTCTCTCAACCGATCGCCTGTCACTCGCGCCTGAGAACGTTCTGATCACGACCGGATCGCTGCAGGCTGTGGAACTCATCGGCAAGGCTCTTATCGATTCCGGTGATGCAATCCTAGCCGAGTATCCCACTTATCTTGGTGCCTTGGATGCATGGCTCCCACGCCTGCCGCGCTATGCCGAGTTGCCCGACGAAGGGCCTTGGCCGGAGGCGAAATTCGCATATGTGGTACCGAACTTCTCAAACCCGACAGGAACGGTCCTAAAGCGCAAGGCTCGTGAAGCCCTGCTCTCCCGGTCCGCGGAGAGCGGCATCTGGCTGGTCGAGGACGACCCTTATGGAGAGCTCCGCTATGAAGGAGCCGTGCAGCCCTCCCTGCTGGAGATGAGTGCGGCACCGGGAGCTGCCGGCTACGAGGGTTCCGTGGTGCATCTCGGAACGCTGTCCAAGACCATCGCGCCAGGACTTCGAGTTGGATGGGCTGTCGGTGCACCCGACATGATTCGTGCGCTCGCACAGGCGAAGCAGGGCTCCGACCTCAGCACGAGCACGTTCTGCCAGGCGGTCGCGCTGGAGCTCATCCGGAAGCACGCAGACCGACGCCACGTCCCGACACTGGTCAATGCCTACCGCGAGCGTCGGGACGCGCTTTGTGCGGCCGCGCAGGAACACTTGGCTGACCTGTTCGAATGGAGAGTGCCGGAGGGCGGCATGTTCGTGTGGATGACGGCACGCCAGTCGGGACTCGACACGAAC
>NZ_JACXAB010000070.1 GCF_014699075.1 Microvirga sp. | reverse complement strand
CTTTCCCCTTCTCCCAGCCGGGAGACATTACGGGAAAATTCCCACTTTGGCTGGTCCAGTTTCCAGGGATCAGGTCAGAAAACCGCTCCAGCGGCTAGAGGCTCCGAGCCAGAGGGATCCGATTTGAAGCAGGGTTAAGAGAGGGTGAAGTGGATAGCCTGGCTACCGATGCGGAGCCGGACCAAGAAAAAGGGCCGCCGATGGATCAGCAGCCCGAAGGTGGGACATACGTCCTTCCAGAGGGAACGACGCGAGCGGGAGGAACGATCGCGTCCTCACCGAGATGGTGCGCCGAACCGGCTGGTGTCACCCGGCCGAAAGCTGAGCTGGCATGCGCCAAGCGCAGCCGTCCGCTCCTGAATCCCCAGCCGGAGCTCGCTGGACTGATTTCTACCGGCCGGGATGGCGTAGCTAGCTGCGCAAAGCGCAGCACACCGGTGCCGGCATTCCCGTCTTGCAGTGATTACCAAAGCTTCTGAACGACAAATCCCTTCCCGGTCTTCGTCCCACCCGTGGGCGGCTTGGTGTAGACCAGTCGCCTGTGCCAAGGGCACCAGCTGGATCCAGTATGGGTCCGAGCGCCACAGAAGATCGCCTCCGCGCCTTCGTCTGAGACAACGAACCGGCACTGTTGCGCCCGCAGCTTGAACAACGTGGTTCTGTCTCGAGGGGAAGGCTCGGGGAGCTCAATCTCAGGCATGGCGATCCGGTGCGCAGTGACAGGGGCAGACTCCTAAAGGCGGAAATCCAAATGAGTTCCGAGCCGCTCTGCTCTTGGCTGCCCGTCGAAGACCCGCATAATGGCTGGGGGTGGGGACTATAGCTCAATGGTTAGAGGCGGCCGCTTATAACGCTCCTGTTCCCAGGTCGAGTTCGGGGCGGCCACCTATTAAAATCAATGATCTAGATTACCCTCCAGCCGGCGTGTCCGTGGGCCGGTACGTCAGGGGGTATCTGACCGAGAGGCTGGGCTACTGAGGTAAGATGGGATGTGTGTCGTCAGGGTCGACTGACACATCTGTGATGGTTTCTAGCACGGTCCCAGCTACGATCGGCAGCGCTCCTAGTGAGATGGTGATGGCAGCAGAGCATGCTGGGCAAGCATAGGCCGTGCCACTTTGTAGGGCGCCAGAGCTTTCAATATCGACACTGTAGCATTTCACGCTCAGCAGTGGCTCTGCGCAATTTGGGCACTTAGCTGACATGGCACACCCTCGGACATTTGGTTCAAGTGAACCGCACTACTACCATCAGGTCAAACGCCGTGGTTCGTAGCGCAGCCCAAGCAGCGCCCGACCCTGATCATGGCTCCTGATCGTGATGCTGTAATTGCCAAGACCCCTGAGTGGATTGAGCTTCATCTGATGTCTGGTAAGAGCCCTCATGACCTACAATCTGATTCAACTCGCGCCCGGCGCCTATAACCTGCTCATGAATGGGAGTGTCATGGGAAGCGTGGTGCGCAAAAGCTCCCATCGGCCTTACACGTGGACGGCCGAGCTGCTTGAGGACCTCCCTTCAGATCAGAAGCCAGCGCCCTTTACCAGGATCTCTGTGCCTGGCTCCGTGAGCCGAACGTGAAGACCAATAACTCGCGTGGGGACTCCTGGGAGCGTTGAGCACCCGGGACGAGATCCGGCCAAGGTTAATCCGTGTTCAGCACTGATTCAGCACCGGCGGCGCATCTTTAGGCACCGGTTGCCCGACCGTACTCCCGGCCAAGCCCAGGAACCTGGATCCCTCTCAATCGCTCGACTTGGCCGGGTTCAATTTCTTGGCATCTCAAGGGTTCGGTCGCGAATTTTCGATGAAGACAGAAAGAGGGCTATTCCACCCGCAAGCCTCACGCGGCGAGGATGTTAAACTGCTCGACGAGGGATGGCTGCGGATTCCAGACGTACTTCGCCTGCTGTTTGCGCATCACGTGAACCATTTCGATCCCGCTGAGAGTCGCGCGGGAGGATTCCAACTTCGGCTCGTCTCCGGTCCAGTGGCTTGGTTCGCCAGCCGTGCGGTGTCAAAGTGAATGCGCAAAGGCGATCTGTGAAATCCAATCACAACGGCAAACGCATAGGAACGCCCGATTGTTGATCGGGCGTTCAGAAAGCAGGCTGTTAGCGTCTGATGTTACTTTGCACGGGACGTGGACTTTGCCGGGGCAAACGTCGACTGCGTGACCGCGCGAAGGGCATTGAACGGCGCGAAGCTGTCCTGAGCCAACTTCTTGTAGAGTTCGCCGGTCTTGGTCGACTGAGCAACAAAGCCCTCGTAGGCGCTCTTGACGTAATCGTTCTGGATCTCGATCACTTTGTCGAGCGCCTTGACGCCAACGAGCTTTTCGAAGGTGGAGGCAGTCTGCTCGAACGACTTCTTGACGTAGTCGGTGGTCTCGACAGCGATCGCCTGAGTGCCGGTGGTGGCAACCTCAAGAGCCTTCACAGTCGCGGTGAAGCTGTCTTTGCCGAGCTTCTGAACAGTCTCAAACGGCTGGTTCATGGTGGTTCTCCGAAACAGGCGCTGGGCCCAGTGTAAGATGCAGCCGCTGACAATTCGGCTGCTGCTTGATTGTGCATCGCACCATATAAAGTCAAGCTAAATTGTGCACTGCACAATTGGATGATTTGGGCCGTATTGCCGCATCTTTCAGCCAAATTAGCTTGGATGCTTGTCATTTCATGTTGCGCCGCCATATGAATGGCAGCGCTTGTTGGCGACGGTCGTGCCTATGTTGCACGCCGCAGTGCGCGAAGGCTGCGTGTCCAGTTGTGCGTACGTCTCTCTGGCGTTCTTTCAGTTCCATAGAGGGATCTAGCTTTGGACCGCTGCAGGCGCTGTACGGTCGATGATGCCGGATCCTCTGCCCTTTCTGCGAGGAATAATGATCAACCGAACCATCGGCCAAACTCCGCCTGATAAAGCCAACGAACTTTTTGCTCAGCTCCTGGGCACCGCCAATGATGCTGCCGAGACCCGCGAACAGTTGCTCGCGAGCCTCGCCCATGAGCTGGATCTTCTAGCCAACTTGCAGGAGCAGCACCTCTTTCCGGTGCTGGAGAACCACCCGGAGACGGCCATCCTCGTCCATGGCGCGCGTGATGACAACCAGCAGACCAAGGCTCTCCTGGACGAACTCACGGCCACGCCGAAGGACGGCGATACATTCCTTGCGAAGGTCGAGGAGCTGAGGAAGGTATTCCAGCAGCACATCCGCAACGACAAGAACGAGTTGCTGCCGGTGGTGCTGAAGGTCCTCAGCGCAGATGAGGTCGAGGCAGTGGTCGAGAAGGTCGAGGAGGAGATCGCCGAGGCCACCCGTGCTTCCGGCGACCAGCCGACCCGGCGCCAGAGAGCTAAACGCACACAGCGTACAAGCGGCAATCTGCTGGCGGCGGTTGAGGTCATTCCGGCAGCAGTCCAGGACGTGGAGCAGAAGATTCCAGCGACGACCCAGGCCAGCCTGCCGGTCGCGTCCGAGATCGTCGATCGTGCCACAGAGGTGACCGCTCGTCAGGCTCAAATGACATCAAACCTTTTGGATCACGCGCCACACTATGTGCAGGCCATCGCCCGCTCGAACAGGATCTTGGCCCGCGGGGCAGGCACGATCGCGCTCGAATGGTTCGGCCTCAGGCAGGAACGTTTGCTCAAGAACTTGGATGGCATAAACGATCTTCTGGCCTGTCGCTCCATGCTGGACCTCGTGAACCTCCAGGGCTCGCTCGTGCGGCAGAATGTTGAGCAGATGATCGGCAATAGCCAGCGTCTCGCGCAGGTCTCGACCCAAGTTGCGCAAGAGGCCACTCAGACGATCATGTCTCCGACGGCGGGTCAGCACATCTTCTGACACAGACTCGGTCAAAGCACTCCCGGCGCAAGCGCCGGGAGCGCGGAGAGGTCGTGTCCGTCGGGGCCACCCACTCTCTTGGCCCGCTGTGTCATATTAGATAGAGCGGCGGTGCCGAGACTCCGGACTGGTCCCTTGAGCCAGGGCCTACGGTCGAATTGATCACCAAGGTAAATTTGACCTGAAGCCAGAATGACCTATCACCTGATCCAGCTGGCGCCCGGCGCCTATGACCTCCTCCTGCACGACAACGTCTTGGCCAGTGTGGTCAGGAACGGCTCGCACCAGCCGTACACCTGGACGGCCGAGCTGCTGGAAGACTTGCCACGTAGCAAGCGACCCGCTCCCTTCCGGCACATCGAGCACGACTTCCCGTCCCTGAACGAGCTGTGTGCCTGGCTCGGCCACCCGACGGTGCAGACCAACAACCGCCATACCGCCGCTCAAGGCTTATGAGAGCAAGGCAGCAATTTCGCTGCAAGCGTTCAAGTCGCATTGAGGAGGACTGAGATCATTTCCGCACCGGTGCGGTTTGCGCAGAGTGCAGCCATCGCCACAGCCGCGGGACAACTTTCCATGCGCCCGGTGCGGGGGTGCCCCGCGCGCGAATACGGGCTCAATTCACGCGAGATTCATCAGTGTCGGATTATCGTGCTGGCTGACCAGACAGCATGAAGCCCCATGCTCTCGCCGAAATCTTCCAAGCACCCATGAGCCCTCCTCCTTCCGCTTCCGCTGTTGCGGATTGCTCCTCCATCGCAGACGGCGCCGCTGCACGACCAAGTGCAAGGAGTGGCGCTCCTGCCAAGGACGCGACCTTCACCGCCATTGGCCTGGCTCTCCTGTCGACGGTCTTCTTCGCCATGGGTGATGTCACCGCGAAGGTGCTGACGGATACACTGCCTGCGATCGAAGTCACATGGCTGCGCTACGTCGTGTTCTGCCTGGTGGTTGTGCCGACCGTGTTCGCTGCCCGCGGCACGACGGCGATGCACACGCCGCGCCTGCGCCTCCAGATCATCCGGGCGCTCGCCGTGGCCGGCTCATCGGTTCTCTTCATCCTGGGGCTGGGGCATCTCCAGGTGGCCGAGGCAACGGCGATCAACTTCATCTCGCCAATTTTTATCACCGCCCTCTCGATCCCGCTCCTCGGCGAGAAGGTGGGCATCCGACGCTGGGGCGCGGCAGCAGTGGGCTTTCTGGGCGTAATGCTCGTGGTCCAGCCTGGCGGCTCGGCCTTCCAAATGGCCGCCCTGCTGCCGATCGGCGCGGCACTTTCCTGGGCCATAGCTGCCATCGCCACCCGTCTGATGAGCTCTGAACGGCCCGAGGCCACCTTGGCGTGGTCAGCTGTCATCGGGCTGATTGCCCTGACAGCCTTCGTGCCTTTCCACTGGCGGACACCCACTGCCGGGGAGATCGGCCTGGCTGTGCTGATGGGTGGCTTCTCGACCATGGGGCACTGGCTCATCATTCTGGCCTACCGTAAGGCCGCAGCGTCCACCATTGCCCCGTTCTCCTATGTGCAACTTCTGTTCGCCGGGCTGCTCGGCTTTGGCGTGTTCGGCACCGTTCCAGGAACTATGACCCTTGTCGGAGGCCTCGTGATCGCGGCGAGCGGCCTCTACACGGCCCATCGTGAGCGCATCAGAGCCCGGGAGGCGAGGCTTGCCGCTGCCGGGATCCGTCGACCTTAATTTGCTGGTAGGGCCCCGTTCGAGAGCACTGCTCGATAATGCCGCTTGAGCAGACCAGGGCCTTGGAGACTATGTGGGGCGGAGCGTTTGTTGGAGCAGGGCAAGCCAGCCCTGAGGTTCGACGAGGAGCCCGGGAGGGCAGTACATCCGTGCCCGTCCCGGGGCTCGTCGACAGCTGTCGGTATAAGGCAGCTGAGGTCAGAGTGAGCTGATTGGCCCGAGGTGACCAGCGGCCCAAAAGGAGCGCGGCAGCGTGGCGCAGTGCCCAGCAGGTCGGGCTCTGAAAGGAAGCGCCCTGGCCGAGGTGCTGTCTAAAACCTCAACCAGGGCGCTGGTGTGCCAAGGGAATGACGCACGTCCTCGATGTAGGCCGCTCAAGGTGGTCGACAATCCCACACTCCAGCCATACCGCGGCGGGCGTAGCTCAATGACATGAGCTTGCTAACGGTGGCAGCCGTTTCGCATCCCATCCCGCAATTTGTTGGAATGACCGATCCTCAGATCTTCACCGTTCTGGTGACGCCGTTCCTGTTCGTCCTGACCTGCAGCATGGTGGTCTTCAGCAGTCGGAAAATCAAACCCTGGAAACCCACAGATCCGCCCATGTCTGTAACAAGGTCGAACTCCTACGTGCGTAAGCCGCGCAACCGATCAGCGTCAGCGAAACGGACTGGGACGACAGAGGATTAGTGCACTTCGTCCGGCTCGCGGCCTTCGGCACTGTCAACCAATGGAAGGCATGCCGAACCATGCTCATGTCTAGGGTCAGGTCGTTTCTGCTCCCGATGAACTAGGAATACCGACGATCAGCCGTATCAAGGCCGGCCGTGTGTCCCGCCGGCTACAGACACCAGCGGGAAAATCCGACAGAGAAACACCCGCCAAGCGGCGCGATTGCTCGTCCCTCTGGCGCTTTTTCAGAACCAGCTGATTTCCTGAAGGTCTTCACCATGCGCCAGACCGATGTCGCAGTGCCGGATTTTTCTCCTGTGCCGGCACCCACCTTCACCTCTGCCATGATCAGATTTGTTGCCTCGCTGGGCATGCTGATCGGCTTGAGCCTGCTGCTGGCCAGCCTCTGAGGGCGATCCTCTGGCGGTTGTGCTCTTTTCGGTACAGCCAGCCCTTCATCCTTCAGCCATTCTGATGGGGTCCATGATGGAGCGGCTGGGGGGCCGGTCCTCCCTTGAACTCAAGCGCCTCTGCCATGCGGGGCGCTTCTCTTTGTCCAGGGTGCAGACGGTCGCCTGAAGCAACTTTTGCTTTTTCTCTCAAGGTTGTGCCCTAGGTTAAGGGCAGGGCAGACGCCCGTCCATGAGAGAGGCCCCACTGCGTGTCCATTCAGCGCCTGTTCGTCCTTGCTCCGTCTGTGGCGCGCCTGATCTGGAAGGAGGGGGGAGGCGAGCGCGTGCTCGAGGGCTACTTCCCTGATCAGCCTCAGCGCAGCGCGTATGTGCAGATCGAGGAGACTCGCAGCAGCCTGAACCTTGAGGCTGATGCGGATGGGAGGTCCGAGGAGCGGGCAGACATCCCGTTAGCTCATGCGCAGGTCCTGCTCGCCGTCAGCCAGGGCCAAGTGGAGTACCTGCGCACCAGTCTCTCGATCGGCTCATACGAGATCCAGGTTCTTCACTTCATCAGGCCATCCCCCCTCGACCTTGTGGCAGGGCCCGTTCCATCAGAGGACGAACAGGCTTTCTATCCTTTGCCTTGGTTCGGCCCGGAGGTCACAGAAGACCGTGATTATCGAAGCCGCTCCCTGGCGCTGTCCGGATTGCCGCCAGCCCCTGAGGTGGAGATCACAGACGCGGCACTCAATAGCCTGCTCGATGCCCTGGAGGGCCGCCTTGGAGCACATCAGCCGCAAGCGACGGCTCCTCAGCCTGTTGCTCCTTCGAAACCCGCGGAAGCAGACGACGAGGACGATCAGGATAATCTTGCGATCGAGGACAGCGTCATTCGGGAACTCGCCCGGTCCTTGAGCCCTCGCCAGCGCTGATACGCCCGATGAACGCTCAATACAGTTGCGGGGCAGGTGGCCGCCCCTGCGGAGCCGCCAGATTGAGCTCCTACGGACGTGACTAAGCTGTCTTCAGGTCCACGGCGGATTCTTTGCCGGAGCGGCGGTCAGCCTCAACCTCATAGGAGATCTTCTGGCCCTCAGCCAGGCCACGCAGGCCAGCACGCTCCACGGCGCTGATATGGACGAACACGTCCTTGCCGCCGTTGTCCGGCTGAATGAAGCCGTAGCCCTTCTGCTCGTTGAACCACTTCACCGTTCCTGTCGCCACGAAGCTCGTCCCTCTGTTGAAACCGCCGAGGTGAGAGGATCTTAACCGCCGAGTGCCGAGAGTGTCGAGCGCCCCTATCAGCACTCCCTGTGTGCAGTGGGGCGGCCTATAAGCAACAGGCCGAGGACGAGGAGCGCACAGCTCGAAATGTGGCCCCTTATCCGGAGCAGTAAATGCTACGGACTTTCGCGTAGACGGCGACACGAAGCGCGATGTTACCTACTCGTGCAATATCCGCTCCTGCCCGTGGAACGCCGCACCCAGCAACAGAATGGCCTCCCTCTCGTCGTTGCCTGTGGGTGAGGTGGCCGCCTAGTCCTGAAGCTTGTTCGTGAAGGCTGATGCGTACAGCCTCCTCCATGAAACGGCTTCCATTGTAAACGGTCTTAGCGACGCCCACGGAAAAGCCCTATGCTAGGCGATGAAGGGACTAACCATCTCAGATGGAAACTCTGAGGGGCGAAGATCAATCACTTTGGAGCTGCCGGTCTGGCCGCGGGAGCCCTTGGCCTTTCGCAGGATCGACTTGATGTGTTCCTTCACAGCAGCCTGATCTGTCCCTACAGCAGCCGCGATGTCGCCGGTCTGCTTGCCTGCTGCAATCAGGAGAAGAATATGGGCTTCCGGGTCTGAAAGCCCGTGGTTCGGAGTCTGATTCAGGTTGGACGCCGGCCGTGACTCGTCCGCGTGTAAATGCCTAATTTGAGTGTCCAGCTTAGCCATCCCATCCCCCAGCCAGAGGGATTAACCCCTCGTTAACCTTTGTCTCTTGTGCAGAGGCAACGTGCTATTGCCCTTCAGTGGTAAGGAGGCGTCCCCTGCTACTCTTTGGAGAGCAGGGCATAACGAGCAGCGGTTAGGCTAGAGTGAGAGTGGTCACTCGCTTCTGAAAGACATCGCTTCCAGCTGGCCTGAACTCTTCAGGCTCACTGCTCAATTCAGTGCACTCGCCAAGGACACCCAGAGCATATGCTGTAGAGGAAACATGCATTTAAACCATGAATTAGCAAAATACTCTCCAACCGCCTGTTGTGAGAGCATATCTTTGCTCCTGTTGCTTGGGGTGTGGACAGGCGTCCAGCGGGACTCTGTCGCGGAAGTATCTCTGGCCATATGCGAGCAGCCTCACTCTCCACTTAGTTCAGAAGAAACCGGAGGAGACAGGCAATCCTCAACCAAGGCATCTGTGGTTCTGTGCAAGCGTAGAGAAGCCTACAGCACGATGATCTGATCGGTTTAGTAAAGATCCGTTGCCGTTATGGTTTCCTCAATGAATACTCAGTAACAATGCCGGAGCCGGGGAGTGTGCTCGCAGGATCTACGGCCAGAGCGCAGAAGCTCCCGTAGGGCAACCTAAGAGCTACGGGTATTGCCTCACGGGCGGGAGTAAGCCACAGTGTCCTGGAAGGACATGGCCCTGACGCAAAGGGCTCGCTCCTGACATCGGTCAGAGCCAAAAAGCCAAACGCCTCGGCTGAGGAGATCGGGTTCAAGCTCATCTAACCGCCGCGCGAGGGCGAGGAGGCGGTCGGGCAGAGGCTCCTCCTCAAGCTTTCCGTACATCACGCGAAGCTGCTCGCCGAACTTGTCCCGTACAGCCGAGGAGGTACGCGGGTCTGTTTGGATCAGACCGGATCGAGATGCTGACGGGCGCTTTTCGGTCTTGCTCATGCGTGGGAACTCGTGAGCTAAGCTCCAGTCCCAGAGGCTAAGCGATCATCGTCGCTGGTCGAGAACGATAGGGTGTCCGACTAAACGAGTTCTTAAAGCGAGAATTTTCATCGGACGACTAGCGGTATTCGAACTGCCGTTCAGGGGGTAGCCGCAGCGGAACATTGCGACTGAGGAAGCCGCGAGAAGCCTGCTCCAAGGTAGTAAAAGGGTGCTGTTTTGAGCGAAGCCAGACACGTTGCTCGTACAATTGCCATAAAATCCCGCTGCCTTGCACCCTAGAGACCCTGAACAGGGACACCGTCGCAGGGGGATTCAGCGGCCATTCTTACCAACAGCGAGAGTGCTCAATGCAACAAGCCTTGCTCCCGACAGATACCCCAACAGCTCCGTTTTCCCGCCGATCCGTAAGCATCCCAACCCGAGAGCCGAGTTCCTACGACCTTCAGCAGCTTGGGGAGCGATTGCGGGTGTCCTGCGGCCCAGTCGAAACTTTCCTCCCGGCTCGGCTGGCTGAGCTTGTGGAGCGGCTCGCACGGCAAGAGCAGGCTGGGAATTAGGCTGCGGCTGGTAGCTGATACCTCGGGTTCGGCCTCAATCGG
The DNA here is from genome assembly GCF_014699075.1 of Microvirga sp. Classification (GTDB taxonomy): domain Bacteria; phylum Pseudomonadota; class Alphaproteobacteria; order Rhizobiales; family Beijerinckiaceae; genus Microvirga. The sequence continues at coordinate 10,453 of NZ_JACXAB010000070.1, read as the reverse complement.
AAGTTTTGCTCTCTACCTTGAACATCCTAGTACTGGGGAGCGTAGATTGGCGGGCGCAGGTCTGCACTGTTAAGATTAGCCAGCCGAAGATCAGTCTCTCCCAGTATTTAGACCATCGGCTGAGCACTTTGGGTCAGTATCTGAACACGTGTGTCGGGATTCAGACAGACAAGGTTCCTGCAACCTGTTTACCTTCTGCTAACATGAACGACCAGGCAGGGGGAACAGATGACTGCGCAAACGCTCACGCCTATTAATGATCGCTCGTCGGACACTGATTCCCTGCCCGTCAGCCTGATCCCAGCCAGCCCTACGGCTCTGCTCTGCGACAGCGCATTGCTCCATACGGGGCTTGGGAGCATCCTGAGGGACACGCCGTTTGCGATTGCTGAGGCAGCGTCTGTCACAGGGCCAAAGCGCCTCCAATACTGTTCTCCCAATACAGCCTTGCTGATCATCGAAGCCAGCCAGAATACCCATCGTGTGCTTGAGGTGATCCAGCAGGTGAGGGAGCGGACACCTGACACGCGAGTTGTGGCTCTGGCGGATCAGTTTAACCTCGGCTTCGTGCGGGCAGGGGGCGAGGCCGGGGTCAATGGCTTTTGCCTAACCGCCGCTCGTCCTGAAGTTCTGATCAAGTATCTGGAAATGGTTATGATGGGCGAGAGTGTTCTGCCCTCTGAGGTGCTGCGCTCGATCGTGGCTGCGGCTCCTCAACAGCAACAGCCGCCGCTTCAGAACACCACAGGACAGCCGACCCTCTCTGACCTGAAGGCTTGCAAGCTCTCGGCGCGAGAGGCCCAAATCCTTGGCTGCCTCAGAGAGGGAGCGCCCAACAAGGTCATTGCCCGCAAGCTCGATGTCACGGAAGCCACTATCAAGGTTCACGTCAAAGCCATCCTGCGCAAAGTCGGCGCAGCCAACCGAACCCAAGCGGCGATGTGGGCTTCGCAGCGCCTGCCGCAACAAGGCGGAACCTCTGTGAATGGATGAGGTAGTAGCGTCGGAGGTCGCGGTTGTCGATAAAGTGCGCATACACTTCCACGCTCCGGGGTCGATGAAGAGCTTTTTCGAGGGCGTGGTCAGGCGAGTGGACGTGACCACCCCTAACGGGTGCAACTTTGTGGTGGAGGTGACCCATGAGATCATTCTCGACCGTGAGCATCGCGTCAGGCCTGGTTTCCAAGACTATTTTCGCTACGAGGACCGGAACGACTTTCAGGGTCGGATTGAGGTACTCTCGACCCCGGAACAGGAGGGGGTGGAGAACGATCAGTCCAGTCGGAACACAGGGCTGAGATTGGTTGAAGTCCTGGCTGAGATCACCCAAAAGCCAGAAGCTGATCACGACCAGCATCTGGTCCACCTTGAGGGCCAGGAAGTCCGCCGACATAGGGGCTTAATCGCCACGCTTTTCGGGCGGAATGAATAAGCAGCAACCCGCTTGGCAAAAACAGCAGACCTGAAGCCTTGTTTGTCGGCTTCCAGACAGACATCAGCGGTGTGCTGTGATTGATACCGCGCGGCGCATGAGCGGTAACAGATCACTGGCGTAAGCCAGAAGTCTACTTGCGGCTGGTTCGTGGCTTTGACAGAACAAGCTACCTAAGAAAAAAGGCCGCTAAAAAGCGGCCCGAAGTTTAGGGAGGAAACGCCCAAGAAGGGCAGCAACACTGCGACGTCAATCGCCGTGTTGCACTGCAAAATATAGTTCTTGCCTGAACAGTAGGCAAGAACAATTGGGCAGCATGGCTGCCCATTCCTGTTGCTGCTGATATGCGGTAAGAGCATAAGTGAACTGGCTGCTGCTGCAATTGGGTTGGTTTCTGTTCGTGCCCCCCAAGGGCTCAGAACACTTGCCGCACCATAATAACACAGCCATTGTTGATCGAGGCGAGGTCAGCACGGGGGCGGCTTATGGGCCAGCGGATGCCACCGAAAATGGTCTACACTCTGTCTTCCGGCGTCAGCACGTCCTTGAACGAGACGCATAATTTCGAGGCAATCTTCCGGATAGCTGCCACGAACCACCTCATGCTCGTCCGCTTTCGGAGCCAAGGCTGTCCTGCTGTTGCCGTTGACTGGGAGCACGATGAATACACCTCAGACGGGCGGTTGGTCGCCCGTTACCAAAGCTTCGAGCGGCTTTGTCCTTCAGGTGAGCGACAGAATGGCTGGCGCAAGTTCGACCGCACCGGCCAGTTGGTGAGCGAGACAGACAATCTCTGTTAATCACGCTGGGTGCAGAGAGTAGGGCATGACAAGAGATAGGCGGCAGGTAAGCTCAAACTGCGTTTGCCGCCACGACTGCATTTCGTCACTCAGCGGGCGTCATCCGCACGGTCGGTCCTGGAGCTACCGAAGTGACTGGACGGAACACGAAGTAGGCAAACAGCAGCATCGCGGCGAGTACGATCAGCGAGGAGATGGCTGCAATCAGCTCGAAAGCCGCATACCCCAGGTGTAGGGCGGCAACGGCGACCGTGAGGAGAACGGTTCCGACAGACCAGACCCCAACCTGGATTAGGGCAAGGCGGCTGGTATCCAGGGTTGGGCGGCGCTCGTAGTAGATGCCGAACAGGAAGAGCGATACCCACCCGAGCAGGTTCAGATGAGCGTGGGCAGGCATGATGGCATGGTTCTGGGATGCCGCCATACCGATGCCCATGGCAATGCCAATGATTACAAACAGAACAGCCAGCCTGAAGCTGAGTGATGAAGCCGTCATGATAAGTTCCCCCCTTCGTTTGTGACCCAACGCTTCAGGCTCTGAGTCTGTATTCATATTGCGCGTTTGTCTTCGAGCGTCTGATGCACTCAGCCCTTGCAGATTGGGCTCGTCAATCGCGCTTTAGGATAGCTTCCAGTTCCCGCACGTAGTTCTCTCGCCGTTCAAGGTGACGGGATTTGAGCATGGCCAGGGCACTATGAACAACGATCTGTCGGATCCCTGTCGCTATCCGGCTCTACCGTCATCGCCAGTAGCCACACCATCACAAAGAAGACCCCAGCCGAGAGGGTAAGGGCTCTCCACCAGGGCCAGCTCCACGCTTGGGGCGATGGAGGTTGTTCGGGCTGATACGCAACGCGCGCGTTACCTGCATCTCGATAAGGCCAAGCTTAACGATTCGTGCAAATCAGCAATGGCGTGGAACTTAAACTTGGCTACTACATATGGGCTTCGCAGGCGACAGTATGGGACAAGCCATGGATGCACCACCTAACAAGCTCATGGGCAAGTTGGATTGGGCGCTGCTGTTCGGACTTTCCATGCTTTGGGGAGGTTCATTTCTCTTCACTGAGATTGCCATCAGAGAAGTGCCCCCGCTGACAATTGCGTTTGTGCGCCTCGCACTTGGAACGCTCATCCTAAACATCGTTCTGCGCGTTCTGGGACACCCCATTCCTGCCACGTGGCATGAGTGGCGCGCACTCGCAGTCATGGGCATGATCAACAGTATGATACCTATGAGCCTGATTGCATGGGCACAGACGGCGATAGGGGCGGGCTTAGCCTCAATCATCGCAGCTACGTCTTCCTTGTTCGGCATGGTTGCGGCCCACTCTCTCACCACTGACGAAAAGCTGAGTGGTCACCGGCTCCTGGGAACGATGCTTGGGTTCTGCGGCACGGTGGGTGTGATTGGACCCTGTGCTCTTGCAGAGTTCCGCAGTGAAACGACAGCGCAACTCGCGGTCCTGGGCGCTGCCATGTCGTCAGCCCTGGGAGGGGTGTTTGGCCGGCGGGTTCACTCCATGGGCGTGACCCCACTCGGGATCGCCACTGGACAGGTGACCACTGCGTCTATCCTGCTGCTTCCCCTTGTTTGCGTGCTCGACAGACCTTGGGCACAACCCTTTCCTGGGGCCAGTTCCATATCGGCGCTGCTGGCTATGGCGGTGCTCTCAACAGCATTGGCTTACGTGATATTCTTCCAGGTTCTGGCCCGTGCAGGGGCGATGAACATCCTGCTTGTAGGCTTTCTTGCCCCTGTCAGCGCAGTTATGCTTGGAAGTCTGGTGCTGGGAGAGGACCTAGAGCTTCAGGATCTCGCTGGCATGATGGTGATCGGAATAGGCCTTCTGGTTATCGATGGTCGGCTAATCCGTGTCTTCAGACCCACTGGAAGTACAGACAACCAGGTTGTCTAAGCAGGCATCAATGTCACGGATGAGCCCAATCCTCGGCCAGGTACTAGGAGAGGTGCTGCGCGAAGTGCTTGTTCATCTCGAACATGCTGACCTTGTCTTTGCCACCAAAGACCGCCCGCAGCTTGTCGTCCGCCAGGATCTCGCGCTTGTTTGCAGGGTTCTGCAGATTGTTGGCCTTGATGTACTCCCATACCTTGCTCACCACCTCGGTACGGGGCAGGGGAGATGAGCCGACAACGGCCGCGAGTTCATTCGAGGGTTGCAACGGGTTCATCAAGGCTGGGTTCGGCTTCTTGTCCGTTTTGGCTTCTGCCATTCTGGAACTCCTTTTTACGCTGTGCTACCCCTGCAGGGGGGAAGGGGGCCGGACCATGGCGGCCCAAGACTGAACGGTTCGTTAACTGCGCCTTGGTCATTCAGCTAGCGCCGTTTGCTTTTTGGCTTTGCCATCATCCGCAGCATCGCTGCTTCAGCTTGCGCTCTGGCATCCGCATCATGGTTGAGGCTGCGAACCTCCGAGGGCTCATCCTGATCACTCAGACCGTTCTGGCGTGCCCGCCACTGCTTGGCCTGAGCAGATGTTGCGGCGGCTTTGGCTAACTTCTCCAGGCGGTCCAATTGAGGCGTACTGGCCTGCGCCGTCTGCTCGGTCTGATCTTCTTCATCCTTTGGCCGTCCTGCCATACGCGATCCTCTCCTCATGCTGAGGGTCTGCCGCCGCGCTCCTTATGCTGCGGCCACACGAATGTGACTCCGTGCTGGTGACCCTGGCTCCAGATTACTTGGGCATCAACCTGCAGATTCAAGGATGGGACCTCCAGCATGAAGGTCGCCGGAAGCACTAGCTCCTCTGGGAAGGTTAATTGAGCTCCACCCGCTGAAAGGTTTTGCACGGTGCAAGTCAGGGGAGGTGACCCACTTCCAGCTAGAACCTTGGCTGTTATAGTCGTCGGACGCCGGTGGTGCCAACGCTGATCACTGCCATCAGACATGACTTCGTTCGCGAATGACCGCCTCCTTACGATGCACTCGATAGTTATCGAAGCCTGGGCTGCTTGGTTCCATGATGAGGGCTGGTGCCCCCTCCAATAAATTCGCATGCCACAATCTCGCCAGGACTTCAGGCATGACCGGCAGGTGCGTTCTGCCTCCTCGTCCTCGGCTGCCGTCCTCATCGGGAAGGCTTCCCAGTTAGGAAAATCAGGTTAACTTCGTATCCACCATGCCGGTGTGAGGTGGACTGATGCGGAAGATCCATCCTGGATTGCCATCGCCATTCTTATGGGACCGGCCGCCCTGATCATGGGCTATCAGAAGGTTTCCGAGCATCTCGTCTCGGTATTACCCCATGACTCTGATGCAATGAGTCTTATCCGGAGCGCCTATGAGACACACCCAGCCGCCGAAGCTTCAGCGAACTGTGCAATGCCATCACTATGTGAACTGGTACGAGGCCTGCCTGGCTGCAAACAAACAGTGCGATGTCCAGTGCGCCTATGAGCTACTGATCGAGCTTGACTTCTCGCCACCTTGAGTGAGGCAAGTTCCAACGCATAAAATCACCGTGACGACTTCAACAGCCGGATAGAACTCTACTGGCGCTAGAGGGCGCTTGCACGAAGCGCAATGCCGCCTATCTGGCCGGATGGACGCCGCGAAGTCTGATCATGCCGTCGGGATATGGTTTGAAATCCGCAACACGATTCGACACTGCATAAATGAGAGGCGAATAATACGTGTAGATGATCGGCAAATCGCTCTGCAGGATTTCCAACGCCTGGTTGTAGAGGCTCTTGCGAGCCTCGACGTCCGGCGTGAGCCGCGCTTCGTTCAGCAGGCGGTCCACCTCCGGGTTGCAGTATTTGGAGTCGTTCTGGGTTCCTTTGCAGGTTACAAACTGATGAATATTACCATCGGGATCGATCCGGCCCGACCAGCCGCTCAAGGAAGCCTGGAAATTTCCTTTCTGCATTTCTGCGAGCATGGCAGAAAACTCCATCGGACGTAGGCTGATCTTAAACCCGGCCTCGCCTGCCATCGCCTGGATCATCTCAGCCAAGGAAGCCGTGATGGTCGTATTGCCAAAAGATAGCTCGAAGCCAACTTCGGGCTGCTTGGCTTGAGCCAGCAGAGCCTTAGCCTTTGCCACATCGCGGGCCGTAGCCGGATACTGCTTGTCAAAATAGGGGCTGGCGGGCGGGAATGGGTGCTGTGCAGGATTATAGAGCCCATGGCCAATAACTTCATTGATGACGTCACGACCGATAGCTGCCTGGAAGGCCTGGCGCACGAGCTTATCTTTGCCCAAGGGGCCGTCGGCCCGAGGACCAGCTCCCACGTTGATCACGATGTTTTGGAATCCGAGCCCCAACAGAACCAGGAACTTCAGGCTCTTGTCGGCTTTCACCGCCTCAGCATCAGACGGATTCAGACGCTCCACAAGGTCGAGATCACCAGCTCGAAGATTGGCGAGGCGCACAGTGGTATCCGGGATCGGACGGAAGACCACCCGGTCATACTGATAATCCTTAGCGTCCCGGTAATCTGCGAACTTCTCCAGTACGATCCTGTCGTTCTGGACGCGCTCCACGAAACGGTACGGTCCGGAGCAGACCGGCTTACGGCCGACATCCTCACTGTTGAAAGTCGCCGGTGAGAGCATCATTCCTGCGCGGTCGCTCAATTGTGCTAACAGCGTCGCGTCCGGTTGCTTCAGGTACAGCACGACGGTTGAAGGATCAATGACCTCCACTCGGTCAATGGATCCCAGCTCCCCCTTGCGCAGGCTGTCCGGCAACGTAAGCGCCCGGTCCAGGTTCGCTTTGGCAGCCGCTGCGTCGAAACTCGTGCCATCGTGAAATTGTACGTCGGTGCGCAACTTGAAAGTCAGTGTCTTGTTGTCGGGGCTCCACGACCATGAGCTCGCAAGCTGTGGGGCAATCTCCAGCTTGTCCGTGACATCAACAAGCTTGTCGCAAAGTGAGGTGAAGACCATTCGCCCCACTGTGGTTCGGGCACGATGAGGATCAAGGATGTCGGCATCTTCCTGCACACCGATCCTAAAATCGGCTGCCAGGGTTATCTGACTTGTAAGAATACCGATTGTCAGAATTGCTAAGAATCCTCTGCGCATCATCACCGCTCCAGCGTTCTTCATCCCATAAAATGCAACAGTCACGTCTGGCCTCAACCTTGGTTATGGCCAGATTAGAAGACGACGCTGTGGGAGACCGGCGTCAGCGGGCGTGACTGCTTTCAACAAATCTCTACTCTCCGGATAGAATAGTATTGGCTGAAAATCAGGCTAATGGGACTTGGTGCGCTCAACTTCGATGCATTTCCGGATTGAAGTCAATGCTGACTTACAAAATCCGACCTCAGATCCGTGTTACAGAGTCGATTGAGATCGGGTTGGACAACTGATCGCTCGCATCCTCCGCCTGAGCAAATATCGTGCGGACGACATCCATCCCTTCCACAATCTGGCCGAAGGCGGCGAAGCCTTGTCCATCCGGATTGCGGCGTCCGCCAAAGTCCAGGTCAGGCTGGTCTCCGATGCAGATGAAGAATGCAGATCCGGCGGTTCCCGGCGCGAGACGCGCCATTGATAAGGTTCCATCGAGGTGACGCAGCCCTGTTGCGGCGGTGGTTTCATGAGCGATGGGCGGAAGGGGATCTGCTTCTTGTGTATTGGATCTGGAAAGGCCGAACTGAACCACCTCGATCTTTGCCGGAACCGTGTCAGGCTGATTGGCAAGGGTGACAATACGGTAGATTGACGAGTTGGTGAGGAGGCCCTTCTCGACCCGAGTGAGTAGATTGGCTGTGGAGATAGGCGCTTCCCTGTCGAATAACTGCGCTACAAAACGCCCGTACTTCGTCTCGAAAGCGACCTTGGGGTTACTACTTGGCAGTGTCTTATGAGCCATCGTAGAGCTTATTCCTTAGGACGTTGTCTTTGATGCAAGAGAATGAGAATAAAAGTTGCTCTCAGGTCGAGCTACTCGGGGACCCTAAGCCACCAGGCGGGCTTTGTACCCCGTGACCTTATGATGTCGTCCAAGAGCGACCTCTTCGCAATAGGAATTTGTCAGGTCGTTTGACAGGAACTTTGTACCCAATGTTATGGGTGGCGGCCATCTCGCGACAAAACTGCCAATGTCGTTCAAGGTGGAAGTAGGCGGCCTCTGCCCTCTGCGCAGGCTCGGCCCTCAGCAAGGCGATAATCATCCGAGTTTGAAATTGAGCAGAATTGGTAACGCAGTGCCTGGAGGAGGTTAGATCATCCGTCAGGCGTTGTGGTTGGTTGCCGGGCAGGGCTCGTTCGACCTCGGCTTCCTGTCTGCACCTCACGCCACCCGAGGATGTTCGCCTGTACTGTCCCGCCCGTTGTCGTGTTCCGCCACTCCCCGTTTATGCGCTCACACAAGAATGGAAGGATGTAGGTTCCAACATGATCCTCAGCCAAAACCTGCACGGCCAGTCCAGAGCTTGGATATCCGTCGGTTATAAAGTCCTTTAGACGAGCATTTCGTGTCACCATGCACTCGTTCCAACCAATGATGCGCCTGCAAATCAGTCTGTCGCTGCTATCGAGAGGACTGGGATACCCTGGCCGACTAAGGTGACGATGAACATGCGCCAACACCTAACTCAGCCTCGCCTAGAATTTGAGCAGAAGGGCTGATGCTCTGGACCCGCTGGATGTGCCACACGCCTTTGAGGAAGGCGACCGCGCGATCTGCTGTCTCGCCATTGTTAGCGACTGAGTAGACCAAGCAGCAGAGCGATCGCTGCGCTGGAAGCGAATCCAAGTATCTGGGTGTGTTTGGGGTTCCGTTTTCAGTCATCAACCACTCCATCCGGCATATTCCAGAATCGTGACCTAGATTGCGAGCCTGAGCCCGGCTCGATTACTACGCGATCTCGAATCAAGTGCGTAACGTCGAATCAGCCGAAATCTGGCTTTTACATGCGAATTGACTCGGCCTTTTCAGCTAAATGATTCTATTCAAAGAAGTATCCCACCGCTGAATCGATCTATTGTGAATGGATTCTTGACGCGCGACTCCACAGCTAACCCAGAATCGGGCATCACTCGAAACGGCACGAGTGTAACAGGTGGATGCCATGCCTGATGCAAAGCAGACCGAGCGCGTTCAACGTTTCCGAAAGTCCCGCAAAGAGCGCGGCGACCGGGAGATGAACGTCTGGGTTCCTGGACTTCTCGGCGCTGCGATCGACCATGCCGTCGAGAGTGGCCGGTTTAAGTCGCGTCAGGACGTCATCACCCATGCCCTCGAGGCCATGTTCGCCGAAAAGGATCGGAATGTCGTGACGTAAACCAGGCAAAGCAAAAGGCCCACGAAGCTGGAAACTTCGAGGGCCTTTGGAGACCCACCGAGGGGTGGCCAAAAGGAATGTGTGACAACATCCTTATGCCATCCCGACAAGCTGAGTGTCAAGAGCATCGGTTTCGGTGAACGCTCCCGCTTTGCCCTCACACAGGAGGGTACGATGCAGCTTGCATCGTCAGGAGGCCGGCGGCTGAGACATGCCGCTCTGGCCGCAAGGAAGCTTGCGCTCGAAGACGGGCGCACGGTCACACGCAAAGAACTCTCGGCCGCGGCTCGCGAGGCCGGCAAGGCGCTCGACCTGAGGCCGGCCCAGCGGGCGGTGCTCTCCGAGCTGGTGGCCTGCTGGGGCGAGCAGGAGTGGGAGCGGCTGCTGGTCTGGCCGTCCAACGACTACCTCATGAGCCGCACCGGCCTAACCGAGCGGGCCATCCGGCGCATCCTGCGCCAGCTGGTCGACCTGCAGCTGATTGCGCCTAAGGATTCGCCCAACGGCAAGCGCTACGCCGTCAAGGATCTCGTGGGCCAAGTGATCGACGCCTTCGGGTTCGATCTGACCCCGATCTATGCTCGCCGGGGCGACTGGGCGGTGGTGCTCATGGAGCAGAAGCAGCTTCGGGAGGTGCAGAAGCGGGCTTTCGACGAGGTCACGATCTGCAGACGAGCCGCCGAGGAGGCCCTGAGCGCCCTGGCGGAGCATTTCCCGGACGTGGATCGCTCCGAGGTCGAGGCCCGGTTGAAAGCTCTCCAGGCCCGCACGCCAGCCCGTTCGAGAATCACGCTCCCAGCCGATCTGCTGGACGCCTGGCAGCTGTTGAGAACTGAGGTTGAGGAAGTCTTCTATGACGCGGGCAAAGCCGGACTCGGAGTCCTCCACACTAATAACAACAACGGATCTCCTAGTGAGCCTTGTAACAAGGGCTTTCCGAAGAAAGCTGAGGCGGTTC